>NZ_JBEPPC010000001.1:0-1337427 GCF_040547115.1 Hymenobacter sp. UYCo722 | reverse complement strand
AGGGTCGTGAAATCGTAGTCCCAAGGCACGCGAATCAGCTCCACGTCGCGCTCCAGGAAGCAGCGGATGATGTTGGTTTTGGTGCCGCAGTCCACGAGCACGATTTTATGCTGGCCGCTGCCGAAGTGCTGCACGCCGGGCTGGCTCACCTGCGCCACCAGGTTGTCGAGGTTGGGGTCGTGAAAGGGCACGTCAGTTTCGGCCACGATTTTGCCCAGCATGGCACCTTTCTCGCGCAGCTTTTTGGTGAGCATGCGGGTATCGACGCCGCAGATGCCGGGGATGTTGTACTCCTTCAGCCAGTCGCCAAGGCTTTTGGCGGCGTTCCAGTGGCTGTGCTCCTCGGAGTAATAATTGACGACCAGCCCGGCAATGTGGATTTTGTCGGATTCAAAAATGGTGGAAATCGACTCGTACAGCTCCTCGCCGGGCACGCCGTAGTTGCCCACCATGGGGGTGGTGAGCACCAGAATCTGGCCGGCGAAGGACGGGTCGGTGAGGTTTTCGGGGTAGCCGGTCATGGCCGTGCTGAACACGACCTCGCCGGCGGCGGAGGTGAACGCGCCGAAGGATTCGCCTTCTATGGTAGTGCCGTCTTCGAGGGTTAGGGTTACTTGGGGCATGGTTGTTCAACGGAAACCTCACCCCCCTAACCCCCTCTCCCGTGGAGAGGGGGGACTAGTTTCTAGTTTTTGATTCTAGAATTTAGTCGGTGGTAATGAGGATGAAAAGAGGGAGCTAGAAACTACTTTTTTAGAGCTAGTTCCTCCTCTCTGCGGGAGAGGGGGCTAGGGGGGGAGGCAACCGTCAGCGTATACAACGCCCCCAAAAACCGGTCAACCTCGGCCTTCGTGATATTCAGCGGTGGCAGCAGCCGGAGCACCGTGGGGTCGGAAGCGTTGCCCACGAAAATGTGGTATTCCGACAGCAGCTTGTCGCGGATTTCTTTGATGGGGAAGTCGTATTTGATGCCCAACATCAGGCCACGGCCGCGAATTTCTTCGGCTCCGGCGTGGGCCAGCAGCTCCGTACGGAGGTAGTGGCCCAACTCGGTGGTGTGAGCTAATAACCCCTCATCCTCGATGACTTCGAGCACGGCCAATGCGGCGGCGCAGGCTAAGTGGTTGCCACCGAACGTGGTGCCCAACAGGCCGTAGGAGGCTTGAAGCGTGGGCGCAATCAGAATGCCGCCGATGGGGAAGCCGTTGCCCATGCCCTTGGCCACGGAAATGACATCGGGCCGGATGCCGGCGTGCTGGTGGGCGAAGAACTTGCCGCTACGGCCGTAGCCGCTCTGCACCTCGTCGGCAATCAACAGGGCGTTGTGCGTGCCGCAGAGCAGCGAAAGGCCTTGCAGGAAGTCATCGGAAGGCATAATGATGCCGCCCACGCCCTGAATCGGCTCGATAATTACGGCGCAGACATCGCCGCCGCGCAGAATTTCGGCCACCGCTTGCAGGTCGTACTCGACAAAGGAAATGGCGTGGTCGGCGTTGAAGGGGGCTACGATTTTGGGGTTGTCGGTGGCAGCCACCGCGCCCGAAGTTCGGCCGTGGAATGCGCCCCGGAAGGCGATAACCCGCTTTTTGCCGGTGTGGAACGAGGCCAGCTTCAGCGCATTCTCGTTGGCCTCGGCCCCGGAGTTGCACAGAAACAGCGAGTAATCCGGGTAGCCCGACACGCGGCCCAGCTTTTCGGCCAACTCACGCTGAATCGGAATCTGCACCGAGTTGGAGTAGAAGCCGATGTTTTGCAGCTGCTCCGTGAGGCGCTGCACGTAGTGCGGGTGGCTGTGGCCGATGGAAATCACGGCGTGGCCACCGTAGAAATCCAGATACTCCTGGCCCTGGTCGTCCCAGAGTTTCGCGCCGAGTGCGCGCACGGGCGTGATGTTGACGAGGGGGTAAACGTTGAAAAGCTCCATTATTTTTTGAGCTGTTTAAGCTGAAATTAAGAACGTCATGCCGAGCGCAGCCGAGGCATCTTGCGTGCTTTACTAAATCAATTGCTGCAACGATTTTGATTGCTCCACAAGCGATATGCCTCGGCTACGCTCGGCATGACGTTCACGAGTGGAATTATAAGAGCCCCGCTTTCAGGTTGAGCCCCGTCATTTCCGGCAGGCCAAACAGCAGGTTCATATTCTGCACCGCCTGGCCCGATGCGCCTTTTACCAGATTATCAATTACCGAGGTGATTAATAATTGCTTGCCCTGTTTCTGCACGTGGAGCAGGCATTTGTTGGTATTCACCACCTGCTTCAAATGAATTTCCTTGTCCGACACCGTGGTAAACGGCGCGTCGGAATAAAACTGCTTATACAGCTCCCGCGCCTCGTCCTGCGTCAAATCCGAGGGCGTGTAAACGCTGGCGAAAATGCCCCGCGAGAAATTGCCACGGTAGGGGATGAAGTGAATCTCAGCTTCCGATTGCGGCTGCAGTTGCGCCAGGCTCTCGCCGATTTCGCCGAGGTGCTGGTGCGTGAAGGGCTTGTAGATGGACACGTTGTTGGTGCGCCATGAGAAATGCACCGTTTCCGCTAGGCTCTGGCCCGCGCCGGTCGAGCCAGTAATGGCCGACACGTGGATATCGTCGGTGAGGCGGCCGGCCTTGGCCAGCGGCAGCAGCGCCAACTGAATGGCCGTGGCGAAGCAGCCGGGATTGGCAATGCTCTGCGCCTGCTGAATGCGGCTTTTGTTCAATTCCGGCAGGCCATAGACGAACTCGCGGCCGGCAAACTCGGCATCCGCATTCAGGCGGAAATCGTTGCTCAAGTCGATGACGTGCGTGGTTGTGGGCAGGGTATTTTTGTGCAGCCAGGCTTTGGAATTGCCGTGGCCAAGGCACAGAAACACCACGTCCTCATCGCCAGCCAGCTCGGAGCTGAACGCCAGGTCGGTTTCGCCCACCAAGTCGTCGTGCACCTGGTGCACCAGGTTGCCCGCGTTCGAGGAGCTGACGATGCCGCCCAACTCCACGAACTCGTGGTGCAGCAGAATGCGAACCAGTTCGCCGGCCGTGTAGCCGGCCCCGCCTACGATGCCGGCCTTAATTTTCATCGTGCAGGCTGGCGCTAATCTTCAGCTGGTTGCCAAAAATCTTGATGAATCCACGCGCATCGCGGGCGTCCCAGGCGTTGTTTTCCTCGCCGTAGGTAGCTACTTTCGACTGCATCATATCATACCTTGATTCGATGCCGAGCAGGTAGAATTGATAGGGTTTGAGCTGCACGAATACTTTGCCCGAAACGTGGTTTTGCGACGATTCCAGGAAAGCCTCCATGTCGCGCATCACCGGGTCGAGGTACTGCGCTTCGTGCAGCAACGTGCCGTACCAATTGGCGATGTAGTCCTTGTGCAGCAGCTGCCAACGGGTACTGGTGTGCTTCTCCAGCAGGTGGTGCGCCTTGATGAGGATGAGCGGCGCGGGCGCCTCAAAGCCCACCCGGCCCTTGATGCCCAGAATGGTGTCGCCCACGTGCGTGTCGCGGCCAATGGCGAAGGCCGAGCCCAGCTCATTTAGCTTCTGAATCAGCGCCACCGGGTCCATCGTTTCGCCATTCAGCGCCACCGGCTCACCGCGTTCGAAGGTGATTTCCACGCGCTCCGAATCCTGGCGCTGCAATTGCGAGGGGTAGGCGCTCTCGGGCAGGGCCTCGTGCGAAGTCAGCGTTTCGACGCCGCCCACGCTGGTGCCCCATATACCTTTGTTGATGGAGTAGCGGGCCTTCTCCCAACTCATTTCGAAGCCCTGTTTTTGCAGGTACTCAATCTCGGCCTGGCGCGACAGTTTCAGGTGGCGGATGGGCGTCAGAATTTCCGTTTTGGGCGAGATGACCGAGAAAGCCACGTCGAAACGCACCTGGTCGTTGCCGGCACCGGTGCTGCCGTGCACGATGTAGTCGGCCTCGTTGGCGCGGGCGTACTCGGCAATGGCCAGCGACTGAAACATGCGCTCGGCACTCACGCTCAGTGGGTACGTGTCGTTCTTTAACACATTGCCGAACAGCAGGTAGCGCAGGCAGTCGCGGTAAAAGCGCGTGGTCACGTCAATCACCTCGTGCTTCACCGAGCCCAACTCGTAGGCGCGCTTCTCGATGGCGGCCAACTCCTCGGTCGTGAAGCCGCCGGAATTGACAATGACGGTGTGCACTTCCAGGTCGAGGTCGCGCGATAAATACACGGCGCAAAACGAGGTGTCGAGGCCGCCGCTGTAGGCGAGGATGGCTTTTTTCTTCATTAGAGTGCAGAGTCAGTTTCGGGGTCAGAAGCGGAGTCGTGGGAAACGAGCAGGGCGGAAGTGAGAGCGGCGAAATCGGGCACCTGTAGCTGCACCAGCTGCTTCTCCGGCGTGTCGTAGAGCATGCCCGTGCAGAGGCACAGCTTGCGCTCATTCTCCATCAGGATGCCGTAGTTTTTGCAACTTTTGCAGCCCTTCCAGAAGTCTTCGCTGGTAGTTAGCTCCGAGAAAGTAACCGGCTCGTAGCCGAGGTCCGTGTTAATTTTCATCACGGCCAGGCTGGTCGTAATGCCGAAAATCTTGGCCTGTGGATACTTGCTGCGCGAGAGTTCGAAAACTGCCTGCTTGATGGCCTTACCCACGCCACCCTTGCGAATCTCAGCGTTCACAATCAGACCGGAATTGACGACAAAGGTCTTGTCATCAAATGTTTCGATGTAACAAAACCCCGCCAGTTTGTCGTCGACGAAAGCGATGATGCCATCGCCGCTGGCCATTTTCTGGGCCACGTAGTCTGGTTCGCGCTTGGCGATGCCAGTGCCCCGCGTTTTGGCCGACTCGACGTACCATTGGCATAATTGTGCAGCGTACTGAGCGTCCGCTGTCGTTGCAACCCGAATTGTCATTGTTACTTAAAACTTAGGGATAGATGCGTGGCTGTCCGGAAAACCCGACGTATTGTATACGGGAAAATCCTGCTAAAACCCAAACCTGTCTGTAAGTTGAGCGGGTACTTGCCCGGCTCATAGAAATTGGCCGAAGGGCCAATATGCGGCTGTTGAAGCCGCTAGGGTCGTCGCACTAGCGCGCAGGTCGTTTGGCACACGCCGGCCACACTCGGCCGAACGGCTGGAGCGAGCATCAAAGACGTGGAAACGGAGCGGGGCATTCTAATAGCTAAGTCGATTCGGCGCTTTAACGAAGCAGCCAACCAAGTGGTTCAATTCTGCCGCAAAGGTAAAAGGCCCTACTTTTGCCCGCAACATTTTACATAGTTATTTTTGGAATAGTCGCCGCCCGCTGAAGGGATTAAACACAGGTGAAGCTGCAATGAAACCCGAACTAAAAATATTTAAAATTGGCGGTGGTATCATCGACAGAGAGGCCGACCTAATGGAGTTCGTGCGCCTGTTTGCCAATATTAGCGGGCCGAAAGTACTCGTGCACGGCGGCGGTAAAGGCGCTAGCGACATGATGAAAAAACTTGGCATTGCTCCACAATTAGTGAATGGTCGCCGAATCACCGATGCTGCTGCGCTCGACATCGTGACGATGTTCTACGCTGGCAAAACCAACAAGCAACTGGTGGCCGCCCTGCAAGGCAGCGGTGTCAATGCATTGGGCCTCAGTGGGGCCGACGGCAATGTGATATTGGCTACGAAACGCCCGGTGCACGAGATTGATTATGGTTTCGTAGGTGATTTAAACGAATCCAGTGTCGACGCCGACTTGATTCACCAGTTTCTGGGCCTTGGCCTAACGCCGGTTTTCTGCGCCATTAACCACAACGGCCACGGCCAGCTCCTGAATACCAATGCCGATACCATTGCCGCTTCCGTAGCCAAAGCATTAAGTAAACAATACGTGGTTTCGCTGCATTTCTGCTTCGAAAAGAGGGGTGTGTTGGAAGATATCAACGACGATAATTCCGTGATTGAAAAAATAACGCTGGCTAATTATGGTGAACTAAAAGAAAGCGGAGTTATTGCCGATGGTATGCTGCCTAAATTGGAAAATGCCTTTGAAGCACTGCAATTCGGGGTGAATAAGGTTATTATTGAACACGCGTTGCACATCAACGAAAAATTGAAAACAACGTTATGGCTGAACTAATAAGCCAACTAGGTAACGATGCCGTTGACTTATTAAGCCGGCTAATCAAAACCCCTTCGTTTTCCCGCGAAGAGGCCGACACGGCGACCCTTATTCAGGCGTTTCTGGCGGCGCACGGCGTGCAGGCGCAACGACAGCAAAACAACGTTTGGGCCGTTTCGCAGCACTTTGATGCCGCCAAACCAACAATTCTGCTCAACTCGCACCACGATACCGTGAAGCCCGGCGCAGGCTGGCAATACGACCCGTTTGGAGCTACGCTGGAAGGCGATAAGTTAATTGGTTTAGGTAGTAATGATGCGGGTGCTTCGGTCGTGAGTATGCTGGCTGCATTCCTGTATCTGCAGCGCAAGGATATTCCGTTTAATCTGATTTGCGCGATTACGGCCGAAGAGGAAATATCGGGGGCAAACGGCATCAGAAGTATATTGCCGGAATTAGGAGAAATTGACCTCGGTATTGTTGGGGAGCCCACGGGAATGAATCTGGCAGTTGCCGAAAAAGGCTTGATTGTGCTGGATTGCACCGCGCACGGCAAAACTGGCCACGCCGCCCGCGATGAAGGAGAAAATGCCCTTTATAAGGCCTTGGTTGATATTCAGTGGCTGCGAGAATTTCAGTTTCCACTAGTGTCGCCGCTGCTGGGACCGGTGAAAACGACGGTGACGCAAATTAATGCCGGTACGCAGCACAACGTGGTGCCGGACCGGTGTCAGTTCGTGATTGACGTGCGCACCAATGAGCTGTACCAGAACCAGGAAATTATCGACTTTTTGCGCGCCAAATTCCAGTCGGAAATTACACCTCGCTCCACGCATCTTAATTCCTCCCGCATTAGTGAAAAACATCCGCTAGTTCAAAAAGGCCTGGCAATGGGTAAGTCGGCTTATGGCTCGCCCACGCTGTCGGACCAGTCGATGATGCCGTTTGAGACGTTGAAAATGGGTCCGGGCGCAAGTGCCCGTTCGCACACACCAGACGAATTTATCCTCGTGAGTGAAATTCAGGCGGGAATTCGGGATTATATTGAGCTACTGACCGGTTTTAATTTTTGAACATTATTTCTTACGCCGATAATCGTTTGCCGTGCCATAGAAGTGTTCTGTCACGCCGCAACAGTCACTTCGTCAGCGACAAGTTGCTTTCTTCGTCAGGATGAGAAAAAATTTGATTGAGCTAATTGCAAGATAGTGAATTATGAAAATTTGGGAAAAAGGATTCTCGGTGAATGATACCATCGAAAAATTTACCGTAGGCCAGGACCGGGTGTTGGACTTGTACCTCGCGCCGTTCGATATGCGGGCCTCGAAAGCGCAGGCTAACATGCTGGCTGCAGTAGGGCTGATTTCAGAAGGAGAGCGGCAACAGTTAATTGCCGGCCTCGATGAGTTATTGGCGCAAGTAGCAGCCGGTACGTTTCAGATTGAGGACGACTTCGAGGATGTACACTCCAAGATTGAGTCTTACCTGACCGAAAAATTTGGGGATGCGGGCAAGAAAATTCATACGGCCCGTTCGCGCAACGACCAGGTTTTGACCGCTATTCAGCTGTTTTTGAAAGATTACATCGAACGGATTTCGAGCAAAATACTGGCGCTGGTCGAAGTGCTGTTGGCCAAGGCTGAGGTGCATAAAAACGACCTCTTGCCCGGCTACACGCACTTCCAGGCGGCTATGCCGAGCAGCTTCGGGCTGTGGTTTTCGGCCTATGCCGAGCACTTGCTGCTGGACCTGGCGCTGTTTGAGGCGGCGCACAAGGTGGCCGACCAGAACCCGCTGGGCTCGGGCGCGGGCTTCGGCAGCAGCTTTCCGATTGACCGCGAGATGACGACCCGCGAAATGGGCTTTGGCAGCGTGGCCGTGAGCGCGGTCGGGGCACAGATGCTACGCGGCAAAACCGAAAAAACCCTGGCCTTCGCCATTGCCGGCGCGGCGGGTACGCTGGGTAAGCTGGCGTATGACCTGGTGCTCTATAACAGCCAGGATTTGGGCTTTGTGAACCTGCCCAAGGAATTCACAACGGGCTCCAGCATCATGCCGCACAAGAAAAACCCCGACGTGTTTGAACTGGTACGCGGCCACGCCAATCGCCTGCAGGCGCTGCCCAACGATATTATTCTGGCTACCAGCAACCTGCCGAGTGGATACCACCGCGATTTCCAGCTGCTGAAAGAGCTGCTGTTCGGCCCGATGATGCAGTTTGCTGACTTGCTGGATATGCTGTTGTTTGCGCTGCCCGAAATCAAGATTAAAGCGGGGGTGATTGAGCAGGCGAAATACGACCCAATATTTTCGGTGGAAAACATCAACCAATTAATTATTGCCGGCGTGCCGTTTCGTGATGCCTACCAGCAAGTGGGCCGCGCCGTGGAAGACGGCAGCTACGTACCGCACCGTGAGTTTCAAACCACGCATTTGGGAAGTATCCACAACCTGGGGCTGACCGAAATTGCGGAAAAAGTGCGGCGGTGGCGGGAAGAGAGTGCGCTATTTCTAAGATTAGAATAAGGAATAAAAGGAACGTCATGCTGAGCTTGCCGAAGCATCGCTACCGCAATACTAAAATTGATTAGTCACCCGGTAGAGATGCTTCGGCAAGCTCAGCATGACGTTCTTTTTACTGCATTCTTCATCAAACGAAATCATCCTACCACTCCACGGCCACCCCAAACGTGGTTTGCAGGCCCGAGTACACGTTGCGCAGTTTGCCAAAGCCGGCGGCCACGTCGGCGGTGGCGGCGAGGTGCTTGGTGAAATTGTAGCTCGCGCCCAGGCTGGCGGCCGAGTAGGCCACGCCCTCGCCCAGGCCAATTTTGTTCAGCTTGCTGGGGTCGGGGGTGCGCACGTTGTCGAGGGTGCGCAGGTTGGCGGTGAGCCAGAGCTTATCGAATAGCTTGTAGCCGAGCTGCGCGCCCAAGGTGTATTGATTGGTGAAGCCACCGGTGCGCAGGTTATAGCCGGCTTCGAGGGTGAAGAAAGCGGGCAATGTACCCAGCGTGTGCGAGAGGGCCGCCCGGGTCCAGATATTCCACTGGCCGTTGCCGGTGGGCAGGAAGACGAAGTTGGCCGGGTCGTTTTGGTAGATGCCGCGCTTATTGGGGTTGCCGAGTGGGGCCTGGGCGGCTACTTGCACGGCCAGCGGCCACTTGCCGGTGAGCACGCCGTAGCGCAGGCCAAATTCGGGGTCGCCCACGCCCTGGCCGGGGCTGGTTTCGGGGAAGGTGGCGCGGCGAAAGAACGGGAAGTTCAGGGTGGCCTCGAGGCGGTTGGTGAGGCCGTACTCGCCGTAGAGGCTGTACACCTGCTGCCGAAACTGCGCCGTACTCACAGTGCCGCCCTGCAGCGGGTGGTATTTGTCGGTATTGGCCAGGGTGAGGCCGACTTTGGCGTAGCCGTGGCCCTGCAGGCGGGTCCAGCCGCCGCCGGCCTGAGCGGGCGTGGCGGCAAGCAGCCCGGTGCCGAGGGCAAGCAGGCTGCTCAGGTGGGCGTAATAGTTGGGCATTGCAGCGGGAGGGCTTATTTCAGGGCTGCCGCCCCAAAGTTGTATTGTGCAGCATCGCAGTGCAGGATGACGTGCGAAAAGCCGGTGGCTGTGCCGGTAATGGGTAGCGACTGCGCCCCCGACTGCGTGATGGTGCCCACGCGCAGCACGTTGGCCGGATTGCTGGCCCGCTGGTTACGAATTAAATCATCGGACTTGGCCAGGTAGATGCCCAGCGAGCCGGTGTGAAAATCGGAGTGAAAGTCGGTGTTGAATTTGATGTGCTCCGTGCCGTCGGGGGCCTTCACAATGTCGAGGGTACCACCGCTCATCACCCCGCCCTGCGCCATTACGGTGCCCATGCGCAGGGTAGTGGTGCCGGCCGGTGCCACGGGGGCCACCGGGGTGGGCGCATCAACGGACTTATTACAGGCGCTCAAGGCCAGGGTCAGGGCCAGGGCAGCCAGTACAGCGGGCATAAGACGGGGCTTTTTCATGGGCGGGCAATGTGTTTTGTAAGGGTCACTTCGTCTGTCCAGACGGGACCAGTGGCAATTGCTTACAGCGTGCGGAAAAAATATTATTCGGCCCCGAATACTTTGCCGGGCCAGCTGCGGGCGCGGCGTACTTTTGGCGGCTGGTTCCGACTGTAAGTTACTGCTAATGTCTTTTTTTTACCACGTTTTCACCCAGGTCCGTGGCTTGCTCGTGCTGCTGGCCCTGCTGCTGCTACCGGCACTGGGCCACGGCCAAAGCCTGCGGGTGGTCGTGCGCGATTCGCTACGGCGCGAGCCCCTGGTTGGGGCCAGTGTGCTAGTCGCCGACAAGACCCAAGGGGCCGCCACCGATGTTGCCGGGGCCGCGATGCTCACGCCCGCGCCAAAGGCCGGAACGCGCCTGCTCATAGTGTCTTTAGGCTACGCGAGCCGCTCGGTAGCGGCACCCGCTTCCGGGCAAGACCTTGTGGTGCTGCTGAAATTGGCACCGGGGGTAGTCATTGAAGAAGAAGTGCTCGTGACGGCCACCCGCACCAATTCGCGCATCGAGGACCTGCCCACCCGCGTGGAGGTACTCGGGGCCGAGGAGATGGAGGAGGAGAGCAGCATTAAGCCGGCCAGCATTGCCAGCCTGTTTGGCGACATTGCGGGCACCCAGATTCAGCCCACTTCGCCCACCACCGGCAACCTCGACCTGCGTCTGCAAGGGCTGCCGGGGCAGTACACCCAGATTCTGCGCGACGGGGTGCCGCTGTACGGGGGCTTCGCAGGCTCGTTTGGGCTACTCACGGTGCCGCCGCTCGATTTGCGGCAGGTGGAGCTTATTAAGGGCTCGAACTCGACGCTGTATGGCGGCGGAGCCATTGCCGGCCTGGTAAACCTGGTGAGCAAAACGCCGACCCTGGGCACGCCACAGTACGCAGCCAGCTTCAACCAGACCAGCCTGCGCGAGACGGATTTGAACGGTTTCGCGGCCCGGCGCGGGGCACGCTGGGGCTATTCGCTATATGCCGGCTTGGTGAAGCAGAAAGAAAAGGACGTGGACGGCGACGGCTTCGTGGACGTGCCCCGGGTGAGCAACGCGAATCTGCACCCGCGCCTGTTTTTTTACCCCAACGGCCACAGCCAGGTGGCGCTGGGCTACACCGGCACGCTCGAAAGCCGCCGGGCCGGCGATGCGCAGGTCCTCAAAACCGGCTTCGACCCGGTGCGCGGCCACGTTTTTTTTATTGATAACACCAGCCTGCGCAACACCGCCGACCTGCTCTACACCAACGATGAGCTGGCCGGCGGCCGCCTCACCGTTAAGGGCACCATCACGGATTTTGTGCGCGACGTGAACACCAATTCCAACGCTTTTACGGCCTACCAAACCACCTATTACACCGAAGCCAGCTACCTGCACGCCGCCGGCCCACGCCATACCATAGTGGTTGGGCTGAATGTGAACGGCGAGCATCTGGCTTCCTTCCATAATAGCGCGACGCCGCTGCGCAGCCCCTACACCTACCACACGCTGGGCGCGTTCGGGCAGGACGACTGGCGCGTGCTGCCGCGCCTACGCCTGCAAGCCGGCCTGCGCCTCGACCGCCACAACCAGTACGGAACCTTCGTGCTGCCCCGGCTGGCGCTGCTTTATAAGGCCAGCGACGCCGTGACCGCCCGCCTCAACGGCGGGTTGGGCTACCGCGCCCCGGTGCCCTACATCAATAGCCTCGACGAGCGCAACTACCCGCTGGTGCGGGGCCTGGCGGGCGTGCAGGCCGAAACGTCCTTTGGGTTGAATGGTGACGTGAACTACCAGCGCACCTTCGACGGGTTCGACGAACCTCTGGTGCTGAGCGTGAACCAGTCGTTCTTCTATACCAGCCTCAGCAATCCATTGGTATTGAACGGGCTGGGGTTTGCCGGACCATTCCAGGCCAACTACCTGACCTGGCAAAACGCGGCTGCCCCGCTCTCGACCCGGGGCCTGGAAACCTACGTGCGCCTGCGGGCCGACGAAACCGAGCTTTACCTGGGCTACGTTTTCACCGATGCCCGCCGGCAGTACGACGCGGCCAACCCGCACCTGCCGCTGGCTGCCCGCCACAAGTTTGCAGCCGTGGGGCTGGTCGAGTTCACCGAGGCGTTCAGCGCCGGGCTCGAGGCCTCCTACATCGGCCAACAATACTTATCCGATGGCCACGTCACGCCGGGCTATCCGCTATTCGCGGCGCTGCTGCGCTACCACGCAGGCCAGTTCACCTTCGCGCTGAATGGCGAAAACCTGCTCGACTACCGCCAGACGCGCCGTGAGAAGGTCGTGCTCGCGCCTTTCGACAACCCCAGCTTCCGCGACTTGTGGGCTCCGGTCGAAGGCCGCGTAGTGAACCTGTCGCTGACGTGGCGTTGGACGGCGCATGGTTAGCTGTTTGCTCAACTAAACCGAGTACCCCAAAGCAGCGCTTCGGGGTACTCGGTTTAGTTGAGCAAACAGCTTTTCAACAACTCCCTACTGGGCAATGCGCTGGCTGAACGAGCCGCCCGCCGATACCAGCCGCACAATGTACATTCCCGTCGGCAGCGTGCGCATATCGAGCGTCCAGCGGCCGGTCTGGCTGCCATCGGGCAGGGCGGCCACCGGCTGGCTGCGGCCCAGGGCATCAAATACCCGGATGCTGGCTGGGCCGCTGGCCAGCACGGCGGCGGGCAGGGAGGTGCTCACTACCCACTGTTGGGCCTCGCGGCTGGGGTACACGGCCAGGCCCTCGGCGTTGGTGCTGCCCAAGCGAACGAGCTGTACCGGCGAAAAGGCCGTTGCGCCATCGGTATCGACCTGGCGCAGCCGGTAGTAGCTCGTGCCGAAAAGGGGCTGCTCGTCGGTCTGGTCGTAGCTGGTGCGGGCCGATGTGGTGCCGGCGGCGGCCACCGTGCGCAGGGCGCTGAAAGTGGTGCCATCGGCCGAGCGCTCAATCACGAAATACTGGCTGTTCCTCTCCGAAGCCGTGACCCAGTGCAGCGCCACGCCCTGCCGCGCCGTGAGGCTGGCCGTGAAAATGACCAGCTCGACGGGGAGCGGCTTGCACAGCGGCACGAGGCTATCGCAAGCTCGCTGGTCGGCATTGTTGCCAGCTACAGGACCCGGGCAGCCAGTGAATGAGGTAAGCTGGGCGCAGATATTAATATTTAGCGTGGATGCACAGTTTTCGGCCAGCCGCCTAAGCGCCCCATTGCCACCGAAAACGCAGCCAACAATACGCGCGGTGCCGGTGCCGCACAACACGTTATTGGCCGCACCGCTACTTATATCCACACTACCATTGATGTAGGCGACGCTATTATCGGTGACAACAGCATTGGAGAGAACCAGATTGCAGTTGGTTGTAAGTGTAGTAGGAATAGGTGATGTGGTGGGATTGTCTACTGTTCCCGCTTTCAGCGCCTCATTAATAACTACAGTGCCCTTGTTGACCACAAGCTGGTCCACGTGCAGAACGCCTCCGGATTCAATGGTCAGCCGGGTTTCGGCGAGGTTGGCGGTACCATCGCCCACAGTCAGAGTGATGTTGCCAATGAGCGAGCCTTTGCTGCCGATGGTGATAGAGCCATATCGACCTACAACGTATGGGTCATTTATCGTCACATTAGCATTGGGCATGATAACAATGATGGCGTCGCTGCCGGATACCGGCCAGCCATCATTACAAGTTCCTTTGCCAATGTTCGTAACCGTCCAAGTGCTCGGACTCGAAAAATTGAGGGTCGTTGCACTTGCATTGGCCGTAAAGACGCATTGAGCGCGAACAATATTGGGTTCGAAACTCCCGAAGAAGGAACACAAAAGCAGCAAATAGAAGAAGTGTTTCATAATGGAAGTCGAATAAGTGAATTAAAAACTCTTAATTGTCTAATACAAATTAAACCACAATAATTCATAAGTTAAATTAAAAATTAGAAAATTCATATTACTTTTAAATGCTTTTAGCTTGATGTATTTATCAATACATCAAGCTAGTTGAAATTAACCTTTATATAATGTTTATGTAATATTTAGCAGCAAAACAGATTTCTTAAAAAAATTCTGTTGAAAAGCGTTTCAGTGCCAGCTCATCCCCACACCAGCACCAGGGTGCCGGCCAGAATCAGCCCGGCTCCCAGGGCTCCTTTTAGGCTGAGGGTTTCGCCCAGAAACGCCACGGCCAGCAGCAGCGATAGCGCTACGCTCAGCTTATCGACCGGGGCTACTTTGCTCACCGGCCCCAGCTTCAGGGCGCGGAAATAGCACAGCCAGGAAGCACCTGTGGCCAGGCCCGAAAGCACCAGAAACAGCCACGTACGTCCTGTGAGGGCTGGCAGGCCCGCCGTAGCCCCGCGCGCCAAGGCAATGCCCCAGGCCAACAGCAAAATGACTACCGTCCGAATGGCGGTGGCCAGGTCGGAATCGACTCCCTTGATGCCGATTTTGGCAAAAATGGCGGTGAAGGCCGCAAACAGGGCCGAAAGCAGCGCGTAAGGAATCCAGGCAGCCATAAGATTGAGGGACAGGTATCAGGGAAGAAAAGCTGGGTGGCCGGCCCAACCAGGCCGGCTGGCCTGCGTAGGCTGGCAGTGATACGCAGGCCGGCTCTAAATCGTCGGCTGAACAGCTCCGGGCCCCCTTGCACAGGAGCTTTCGCCCATTTTACTGTTACCTTTTCAGCCATGTCCGATTCTGCCCCCGCCTTCCGCCGGCCCGACCTGCTTCGCCTCGACTATGATACCTACCGTGCCCTGCCCGCGGTGGCCAATTCCGACCTCTCTCGCCTGCGCGATGCCCTGGAGGGCCGCTCCCCGCGCCCCCAAAGCAGCGCCAACGACGGCGCGCTGAACTTCGGTACCGCTTTCCATACCGCCCTGCTCGAGCCCGAGCAGTACGTGGCCGGCCAGCCCGGCCTGAACGACACGCTGGTTTGGTGGCTGGTGGAAGGCGTCCGGCTGGATGCCCGCCTGGCCGCGCTGCTGGCCCAGGGCACGCCCGAGGTCAGCGTGCTCTTCACCGAGCCCCAGACCGAAACGCTGTGCAAGCTGCGCGCCGACCTCGTAGTCGCGCAGCCCGACCAGCCCTTCACCATCATCGACTTCAAAACCACCAGTGCCCGCGATGCCGACCACTTCCTGTGGCAGTGCTCGGCCTACGACTACGACCGGCAGGCAGCTTTTTACACCGATGCACTGCGCGCCGAGCGGTTTCTGCTGGTGGGGGTGCAGAAGATTGAGCCGTTTGGCGTGTTTACCATCGAGGTGAGCGAGCAGCTGCTGGCCGAGGGCCGCCAGAAGTATCAGCGCCTGCTGCGCTTGCTGAAAGCACCCGCCACGGCCCCCGCCTACCGCGCCGAGGCCGTGCAGGCCGCTGTCGATGCCTTGGGCCTGAACCCGGAATCGGACCAGCTGGCGTAGCGCCTACGGAATTGGGGTGGGGAGGCAGAGCCGGCCGGTGGTGTCGGCGGGTTATCAGATAATCAGTGAGCAGTCCAATTTTCCGCATTGCCTTTATTATGCGATGAAAAAGTCCTGCTATTGGCCGGGAAAGAGGATTTATGAATGATTAACTGAACTTACTAATTAGTAAGTAAGTAGTATCTTTGTCGGGTTATGATGAAAGCCCCTGCCGCTTCTACACTCGCGCCCGATACCCGTACGCGCATCCTTGACCTAGCCGAGGGCCTTTTGCTGGAGCGGGGGTTCAATGCCTTCAGCTACCAGCACCTGGCCCGGGAGTTGGGGGTAAAGCCGGCGGCCATTCACTACCACTTTCCCAGCAAGGACGATTTGGGCACGGCCCTGGTGGCCCGGCAGCTGCGGCGGCTGCGCAAGTGGCGTGGGCTGCCCCGCGTTACCAACCTCGAGCCAGTACAGCAGCTCGATGCCCTGCTGGCCGTGTACGACAACCACCTAGGCCACGACCGCCGCGTGTGCCTGTTTGGGGCGCTGGCGGCCGACTTCCGGACGCTGCCCGTGCCCATGCAGGCGGAGCTACGCACCTTCAACCGCGAGCTCACCGAGTGGCTGGCCGAGGTATTGGCCGTGGGCCGGGCCACGGGCGCGCTCCGCTTTGTAGGTAGCCCGGCGGCAAAGGCGGCGCAGGTGCTCACCACGCTGGCCGGGGCGCTGCAAGTAGCCCGCGTGCACGATGAAACCCCGTTCCGGGTAATCGTGGGCCAGCTGCGGCTGGAACTGCTGCCGTAGCGGCAGCCACTTTTTGTCGCTGTCTTCCCGCCAGCACTTCTTGTCCAGCATCGGTACCCGCACAAGCTTCCGCCCATACTAACCCAACCGGCCCCATGACCAATACCTATTCGCCTGCCTACCGTTTGAGTGATGATGAAACGCCCGCCGCATTGCCGCCCGTAGCCACGCGCTACCCCGCGCCGGCCGGCTTGCGGTGGTTGCGCTGGCAGCTGGGCGCGCTGTGGGCGGTGGCCCCGGCGCTGGGCTTCCGGCAGGCGTGGCGGGTGTTCACCACGCCGCGCCGCCTGCCCACCAAAGCCTGGGAAGCGCCCGCGCTGGCCGATGCGCGCCGCCGCATCGTGGCCGCCGAAACCGGACCCATTGCCGTGTACGAGTGGGGCCCGGCCGCCGCGCCCGCCGTGCTGCTGGTGCACGGCTGGGAGCACCGGGCCAGCTTTTGGCGGGCCTGGGTGGGGCCGCTGCGGGCGGCTGGCTACCGCGTGGTAGCCCTCGATGGGCCCGCGCACGGCGCTTCGGCAGGCCGGCGGGTTACCCTGACGGAGTTCGGCTGCGCGGTGCAGGCGGTTGTGGATACGGTGGGGGAGGTGCGCGCCATTGTGGCGCACTCGTTTGGGGCGGCATCGGTAGCGGGGTTGCCCGTGCGTTTGCCCGGGGGGGTGGCCTTGCCGCGCCTTGTGCTCATCAGCGCGCCGGAGGGGCCGCGGGTGGTGGCCGAGCGGTTTGCCGACTTTCTGCATCTGCCCGCTGCTTTAGTGCAGCGCTTTGCCGGGCACATTGAGCGCAGCACGGGCCGGCCCGCCGACTCGTTTGCCGTGGCCGCTGCGGGCCCTGGTACCGGGGCCGAGCAGGTGCTGGTGCTGCACGACGAGGGCGATGAAATTATCCCCTTTGCCGAAGGCCGGCAGATTGTGGCCGCCTGGCCCGGCGCGCGCCTGCACGCTACGCGCGGCCTGGGCCACAACCGCCTTCTGCGCGATGCCGGGGTGATTGCCGAAGCCACCGACTTTATTGCGGATTAAATACCAGCGGGGAATAGCCGAACGAGGCTGGAATTCGTTATAAAAGAAAACTCATCACTAACCCTCTTTCTCATGGTAAAAGTTGCCCTGCTAGTTCGCCTCGAAGTGAAGCCTGGCCACGAACAAACCGTTGCTGATTTCCTGGCCGGTGCCCTCCCAATCGTAGAAGCTGAGCCTGCTACTACTACCTGGTACGCCCTGCGCCTGGGCCCGTCGACCTTCGGTATTTTCGACACTTTCCCCGACGAAGCCGGCCGCAAAGCCCACCTCGCTGGGCAAGTAGCCGCCGCCTTGGGTACCCACGCCGATTTGTGGGCCAGCCCGCCTCATATCGAAATGGTGGACATTCTGGCTTCGAAAGGCGCGTAAGAGCCTATTCGAACAGGTAAATAATCAACGCTATGCTGAGCGCAGTCGAAGCATCTCTACCGCGCAACTAATCAATTTTAGTAATGCGGCAGTGATGCTTCGTTGCATTCAAGTAGTCACGCAAAGGCAATTGGAGCAAATAAGGCGGTCATGCTTCATCTTGCGTCCGCGTAGTCGAAGCAGATTTACCGCAATAGTAATTATTTACTTACGAGGTAGAGATGCTTCGACTGCGCGGACGCAAGATGAAGCATGACGTGCCAATTAAATAGTTATGCAAAAGTAATAGTAGCATGGAAGGCGGTCATGCTGAGCGCAGTCGAAGCATCTCTCCCGCTTCGTTGAACGGCCCTTGCGAAGCGGGAGAGATGCTTCGACTGCGCTCAGCATGACGTGCTACTTCAATACGCTTACTTCTCCACGACTAGACTACTTAATACGCTCACCTACACGTGACTATTTAGCGTAGTTAAGCATAACGTTTTTTGCGGTACTCGCGTCCGCCTAGATACTCTCCATGCCCTCGGCGGCGAGCTGACGGAGCAGGTCGCGCAGGCCATCGGGCCCGGCCATGGTGCGCCCGATGTGCTGCACATACTCCGCCTCGGCCCGCAGGTCGCGCTTGAGCTGGCGTAGCTCCAGCTCCTGCTTCTTGCCCGCGCCGGTGATGAAGCCATTGGGGCCGTATTTCAGCTCGTTCATTTCCTGCTTCAGCTGGGTTTGCTGCTGAAGCAGGGCGCGGGTGTAGCGGGCCAGCACATCGTCGGTTTCGGCATCGGCGGGGCCGGTTTCGGCCAGCAGCTGAAGCAGCGTGTAGAGGTCGTCGGCTTCGTAGGCTTCGACGATGCGCTGCATCTGGGCGGTTTTGTCGGCTTGCTTGGCCGGGTCACGTTCCAGGTCGGGGTGATGCACCCGGGCCAGCTGGCGGTAGATGGTTTTGGCGTTGGATTCGAGCTGTTTCTGGTCGGCCTGCTCGGCGGCTTCCTGCTGGCGTTGCGCCTTGGTTTTGCGGCGGGCGCGGGCGGCGGCGGCTGCCTGCTCGTGGGGTAGCAGGGTAGGGTCGGGGATGAATTCCGGGGCACTATCCTTGGGAATTTTACGCTCAGTCATATTACTGGCTGGGGCCGTGCGGGGCCCGGACGGGGCGTATTTGCGGATAATGGCGGCCTCGTCCTCCCCGAACCGGTCTTCCAGCGTGCGGGCGTTGCCCAGAATCAGGTGCGTAATCTGCTGCTCCTCCAGGCGGCTGAAGTAGCTCAGCAGCAGTGCTTCTTCCAGGGGCGCATACAGCGCGTGGCGAGCTTCCACTACGGCCGTGGCGGCCGGCCCCACCTGCTGCCAATAACGCCGGCGGGCCTCGGCCTGCTCGGTGCGCAGGTCGCGCAGCCGCTCACGCAGGTTTTCTACATCGAGAATGGCCTGCCGAAATGCCAGTTGAGCGGGTGTACCCGTCGGCTGCTCGTCGGTGCGAACCGGGACAGTAATGCGGTTGAGATGCGTGGAATCGGGGTTTTTCATCGTAGCAAAGGTACGGCTAGGGTACGTCCCGCATCCTACGGCCACAGCTCAAACGCCACCCGGAAGGTATTGCAGTGTGCGTCCACGATATCGGCTAGCTTTTCCGAATAGCCACCGCCCATGCTCACGGCCACCGGCAGGTGGCGGGCGCGGCACAGGCCCAGCACCAGCTCGTCGCGCCGCTGGCAGCCGGCGGGCGTGAGGGCCAGCTTGCCCAGCTTATCGGTCGCCAGCACGTCCACGCCGGCCTGGTAGAAAATGAAATCCGGCCGTACCCGCGCTATCAGCGGCTCCAACGTGGCCAATAGCTGCGCCAGATAGTCGGCATCGCCGGTGCCCAGCGCCAGCGCAATATCCAGGTCAGACTGCTCCTTGCGCAGCGGGTAATTGGCCCCGGCGTGCATCGAAAACGTGAATACGCGCGGCTCGTCGCGGAAAATGGCGGCCGTGCCGTCACCCTGATGCACGTCCAGGTCCACGATTAAAATTTGCTTTGCCAGCCCGTGGGCCAGTAGGTGCGCGGCGGCAATGGCCTGGTCGTTGAGCACGCAAAAGCCTTCGCCCCGGTCGGCAAAGGCGTGGTGGGTGCCGCCGGCCAGGTTCAGGCCGATGCCGTCGCGCAACGCGTGCAGGGCCGATTGCAGCGTGCCTGCGCTGCTGCTCAGCGAGCGGCGCACCAGCTGCGGGCTCTGCGGTAGGCCCAGGTTGCGCACCTCGCGGGGTGTTAGCTGCAAGTCGCGCACACGGTGCCAATAGTCGGCGGAGTGCACCCGCAGCACGTCTTGCTCGGCGCACAGGCCGGGCTCGTAAAAATCAGTCGGCTCGGCAATGCCCTGCCACAGCAGCTGCTCCCGAATGAGGGCGTATTTGGCAATGGGGAAGCGGTGGCCGGCGGGTAGGTCGAGGGTGTAGTGGTCGGAAGTGGCGAGACGGGGCATACAAGAAAGGCGCAGGCAGTAGCTGCTGCAAATAGCAACCGTAGCCCGAAGCTTACGCAATAACGGCCCGATAGCGCTTGCGTTATTCGCAATGGGGAGGGCGGCTGGTTACGTAGCAAAATAAAATAGCAGTTAAAAAGCCGGTGGTTTTTGCAGAATTAAACTTTGCAGAAATAATTGTTAATTATTTTTAAAATTTATTTGCGCATTTAAAATTAATTCCCAACCTTTGTCACACTAAAAGCAAACAACCATGTACCGCCACACATTTCTCACCAGTAATTCGGATAAGATGCAGCCAGCACGGCTGTTTCCGCTCGGTATGTTTGTCTGATTTCAGCTTCGTCTGAAAACCGCCACGCCCGAGCCCACCACGCTCGGGTTTTTTGTTGTTTAACGGTTTATCAACCGCTTAGCTCATTCCCCCATGCACCCTATCCGCCCCGAATACCTGCCCAAAGAGTGCCAGCTCCGCCCCGATGGCGGCTCGCTGAATCGGCGCGGTCGTGCTTTTCTTCCTGGTTGGATGCGTCGATAATATCGGCGTACATCCCGCGAAAAAGAAAAGCCCGGCCCGCAAAAGCCGGGCTTTTTCGTGTCATTAACTACCAAATAAAAACACGTTTTTATTTGAATAGAAGAGGTACGTTTAATTCAATTTGAATTAATTCCGAATGCTAATTCCGGTAATTAAGGCCGCATAATTCACTGAATAATTCCAGCTATCCAACCTTTTTAACTTCCTTTTTCAATCGTGCGATTCTCCATTCATCCCCTCGCTCTTCGGCCCCTCGATGCGGGCCGGCCGCTTAAGCCAGCGGCGCATTGGTCGCGCTTCGTGCGAGACTACAAACGGCTGAATCCGGGCGGCCCGGTGCGGTCGCCCACCTCTCCTCATTTGAAAAATTAGCCAGGTGCTGTCTGCGGGCAGGCCCCCGCTTTATGGCAAACCGTAACAAACCCCTTTCGGCGGAAGCTTACCGCTGGAAAGAGGCTGGTGTCGCGCTCTCGCGGCACATCGACTGGCGCAATTGGCCCCAGTCTAAGCAAGTAGAATACCTGTTTTCCTTCGCTTCGCCCCATGCGCTTTACGAGGCATTGGGCGTCGATTCGGCCCTGGCGCAGCTGTACGCGGCTTGCGTGGTGGGGCAAACTTCTGCGGAACAGGGCAACATTCGGGCGGCGCTGCGGGCGGTGGCAGCCAAACGCACCGGCCTGCTGCATCGGCCCGAGCTAGCCCCGAACGTGGCCGCGCTGGCGGCACGATATGCCCGGCGAGTGCGCGAAGTAGCCGACTGGAAGCCCAGAAGCAGCAACGTATTCCGGCAGCTGGCCAGCCTGGTTCGGCACTTATTCGACCGCTACGGCAACGCGCCGGACTGGCTGATTGAGTCCTGGACGCGCCCGACGCTGGCGGAAGACGGCGTGAACCTGGCCGATTTGACCTTGCACCTTGGGCAGGGACATTCGCTGCGCAGCTTTCCCCGGCTGCCCGTGCCCATCAGCAAACGGCTCGAGCACGGCCTGCGGGAAGCACCCGCCGGCTGCACCTTCCGCGAAGCCCTGCGCTACGCCCAGCTCGCCGCCCGCGACGCGCTGGCTTGGTGGGGCGTGGTGATGGAGTCGCGCCTGGGCCGGGCCGCGTTGGTCGATGATGCCTTCTGGCTGAGCGTGGTGGACTTTTTCGTCGCTTCGCCCATGGTCGACCCGCGCCATTTTGGTCCCGTCTGCGACTGGATTCATCAGAAGCGCAGCGTGGGCATTGGGGCGGAGCCGGCCCAGTTGGGCTTCACCCTCAAGGGGCGCAGCATGGCTTCCGTGCTGGCCCAAACTGAGCAGTGGCATAAGGGCCAGGCGCGGGCGCGTCGCCAATCGGACGGCACCCGCCTGGCCGGTAGCAGCAGTTGGGCGGGCTTGCCGGTGGCCGATTTTGAGGCCGGACCGGTACGCATCGAGCAGCTCACCACCTCCGCGCAATTGCAGGACGAGGGCAATGCGCAGCGCAACTGCGTGGCCACCTACCTGCAATCGTGTCGCCTGGGCCGCTGCGGCATTTTTTCGCTGACCGTGGACGGTACCCGCGGCCTGACCATCGAAGTGGCTGCCAATCGCACCGTGGTGCAGGTGCGCGGCAAATTCAACCGCTGGATGACCACGCAGGAACACGCCTGGCTAATTCAGTGGCTCAGCCAGGCCCGCCTGGTGCTGTCGAAACACGTCGGCATCGAGTGGGAATAGACCGACGCCGAAACCTCACCCCCGGCCCCTCTCCTGGGGACAGGGACCGGGGGGAGGTCACCGGAGCCGCGCCACTAAAACATCAACTTTCCAACCCTACTATCATGCGCTTCAACTTCTTCTCCCAAAATACCGCCGATGCAGTAAACCACGAAGGTGCAGCGGCCTTCACGCTCACGCCCCAGGTGGAGCTGTACGCCGCCGTGGCCACCGCCGCGCTCAGCGACCAGTTCTATGAAACGGCCGATACGCGCTTACAGCGTCTGCGTGAATTAGTGGCTAAAAATGAACCACGGTTCGTGGCGCAACTGGCGGTGTACGCTCGGGAAAGCCTGAATTTGCGCTCGGTGCCGCTGGTGCTGTGCGTAGAATTGGCCCGCCTGCATCGCGGCGACAGCCTCGTGAGCCGCCTGGTGGCCCGCGTGGTGCAGCGCCCCGACGAAATCACGGAGCTGCTGGCCTTTTACGCCCAGGCCAATGGCCGGGGCGGCAATAAAATCCTCAACCGTCTGTCCAAGCAGCTGCAAAAAGGCCTGGCCCTCAGCTTCAACCGGTTCGATGGCTACCAGCTGGCCAAGTATGACCGCGCCGGGGCCATGCGCCTGCGCGATGCCCTCTTCCTGGTGCACCCCAATGCCAAGGATGAGGCCCAGCAAGCGCTATTCAACCAGCTGGTACGCGGCGAGTTGCCCACGCCCTACACCTGGGAAACCGAGCTGTCGGCGGTCGGGCAGGGTACGTACGCTACCGATGCGGACCGGCAAACGGCCGTTCGCAGCACCTGGGAAACGCTGATTGCCAGCGGCAAGCTCGGCTACATGGCCCTGTTGCGCAACCTGCGCAACATCCTCGAAGCCAACGTATCGGCCGCAACGATGGAGCGGGTGTGCGACACCCTGGCCGACCGGTTCGCGGTGGCGCGCAGCAGGCAGCTGCCGTTTCGCTTCCTGGCCGCCTACCGCGAGGTAAAAGCCCTGCCCGGCGGCCACGTGGCCGGCGTGTTGGCGGCCCTGGAAACGGCCATCGCGCACAGCGCCGTGAACCTGCGCGGTTTCGGAGCCTATACCCGCGTGGTAGTGGCCTGCGACGTGTCGAGCTCCATGCAAAAGGCCATTTCGCCGCGCAGCAAAGTGCTGCTCTACGACGTGAGCCTGGTGCTGGGCATGCTGCTCCAAAGCCGTTGCCAGAACGTCATCACCGGCATGTTCGGCGATGTGTGGAAGCGCATCAGCCTGGCCCGTGGGCCGGTGCTGCGCAACGTGGAGGAGTTCTACCGCCGCGAAGGCGAGGTAGGCTACTCCACCAACGGCTACCTGGTCATCAAAAACTTGCGCGAACGGCGCGAGGTGGTGGATAAAGTAATGCTGTTCACCGACGTGCAGCTGTGGAACAGCACCGGCGACGGCGGCACCCTGGCCCAGGAATGGGCCGCGTACCGCCGCGCCGTGGCTCCCCAGGCTCGCCTCTACCTCTTCGACCTGGCCGGGCACGGCGCCGTGCCGCTGGAGGTGCGCCCCGAAACGGGCGTAGCCCTCATCGCCGGCTGGTCAGATAAGGTGTTCGACGTGCTGAGTGCGCTGGATAACGGCAGCTCGGCACTGAGCGAAATCGAGAAAATAGACTTGTAAATATTTAGCCGCCCGGCCGGGCAATGAAGCGGAACCCCCGGCCGGCATTTATTTGATATGAGGAAGACGGCTGCCCACCTGGGGCAGTCGCCGACCGGGACGCTGCCCCCGCCACGGGGGCGCGTTCCACCTCGGCCAGCTCCTTCTGGTTCGGGTGCCGTAGGCGGGCGTTACTTCGCTGGTGAAAGGGGGCTTCTTCGGAGGCTTCGCTTAGGGTTCGACTCCCCTTCCGCAGCCCCGGCTGCGGTTGATACGCCCGCCGCCTGTTGCCCCGAATTTTCGGAGAAAGCCGAATTTGAACAAAATGCCGGATGCCGTAGGTGCGCGCTACTCCGACCCTATCACGTCGGGCCTTCGGGCTCGTTGCGCGGGCCGCTTGTTGCTCCGGTTTTTTGCTAATAAAACGGGCTGGTGCCGTAGCACCGTCCTACTTCGTTCGGGACGATGGGATGCCGGTTCGAATCCGGCCCGCTGGCTCCGGCCGGCAGTGGCGTAAACTGGTAACGCACATTTGTGGGCGATGCGCTTGTTGCCCGGCCCGTTTTATTTTTTTCATTCACCAACGATGGCGGGCCAATCAAGCGCCTCCACTTCGTGCAACGACCATCATCATGGCCAATCTATTACGCGGCAACGACCTTCGGGCCCTCGGGTTTCCGGAAGGCCGCGCCATCGGACTCGCGCTGGCCCAATTGCAGCGCAAGCACCTCAAAAAAATCTCCCAGACCGACCAGCTGGCTTTGCTGGGTCAACTTATTGCCAACCCCCACGACTACCTCACCCACCTCGACTGGAGCCATACGGCCGCCGCGCTGCTGCCTCCGCCCAACCGCCACATTGCCCTGGTCGAGCGCAAGGAGTACGCCGTGTTCGGGGCCGAGCACATCGAGCAAGGGGCCATTCATCAAATGGAAATTGCGATGAAGCTGCCCGTGACCGTGGCCGGCGCGCTCATGCCCGACGCCCACCACGGCTACGGCCTGCCCATCGGCGGCGTGCTGGCGACGGACAACGCGGTGATTCCCTACGCCGTGGGCGTGGACATTGGCTGCCGGATGGCCTTGTCGGTGTTCGATTTGCCACCCAAATACCTCACGCAGCGCACCCAGGAGCTGCGCAGCCTGCTGCTCGAAAACACCCGTTTCGGCAGCGGCCGGGGCTTCGAACGGGGCCAGCGCCTGGACCATGCCGTGCTTGACCGGGCTGAATTTCGGGAAATTCCCTTTTTGAAAAACAAGCTCGATAAGGCGGCCGAGCAGGTGGGTACTTCCGGCTCCGGCAACCACTTTGTGGAGTTCGGAATTGTCGAAATCACCGACGTGGAAAATGAGCTGGGCGTGCCCGTGGGCCAGTATGTGGGCGTGCTGTCGCACTCCGGCTCGCGGGGCCTGGGCGCGGGCATTGCCGAGCGCTACACCAAGCTGGCCAAGGACGTGTGCCAGCTGCCCGGCGAAGCCCAGCACCTGGCCTGGCTCGGCCTCGACACCGAAGCAGGCCAGGAATACTGGGCCGCCATGACCCTGGCCGGCGACTACGCCTCGGCCTGCCACGAGCAGATTCACCGCCGCCTGGCCAAAGCCCTCGGCGAAAAGCCCCTGGCAAAAGTGGAAAACCACCACAACTTCGCCTGGAAAGAGCGGCTGGCCGACGGTCGGGAGGTCATCACCCACCGCAAGGGGGCCACGCCGGCCGGGGCAGGCGTGCTCGGCATCATCCCCGGCTCGATGACGGCCCCCGGCTTTATCGTGCGCGGGCGGAACGGGGCCGGGTCGCTGGCCTCGGCCTCGCACGGGGCGGGCCGGTTGATGTCGCGCACCCGCGCCAAGGCCGAGCTGGGCGAAGCGCAGGTGCGCAAGTACCTCGCCGACCACGGCATCGAGCTCATCGGCGGCGGACTCGACGAAGCCCCGATGGCCTACAAGGACATCCGCGCCGTAATGGCCAGCCAGCGTGAGCTGGTGGACGTGCTGGGCTCGTTCACGCCCAAAATTGTGCGCATGGACGGGGCGTAAAAAGTGCCTTCCATCCTAAATCCAACCACGCCGCGCGTGTCGTACATGCGAGCGTGTCTCCACAGGGGACAGTTGTTTTCATAGCTCGGAAAGCCCCCCGCCTTTGGCGAGGGGTTTTTTTATGGCTGCGTGGCAGCCATATACATATACATAAAAAAAGCCCCCACTTACTCAGTGAGGGCTTTTTAGCGTCGGACCAAAGCACCTAGCTTCGACTCGAATGATGGGCGTTATTCCACTACAAGGCGCTTGGCCACCAGGCCCACGGCCGTGCGGGCCTGCACCGAGTACACGCCGGCGGCCAGCCCGCCCAGGGGCAGTTCCAGCGTTTCGGCGGTGCCAGCGGCTAGGGTGCGAGTGAGCACCGTGCGGCCCAGGTTATCGATTACCGAAACGGCCGTGGCTGCCGTGCCGCGCAGGGCCATTGGCAACAGCAGCGTGGCGGTGCCGTGGGCCGGGTTGGGGTACACGCTGGCCAGCTGGGCCAGGGCTGCCGGGGCCGTGGCCAGCACCCGGGGCTGGGTGCTGAAGAGCACGGCGTAGCGGCCGCCGGCCGGAGCGTTGGCCGTCAGACTCAGGCTGAGGGTGGCGGTGGTGGCCAGGTCGGTGTAGGTGCCGGTGAGAGCATCGCGCAGGTAGGCGTGGTAGCCGGTGGGCAGGTTAGCCAGGTTATCCACGGCCAGGGTGTAGGTGCCGGTTGTGGTAGCGGCCAGCCGCAGGGGCAGCAGCACATCAGCCCCGGTTAGCAGGGGTTGGCCGTTGATGGACAGCGGCTCGGCAGGTGCGTTTTCGGTGGCGAGTACCAAACCACTGGGCGAAGCCAGGCTGCGGGCATCGAAAGCCCGGTCGAAGCTGGAAGTAGCACCGGTTTCGAAGTACATCACGGTCTGGGTGCGGCTCGTGCCATTGCCCAGCGCCAGCGCGAGCTGGGTGCGCGAGTCGGTGGTGCCGCGCTGGAAGGGCGTGTTGTCGGGCGTGGTCAGGCGGTCGGCGTTGGCGAAGGCAATGCTGCCGGTGGTCTGGCCGGCCTGCACCCGCACAAAGAAGCCTTGGCCCAGCGGCAGCACGTTGGTACCGGAGTTAGTGCTTTGGCCGTTCACGTAGCTGGTGTAGTTGCCCGCATACTGGCCGGTGCTCTTAAACACGTACAGCGCATTTTCGATGTTCACGGCCCGGCCGGCCCCAATCACCTTGGCCCAGTCGAGGGGCGAAGGGTAGGGGTTGCCGCGCAGCTGCCAGCCACTCTGCGTCTGGCTGCCGCGGGTGAGCGTGGGCGTAGCCAGGGAGCCGTTGTTGAGGTTGCCCACGAAGTCCACGGTCTCCGTACCCGGGATGTTCACGGTGTAGCCCCGGGTCACCTCGAGGGCGTCGCCCAGCGTATTGGGCGAGAAGTAGCCTTTGTCGAAATCAATCGGGCTGGCGTTTCCGCTGGTGTTCACCCGGGTTTCGTCGTAGCCAAACACGGTGGGGAAAGGGGTAACCGAGCTGCCCAGCGTGTTATAGGCCGGGTTCACCACGGGCGTGTAAGTAGCGGTGCTCAGGTCGCCCACCGTCGAGTTGGCCACCGGCGACGAGTAGTGGCGGTAGCCGCGCCCGCCGTTGATGCTGGGGTCGATGTAGCGCTGCACGGTGGCCGTGCCCACTACCGCACCGCCGCCCGAGTTATCAACCAGGGCCGTGCCGGCCGCCGATGAGAGTAGCGTCAGCGTCCGGCCGCCGGTGTTCAGGCTGCCGCTTTGCAGGCGCACCACGCCGGCCACGGCTACTGCCTGGCTCAGCGTCACGTTGGCCGGATTCAGTACGCCCAGGTTCAGCACCTGTGCGGGCAGGCCAGGGCCGGTTATCTGGGCCACGGTGCCGTTGTAGAGGTAGCTGGCCTGCGGGCTGAAGTTACGGGTGCCCGTTACCTGCACGGCTCCCGTTGCGCCGGTGGTGGCGATGCCCGCCGGGTCGCAGATAGCAATGGCTCCGCCGGCCTGCAAGTCGAAATTACCGCCGCCGTTTATCGTCTGGCAGTTCTGAATGAGCGAGCCACCTGTTTGCACGGCTAGGGTGCCGCTCACCGTCAGGGTGCCGCTCAGGGTGGCGACGCCGTTGGGGCCTACGATGGTCACATTCCGGTAGCTGCCCTGCACGGCCTGCGCGTTGCTCACCACCAAATCCTGCGAAGTGCCCTGGCCACTGAAATTGATGACGTAGGGGCTGTTGGTCTGGCTGTTGTTGGCAATGCTCACCGAGCCGGTATTGGCTCCTGTGGCGGTCGGCGAGAACGTAACGTTGAACGTGGCCGTGCCGCCCGGGGCCACGCTGGTGGGTACCGCGCCGCTCAGGGTATAGGGTCCGCTGAAGGTAAATGCCCCCAACGTTAGCGCATCGGTCGAGCTGCCGTTGCTGATGGTGAACGTAACCGGGGCCGAGGTGCTGCCCTGCTGCGTGCTGGCAAACCCGCTGAACGTGCCGCCATTGGCGATGCCGGTGCCGCCCTGGCTCACCGCAATTTGCGGATTTAGGATGGCGGCCTGGCCGTTGCCGGTCAGGTTAACGGTGTAGGTTGCGCCGTTGCTGGCGTTAGAGTTAATCACCAACGTGCCAGCACGGGTGCCGGTGGCAGTAGGCGTAAAGGTCACATTCACCGTGGCCGTGCCGCCAGCGGGCACCGTGGTGGGAGGCGTGCCATTCACGGCGAAGTCCGCGGTAGCCGTGATGCTGCTAATAGCAAGCGCACTGTTACCACTGTTGGTCAGCGTGAAGGCGACGGCCGGGCTGGTGGTGTTCACCGTTTGATTGCCGAAGCTGTAGGCTGTACCACCACTGGGGTAGCTCGTGCCAGCCTGCGTTACAGCCAGCGTAGGAGCGGGTGCAGCCGAACCATTGCCGGTCAGGTTCACGGTATAAGTCGCACCGTTGCTGGCGTTGGAATTAATCACCAACGTGCCGGGGCGCGTGCCGGTGGCGGTGGGCGTGAAGGTCACATTCACCGTGGCCGTGCCGCCGGCGGGCACCGTGGTAGGGGACGTGCCGCTTACGGCATAATCCCCGGTAGTCGTGATGCTGCTAATAGCAAGCGCACTATTGCCGCTGTTGGTGAGCGTAAAGGCGACGGCTGGGCTAGTGGTGTTCACCGTCTGGTTGCCGAAGCTGTAGGCCGCGCCCCCGCTGGGGTAGCTCGTACCGCCCTGGCTCACGGCCAGCGTGGCGGCGGCGGCGGCCTGGCCGTTGCCGGTTAGGTTCACGGTGTAGGTTGCGCCGTTGCTAGCGTTAGAGTTAACCACCAACGTGCCAGCACGGGTGCCGGTGGCAGTGGGGGTGAAGGTCACATTCACCGTGGCCGTGCCACCGGCGGGCACCGTGGTGGGGGGCGTGCCATTCACGGCGAAGTCGCCAGTGGTCGTGATAGTGCTGATGATAAGCGGGTCAGTTCCGCTGTTGGTCAGCGTGAAGGCGACGGCTGGGCTGGTGGTGTTCACCGTTTGGTTGCCAAAGTTGTAAGCCGTGCCGCCGCTGGGATAGCTCGTGCCGCCCTGGCTCACGGCCAGTGTGGCGGCAGCGGCGCTCGTGGTAAACATCACGGAAGCCGGGCCGGTGGTACCGCTTGGGCAGGTGGTTGTGATGTTTACCGTGTAAGTGGTATTGGGCGTAAGGCCGGAAAAACTAACCGAAGTAGCCGAGCCTGACAGCGTTTGTGGGGGCGTCGTTGGCGAAGTCGTCACCGTGTAGCTCGTGGCCGAGCCGTTACCCGTGAACGAAACCGTGGCCGAATTGCTGGTTACGTTGCTCGCCGCCAAGTTGGTGGGGGCTGCGCAGGTTGGGGTTACCGTGAACGTGGCTGGGGCCGTTGGTACGCCCGGGAAAGGCGGGTTAGTTACCGTCACATTGTAAGTGCCCACGGTGGCTAAATCGGCGGTAGTCAGCGTGGCCCTCAGTTGCGTAGCCGACACGTAAGTCGTCGCTCGGTCCGAGCCGTTGAACTGAACAGTAGTCCCGTTCACGAATCCAGTGCCAATAACGGTCAGCGTCAGGCCCGGGGTACCCACCTCGGCCGAGGGGGGCGACAGGCTGGTGATAGCAGGCGTGGGGGCCACTGCAATGGAAAGCAGGTTGAACGGCGTGGCCGAGTTAGCCGGTACCATATTCCGCTTGTTGCTGCCATAGCCCACCGGGGTGGTGTTGCCGGGGTCGGATGGGCTTAATGTATTGACCGGTAGCGATAAGTCGTACAGATTGCTGTTGGAAAGTCCATTAACATCAGGAGCAGTAAGCTCCAGCAGATAGCCTTTATTGTAAGTTCCTGCCCAAAAAATATCAACGTTAATCCGAGCGGTCGCATCAATGCCGAAAAAAGGACCAGTCGGCCCTGACCCCAGACGAATACTGCCCTGGGTGTTGAGCGTGCCGTCATTAGGCGGCGACTGCGATGACAAGACGCCGGAAGGAGCACTGGCATCATCCAGGTTTTCAACGTCGTAAAGAATAGTACTGGTGGTACCCGCGTAGGGGTTGGTATACGCTGCCCCACTGATGCGAGGATTGCGGGGCGCGTTGGGGTCGCCAGCGGCATAGGCCAGCGTCCCATCGGTGGCAACCGGTAAGGCCGTAATGGGGCTCACGCGGTAGTTGGCATCGTTCGAGCTAACTACTCGCACAAGGTCGGCCACCGGATTAAAGTTGAAGCCAATGCGTTCCGTGGCATCGCCAAGCGCGAGGGTAATCGGAGCTACGCTAACGGCAATCACGACGCCGCTTTTGGGGTCGAGCGTGTAGAGCTGGGCGTTATTGGTTGTCAGCGCCGGGTCGTAGCCCAGCGCGTAGAGCTGGCCGGTAAGCGGCCGGAAGTCGATACCCACCAGCTTTTGATTTCCCACGAGCCCGCTAATCAGGGACAGCGTGGAATTGGGGCTACCCGTTGCGGGATTGAACGAGGCAATACCCTGCGAGCCGGCCGGCGCTCCCGCCGGATAAATCGGGGAGGTGAAGGGTAAAATGGTGCGCGTGAGCGTTCCAATCCCGTAGATAGAGGTTTGGGCCTGGGCGCTGAGGCTGGTTAAGAATAGCATCAGCAAAGCCACAAAGCCACTCATCAGCCGGAATGGAGACAAGCTCGCCCGAGGGCGGAAATGTAGGGTTGATAACATAGGAGCGAAGGGTTTTTAAGTGGAACAAGGGCATCAATAGCGTGGAGGGCAATGGCAGCATCAGCCGCCGTCGGCGGCTAGTACGTGAAATACTGCTTTTGAGGGTGGCGCTACTTCATAAAAAATGATTCAGCTCAGCACCCGAACCACGTCACCAACCCGTATAATTCCCCCCTGCGCAATGTGCGCCGTGAGGCCGCCGTGCCCGCGCATGGCGTTGTAGCCGCCCGGCCCAAGTTCTTCCTCCATGCGCGAGCAGGGGTGGCACTCGCCGGTGATGTCGAGAATGATGTCGTCGCCGATGCGAATCTGCCGGTTTTTCAGGGCCAGCAGGTTCAGGCCGCTCACCACCAGGTTGCGGCGCAGGCGGGCAGGGTCCAGCGGTGCATCCAATCCCAGGTAGCCCGCCACGGCCGCCAGATGCTCGTACTGAATGAGCGTGACCTGCCGCTTACCCCCAGCCTTGGGCCGGGCGTGGTCGCCGAGCAGGTGCGAGTCGGTTTTCAACTCGGCCTCGGGCACCGACACCAGCGACTCGCGGCGCACCGGTCGCTGGCCAATCCACTCCAGGCGGCCGGTTTGGGGAAGGGTAGCCAGCAAGCGTGCCACCGTCGATTTATCGTCGCCAAAAAAGGGAAAGGGCATTTTAGTAATGGTTGATGATTAATGGTGAATGGCTAAAGACTGAGCTTAATTTATGGGACAAGCGGCGGTTGTTGATGCCGGGAAGCTGGTTCTAAGGCTGTCCGTCGGCAACCACTGACCGCTAATCATTAACCATTGAAAATCACAGCTCATCGGCCGTGCCGAAGCCTTCGCGGATTTCAGTATGCCGAATCTGGCCGCCGAGGTTGCCGGCCCGGGCCAGCAGGCCGAAGCTGAGCAGCGTGACCCCCAGTGCCAGCAAGGCCACCAGACGGGCTTTAGGTGAAGCATTTTTAAGCAGCAGCAGGCCAAACAGCGCCAGCGACGCCGCCCCCTCCAGCACCCAAAATCCCAGCTCGGCCGCTTCCTGGTGGTTGTGGATGAGGGCGCGGCTCACGCGGGGCAGGTTCTGCGCGATGGCTGCCGCGCCCTCGCCCGTGAGCTGGGCTGGCAGGCATAGCAGGCCGGCCGCCAACACGGCTACCAGGCCGGCCTGGGTGAGGTCAGGACTGCGTTTGAAAACACCGGCCGCCAGTAGCGCGGCGGCGAACAAGCTGCCCATGATGGGCAAATGATTGACAATGAGGTGCAGGTGGGCTTGGTTCATGCCGGAAAACTGGGTGGGAGCCGGAGCCACCAGCTTGTGCTGCAAAGCTACCCCGGCCTGGGCCCGGGCTGCACGCGCACGCAACTATTGAGAAGGACTCCGGCTCTGTTTTTTTAATGAACTGCCAACCGGCCACAATCGTTGTCATTGTACCTCCGAAAACGGCCCGGCCCGCACCGGGGTACAATGAAACCGGCCCGGCCACCGTTGCGAGGCGGTGCCCTGGAACAGGGGCGCTGCTTCTGGCCCGGCTACCGGCTAAAAACCGCTGTGCCACGCTTTTGGCACCGAGCTTGTTTTGTTACTGAATTAGTAGTTATTCCTCTTATTGTTTTTCTGCTATGGCTTTCCTCCCCCAAGTAGTATCACGTTTGGTGGCCCCGCTGCTGCTTGCGCTGCCGCTGGCCCTCACGGCTCCCGTGCGGGCCCAGACTGCCCCGGCTCCTACCGACGTCATCCGCGAAATCACCGATGCCGTGGGCCTCAAAGCCCGTTTCGAGCTGCGTGCCACCCGCGAAGTCGACAACGCCGCCGCCGTAGTATACAATGGCAAGCGCTACCTGCTCTACAACCCCGCTTTCCTGAATTCCGTGAACCGTGCCGGCCACACCGACTGGGCCGGCATCAGCATCCTGGCCCACGAAATGGGCCACCACCTCAACGGCCACACCCTGCGCGCCGGTGGCTCGCAGCCCGCCGATGAGCTGGAGGCCGACGAATTCTCGGGCTTTGTGCTGCGCAAGCTGGGGGCCAGCCTGGCCCAGGCCCAGGCCGCCATGGCCACCGTGCCCGATGCCGAGGACTCGCCCACGCACCCTGGCCGCACGCCGCGCCTGGCCGCCATTGGCCAGGGCTGGCAGCGGGCCAGTGCGCAGCTGGTGGCCAGTGCTCGTTCGGCTTCGCCCTCGGCCGCGCCCGCCGTGGTGGCGGCGGTGCCCGTCCGCCGGGCCGCTCCGGTCTACGACTCGGAAGACGTAGCCGACTTGCCCGGCGATGGTACCGGCCGCGAGATGGTGGCCGTGGGCCAGAACAGCGGCGATGCCGTGCGGCTGGTGGGCCAGCTCACTTTCCGCAACGACCCCAGCCAGCGCTACTATCTTACCAACGCCCTGAAGGTGGTGCGCGTGGATGAGGACGACAACGCCGAAATCGTGGGTCGCGTAACGCGCACCGATAGCCAGTCTTTCCCCTTCGTGCTCACCGATGGCCAGCAGCACCGCCTGTTCATCACCGCCCGCGGCGACGTGTACGACAAAGCCGGCCAGCGCGTAGCCAAGCTGCACGAGACGCTGTAAATCCGATAAGTAATGAGTAATTATCAATGAGCAATGAAGAATGAGCAATTGCTGGCAACTTTGCTCATTCTTCACTGCTCATTGATAATTGCCCATTGCCCATGTCCCAGCTCCCTTTTCTGCTGATTGATGCGTTTACTACCGAGCCCTTGCGCGGCAACCCCTGCGCCGTCGTGCTCGACGCCGATGACCTCGACCCGGAACTGCGCCAGCGCCTGGCCCGCGAGTTCAACCAATCGGAAACCGCTTTTGTGAACCGCGCCGCGCCCGGCAGCACCGAGTTCACGGTGCGCTTCTTCACGCCGGCTGAGGAAATTCCACTCGCCGGGCACCCTACCATTGCCACCGTCACGGCGCTGCTGCACGCGGCCCGGGTGGCGCTGCCTGCTTCCGGCGAGGTCCTCACGCTGCAGCTGCAGCTACTGCATGGCCCCATCCGGGTCGATGTGCTGCCGGGTGCCGCCGGTGAGCCGGCCCTGGTGTGGATGACGCAGCGCCGCCCCGTATTTGGGGCCACGCACGCGCCGGAAACGGTACTGCCGCTTTTTGGCCTCACCCCCGATGACCTGCTGCCCGGCGCGCCCATCCAGACGGTGAGCACCGGTACCCCGCAACTGATGATACTGCTGCGCGACCACGCCGCCCTACGCCGCGCCCATGTAGCCGATGCTGCCGGCCTGGGCCGCTACCGCGCCGAAAGCGACTTTTTCAGTCCGCACCTGTTTTGCCTGGGCGGGGCTACCGCCGCGGGCGACACGTTTGCCCGCCACTTTGGTACTCCGCCCGACGTATCGGAAGACCCCGTCACGGGCTCGGCTACGGGCGGTATGGCGGCCTACCTCTGGCACCACGGCTACCTCAGCTCGCCCGAATTTATTGCCGAGCAGGGCCACGACATGGGCCGCGCCGGCGCGGTGCAGGTGCGCGTGCACGGCGAGCGCGAAGCCATTGAATCGGTGCAGATTGGCGGCACCGGCGTGGTAGTGCTGGAAGGCGGGCTGCGGAACGATTTGTAGGAAAGGAGCGCAACCGGGATTGGTTTGATGCGGTTATCAGAAAGAAGTACGTCATGCCGAGCGCAGCCGAGGCATCTCGCGGGAAGTATTGAGTAGTCGTGCAGAATTAACCGTATTAACGCTTAAACGTCATGCTTCGACAAGCGGACGCCAGATAAGCATGACCGCCTTATTTGCTCCGATTACTTTTGCATGACTACTTATAGTCTACCGCGAGGAAAGAATTACTGCCACACGCGAGATGCTTCGGCCACGCTCAGCATGACGTTCTGTTGTAATTAAAATCAACATTTAACACCTAACCCTCCACACTTCCCTCCGTGCCCGAATTACCCGAAGTCGAAACCTACCGCCGCTTTATCGATGAATTGGCCGTGGGCCAGACCATCACTGCCGTGCAGGTGAACGATGCTCATGTGCTGGCCACGCCCGAAGCCCAGCTCCGCGCTGGCCTCGTGGGCTGCACCGTCACCGGCACCTCGCGCCTGGGCAAAAATTGCTTCGTGGAACTCGATAACGGCCAGGTGCTCGTTCTCCACTTCGGCATGACCGGTGATATTGGGGCCTACCGCGACGAGCCCGACGCCCCGCGCTTCACCCGCGTGGCCCTGCACCTGGCCGATTCCGGCCTGCGCCTCGCCTTCATCGACCCACGCAAGTTTGGCCGTATTCGCCTGGCCGAGAGCGCCGCCGCCCACCAGGCCGCCAAGAAAATCGGGCCCGATGCCCTCGCCATCACCGCCGCCGAATTGCAGGCTAAGCTCAGCCGCCGCAAAACGCTGCTCAAGCCGCTGTTGCTCGACCAGGGCATTCTGGCCGGCCTCGGCAACTGGATTGTGGATGAGGTGCTGTTTCAGGCCAGAATCCACCCCGAGCGGCTGGGAAATTCGCTCACTGAGAAGGAATTTAGAGCCCTGCACGCCGCCATTCAGCTGGTGCTCACTACGGCCATCGGCCACGAAGCCAATTACCGGCATTTCCCCAAGTCTTTCCTCATCCATGCCCGCGAGTGGGACGACTCGGCCACGCCCGGCTCCGATGCGCACACCTTCTGTCCGCGCCATGCTAAGGTGAAAATCGAGAAATACTACGTGGGCGGCCGGGCTACTTACGTCTGCCCCAAGTGCCAGCCCGCGCCGGCTACTCCATCCTGAAATTTGAGATGGACAACATGCCGGCGCAAGCGCCAAACCCGATGATGAGTACGAGTAGCATACTCAGAAAATAAGGTGCGGCGTTGCCATCGCTCGTTCGGCTAAACAAGCTGCCTAAACCCAATAGTAGGTTGACAGCCACCTGACCCAGATAAACAATTCCGAAAATGAAAGCGGAGCCCCCGGCGGTGGGTTTGGCGGCAAGCCCCAATACCAAGGCGGCCACCAGCACCGCTATCAGGTTATTGCGGATGATGTGCTGCGCGGGCTTGTCCATGGTTAAGCGAATAACTGGAAAGTAAACGGCTAATGATTGACGTGTAGGTTCGAAAGAATCAGCCCGCAGATGCCCAGCCCAATCAGCAGCACCAGCAGCGCCGACAAAATAAAGGCCGTCACCCAACGCATTTTGTTGAACGACGACAGCATCACCGCCGCAATCCCATTGACCACAGCCAGCACCAGCACCGCTATCAATAAGCTGCTAATGGAGCGGGTAAATAGAAAATTCAGCACCAGCAGGCCCAGATTAACCGCAATCGGCCAGTTGGTGGACTTCTCTTCCTGGGGTGGGGGCGGAGGCGTTGCGAGCGGCTCCATTAGATAATGCCCACGCGCTCGACCCGCAACTCCTCCAGCCGCGCCAGCTTCTCGGGGTCGCGGTAGAAGATGTTCATCGTCTCGAACGGGATGATTTTTAAATCTTTGCTCACGATGTGGACGCAGGATTTTTTCACGGCCCGCACGTCGAAATTCCACGCGTCCATGAATTGCAGGATGATGATGCGGAACAGGTTTTCGTAGACCAGGTTGGGGGCCGACACCTGCGGCAGGCAGCACAGCAGCTGGTTGATTTCGGGCACCACCGTATCCACGGTATTGGCGGTGCTGAACAGCTTGAGCATGTGCTGGCGCAGGCGCGGGTCGCGCTCGTACACAATGGTGTTGCTGCTGTTCTGGAGCAGCTCGGCGGGGTCGATGTAGCGGGTGAGGGGGAATACTTCGCCGTCGAGCTTCAGGGCGTAGGCCATGGCCAGCGCGTCGGGGTTGCAGGGCACGGGCAGCAGGTCTTCGGCCGTGAAAACCGGGCTTTGGTCGATGATGCCCTGGCGCACTTCGGTGAGCGAAAACGAGTCGGTTTCGGGGTTGAAGTTGTCGAGCCGCCCGGCGGCCTGGGTGGGCTGAAACGTGACGCCGCGAATGCACTTCTGCTTCAAGGCGTAATCGATGATATCGCCCATCTCATCATCGTTCAGGCCCTTTTGCAGCGTCACGACCAGCGTGGTGCTGAGGTTGTATTTGTTGAGGTGCTCGATGGCCTGCTGGCGCACCGTGCGCAGGTCGCGGCCTCGCATGGCAAGCAGCACGTTTTCGCGGAAAGAATCGAACTGCAGGTACACCTCAAAAGCGCCCGCATACGTGGCCAGCCGCGCCACAAAAGCTTCGTCCTTGGCCAGGCGCACGCCGTTGGTATTCACCATCAGGTGCTTAATGGGCTTGCGCTTGCACATGTCCAGAATTTCCCAGAACTGCGGGTGCAGGGTAGGCTCGCCGCCCGATATCTGGATGACGTCGGGCTCGCCCTCATTGGCCACCACCAGGTCCACCATGGCTTCTACTTCTTCCAGGGTGCGGTGCCGGCCGTGGGTGGGGCTGCTTTCGGCGTAGCAGGTGGGGCAGGTGAGGTTGCAGCGGTCGGTTATCTCGATGACGGTGAGGCAGCTGTGCTGCTCATGGTCGGTGCACAGGCCGCAGTCGTAGGGGCAGCCAAAGTGGGTGGCTGTGCCAAAGCGGCGCGGCATTTCGCTGGGCTTCACGTAGTTGCGAATGCTCTTGTAATACTCAATGTCGGTAGCAATGCGTACCTTCTGCCGCCCGTGCTCGGGGCAGCGCTTGAGCATGAACACGTTGCCATCCTCAAACACAATCTTGGCCTCGATGCGGCGTAGGCACTGCGGGCACAGGCTCAGCGTGAAGTCGTAGTAGGTGTAGGGCCGTTCGGGCATGACGCGAGGGCTGGGGAAGGTGAGGAGTGGAATCAGCGGTGGAAGTTATGGCAAAACGGGAAGTCCGCCCGTCATCCTTACCTGTCATCCTGAGCGGAGCGAAGGACCTTATCACGCCTGAATAAACTACTGGTAATTGTTCAGATGTGACAAGGTTCTTCGCTCCGCTCAGGCTGACACAGGGCGTTCAACCACCTATTTCCTTCATCGCCTGCGTCACTTCGTACTCCGTTATCTGCGCCGGGTAGTTGGCGTAGGAAATACTGTCCTCGTTCAACCGGTAGCCGCCAATCAGCGCCCGCTGGGCGGCTTCCAGGTACGGCCGGGCCAAGGCAGGCTGGCCCAGCGCCTGGTAGGTGAGGGCGAGGTAATAATTGGCCTCTGGGTGCTGCGGGTAGGCTTTCAGGCACTGTTGCAGGTACGTCTGGGCCGGTGCGTACTGTTTGAGCCGAGCCGCCACCACGCCGGCGTACAGCAGGGTGTTGAAGTGAATCTCGCCCTGCCCGGCGGGCCCGCGCTGCAAGGTCATGTCGTGGGCAAATGCCGTTTCGGCCAGCTGGTAATGGCCCAGCTCCAACTCGCAGGCTCCCTCGAAAAACGCATAGGTGTGGTCCTGTTCGCGGCCGTTGGGCTTGAGCCTGGCCACGCGCTGGAAATCGGTGATAGCCCCGGCGTAGTCTTTCGTGAAGATGCACTTGAGGAAGCCCCGGTAAGCTAGGTAGCGGTTAGCATCCAGCGCCACGGCCTGGTCCAGGAGGGGCATTGCTTTCGCATAATCACCGCAGTCAATCAGCGGCATGGCCTTTTGCTGGTAGGCTTGGGCAATGTTGGGGCAGGCCGCAATCAGGCTGTCGCAATACTGCCCCCACTGCGGGCTGAGGTAGCTGACGCGGTTCGCGCCCCGGTCGAGGTACCGGGCCACGAGGGTATCCTGATAGGCTTTGCTGCCGCAGTCGCCGGCCGCTAGGTTGGTTTTGGCGGGCTGCTGGCACTGCCCCAGCCGCGCCAGGGTCAGCAGGCTAAGGAATAACGGCCACGACTTTGCCATCGGTTATTTTAAATGTTAGATAAGTGAAATAGCTCACGGCGCGGCCGCTGTAAGTAGCCACCCGCCACTCCTTCATCGTTTTCAGAAAAGCGTACAGCTCCTGCACCAGCTCTGAGCGGAAGTGAATGGCCGCGTAATTCGCATCGGTTTGCAGCACCTGCGTCATCGGCTGCCGAAACCCCGCGCAATCGACCACAAACCGAAACGTAACGTAGCCGCTGCCGCTGAATTTGCGGTTGCCGTGCTGCAAATAGGTCGTAGCCTCTTGCACCAGCGTGCCCGAGCTGCGCGGGTATTTCCCATCCACGGCGAAGTAGGGTAGCGTCATGGTCTTTGCGCAGGCGGGGTTGCGGGTAGTGGTGGTGTCGAGGTATTCGCCGTCGTGGAATTTGAGGTATTGGGCTTGGGCGTTTGGGGTGGCCATTAACAACGCCAAGGACAATAACAGCGGGTATTTCATGCGGCTTACAGTGGTATTTTTGGCGACGCCGGGAATGCTCCCACGCACCCACCCCCAAACATAATACCCCAGCCCCGCCACGCAGGCCCACTGAATGGCCGTGAGGCCCAGCCCTGGCAGCGCCGCCGTGGGCTTGATAAACTCCACCAGCAGCCGGAATAGCAAATAGCCGCTCAGAAACAGCTCGAACCGCCGGCCATCGGCCAAGGGCCTGCGGCGTTCCAGCAGCCACAGCAGCAGCGCCAGCGCCGCCAGAAACAGGATTTCGTAGAGGTTGGTGGGGTGGCGAGCAATGCCATCGCCGAAATTGATGCCCCATGGCAGGGTGGTTGCCGAGCCGTAGGTGCCATCCTCCAGGCCGCTGAAGAAGCAGCCGAGCCGGCCGATACCCAGGCCCAGCACGATGGGAAACACCATGAGGTCGCCGCTGCTGGCCGTTACACCGAGGTGCTTTTTGGTGAGCTCCACGCCGATGAGGCCGCCCAGGAAGCCGCCCACGATGGTTTTATTGGTGAAGTAGTAGAGCCAGCCGCCGGGCGGGTGCGCCAGCAGCTCGGGGTGCTCGAGCAGGCCCAGCAGGCGCGAGCCGAACAGCGCCCCGGCGGCGGCACCCACGAAAATCCACTGCCGGTGCGCGTCGCTGATGCGGTCGGCGTGGCCGGTGCGCAGATGGGTGTAGAGGCGGAAACCGAGCGTGTAAGCCAACACCTCGCACAGCAGATGCACGGGTAGGCGGGCAGCGCCCAGAACAAGCTCGACGGGAAAATGCATGGCCCTAAAGCTAGGGCGGGTTTAGCGAAGCATCGCCAGCGTGGAATTACGACGCACTGCGCAAAAGAAACGAGGTAGCATCAGTCCGTTTCAGGATGCACATTGGTGAGGGAAAGGGTGCGCTGTAATGTCCTGTAAATAGCCGGGTAAATTTCAGCCTGTTAGTTAATTAAACTTATATTCAATATTATTACAGAGTCCAATAATGCGAAAAGTTGGCCTTGCCTGCGAAGAGTTGGCGGCTACCTTGAGCCTGTTGTTTTCTTCTCACTCACTTTCTGCATCATGAAACCATCTGATACGTCGCCAACCACTGTGCCCGGGTTGCTGGGGCTGTTTCGAAAGCGGGCCGCCGGCGTGGCCTGGGGCCTGCTGGTGCTCTTTGGGCCACTGGTAACGGGGTGTAGTTATTACCGCGGCAAGGAGCAGGAGGTAAGCCGGGCCAACGTGAACATGCTGGCCGAGTCGAAGCGGTTTGTGGTGCACCAGGGCCCGGCGACGTGGGAGCTGCGCAATCCGCACCTCAACGGCGAAGTGCTGGAAGGCACGCGGCAACCACTTAGCGCGCCGGTGGCTCCCTACGGCGCGGGGCCGACAAAGGGCTTTTCGCCCCGCTACCGGATTAAAGACAAATCGGTGGTGCTGAACATCGTGCACGTGTACGTGAGCGACGTGCAGGCCGGGGCCGAAGACCGGGTGAGCATTCCCTTCGCGGCCATCCGGCAGATTGATTTGCTGGAGAAAGACTCGGGCAAAACCACGGCCTCCTACGTGTTTGGTACGTTGGGAGCCGTGGCGGGTGCGTTTGTCGTGCTGGTGGTGATTGTGGCGCTCACCAAAAGCTCGTGCCCCTTCGTGTATGCCTACGATGGCCACGAATACCGCTTCGTGGGCGAGGCGTACGGCGGGGCCATTTTCGCGCCGGCCGAGCGCAACGACTACCTGCCGTTGCCCGCCATCGAGCCCGAAAACAACCAGTACCGCCTAAAAATCAGTAACGAGCTGAAGGAGCGGCAGTACACCAACCTGGCCGAGCTGTGGGTGGTGCAGCATGCCGCCGGCACGCAGGTGCTGCTGGACCAGCGCGGCCGGGTGCAAACGCTGGCCGCGCCGCTGCCGCCGCTGCGGGCCCGCTCGCTGGGCGGCCACGACTGCACCGCGCAGCTGCAGGCCACCGACCACAAGGTGGTGCTGTTCGATGAGGACGTGCCCGGCAGCGCCCCCAACGAAGTGGTGCTCACCTTTGCCAGGCCGGCCGCCGCCCGCCACGGCAAGCTGGTGCTGCACGCCCAGAACTCGCTGTGGCTGGATTATTTGTACGGCGCGTTCATCGAAAAATTCGGAACGGCCTACAACCCCTGGGCCGCCCAGCAAAAGACCCAGCCCGCCGCAATAAACCGGCAGTGGACCCTCGACCAGCACATTCCGCTGAAGGTGTACGTGGAAGCCGGGCACGGTTGGCAGCTGGCCGAAACCATTCCCACCATTGGTCCGCTGGCGGCCCGCGACTTGGTGGTGCCGCTCGATTTTGGGGCCGCCCCGGCCGGCCAGGTGCGCGTGAAGCTGGAGTGCGGCTTCATGTTTTGGGAAGTGGACTATGCCGCCCTCGACTGCAGCCCCAACGCGCCGGTGCAGCTGGAAAAATGCCGCCTCACCAGCGCCATTACCGAGCGTGGGGCCGATGCCCGCGCCCAGCTGGCCGCCGCCGATACCCTGTACCTGAGCCAGCCCCGGCCGGGGGCCACCGTTAGCCTGACGTACGAATCGGGACTGCCCAAGGCGGCGGCCGGTACCCGGCGCACGGTATTTCTGCGCACCAAGGGCTACTACGAGCACGTTCGCGATTTTCAGGGGCTGCCCAACCTGCCGGAGCTGTACGCTTTTAAAAAGCCGGGTCGCTTCGTCGAATTCTCGAAGGAGAAATACCGCGCCGCCACTCAGGAAATCACGCCCGCTCTCGCCCACCGCTAACGCCCATGGAAACCACCCTCATCACCGACCTGACCTATGTGGATGTGCCGCCCGTTCCGGTAGCGCTGCCCAGCCTGTCGCCCACCATGCTCACTTCGCGGCTGAAGCGTGGGCTGGTAGCCGGGCTGTTCAAGCTGGCCGAAGCGCGCCTGCTGTTTCGCTTTCTGCGCACACCAGCCCGGGTAAAACGAGCCATTAAAGGGGTTGAAGAACTAAAACGCACGTATTATGGCGACCTCAAAGTTCAGAAAATAGCCCGCGTGGCGGGCCGCTATTACCGCGAATATCAAACGCCCGGCTGGCCCAGCGCCGCCTACGACGCCTACGTGGCCACGACCGTCAACCGGTTGGTGCCGTTCCGGGGCGATGCCGAAACGCTGAACCTGGTGTTTCTGGCCATCACCAAAAAGTGCCCGCTGGCCTGCGACCACTGCTTCGAGTGGGATGCCCTGAACCAGAAGGAAACCCTGACGCGGGAGCATATCCGAGACATGGTAGCCGAATTTCAGGCCCGCCACGTGAGCCAGATTTTCTTTAGCGGCGGCGAACCCATGCTGCGTGTGAATGACCTGGTGGCCGTGGTGGCCGCCGCCCGCCCGGGTACCGATTTCTGGGTAATTACTTCGGGCTTCAACTTCACCCGCGAAAACGCCGGCCGGCTCCGGCGCGCCGGGTTCATGGGCGTCACCATCAGCCTCGACCATCACGAACCCGCCCGGCACAATGCCTTCCGGGGCTCGCCCCAGGCCTACCAGAATGCCATGCAAGCGGCCATTTACGCGCATGAAGTCGGCCTGGTCGTGAACCTGTCGCTGTGCGCCACGCGGGAGTTCACCACCGAAGCCAACCTGCTGGCCTACGCCCGCCTGGCCCGGCAGCTCGGTGTCACGTTCATCCAAATTCTGGAGCCACGCGCCGTGGGCCACTACGCCGGCCGCGCCGTCGACCTCAGCCCCGCCCAAATTGCGCTGCTGGAAGACTTCTACGTGCAGCTGAATTTCGGCCCCGATTACCTCGACTGGCCCATGGTGCAATACTACGGCTACCACCAGCGCCGCATAGGCTGCAGCGGGGCTGCCGACCGGTTCCTCTACGTAGATACCGATGGGGACCTGCACGCCTGTCCGTTCTGTCAGAAAAAGGCCGGCAGCGCCCTGTGCGGCTCGCTCGACGACTCGTTGCAAGCCATCAAAACGGGGGGCTGCCACGCATTTGCACAGGCCGGGATGTAGAAAAACAAGGCAGTCCCAGAGAAATAATCGCGACTAAAAAGAACGTCATGCTGAGCGAAGTCGAAGCATCTTTCCCGCAAAAAGTAATTATGTACTACTGCGGGAGAGATGCTTCGACTTCGCTCAGCATGACGTTCTTATGGTCTGAATATTAATCGACTAAGAAGCTGCTTCTACAGCTCGTTATTTTTCGCGGCAGCTTTGCGGGTGAGGGCCGTGAGCGGCGAGCGGGTGATTTTCGACTCGCTCTCGAAGCCGGTGCGGCGCACGTTGGCGGCCGCGCTCTCGCCGGTGGCGGGCAGGGCGCGGTTCATCCAACTCAGAATGTCGGTGGTGGTGCCGGGCAGCAAGCCGTGGAAGGCCGCCAGGAACTTGGCCGGCAGCGACAGAATCACCTCGCCATCGCCGCGGCGGCAGGCGTTCCAGATTTGGCGGGCCGCCTGCTCGGCGCTGAGCGTGAAGCCTGGCAGCGAGTCGGCGATGCTGAACCAGGCAAACTCCTTCTGCTGCTGGCCTTTGAACTCGGCGTGGTCGGGGCTGCCCGTGCGCAGCAGGCCGGGGCACACGGTCGTGACCGAAATGCCGTGCTGCCGCAGCTCGGCCCGGAAGCCTTCGGACAAACCCACCAGCGCAAACTTGCTGGCGCTGTACGGGGCCATGTGGGGCAACGCCACCTTGCCGCCCAGCGACGAAATATTGACGATGCGACCCGCTCCACGTTGGCGCATGCTGGGCAGCACGGCCTGCATGGCGTGCAGCGGAGCCCAGAAGTGTACGGCCATCGACTCCTCAAAATCGCGGGAATCCATGTTGTCCAGCGGGCCGGCCGTGATGATGCCGGCGTTATTGATGAGCACGTCGACCGGTCCGAGGCGGTTTTCGACTTCGGCCACCATGGTCCGCACCTCCATTTCGTTGGAAACGTCGCGCGCGAGGGTGAGCACGTCGGCCTCGGCCGCGCCGGCCATCAGCAAGTCCTGGCGGGCGCGGGCCAGCTCGGCCTCGTCGCGGGCACAGATGGCCACGCGGGCTCCCTCGGCCACCGCCTGGCGGGCCAGCACGAGGCCCAGCCCCCGCGAGCCGCCGGTGATGAGCACCACGCGGCGGCTCAAATCGTAGGAGCCGCGGCGGTTGCCCCACAGGGTGGCGGCCAGCGTAGCGGCACCAAGGCCGGCGGCCAGCAGCCAATTGGTTTTCGAGCGTTTGGCATGTTTCATGGTGAGTAGTATGGAAAAAGCCCCTCAAAGGTTGCAAGGTGAGGCGGGGAGGCCCGAATTTTCGTCTCAGGCTGGCACGAAACGTGGTCGGCACCGCGTTCGGGGGGAAGTGGGCCGGGTTTTTGGCCGATATTTACTCCGGCATAGCGCTATGTATCTGCGCGGCTGATTTCTGCTTTTTGTCTTCTGATATGAAATTCCTGTTGCTCTCGCCGCTCGTGGCACTGGCGCTGCTGGCAGCCCCGGCAGCCACTCACGCGCAGGCTCCTGCCACCGTCAAAATCAAGGTGAAGCCCGCTGGCCGGCCCAGCGTAAAAACCAAAACCAACGTAACGGCCGCCCCGGCCGAAGCGCCCGAAACCGTGTTCGCGCCCGATGCCGTGGTCGATGCCAAGGCCAATGCCCTTACCACCAACATGCAGCAAAACCTGGGCCTCAACCCCCAGCAAACCGAAAAAGTCCGCGTCATCAACCGCCGGGCCGTAGACATGGTGGAGTCGGGCCGCCTGCGCCACAAGGCCGACCCGCGCAAGCTGGCCGGCGTCATCGAAAGTGCCGGCCGCTCGCGCCTCGAAGCGTTGAAGGACGTGCTCACGCCCGCGCAGTTCAACAAATACCAGCGCAAGCGCGAGGAAAAAATGGGCGTGCCCAATGTGCAGGGCGTGCAGGGCAACGCGGCCCCCGGCCTGGGTGGCGGTGTGCCGACCGAATAACCTGGTTGTCTAAAGTGGTTGTTACCAGTAGGTTGCGTCTGTCATCCTGAGCTTGCGAAGGCCCTCATTATGCTCGCAGCAATTGAGTTACTGCCAACTGTGCAGCGGTGATAAGCTCCTTCGCAGGCTCAGGATGACAGCCGATTTAAGATTCCCAAAAAAGCGCCGGATTCGCCCGAATCCTGCGCTTTTTTGTGTTCCGGCCTCATCATCCCGGCCCGTTCGGCGTATTCTTGCGCGATGATGCCCAATTCTGCGCCCGCTGCGCCCAACCGTTTTGCCGCCCTCTTGTCCCGTGCCGGGCTCGACTGGTTTCTGCTGGCCCTGATGGGGGTGGTGGCGCTGGCCTACTTCGGGCCCGGGCTGGGCAGCAAGGCTAGCCCCGTGCCGTGGCACCGCATTACTACGGTGGGCGTGGCGCTGGTTTTCTTCTTCTATGGCCTGAAGCTGAGCTTCGAAAAGTTGCGCGACGGCATGCGCAACTGGCGGCTGCACACGCTGGTGCAGCTGAGCACGTTCGGGCTGTTTCCGGCGCTGGCGCTGCTGGTGCGGCCGTTTTTCGGGGCCGAGGGCGGCGAGCTGCTCTGGCAGAGCATTTTCTTTCTGTGCGCGCTGCCCAGCACGGTATCCACGTCGGTGGTGATGGTGAGCATTGCGGGCGGCAACCTGCCGGCGGCCATCTTCAACGCCAGTATTTCCAGCTTGCTGGGCATTGCGCTCACGCCGCTGCTGTGCAGCGTGTTTCTGCATACCGGCACGGGCGGCGGGCAGCTTTGGAGCCTCGCGGTGCAGCTGCTGTGGCAGGTGGTGCTGCCGGTGGGAGCGGGGGTGCTGCTCAATTCGCGCTTCCACGCTTTTGCCGACCGCCACAAGGTCGGCCTGCGCATCTTCGACCAGGTTACCATCCTGCTCATCGTTTTCACCGCGTTCTGCGATTCCTTCGCCGAGGGCATTTTCAGTCGCTACCGCCCCGCCGATATCATTAAGCTGGGCGCGGGCATGGTGGGGCTCTACCTGCTGGTATTCGGCATTATCTGGGGTCTGAGCCGGGCGCTGAAGTTCTCGCGTGCCGACCAGATTGTAGCCGTGTTCTGCGGCTCGAAAAAGTCACTGGTCCACGGCAGCGTTATGGCGAGCCTGTTGTTTCCGGCCACGGCCGCTACCGGACTCATTCTACTGCCGCTGATGCTTTACCACGCCCTCCAGATTGTGCTGGCCAGCAGCATGGCACAGTACCTGGGCCGGCAGCCCGTAGCCGAGCCAGCAGTTGTGAACGGGTGAGTACGGAATAAAAAAGAACGTTATGCTGAGCGCAGCCGAAGCACCTTTACCGCTTAACTAATCCTTTAGATTGGATTGCCATTGCGGTAGAGATGCTTCGACTGCGCTCAGCATGACGTTCAACCAAGCTCAGCGTGACGTTCAATCAGGCTCAGCGTGGCGTTCTGCTTTCTCGCTTTGGTGCGGCTATGCCCCCAGCTTTTCGCCAAAGAATGCCAGCGTCAGGGCCCAGGCTTCCTTGGCGGCTTCGGGGTGGTAGCTGGGTCGCTCGTCGCAATGGAAGCCGTGGTCGGCGTAGGAGATGACGGTGTTGATATAGGGCTTCTGAGCGGCATCTACGGCCTCGATAACCTGCTGAATATGCTCTTTGCCGATGTGCGCATCGAGCCCGCCCCAGAAAAAGAGGTGAGTAGCGTGCAGGTCCTGGGCGCGGTCGGCAATGGTTTCGGTGCCGCCGCCGTAGTACGATACGGCCGCCGCCAGGGGCAGCACGGCGTTGGCCAGAAACGATACCCGGCCGCCCAGGCAAAAGCCGATGCTGCCGATTTTATCGGCTTTCACCAGCGGCTGCGCGGTTAGCCAAGCGTGGGCGGCCTGCAGGTCGGCGGTTAGGTCGTCGTTATTAATGGCACCGTAGTGCGGCATTGCACTAGCGAAATCGGAATAGGCAATCTCCAGGCCCGTCGCGGCGGTGCGGTGAAACAGCTCGGGCGCTACCACGGCGTAGCCGGCGGCAGCCAGCCGGTCGGCCACGCTCCGGATGTGGTGGTTCACACCGAAGGCTTCCTGCAGCAGGATAATACCCGGTACGGGGCCGGTGGCGCTGGGGAAAGCTACATAGGCGCGCATTTCGGTGCCATCGGCCACGGCAAGCGTTACAAAATTCTGGTCGCTCATTATAATGGGAACAAGGATTGGTTCGGCCCTAAACAAGCGAACGGACAATTGTTCATTGGCCCGCTTCGGGTTCGCGCCGCCATGCTGCCGCGAACCCGAAGCGTGTGCCAGTGGTTTAAGTGCTTCATCCCGCTGGCACGGCTCGAAAAAAAACGCAGGACTAAACATCCCCGCGTGCCACTTTCCGCGCCAGCTACTCGCTTTGCTATGAATTCCGCTGCCCCCAAACTTCGTCTTAACGTTCTCGACCAGTCGCCCATCCGGCCCGGCAGTACGCCCCGCGAGGCCCTGCTCGAAACCGTGCAGCTGGCCCGCTTGGCCGACCGCCTCGGCTACACCCGCTTTTGGGTGAGCGAGCACCACAACACCCATACGCTGGCCGGCTCCACGCCCGAGGTGCTTATTGCCCACCTGGGCGGCCAAACCAGCCGCATTCGCCTCGGCTCGGGCGGCGTGATGCTGCCGCACTACTCGGCCCTGAAAGTGGCCGAGAATTTCCGCCTGCTCGAAGCCCTGTTTCCGGGCCGCATCGACCTGGGCATGGGCCGCGCCCCGGGCGGCGACCGCCTCACGGCCCATGCCCTCAACCCCAGCAATACCTTCAGCGAGCAGGATTTCGTGGAGCAGCTGCTGGACCTGCAAGCCTACCTGCGCGACGAAAAAGTGCCCGACACCATTCATGAGCGGGTGATGGCGGCCCCGCAGGCCGCCACCAGCCCGGAGCTGTGGCTGCTGAGCTCCAGCGGCCAGAGCGGCTTGTTTGCCGCGCACCTGGGCATGGCGTTTTCGTTCGCGCAGTTCATCAATGGCAACGGTGGCCCGGCGGCGGTGCGCCAGTACCGCGAGCGGTTCCGGCCCAGCCGCGAGCTGGCCGCGCCGCTGGCCAACGTGGCCGTTTTTCTGCTCTGCGCCGAAACGGAGGAGAAAGCCCAGGAGCTGCGCGCCGCCATGGACCTGATGCTGCTGCGCTTTGGCAAGGGGGAGCGCGGTACTTTCCCCACGCCCGCCGAGGTGGCCGCCTACCGGTTCACCTCCGAAGACCGGGCCCACCTGGCTTTCAACCGCAACCGGGTGGTGAGCGGTACGCCCGCCCAGGTGCACGCCCAGCTCCGCGAAATGGCCGCCGAGTATGGCGTCGATGAAATCACGGCCGTCACCATCACCGCCAGCTTCGAGGACCGGGTACGCTCCTATGAGCTGCTGGCCGAAGTTTTTGAGCTCGCGCCGGTAGCAGTCGAATTGGAGGCCATGCTGGCCTGATAGCTGTCCGCGGGCTCGGCTTCCCGCACGCCGTAGAGCGCCGGCCTCACGCGGGCCTGCTAAGAGCCGAAAGTAGCGCGCGAAATGCCGGAGTTATAAAATAGAGAGCTTGCGTCGGACGCTAGTTTTTGTTGTGGCTGGCATCCTCGGCCGCGAAGTGGCGCAGGCGATAGCAGTTCATGGCTGTTTCGCCCAGTTGCTCGATGAGCTTATAGTTGGCCACGGCACCTACGGCCGCGCCCACAAAGGGCAGCAGTTGGGCCATTTTGGCCAGGTCGATGTAGTCGCGGTATTCCTGCTGAAAGGTGCGCCAGTCGAACTCCTCGGGGTTGAGGGGCAGGGTGAGGCGGTAGCTGTCCCAGTCGGCCAGGCGCTGGTAGGTGAGGTTGCGGGTGTGCTGGCTGCTGAAGGCCAGCTGGAATACGTGGAGCAGGTAAAGCCGCTCGGTGTAGTCGTGTACATCGTAGCCGTAGGCAGCACCCAGCTCGAAGAGTAATTTGATTTTCAGTCCTATCAGGAGCGGGAAATCGGCCAGGCCCAGCAGGAAGCCGCCGGCACCGGTTACGGCACCTTCGGCGGTGGCCATGGTGCGGTAGTTGCGAACCAGGTTACGGGCCACGGTTTCGCGCTGCGCGAAACGGGCGGCGGCCAGTGGCTGGCTGGTGGTGTACTGCGAGCCAAACAGCACCCCGCGCACCATTTGCCGAATGGCCGCCGTGATGGCCTGGTGTACCCGCTCGGGCAGCAGGGCATTGAGGCGAATCTGGACGCGGCGCGCAAACTGGTTGAGCCGCGAGGGCCGCCGCTGCATCCGGCGCTGCCATTGCTTCAGCGCGGCGCGGGTTTGCTGGTCGTCATCGGCGGGATTGATAAGGGCATTGTCCATCACGCCGCGAAGCTACGGGGATTGCGCGGCGCGGTGGCTGGCTTGTCTTGAACGGTGTGGGAGTGGGAGCAAGCCCTACCGGGTACGTCCCCGCTCCTGCACCGGTCAGCCGGGCCACCAACTACGAAGCCGCTCTGCCACTTAGCCCGGCGCGGCCACGCCCAGCTGCTGCAGCTGCGCCGCGTATCGGTCGTATAGCACCCGCAGGTCGGCGTTGTGTTTGTCGGCATCCACGCCGATGCTCACATTGCTAGCGTGAAAACGGTGCAGATGGCTGATGTGCGGGCACAGCACCGGCAGCTGCCCGGCCAGCAGGAAGCGCACGTAGAGGTCGAGGTCCTCGGCCATTTTCAACTCGGTATCATAGCCGCCCACTTCCTCGAAAAAGGGCCGGTGGTAGCACACGTTGCCCTGCAGGAAGTGCTCGGCCCGGAAAATGGCCCGCAGCATGGCCGTGGGCGTGTCGAACTGCCAGGCGTAGTAGTCCTCGCCGGGCAGGTAGCGGCCGGTTTCGTCCACGCGCAGGAAATCGGCCACGAACCAGGGCCGGCCGGGGTGGGCCGCAATCTGGGTGGCGTAGTGGAAGAGGGTGCGTTGCAGTAGAAAGTCGTCGTCGTCGAGCGGTACCACCCAGGCTTCGGGGGCCGCCTCGGCAATGAGCCGGTTGCGGCCCGGCCCGGCCAGCAGGCGGCCCGGTGAGTGCCAGTGGCGCAGCGGGGGCCCGGGTTGGGCGGCGGCTTCGCGCAGGTAGGAGGCCGTGCCGTCGCGCGAGCCGCTGTCGTAAACCAAGTGCTCAAACGAGAAATCGAGCGGGGCACTGATGCTGGCGCGCACGCTGGCTACGGCGTCGGGCAGCAGCTCGCGCCGCTGGTGGGTGGGGGTAATAATGGCAAATTGCATAGCCCGGTTGTTCGAAAGGGAGCGGCGAAAAGTTGCCGCTCCTGGCCCGGGTCGCGCCTGTCGGCCGGCCGCTTACAGCGTAGCGACTTGTTCCTCGGACGTTTCGCGCGGTTTCTGCACGAGATAATAATAGCCCAGAATCCCCAGCCCAATCAAAAACGGCACCAACGCCAGGTGCTTGCCGGTGACGTGCGGCAGCACCTGCACGGTATCGAACCCGAAGAACTCGCTGGTCATCCAGTAGGAGTTGGCGGTAATCCAGAACACGATGGCCAGGTTGTGGGCCAGCTCCGATTGGTAGGCCCGGGTGCGCCAGGCAATGACGAGGGCAATGCCCAGGGTGGGCAGGACCATTAGCAGGCCCAGCGGCCGCCACACCATGCACCAGGCAATGTCCTTCACCAGCCAGAACAGGATGTGCGTGTTTTCCATCTTCCGGTACGTGGCCGGGATGCTGTAAACCTCTTCGGGTTGGGATTGGGAAGCCATGCGCGGAGTTAAAGCGCAAAAATAAGCGTGGCCTCCCGGCTTTCGGCCAGTACCGGCCCGCCAAGCACGCAGCCGGCCGTTACTTTGCCCGGCATGAAACCACAGGCTATTTTCAACTGGAGCGGCGGCAAGGATTCGGCCCTGGCGCTCTACAAAGTGCGGCAGGCCGGCCAGTACGACATCCAAACCCTGCTCACGACGGTGAGCACGCCCTACCAGCGCATTTCCATGCACGGCGTGCGCACGGCCCTGCTCGAGCAGCAGGCCGCCGCCCTCGGGCTGCCCTGCCGCCAATTGCTGCTGCCCGAAATGCCCTCCATGGCCACCTACGAGCAGCTGATGGGCGACACCATGCGCGAGCTACAGCAGGCGGGAGCCACGGTTTCCATCTTCGGCGACATCTTCCTCGAAGACCTGCGCCGGTACCGCGAAGCCAAACTGGCCGAGGCGGGCCTGGCGGCCGTGTTCCCGCTCTGGGGCGTGCCCACGACCGAGCTCATCCGCGAGTTTCTGGGGCTGGGCTTCAAGACTATTACCACCTGCGTAAATGAGCAGTACCTCGACCGCAGCTTCGTGGGCCGGGTAATTGACGAGGATTTCCTGCGCGACCTACCGGCCAACGTCGACCCCTGCGGCGAAAACGGCGAGTTCCACACCTTTGTGTTCGACGGGCCGCTGTTCAGCCACCCCATTGCCTTCGAGAAGGGTGAAATCGTATACCGCGAATATGCCGCGCCCGCACCCGTCGCGGACGATTCGGACGACTACGACTGCGCCCCCGCGCCGGGTGCTGACACCGCCCCGGCTCCGGCGGGCTTCTGGTACTGCGATTTGGTGTAGCGCGGCCGGTTACTGCGTCGCTGGTAATGACGCGGCCGTTTCGCGCGCTTCGGCCGCCGCATCCAGCGTCCGGCTCAGGGCTAGCGCGTCCTCAACAATAGCCGAAGGATAGCCGACCCGGGCCAGCAGCCGGATGCCGTTGCGGGTGCTGAGCGGGCCGGGCCTGAGGCAGTAGTCGAAGTACCAGTCGGCTTCGCTCACGGTTTCGGTGAAGTGGTATTCGGTGAACGCCGGGGCCAGCAGCGCGCCCAGCTCGCCGTCGTGGGTGGAAGCCACCACCAGGCTGCGGCCCTGCAAATAGGCCAGCACGGCGCGCGTGGCGGCAATACGCTCCACGGTATTAGTGCCCTTGAACAGCTCGTCGAGAATGAACAAGTATTCACCCGGCTGCGCCTCGGCCGTCTGCACGAAGCCCAGCACCGTCTCCGCTTCGGCAAAATAATAGCTTTTGCCCTCGGCCAGGTTATCGGCCAGGTTGACGCTGGAAACCACGCGCCGAAACGGTCCCGCGTAGGCCGTAGCCGGGCAGGTGGCAATGGTTTGGGCCAACAGCGCATTGAGGCCGATGGTGCGCATGAAGGTGGTTTTGCCCGACATGTTGGAGCCCGTGAGCAGCACGCTGGTGAGGCCATCGACTGCCAGGCTGTTGGGCACGCAGCCGGCCACCAGCGGGTTGTAAGCGCCCGTCAGGCACAGGCCAGCCGGGGTAAATCCCGGCGCGCAGTGCGGATGCCGCGCCCGGAAACCGGCCACCGCCACCGCGCAGTCGGCGTAGCCCACCGCCTCAAACACGGCCCGGATGGCCCCGGCGTAGGCTTGCACATCGCGCCGGCAGCGGTGGTACACAATAACATCGAGCAGCAGCAGAATCTTCACGTGCTCTAAAATCAGCCACGGCAGCGCGGCCAGGTCCGATTGCAGCTGGCCTTCGAACTGCAGAAACGCCACCTTGGGCACCAGCGAGCCCAGCTGGGCCAGCGGCGCGGCCAGCTCGCGCAAGGCCGGCAGCGGCAGGGCCAGCTTCGCTAGGTCGCGCCCGGCCTGGTAGAGGTTGCCGAGCTGCAACAGGGGCCGCACCCCGGCCTTCACCCGCGTCCGGTTCATCAGATTCAGCACCGTGTGGGCCAGCACCTGCCCCGCCGTGAGGAACCACAGCACCGGCACCCAGAAGCCGCCCACCAGCGTGGCCAGCAGCAGCAGCACCAGCGCCGGGGCCGCCGCCGACCAGGGCAGGGCCGGCAGCACCTCGCCGGCCAGCAGGTCGGTCAGATAGTACGCTTCCGTCGATTGCAGGCGGCTGAGCGCCCGTAGGGCCTGGCCCCGCGCGGCCGGCTGCGCCGCAATGTGGGTAGCCGCTTCATCAAACTCCCGCAGCGCACCGGCCTCGGCCAGCGGGGTGCGCAGGCGGTGGTAGAGGCACTGCTGGCCCACGCGGCTGGCCGTGCCGTCGAGCAGGGCAAACAGGTCTTCGCCGTTCAGGTCGTGCCAGGTCTGGTCGTCGAGGCGGTGCCAGGCCGGGGCGTCGGCCTGCTTGGCGTGGTAGCGGGCAATGAGCGGAAAGTTGCGAAAGCGGGGTGTAGGCTGCTGCCACTCGGCTTCGAGGGCGGCTAGGCGCGTGGCGGCGGAAGTCCACATAGGGTAGGGCACAGCGGCTCCGCGATGGGGGAGCCGGCGGGCAAATGTACTGGCTGGGGCCGGGCCGTTGGCTGCCGGGCCGTTGCACCCGTATAGGCTTCCGGCTACGGCCTTCATTTTTCTGTTTCAATGCCCACACCTATTCAAAAAGCGGCTCGTATCGGCGGCTACGGCCTACTTTCTTTCATGGCGTTCCTCGCCGTTTATGCCGGGGCGGCGCTCACCATCCCGCGCATTCCGGTGGCTAAGGCCGACCCCAACGCTCCGGCCGACGTGACGGTTTACCTCCATACCAACGGCGTGCACACCGACATCGTGCTGCCCGTGGTGAGCCCCGAGTTCGACTGGCGGCCGCTGCTGCCCTACGCCAACCTCCCTTCGCAGGACAGCAGTCTGCCTTACGTCGGCTTCGGCTGGGGCGATAAGGGCTTCTACCTCGATACGCCCACCTGGGCCGACCTTAAGCTCAGCACGGCTTTCGTGGCCGCGTTCTGGCTGGGCTCGGCGGCCATGCACACCACCTATTTCCGCACGATGACGCCCGGCCCCCAAACCATCGAGCTGCAGCTGAGCCGGGCCGAATATGCCCGGCTGGTCGACTACATCCGCACCAGCTTCCGGCAGGATGCCCAAGGCCATTTCGAGCACATCAAAGGCCATAGCTACGCCGAAAATGACGCCTTTTACGAAGCCCCCCGCGTTTACAGCTTCCTCTACACCTGCAACACCTGGACGAACAACGCCCTGAAAGCCAGCGGTCAGCGCGCCTGCCTCTGGACGCCTACCGACACGGGGATTTTTAACATCTACGGCCACTAGGCAAAGCCCAAGCGAAACCGCCGGGCTGGTAACAGGCAGTTTGCACGGGCCGCATCGGCGCTAACGGCGGTGGGCCCTGGCTATTTATTACTATCACGAAGACCGATTTCCAGGTCCGTCTGCGTTCATGTGCGCTGCTAACCATAGATTTTGAGCTAGCCTCGGCTCTCGTAGCGCAGGAAGCGCAGTTGGTTTAAGCAGGGTAAAGTTAAACCCAAGGTCCCAGCAGGATTACTAGCTCAATAAGCATCGGCTGATAAAGATGAAGAAAAGGTGAAGATTGGCAGTAGTTTATTTGGAACGATTCTAAATAGACTTTACCTTTGCGACAGTTTAGAACGATTCTAAACAAGGAATACCTTCGTTGCTTGGGTATCCCTTCCTCAGTTTTTCTTCTTCTCCCTGCACATGAATATTGTTAGCCGCACTTCCTTCGGACTGTTTTTTGCCGCCCTGGGCCTCGTTTCCTGTAGCAAAGACGATGTCGTGACGCCCGCCACGCCCGCCCTGCGCGCCAAAGTGGACTACGCGACCCTCACCGCAACCTCGCCCTACACTACTTCCTTTAAGGATGCCAACGGGGCCGCTACCGTGGACCTGGGAGCGGCGGCTACCCGGCTCGATATGTTTACCGAGCTGAACAGCTACATGGCCACGGTGGCCGTGGCCGCCCCGGCCACGCCCGCCACCCTGGACCTGGCCCGGCTACGCAACCTGTACGCCAACACCAACGCCCCCTTTGCCGCGCCAGCCCTGAACACTTCGGGCGTGCAGCTGCGCGATAAAACGGCGGCTTCCTTCTCCGATGCCAACGCCAGCACCGTCCGCACCTACATCGACGGCCAGCTGGCCAACCTGGCCACGGCCAGCCAGTCGGTGAACCAGACGGCTACGCCCGGCAACGCCGGCCGATTGGGCCGCTACTTGGTTGATGCCCGCGGCTTCGAGCCCAACCAGGTTATCCAGAAAGGCCTGCTGGGTGCCCTGCTACTCGACCAGATTGGCAACGTGCTGCTAACCAACAGCTCCCTGACTGCTGAAAACGGCAAGGTGGTGGAGGGCAAGCTCTACTCGGAGCGCGAGCACAACTGGGACATGGCCTACGGCTACCTCACGTCCAATGCCATCATGACCACCGACATTGCCCTCACGCCCCGCGAGCGGTTTCTGGCCGGCTACCTGAACGAGAAGAACGGCCCGGCCTCGCCCGGCGTGTACCTGGCTTTTTTGAAGGGCCGCGCCGCCATCGTGAACAACGACGACGCCACGCTCAAGGCCCAGGCCGACATCATCCGCACCGAGCTGGAGCGGACCATTGCTAAATCGGCCGTGTCATACCTGACGAGCTGGAAAGCTGCCGCTGCCGCCGACGTAAAGGCGCACGCGCTGGGCGAGGGCATCGGTTTCGTGTACTCGCTGCGCTTCTGCACCAAGGCCGGGGCCGACACCGCTTGGGCCGACTCGGTGCTGAACGGCCTGACTTCCGGTACCCAAGGTGCCTGGAGCCTCACCAACGCGCAAGCGGATGCGGCCATTGCGGCTATTAACACCAAGTTTGCGCTGTAAGCAATTGTTTTGGTAGAGCGGTGAAGCGCATAGAAAGAACGGTCATGCTGAGCGCAGTCGAAGTATCGCTGCCGCACAAATAATCCAATCGTTGCAACAAAGCGGTAGAGATACTTCGACAAGCGCACATCAGATGGGCATGATTGTTCTGACGCGCATTAATACCTCCCAATAAATCGACCTAATGAAAAAGTCCATTCTGCTTTTCTCCCTGTCAATTATCCTCGCCGGAGGAGTCGTTTCCAGCTGCAAAAAAGAAGCAGCGGGACCGGATACGGCCACTGGCGGCACCACCGACCTGAACCGTACCGCCCTGCTCACGGAGTGGGCCGACAACCTGGTGAAGCCGGGCTACCAGGCCTTCGGCGGCAAGCTGACCCTCCTGAAAACCCAGACCGCCGCCTTCGCCGCCGCGCCCACCATGACGAGCCTGCAAAGCGCCCGCCAGGCCTGGCGCGAGGCTTACCTGGAGTGGCAGAATGTGGAGATGTTTGAGTTTGGCCCGGCGGCCGACGTTTCGCTCGTCAACCACTTCAATATTTACCCCACCGACGCGGCCGGCATTCGCCAGAACATCGCGTCGGGCACTTACAATTTCGAGCTGTCGGTGACCATTCCCCAGCAGGGCTTCCCGGCCCTGGATTACCTGCTGAACGGCATCGGGGCCAATGACGCGGCCATCGTGCAGAGCTACGTGGCCTCGGCCAACCAGCGACGCTACCTCACCGACGTGGTGGGCAAGATGGACCAGCTCTTTGCCGGCGTGCAGGGCCAGTGGAACGGTCCGTACCGCGCCGCGTTCATTGGCAGTACGGGTACCAACGCGGGCAGCTCGCTCTCGCTGGCCGTGAATGCGTTTTCGCGCCACTACGAGCATTTCCTGCGCTCCGGCAAAATCGGAATTCCGGCCGGAGCCATGACCGGCACCGCCGCACCGGAGAAGATTGAGGCCTACTACTACCGCCGGGAGCTGCCGTTGCAGCTGGCCATAGCGGCCCACGCAGCCGTGCAAAACGCCTTCAATGGCCGCACCGGTCAGCCTTCCCTCAAAACGTACGTCGACGCGCTGGGGGCCAAGGACAGCCGCACCGGCCAGTCGCTGACCCAGATTATCAACGCCCAATTTGGCACCGCCGCCCAGCAGCTGGCCACGCTGGGACCGGATTTATACACCACTATCCAAACGCGCAACGCCGCCGCCACCCAGGCCTTTGCCGAAATGCAGAAAGCCGTGCGCCTGCTGAAAGTAGACATGACCTCGGCCATGAGCGTGACCGTGACCTACGTGGATAACGACGGAGATTAAATCAATGAAGCTGTTTGGTAATCCGAAAAATCTGTCATCTTGAGCTTGCGAAGGACCTTGTCACGGTTGAATGGTCTTCGCTCCATAATATTCCGGCCGTGATAAGGTCCTTCGCAAGCTCAGGATGACAGACGTTTAAAAAATAAATGGCAGTTGAACCGCAACCGCGCTACTTTCAAACCTACACTTCTGCCGCGCCGCTGGCCGTATTCCGCATGGCCTTTGGCCTGCTGATACTGGCCAGCGTCGTGCGTTTTTGGGCCAAGGGCTGGATTGCGGAGCTGTACCTGCAGCCGAAGTTTTTCTTTCCCTATTACGGACTGGAATTCATCAAGCCGTTGGGCGGGTACACGTATGCGCTGTTTGCCGTTTGCGGCATTTGTGCGCTGCTGGTGGCGCTGGGCTGGCACTACCGCCCGGCGGGCGCGGGGCTGTTTCTGAGCTTCACCTACATCGAGCTCATGGACAAGAGCACCTACCTGAACCACTACTATTTTGTGAGTCTGGTGGCGCTAATGCTCGTTTTTCTGCCCGCGGCGGCGGCTTTTTCTATAGATGCCGCCCGCCGGCCGGCCCGCCGCTACGACCAGGTGCCGCGCTGGACCGTGGACGCCCTGCGCCTGCTCGTAGGCATCGTGTACGTGTACGCGGGCCTGGCCAAGCTAAATTCTGACTGGCTGCTGTCCGCCGCGCCGCTGCGCATCTGGCTACCCGCCAAAAACGACCTGCCGGTGGTGGGCTTCCTGTTTAATTACCCGGCCACGGCCTACGTTTTCAGCTGGTTTGGGGCGTTTTACGACCTCACGGTGCCGTTTTTTCTGCTGAACCGCATCACGCGGCCCTACGCCTACGCGGCGGTGGTGGTGTTTCATGTGCTCACGGCCATCTTGTTTCCCATCGGGATGTTTCCCTACGTGATGATAGTGGCGGCCTTGATTTTCTTCCCGGCCGAATTCCACCTGCGGCTAATGGCGCGGGCGCGGCGGCTGCTGCGGTTTGGCACGGAGGAGCCCCGGCCGGCCACGCCGCTCGTGTACCGGCCGCGCGTGCGGCTGGCGCTGCTCATCGGGTTTGCGTTGTTCTTTATAGTGCAGCTGCTGGCCCCGCTGCGCTACTGGCTGTACCCCCGCGAGCTGTTCTGGACCGAAGAAGGCTACCGGTTTTCGTGGCGGGTGATGCTCATGGAAAAGCTGGGCCAGGTGCAGTTTAAGGTAGTGGATGCCGCCACCGGCCGCGCCCAGCTGGTGAATAATGGCGAGCACCTGAGCGTGTTGCAGGAGAAAATGATGGCCACCCAGCCCGACATGATGCTGCAGTTTGCCCACTACCTCCGGGCCTACTACATAGGCCAGGGCGTGCGCAACCCCCAGGTTTACGCCGATGCCTACGTGAGCCTGAACGGCCGCCTGGGCCAGCCTTTTATCGACCCCACCGTGGACCTGGCCCGCCAGACCGAGGGCTTCGCGCCCAAGCCGTGGATTTTACCTTTTACTGATGAGATTACCGGTTTATAAAGCCTTGTTGCTGTTGCTTTTGTTGCTGCCCGGCTTCGCCGTGCAGGCCCAGGAAACCCTGCGCGGCCGGGTGCAGGTAGCGGGTAGTGGCGAGCCCGTTGTCGGCGGCGAGGTATATGTGAAGAGCCTGAACCGCGCCGTGCTCACCGACAGCACCGGGCGGTTTGAGGTGGGCGGGCTGGCCGCCGGGCCGCAGCAGGTGCGGGTATCAGCGCTGGGTTACCTGCCGTTCAGCCTCAGCGTGACGCTACCCGCCGATGGCTTCAGCTTCGAGCTGACCCGCCGCGAGCAAACCACGCTGAAGGAAGTGGTGGTGGCCGCGCCCCAAACCACGTTTGGCCAGACGCGGCTGCGCGAGGTGGAGGGGACGGCCATTTTCGCGGCCAAGAAATCGGAGGTCATCGTGCCCGAAAACCTGGTGGCTAACCTGGCCACCAACAACGCCCGCCAGGTGTACGCCCGCGTGCCGGGCCTGAATATCTGGGAGAACGACGGCGGCGGCCTGCAGCTCAGCATTGGCGGGCGCGGCCTCGACCCCAACCGCACCACCAACTTCAACGTGCGGCAGAACAACTACGACATCTCGGCCGATGCCCTGGGCTACCCCGAAAGCTACTACACGCCGCCCACCGAGGCCGTGAAGCGCATTCAGCTGGTGCGCGGGGCGGCCTCGCTGCAATACGGCACCCAGTTTGGCGGCCTGCTGAACTTTGAGATGCGCAGCCCCGACCCCGACCGCAAAGCGGCCGTGACGTCGCGCCAGACGGTGGGCTCTTTCGGCTTTTTCAACTCCTTCAACAGCGTGAGCGGCACGGTGGGCAAGCTCAGCTACTACACATTTGCGCAGTACAAGCGTGGCAATGGTTGGCGGCCCAACTCGCAGTACGAAAGCAAAACCGCCTACGCCGACGTCCGCTACCAGTTTGCCGAAAACCTGAAAGCCGGGGTGCAGGTGACGCACATGGACTACCTGGCCCAGCAGCCCGGTGGCCTCACCGACCTGCAGTTTGCCCAGGATGCCCGGCAGTCGAACCGCGAGCGCAACTGGTTTGCCGTCGACTGGAACCTGTTCAACGTGAACGCCGACTGGAAGCTTAGTGCCAAGTCCAACGTGAACCTGACGGCCTTTGGGCTGGTGGCGGCGCGGCAGTCGCTGGGCTTCCGCCCCAACCAGGTCGACCGGCGCGACGAGGACAACATCGGCCGCGACCTGATTGACGGCGATTTCCGCAACTACGGCTTCGAAGCCCGCTTCCTGAACCGCTACCAGTTGGCCGGCAAAGACGGCGTACTGCTGCTGGGCACGCGCTACTACCGGGGCAACACCCACAGCATCCAGGGCTTCGGGCCGGCCGGGCGCGGGGCCGACTTCCGCTTTGTGGAACCCGACAAGTTTTCGAGCACCAAAAACAGCTCCGACTACCGCTTTCCGAATCACAACGTCGCTTTCTTCGCCGAGAATATCCTCTACCTGAGCGAAAAGCTGTCGGTGACGCCGGGCGTGCGCTACGAGTACATCCGCACCCGGGCCGATGGCGTGCTCAACGTCATCGACCGCGACCTAGCGGGCAACATCACCCAGATTCGCAGCCAGGACGAGCAGCGTGTCAACAGCCGGGGCTTCGTGCTGGGCGGCATCGGGGTGAGCTACAAGCCGCGGGAACAGCGCGAATTCTACGCCAATATCTCGCAGAACTACCGCTCCATCACCTTCAGCGACATGCAGATTGTGAATCCCTCGGCCATCATCGACCCCAACCTGCAGGACGAGCGCGGCTTCTCGGCCGACCTCGGTATGCGGGGCGAAACCACCGGCGTGCTCACTTACGACATGAGCCTGTTTGCCCTCAACTACGGCAACCGCATCGGCGAAATCCAGGAGTACGACGACCTGAACCGCATCCTGCGCCGCCGCCTCAACGCCGGCCGCGCCCTCATCGTGGGTCTCGAAGCCTACGGCGAAGTGGAGCTGCTGAACCTGGGCAACCCAACCGCCGCCGCTACCGAAGCTGAGCCGCTGGCCCGCCGCTGGCAGTGGTCGGCTTTCGGCAACGTGGGCCTGATTCGGAGCCGATACGTAGAAAGCCAGCTCACAGGCGTACAAGGGAACCAGGTCGAATTCGTACCTGCCGTGAACCTGAAAACGGGTACCCGCGTCGGCTACGGCCCGGTGAAGGCCTCGCTCCAGTTCCTGTACCTGTCCGACCAGTTTTCCGATGCCACCAACTCGGAGGCGTCCGGCCCGTCGGCCGTCATCGGCAAAATCCCCGCTTACCAGATTTTCGACGCCTCGGTGTCGTGGGAGCGTCGCTGGCTCAAGCTCGAAGCCAGCGTCAACAACCTGGCCGATGCTCGCTACTTCACGCGTCGCGCCACCGCTTACCCCGGTCCCGGCATCCTGCCCTCCGATGGCCGCAGCTACTTCCTCACGGTAGGGGTGAAGCTGTAAGGACATCCGTAACCCGATAGCAGAACGTCATGCTGAGCGCAGCCGAAGCATCTCTACCGCTTCGCCTGACGACAAACCTCACGAGACCCCTGCGGGGCGGGCCCCTCTCCCAAGGAGAGGGGAGCCTAACGATTTTTGTCAATGGCATTTCCGGTGCCCCCTCTTTTTTGGAGCGGGGCCGTGCCCGGCAGGGGGGCCGTGAGGTTGACGCAAAGGGCGAACCCCAACATGCTGCCTAAGCCCCAAACGTGTCCCAGCCCAGCTTCAGAATAAACGCGCTCACCACCCCTAAAAATAATATCCGCACAAAGCCCGTGCCCTTGCGCTGGGCCAGCCGCGCCCCCAGCGTCGAGCCCAGCATATTGCACGCCGCCATGGGCAGCGCCACTTTATACAGCACCTGCCCCGTGCTGGCGAAGTAGAACAGGCTGGCCACGTTGGTGGCCACGTTCACCATCTTGGCCGAGGCTGAGGCCGCAATGAAGTCGTAGCCAAACAGCCCCACGAAGGCGAACAGTAGCAAGCTGCCCGTGCCCGGCCCAAAAAAACCGTCGTAGAACCCCAGCGCCGCGCCCAGTACCATGCCCGTCATTAGCTCGCGGCGGCCGTGCAGGCGCGGCGCGTGCAGGCTGCCAAAATCTTTCCGCCAGAAGGTGTAAATGGCCATTAACACCAGCAGCGTGAGCACGAGCGGCCGCACGGCTTCTTTGTGCAGGTGGCTCACCGCCCGCGCGCCCAGCAGCGCAAACGCGCCGGCTACCAGTGCCGTGATGGCCACCGTGCGCCAGCGGATGGGCCCGGTTCCCGGGCCGCTGAGGTAGCGCTGCAACGCCACGGCCGTACCCGATAAGCCGGCTACTTTGCTCGTACCCAGGATAGTGGGTACCGGAACCCCCGGCATCAATAGCAGCATGGCTGGCAGCTGAATCAGCCCGCCGCCACCCACAATGGCATCAATAAAACCGGCCAAGAAAGCGAACAGGCAAAGCAGCAGTAAGGTCATAAATGAAGGATGAGGAATGAAGGATGAGGAACTGAGAGCAGCTGACATGAGCTATTCTTCATTCCTCATCCTTCATTCCTCATGAAGCGAAGCGTTAAAAAGGCGGCTCCTCGCCGAAGCTGTTGCTTTTTGGAAACGGCACCGGCGACTCGTTAATTTTCGACCCGAGCCGAATGGTGTTCGGCGCGAAGGGGCTCGGCTCACTGTCGAAGTTGCTGGCGGGCAGGCCCATGGGCTGGTAGCCGCTGTCGAATCCGCCCACGCCGTCGAGGTCGGCGAACTTGGTGTACTTGCCGATGAACTTGAGCTGCACGGTTTCGAGCGAGCCGTTCCGGTGCTTGGCGATGATGACTTCGCCCACGCCCTGCGTCGAGTTGCCCTCGGCATCCTGGTCGAGGCCGTAGTATTCGGGGCGGTAGAGGAAGATAACCATGTCGGCATCCTGCTCGATGGAGCCCGATTCGCGCAGGTCACTCAGTTGGGGCTTCTTGTCGCCGCCCCGGGTTTCGACCGAGCGCGACAACTGCGACAGGGCCAACACGGGGATGTTCAGCTCCTTGGCAATGCCCTTGAGCGCCCGCGAGATGCTGGCAATTTCCTGCTCGCGGTTGCCGCCGCGGCCGTCGGTGTTGCCACTCATCAGCTGCAGGTAGTCGACGATAATCATCTGCACGTCCTTTTGCGAGCGTAGGCGGCGGCACTTGGTGCGCAGCTCGCGGATGCTCAGGCCCGGCGTATCGTCGATGTAAATGGGGGCGGCCGAGAGGGCCGTAATTTTGTGGTTGAGCTGTTGCCACTCGTGGTCAGCGAGGCTGCCTTTTTTAATTTTCTCGGAGTCCAGCTCCGCCTCGGCCGAAATCAGGCGATTGACGAGCTGCAACGAGGACATTTCGAGCGAGAAAATGGCCACTGCTTTCTTGAAGTCGACCGCTGCGTTGCGCATGGCCGAGACCACGAACGCCGTGTTGTGCGTCACGGTCATGTCCTGGAGCAGAAATAGCCGGTTGCCGTCAATTTCGAAGCCGTAGTAATCATCGACGTTATCGAACTCGACGGTGATGCCCGTTTGCCGCCAATCGACGGGCGAAGCCCAGGGCTGGGCTTTTTTGCGGGCCACGCGCACCGGTACCCTGTCTATGTCGCCGTAAAGGCACACGCGCCACACTTCGCACTCGTATCCAATGCTGGAAATGGTGGCGCGCTTCTTCGTGAGCGAGGTGCGGAAACCCAGCGAGTCGCCCAGAAACTTGATTTGCCGGGCCAGGCGCTGGTTTTTCTGCGTAATTTCATAGCCGTTGGAGACCGGGTCGAGGTGGCCGTCGCTATCAATCAGGCCGGCCAGCAGGCGCAGGCGGCTCTCGGTCGAGTTGATGGCGTAGGCGCGCGGAATGTGCTTGTTGCCGAGCACGCCCAGCTGGCGCAGCTCGTCCTGCAAGGAGTATTCGGCGATGTTGCCGCCCTGCCGCCCTCGGGTGATGCCGTAGCTGTTGCAGCGGTTTTCGACTATGCCCACCGTTACCTGCATGTTCAGCGTGGCCGCGTATTCGTGCAGGTAATCGATGATTTCGGGGTCCTGTCCGGTAATGCGGCAATCGTTGGACGAGCCATCGCCCAGCCACACGCCCAGGAAATACGGGTCCACGGGCAGTTCCTGGGCATCAAACTCCACCGGCACTTTGTAGCCTTTGTAGTTCGAGCGGAATTTTGGCCCCTTGGCCAGGTAGTCCTTCACCGTAATGTTTAGGACGTCGCCGTGGCGGTGCTGACCCTCGTTGCGCGAGCGTTTGAGCGAGAGAATGTGGCTCTCGTTCACGCGGTAGTCGTCGCCCTTGTTCTGGCGCACCCAGTACATGTTTTCGCGGCCGCGGGCGATGCTCAGCACCCGGCGCGGGGTCGAGTCGTCGCCCATCAGCAGGTCGCCGGGCAGCACGTCTTCCACGTTGCGCAGGTCGCCGTCGAACATCAGCACTTTCGTGCCTTTACCGAGGCATTTGCCCATGCCGGGTCGCGCCGCAATAATCACCAAGTCAGATGGTTGCCAGCCACTCGTGACGCGGTCCAGGGCCGTGAAGCCGGTGGGTACGCCGGTCAAACCATCGGCCTGGTTTTTCTTTTCTTCGAGTTCCTTGATGGCCTTGCCCATCAGGCTGCGCATGTCGTCGAAGTTCTTGCGGATGTTGGATTCCGACACCTCGAACAGGGCCGATTCGGTATCGTCGAGCAGCTTGAATACGTCGGTGGTATCCTCGTAGGCATCGCGCTGGATTTCGCTCGAAATCCGAATCAGCTCGCGCTTAATGGCGGTTTCGGTGATGATACGGGCGTGGTACTCGACGTTGGCGGCCGAGTTCACCTTCATCGTGAGGTTTGCCACGCCAAAGGCACCGCCAGCGGCTTCGAGTGCGCCCATTTCGCGCAACTCCTGCACCACCGTAATCTGGTCGATGGGCTCCGATTTGTCAAACAGCCGGATAACGGCTTCGTAAATAAGCTTGTGCGAAGGCTTATAAAAGCTCTCGGGCTTGAGCAGGTCAATCACCGAGGTTAGGGCATCCTTTTCCAGCATCAGGGCCCCGAGTACGGCCATTTCGAGCTCAGGAGCCTGGGGTGGTAGCTTGCCGGCCGCGCTGGCATTTTGGGGAACCACCATGCCGCCCCGGTTGCTCCAGGCCGCTTTGGCTCGAGCGGCGGATTGTTTCAGGCGGTCGTCCATCTGGTCGGGCATAGTAGGAAAAGGGAAACTAAGGTAACGAAATAGCTAAGGACGACGAAGCCGGCCAGAAAATTAAAACCTGGCCGGCCCCGCTACACACAAAGCTAACCCCGCAAACGGAGAAAAGATTGACGGGTAAATCCGAATCTTTTGGCTATGGAATGGCGGCGGCAGCCAGTAGTTTGTACTTTCGCGCCCCTGCTTTTTATGTTGTCAGTTGCCTGTTGTCGGTTGTTAGCTCAGGCTCCTGCAACGGCGACAGCCGAGCATTTCTCCCCGGCACTTCCTGACTGCCAACCGCCAACGAATAACTAATAACTACCCGAATTGGAATCTTCAACGAGTCCTGACCAACCCGCACGAAACGTCGGCGCAAGCCAAGCCATTCACCTCATCGCGGTGGGGGGCAGCATCATGCACAATCTGGCGCTGGCGCTGCACCGCCGTGGTGCCCGTGTCACGGGCTCCGATGACGAAATTTTTGAGCCCGCTAAGGGCCGCCTCGCCGCCGCCGGCCTGCTGCCCGCCCAGGAAGGCTGGGACCCGGCGCGCATTACGCCCGATTTGTCGGCCGTCATCGTGGGCATGCACGCCCGCCCCGACAACCCGGAGCTGCTGCGCGCCCAGGAGCTGGGCCTGAAAGTCTACTCCTTCCCCGAATACATTTACGAGGCCAGCCGCGACAAGCAGCGCATCGTGATTGGTGGCTCGCACGGCAAAACCAGCATCACGGCCTGCATTCTGCACGTGCTGCGGTTCCACAATCGCAAGTTCGACTACGCGGTAGGGGCGCAGCTGGCGGGCTTCGATTTGATGGTGCAGCTGACCGATGATGCGCCGATTATCATCATTGAGGGCGACGAATACCTGTCGTCGCCGGTGGACCGGCGGCCCAAATTTCATCTCTACCAGCACCACATCGGCGTGATTTCGGGCATCAGCTGGGACCACATCAACGTGTTTCCGACCGAGGAAATCTACCGCGAACAGTTCCGCATTTTCGCCGATATGACGCCCAAGGCCGGCGTGCTCATCTACGACCGCGACGACGAGCAAACCCAGCTCATCGCCGTGCCCACCAACCCCGACGTGACTTACATCGGCTACGGCCCGCACGAAAACGTCATCCGCGACGGGCGCACCTACCTGCTCAACAAGAAGGATGAGGAAGTGCCCGTGCAGGTGTTTGGCGAGCACAACCTGCGCAATATTTCGGCGGCCAAAGAAGTGTGCAAGCAGCTGGGCATCAAGGGCAAGGATTTCTTCCGGGCCGTGGCTACGTTTCCCGGCGCGGCGCGGCGGCTGGAGCTGGTGCGCGAAGGCGCTACCTCGGTGGTTTACAAGGATTTTGCCCACGCCCCCAGCAAGCTTAAGGCCACGGCCACGGCCCTGAAAAAGCAGTTTCCCCAGCGCCGCCTTGTGGCCTGTCTGGAGCTGCACACATTCAGCAGCTTGAATCCGGCTTTTTTGCCGCAGTACGCGCACTGCTTCGATGCGCCCGACGTGGCGGTAGTCTACTTCAACCCCCACGTGCTGGAGCACAAGCGCCTGCCGCCGCTGGCCGCCGCCACCGTGGCCGAGGCCTTCCAGCGGCCCGATATCAAAGTAATAACCGACAGCGCCGAGCTGGCGGCCTTCCTGCGGGCGCAGGAGTGGGCCAATGCCAACCTGCTGCTCATGTCGTCGGGCACGTTCGACGGGTTGGACTTGGTGGCGCTGGCGGCTGACATTGTGCAGTGAACATTAGCTGGCCCCGCCCGCACCAAAAAAGCCCGCTACTCAGCGGGCTTTTTTGGTGCGGGTGGGGCAGTCGGTCGTTTCTTATCCGTGGTGATGAGCAGGGCCAAGGCCGTAAGGGCGGCCCTTAGCAGCCATTTGTTGCGCGTTTTCATCGGGCCCGGGAAAAGAGCGTGTTGTTGCTTTCTACCTTCAAGTCGCAGGTGGCCCCGCTGATGCGCTCGCCGCAGGTGGTGCCCACGATGCGGCCATTTTCAAAGTTGAAGAAGCACATGGGGCAGTTGCTGCCCGTGATGGTGTAGCGTTCGGCGTTGGGGCGCAGGTAGTAGGTGTTGTCGCCGCCGGTGTTCAGCGGCAGGGCCATGGCCCGGAACTGGCCGTTGCGCAGGCCCATGCCAATAACGTAATAGCTCGGGGCGCTGCCTTTGTCGACAGGGGCCTTGCGCACCTGAATCTTGTCGATGACGGTGCCATCGCCAAACTGCCGGATAAAGGCCCGGGCCAGCTCACTACGCGGCGTTACGTATTCGGTGCTGCTATCGGTGAAGTGTACGATTTGGCGGCTTTCGGGCGCTTCAATCGTGGCCCCCTTGATGCGATTGGGACTGCCGTACTCGTTGGCCGAGGGCTTCATCGATTCGCATGACATGGCCAGCAACAGCACAATGAGGCTCAACAAGCCCAGGCCAAGTAATCGGGGGAGAAACTTCATCGTTAATGGTCAATGATTAATGGTCAATGGATAATGATAAATGGATAGTGAAAAACGACTGATGATAGGCGTGTGGCCAAGCATTAACCATTCATCACTAACCATTGACCATTAAAAATCAGCGGGCCGTGTAGTACTTACGGGCCTCGGGCAATTCGCGCTGAATGTCGGCGATGCGGGTACCGTTGCTGGGGTGAGTTGAGAGGAATTCGGGCGGCGAAGCCTGGTTTTCGCGCGCGTCCATGCGCTGCCAGAACGAAATGGCCCCGTCGGGATTGTAGCCGGCCATGGCCATGAAAATCAGGCCCAGGTGGTCGGCTTCCGATTCCTGGTTGCGACCGTAGCGCAACAAGCCCAGCTGCGAGCCCACCCCAAATGCCTGTAAGGCCAGTTGCTGCGTGGCGGGGGCATTGGTCGAGAGCGCCGCCGACAGGGCCTGGCCGCCCAACTGCTGCACGAGGCCCTGGCTCATGCGTTCGGAGCCGTGCTTGGCCACGGCGTGGGCAATTTCGTGCGACATCACCACGGCCAGGCCATTTTCGTCTTGCGTGATGGGTAGGATGCCGGTGTACACCGCTACCTTACCACCGGGCATACACCAGGCGTTTTGCTGCTTATCGTCCTGAATAACGTTGAATTCCCACTGGTAGCCGGCCAGCTGGTCGGAAGCGTTTTGCTGCTGGAAATATCGCTCTACCGCCGCTTGAATGCGCTGGCCCACGGTGCGGACCATGGCTACTTGCTGCGAGTTATTGGAAAGTGGGCCCTTCGCAATAACCTCGCGGTACTGCGTGGCTGCCAGCGTGTTGATTTCGGTATCGCTAACCAGGCTGAGTTGGCGGCGGCCCGTGATGGGCACCGTGGAGCAGGCGCCCAGCAGGGCCAGGCTGGCGACGAGGGTGATTTTTTTGAGCATAAGAACAGGGGAGAAGAGTGAGAAAATGCGCTGGAGCCGCGCCCGGCGGCGTGGGCCCCGGCGCGGGCTGCTGGTGCTGTCTATACGGCAGCAGAGCGGGAAAGTGTTTGGTCCGCCGCTGGTGAAGGGCCGAAAAAATGCCGCCCAACCCAGCCGCAAGCCGCCGCCGGGCCGTAGTTTTGGTGTTCTGACCACCGGGCCCTCGCCGCCCCGTACCTGCCCTATGAAAATTATTTGCATCGGCCGCAACTACGCCGACCACATTGCCGAGCTGCACAACGAGGTGCCCAGTGCGCCCGTTATTTTTATGAAGCCCGAAACTGCGCTGCTCCAGCGCGGCCAGCCTTTTTTCATCCCCGAATTCTCGCAGGACATTCATCATGAGCTGGAATTGGTGCTGCGCGTGAGCAAAAACGGCCGGCACATCGAGCCCGAATTTGCGCACACCTACTTCGACGCCATTGGCCTGGGCATCGATTTCACGGCCCGCGACCTGCAGTCCGAGCTCAAGAAGAAAGGGCTGCCTTGGGAGCTGGCCAAGGCTTTCGACGGCTCGGCTCCGATTTCGCCCATCTTCAAACCCGCAGCCGAATTCGCCGACCTGGCCAATATCAATTTCCACCTCGACGTGAACGGTGAAACCCGCCAGACCGGCAACTCTGGCCTCATGCTGCATCCATTCGCCAACATCATCAGTTTCGTGTCGAAATACATCTCACTAAAAATGGGCGACCTGCTATTTACCGGCACGCCGGCCGGCGTGGGCCCGGTGAAAGTAGGCGACCAGCTGACCGGCTACCTGGAAGGGGAGAAGCTGCTGGAGCTGAACGTGCGGTAAGAGAGGAGAAGCTAATTGTGTTTAATTGAATTAAAAGAACGTCATGCTGAGCGCAGCCGAAGCAACTGTACCGCTTCGTTGTAATCAACAGTGACTACTGCTGCACGCGAGATGCTTCGGCTGCGCTCAGCATGACGTTCTTCTTGCGTATTTGTAAGTTGAAGAATAAAGTAAAACTGATTTTCGGCTTCGTGCTGATGCTATTGGCGGCCCTCCCGAGTGTAGTAGGCGGCCAGGAAGCCGATTCGTCGGACCACGACCACCGCCTGAGCGAGATGCTGGGCGGCAGCCGGCCCGTGGTGGCTCCGGGCTATTTTCTGTTCCCGATTGCGCCGGGCCAGCCCGGTTTTCTGGCCGGCAGTATGGGCGAGCTGCGCCCCAACCACTTCCACGGCGGCCTTGATATCAAGACCGGGGGCGGGGTGAACCAGCCCGTGTACGCCGCCGCCGACGGCTACGTGTCGCGCCTCAAGCAGTCGTCGTTCGGCTACGGCAACGTGCTCTATATCACGCACTCCAATGGGCTGACGACGGTGTACGGCCACCTCAACGAGTTTAAGGGCGCGTTTGCGGCCGAGCTGCTGCGCCGGCAGTACGAGAAGCAGAGCTACGAGCTGGAAGCCTTTTTTGAGAAGGACCGCTACCCCGTGAAGCGCGGCGAGCTGGTGGCGCTGAGCGGCAACACCGGTGGCTCGGCTGGCCCGCACCTGCACTGGGAAGTGCGCGACGCCCAGGACCGGCAGTACAACCCGTTGCAATGGGGTGGTTTTCCCGAGATTCAGGACCACGTGGCGCCCACGCTGCAGGCTTTCGCGCTGGAGCCGCTGGCCATTGAGTCGCGGGTGAAGCGGGTGTTTGCCAAGGCCTTATTCGCGCCGAAGGTGCAGCCCGGGCCGGGCGTGACCACCACCTGGGCCGATACCATTAGTGCCTTCGGGCCGGTGGGGCTGCTGGTGCAGGGCTTCGATAGGTTCGACAACGCCTGGAACCGCAACGGGATTCAGCGGGTGACCATGACCGTGAACGGCAAGCCGTTCTACCAGCATGCAATTGACGCGGTACCCTTTCCGACGGGCACGCGGCAGGTGGCCAACTTCGTCGATTTCCTGTACCAGCAAACCCAGGGCCGCACCCTGCAAAAGCTGTGGGTGGACGAGGGCAACGACCTCCAGATGTACGCCACCGGCCCCACCAAAGGCCGCCTGACGGTGGAAGCCGGCAAAATCTACAACGTTGACGTGACCCTGGCCGACTCCTACAACAACCAGACGGCCCTGCACCTGGTGCTGCGCGGCGAGCAGCCGGCCTACTTCCGCACCGGCCCGGCGGGGGCCCGCAAGCCGGCGCTGCGCTACGAAGTGGTGCGCAACCTGCTGAAGGCCGTGGCAACTGAGAACGCCGCCGACTCGGTACCCGCCAACCTGATGCTGCTGCGCGGCAGCCGCCGCCTCGAAGTGCGCCCCAGCTACACGCAGAACGGCGAAAACGTGTACCTCTACGACCTGCGCGCCGGCCTGCCCGATTCGGTGCGCTTCGGCAGCATCACCAAGAAATTCGACCGGCAGGTGCTGATTCCGGTCGGTAAGGAATTTAGCTACGCTACCAATCACCTCAACCTGGTTTTCGGCCCCGAAACGCTGTTCGACAACCTCTACCTCAACACGGCTTTCAAACCCGAGCCCACCGGCAGCGGCTTCTGGACCGTGGGCTCGCCGCTGCAGCCCCTCTACCACGCCGCCACCCTCACCCTGAAGCCCGCCACCCCGCCGGCCGACCCGGCGCGCACTGCCATCTACTCGGCTACGCTGGCCGGCGGCAAAGCCTACGTGGGCGGCAAGTGGGACGAAAACGGCCAGATTACCGCCGTCATCAAGCAGTTCGCTTCCTACCGCATCCTCACCGATGTTAAAGCCCCCGAGGGCAGCTTCGCGGGCCGGGCCGGCGGGCAGCTGCAGTTTCGGGTCGGCGACGATATGTCGGGCCTGGCCAGCTACCGCCTGCTCATCGGCGGGCAGTTCCGGCTGCTGCGCTTTGAGCACAAGAAAGCCTTGCTTTTTACCGTGGCCGGCGACACGCTGGGCCCCAAGCTGCGCGGCCCCGCCGAGCTGCGCCTGACCGACCAGGCCGGCAACGAGCGGGTGATTCCGCTGAGCTTGTAATCAATTCGCAGAACAGAAAATTGAACGTCATGCAGAGCGCAGCAAAGCAACTTTACCGCATCAGTAATCAGATTTACTATTGCGATAAAGTTGTTTCGCTGCACTCTGCATGACGTTTTCTTAACCCTCAAAAAACAACTCTTACATCATGCTACCCGAACCCGGCCAGCCCGCCCCCGATTTCACCGCCCCCGACCAGGACGGCAGCCCCATCTCGCTGCACGACTACCGCGGCCGCAAAGTCGCCCTCTACTTCTACCCCAAAGACGACACGCCCGGCTGCACTGCCCAGGCCTGCAACCTGCGCGACCACCAGGAAGAGTTGAACGCCAGCAACATTCAGGTCATCGGGGTGAGCATCGACGGCGAGGCCGCGCACAAGAAATTTGCCTTGAAATACGACCTGCCCTTTCCGCTGCTCGTTGATACGGAGAAGACCATTGTGCAGGCTTACGGCGTGTGGCAGGAAAAGAAAAACTACGGCAAAACCTACATGGGCACCGTGCGCACCACTTTCCTGATTGACGAAAACGGCCTGATTGAGAATGTAATCAAGCGCCCCGACACCAAGGAGCACGCTGCCCAGCTGCTGAATTAGCCGCTACCGGTCCCCCCAGGGAGCCGTTAGACCGTGCGGCCGTTACCTACCTTTACTCACCGAACCCAACTCCCGACTTATGTCCGATACCACCACCGCCAAAACCGTCGAAAACCCCGAGAAATCCATCGACGAGCTGAAGGAAATTGCCGCTCAGGTGCGGCGCGACATCGTGCGCATGGTGCACGCCGTGAACTCGGGCCACCCCGGCGGCTCGCTTGGCATCACCGATTTGCTGGTCGCGCTCTACTTCAAGGTGATGAAGCACACGCCCCAACCCTTCGACATGGATGGCAAGGACCAGGACCTGTTTTTCCTGTCCAATGGCCACACGTCGGCCACCATGTACGCCTGTTTGGCGCGCTCGGGCTACTTCCCGGTGAGCGAGCTGGCAACGTTTCGTAAGCTGAACTCGCGGCTGCAGGGCCACCCCACCACCCACGAGGGCTTGCCCGGCGTGCGCATCGCCTCGGGCTCGCTGGGCCAGGGCTTGAGCGTGGCCTGCGGGGCGGCCCAGGCCAAAAAAATGAATGGCGACAAGCAGCGCGTATTCGTGCTCATGGGCGACGGCGAGCTCGAAGAAGGCCAGAACTGGGAGGCCGCCCTCTACGCCTCGCACCAGAAAATAGATAACCTCGTGGCCATCGTCGACCGCAACGGCCAGCAGATTGACGGCTCGACCGACGAAGTTGGCGGCCTGGGCGATATCGGCGCCAAGTTCAAGGCCTTCGGTTGGCAGGTGTTTGAGGGCGATGGCAACCACTTCGACGCCCTGCTGCCCATGCTCGAAAATTGCGTGGCCGCCACCGGCAAAGCCAAACCCATCCTATTTGTGATGGACACCAAAATGGGCTTCGGCGTCGATTTTATGATGGATGGCCACAAGTGGCACGGCATCGCGCCGAACGACAAGCAGCTGGCCGAGGCACTGGAGCAGCTGAAAGTGGGCACCAACGCCGACTATTAAACGGTGCGTGCGCAACCTCACCCCCCCGGCCCCCCTCTCCCGCGGAGAGGGGGGAGCCTGACAATTTCGTTCGGAAGTCGTTTGGCTCCCCCTCTCTGCGGGAGAGGGGGCCTGCCCCGGAGGGGTCTCGTGAGGTTAATCGCCGGCGCGGCTCTGCTGCTGCTGGCGTTTATGGCCCGCGCCCAGAACGCGGCCCCCGAAAAGCCCAAAGTCACCCGCATTCTCTTCCTGCTCGATGCCTCGGGCTCGATGATGGCCCCTTGGGAAGGCCAGCCGCGCTGGAACATTGCCCGGCGCATGCTCAGCAAAATGGTCGACTCGCTTAACAGCTACCCTAACCTGGAAGTTGCGCTGCGGGTGTACGGCCATCAGTTTCCGAACGCCGACAAGAACTGCGAGGACTCGCGCCTCGAAGTGCCCTTTGCCCCGCGCAACGCGGCCGCCATCAAGCGCAAGCTGGCCGAGCTCAAAGCCCAGGGCAACACGCCCATCACCTACTCGCTGGAACAGTCGGCCAACGACTTCCCCAGCGATAAAGCCTCCCGCAACGTGCTGCTGCTCATCACCGACGGCCTCGAATCGTGCAACCGCGACCCCTGCGCGGCCTCGCTGGCTTTGCAGCGCAAGCGCGTGTTCCTGAAGCCGTTCGTGATTGGCATTGGGGCCGAGCGGGAGTTTGGCAAGCAGCTCGAATGCCTCGGCCAGTATTACAACGCCGCCGAAGTAGCGACTTTCCGCTCGGTGATGAACGACGTCATCGCCAAAACCCTGAGCAAAACCACCGTCGCCGTGAACCTGACCGACGCCGCCGGCCAGCCCGTGGAAAGCAACGTTAACCTCACCTTCGTGAATAACGTGACCGGCCAGCCCGAGTACAACTACGTGCACTACCGCGACGCCCAGGGCCGGGCCGACGTGCTCGCTATTGACGCCCTCCAGAGCTACGACCTCGTTATCAACACCGTGCCGCCGGTGCGGCAGGCCAACCTCGCTATCGTTCCCGGCAAGGCCAACGTGCTCACCTACAAAACGCCGCAGGGCACGCTCGTGCTGCAAAGCCCGCCGCTGTCGCCCAACCCCTACGGCACCATGCGCGCTGTGGTGCGCACGCCCGACCACGCCACCGTGACGGCCGGCAACTTCGGCAGCCGCCAGAAACTACTGGCCGGCAACTACGAAGTGGAAGTGCTGACGCTGCCGCGCATCGTGCGCCGCGTCGTGGTGAAACAGGGCCAGGAATCGGCCGTGACCTACGCCGCTCCCGGTACGCTCAACATCACCTCCGACCTGAAAGGATACGGCAGCATCTACCAGCTAAACGACGACGAATCGCAAACCTGGATTTACAGCCTGCCCGACGGCGGCAGCAGCAAAATGAACCTGCCGATGCAGCCGGGTGCCTACCGCTTGGTGTTTCGCACGACCACTAGCAACGGCAGCAAGTTTACCGACGTGCGCAACTTCAGTATTCGGAGCGGGCAAACAACTTCGGTGGCCATCTTTGGGAAGTAGTTATGGAAACGACTGAGCCAAATAGGAGCTTTCTTTTTGATGTATTGCTGCCTAAGCTAGAAGTAATATCATGGATTCTAGCCGTTATAGGATTCGTAGCAAATTGGTTTCAGCTACGCAACGCAGATTACCTGCTCATAATTGGTCTAGGTGGTTTAGCAGATGTGTATATGCTCAAAGCATTGTCGCCTCTACAAATAGCTGCTGATGACGAACAGTATCTTATGGCTAATGAGTCAGGGGAACACTATAGTCAAATTGCACCAACTGATGTAAGAAATAGTAATTTCGATACTGTACGTCGTCAAATAATTGCTTTTGGTAGCGGAGCAATATTCGCAGGGGTCTTGTTCAGGTTGATGGCGTGGGAGTACAACACCAATATCCTGCTTTTTGGAGAAGCATGTTTGCTTGTTGCAATACTATCCTTGGCACTCAAACAGCATTACAGCATGCGACTGTTGCTACTTGCTGCACTCGGCGGCTTGACGCTTTACATTCCCGCAGAAACGTGGATACACCAGTTTCATGGAAATGACCCGATACTAGTGCAGAAAATGATTTACCAGCTTGACCACCCGCGCGACCAAGCTGCCGCCCAAGATGTTCGAGAATATTTAAAGCAAAAACGCGCCCGTCGCTAATCAATTTGTAACGTCAGGCCGCTCGCGGCCCCCAACCCAATTCCCCATGAAAGACTTCCCCTACACCGAATCGAAGGACACCCGCAGCGGCTTCGGCGCTGGCCTGGCCGAGCTGGGTGCCAGCAACCCCAACGTGGTAGCCCTTTGCGCCGACCTCACTGGCTCGCTTAAGATGGATGCCTTCAAAAAGGCTTTCCCCGAGCGGTTTTTCCAGGTGGGCATTGCCGAGGCCAACATGATGGGCGTGGCCGCCGGCATGACCATTGGCGGTAAAATCCCCTTCACGGGTACGTTTGCCAACTTCAGCACCGGCCGCGTCTATGACCAGATTCGCCAGAGCATTGCCTACTCCGATAAAAACGTAAAAATCTGTGCCTCGCACGCCGGCCTCACGCTCGGCGAAGACGGTGCCACCCACCAGATTCTGGAAGACCTGGGCATGATGAAAATGCTGCCCGGCATGACCGTCATCAACCCCTGCGACTACAACCAGACCAAAGCCGCCACCCTCGCCATCGCCGAGCACCACGGCCCGGTGTACCTGCGCTTCGGCCGCCCCGTTGTGCCCAACTTCACGCCCGCCGACCAGAAGTTTGAAATCGGCAAAGCCTGGGTCATGAACGAAGGCCCCGACGTGAGCATCTTCGCCACCGGCCACCTCGTCTGGAAGGCCGTGCTCGCCGGCAAGCTCCTAGCCGAAAAGGGCATCAACGCCGAAATCATCAACATTCACACCATCAAGCCGCTCGACGCGCAGGCCATCCTCGCCTCGGTGCGCAAAACCCGCTGCGTGGTGACGGCCGAAGAGCACCAGATGAACGGCGGCCTCGGCGACAGCATCGCCCAGCTGCTGGCCCGCGAAGAGCCCCTGCCCCTGGAAATGGTGGCCGTGCACGACAGCTTCGGCGAAAGCGGCACTCCCGACCAGCTGATGGAGAAATACGGCCTCACCGATGCCGCCATCGTGGCCGCCGTGGAAGCGGTGACGAAGCGGAAGAAGTAAGGACTTCACAATAACGCAAAAGCCTCCGTAACTGCTACAGCTACGGGGCCTTTTGCGTTATTGCGAAGTCCTGTTTCCACCCATCGAACCCAGCTATTGGAGCAGGGAATTGGTAAACAGCGTTACGCTTTTCACGGCTTCGGTTTCTAAGCCGTGCGCAATCAGCCAATCCAGAAACGCCTCCACGCGGCTTGCGGCCATGATGCCCCAGCCGCTGGCCTCGCCATAAACTGCGGTGGCGGCGGCCTGGCTTTTCTCTAAATCAATGAGGCGGGCATCTCTCTCGGGTACGTGTTTGCGCAGGATATCGGTCGCTTCCCGCTGGTTGGTGATGGCAAACTGAAAGCCTTTTTTAGTGGCTTGCACAAAGGCAGTATAATCGGCACGATGGGCCGCGATACCCGCCGCCGTTGCCATCACGACCGGCGAGTACCCGTACGGAATGCCGTAGTCGGCCAGCGCGAAGGTGCGCAGCGCCACGCCCTGCGTTTCGGCTTCCACGCCTTCCCAGTTATCAAAAATCCAGGTCGCGTCGGCCGCGCCGGTCAGCAGCGTGTTCCAGATGCCCAGCTTTTCGGGATAGGCGACGGTGAAATCGCCCGTGCCGCCATCGTTGATGACGAGCTGGCGCACAATGGCGTCTTCGTAGCGGGCGCGGTACGAGGCGTAGGTGCGCCCGTCCAGGTCCCGGGGCCGGGCAATGCTGCTGGCGGCCAGCGTAGCAATCGAACTGATGTCTTGCTGGAGCAGGGCCGCAATGGCCACCGCCTGCACGCGAGCCGGCTTGGTGTTGAGGCTGATAACGCTTTCGAAAGGAGCGACGGCGAAATCAACTTCGCCCAGCTCCAGCTTTTTGGCGGGCGTGGTGGCGTACTGGTCGGCGGCGGGACTGAGGATGTGCAGCTCGATACCACTGGCCGCATAATACCCCAACTCTTGCGCAACAAAAAAGCCGGTGTGATTGGTGTTCGGTGTCCAGTCGAGAGCAATACGGAGGGAAGGCATGCGAAAAATAAAGGTTTGTAAAAGAACGGAAAGCGTCCGGAGGTGTTCCCACCGATGCTGCCACCGTAGCCGCCGTGTAGGCATGAAAGTTATGATGTAATGCCTTCACAACACGCAAAAAGCCTCCGCAGCTGCTTAAGCTACGGAGGCTTTTTGCGTATCTACGGCCCTTGGCCGATAGTCGGAAAACTGCGGTCACGAGGCTTAGCAGTCTACCGTAACCCGCAGGTATGTGGCCGTCAGCAGCGTATTGTCCGGCGAAGCGGCTTGGTTCTGGCTGTTGAACAGAGCAGTCAGTTCCTGCTGCAAATCAGCCGATTTACCATTCTTTTCCGCCGCGTCAAATGCATTCATGGTCGGGCCATAAAAGTCCTTGAACAAGCCCATGTAGGTGGCGGGCGAGTAGGGAGCCGTGAAGGTAAAAGTATCTTTCTCACAGCTGATGCGCTCGGGCGGAATGCCGGCCTGGCCGAAGCGTTCCACTACGTTGCGCTCGACGCCCCAGGTCATCGGGCTGATAAAGCCTTCGGGCGGCGGCGGCGTGTAGGCCGAACTGATTTTCAGGATTTGCGCCACCAGGGTGGGGTCGCCGGGTATCCAGTTGCCCATCACGACTTTTCCGCCCGGCTTGGTTACGCGCACCATTTCCTTGGCCACGTCGAAGGGCTTGGGCGCGAACATGGCCCCGAACACACTCACCACCCGGTCGAAGGATTTGTCCGGGATGCCGTCCAGGTCGCAAGCATCGCCTTCCTGGAACGTGCAGTTGGCGAGGCCCGCGGCGGCGGCGCGTTTGTTGCCGGCCTCCACCAGATTGCGGGCAATGTCAACGCCGAGCACCTCCGCGCCGTGCTGGGCTTCGGGAATGGCAGTGGTGCCGTCGCCGCAGCCCAGGTCCAGCACTTTCATGCCTCTTGTGATATCGAGCTTGTCCACCAGCTCTTCTCCGCTTCGACGCATCGTATCGGCAATTTGCGTGAAATCGCCTTTTTCCCAGAGGGCTTTGTTCGGATTCATGGCTTACATTTTTCTGATTTAATAATATATTTTATTAAATATATAAATTTACTGCCACTTATCAATTCGTGATTATTGGCTTTTCCCGTAACCCTAGGCGACTGCTGTGGATACAGGTTGCTGCTGAAGCCTAAGGTGCGTTTCCCGACCTTCCCTAACGATTATTTGAATGATTGCATCGATGTCCTGCGCGGTGGTCCGAAAATTGACCACGCAGGCCCGTAGGCAATAACTGCCCCGTACCACGGCATTCGATAAAAAGACTTCGCCGCCGCGCTGCAGCTCATTTAGCAGCGCTTCGTTTAGGGCGTTTAGGTAAGTTGCTGTTTCGGGCCGGCCGTCGCGGCACTCGCTGGGTACATAACGCAGCGTGCTGATGCTCAAGCTGTGGCTGATGGCTTTCAGCTCCGGGTGGGCGGCGGCTTGCTCGAACAGGAGGCGGGCCAGGGCAATGTCTGCGCTAATCAGCTGCACATAGCCGTCGCGGCCGGCTTGCTGCAACCCTAGCCAGACTTTCAGGGCCCGAAAGCTCCGGGAGTTCTGTAGGCTAAACTCGTAGTAGTTGTGGGCAGGAATGTCGCCGTCGGTGCTGTCGAAATTGTAGTAGGCGGCATGGGAGCTGAAGGTGTCGAGCAGGTGCTTCGGATTTTTGACGAGTGTGCAGCCGGCTTCGAGCGGGCTATACAACCATTTGTGCGGGTCGAGGGCAATGGAGTCGGCTTCCGCCATGCCATCGAACAGGGCCCGGTAAGCGGGCACCACCGCGGCCGGCACACCGTAAGCTCCATCGATGTGAAACCACAGGTCGTACTGCCGGCAGATGCCGGCAATGGCCCGAAGGTCGTCGACCGCGCCGGTGCTCACGTCACCGGCCGTGCCTACTACCATAAACGGGGTTTTACTTCCGCGCAGGTCGTCGGCAATGGCCTGCTGGAGGGCGGCGGTGTCCATTTTGTTCTCCGCATCGGTGGCTATCCACCGAATGGCATTGGTGCCGTAGCCAAACAGGACCACCGCTTTTTCAATCCAACTATGCTTAGTGCTGGGGCAGTACATTACCAACTCCTGTCCCGTGCCGGCCAGGCCCTCTGCGCCTTTAGGTGCGGGGAGGCTTTGGCGGTGCGGGCGGCCAGAAAGGCGGTGAAATTGGCCATGTTGCCGCCGCTCACCAGCACGCCGCCGTAGCCCGCCGGCAGCCCGATAAGCTCGGCCAGCCAGCCGATGGTTTGCTGCTCAATGGCCGTGGCCATCGGGCTCAGAATGTTGGCTCCTACGTTGGGGTTCACGCTGGCCGCCAGCAAGTCGGCCAAGGCACCAAGGGGCGTCGCCGACGACGTGATGTAGCCCAAAAAACGCGGGTGGCCGTTGAGCAGCGAGTGGTTGAGCACCAACTCAGTGGCCCGCGCCAGCAGGGCGTCGGCCGGAGCGCCGTGCTCGGGCAGGGTGGCTTTCCCCAGCAGTTGCCGAATCTGACCCGGAGTTTCGCCGGTTGTCACCGGCCGCTCGTGGATGGTGTCGATAAATTCGGCAATGGTATCAACCAACTCGTGCCCGAGGCGCTTGAATTCTGCTTTGCCCATAGCAATGGGCGACTCCCGGTGCTGGCTCATATAGCGTTGGGGGTGCGGGTGGGGTGCCCTGCCGGACAGCCAGCCCTTGGTTAGAACATCGAAGTATGAATATACTACAAAGGCAAGGTATGAGTAGCCGGTGAGCCCAAGCTTTGGCGGTAATAAGTAGGGATTCTCGACGTCGAGATGGAGCTAAACAGAATTTTTAGCGAGGAGCATTAAACGCGACCTTTACCTGGGCGTCCAACCCTTGCCTTCGCCGCCCAGGCAAGTTTCCCTCCGCGTTTGGAAGACCACGAAATACTTCTCAAGTTCCAGGACCCCGCCAGCCGCAACCTGGCGTTCAACCAGCTCGTGCGCAAGTACCAGAGCAAGGTGTACTGGCACGTGCGCAAGATGGTGGTCGACCACGACGACGCCGACGACCTCACCCAGGACGTGTTCATCAAAGTGTGGAAGCACCTGGAGAATTTCCGCCAGGATGCCCAGCTCTTCACCTGGATTTACCGCATCGCCACCAACGAGTGCCTGAACTTCCTCAGCAGCAAGCGCCGCAAGTTTCTGCTGCCGCTCACGGACGTGGGAGCCGAGCTGGCCGCCAAAATCGAAGCCGACCCCGCCATTGCCGGCGACGAGATTGAGCTGAAGCTGCAGCAAGCCATTCTGCGCCTGCCCGACAAGCAGCGCCTGGTTTTCAACCTGCGCTACTACGACGAAATGCCCTATGAGCAGATGGCCGAAGTAACCGGCACCAGCGTGGGTGCCCTGAAAGCCAGCTACCACCACGCCGTGAAGAAGGTGGAAGACTACGTAACCCGCAATACCGCCGACTAACCTATTCCTATACAATTTTTTATCCGTTGAATTAAACGTTCGACCTTTGCTATCATCAAACGCTCATGAAACCTGCCTTCAAGCTCGACGCGCACCCCCGGCGGCCCCGCCCGCTGCTGAGCAGCCCGCCCGCCGACTACTTCGATAAACTGCCCACCCGCATCATGGCCCGCCTGCCGCAGGCTGAGGAGCGCACCCCTGCCTGGGGCTGGCTCTCGTTGCTATCGCCGGCCCTGCGTACCGGGCTGGCCTCGGTAGCCGTGCTGGGTGGCTTCGCCGCTTCTTTTTACCTGAGCGGCTCGGCCCCGCTGGTACCCGCTACGGCTAGCACCGCCTCGCTGGATGCCGTGCCCCGCACCGAACTGGCCAACTACTTGCTCACGAGCGGGGCCCGGGTCGAAACTTCTGATTTGGCCACCCTTACCGCCGCGCATCCCGGTATTGCCAAAGGCTTCCTGCGCGTGTCGGATGAGGAGCTGAACGATGCACTCGACGCCCAGCCCACCGACGACCCTACTTATTTATAATCCCCTGTTCATCCGTTCTACTGTCATGTCCTTATTCTCGTCTGTATTTCGTTTGCTAAGCTTCGCCGCGCTGCTGCTCACGCTGGCACCGGCCGCGCAGGCCCAGGGCGGCCGCCGGGCGCAACGCCTCGGCCAGCTCGAAAACGCTAAAATTGCTTTCATTACCAACCGCGTTTCCCTCACCCAGGACCAGGCTCAAAAATTCTGGCCGCTCTACAATGAGTTTTCCGACCACCGCCGCGAGCTCAATCGCAGTGGCCGACTGCTGCGCCGCGATATCACCGAAGGCATGACCGACCAGCAGCTGCGCGATAATTTCGCCCAGTCCTTCAATACCCGCCAACAGGAGTTGAATCTTGAAAAGGAATACTTCGACAAATTTCAAAAAGTCATTTCGCTGCGCCAGGTAGCCCAGCTGTTCCAGGCCGAGCGCGACTTCACGAAGGAAGTTATCAAGCGCGTAGCCGGTGGGGCGGGGCCGGGCGGGGCGGGCAACGATTGAGCTGGCTATCCGCCGTTTTTTTAGAGGCCGCTGCCCCCGCAGCGGCCTCTTTACTTTTGTGGGATAATCAAAGGCCTGCAACCGCGGTTTCTACTATAACGTGAGCCGCTGCAGCCGCTTTGTCTCCAGGCCTGGCTTGCGAGCACTGAACCAAAAAACCCGTTAAATCCGTTGAAATCCGTTAAATCTGTGGTCACGCCGCGCCAGCTTTTCCTCCGTCACCAGGCCCAGACCTCCGATTTTCCGCTGCTGCTGGAAATTGAGCGGGCCGAAGGCGTGTACATGTACGGCCCGGACGGCCGCCGCTACCTCGACCTGATTTCGGGCATCGGCGTGAGCAACGTGGGCCACCGCCACCCGCGCGTGCTGGCCGCCATCCGGGCCCAGCTCGATAAATACCTGCACCTGATGGTGTACGGCGAGCTGGTGCAGGCCGTACCCGCCCAGTTGGCCCAGGCCCTGCACCAAACGCTGCCCGCCCACCTCGATTCGGTGTTTTTCACCAACTCCGGCACCGAGGCCATCGAGGGCGCGCTGAAGCTGGCCAAGCGCCACACCGGCCGCACCGAGCTCATTTCCTGCCTCAACGCCTATCACGGCTCCACCCACGGCGCGCTGTCCATCACCGGCTCCGAGGATTTTAAGAACAGCTTCCGGCCGCTGTTGCCCGACGTGCGCCACATCCGCCACAACGATTTTGCCGACCTGCTGCTCATCACCGAGCGCACGGCGGCCGTGGTCATCGAAACCGTGCAGGGCGAAGCCGGCGTGCGCGTGCCCTCGCCCTATTACCTACCGGCTCTGCGTCGCCGCTGCCGCGAAGTGGGTGCCCTGCTAATTCTGGATGAGATTCAGTGCGGCTACGGGCGCACCGGCACCATGTGGGCTTTTACGCAATTCGGCATCGAGCCCGACATTCTGGTGTGCGCCAAGGGCATGGGCGGCGGCATGCCCATCGGGGCCTTCATTGCGAGCACCGAAATAATGTCGGGCTTCAAAACCAACCCCATTCTGGGGCACTGCACTACGTTTGGTGGGCACCCGGTGAGCTGCGCGGCGGCATTGGCTACCCTGCAAATCATGCAGGACGAGCAGCTGCCCGCCGGCGTAGCCGCTAAAGCGGCGCGGTTTCGGGCGCAGCTGCGGCATCCGGCCATCCGGGCCGTGCGCGGCTGCGGCCTGCTGCTGGCAGTAGAGTTCGACTCCTTCGCCGTCCTCAAGCCCATTATCGACCGGGCCCTGGAGCACGAGGGCATCCTCACCGACTGGTTCCTGTTCTGCGACAACTCATTGCGGCTGGCCCCACCGCTCACCATCAGCGAGGCGGAGATTGATGAGGCCTGCGCGGCGCTGCTCCGGGCCATTGCTTACGTGACCGGTGAGTAGGAGCAAGGTTGCCCGCAACGAACCCGGCCCGTTGGGGCGGCCCGCCAAACGAGCCGCCCCAACGGGCCGGAGCAACCGCCGTAGCGGCGGGCAAGTAGCTGTTAGTTAACGCTGATAGTAGGGCGCGGCAGTTCGTTGTAATTCAGAAACTGGGTGCTCTCTTCCTTGATGCGCTCGCGAGGGTGGCCATCCTTCACGCCCTGCGAAATTTTGCGCACCAACACCCCCACGATGGCCTTGCGGAAGCCCAGCTTTTCGGCCATCATAATGCAAAAATCCATTTCCGTGTCGTCCACGATGCCATCTGCGAGCATCATATCGACGAGGTCGAAAATCTGGTCGAACCGCTCGGAATCGTTCGTGGGCAGGTCGTTGCTGGCCCCCTTGGCACCCGACACCAACTCCTGTACTTCCGACGAGCTGATGCCATTCTTCTTGCCTACCGCAATAATAAAGTTCATTTCCCGCGCGTCGATATGCCCGTCGGCTTTCGCCAGCGCTGCGAGATTCAACAAATGGCTCTTTATTTTTTTGTTCTGGTCATTTTGAAAAAATCCGAACATAAACGTGGGAATTAAGGGTGAAAAGATGAATCTTAAACCGAAAAACTGATTTGTCTGGTAAGTTACACGGAAAATAGACTGATTGTTACGGGTTTACTACGCAAATCAGAAAAATGCTAATCAAGGGTTTTACGCTAATCTTTGAGCGGGAGTTGAGGGTTTGCGTTCATTTCGCCAACTTTGCGGGGTTTGGGGGCCTTTTGCGCGCCTGCTTGCTTTATGAATGTTCAGATGAAGAGAATTGCGGTTTTTACCAGTGGAGGCGATGCGCCGGGCATGAACGCCGCCATTCGCGCGGTAGTACGCACGGCCACGTACCACGGCATTGAGGTGTACGGAATTATGCGGGGCTACAGCGGCATGATTAAGGGTGAGTTCGTGCGCCTCGACTCGGCTTCGGTTTCCAATACCGTTCAAAAGGGTGGTACCATCCTGAAATCGGCCCGCAGCCAGAAATTTATGACCAAAGAAGGTCGCCAGCAGGCTTTCGACCAGCTGGTGAACAATGGGATTGAGGGCTTGGTAGCCATTGGCGGCAACGGTACGTTCACCGGAGCCATGATTTTTGAGGAAGAGTTTGGCATTCCGACGGTGGGCGCGCCGGGCACCATCGATAACGACCTTTACGGTACCGATTACACCATCGGCTACGACACTGCCGTGAACACGGCCCTGGACTGCATCGACAAAATCCGGGACACGGCCGACTCGCACGACCGCTGCTTCTTTGTGGAGGTAATGGGCCGCGACTCGGGCTACATTGCCATTCCGTGCGCCATCGGCGGCGGGGCCGAAATCGTGATGATTCCGGAAACCCAGATGAGCGTAGATGTCGTGATTGATACCTTGCAGGCTGGCTGGAAACGCTCGAAAACGTCGTTTATCGTCATCGTGGCCGAGGGCGAAGACGAAGGCAACGCCACCATCACGGCGGCCCGCGTGAAGGAAGCCATTCCGCAGCTCGACACCCGTGTCACGGTCATCGGCCACATTCAGCGGGGCGGCTCGCCCACGGCCGCCGACCGCCTGCTGGGCTCGCAAATCGGCATTGCCGCCGTGGAGGGCCTGATGAACGGCATGCGCAACGTAATGGCCGGCATCGTGGATAAAAAGCTGGTATACACGCCGTTCATCGACACCATCAACAAAAAGAAACTCATCAACCAGAGCTTTATGCGGATGGTGGAGATACTAAGCGTATAGCACTGGAAGAAAGCCGAAAAGAACGTCATGCGGAGCGAAGTCGAAGCATTTCTACCGCAGTCCTAAAATTGATTAGTTACGCAGTAGAGATGCTTCGACTTCGCTCCGCATGGCGTTCTTCTTGATGTCCTCTTATCCTAACTCCACCCACTCGTACGCGGTATCGCGGCGCAGCCACGTGAGTTGGCGCTTGGCGTAACGGCGGGTGTTGCGCTGAAGCAGGCGCACGGCTTCGGCCCAGTCGTATTCGCCCTCCAGAAAGCCAAATATTTCCGTGTAGCCCACGGTTTGCAGGGCGTGGTGGTGGCGGTAGGGCAGCAGGCCGCGCACTTCCTCGAGCAGGCCGGCGGCCAGCATGTGCTCAACGCGTAAGTTGATGCGCTGATACAACTCCTCGCGCTCGCGGGTGAGGGCCACCTTCACGTTGCGAAAAAGCGGGCTTTCGGGCGGCGGGCCGGTGGTGTGGAAGCTGGAGAACGGCCGGCCGGTAGCGCGCGTGATTTCGAGGGCGCGCACGATGCGCTGCGGATTTTGCTGGTCGATGCGGGCGTGGGCCACGGGGTCGGTTGCGGCCAGCTCGGCTACGAGGTGGGGCAGGCCGTGGGTGGCCAGCTCGGTGTGCAGCTGAGCGCGCACGTCGGGCGGCACGTCGGGCAGGGAATCCAGCCCGTCTGTCACAGCCTGCACGTAAAGGCCCGAGCCGCCGGTGAGGATGACGACGGGGTGTTGCTGAAACAGTTTTTCTAATACCGCGTGGCAGTCGGTGGCGAAGCGGCCGGCACTGTAGTCTTCGGCAATGCCGTGGCTATCAATAAAGTGGTGGGGTACGCCCTGCATTTCGGCGTGCGTGGGCTTGGCCGTGCCAATGCTGAGCTCGCGAAAAAACTGGCGCGAGTCGGCCGACACGATTTCGGTGCTGAGCTGTTGGGCCAGCTGCACGCACAGGGCCGTTTTGCCCACGGCCGTGGGGCCGGCAATGGTGAGCAGCACGGGGCGCGGGTCGGCGGCGGTGGGGGCTAGTTGAGCAAGGAGGTGAGGTGGGAGCAGAGGCAAGGGGGATGCTGTTTGATAACGACAAATGTTGGGCCGCTTACCCTACGGCTGCTGGGGTTCGGGCATCTCCGACTCCACTTTGGGCGGGTCGAGGCCGGTGATGCGAAACTCGACGCGGCGATTGAGGCGGCGGGTAGCCTCCTGCTCGTTGCTAGCCAGCGGCTCGGCCCCGCCCAGGCCCAGGCCGGTGATGCGCGGGGCCTCCACGCCGTGGCCCACGAGGTAGGCCATAACGGCATCGACCCGCTGCTCGCTGAGCACGACGTTTTTTTCGGGCGGCCCTACGTTATCGGTGTGCCCGCGCAGCTCAATGTGCAGGCCGGGGTTATCAACCAACAGGCGCACCAGCCGGCCCAGGGCGGGGTAGGAAGTGGGCAGCAGCACGGCCTTGCTCTGCTCGAACTGCACTTGGGCCAGGGGCAGCGTTTCGCCCACGGCCAGGGGCCGCAGCAATACGTCGCGCATCAGCGGGCCGGGCGCGGCGGGCCAGGTGCTGTCGGCTGGGAAGTAGCCGGGGTGCTCCACGTGGTAGCGGTAGGGGCGGCCGGGCGAGGTGCTGGTGTAGGCGAAGTCGCCCTTTGCCGAGAGCAACACGCCCACGCTGCCCTCGGCGCGGTTCAGGCGCAGGCTGGCGGCGGGCAGGGGCTGAAAAGTAGTAGCATCGAGCACGCGGCCATCCCAGGTGGCAGTGGCGGGCGCAGGCGGGGCCGGGCGCGGTGGCGTCACGACCCGAAACAGGTTGCAGCCGGCCAAGTCGGTGTAGGTGCCTTTGCGCAGGCGGGTGGCCTGGTGCCGGGCCAAATCGACGGTATACAGGGCGTGCGGGCCGGCTAGGTACATGCGGCGGCGGCCGGCAGCGTCGTTCTGCATCAGCAGGTCGCTGTAGCCGCCGCGGGCGGGCAGGCCGCCAAGGGCCATTTGCTCAGCGAAGGGCTTTCGAGTGGGTAGGTCGATTTTCAGGAGCGAACCATCGGTGCTGTATACCAGGTACATGGTGTTAGCATCGTCGAGGCAGAAATTGCCGTGGGTGCCGGCGCTGGCGAAGGCGATGTAGGGGTAGAACGGCGCTTTCCGCAGCGGGTCGGCGGTCCAAACGGTGCTCACCTGGCCATCGTGCGGGCTGATGCGCACCAGCAGGTTGGCATCGGAGGCCATGAAGTAGAGGTCGCCGCGGTCGTCGGTGCTGGCCGAAATCCAGACGTTTTCGGGCCCCTGGCGGGGCAACACCCAATCGGTGTAAGCCCCCTGGCGAGTGGCGGGGTCATAGCGGTACACCCGTTCGGGCGCATCGGTAGGGGCCTTTGTGACCGAGTACAGGCAGTTATCGAACCCCTTAGCCAGCGCGTAGGACTGGAAGGGCAGTACCCGGCGGTGCACCTTGGGCGCGGCCGTGGGGTCGTCGGCCACGAACTCGTGGATGCTCCGGCAGTCGTCTTCCCAATGGCCATCGACGGTGCGCAGGGCCGCGATGCCGTACATCTTGCCGTCGCAAAGCTGGTCGTCGTAGCGGCGGCTGGGCCAGGGCGTACTGGTGAAGGCAAATGAGGCCAGCAGCGCCTGGCCGGCGGCCAGGTAAGCGGTGTCGTGGCTGACGCGGGCCCGGTATTCGACCCGAAATGCGTAGCCGCCGCGCCACAGCTGGCGGCCCAGCACGTGGATGCGGGCGCCGAGCGCGGTGCCGCCGTAGGTATAGTCGTAAGCCACTTCGTCGAAGCTGGCCCCGGCGCGCTGGTCGAGCCGCAGCACCTGCACGAGCGGCAGCTGCTGGATGCGGCGCAGCACCGAATCGGGCCGGCCCTCGCCAAGCAGGCGGAAATCGCGCCGGTCGTCGGGCAGCGGCATGATGCGCAGCGTGGCTACCGCTGCCGTATCGCCGGCTCGGAAAGTGGCCGTAGCCCCGGCAGTAGGCCGCTTTTGCAATTGCCACGGGCTGGCGTACGTGAGTTGGCAGCGCCTGGCGGCATCGGTAAACACGGCCGGCGGCAGTGCCGGTTGCGCCCGCAGCCCCGCGCCCCACAACAGGGTAACCAGCGTCAGAAAAAACCTCATAAGCCGGACTAAAATCAACCCACGGCCCGCCATTGCCATTCCGTGGTAACCTGCAAGGTACTGCCCCGCCAGGTATCACCGGGCCGCGCTCGCCTTTCAGTAGAAAGGATAAGACGGCTGAAAACCGGCGCTATTGCAGCGGCGGATGCTTTTCGTCGAAGTCGGTGGCATCCTGGTAGGCTTTGGCCAGGGCCAGCAGCTTGCCTTCCTCATAGAGCTGGCCCATGAAGGTGATGGTGGTGGGCAGGCCGGCGGTGGTGAGGCCGTTGGGCAGGGCCACCGCCGGGTGGCCCGTGAGGTTGGTGAGCACCAGGTTGGCGCTGAACGAGGGCGCGATGTAGCAGTCGAAACCCTTCAGCTGGGCGTCCATCTGCTCGATGAGCAGGCTGCGCACGCGCTGGGCCTGAATGTACTCAACGGCCGGAATGAAGCGCGACGAGCGGAAGGTGTTGGGCCAGGCCGAGCGGTTTTGCAGCACCATCTGCCCGTCGCGGCCCGAGCGGGTAAGCTCGTCGAACGCCGCTGCGCCCTCGGCCGTGAGCACGAAGCGCAGCATGCCCGGCGAGAGCGCGGGCAGCTCCAGCGGCACCAGCTCCACGCCCAGCTTTCGCAGCACGTCGAGGGTGGCCAAGTCGTTGGCCTTGGTGGGGTAATTCTGCTCGAAGGCCGTTTTGAGGTAGCCTACGCGCAGTTTTTTGACATCGCTGCCAAATGCGTACTCGAAGCGGTTGGGGGCCAACAGGGTGGCGGGGTCGCGGGCATCGGGGCCGGCGGCGCACAGGGCGGCCAGCACCATGGCGCAGTCCTCGGCCGAGCGGGCCAGCGGGCCGGCCTTGTCCATGGTCCAGCTCAGGGCCATGGCACCGGCGCGGCTCACGCGACCGTAGGTGGGGCGCAGGCCTGTGATGCCGCAGGCCGTGCTCGGGCTCACGATGGAGCCCAGGGTTTCGGTGCCGATGGCAAACGGCACCAGCCCCGCCGCCACCGCCGAAGCCGACCCGGCCGACGACCCGCTCGAACCCTTGGTCACGTCCCAGGGCGTGCGGGTCTTGCCGCCAAACCACACGTCGCCTTGCGCCAGCTCGCCCAGCGTGAGCTTGGCCACCAGCACCGCTCCGGCCGCGCGTAGGCGCTCGACCACGGCGGCATCCTCGTCCAGCACCTGGTCTTTGTAAGGCACCGAGCCCCAGGTGGTTTTGTAGCCCTTCGCGCTAAATAAGTCCTTCGCTCCGAACGGAATACCGTGCAGCGGCCCCCGGTATTTGCCGGCCTTTATTTCCGCATCGGCCTGCTTGGCCTGTTGCATGGCCAGTTCCTCGGTGAGGGTGATGACGCAGTGCAGCTGTGGGTCGTACTTCTTCAGGCGAGCCAGGAAGAAGGTGGTCAACTCTTCAGACGTTATCTGCTTGGTGCGCAGCAGCTCGCCCAATTGCCGTACGGTGTAAAAGGCGAGGCCGTCGCGGTTAGCGGGCAGCTTCACTTTGCCGGTTTCGGGCAGCTTGCCGGCGCTGTAGGTCGCGGACGGCACCTGCGCCTGCCGCAGGCGCAGCGGGCGCGGGTCGAAGCCCACGGCCGGGGCCACGCTATTGGGCAGATTTACCTTGCGAATTGCCTCGTAGCTGTCGCGGTAGCCGCTCAGGTTGCGGCGCGTCGAGTCGAGCTGCGCGTCGCTGAAATTCAGCCCGAACAGCTGCTGGGCCGTGCGCAGCATGGGTACCGTAATTTCGTCGGGAGCCGTGGGCCGGGCCACGAAGGCACCGGCGGCGAAGCAGGCCGTGCCGAGCAGCAGGGCAGGTAGGAGTTTTTTCATGAACGGAATAGTCAAAGCAGAACTAAAGATGCAAATTAGACTCCGGCTGCCGAAGCCAGCGGCACTACCCCGGCCCACAGCCGTTGCAGCCCCTGCGCCTCCTGCTGCCAACTGAGGTGCGGTGCGGCGCGGCGGCAGTTGGCGGCTAGGTGTTGGTAGCGGGCCGCGTCGCCGCCGGGCAGCAGGCGGTTGAGGACGGCGGCCAGAGTGGCGGGGGCAAGGTCGGCCACCAGCTCGGCCACGTCGAACGCGTCGTTGAGGGCGCGGTACTCGGGGAAGTCGATGAGGACCTGCGGAATGCCGGCGTGCACGTAGTCGAAAAACTTGTTGGCCAGCGAGTAGTAGTAGCTCAGGCCCACGTTCTCCAGCAGCATAATGCCCACCGCCGCCTGCCGCGTCACCTCGCGCAATTCGGCCGGCAGCACGAAGCCCCGAAACTCCACCTTCCCTACCGGGTCCGAGCCCGAAGCGAGCAGCCCCAGCCGCGCCGCCTGGGCCCGCAACGCGGCCGAGCAGTCGCCCTCGCCGCACAGCACCAGCCGCCCCGCTACCAACGGCATAGCGTCGAGCAGCTGCTCCAGGCCCCGCCCCACGTTCAGCGCGCCCTGGTAGAGAATGTAGCTGCCGGTCGTTTCCAGAAAGGGGGCCGGTTCGTAGCGGCTCACGTTGCGCACCACGCCGAAGGCCCGCCCATAGCGCGTTTCGAACAGCCGGGCCAGCGCCGGACCCACGGTGTAGGCCAGCCGGGCGCGCGGCACGATAAATTTTTCGATGGCCCGCCACAGGCGCTGCACGGCGGGGCGGGCCACTACCTCGGGCACTTCCGTGAACAGCTCGTGGGCATCGTATACCAGCGGCTGGCCGCCCAGGCGGGCGCGCAGCCACAGCGGCAGGGCCGTATCGAGGTCGCAGGCGCACCAGGCCGCCGCCCGCTGGCCCAGCAGATACATGAGCAGCCGCAGGTTGTATTCGAGGTAGAAAAGTTTGCCTTTTTGAAACCAGCCGCGCAGGCGGTGCTGTTGGTAAGGCTGGGGTGTGAGGGGCGGAGAAGCCGGCCGCTGCCAGCCCACCAGCTGCACCCGGTAGCCCGCCGCCGCCAGGCTGCCGCAGATGCGCTGCATGCGCTGGTCGAAGCACAAATCGGTGGTAACGGCGAAAACCAGCCGGGGAGCGAGGGGGTTGGGCACGGAGCGATAGTGGGTGCGCCGCCCCAAATGGCCCGGCGCTAAGTTTTTTTGTTCAAATTTACAGCCCGGGCCTCACGGCTTCGGAATTATCTTAGCCGGAAATATCTCTCCCGGCCTTCCATAAGTCGTTCTTTCATGGCTCCTTTTTCGGCTGCTGCTTCTGCCCGCCCCGTTGCTCCTTCGTCGGCGTCGATGCTCGACCAGATGGGGCAGCTCTACCTGTTGCTCGATACCGACGGAGTTATTGTGGAAGCCAACGACGTTTTTCTTACCCTCACCGGCTACACGCGCAAGCAGGTGCTGGGCCAGCGCGGCCACGAAATGTTTATGGCTCCGGGCCAGCGCGAGCAGCGCCGCCGCGATTTCCTCGAAGGCGTGGCCACCGAAACCCTGCCCAGCAGCTACGACCGCACCCTGCTCACCCAGGGCGGCCAGCCCCGGCTGGTGCACTGGCGCGCAGGCTACACCCGCGACACCGCCGGCAAAGTTACCGGCGTGTGGATGTCCGGCCAGGAAGCCAACGAAATGACCCTGGCATCGCCGGCCCTGGCCAACGACAGCACGCACCTCCAGGATTTCCTCGACAATGCCCAGGACCTGGTGCAGCACCTGAGCGCCACCAACGCCTTCCTGTTCGTAAACAAGGCCTGGAAGGAGAAGCTCGGTTACTCCGATGCCGAGCTGGCCACCCGCACCCTCGCCGACGTGGTGCACCCGTATTACAAGGCCAAGCTGCTCTATCAGCTGCGCAACCTATATGATGGGGAGCCGGTGAACAAGGTTGAAACCGTATTTCTGACCAGCCTGGGCAAGCCGGTGCACCTCATCGGCAGCATGAGCGTGGTGCGCGAGGAAGGCCAGCCGATGAGCAGCCGTGCCATTCTGCACGACATCACCGACCGCATCAAGGCCGAGCGACTCCAGAAAGTATACTACAGCATTGCCAACCTGGCCATCTCGGCCAAGGACTTGCCCAGCCTCTACGGAGCCATTCACCGCGAGCTGAGTAAGATTATTGAAACCAGCAACCTGTTCATCGCCCTCTGCGACGACACCCGCACGCAGCTCCAGTTCGTGTACCACGTCGACCAGTACCCGCAGAACCGGCCGCATTCGGCTCAGCCGTTTGCCGGGGGCGTGTCGGAGTACATCATCGCCGGCGGGCAGCCGCGCTACCTCACCCACGCCGATTTTCAGCAGCTCGTGCGCAGCGGCACGCTCACCATTTTCGGCCAGGTGCCCGAGGTAATGCTGGCCTCGCCGCTGAGCATCGGCGACCGCATTATCGGGGTGCTGGCCGTGCAGGACTACCACCGCGTAGATGCCTACACGCCCGGCGACCTCGACGTGCTGCACTTCATTTCGAACCAGGTGGCGCTGGCCATCGAGCGCAAGCGCAACGAGGAGCAGATTGGCCGCCAAACGGCCCGCCTGAACGCTATTTTCGAGAGCGGCTCGCACGTGATGTGGACCGTGGACACCCACGGCCACCTCATGAACTTCAACCGCAATTACGCGGCCCTGTTCCTGCGGCGCAACGGCACCTATCCCATGCGTGGTATCAATCTCTGGGAAGCCGACCTGAAGAAGCTGCCCGCTGACGAGCGCGACATGTTTGTGCAGCACTACGATGCGGCCGCCAAAGGCCAGGCCCAGCGCTTCGAGATGCGCCTGCGCGACGTGCGCGGCTACGATGTGTGGACGGACATCTACCTGAACCCAATTTACCTGGGCGACGGCTCCTTTGAGGAAATATCGGCTATTGCCCACGACATCACCGAGCAGAAACGCGCCCAGTTGGCCCTGGAAGCTCAGGAGGAGAAGTTTCGCTCCATTTTCGAGTCGTTTCAGGACATTTACTATCAAACCAACGACGAGGGTCTGCTCACCATCGTCAGCCCTTCGGTGCGCGAAGTGCTGGGCTATGAGCCCGAAGAGGTAATGGGGCAGCCTGTGGCGCTCTATTACGTCGAACCCTCCGACCCCGAGCGCGTGGGGGGCGAGCTGGCGCGCAATGGCGGCCTGCGCAACTTCGAAACCCAGATGTGGCACAAGCTGGGCCACCCCGTGAGCGTGCTCGTTAATGCCCGCCTCTCGGCCGATGGCCAGCGCGGCACCGAGGGCATTGCCCGCGACGTAACCGAAATTCGCCAGATGCAGGACGACCTGCGCCTGGCCAAGGATGCCGCCGAAGCCGCCCTCGAGGCCAAAACCCAGTTTCTGGCCAACATGAGCCACGAGCTGCGCACGCCCATGAACGGCATCATCGGCATGATTGACCTGCTCGACCAGACGGTGGAAAACGACGAGCAGCTCGACTACGTCGACACCCTGCGCAAGAGCTCCGATGCCCTGCTCACCATTCTCAACGACATTCTCGACCTGTCGAAAATCCAGGCCGGCAAGCTCCAGATTCACGAGTCGGCGCTGGAACTCACCGCCGTCATGGAGCGCATTCGCTCCCTGTTCATCTACCGCGCCGAGCAGAAGAACATTCGCTTCACCTACCACATCACGCCCCACACGCCGGCCCTGGTGGTAACCGATGAAGTGCGCCTGCTGCAGATTCTGAGCAACCTAGTGGCCAACGCCATTAAGTTCACCAACGAGGGCACCGTGAGCATCGTGGTGAGCAGCGTGAGCACCGACGGCGAGCTGCACACCCTGCGCTTTGCGGTGCAGGACTCGGGCATCGGTATTTCGAGTGAAAACGCGGCCCGGCTCTTCACCAATTTCACCCAGCTCGATACCACGCCCAGCAAGGCTTACGGCGGCACGGGCCTGGGCCTGAGCATCAGCCGGCAGCTGGCCGAGCTGCTGGGTGGCGAAATCGGCGTGCTTTCCGATGAGGGCGAGGGCTCGGTGTTCTGGTTCACGATTGCCACCCGCGAGGCCCGGCGCGATGAGCTGCCCGAAGTAGCCCCCGTGCGTGAGCCCGTCTTCAAGGCCTTTGAAGACCCGCCCCGCGTGCTGCTCGTCGACGACAACGCCATCAATCAGAAAGTGGGCCAGCGCCTGCTCTCGCGCCTGGGGTGCGAGGTCGACGTGGCCGGCGGCGGCCCCGAAGCCATCGGCCTGGTGAAAACGCCCGGCCTGGAATACGACATGATTTTCATGGATATCCAGATGCCCGACATGGACGGCGTGGCGGCTACGGCCGAAATTCGCCGCCTGCTGGGCAGCGCCTGCCCGCCCGTGGTGGCCATGACGGCCTACTCGATGCAGGAAGATGCCGGCCGTTTCATGCGCCAGGGCCTCGACGACTACGTGGGCAAGCCCGTGAAAAGCCGCCACCTCTACGAAGTTTTGCACCGCTGGCTGCGCCCGCGCGGCCCGCGCTCCACGTCGGCTGCCACGGTAGCGGCGTCGGCCATACTGCTGCCGCCGGTAGTGGCCCCCGTGGCCAAGCTCGTGGTGCCCGAACCCGACGGAGCCCCGGCCGAGCCCATCCTTGATGAGGCTATTCTGCACCAGCTCATGGATTTGGGCGGGGCGGAATTTACTACCGACCTATACCAGGAATTCGAGCAGGAAGCCGGCGACCTGCTGCGCGACGCATCCCCCGCCGTAGCCAGCGCCGAGTTCCGCGAGCTGTTGCCCATGCTTCACCAGCTCAAGGGCACGGCTTCAACGCTCGGCGGTGTGGCCCTGGCCGCCCAGGCCCGCTACCTCGAACGCCAGTTCAAAGAAGGACGTATGGAAGCGGGGGCGGCGGGCTTTCGACTTTTGGAACATTACTTTGCACAGTTCGTCGCCGAATATCCGGCGGCCGTGCAGCGGGTTGCCGCTACCGAATAAGGCACGGCTACCAATTCCCCTTTGCTATTCTACCATCTCACTCCCCTCACAAAACAAACCCCACGCGCATGTCTGTTGATACTCAAAAGATGATTCTGATTGCTGAAGACAGTTCGGTTATTCTCAACCTCACCCGCAAAATTCTTGAGCTGCAGAAGTACAAGATTGTGCTGGCTAAAAATGGTGGCGAGGTCCTCAAGCAGCTGGAAAGTAACCCTATCGACTGCGTTCTGATGGACATCAACATCCCCGTGAAGGATGGCATGCAGTGCACCCGCGAAATCCGCGCCCACGAAGACCCTAAAATCAACAAGCTGCCCATTATCGCCATCACCGGCAACGCCAATAACTACTCGATGGACCAGTTCCGCGAGGCCGGCGTGACCGACTACCTGCCCAAGCCGCTCGATTTCGACGCTCTCGTGCGCGTGGTGAAGCAGTACGTGGGCTAAGTTGAATTAAGAATTAAAAATTGAGAATTAAAAATATCAAAGTGTTGAGCCTGTATGTTCTACTGGGTTGGCTTTGAGTAATCCTTGATTTTTAATTCTTAATTTTTAATTCAAACGAAGTGCAAGTAACATTCCTCGGTACGGGCACCTCGTCGGGGGTGCCCATGATTGGGTGCACCTGCGCCGTGTGCCGCTCGCTCGACCACCGCGACCACCGCCTGCGCGTGTCGGTACACGTGGTGGTGGACGGGCGCAGTCTCGTTATCGACTCCGGCCCCGATTTCCGGCAGCAGATGCTGCGTGCCCGCGTCACCCACCTCGATGGCTTGCTTTTCACGCACGAGCACAAGGACCACACCGCCGGCCTCGACGACATCCGGGCCTTCAACTTTCGGCAGCAGACCGATATGCCCGTGTATGGCGAGCCGCGCGTGCTCCGCCAGCTCCAGCAGGAATTTGCCTACATCTTCGCCGAGCACAAGTACCCCGGCGTACCCCGCGTGGTGCTGCACCCCATTGAGCGCGACGACGAACCGTTCGACGTGTTGGGGGTGCCCGTGCTGCCGCTGCGGGCAATGCACCACAAATTGCCGGTGCTGGGCTTCCGCATCGGTAATTTCTGCTACCTGACCGATGCCAACCACCTCAGCCCCGAAACCCGCGCCCAGCTGCGCGGGGCCGATGTCATCGTGCTCAACGCCCTGCGTCGCGAGCAGCACATCTCGCATTTCACCCTGGCCCAGGCCGTCGAAGTGCTGGAGGAGGCCGCCCCCAAGCGCGCCTATCTCACCCACATCAGCCACCAGCTGGGCCGCCACGCCGAGGTGGAAGCCGACCTGCCCCCGTGGATTCGGCTGGCCTACGATGGGCTGAAAGTGGAGATTTAAGCTCTGGATACGCGCCTTGTGCCCCTATCCCGGCCATTGGTGGCCCGAGGGTGACACTCCCTTATTTGCCAAGTCATTCGTCAGCCGGAACTGCTTCGCGGCCGCACGCGGTTTCGTTTGAAGAAATCCCAGCTCGTTTCTGCTTCAGCCTTCTCCTATGAACGTTATTAACCTCGACCAAAAATTCGGACAGTTCTCCGACCATTGGCACCCGCGCGTGGTGGCCGACCTGAACGACCAGCACGTGAAGCTGGCCAAAGTGCAGGGAGAATTTATCTGGCACAGCCACGAGGCCGAAGACGAGCTTTTCGTGGTGGTGCGGGGCCAGCTGCACATCGAGTTTCGCGACCATACGTCCACCATCAATCCGGGCGAAATGCTGGTGGTACCCCGGGGCGTAGAGCACCGGCCGTATGCCAGCGAGGAAACCTGGATTATGCTCGTCGAGCCCCAGGCCACGCGCCACACCGGCACCGTGGAGCACGCTCTGACCCGGCACGACCTTCTCCGGATTTAGGCGCTCTCCTTGCATACCAACTACTACTATCTGCGCCAACTGGCCCCCGCGCTCACCGAGGGGCTGCGGGGCTACCGCGTGGCCGCCTGCTTCACGCAGGAAAAGGATGAGCTGGTGGTCGGCCTCACCAACGGCACGGCCGAGTTCTGGCTGAAAGCGCAGCTGGGCGCGAATTTCCCCGCCCTGGCCCTGCCCGAAACCTTCCAGCGCGCCCGTGCCAACTCCGTCGACTTATTCCCCGATTTGCTGGGCGAGCAGGTCGAATCCGTGGCCGCCTGGCCCCAGGACCGGGTGCTGCAGGTGAATTTCCGCAGTGGCGCGCGCCTCGTGTTCAAGCTTTATGGCCCGCGCCCCAACGCCATTTTTCGCTCCGCGCCCGACGCGCCCGCCCAGCTCTTCCAGCAAAAGCTGCTGGCCGATGCCGACCTGCGCCCGCAACCCACGACGCCCACGACGCCCACAAAATCCGACGAATCCGACGAATCCGATAAATCCGCGGTTCAGACATCGGTAAAACTCCCGCCGCCGCTGGCCGACTTGCCGCTGCGCTACCTGCGCGCCCACGGCTACGACGAAGCCGCGCCCGACGCCCGCGCCCGCCAGGTAAACCAGGTTTTGGCCCAACTCGAAAAGCCGGCCCATTACTACATTATTCAGCTCGATGGCCGCACCCGGCTTAGCCTGCTGCCACTCGGGGAGGTGCTCGAAACCTTCGCCGGCGACGATTCCATCGCCGCCCTGCGCCGCTTTGTGCCCATGGCCCTGGGCCGCCGTGCCCTCGAAACCGAAACGCACCAGCTGCGCCAAATGCTCACGCGCCGGGCCGACGAGGCTGGCACCGCCGCCGCCCACGCCCGTCGCCGCCTGCACGCCCTGGCCCACGAGGCCGGCTACCGCAATACCGCCGACCTTATTATGGCCAACCTGCACGCCATCGCGCCCGGCGCGGCCCAGGTCGAGGTAATTGATTTCTACACCAACGAGCCGCGCGTCATCAAGCTCAAGCCCCGCGAAAAGCCCCAGCGCACCGCCGAAAACCTCTACCGCAAAGCCAAAAACCAGCAAATCGAAGAGCGGGAGCTCACCGAGCGCATTGCCCGCCGCGAGGCCGAAGCCTTTACGGCCCTGGAGCGGCTGGAGGAAATGGACAACCAGCCCGCCCTGGCCGAGCTGCGCGGCCTGCGCGTTTGGCGCAAGCAGCACGGCCTCGACCCCACCGCCAATGCCAATACCAAAGTGCCAGGCGAACTGCCCTTCAAAGTATTCGAAGACCGGGGCTTCACCATTCTGGTAGGCCGCAGCGCCGAAAACAACGACCTGCTCACCCAGAAATACGCGCACAAGGACGACCTCTGGCTGCATGCCAAGGACGTGGCCGGCTCACACGTCGTTATCCGGCACCGCGCCGGGCAAACTGTGCCCGAGCCCGTGGTCGAGCACGCCGCCATGCTGGCTGGCTGGTACTCCAAGCGCCAGAACGATACGCTGTGCCCGGTCACCGTCACGCCCAAAAAATTTGTGCGCAAACCGCGCGGAGCCCGGCCGGGGCAGGTAATCGTGGAGCGCGAGCGGGTAGTGCTGGTGAAGCCGGGCAACCCGTTCGAGCGGGAGCATTCGCAGCCGTAGCATCCAGCGCTGCTTCATTTCGATGCACGGCCTCAAGCGCCGGTTTTGCTCGTTCAGCTACTCGCCCGCGATGGCGACGTGCTACACGAAAAAGCCCACTGCAAGTAATTGCAGCGGGCTTTCGTTTTGCGTGCGCGCGGGGAGATTCGAACTCCCACACCCGAAGGCACCACCCCCTCAAGATGGCGTGTCTACCAGTTTCACCACGTGCGCAAAAGGCAACTGAGCTTGGTATGCGGCCGAAGCCGGCGTCGCTGAGGTAGCGAAGCGGGTGCAAAGATAGATGGTGAATTCCGGCTGCACAACCAATAACGCGGGTTTTTCAGGTGCAGGCTATCAATTGGCCGCCAAACCTGGGCTTTCGTAAAAGGGCGGCAACGCCTTTCTTACCTGACAATCATCTGGCTACATGGCAAACGTTCCGATTCCGTCGCACGCATCTTTTTTTGGCCGCCTGGCCGAAAGCATCACCCGGTTCTCCGGTTCCACGCCCGCTTTCCTCACGGCCACGGGCATCGTGCTGTTCTGGGCGCTCACCGGGCCGCTGTTTCATTATTCCGAAACCTGGCAGCTGGTTATCAACACCGGCACTACTATCGTCACGTTTCTAATGGTTTTTCTAATCCAGCGCGCCCAAAACAAGGATTCGCTGGTGTTGCACCTAAAACTGAATGAGCTGCTGGCTGCCACCCAGGGAGCCAGTAATCGCCTCATCAACGCGCAGGATTTTTCGGAGGAGGAAATCCGTACCCTGCACGATTTCTATTGCGCCCTGGCCGAGCTGGCTAAGAAAGACAGCGACCTCGGCAAAACGCACAGCGTAGAGGAAGCCGAAGACAACCAGCGCGAAAAGTTTGCCGCCCAGACCGAATAAGGAGTTTACAAAAACAGCCGCTGCAATTACTGCAGCGGCTGTTTGATACGAGGGTTCAAATAGGGTTCAATTACATGGCCCGAGTCAGCGGCGACTCCACCACGTGCTCCGATACGAACCACACCTGCAGCTCGTTGGTGCGGATGAGTTGGCTGACAATAAGGTCGTTGGTACCATCATCGCCCGAGTCATCGGCCTTGCCGGCATAGCTGTGGCAGTTTTTGAGGAGGCGCTGGTGGCCATCGAGCAAGCGCGAAACCTGCACGGGCGCTTCCTCGCGGTCGCGTGGCACCCGGGGAATGCTGCTGAGCTCGGCCACGTCGTGGGCCATGGCCACGGCCACACCGCCCAGAATTTGAATGCGCTCGGCAATAGCATCGACCAATACGGCCTGCTCTTCATAATGCTTGTCGAAAAGCAGGTGCAGCTGGTAGAAAGTAGGGCCTACAACCTGCCAATGGTGTTTCTTGTACATGTCGCGCAGCGTCATAGTGTCGGCCAGCAGCTGGTTGAGCATGGTCACGCTGGCTTGGCGGGTCGCTTCGTCGAGGCCGATGGGCAGGCGCTGGCTCACGGTGCCGTACTTCTGGGTGGGAGCAGGGGCGTGGTTCTGCTGGTTGAGGATGGGCTGAATATTCACCGCAGGGTTCGAGCCCGAAGACTTGCCATTGCTGGCAGCCGACTTTTGGGTGGCGGGAGCGGCTGTTTTCTTAGCGGCGGGGGCCGCAGCTTTTTTAGCGGCGGCTTTGGGAGCGGCAGTTTTGGCGGAGGGGGCCATAGAAAAAAGAAACAGTTGAAGTGAGAAAGTTGCCGAAGAATTCGGCAGCGGAATTTTGTTATTATCCGTACGTAAAGCGCCCTGCGGGGTTAAGTCCGGCTTCTTAAAATCTCCTCATGGCTATGCCCCAAACGACGACCGAGCTACCGCACGATGTGCACCCCGAGCACCACCTCACCAGCTCGGCCATGTTGCAGGACGTGGTGATTGGCCTCTCCGACGGCCTGACTGTGCCTTTCGCCTTGGCCGCGGGCCTTAGCGGCGCGGTATCGTCGTCGGGCCTGGTTATCACGGCGGGCCTGGCCGAAATCGTGGCCGGCAGCATTGCCATGGGCCTGGGCGGCTACCTGGCCGGCCGCACCGAAGTCGAGCACTACGCCTCGGAGCTGGGCCGCGAGCACCGCGAAGTGCAGGAGGTACCCGACAAGGAACGCGCCGAAGTCGATGAGCTGCTGGCCGATATGGGCCTTTCCGAAGCCACCCGCCGCCAGGCCGTGGCCGAGCTCACCGCCGACCCCGAGCAGTGGGTTAAATTCATGATGAAATACGAGCTGGGCCTCGAAGAGCCCGACCCCAAGCAGGCTCCCAAAAGCGCCGTCACCATCAGCACGGCCTATGCCGTGGGTGGCCTCATTCCGCTTAGTGCCTATTTTTTCACCGATACGCCCAGCCAGGGCTTGGCTTATTCGGCGGTTATCACGCTGGTGTGTCTGTTTATCTTCGGCTATTTCAAAAGCCGCATGACCGGCCAACCCCCCGTGGCCGGGGCCGTGAAAATGGCCGTAGTGGGCGCGCTGGCGGCTGCCGCCGCCTTTGGCATTGCCCGGCTGGTGGGGGGTGGGACTTAGCGCCCCGTTCCCCACGCCGTTTCTTAAGTGCCCATAATATCCTCACGATGCAATTCAAACTCCCCGAAACTTCCGCCGTCCTCGTCAAGGGTAAGTCTTTCAAGCTGGCCGAGGTCGACCCGGGCAGCGAAAAGCCTTTTGCCCATCACCCGCACAACCGCGAGGATGCCGAATCCCGGCTGCTGGAATTGCGCCAACGCATGTTTGAGTTGCAGGAGCTCCTCTACGCCGAGCATCGGCAGTCGCTGTTGCTGGTGTTTCAGGCCATGGACACGGGCGGCAAGGACGGGGCCATTGGCAATCTGCTCACCGGCGTAAACCCGGCCGGCATCGCGGTAGCCTCGTTCAAAGCGCCGTCGGCCGAGGAGTTGAGCCACGACTTCCTCTGGCGCATCCACGCCCAAACGCCCAAGCGCGGCCACATCGGGGTGTTCAACCGCTCGCACTACGAGGATGTGCTCGTGACCCGCGTACACGGAATAATTGATGATAAAACCGCCACCCAGCGCTTCGAGGATATCAACAACTTCGAAAGCCTGCTCACGCACAACGGCACGCGCATCCTCAAATTCTTCCTGCACATCTCGAAATCGGAGCAGGCCGCCCGCCTCCAGGCCCGCCTCGACGACCCCGCCAAAAACTGGAAATTCGACCCCAACGACCTCAAAGAGCGCGCCCGCTGGGACGACTACCAAACCGTGTACGAAGACGCCCTGCGCCACTGCTCGCCCGACCACGCCCCCTGGTTCGTCATCCCGTCCAACCAGAAGTGGGCCCGTGACTTGGCCATCGCCGAAATCGTGGTAGCCGCTCTGGAGGATATGAACCCCCAGCCACCTAAAGCTACTTTCGATGTGAAGGCGCAGGTGATTGAGCAATAATCTAATAATTGAAATCATGCGACATTGCTTTCAGGTCTTATTAGCTCACAATGAGTAAACGAAAACTCACCCATAGCCAAGAGCTACGAAAATTGCTTCAGGAAGCTGAATCAGATTCAGTGTTGGTTACTGAGCTTGAAGCAGTGCAAAAATGCCTTAATAAGCCGAAGAAAGCAGGTGTTCCGGCTTTACTCAAAGTGTTAAAGCCAAGCTTGCATCGAACAACTAAGTGCTTCATCACGAAAGTGCTTGAGAGCTTAAGGGATGAAAGAATCATTCGGCCGATGATGATGGCTGTGCGTGCACCAGAAAACGTTAAGATTCGCTCATATTTTTTGTGGCCTCTTGTCAAATACGATTGCACCAAGCACCTTTCGTATTTTGTTGAAATCATCGTGAAACTTGAAGAACCTGGTGAGGCTATGATGGTGTGCATTATGATTATCCGTGCTATGAAAGGGCCTTTTGAACCAGAAATGGCAAGAAAGAGTATTCGAAAATTGCTGGCTGAAACTAATCGGGATGTTGATTTGGAGTTGAAACTGCAAACCGAAGCATTTCGATTGGAAGCCGCAGATTTCATTATGGCCAAATATTTTAACAGTACCCGTAAAGCCTTTTGGGTAGAGCGGAATGGGAGTGTTGACATTAGCAAAACTGCCTGATAACCCGTACCTTTGCGGCCCCGCCAGAGTGGCGGGCCTTGCTGCCCAACGGCAAGGTATTCAAGAAGAACCGCGAATTGGCCCGGGCACCGGCCTTCTCGTTTACCTAAGCGGTGCCCGCAAGCTATTATGGCAGAAATGATTGACGATTTCGACTGGGACAACGTCGGAGCCACCGGTTTTGGTGGAAACTACTCCTCGGACCAGCGCGCCGAGATGGAGAAAATGTACGGCGACACGCTGACGACCGTACAGGAAGAGGAAGTGGTGACGGGCACCGTAGTTGGCATCACTGACCGCGACGTCATCCTGAACATTGGCTTCAAATCGGATGGCCTGGTGTCCATCACCGAATTCCGCGACCTGCCCGACCTGAAGGTTGGCGACACGGTGGAGGTGTTCATCGAAGACCAGGAAGATGCCAACGGCCAGCTCATCCTGAGCCGTAAGAAAGCTAAAATCAAGCAGGCTTGGAAGTCGATTTACGATGCCCTCGAGTTGGACACCATCCTCGAAGGTGTAGTGAAGCGTCGCACCAAAGGCGGCCTCATCATGGAGCTCGACGGCGTGGAAGCCTTCCTGCCCGGCTCGCAAATCGACGTGAAGCCCATCCGCGACTTCGACATTTATGTCGGCCGTCGCATGGAAGTGAAAGTGGTGAAAATCAACTCTGCTTTCGACAACGTCGTGGTTTCGCACAAAGTGCTCATCGAGAAAGACCTCGAGAAGCAGCGTGAGGCCATCCTGAACAACCTGGAGAAAGGTCAGATTCTGGAAGGCAACATCAAGAACATGACCAACTTCGGCGTGTTCATCGACCTCGGCGGTGTCGACGGTCTGCTGCACATCACGGACATCTCGTGGGGCCGTATCGCTCACCCGAGCGAGGTACTGACCCTGGACCAGAAGCTGAACATCGTGGTTCTGGACTTCGACGAAGCCAAGAAGCGTATTTCGCTGGGCTTGAAGCAGCTGACTCCCCACCCATGGGATTCGCTGCCCGCCGACCTGCAGCCAGGTTCGAAAGTATCGGGCCGCATCGTGAACGTGGCCGACTACGGTGCTTTCATGGAAGTGGTACCCGGTGTGGAAGGCCTCATCCACGTTTCGGAAATGAGCTGGAGCCAACACCTGCGCAACCCGCAGGACTTCATCAAGCAGGGCGACACGGTAGAAGCGCAGATTCTGACGCTCGACCGCGAAGACCGCAAGATGAGCCTCGGCATCAAGCAGCTGACCGAAGACCCGTGGACGCGTGGCGACTTTGCTGGCACCTACGGCGTAGGCACCAAGCACAGCGGCACCGTGCGCAACCTCACCAACTTCGGCCTGTTCGTGGAGCTGGAAGAGGGTGTTGACGGCCTCGTGCACGTATCGGACCTGTCGTGGACCAAGAAAATCAAGCACCCATCGGAAATGGTGAAGGTGGGCGACAAGCTCGACGTTGTAGTGTTGGAGCTGGACCTGGGCGCTCGTCGCCTGGCCCTGGGCCACAAGCAGCTGGAAGAAAACCCTTGGGATACCTTCCAGACGGTGTTCACCCCCGGCTCGGTGCACAAGGCGACCATTACCGAAAAGACCGAGCGTGGCGCGGTACTCGAATTGCCGTACGGCATCGAGGGCTTCGCGTACCCCAAGTCGCTGGTGAAGGAAGATGGCTCGAACGCCGAGAACGGCGAGCAGCTCGACTTCCGCGTCACGGAGTTCTCGAAGGACGACCGCCGCATTGTGCTCTCGCATACGGCCGTGTTCAACAAGGAAGCCGCTGCTGAAGATGACAGCCGCAACAGCAAGTTCAAGAAGAAAACCAACGCAAAAGCTGGCGAACCCCAGGGCGAAGGCAAAATCAGCGACTTGAAGAAGACGGAAGAGAAATCGACCCTCGGCGACCTCGACGCCCTGAGCGCCCTGCGCGACCAGATGATGGGCAACGAGCGCAAGGCCGGTGAGCAGAAGCTGAAAGCTGCTGCCGCGACCAAGCCCGCCGACGTACCCGCTGCCGGTCCCGACAACGCCCAGGCCCTGGCCGACGGCGCTGCCGCTGGCAAAGGCGCTACGAATGCCGCCACTCCCGAGGCGGCTGACAAGGCCGCCGCGACCATCGAAGGCACCGCTCCGGCTGCTGAAGAGGCTCCGGCCGCTGAAGCTGCTCCCAAGGCTAAAGCACCGAAAGCGGCTAAAGCTGCCGATGCTCCCGCCGCCGAAGCTGCTCCGGCCGCTGAGGAAGGTGGCCTGCTGGCCAGCATCACCCACGCTGCTTCGGCTGCCATCGACAAAGTGAAGGAAGTGGCCGCTGACGCTGCCGAGGCCGTTTCGCACAACGAAACCCTCGACAAGGTGAAGCACGCCGCCTCGGACGCTGTTGATGCCGTGACCCACTCGGAAGCCTTCGCAAAGGCTTCGGAAGTAGCTGGCGACCTGGTGGACAAGGCCAAAGGCCTGGTTGCCGGCGACGACGCTGCCGACAAAAAAGACGACGAAGCCAAAGCCTAACCGCTTAGCTTAGTTGCAGAAAGGAGCCCCGGCGCATGCGCCGGGGCTTTTTTTGTGCGCCGGCCCTTGCCCACGCCAAACCCGCTGCCTACCTTTGCCCTCCCAAAGACCACTCCCGGTGACGTGACCGAGTGGCTAGGTAGAGGTCTGCAAAACCTCCTACGGCGGTTCGAATCCGCCCGTCACCTCAGCAGCAATGCTTCGAAAAGCCCCATTTGCCAATAGGTAGATGGGGCTTTTTTTGTGGCGAAATAATTTGGCGTTTAGGGCCAATGCACAAATGGCTTAGCCGAAGTAACCTGAATGTTAGCGCCAAGGCTACCTTTGATTCTATGCAAAGGCTGTGGCTTATTCTCAATGTAGCTCTTCTCGCGCATGCTGGTGCTTTTGCCCAAAAAGTAACCAGCCGGATTTCGTCGCTGAAAACAGATGAGGACGTGAAGTCGCTGGTTCATCCTTTGGGGTGGGAGTATGAAGAGCTAATCCTGGGTGACTCGGCTTGCCTCGTCTATAAACCATATGCCCATACTGCTTTACGCTGCACCGGACAGTCTTGGTATCGCGCCGATTTTGATAGTAATGGCTGGCCGGACTTATTGGTAGTTGGTCTGCGGCGCGACATTCCCTTTGTGTTCTGTGTGCTTGATTCTGGCAACAACAGATTCCAGGTTGTGCGAGATTTTTACAATAGCCTTGATGAACGACAACCTACTGCGCGAGTTGCTTTCAGACAAGGGCAGGCACTGTTGCGCTACACGGCCTACGCACGTCGTCGTAGCGGTAGGGGAAAGCTGCAAAATCGCCGGACGCAGTTACTGGCTTGTCGGGGTGGTGGATTTGTGCCTTATGAAAAGCAGCCGACAAACCACCACATTACGACCATTTCCTACCAATCACGCTTCAACTATCACGGCCAGTTTGCGACCACGATAGATATCAATGCCACTGGGTTAGCTACGCTTAAATATCAGGCAACCGTGCAAGGAGACTCGGTTGCCAGCCTAAAACACGCGCAATACCAATTGAGTCGGGACCAGCTTGATTCCCTGTTTGACTTGTTGAATTACATACACTTTGCTACCTGTCGGCCAGTCTATGGTACTGGGATGGAAAACCACCGGCCCCGCGTCGATTTACAGATTGGGTACGAGGATGGAACGAAGGTTATCCACGATACCAAGGGCGGTGGCACCCTGGGATTGGCGCAGGTTTACGAGAATCTGGAGCGCCTGACAACACAGTTACGGCTGCATTAATACTACTAGACAGCTTCGGTTCTTCGGTTTTGCCCGCGTTATGCCTACATTTCGTAGCCAAGATGGGCCATTGGCCGTACTTGCGGCACCAACCGTTCTTTACCACCCCACCCCTTATGAAGATTGTTGACCTCCGCACCATGCGCGGGCCGAGCTATTGGTCTGTGAAGCACCATAAGCTGATTGTTGCCAAAGTTGATTTGCAGGAGTTTGCCGGCCAATGGTCGAACGCCGTGCCGGGCTTTGCCAGCCGGCTGACGAAGCTGTTTCCGAACATCAGCACGGTGCAGCCGGGCGGCATGAGCGGCAAGCAGGCGGCCAAGCACCAGCCGCTGACGCTGGAGACCCTCAACGATGGCGAGCCGCTGGGCTACGTCATTCAGCACGTGGCGCTGGAGCTGCAGCGGCAGGCGGCCATGCCCATGTACTGGGGCAAGAGCTACCCGGCGCACGAAGCAGGGGTGGAGTACGTGGTAGTAGCCTACCAGGAGGAGCGCGCCGGCCGCCGCGCCATGGAGGCCGCCGTGGATATCGTGGAGGCGCTTTGCAAAAAGGAAAAGGTCGACCTCAAGCCCATTGTGGCCGAGCTGCACGAAATCCGCGAAGACGAGTTTTTCGGGCCCAGTACCTACAGCATCGTGGCCGAAGCGGCCTCGCGCAACATCCCGTACATCCAGCTCAAGAATACCAGCATCATTCAGCTGGGCTACGGCGAAAACCAGCGTCGCATCTGGGCCACCACCACCAACCTGACCTCGCACGCGGGCGTGGAAGTGGCCGGCAATAAGAACCGCACCAAGGCCATGCTGCACGATGGCGGCGTGCCCGTGCCGCGCGGTACCACCGTGTATTCGGAAGCCGGCCTGCGCGATGCCATCGACGAGCTGGGGTTCCCCATCGTGACCAAGCCGCTCGACGGCAACCATGGCAAGGGGGCCACCATCCGCATCATGAACTGGAAGGATGCCGCCGAGGGCCTGAAAGCCGCGCAGGCGTACTCGCGAGCCGTGATTGTGGAGCAGTTTATTGAGGGCTTCGATTTCCGCCTGCTGGTGGTGAACGGCAAGCTCATCGCCGCCGCCAAGCGCACACCCGCCGCCGTGGTGGGCGACGGCAAAAGCACCATTCAGCAGCTGATTAATAAGGTGAACGAGGACCCGCGCCGGGGCATCGGCCACGAGAAGGTACTCACCAGCATCAAGGCGGATAAGCACACGCTCGACCTGCTGAAAGCCCGCCAACTGACCTTGAAAGCGGTGCTGCCAGCCGGCGAAATTCTGTATCTGAAGAGCACGGCCAACATCAGCACCGGCGGTACCGCCACCGACGTAACCGACCAGATGCACCCCTACAACGTGCTGCTGGCCGAGCGCGTGGCCGGCATCGTAGGCCTCGATATCTGCGGCATCGACCTGATGGCCACCGATATTGCCGTGCCCCTAAACGAGAGCCGCGGCGCGGTGATTGAAGTGAACGCCGCTCCCGGTTTCCGCATGCACATCGCGCCCACCGAAGGCCTGCCCCGCAACGTGGCCGCCCCGGTGGTGGATATGCTGTTCCCGCCCGGCAGCACGGCCCGTATTCCGATTATCGCCATCACCGGTACCAACGGCAAGACGACCACCACGCGCCTCATCGCGCACATGGTGGCCGGCCAGGGCTACAAAGTAGGCTTCACCACCACGGATGGCATCTACATCCAGGGCGTGCAGCTGCAAAAAGGCGACTGCACCGGCGGCCAGAGCGCCGAGTTCGTGCTGCGCGACCCAACCATTAACTACGCCGTGCTCGAAACCGCGCGCGGCGGCATGCTGCGCTCGGGCCTGGGTTTTCATACCTGCGACATTGCCGTAGTGACCAACGTGGCCGCCGACCACCTGGGACTGCGCGACATTCATACCGTGGAGGAAATGGCCGCCGTAAAGGGCGTGCTGCCCCGCACCGTGCGCAAAAACGGCTGGGCCGTGCTCAACGCCGACGACGACCTGGTGTACGCCATGGCCCGCACCGTGGAATGCCGGGTGGCCCTGTTCAGCATGAACGAGCACAACCCGCGCATTCTGGAGCACGTGGAGGCCGGTGGCGTGGCGGCGGTGTACGAGGAAGGCTACGTGACGATTTACCGCAATAGCTACAAGCTGCGCATCGACCGCGCCGCCGAATTCCCGATTACGTTCGAAGGCCGGGCGGGCTTCAACATTGAAAACTGCCTGGCGGCCGGGTTGGCCGGCTACCTGGCCGGGTTCGATAAGGATGCCATCAAAACGGCTTTCCGCACCTTCATCCCGTCGGGCACCAAAACGCCGGGCCGCATGAACATGTATAAGTTTCCGAAGTTCGAGGTGATTGTGGACTATGCTCACAACACGGCGGGCATCACCAAATTCGCCGAGTTTATGGATGCTACGACGGCCACCCACAAAATCGGCATCGTGTCGGGCCTCGGCGACCGCCGCGACGAAGACACGCTGGGCTTCGCCCGCATCGCCGGCCGCATCTTCGACGAGGTGATTCTGCGCCAGGACCAGGACCTGCGCGGTAAGTCGGCCGATTTCCTGCGCGAAATCATGGAGCGCGGCCTGCGCCTCGACAAGCCCGATTTGAAAATCACCTACATCCCTAACGAGCCCGATGCCATCGACCACCTGCTGAAACACACGCCGAAAGGTGGGTTAGGGGTCATCTTCACTGAGAACATCACCAACACGCTGGCCAAGCTGGATGAGTTCGAACAGGGACCGCAGATTTAACGGAGTTTAGCGGGTTCAACATACTATCTGTGATGCTGAACCAAAACTATACCACGCAAAAAGAGGCTGCTCACACGAGCAGCCTCTTTTTTTTAGCGGAATAAAACCAAGCAGCGCGGGACCATAGATAGTCCGTTCAAGCTGTGGTCTATTTTAGCGTGAAGGTCGTCTTGCCCATCAGCTGGCCGCTTTCATACATTTCTACGGTGTGCAGGCCTTTCTTGTACTCGGCCCCTTTGGCGTACACGAATTCCAGCTTCTGGCGGGAGTTGTCGTACACCACGTCTTGTTTCTGGGTATAAAAGGCCTCCTGGCCATCCACGGTAAAGGTGCCGCCGCCGGTGCTCAGGTTGTAGAGGGCCGCGCCGTCGGGCTCCAGAATGCGCAGGTATACCGCCTTGGTTTCCTTCGGCGATACGTCGTTGCGGGCAAAATTGGCGGTGATTTTCAGCTTCTCCACTCGCTTGGCTTTGAACTCCTCTTTGTCGTCATCCTTCTCCTTGTTTTTAGAGGTGATGATGGCCACGTGGATGTTATCGGCCTGGAGGCGCGAGGCCACCGTTACTTTCTCCGACAGCTCCTTATTGCTACGCACCACCGTGCTAATGGTGTCGGAGAGCTTATTCTGACGCTCTTTGAGGGTGCTGGTTTCGGTGTAGAGCGTTTCATTGTCCTTCTTCAGCTGGGCAATGTCGTCGTCCTTCTTGCGCAGCTGGCCTTCGAGGTTCTGCGCGCGCTGCTTAAACAGGCTTTGCTGCGCAATGGAGAAGCTGCCGGCCTTGAAAGAGCGCAGCTTCAGCAGGTCGGCGTTGACGGCCGAGATTTTGGCCACGAGCGAGTCGTTGCTCAGGCCCAGGGCTTGCAGCTCCGAGCTTTGGCGCTCAAAATCAGCCTTCAGCGCTTCGTATTGCTTGATTTGTTCCTGAAGCTTGCTGTCTTTGGCTTTTACTTCGGTGGTCAGCACTTCGTTTTGCTGGCCTTTTTGCTGGTTGAGGTAGAACAGGACCCCGTTGATGCCGAGCAGGACGAGTACCAGGGCTACCCAAAGGAGGACGCGGCTGTTGTTGGAGCGGGGTTCGGGGGTTTCGTTGGGGTCCATACGGGAATAGTTAAGCGAGAAAAGCGAACTAAAATTAGAGCACGCGGCGACGGGCGGCACGTACCTTTGGGCGTAAAAATAGGGGAGTTTGGTGCCCTGGCAAGTTAAACCTATACTTCGACCAAATGAAAACGGTTTTACCTGACTTCGATGCGGCCTACTGGCAAGCACGTTACGATGAAGGCCGCGACGGTTGGGACACCCGCGTTATCACCCCGCCGCTGCGCGCCTACTTCGACCAGCTCGACGTAACTGCCCAGCCGCGCATCCTTATTCCCGGGGCCGGCCGGGCCTACGAAGCGGAGTACCTGCACCAACTCGGTTTCCGGCAGGTGTTCGTGGTCGACATTGCCCCCGAGGCCCTGGCCGCGCTGGCGGCCCGCGTCCCGGATTTTCCGGAAGCACACCTGCTGCTGGCCGACTTTTTTGCCCTGTCCAACGACCCGCCCTACGATTTAATTGTGGAGCAGACTTTTTTCTGCGCCCTCGACCCTGCCCTGCGCCCGGCCCACGCCTGGCAGTGTGCCCACCTGCTGCGCCCCGGCGGCACCCTCATGGGCCTGCTCTTCGATACCGACTTTGGCCCGGTGCAGGAACCACCCTTCGGTGGGAGCCGCGAAGAATACCGCCACTATTTCGCGCCCTATTTTAATTTTCGGCACTTCGAAACCGCCACTAATTCACTCAAACCCCGGCAGGGGCGCGAGCTTTTTATTTGTTTAAAAAAGAAAGCTGAATAGAACGTCCTACTGAGACCAGAACGTCATGCTGAACGCAGTGAAGCATCTCTACTGTGCAATGCAACCCATTTGATTGGTTTACTTCGGCAGTAGAGATGCTTCGACAAGCTCAGCATGACGTTCCGTTACCGATAAGCAACCAGCAACTTAAAACTTTATGCTCCAGGCCCTCGCCAACACCCTCCCGCACTTTCGGCACACCAATTCCGGTCAGTTTTTTCTCATGGCCGGGCCCTGCGTTATCGAGGGCGAAGACATGGCCCTGCGCATCGCCGAGCGCATCAAGCACATGACCGATAAGCTGCAGATTCCTTTCATCTTCAAGGGCTCCTACCGCAAGGCCAACCGCTCGCGCCTGGACTCCTTCACCGGCATCGGCGACGAAACCGCGCTTCGCATTCTGCAGAAGGTGGGCCGCGAAATTGGGGTGCCGACCGTGACGGACATCCACGAATCGGGGGAGGCGGCGCTGGCCGCCGAGTATGTCGACGTGCTCCAGATTCCGGCCTTCCTGTGCCGACAGACCGATTTGCTGCTTGCCGCCGCCCAGACTGGCAAGGTGGTTAACATCAAAAAAGGCCAGTTCCTGAGCGGGGAGGCCATGAAGTGGGCCGTGGATAAGGTGCGCCAGGCCGGCAACCCGCACGTCATCCTCACCGAGCGCGGCAATTCGTTCGGCTACTCCGACCTCGTGGTCGATTTCCGCAACCTGCCCACCATGCGCGAATTCGAAGTGCCCGTGGTGATGGACGTGACGCACTCGTTGCAACGCCCCAACCAGAGCAGTGGCGTCACCGGCGGCCAGCCCGCCCTCATCGAAACCATTGCCAAAGCCGCCATCGCTGTGGGGGCCGACGGCTTGTTCATCGAAACTCACCCCACGCCCGCCACCGCGCTGTCCGACGGGGCCAACATGCTCCCGCTCGACCAACTGGAGGCCCTGCTGGTGAAGCTGACTCGGGTGCGTCAGGCCATCCGGGAATCAGGTGAGGTGGAGCTGAACCAGTTGCCATAACTGCAGCGCCAGCTAATGCGGGCGCTGCAGCCTCAGGTACGTAGCCAAAAGTGCTGCTTGGGCTGATTCTTCCGGAAGAAAACCAGGCCGATGTAGAATAAGTCCACCGTCAGGCGCACATCAGGGTGGGCTTTGATGGTTTCCCAGGCGCGCTCCATGTCTTCCGACCAGTGGATATCGTCGAATACGAACACCGATTCGTCGGTGCGGTGGGCCAGGCATTGCTCGAAGTAGCGGAGCGTGGGCTCGTAGCGGTGGTTACCGTCAAAAAACGCGAAATCGACCGGGGCATTCAGGGCCGCTAGGGTAGGAGCCAGGGTGTGGTCGAGGTTGCCCTCCACGACTTCAATGTTGCCTAGGTGCAGCACCGCGAAGGTTTCGCGGGCCATGGCGGCCACGTTGGGGCAGCCCTCGAAGGTGACGACGCGGTGGCGCGAGTCGGCCGCCGCCAGGTAGGCGGTGGTGAGGCCCAGCGAGGTACCCAGCTCCAGCACGGTGGCCGGGCGCAGGTAGTTCACCAGCCGGAACAGCAGTTGCGCCAGCTTTGGGGGCTTGGCGGCGGTGCGGGCGATGTCGGCCACGCGGCGCTGCCGGCCCGCGCCGGTGTGCGAGCCCGCCCCCAAATCCGTAACGCTGATACTGGCCGGGCTGGCCAGCAGTTGCCGACGACGCTCCTCGATGCTTGCATACGGCCCGTACTGGCCCTTGTGGCGTACCACCGACGTATAAAGCCCAAAAACAAACGGCGAATGCAGCCCGTGGGCATTGCCCGAACGCAGCCAGAAGCGGAGGTAAGCGAGAAGTTGGAACAACCTGATTTTAGCCGTTAGCTTTCAGCTGCCAGCCATTAGCTACGACCGTCAGCAGGGCAAAGCTAACAGCTAATAGCTGTGAGCTGCCAGCTTAATTCAGCCGATACGGTACCATCAGGGTAAACTCCGGGATTTCGACGTTGAATTCCTGCCCATTACCCAGACGCTCCATCAGGTAGGTGCCGCGCATCTTGCCCACGCCCGATTTCAGGTTGCAACCGCTTACGTACTGGTGGGCCTCGCCGGGCTCCAGCACGGGCTGGCGGCCTACCACGCCTTCGCCCTCTACCTCGCGTACCACGCCATTGGCGTCGTGAATGTACCAGTGCCGACGCAACAGCTTCACCGTGAATTCGCTATTGTTTCGAATATCGATTCTGTAGGCAAATACGAAATGCTCCTGGCCGGGACTGGAGTAGTCGGGTAGGTAGTTGGTCGTAACCGAAACGGTGACGCCTTGCGTAGTGGTGGTGGGCATAGTCGGCAAAGCTAAAGGCAGCTGCGGGCGTAACAGTCGCCCGCAACAATTGGTTTTACGCAAACACGGCGCTTCAACGCCGCTTCATTCCCGTTTATTTTCTTACAAACTTCCATGGTAAAGATAGCCGAAAGCTGGCGGCCCGTACTGGCCGACGAGTTCGAAAAGCCCTATTTTCAGAAGCTGATTGCCTTTGTGAAGGGCGAATACGCCACCGCCACGGTGTACCCGGCCGGCTCCCAGATTTTCCACGCCTTCGATGCTACCCCCTTCGATAAGGTGACGGTCGTTATCCTGGGCCAGGACCCCTACCACGGGCGCGGGCAGGCGCACGGCCTCTCCTTTTCGGTGCAGGATGGCCAGCGCACGCCGCCCTCGCTCGTCAATATCCTAAAGGAGCTGCAAGCCGACATTCCCGGCACGGCGGCCGCGCCCAACGGCAACCTCGACCGCTGGGCCCAGCAGGGCGTGCTGCTCCTCAACGCCACGCTCACGGTGCGGGCCGGCGAGCCCGCCTCGCACCAGAAGCGGGGCTGGGAGGAGTTTACCGACGCCGTTATCCGCAAAGTGTCGGATGAGCGGCCGCACGTCGTATTTATTCTCTGGGGAGCTTACGCGGGCAAAAAATCAGAGCTGATTGATGCACGTAAGCATTTGATAATTAAATCGGTGCACCCATCGCCCTTCGCAGCCGATAAGGGCTTCTTCGGCAGTAAACCATTCAGCAAGGCCAATGCCTGGCTGGCCGAGCACCGGCTGGTGCCGGTGAAGTGGTAGCAAGGAACTGTTATTGCGAGGGAAGTACTGAAGAGCTAACCAAACAAAACGTCATGCTGAGCTTGCCGAAGCATCTCTACCGCCACGAGTAATCAGTTACTACTGCGGTAGAGATGCTTCGGCAAGCTCAGCATGACCGTTTTTTGTCGACTATTCGGACAGGGGCCTAATGGATGATATTGAACAGCCGGTTCCAGCGGATGCGGTGCCAGAAGTCGGCGTTGGGGTCCATGGAGAGCCAGATGAGGACGGCTTTGCCCACGACGTGGTCTTCGGGCACGAAACCCCAGAAGCGCGAGTCTTCCGAGTTGTGGCGGTTGTCGCCCATCATCATGTAGTAGTTCTGCTTGATGGTATAGCTGGTCAGCATATTACCGTTCTGGTAAATCATGCCATCCTGCCAGGTAACGCCTTCGTTGTGCTCGTAGCGGGCCACTATTTTAAAGTAGATGGCCGCGTTGGCGGGCGAAAGATTGATAACCTGCCCTTTTTTAGGAATAGGCAGCGGGCCGTAGTTGTCGAGGCTCCAGTTGCGCGGGGTGGCGCTCAGGGCCATCGAGTTGTGGAAATCGGCCACATCGGGGAAAAGCTGTACCTGGGGCTGCAGCACGGTGAGGCCCTTCACGTAAGGCTGCTTTTTGAAGTAGTCGGCCGTGGCCTGGGTGCAGCTGATGGTGTAGCCGTAGGTGCCGGGCGTGGGGCCGGGCACCGCCAGGGGCAGCCCGCCGGGCGCTTCGTACTCGACCACGCCCTGGCTGCGCAGAGCGGCCAGCACCTCGTCGTTGGGGCTGTCGACCTGCATAAAGTAGGTGGTTTGCAGGCCGGGCGGCGTTTCGCCGGGCTTGCCGTTCAAAAATACTTTGCCGTCCCGGATTTCGAGGGTATCGCCGGCCACAGCCACGCAACGCTTGATGTAGTTGGTGCGCAGGTCGGCCGGATACTGGCTTTCGTGGGGCACGTGGAAAACCACCACGTCGTTGCGCTTAATTTCCGAGAAGCCCGGCAGCCGGAAGGTGGGCAGCTGAATCAGGTCGGAGTAGCTTTTCAGGCCCGTGCCCCAGAGCGTTTGGTGGGTGAGGGGTACCTGCAACGGCGTTTGGGGCGTGATGGGGCCGTAGTGCAGCTTACTCACGAACAGGTAGTCGCCCACCAGCAGCGAGGCCTCCATGCTGGGCGAAGGGATGGTGTAGGCCTCAAACGTGGCCCAGCGGATGAGCGTGGCCGCCACGATGGCAAAAATCAGCGAATCGGCCCACTCGCGGGATTTCGTTTTGGGCGCCTGAGGCGCGGTGGTATGGTCGGTTTTGAGCAAAGACATGGGGAGGGCAAGCTTGAGGCTGGCAAGTTAATTACCGTAAAGAAACGCAGCAGAACGCCACCGCGCCCGGCTGGCTGGTGGCTACAGGCCCAGTAGCTCCTTCATGCCGAACACGCCTGGGCGGCCCGGCAGCCACTCGGCCGCCAGCAGCGCGCCCAGCGCGAAGCCCTCGCGGCTGTGCGCGGCGTGGCTCAGCTCCAGCGTATCCACGTCGGAAGTGTAGGTGACGATGTGCGTACCCACGGCCTCGCCGGTGCGCTCGCTGATGACGGCCAGCTCGGTGGGCGTTGCGGCCGGGGCGTTGCGCCAGCTGGTTTTGGCCGGAAAATTCCGCATGATGCCTTCGGCCGCCGTGAGGGCAGTGCCGCTGGGCTGGTCGATTTTCTGGGTGTGGTGGATTTCGCGCAGGGCCACGTCGTAGCCGCCGAACTGGGCCATCTTGGCCGCCATGTACTCGTTGAAGTGGAAGAAAAGGTTCACGCCTACGCTGTAGTTGGAGGCGTAGAACAGGCTGCCGCCCAGCTCCTGGGTCAGGACCGTGGCTTCTTCGAAATGATGCAGCCAGCCCGTGCTGCCGCACACCACCGGGAGGCCCTGGCGCAGGCAGGCCGCCACGTTGCCGAAGGCCGAATCGGGGTGCGTAAACTCGATGGCGACATCGACGGTGGCTGGCGAAAAGTCCGCGATATTGGATTGCGAGGCGTGCAGGTCGACAATACCGGCGATGGTATGCCCGCGCTGAGCGGCCAGAGCGGCAATGGTCTGGCCCATTTTGCCGTAGCCGATGAGAAGAATGTTCATAGTGGTTAATTGGCAGTTGTTGGTTGTCAGTTGTTGGGTAGCTCAATTGTCGCATCATCAAAACCGACAACCGATAACGAGGAACTGACAACGAATCAGCGGACCCGCAGCGCGAACAGCACGCCGGGGTTGGTGGGTAGCGCCCAAGGCTGGCCGGGCGTGGGCAGCAGCTGGGGTTCCCAGTGCAGGCTCAGGTCGGTGCTCACGTCAAAGTCCTGCAGGTGCGCATCCACCAGCGCATCCACGATTTGCAGGCTGTAGGCAATGCCGATGTAGAGGTAGAAAATGTCGCGGTAGCCCCGGTAGAACACGATACCATTGTTGATAGCATCGATGGTTTTAAACGTTCTGGCTTGCGGCCCCAGCAATTCATCGCCAAGCTGATAGCGCACGTTCGTGCTGGGATTGATGGCGGTTGGATTAGTGAGGTTATTGTAAGCGTCGGCGAACTGCCGGTAGCGCTGCTGATAGAATATCTCGCCCGCGATGGTGCCGCCCACGGCCCCGTATACGAGGGGCAGCTTCCACAAGCGGCGGTTATAAATCTGGCCCGCGCCAGGGAGAATGGCGGCCAACAGCGCCGCCTTGCCCGGCCGCGTAAGGCGTATTCCGGGATAACCAAACGCTCGGAACATATGCTCGGTGCGCTTGGCCGAATCGGCGGCGGCTTTCTGGCGCTTGGCGGTGGGCGTCACCACTACCTCGCGGCGCTCGGTGGTATCGGCCAGAATCTCGGCCGAGCTGCGGGTAGCGGGGGCATTTGGGTCGAATACCTGGGCCCGGGCGACGGAATTGACAAACAGGCCGCTTAGCAGCAACCCGAGGGCGATAAAGCGAGGAATTCGTTTTTTCATAACAAACCAGCTAACGGCATTTGCCGGGATTTAGCGTACCGGCATTCCGGTTTGGGTGTTACGACGGCTGCAGAATGTGCAGAATGCGCTGCATGTCCTCCACCGAATCGAAGGCGATTTTGATTTCGCCGTTGCCTTTGGGCGTGGGGCGCACCTGCACCCGCGAGCCGAAACGGTCGGTGAGGTGGCGCTCGGCGCGGCGGATTTCGGCTACCGGCACGGCGGCCGGGGACGGTGTGGTATCGCCATCGGCCTTGGGCTTGGCCTCGGCGCTGTTGCGGCCGTAGCCGTTGCGCACCAGCTCCTCCACGCGGCGCACGGAAAGTTCCTCGGCCACCGTTTTGCGGAACAGCTCGACCTGCAGCTTGGCATCGTCGAGGCCGATGAGGGCGCGGGCGTGGCCCATGCTGATTTCGGCGTCGCGCAGGCCAATCTGCACGTCGGGCGGCAGCTTCAGCAGGCGCAGGTAGTTGGTGACGGTCGTGCGGTTCTTGCCCACGCGGTCGCCGAGGTCTTCCTGGCGCAGGTTGCACTCACTCAGCAGGCGCTGGTAGCTGAGGGCAATTTCGATGGCATTCAGGTTTTCGCGCTGAATGTTCTCAATCAGGGCCATTTCCAGCATCTGCTGGTCGTCGGCCTTGCGGATGTAGGCTGGAATCGTCTCCAGGCCCGCCAGCTTGGAGGCCTGCAGGCGCCGCTCGCCACTGATGAGCTGGTACGAGTTGGTGCCGAGCTGGCGCAGCGTCACGGGCTGAATAATGCCTTGGATTTTGATACTGTCGGCCAGTTCCTGCAGGGCTTCCTTGTCGAAATGGGTGCGGGGCTGGTAGGGATTGGCCTCAATGTGCTCGACGGAAATGAAGCCCACCGAGTTGACGGGGTGCGACACCAGGCGCTCGCTGGAGCCGGGCCGCTCGCCTTTCTTGTCGTAGCTGCCTTCAATCAGGGCGTTGAGGCCCCGGCCCAGGCCACTCTTGCGTTTTACGGTAGCGGCGGCGGCCAGGGCAGCTTGCAATTTCTCTTCGTTTCTCTCTAGAGCCATAGTTCATCGGCCACGCCCATAAAAGGCCTGCGGCAACGGATGTCAAAATTACGGATTGTTGGGCGAAGGGCAAGCCGGAATGTTTGGCGCGGGCGGTTGAGGTTAAAATTAACCTTCCGAGCTAGCTGCGTAGTGTAAGCAAGCTTGAATTGATTCCTCGCTCAGTTCCGGAAAATCCTCCATAATATCGGCGTGACTCATGCCGTTGCCCAGCCAGTTCAGCACATCATCAACGCTGATGCGCGTACCCAGCAGACAGGCGCGGCCGAATCGGATTTCCGGGTCGATACCAATGAGCGGATGGGTAGGGCAAGGGTACACGATGAAAGCAATTTACAAGCTCATATATTTATTAAGCCCCGTGGGGGCGACAATCGTGTCAAGAATGCCGCTCCCACGGGGCTTTGAGAAACTGTGGAAGTTAGAGTTGCTACCGATATGATGTCCCGCTGGGGCTGTGCGACTCTCGCAACTCGCTTACAGTGGTTCAATATCAGTTGGTAACTGACTCCATTCCCGCCAGAGAGTTGCGTCTTCTGACTGTTGCTCCGTGGCGTTTCTTCCATTCCAAGCCCGATTCAAGTGGGAATAGATATGAGCGATATCGATTCGAAACTCAATGTCGCTGTAGTCACTGTTGCTATTCAGTTCTTTGCATAAGTTCGCCAGATGTTCTTGTGCATCTTCTAACTCATACATGAGAGTGGCCCAGGCAATTGGGTCGGTCCGTTTATCAATCACAAGCTGAACCGAATAAAGCCAACCCTAAATCCGCTCGTCCTCCGCCGTTTCCTCGGGGCTGGCTTCCACGCTATTCTTTTCCACGATTTCACGGGCCAGGTTGAGGTAGCTGATGGAGCCTTTGCTCTCGGCATCGTGCAGGATGACGGGGATGCCGAAGCTGGGCGACTCGCTCAGCTTCACGTTGCGGGGGATGATGGTGTCGAAGGCCAGCTGCTGGAAGTGCATCCGCACTTCCTCCACTACTTGGTTGGAGAGGCGCAGGCGCACGTCGTACATCGTGAGCAGGATGCCTTCAATTTCGAGCTCGGTGTTGAGGCGGCTCTGAATGATTTTGATGGTATTCAGCAGCTTACCCAGGCCTTCGAGGGCGAAATACTCGCACTGCACCGGGATAATGACCGAGTGCGCCGCCGTGAGGGCGTTGACCGTGATGAGGCCGAGCGAGGGCGAGCAGTCGATGATGATGAAGTCGTACTCGGCGGCGAGGGGGCGCAGGGCCTCCTTCATCTTCTCCTCGCGGTTGGGCAGGTTTATCATCTCTACCTCGGCCCCCACCAGGTCGATGTGGGAAGGCATGAGGTCGAGGTGGGGCAGAATGTTGGTGGGCACGATGATGTCGCGGGCATTGATGCCGTCGACCATGCACTCGTAGATGCTGTTCTGGATGTCCTTGGGGTCGTAGCCCACGCCGGAGGTGGCGTTGGCCTGGGGGTCGGCATCGACGAGCAGGGTCCGGTAGTCCAGGGCGGCCAGGGACGCCGCGAGGTTAATGGAGGTAGTGGTTTTGCCCACGCCGCCTTTCTGATTGGCTACCGCGATGATTTTTCCCATTGGAGTTAGTTGTCAGTTGTCAGTTGTTCGTTGTCAGTTGCTGGTTGTTTGATGTTCAGGGTGAGTTCGCGGGCCTTCTGAGCCTCATGGACTAACAACTGACAACGAACAACTGGCAACTAATAACTAATAACTTTTGCCGTAGCATTGTATCAGCTTCCGCACAAAGATACATTCTTTCCCTGTTCGCATGGCCCCTTTTTTGGCTCGTTGGGCTAGCTTATTGGCTAAACCTTTTGGATTCTGGCTGGGCGCGCTGGCGCTGGCCGGCTGCCACGACGCGGCCCGCCCGGCCGCCGACGAGCGCCGTGTGTTCCGCTACAACCAGCCCGAGGCGCTGTCCTCGCTCGACCCCGCCTTTGCCCGCAACCAAGCCAATTCCTGGGCCGTGTCGCAGCTGTTCAACGGGTTGATGGAGCTGGATTCGACCCTGCTGCCGGTGCCCGCGCTGGCCCGCCGCTACTCGATTTCGCCTGATGGGAGAACGTACACGTTCGTGCTGCGGCCGGGCGTGCGGTTTCACGACAGCGACGTTTTTGCCAGCGGCAAGGGCCGGGAAGTGATTGCCGCCGACTTCGTCTATAGCTTCAAGCGCATTCTGGATGCGGCCACGGCCAGCTCGGGCGGCTGGATTTTTCGGGGCAAGGTGCTGGAGAAGCCCGATGGCAGCATCAGCGACACGGCTTTTGTGGCGGCGAATGACTCGACGCTGCGCATTCACCTCAAGGAGCCGTTTATTCCGTTTCTGGGCATCCTCACCATGCCGTACGCCTACGTAGTGCCACACGAGGCGGTAGAGAAATACGGCAAGGATTTCCGCGAGCATCCGGTGGGCACGGGGCCGTTCCGGTTCAAACTCTGGGACGAGGGCAACGTGCTGCTCTACGAGCGCAACCCTAATTACTGGCGCACCGACCAGCAGGGCCGCAAGTTGCCTTATCTGGATGCCGTGGCCGTGAGCTTCCTGCCCGACCGCAAAACCGAGTTTCTGACCTTTATGCAGGGCAAGCTGGATTTTCTGTCGGGTATCCGGGCCGGCTCGCGCGACCTGATTATGCACCCCGACGGCACTATCCGGGAAGATTTCAAGGGCAAGTTCACGGTGCAGAAAGCGCCGTACCTGAACACCGAGTACCTGGGTTTTCAGCTCGATTCGGCCAATCTGATTGGGGAGCAGGCCGTGCAGGGGCGGGCCCTGCGCGATAAGCGCGTGCGCCAGGCGCTGAACTACGCCCTCAACAAGCCCGAAATGCTGACCTACCTGCTGAACCGCGTGGGCCACGCCGGCACCTCGGGCTTCGTGCCCACCGCGCTGCCCTCGTTCTCCGAAAAGGAGGTGCCCGGCTACACCTTTCAGCCGCAAAAGGCCCGCCAGCTGCTGCGCGCCGCCGGCTACGGCCCCCAGCGCCCGTTGAAACTGCGGCTGAGCACCGTGCTGGAACGCAAGGAAATAGGCGAGTATTTGCAGAAGCAGTGGGCCAACGTGGGCGTGCAGGTCCAGATTGACATTAACCAATCGGCGGCGCAGCAGGATTTGGTGGATAACGGCCGGGTGGCCTTCTTCGCCAAGAGCTGGCTCGGTGATTATCCCGATGCCGAAAACTACCTGGCCCTGTTCTACAGCCCCAATTTCAGCCCCGCCGGCCCCGACAAAACCCACTTCAAAAACGCGGCTTACGATAAACTATACGACGAAGCCCGCCGTACCCAGGACGTGGCCAAACGCACGGCGCTCTACCAGGCCATGGACCGCATTGTGGTGGAAGAGTCGCCCGTTATCAGCCTGTATTACGACGAGGTAGTGCGCCTGACGCAGAACAACGTGCGTGGCCTCACCCCGAACCCCATGAACCAGCTGCTGCTGGAACGGGTGCGCAAGGAGTAGCCATTCACAACATGAAACTGATGATGCGGAATTTGTTGATTTTGCTCGGGGCTGTAGTGCTGGCGGTGGCCGCGGAGCAGGGCGTGCACGCGCAGGCCACCAGTCCGATTTCCGCAGCGAGCCCATTAAGCATCGGCCAAACCTTCACGCTCGAATCGAGAGCACTGGGCGAAACCCGGCGCATCAACGTGTACTTGCCGCCGGCTTATATCGACTCAGCCGCGCTACGACTGCCGGTGCTGTACATGCCCGACGGCGGGATTGGCGAGGATTTTCTGCACGTCGCCGGGCTGGTGCAGGTATTGACGGGCAATGGCACGATGCGGCCCTTCATCCTGGTCGGCATCGAAAACACCCAGCGGCGGCGCGACCTGACGGGGCCAACTACCAGCGCCGAGGACCGCAAAATCGCGCCCAAAGTGGGCGGCTCGGCCGCGTACCGGCAGTTCATCCGCGAGGAGTTGATGCCCCTGGTGAAGCAACGCTACCGCACCACGGCCGAAACGGCCATCGTGGGCGAGTCGCTGGCCGGGCTGTTCGTGGTCGAAACCCTGCTGCTGGAGCCCAAGCTGTTCAATACCTACCTCGCCTTCGACCCCAGCCTGTGGTGGAATAACGGCCAACTGGCCAAGGAGGCTGCCACCCGGCTAAAGGTGCCTGGCCGCCCGGCCGTTGGCGTGTACCTAGCTACCAGTAGCCAGGGCGACACAGCAGTTACGCGCCGGCTGGTGCAGGCCGCTGGCCCGCGCGCCGGCCACTGGCACTACGAGGCCATGCCGCAGGAAACGCATGCCACCATCTACCATCCGGCGGCGTTGCGGGCATTCCGGGCGGTGTTCCGGTAATTTGGTAAATGTGGTTTCGCCACTCAAACGGTTGGGCTGAACGCGGCGAAGCATGCCGGCGGCGCTACTTCTCCAACCCATTCAGCTGCGCCAGTTGGTCGAGCTGGGTGCCGAAGACGGCGAAGAGGCTTTTCACGTTGTCTGGTGCGCCTTCTTCCACCGTCACGGTTTTCAGCGAGCCATCGGGCTGGCGCATGCCGATGATGGTGCCGGGCAGGTCGGAGGTGTAGCCCGCGTAGCGCTTCTCAAATTTTTCGAAGTGTGCCTGCCGGGCTTGGGCCAGTAGCGCCGCCACGGCGCTGGCGGGCATTTGCAGCTCTTTTTTGCCCATCATCGGCACGGCGCGGCTGCCTTCGTAAGCCACGCGGCCGTCGGCATATACGGCCATTTTATAGCCGGGGCAGGTGCCGTTGCAGGGTGTGCGCTCGAAGGTGAAGGCCGGGCCGGCGGTAGTTGGAGCGGGCTTGGCGGCCGTTTTCTTTGCCTTGGTTTTATGGATGCCGGGGCGCTGCGCACAGGCTGGTAGCACCATGCTGAAACCGAAGGAGCTGAGGAGCAGCAGGAGCGTGAGAAAGCGCATGGCGGTTGGGGTGATGAAATGAGTGCGTAAAAATAGGCGCACAAAAAACCGGCAATACGAAAACCATGCCTGCGGTTTCGGTATTGCCGGTTTGGGTGGTAAAGCAGAACGTCATGCTGAGCGAAGTCGAAGCATGACGTTCCTTTTTGGGGCAGAGATTCTGGCTGCTACGACTTGCGCTTGGCCTGGGCTTCGCGCTCCTGCGCCGCTTTCATGGCCTCGGCAATGCGGCCCTGAATGCCGCTGGGCTTCTTGTCCTTGTTCTTGATTTTGTTGGCGTCGAGCTGGGCGCGGATTTTGGTGTCATCCACGAAGGTTTTGGTGATGGCCTGCTGGGCGAAGGTGATGACGTTGGACACGAAGTAATACCAGGTGAGGCCCGCCGCGAAGCTGTTCAGCACGAACAGGAAGATGATGGGCATCAGGTAGCTGTAGGTCTTCATCGGGCCCTGCATGGCCGTGTTGGTCTGGTTGCTCTGCCAGGTCATGAGCAGGGTCGAGGCCGTCATCATCAGCGTGAACATCGAAACGTGGTCGCCGTACCATTTCACGTAGAAGGGCAGCTTCATGAACACGTCGTAGCTGCTCAAATCCTTGGCCCACAGGAAGCTTTGCTGGCGCAGCTCAATCGCGTTGGGAAAGAACTGGAACATGGCGAACAGAATCGGCAGCGTGAGCAGCTGCGGCACGCAGCCGCCCAGCGGGCTCACCCCGAAGGTGGAGTACAGCTTCTGGGTTTCCTGCTGCACCTTGGTGACATCGTCGCCGTACTTGGCTTTCAGCTCGTCAATCTCCGGCTTCAGCACTTTCATGCGGGCCTGGCTCTCGTAGCTTTTGTAGGTAAGCGGCCAGGTTACGAGCTTGATGAGCAGTACCAGTAGCGCGATAATCAGGCCGTAGGAGCTGATGTACTGTTCCAGGAAGTGGAACACCGGCAACACGATAAACCGGTTTACCCAGCGGAACAGGCCCCAGCCGAGGTACACGTTGCGGTCGAACTCAGGCGTTACGGCCTTGAGCAGGTTGAACGAGTTCGGGCCGAAGAAAAAACGGTACTGGCCGCGGCCCTGCTCCACCTCGGCCACCGGAATGGTCAACGTCGAGCTCAGAGTTTTGATGGTCGTGGAGTCTTCCAGGTTTACGTCGGCGTTGAAGGCACCGCCCGCGAAGGGCTGCTGGTCGGCGATGAAGCCGGCCACGAAAAAGTCGTGCTTGTGCGCGGCCCATTTCACGGGGCCGGCGGCCTTGTATTCCTCGGGCTTCTCACTGGTTACGGCCAACGAGCCCTGGTCGCCGGTGGCCAGGTAGTGGTTGATGGTGGTGTTGTTGCGGTTCTGCTTGAGGTCCTGCTCGGTCTGGCGCACCTGGTCCACGAAAGTGAAGGTGAGCGGCTCCTGGGCTACGGTGCGCTCCAGGCCCAGCAGGCGCAGGTCGTACTTCACTTCGAAGCTATTGGCGGGCAGCGAATACGTCTGCACAATGCTGCCACCGGCCACCGGCGCGCTCAGCGTGAGCACCGAGCCCGCGGCCGTCTGCGACGGCACAGCCTGGAAATTCAAATCCGAAAACTTGATGGTCTTGCCATCAACGGTCCGGAACTTGGTGTCCATGCGGGCACTGTTGGCATCGAACAAATCGAGCGGCTTCCCGAAGAACGTCTTGTATTTATTCATCCGCACGGCCGTGATGCGGCCGCCGCGGGTCGAGAAGGTGACGGTGATGTTCTCGTTGGCCAGGGTGACATCCCTGGCCGGGCCCGCCGTGGTGTCGAGCGCAACTTCCGGTACCATGGCCGTAGTTGCGGCGGGCGTCGTGGGTGCTTTGGCGGCAGTGGTGGTCGCGGGTGGGGTTTTGCCGGCGGGTTTTTCATCCGGGTTCTTCGGGCTGAAGAAGAACAGGTACACGAGGAGCAAGGCCGAAATAAGGAACAGGCCGGTTGCTGAATTTCTATCCATTAGTAAAAAAGGTTGCGAAGGGGCAAAGGTACGGCGGGACGCTGTGCTTAAGGAAGAATGAGGAATTAAGAATAAAGTCGCCTCTCATCCTGCGCCCAGCAAAGGACCTCATCGCGGTTGAACGTTTGATATTACAGCAAACAGCTCTGCGGTGATAAGGTCCTTCGCTGGGCGCAGGATGACAGGCGACTTCATTAATCGCAGGCGTCCTACCCCTTGCGGTGCTGAATAGCGGCCCGCACAAAGCGCACGAACAGCGGGTGCGGTTGCTCCACGGTGCTTTTCAGCTCGGGGTGGAACTGGCCAGCCACGAACCAAGGGTGCGTGGGAAGCTCAATTACTTCGACCAGGCCGGTTTCGGGGTTGGTGCCGGTGGCTTGCAGGCCCGAGTCCTCGAACTGCTGCAGGTACTGGTTATTAAACTCGTAGCGGTGGCGGTGGCGCTCGCTGATGTGGTTGCGGGCATAGGCCTTAGCGGCTTTCGAGCCCCGGCGCAGGTCGCAGGCGTAGGCCCCGAGGCGCATGGTGCCACCTTTTTGGGTGATGCTCTTCTGCTCCTCCATCATGGCGATGACGGGGTCGGGGGTGAGGGCGTCCATCTCGGTGGAGTTGGCGTGGGGCAGGCCCAGCACGTTGCGGGCGTATTCCACCACCGCCACCTGCATGCCCAGGCAAATGCCGAAGAACGGGATATTATTCTCCCGCACATATTTCACGGCCACGATTTTGCCCTCGAAACCCCGCTCGCCGAAGCCGGGAGCCACCAGTACGCCGTCGCAGCCGTGCAGCAGCGCGGCAATGTTTTCGGGCGTGATGTTGTCGGACTGGATGCTGCGCACCGTCACCTTGCACTCGTTTTGAGCGCCGGCGTGCACGAAAGCTTCGTTGATGGATTTGTAGGCGTCGGGTAGCTCCACGTACTTGCCCACCAGGGCAATGGTCACTTCCTCGGTCGGGTTTTTCAGCTTGCCCAGGAAGTCTTTCCAGGCTTCCAAATCGGGCTGCAACGTGCCGCCGGTCAGTTTCAGGCGCTTGATGACGCGCTCATCGAGGCCCTCTTTGCGCATCAGCAGGGGCACCGAGTAGATGCTGTCGGCATCGAGGCTTTCGATAACCGAGTTGATTTTGACGTTGCAGAACAGCGCGATTTTGCGGCGCATCTCGGCCGGCATGGGGTGCTCGGTGCGGCACACCAGGATGTCGGGCTGCAGACCGGCCTCGCGCAGGTCGCGAACCGAGTGCTGGGTGGGCTTAGTTTTGAGCTCGCCGGCGGCCTTCAAATACGGCACCAGCGTGAGGTGAATGACCAGCGAGTCGGCATCGGGCAGCTCCCAGCGGAGCTGGCGCACGGCCTCCACGAAGGGCAGGCTTTCGATGTCGCCGATGCAGCCGCCGATTTCGGTAATCACCACGTCGAACTGGCCGTTCTGGCCCAGCAGCAGCATGCGCCGCTTAATCTCGTCGGTGATGTGGGGCACCACCTGCACGGTTTTGCCGAGGAACGCGCCCTCGCGCTCGCGGCGGATGACGTGGTCGTAGATGCGGCCGGTGGTAACGTTGTTGGCCTGCGAGGTGGGCGTGTTCAGGAACCGCTCGTAGTGGCCGAGGTCGAGGTCGGTTTCGGCCCCGTCGTCGGTCACGTAGCACTCGCCGTGCTCGTACGGGTTCAGCGTACCGGGGTCGATGTTGATGTAAGGGTCGAACTTCTGGATGGTGACTCGGAACCCGCGGGCCTGCAAAAGCTTGGCCAGCGAGGCGGAAATGATTCCTTTGCCGAGTGAAGAAGTGACGCCGCCGGTAACGAAAATATATTTCGCTGCCGACGCGCTGGGGGAGGGGATTGAGCGTTCGGGCATGACGGGAGTCAAAAGTACGGCACCCGAATTTGGCATGCGGGAAAATATGCAGGGCGCGGGCCGGGCCGGGCGGCGAAACTGCTGTCCGGGCCAGCCAAAGCCCATCAAACCAGAGCCCATGCGCGCAGTTAAAAAAACGGCGCGCCGCTCAAGGCAAAGGATTGCAAAGCGGCTGGAAATGAGTACATTTATTCATGGCACATTTCATCAATCACCTCGTTCATGCCTGGGGCCTGAGTCCGGTCCACTACTGGCACCTCCGCTTGCTGGTTGCCTTGTTGCTCGTTCCCTTGCTTGGCGTGCTCTACGTGGTGATTTTCGATAGGCCCAAGCGTCCGACAACGGGCCGGCAGCTGTGGCATCGGTAGGCTACTGGCTGGCAGATTAGACCGTCATGCCGAGCGTAGCCGAAGCATCTTGCTCCCACTGTTTGCAGTGAATAAATGACCGAAGCACGTGAGTTGCCTCGGCTACACCCGACATGACGGCCTGTAGTTCTGCCTGACGGGCTTACCCGGCCCAACTTTTCGCGGACTTGCGCAGATAGGCGTTTCTTTGGGTTGTTCAACCCAACCTGATGCCCATGCTGCATTCCAGTCTCCTTCTTCTGCTCACCCTGCTCTTCGCAACGTTTCTGCTGGTGATGCTGGGGCAGAAGCTGGGTATTTCCTATCCCATTTTTCTGGTGCTGGGCGGGCTGGGGCTGAGTTTTGTACCGGGGTTGCCGGAGATACACATTGCGCCCGAGGTTATTTTTCTGGTGTTTCTGCCGCCGCTGCTCTACGAAGGGGCGTGGTACATCGCCTGGCACGACTTCTGGCGCTGGCGGCGGCCCATTGTGCTGCTGGCCTTTGGGCTGGTGGTGTTCACCTCGGGCATTGTGGCGGTGGTGGCCCATTGGCTCATTCCGGGCTTCACGCTGGCGCTGGGCTTTCTGCTGGGCGGCATTATCTCGCCACCCGATGCCGTGGCCGCCGCCACGGTGCTCAAAGACGTGAGCGTACCCAAGCGCATCACCTCCATTGTGGAAGGCGAGGGGCTGCTGAACGACGCCAGCAGCCTGATTGTGTTTCAGTTTGCCCTGGCGGCGGTGGTGTCGGGCACCTTTGTGTGGCAGCAGGCGGCGGTGAGTTTCCTGCTGGTGGCCGGGGGCGGGCTGGCCGTGGGGCTGGTGGTGGCGGGCGGCTTCTACCTCATTCACAAGTACCTGCCTACCACGCCCAGCATCAACACGGCGCTCACATTTATGGCACCCTACGTGATGTACCTGCTGGCCGAGGAGTTGAACGTGTCGGGGGTGCTGGCCGTGGTGAGCGGGGGACTGCTGATGTCGTATTTCTCGCACCGGGTGTTCGATGCCAACACGCGCCTGCAGGCCACGAGCTCGTGGGCGAGCGTGGTGTTTGTGCTCAACGCGCTGGTCTTTATTCTCATCGGCCTGCAGCTGCCCATCGCGGTGGGAGGCCTGGGCAGCTATTCCCTGGGGCAGGCGATTATATATGGGCTGCTGATGAGTGGGGTGGTCATCGCCGTCCGGCTGCTGTGGGTGTACCCGGGGGCCTTTCTGCCGCGCTGGCTGAGCCGGCGCGTGCGGGCCAGCGAGCCCAGCCCCGGCTGGCAGGGACCGTTGGTGCTGGGGTGGGCCGGCATGCGCGGGGTGGTGTCGTTGGCGGCGGCCCTGTCGGTGCCGCTGCTGGCCAACGGGCAGGCTTTTCCGCAGCGCAACCTCATTTTGTTCATCACCTTCGTGGTGATACTGGTGACGCTGGTATTTCAGGGGCTCACGCTGCCGCTCATCGTCCGCTTCACCAAAATTGCGGCGCTCGAAGACCGCATCCCGCTCGAAGAGCAGGAAGCCAGCGTGCGCCTGCACCTGCGCCAGGCTGCCGTGAAACACCTGCAAGCCCATCAGGCCGCCGAAAACCAGGACAATGAGCTAATCGCCCGCCTCCGGCAGCGCCTTGAAACGGAAGTCAGCCTCACTACCCGCACGCTCAACTCGCTCGAAACCGACCAGTCGGGCCGCGACGTCCTGCGCCAATACCACCGCGTGCTGCTCGACGTGCTGCGTGTGGAGCGCGAGGCCCTGGCCCACCTGCGCCACCACGACTCGTTCGACGACGAAGTGCTGCGCCAGCAGGAAGCCCAGCTCGATTTGGACGAGGCCAAGGTGAAGCACATTGAGCGCTAGGCCAGCGCCCGAACGCTGGTGCCGCCGCTGCCATCCTCCAAGCTTTGGCTGGCCGGCGCAGCAAGTGGTATTGGGCGGCATTATTGGGCGTTAAAGCATTGGCGTGCTGCTAGTATAGGTTTGAGCGCGCGATGCTCTCGCCCTGATTACTGGTCAGCGGGGTGGTGAGGACTTGGCGCATGCCCTGGGCCGCGCGGGTTTTGCGGCTCGGCCAGCGCTGGGCGGGCCAGCAGGCCCACGCGCAGGTACTGCCGCAGCCCTTGGCGGTTCCAGAAAAAGAGGCCCCCCGCCAAGGCCAGGTAGAGCCAGCCCATGCCGGTGAGCACCTGAATGGTGCGGCCCTCGTCGTGTTGAAACGCAAAAGCCAGCCCGAACTGCACAACGAAAAGAGACAGCAGCGTAACGGCGCTGGCCAAGCTCAGGCGCAGGCGCAGCAGCAGCGCCACGGCAAACAGAGATTGGGCCGCTGTGAGGAAGAATTCCTCGTGCTGGCGGGCATCGAGCGGGAAGCTGGTCAGGTGGCCAGCTCCGACGGCGTACACCACCGGAATCATGCCCACGAGCAGCGTCCACTGGTTGATTTTGTCGCTGACCAGGGCCCCGAGGGCGGCCGTGGGGCGATTGTTGAGCACGAAGAGCACCACCAGCACCACCTCGGGCACTTCGCTGGCAAAGGGCGCGACCCATTGCACCAGCAGAAACTGGTTGACGCCCAACTGGCGACCGGCCGCGAGCAGCGATTCCGCGAATGGCTCGGCGGCCATCACGATGACGGCCACGGCCACCAGCGTCAGCACGCCCATAATCAGCCATTGCTGCCGGACGGGCAGGGTAGCCAGGGCTGCCGCCGGGCCTACCTCGTCGTCGTCGTCCTCCGCTTCTTCTGCTGCGTCGTGGTCGGCTTTGGCCAACTTGCTCAGCCGCCAGAGGTAGGCGGCGAAGATGCCCACCAGCACCACGCAATCGATGAGCCCAATGCGGCCCTTCCACACGATGACGAAGGAATAGAGGCTGGCCAGGGCCAGGTAGGCGATTTCAGCGGCGTTGTCCCAGCTTAGCTCGACGGCCTTTTTGCCGCTGTGCCACCAATAAAGCCCCACGATGAGCGGCCAGCCTGCCCCGATGAGCAGGCGGTTGGCTCCGGTCATGTTGGCGGCCGCGAAGCCGGCGTAGGCCGAGCCGGGGTGCAGGCCGGCCTGGTAGGTGTAGTAGAGGTCCACTGCGTATTCGGGCAGGACGGTCACCAGGGCCAGCACCCCGATAACCAGGCCCTGCGAGACGTGCTCCTCGGCCGCCTCCGCGCCCCACGAGAGCAGGAACCCCGCCCCGAGAATGGCCACGAAGAAAATGGCGGCTTCGAGCAGGGGCGCGACGTGTAGGTGGCTCAGGCGCAGGTAAAAGCCCGGCAAGGTTGCGGCCACGGCCAGTACCACATAAAGGAAAAATTTTCTCATCGAGCGCGCGGAGTCAAGCGTAGGGTGTGCTGCCCTTACGGGACCGTCCCACGGCGGTTATAGCCGACGCCCTCATTGCGCCCTTTCGTACTGTCCGGGGGTAGGCTTGTCCCTTGCGGTTACCAGCGAATAATGCTACTGCTGCTCGCCGGCCAGCGCTTTGAGTGAGCAGTGCTGGAAGACGATGCAGCTCTTCCGTACCCGACTCCGGCCGTTGCGTATAGCGGGCACTTATCAACCTTCCCGGCTTCATGCGTATTATTTTCCCTGGCCCGATTGCCCTGGCGCTGCTGCTCATAGCTGCCGGCCCGCTGGCGACCCATCGCCCGGCTCGTGCACTTGTGGCCGCACACCGGGCCCCTCTATTTGACGCGGGCCCGGTCGCCGCCGGCTTGCGCACGGTGGGTTCGGTGGCCGGGGTGGTGCCGGAAAGCTCGGGGCTGGCCCCGGCCGAGCCGGCCGGCACGTATTACAGCTTCGGCGACAACGGCAACCCGCCCCGCTTGTTCCACCTCAACGCCACCGGCCACCTGCTCGGCACCGTGGACGTGGGCGCGCCCAACACCGACTGGGAAAGCCTGAGCCGCGACTTCCGGGGCAACTACTACGTGGGCGACTGCGGCAACAACAAAAACGAGCGTCGCGACCTGGCCATCTACCGGTTCCGGCCGGACCACCCCGGCTCGGTCGGGGCCATCCGCTTTGTGTACCCCGACCAAAAGGCCTTTCCGCCCGCCCCGGAGCAGCGCAACTTCGATGTGGAAGCCAGCCTCTGGCGCGATGGGAAGGTGTGGCTTTTTACCAAGGACCGGGGCCAGCAGCGCATCAGCAAGGTATACACCGTGCCCGACCAGCCCGGCCGCTATACCGCCAAGCTGGTTACTTCCCTGGCCATTCCCGGCCAGGTGACTGATGCGGCCCTGCGCCCCGACGGCCACCGGCTGGTGCTGCTGGCGCGCGGCGAATTATTCGTGCTGGATGGCAACTCGTGGGCCGATGTGCTGAAAGCCACGCCCCGCCAATTCAGCCTGGCCGGGGCCGGCCAGACCGAGGGCGCTGCCTTCAAAGACAACCAGACGTTGCTGCTCACTACGGAGCAAGGCGCAGTGTACGAGTATAAGCTGCCCTAACTAGTGCCCAGACCGGGCCTTGAGGCTATCAATCTGATTCAATAACTTAACCAGCGACGCGAATGAAAATGCTCAACAAGGTGCCGGCGGTGACGCTGATTTTCTGGATTATCAAGATTATGGCCACCACCGTCGGGGAGACGGCCGCCGACTTTCTCGCCTTTAATCTGAAGCTCGGCCTCTCGAATACTTCCTTGCTCATGGCGGGCCTGCTGGTCGTGGCCCTGTTGCTGCAGCTGCGGGCCCACCGCTACGTACCGGCCCTGTACTGGACGGTCGTGGTCTTCGTGAGCATCGTCGGGACGCTGATTTCGGATAACCTGGTCGACAACTTCGGCGTCAGCCTCGTCACCACCACCATCCTGTTTGCCGCCGCGCTGGTTCTCGTATTCGCCCTCTGGTATGCCAGTGAAAAGACTTTGTCCGTGCACAGCATCGAAACCACCAGGCGCGAGCTGTTTTACTGGGCGGCCATTCTGTGCACGTTTGCCCTGGGCACATCGGCCGGCGACCTCATCGGCGAAAGCATGGGTCTGGGTTACGTAAAGTCGGCCCTGCTCTTTGGCGGGCTCATCGCCGTGACGTTCCTGGCCTACCGCTACCTGCAGCTGAATGCGGTGCTGGCCTTCTGGGCGGCCTACATTCTCACGCGTCCGCTGGGCGCTTCTTTGGGCGACTGGCTGACGCAGGCCCCGAAAGATGGTGGGCTGGGCATCAGTACGACCATTATCAGCGCGATTTTTCTGGTCACCATCGTCGGGCTGGTTTTTTACCTAAGCCGGCAGCAAAAAGAAGAAGACTTGGTGGCTATTCCGCAGGGCGACTTCAACTTCGACCACGAGAATTTTCAGGCGACTTCGCTTGCCAACAGGAATGAGAAACCACAAGAATAAGCGCCAATTATGTGCGTTTCCTGACCGGCAGCGCGCCGCCCATGCCCTGTTTACGCGCTGCTTCCTGGCCCGCCGCCACTGAACCAGGCCTGCACCTGCGCCCGCCGCAGCTTGCTGATGGGCACTTGACAGCGGCCCACGTGCAGCAGGTTGCCGGCAATGACCCCGACGTGCGCCGGGGCCATGATGCTCACGGTGCCGGAGATGAAAAACAGCAGTCGCCTCCGAAACAGGCGTAGGTTCACCACCAATTCGCCGAGCAGGTTGCTGCACTCCGTGTTGTGGATGCGTCAGGTTCGAAGGGTATGATGCCGTGGAAGCACAGCACAGTGCGGCCGGAATGGCCAGCAGGCGCAGCCAGTTGAAGTTGTTTGCCTAAGGGTTGATTGCGGCCCAAGCCGCCCACTACGCCGCCAGCTCCCAGTTGATTTGACCAAGCGCCCGAAAGCGGTGACCACGGGACCACAGCCGTTCGTTCCGTCATTTATTCGAACCCGAAAAGCCACCCCAGCCCCGTTTGCTGCGTAAGTTGCGACCGATGCTACGCCCGTTCTATTTCCTGCTGCTCACTTTGGGCATTACCCAATTATCGGCCTGCGCCCAGTCGGCCACCGATAAGCCGGCCGCTGCGCTTTCGGCGGTGCAGGCCGGCCATCCGCTGCCCTGGCTCGATTCGCTGCTGGCGGCCTCGACCATCCTGCGCCAGCACCAGGTGGGTTTGAGCCTGGCCTACGCCGACAGCGCCCGCCCATTCTACGGCTACCAGGAGGCCAAATACTTCACGCCGGCCAGCACCATGAAGCTATTCAGCCTCTACGCCGGCCTGCACATTCTCACCGATTCGCTGCCCAGCCTGCGTTACTTCAGCCGCCACGATACACTCTTTTTCCAAGGCACCGGCGACCCGACGCTGCTGCACGGCGACGTGCCCAACCGCCGCGCCTTCAGCTTCCTGCTGAACCGGCCCGAGCGCACCTTAGCCTACTGCGATATTGCTGCCGTCGCTCCCTTCGGCCCCGGCTGGACCTGGGACGACTACGGCTACTACTTCCAGCCCGAGCGCACGGCCTTCCCCATCTACGGCAACACGGTGCGCTTCTATGCCACTCCGCCCGCGCCGGTACGCCACGGCGGCGTGGCGGCCGTGCGGCCGGCGGTACCGGCGCAGTCGCGCATTCGGGTGCTGCCGCGCTACTTTGCGCCGCTGGTAGGCCCGGCCCCGGCCGACCTGCGCACGCCCGGCCTCGACGCCGATACCCACATTATTCGCGCGCTGCACGAAAACCGCTTTTATGTACTGCCCACCGCTAAAAAGTGGGTCGATGAAACGCCCTTCGTGACGAGCCGCGGGCTGATGCTGCGGCTGCTGGGCGACACCCTGCGCCGGGCCACCAGCAGCGCCGCGTGGCAGCCCCGGCCGGGGCAGGACTCCATCCGCACGCTGTACGGGCTGCGGGTCGACTCGCTTTACCGCCGCATGCTGCGCGTGAGCGACAATTTTCTGGCCGAGCAGCTGCTGCTGATGTGCAGCACCAAAATTGGCTACCGCGACTCGCTCAGCACCGGCCGCGTGATTCGCTACGCCCGCAAAAACCTGCTTGGCACGCTGCCCGACCCCGTGCTGTGGGTCGATGGCTCGGGGCTCTCGCGCCTTAATCTCGTCACGCCCCGCACCCTCACCGGCCTGCTCCTCAAGCTGCACCAGGAGCTGCCCGAGCGCCGCCTGCTGAGTTTGCTGGCGGCCGGGGGCGGCCAGGGTACCCTGCGCAAGCGCTACCACGATACCGCCGGCCCCTGGGTGTGGGGCAAAACCGGCACGCTCAGCAACAACCTGAATGTGTGCGGCTACCTGCGCACCAAAAGCGGCCGGCTGGTGGCCTTCAGCTTCCTGAACAACAACCACGTCGTGCAGAGCGGCCCCATGCGCAACGAAGTAGAGCGCGTGCTGCGCCAGGTGCGCGAGCGACTATAGGGCGGCTGCTTCGGCGCGGGTAGGCCAAAATTCCGCTTTGGCCCCCGAGAACAGCCTCGATTGCTATTTTTCAACGCAGTTTCGCGCTTCAATCTCCCCGATAATAATGGCCCACGTACTCGATAATCCGGCTTGGAATGCGTTGGTTTCCGGCAACAAGCAGCTGGCGCACGGCTCGGAGCAGGTGAAATTCTTTGCGGCGGATGTGTCGCCCTTTATCGGGTTCGAAGCGCCGGCCAATCAGGCGTTTGAGGCCCTGCGCGCGCTGGTGCCGGCCGACCGCCGCCTCGGAGTAATAAGCCGCGTGGCGCTGGAAACCCCGGCGCGGTGGCAACTGGTGCAACAAATGCAAGTGTACCAGCTGGTGCTGGAGCAGCCCGTCGCCCGCCTATTGGGCGAGTCAGAATTAGTGCCGCTGGCCCCGGAACATGTGCCCGCGATGCTGGCCCTCACCAGGCGTACTAATCCGGGCCCATTTTTCAGTAATACCGCGGCATTTGGGCATTATCTGGGGGTTTTTGATGGCGAGGAGCTGGTGGCCATGGCCGGCCAGCGGCTGCACCCCGCGCCTTACGCCGAAATCAGCGCCGTGTGCACCCACCCCGACTACGTGGGCCGCGGCTACGCCAGCCACCTGCTTCGCTATCAGGCGCAGCGCATTCAGGCAGCGGGCGGCATTCCATTCCTTCACGTAAAAACTGACAATGCGGCGGCCATAAAAGTCTATCGGGCGCTGGGGTTTGCGGTCCGGGCCGAAATGAGCATCAGCATCGTGCAACAAGGGCCGGAGTAGCGTGGTGCAGGCCCCGCCGCTCGGTAGCGACGCGCGACGCGCAAACCGTCAGTGCGTTACCACGACCTTTTGCGTGGCGGCCACGCCCGAGCCAGTTACCTTCAGAAAGTAAACGCCGGCCGCGAGGCCGGATAAATCGAGCTTGGCGGGTACCGAGGGGTGAAGCCCGGCTGCTGCCGTAACGGGTTGGCCCAGCGGGTTATACAGCCTCGCCTGCAGGTCGTTGGCCACGCCGCCCTCGGGGGCTACGGTCAGGCTGCTGCTGGCCGGGTTGGGGTACACGCTCACCCGTAGGCCGGCGGCCAGGAAGGTGGCCGTCACGACGTAGGTCGTCACCGGCTCATTCACCACGGCGTGGCCCGATTGCGGGCCGGTGGCCCCGGCCGGAACGACGCCGTAGTAGGTGAGGCCGGTGGTGTAGGGGTAAGCCCCGGCGTACTGGCTGTTGATGGTGACGAAGTAGGCGTAGGTGCCCTGGGGGTATTCCGGCGTCACGCCGAAGCGGCCGTTGTGCTCGTCTAAATCGCCGCGCCCGGCTACGTACTCAAAGTCCTCCAGGTAATACCCAAGGGGCTTGGCCGTGCTCACGGCCGGGCCGGCCTGGCTGGCCGGGCTGCCGTCGGGCAGGGTGGTGCGGGTGGTGATGTTGCGGGCCCGGTACGAGCTGCGCATGCTTTTCAGGGTACCAGGGGTGTTGGGGTTGGCATAGGCATAAGCCCCGTAGATGGGGTAGCCGTCGAGGGCAAAGCCGATGAGCGGGGAGTGCCGGGAGCTGTCGCGGTCGTTGTACAAGCACTTCGGGTTGAGGTGGTGATGGTACTCGCCGTTGGGGGCCGGGTGACCGAGGCAGGAGTCAAACCCGGGGCCTTCTACCACGATGGCATTCTGCCGCCACACCCCGCCGTTGTTGTAGCTCATGGCGTCCCAGGCGTTGTACATGCTCACACCGTTGCTCCAGATGCCGGTGTGGCCCAGGGGCGTGGCCGTGGCCGTGCCGGGGTTGCGCGTGGGTGTGCGGGTGATTTTGAAGACGAAGTTCTGGTTTGTGGGGGTGTTGGGGTTGTTGCCCCAATTGGGGCCAATCGTGTAGCTCGGAATGCCCGTGCAGGTGATGTACACGTTGCCGGTGGAGTACTGCACGCGCTGCACGTTGCTCAGAATGCCGTTGTAGCCGGTGGCCCCGGTGGTGTTCACAAGCCAGGAGCTGACGATGGGGGTTATCTGGGCCTGGCCCAGGATAGGAACCAATAGCAGCAAGGCCAGTAAGTAGCGATAGGACATAAGGGGCAAGGGCTGAAGTGACGGGCCCGTAAGTCGCGCACCGCAATGGGCCACTGCGCTTCCGTGACGCGGCGGCAAATTAGGCCCGGTCGAAGGCTCCTCCCTCAACATTCCCGCCACCAAGGGATTTGCGTCGACTAATGGTCGATTTGGGGCGATGATTAGTTAAAAGCGTTCAAGGAAGCCTCCCGGCTAAGCGAAGGAAAAAACACTGCCAGGGTTTCGTAGAGCGTATCGCATCATCAAAAAGGTCGCAACGTAAGCTGGTCTTTCCCAAGGGGAGCATTGCTTCTTATCAAATGCCTGTTTCGCCTCGCTACTCTCAACGATGCCCGCTCCTTGGTTCTCACTGCTCGGCCCGAATTGCCCGTCGGCACCTACATCCTGCGCCTGGGTACGGCCATAACGGCAGTTAGCGGCGCGCCAGCGGGCTTCCGGCAGCGCCTAAGCTGGTTCAGCGCTCACCAAGGTAGGCTAGGGGAGCAGCCGCGTCAACGTGGCCTTCAGCTCGTCGCCGTGCAGGTTGGTGGCCACGATTTTGCCAGTAGGGTCGATGAGGAAATTTTGCGGAACGGCCGCGACACTGTAGCGGGTAGCGGCTACGTTGTCGGGGCGCAGGTCCGAGGTCTGGGTCCAGGTCAGGTGGTCGTCGGCAATGGCTTTGAGCCACTGGCTGCGGGCGCTGGCCACATCAATGCTCACGCCCAGAATCTCAAAGTTGCGGTTCTTGAACTGCTGATAGAGCTGCACCACTTCGGGGCTTTCGCGGCGGCAGGGGCCGCACCAGCTGGCCCAGAAATCGAGCAACACGTACTTGCCCCGGAAGCTGGCCAGAGTCACGCGCTGGCCATCGGGCGTGGGCAGCTCGAAGTCGGGAGCCGGAGCCCCCACGGCCACGCGCTGCAGCTGCTGCAGGCGCTGGGCAAAGCGCTGGCCGTCGGGGCTGTGCTGCACCTCGGGGCTCAGCAGCGCAAACAAGGGGGCCGCGCTGGCATAGGTCGGAATCAGGCCCACCAGCTCCTGTATTGAGGCCAGACTAAGCAGCGAGCCGGGATGCGCCTTGATAAAGTCGGTGAGGATGCTTGTCGACTGCGCCTGCAGCTCGTAGTAGCGCGGGGTGTAGCGCTGGCGGAAAGCTACGGAAGCCCGGGTTTCGGGCGAAGCCGCCCGATACTGCGCATCGAGCGCGGCCTGCTGCAACTGCACCGGCCCCAGGCGGGTATTCAGCTCCCGGTAGTCGAGTGAGAGGGGCGACCCGGTTGGCTGCGCGTGCGCCAGCGAATCGGGTGAGGTGAAAACAGTGGTGCCTTTTTCGAGGTAAAAAACCGCGTTGTCGGCCAAGCCGTTGTAGAGGCGGCCTTGCTGCCCGCGGCGCACCTGCGCCAGTCGGGCCTTTTCGGGCGTGGCCACCGAGCCGCGCAATACGAAGGCCCCGTTTTTCACCGCCACCGAGTCGGCCAGGTAGTTACCCTGCGCCGTTTCTCGAATCAGGTAGACTTTGGCCGGGCTCTGCACGGCCGGCAGCGTGCCGCGCAGCACGAAGTAGGCGGGCGTTGGATTCTGAGCCAGGGCCAGGGCGGGCAGGCCCAGCAGCGCCAGTAGCAAACGTTTCATAAGCGGTTGGAAAGGAGGGAAGCAGCGGTGAAGTTAGGGAAGCCGCAAACAAAAGAAACGTCCGGCTAAAAGCAGTCCAAGCATCGGTAGCACCATCGTAAAATGAGTTGCTGGCGCAGTACAGATGCTCCGACAGGCTTAGCCGGACGTTTCTTTTGCTCACTGCTCTCCCTTAGTACAGCACCCGGAATTTGATGGTGTGCTCCACCTCACGCAGGGCCTGAATCACGTCGTTGTCGTATTTGCGGTTGATATCGGTAATCACGTAGCCAATCTGCTCGTTGGTTTTCAGGTACTGCCCCAGAATGTTGACCTGGTGGGCAGCCAGCACGTTGTTGATGTTGGCCAGCACGCCGGGCACGTTGGCGTGGATGTGGATGAGCCGGTGGGCCTGCTGGGTGGGCAGCTGAATGTTGGGGAAATTAACCGACTGCTGGGTGTTGCCCGTGTTGATGTACTGCATCAGGCGTTCGGGCACGAACTCGGCGATGTTGCGCTGGGCCTCGGCCGTGCTGCCGCCGATGTGGGGCGTGAGCAGCACGTTGGGCAGGCCGCGCAGCTCGCTCTCAAACACTTCGCTGTTGGTTTTGGGCTCGTAGGGGAACACGTCCACTGCCGCGCCGCCGAGGTGGCCGCTGCGCAGGGCGGCGGCCAGGGCGGGCACGTCCACCACATGGCCGCGGGCGTTGTTGAGGAACAGCGCGCCGGGCTTCATCAGGGCAAATTCGGCGGTGCCGATGTAGTTGGTGTTCTCGGTGCGGCCGTCGATGTGCAGCGTCACCACGTCGGCTTGCGCGAGCAATTCTTCCAGCGTGCGGCACTTCACGGCGTTGCCGAGCTGCAGCTTTTCGGCCACGTCGAAGTACACCACTTTCATGCCCACGGCCTCAGCTACCACCGATAGTTGCGAGCCAATATTGCCGTAACCCACGATGCCAAGGGTTTTGCCGCGAATCTCGAACGAGCCGTTGGCCGACTTGTCCCACTCGCCGGCGTGCATTTTGGGGTTCTTCTCCGGAATGCGGCGGGCTAGCACGATGATTTCGCCCAAGGCCAGCTCCACCACCGAGCGGGTGTTCGAAAAAGGGGCGTTGAACACGGCAATGCCTCTTTTCATGGCCTCGGGGAGGTCAATCTGGTTGGTGCCGATGCAGAACGCGCCAATGCCGATGAGCCGGTTGGCGGCGTCGAGCACGCGCTGGGTCACCTGCGTTTTCGAGCGGATGCCGAGCAGGCTCACGCCGTCGATGCGGGCAATGAGCTCCTCTTCGTCGAGGCCGCCCTTCACTTCCTCCACCTGGTAGCCTTCCTGGCGGAAAAGCTCGGCGGCGCGGGCATCGGGGTTTTCCAGCAACAGGACTTTAATGCGGTTTTTGGGGTATGATAAAGTCATGGGAAGTCTTAGTTGGTACAAAAACTCATCGAAGGTGGGCAGCACTTCGTCGGCGTGGGCCACCACGGTGGGGCGGCTCACGTTTTCGGTGTAGGCGTAGAAGCGGTGGGCCAGCCCGGCTTCGCGAATCTGGTAATCGGTGTAGCCGTCGCCGAGTACGTATACCGGGCCGTCTAAATCGAGCAGCACCAGCTGCCGGATTTTGCCGCCGTCGCGGCTCAATACATTGGCCGGGTCGCAGCCGGTGATGTTGCCCTCGGCATCGAAGGTGAAGGTATTGGCCAGCACGTGGCTGCCCGGAATGCCGAACTCGGCCACCACCGGCTCGATGAACTCCCGAAAGCCGCTGCTCACCACGTAAATCCGGTCGGCGAACTGCCGGAAGAAGTTGCCGTTGCGCCGAATGCTCTCGCTCACCTTGGTTTGGAGGCGGGCCACCAGCGGGGCCAAGTGCCGCTCGTGGGCCCCGAGCAACGCCAGCCGCTTGGCCAGCGACTCCTGGAAGCCGATTTCGCCGGCCATGCCCTGGTCCGTCAGGGCGCGGATTTGGGCCACGCGCTCGGCCGCGTCGGGGCGGCCGGCCAGGGCAATGTCGGCCAGCTCATCCAGTCCTTCCACCTGGGTGAAGGTGCTGTCGAAATCAAACACGAGGTAGGGCAGGGGCGCGGCGGCGTTGGACATGGACGCAAAGGTGGGGCCGGCAGTACCTTGGCGCGGCATTCGTCTTCCAGGTTTTCATGAAACTTCTGCTGCTCTGGCTGCTGCCGCTATTGGGCTACTTACCAGCCGCAGTAGGCCGCCTTCCGCTGCCAGCCGCTTTTGCCGTGGATGAGGCGGGCACTCTCACGCCCTTTATCGAAGCGCCGGCAATGGACGCGGCCGCCATGAACGGGCTGATGGAGCAGGTGCGCGAGCGGCTGCGGTAGCAGTGAGAGCGTCGGGTATCTTTGGCGAGTTGAACAGAATAAATAGAACGTCATGCTGAGCGCAGCCGAAGCATCTTTACCGAGCAAGTAATTTATTTACTGCTGCACGCGAGAGGCCTCGGCTCCGCTCGGCATGACGTTCTTTTGTGTGATTCATTCTTCGCTTTTCTCTCCTCAACAGTCAAATGAAATTACCCATCCTGCTGGGCGCGGCCCTGCTGGCGGCCGGCCCGGCCCTGGCCCAAACCATCAACACCGGGCCAGCCTACGACTCGCGGACGCTGTTCAACCCGAGCTTTATTGAGCAGCGGAGCACGCCTACGCGTACGGCCGGCGGCCAGCCCGGCGCGGAATATTGGCAGAACGCGGCCGACTACAAAATCGACGCCCGCCTCGACGAGAAAACAGCCCGCGTGAGTGCTACCGTAGCCATTACCTACACCAACAACTCGCCCGATGCGCTGGCCTTCGTGTGGCTGCAGGTCGACCAGAACCTGTACCGCGAAGACTCGCGCGGGGCGGCCATCACGCCGGTGGGCGGCGGGCGCTTCGGCAACAACTCGCGCGGCTTCCGGGGCGGCGACTCGCTGCAAACCGTGAACATTGAGCTGCACGGCAAGAAGCTGAAGGCCAACTACCGCGTGACCGATACGCGCATGCAAATCATGCTGCCCGAGGCCCTGAAGCCCAACGGCGACAAGCTGAAAATAGACATCGCCTACGGCTTCAGCATTCCCGAGTACGGCTCCGACCGCCTCGGCCGCCTCCAGACCAAGAATGGCGAAATATTCGAGGTGGCGCAGTGGTACCCGCGCATGGCCGTGTACGACGACGTGGAGGGCTGGAACACGCTGCCCTACCTCACGGCCGAGTTTTACCTCGAATATGGCAATTTCGACTACACCCTGAACGTGCCCGCCAACTACCTCGTGGGCGGTTCGGGCGAGCTCGTGAACCCTGCCGAAGTGCTGACCAGCGCCCAGCAAAGCCGCCTGGCCAAAGCCGCCGGCTCGGACCAAACGGTTATTGTGCGTTCGGCGGATGAGGTGACGCAGGCCGGCTCGCGGCCCGGCGGCAAAAACGGCCGCCTGACCTGGCACTTCAAGTGCCAGCGGGCGCGCGACGTGGCTTGGGCGGCTTCTTCCTCCTTCGTGTGGGACGCGGCCAAAATGAACCTGCCCAGCGGACGTAAGTCGCTGGCGCAGTCGCTGTATCCGGTAGAGGCGGCCCAGGATACGGCCTGGAACCGCTCGACGGAATACGTGAAGAAGAGCATTGAATACAACTCGAAGCAGTGGTACGAATACACGTACCCGGTGGCGACGAACGTGGCCGGCGTAGTGGGTGGCATGGAGTATCCGGGCATCGTATTCTGCGGCGTGAAGGCCCGCAAAGCCGACCTCTATAGCGTAACGGACCACGAGTTTGGCCACAACTGGTTCCCGATGATTGTGGGCTCGAACGAGCGGAAATATCCGTGGATGGACGAGGGATTCAATACCTTCATCAACATCCTGTCGTCGGGCGACTTCAACAACGGTGAGTATGCCAAGCAGCTGAACGACACCACGCGGCTGGTGCTCGGCAATATCCGCTACATCGCCGACCCCAGCACCGTGGCACCCTACACCGTGCCCGATGTGACGCCCGCCAACATGCTCGGCTACGCGGCCTACGCCAAAATGGGCTACGGCTTGTTTCTGCTGCGCTCCGAGGTTTTGGGCCCCGACCGGTTCGATTACGCTTTCCGCACCTACATCAAGCGCTGGGCCTTCAAACACCCGCAGCCGAAGGACTTTTTCCGGACGATGAACGAGGCCAGCGGCGAGGATTTGACCTGGTTCTGGCGCGAGTGGGTGTACAACAACTGGACCCTCGACCAGGCCGTAACCACCGTAACTTACGTGAATCAGGACCCCGCCCAAGGGGCCCTCATCACCGTTGAGAACAAGGGCCAGGCCGCCATGCCCGTCATCGCCGACGTAACCGAAACCAGCGGCAAAACTACCCGCGTGCGCCTGCCGGTTGAAGTATGGCAGCGCAGCGGCACCTGGACCTTCCGCTACAACTCCACCACGCCGCTCATGCTCGTGCGCCTCAACCCCACCAAGCTGCTGCCCGATGCCAACCCCGGCAACAACGTGTGGCGCGCCCAGGTGCTGAAGTAGAGCGTCAAGACTTAAAAGTCAGAAAGGCCCATCCGTTAATCTGGATGGGCCTTTCTGACTTTTAAGTCTTGACGCTCTACTGATTTCAGCGCCGCTTCCAGTTCTTGTTGTACTGCGCGCCGCCAAACAGATACAGCATCAGTGCCCGCGAGTAGCGCAGGATAACCGGCGTGAGCACCACCGTGACGACGGTGACGGCGACCACGTACACCCAGGTATCGGGGTTGCCCAGCAGGTAGTAAATGGCTACCCCGAGTACCAGCGTGGTGGCTACGTTGAAGCCGAACGTGATGTACATCGAGCCGAAATAAAAGCCGGGTTCGGGCTCGAACGTCTGGCCGCACACGGAGCACTCGGCGGGCATTTGGGCAAATTTGGTCAGGTTCAGGGCCGAGTGCGTGAACAGCTGGCCCTGGTGGCAGCGCGGGCAGCGCAGCTGGGCCAGGGCCACCGCGGTGGAGTCGATGAATTCGGAGGTTTCGGTGGGTTCGGCCATAACCGGGGCGGGGGAGGGGTGCAGAAGCTATACGGGGAAATGCGGCCCGCGCTCAAGCGCGAGCAGCCAGCGCGACAACTGCCGCGTTAATGTCCCAAAATTACGCGGATGGGAGCGGGCACTTGCGGCCGGCTTGTTGGCAGCGAAAGCGACAGAGGCTTGACTGCGCCTGATTTGCTGTATGTTGCTTAAAATATGGTCCAAAGCTTACTCAATAGGTACTTATGCAGAAGTAAACGTATTGAATCTAGCACGTCATGCTGAGCTTGTCGAAGCATCTCTACCGCTTCGCAAGGGCCGTTCAACGAAGCGGGAGAGATGCTTCGACAAACTCAGCATGACTGCCTTTTTTGCCAGGGTTAATTTTGCACAACTACTTAACAGCGCGTTCGTGCCAGCGCGGCCCGTACCAATCAACTCCTGACCTGATGACGTTTTCACTACCCCAAAAACTGGCAACCTTGGCCGCTGGCGTGCTGCTGGGCTGTGTGCCCGCCCACGCCCAGAAAGCCACCGACATCCTGTGGGACAGCTACGGCGTGCCGCACGTGTACGCCGCCAATGAGAACGACATGTACTACGCGTTTGGCTGGGCCCAGATGCACAACCACGCCAACCTGCTGCTCCGGCTCTATGGCCAGGCGCGCGGCCGGGCCGCTGAGTATTGGGGCGAAAAATACCTCGCCTCCGACAAGCAAATTCAACTGTTCGACCTGCCGGAAACCGCCCGCCGCAACTACGCCAAAAACCAGGGGGCCGACAAGGCCCGGCTCGACGCATTTGTGCGGGGCGTGAACGCCTACGCGCAGGCCCACCCCGAAGCCATTGACCCGGCCATGAAGCAGGTGCTGCCCATCACTGTGCCCGACGTGCTGGCCCACACCACGCGCGTGCTGTGCCTGGAGTTTCTGGCCGCCGACGACATCCAGGATGTGGCCCGCACCCTGGTGCCGGGCTCCAATTCCTACGCCATCGCGCCGGCCAAGTCGGCTTCGAAAAACGCCCTGCTGGTGGCCAATCCGCATTTGCCCTGGGGCGATTTCTACCTGTTTTTTGAAGCCCAGCTCACCGCCCCGGGCTTCAATGCCTACGGCGTGGGCCTGGTGGGCACGCCGGCGCTGTCCATCGCCTTCAACGAGCACCTGGGCTGGACGCATACCGTGAACACCATCGACGCGTCGGACCGGTACGAGCTGACGCTGCAAGGCTCGGGCTACCTGCTGGACGGCCAGCCGCAGGCCTTCGACAAAAAGAGCGTGGCCCTGAAAGTGCGGCAGCCCGATGGCAGCCTGCGCACCCAAAACCTCACCCTCACCTATTCCAAACACGGCCCGGTGCTGGGCGAGAAAAACGGCAAGGCCTACGCCGTGCGGGTGGCCGGCCTGGAGAACGCCTTTTTCGCCAGCCAGTACCACCAGATGGCCAAGGCCCAGAGCTGGAAAGCCTTCGAGGCGGCTCTGAAAATGCAGCAGAACCCGATGTTCAACGTGGTGTATGCCGACCAGGCCGGCAACATTCTGTACCTGTTCAACGGCAACGTGCCCAAGCGGAGCAGCGGCGACTGGAACTTCTGGAATGGCACCGTGGATGGGACTTCCTCCAAATACATCTGGAATACCTACCACTCCTACGCCGACCTGCCCCAGGTGTTCAACCCCCGCAGCGGCTTCGTGCAGAACGCCAACGATGCCCCCTGGACCTGTACCTACCCGCCGGTGCTCAAACCCGAAAACTTCCCGGCCTACATGGCCCCCCGCGAGGTGATGGCCCTGCGCCCGCAGCGCGCCGTGAACCTGGTGAAAGACGATGCTTCCATCACCTTCGACGAGCTGGTGGGCTACAAGCTGAACACCGGCATGGAAGCCGCCGACCGGTTTCTGGATGATTTGCTGGCCGCCGTGCAAAAGTACCCCAATGCCCCAGCCGAGAAGGCGGCGGCCGTGCTCCGGGCCTGGGACAAAACCACCAACGCCGACAGCCGGGGCGCGGTGCTGTTTGCCAAGTGGTTCGACCTGCAAAACCCCGGCATGGCGGCCGTCGCTTTCGACCCCGCGCAGCCCGTAACCACCCCCGACGGCCTGAAGGACCCGCAGGCGGCTGTAGCCCAGCTGGCCACCGCCGCCGCCGAAACCGAGCAGCAGTACGGCCGCCTCGACGTGGCTTGGGGCGACGTGCACCGCTTCAAAGTAGGGGCGTATAATGAGCCGGCCAACGGGGGCTCGGCCAAGTACGGCATCTTCCGCACCATGTATTACCAGCACAGCCCGGCTGATAATAAGGACTACGCCTACTATGGCGACAGCTACGTAGCCGTGACGGAGTTTGGCCCGCAGGTGCGCGCCCAGGTGTCGCTCAGCTACGGCAACGCCACGCAGCCGGGCAGCAAGCACATCGGCGACCAGGTAAAGTTGCTCGCCCAGAAAAAGCTGCGCCCCGCACTGCTTACCCGCGCGGCCGTGCTGCAAAGCCTGGAGGAAAAGGAGCAGCTGTCCGCCGCCAAAAAATAAGGAGGCCGCGTGCGCTGCCTACGCTTCCCTTTTTGCACGGCATACCGGCACCCAGCTTTTGCCCTGGCACACGGGGCAACTGGCCGCCTCGCCCCGCGCCAGCTCCCGCACTTCGCCGCACTTCGCACAGGCGTGCGCGCCGGCCGCTTCCACGCGGTGCTGCGATTTTTCCAGTAATTCGGGCCAGATGGGCAGGCCGGGCGCGGCGTCATCGGGGGCGTAGAAGTAGGTGCTGAGTTGGCCGGTGGCTTCCATGTAGGCGCGGCGCACCTGCCCCAGGTGTTCTACCTGCTGCTGGCGCAGCTCGCCGAATAGCTCTTTCTGCGTCAGGTTGAGGCCGTCGAGGTTGGGCAGGTTGAGGCGACCTTTCTCGACGAGTAGAATGGGCTTGCCTTCGAGCCAGTCGCCGAAGGCTGGGAACCACTCGGTGAGGCGGTTGAACAGCCAATAGAGCGCCCCCACTACCACAAATACTACCACCACGGGCAGTAGCGGCGTGTCGTCGTAGAACATGGTATCGCCGGCCGCCGAGCCCAGGCCCAGAATCAGGCTGAGCTCAAAAATGGAGAGCTGCCGCACCCCGCGCCGGCCCGTGAGGCGCAGAATGCCCAGCAGCAGCACATAAGTGGCCGCGCAGCGAAAAGCCACTTCAAACAGAAAGCTCGGCGGCGCGTCGGCCGTCCAGAGCATGCGGTGCCAGTCGAAGGGCGTGATGGGTTCGGCGAGGAAGAGCATGAAAATGTAGCAGATGTGAAGCTGCTGCTGGTACGCACGGCCCGGCCCACGGTTGGCGGCTGTACCTTTGCCGCACTGCTGGGGTCTGGTTGGCCCTGACTGGCGGGCGCTTGGGTAAGCGTCGCGCCGGCGGGCATCGCACGCAGCGGTGGCCGCCGGGTTGGAGCTGATTTTCAGCCTCAATTCAGCCTGGCCGACGCCCGCCAGCAGCAACCCGTTGCTTCGTTGCCGTGAACGTTTCGTTGATTATTGCCCCCGCCATTTGGGTGGGGCTGCTGGGTGCGGCCGCGCACCTGCCAAGCCCGGATGCCCCGGGCCAGCCGGCCACCGCGCCGCGTAGCCGCACCTTCGTGCTCGTCAGCACGGCCATCGTGCCCGTGCCCCCGGCCGGCACCAAAATCCTCGACCTCTGGCTGCCCGTGCCCCACACCGATGCCTCGCAGGACGTGCGCGACCTCAGAATAGAGTCGCCGGTACCCTACAAAATCGAGCAGGGCGAATACGGCACCCAGATGCTGCATTTGCGCACCGCCACCGTGCCCACCGCGCAATTGGTAGTGAAGCTTACGGCCCAAATCACGCGCCGCGAGCACCTAAACCTACGTGCCAATACTCCGGTGGCCAAAGTAGTTAAGGAAAAAGCCGACCCCAGCCTGGCCCGCTGGCTGGCCCCCGACCACCTCGTGCCACTCGACCCCACCATTCGTCAGCAAGCCGAAGCGGTGGTGGCCAAAGCCGGAGCCAAAACGCCGCTCGAAAAGGCCCGCGCCATCTATGAGCACGTGGTGAGTACCGTGACCTACGACAAAACCGGCCAGGGCTGGGGCCGGGGCGACATTTACTACGCCTGCGACGCCCGGCGCGGCAACTGCACCGATTTCCACGCCATCGTTATTGGCTACTGCCGTAGCCTGGGCATTCCGGCCCGTTTCAGCATCGGGCTGCCGCTGCCGGCCGAGCGGGGCCACGGCGAAATCAAAGGCTACCACTGCTGGGCCGAATTCTTCACCCCGGAAACCGGCTGGGTGCCCGTCGATGCCTCCGAAGCCGCCAAAAACCCCGATAAGCGCGCTTATTTCTTCGGGGCCCACGACGAAAACCGCGTCGAGTTTACCCGTGGCCGCGACGTGCAACTGACGCCCAGGCAAGCCGGCCCGCCGCTCAATTACTTTGTGTACCCCTACGCCGAGGCCGACGGCCAGCCCCTAGAAGTAGCCCGCAAGTACGAGTTTTCGGACGTGACTGCGCAGTAGGACTGCAGTTGTATCCCAAAAAAGAACGTCATGCTGAGCGAAGTCGAAGCATCTCTACCGCGATACTAAAATTGATTAGTTGCGCGGTAGAGATGCTTCGGCAAGCTCAGCATGACGGTTTGCTTTCTAAGCCCAACTAAACCCTACGGCACCAGCACCAGCTTGCCGAAGTTCTCACCCGAAAACAGCTTCAGCAGCGCCGGGAGGAAATTTTCGACCCCATGCTCGACTTGGATTTTGGGCGAGTGCAGCTGGCCGGCCTGAATCCAGCCGGCCATTTCGCGGGCGGCGGTGCCATAGTTGGCGGCGTTGTCGAACACCACGATGCCTTCCATGCGGGCGCGGTTCATCAGCAGCGAGAGGTAGTTGCTGGGGCCCTTTACGGGCGTGGTATTGTTGTACTGCGAGATGGCCCCGCAGATGACGATGCGCGCTTTCATCCGGATTTGCTCCAGCACAAGGTCCAGGATTTCGCCGCCCACGTTGTCGAAATACACGTCGATGCCTTGCGGGGCGGCGGCGCGCAGGGCCTGACGCACGTTGTCGGTTTTGTAGTTGATGCAGGCATCAAAGCTGAGGGTCTGCACGCAATAGTCGCATTTTTCCTGGTCGCCGGCGATGCCCACCACGCGGCAGCCCTTCAGCTTGGCAATCTGGCCCACCACGCTGCCCACGGCCCCGGCCGCGCCCGACACCACCACGGTTTCGCCGGGTTTGGGCTGGCCGGTATCGAGCAGGCCGAAGTAGGCCGTCATGCCGGGCATGCCGAGGGTGGCCAGGTAGGCTTCGAGCGGCACGATGCCGGGGTCGACTTTCACGAGGTACTCGGGGCTGCGCGGGTCGGTGGCCCCGGCACCCACCACGGCGTATTGCTGCACGCCGAGGTTGCCGGTCACGTAGTCGCCCACGGCGAAGGCGGGGTTCTTGGATTCGGCCACCTGCCCGGCCACGCCGGCCCGAAACACCTCGCCGATGGCAATGGGCTTGATGTAGCTGCGGCCCTCGTTCATCCAGCCGCGCATGGCGGGGTCGAGGGAAATAAAGCTGATTTTGACCAGCACCTGGCCTTCTTCTAAGGTGGGTACGGTGATGGTGTCGATATCAAAATTGGCCGGCTGCGGCAGCCCCACGGGGCGTGAGGCGAGTTTAACGCGGGTGTTGGAAAGGGACATCTTGGAAGGGTGTGAGGGGATGGGGGAACAAGGGCGCAAGTTGGGCCTATCGAGGCTTAACCTAGGTTAGGAAATGGTGCTGCTTGCCAGAAACAGAACGTCATGCTGAGCTTGTCGAAGCATCTCTACCGCGCAAGTAAACCTAATTACTGCTGCAGTAGAGATGCTTCGGCAAGCTCAGCATGACGTTCTGCTACTATTACTACGGGCGGGCATTTTCTTCTACTCCGCCGCCGGCACCGCCTGTGCCGTTTCCAGCGTCTCCAAATCTTCCGCCGTCAGGCGCAGCTCGGTGGCCTCGAGCAGCTCCGTGACCTGGCCCACGCTAGTGGCGCTGGCGATGGGGGCGGTTACGGCGGGAGCCTGCATCAGCCAGGCCAGGGCCACCTGGGCGGGGGTGGCCTGCTGGCGGTCGGCCACGGCATCGATGGCGGTGAGTAGGGCGAGGCCCTTTGCGTTGAGGTATTTCTGGCCCACGCCGGTGCCGCGCGCGCTTTTTTGCAGGTCGGCCTGGTCGCGGTACTTGCCGGTGAGGAAGCCGGCGGCAAGGCCGTAATACGGAATCGCGCCGATGTTCTCCTTCAGCAGCAGCGGGGCGAGGTCCTGCTCAAAATCAGCGCGGTCGTACAGATTATAGAGGTTTTGCAGCGTCTCGTAGCGCGGGAAGCCGTGCTGGGCGCTGGCATCGAACGACTCCTGGAGGCGGGCAGCGGTGAAATTAGACGCGCCAATGACCCGCACCTTGCCCGCCTGCACCAGCTGGGCGTAGGCTTCGAGAGTTTCGGCCACGGGCGTGGTCGGGTCGTCCTTGTGCGATTGGTACAGGTCGATATAATCGGTGCCGAGGCGCTGGAGCGAGCCTTCCACGGCACGCAGGATGTAGTCCTTTTTCAGGCCCTTGTTATCGGCGTTTACTTCCCAGCCCACTTTGGTGGCGATGATGACGTCGTCGCGCCGGCCACGCCGCCGCAGCCACTTGCCGATGATGGTTTCGGATTCGCCGCCGACGTGGCCGGGCACCCACACCGAGTAGCCGTCGGCGGTGTCGATGGCATTGCCGCCGTTGGCCACGAAGGCATCGAGCACGGCGAAGGACGCGGCTTCGTCGATGGTCCAGCCAAAAACGTTGCCGCCCAGCATGAGGGGCGAAATTTGGAGGCCGGAGCGGCCGAGTTCACGGGTTTGCATAAGTTGAGCGGAATCAGAGAAAGCGTTTTTCTAACTGAAAAACGGGGCCGAAGGTTAGCCGGCGGCGGGCCCGGCAACCAAAACCCGCCAGCCGTGGGCCGGCACTACGAGCTGCTGGCCGGGGCTCAGGGTCATCGTTTCGTTGCTGAACAGGTCGTGCCATTGGCCGGCCACGGCGGGCAGCGCCCGGGCTTCGGCCGCCACATTGATGGCGCAGAGTACCGCCGCGCCGCCTTTGGTGCGCGTGAAGGCGTATACTTTGGCCGGGCCCGGCCGGCGCTGGAGCTGGCTGGCCGGGTCGCCGTTGCGCAGGGCGGGGTGGCTTTTTTTCAACTGAAACAGGCGGGTATAGAAATACTGGAGCGGGAAATCTCCCCACTCGATGGTATCGCGGTCGAAGAATTCCAGCCGGCGGTTCAGGCCCGCTTCCTGGCCCGAATACAGCATGGGCATGCCCGGCAGCAGGGCCGTGAGCACGGCGAAGGGCCTCGCCAGCGGGCCCAGGCGCTCGTACTCGGTGCCATCCCAGCTGTTCACGTCGTGGTTGCTGGTGAAGTGCATGAGGTACACGCTGGGCGGGTATTTCTCGCGCTCGGCGGCTAGGTAGGTATCGATTTCGGCCAGGCTGGCGTGGCCCTCGGCAATGCGGTCGAGCAGGTAGTGCAGGCGCAGGCCGAAGCTCATGTCGAAAGCCTTTTCGAGTAGTCGCGTGTCGGAGTCGAACTCCTCCCAGCTCAGCCCGCCCGAGGGGTACAGCTCGTCCCACTCAGCCAGCATGAACACCGGCTTGAGGGCGTCGAGCACGGGCCGGGCCTCGTTCCAGAAATCGGTGGGCACCAGCCCGGCCACGTCGCAGCGGTAGCCGTCGATGTCGGTTTCCTGAATCCACCAGGCCAGGGCTTGGGTCATGTACTGGCGCATTTCGCGGTTGCCGTAATCCAGCGCCACCACGTCGGTCCAGTCGGGCACGGGCGGTACCAGCTGGCCCGCGCCGTCGTGCTGGTACCAATCGGGGTGCTCAGTAATCAGGGCATTATCGCGGCTGGTATGGTTGGCCACCCAATCGAGCAACACCTTCAAGCCCAGCGCGTGGGCCGCCCGCACCAGCTGGCGCAGGTCGTCGAGGGTGCCGAACTCCGGACTCACGGCGAAGTAGTCGCGCACGGCGTAGGGCGAGCCCAGCGCGCCCTTGCGCCCAACCTCGCCAATAGGGTGCACCGGCATCAGCCACACAATGCCGATACCCATTTTTTGCAGGCGCGGCAGGTGTGCCTCAAAAGCCCGAAAAGTGCCCTCCGGTGTAAAATTTCGAAGATTAACTTCGTAGATAGTAGCGTGGGCCGCCCATTCGGGGTGGGCCACGGTGAAGCGGGCGGCAAGCGGGTGGTCGGGCATAGCGGGGGAGAAGCGGTGGCACGTTTCGCTACGCGCCCCCAATGGCCACGGTTATGTTATAGTGCCTCTCGTCGTTGACATGGCTACCCACCAGGCTGGGTATTGCGCTACTTAGTACCCTTCAGTAGCTTGCCGAGGGTGCTTTGCAGCTCTTCGCCGCGCAGGTTGGTGGCCACTATTTTGCCCTGCGGGTCGAGCAGAAAGTTCTGCGGAATACTAGTCACATTGTAGGCCTGGGCCACGGCGTTGTTCCAGTATTTCAGGTCCGACACCTGCGTCCAGGGCAGGCCGTCTTTCTCGATGGCGCGGACCCACGCTGCGTGGCCTCCTTCGTTATCGAGCGATACGCCGAGGACGGTAAAGCCTTTGGCCTTGAATGCGTTATAAGCCTTCACGACGTTGGGATTTTCCTGGCGGCAGGGGCCGCACCAGCTGGCCCAGAAATCAATCAGCACGTACTTGCCGCGCAGGCTGCTCAGCTTCACGGGCACGTTGTCGGGCGTGTTCTGGGTGAAGTCGGGGGCCAGGTTACCCACCGCCACCTGCTGCAGATTCTTGATTTGCTCCCCGATGCGCTGGCCCCGTGCCGAGTTTCGCACCCCGGTGCTCAGGCGCTGGTACAGGGCGAAGCGCTCCGTTTCGGGAATATCCCCCTCCAAACCCAGCAGTACGAACAAGCTGTAGTGGGCGTCGGGGTGCGCTTTCACGTAATTGACCCGTATTTGCTTCTGCGCGGCTTCGATGGGAGCAAGCCGGGCTTTGAGCTGCTCGAGGTAGATGGGGTTTTTCCGAGTGGCCTCGGGCTGGGCGCGAAAAGCCTGATTAATGGCGTCGTACTTGTTGCTCAGGGGTTTCAGCAGGGCAGACAGTTTGGCGGCTTCGTCGTTGAGGGGCGTGCCCCGCACCGTCGCTTTTGCGGCCGAATCGGGCGTAGTCCAGGCAATCGTGCCCTTCTCCACGTAGAAAAACTCATGGCTCCCATCCTTCGACTTGGCCAGGGGCATGCCATTGCGGCTCAGCACCATGGAAGCCCGAATCGGTTCGGGCAGGGTGCCCTTGAAGGCGAAACGGCCGTTTTCCACGACTGCCGAGTCGAGTACCATGACTTTGTTGACGGCGTACCGCAGGTAGGCTTTGGTGACACCAGCCTGGGCACCGACGTTACCATTCAGGACAAAAGTTTCGGTTTGTGGTTGTGCCTGTGCCAGCGCGGGCAGCAGGAGCAGGGCAACGGAAAGGAGCTTTTTCATAAGAATCAGTAGAGAAGCCAGGGTTTGAATGACCGGGCTGTATTTGCCGCGACTTTCTCCCAAATCTGGTAGCCGTGCGGCACTAAGATAACCGTGGCGGCAACTCGGGTTGCATCGGGTGTGGAAAGAATAGCCCGGTACGCGGCGGCAAAAACCTGCGGCCGGCTTCAGCCCAACTACAGAATCGGCGGCGACCTTCGCCGCATCGGTTTCATTATAAGCCCTTCCCCCGTGAAAAACCTGTTGCTGGCCGCGCCCCTGGCCTTTGCCTTTTTCGGCCCCGCCGCCCGCGCCCAAACCGTGCCAGCCGCGCCCTACCACCTGCTCAATACCATTACGATTGGCGGCGAGGGCGGCTGGGACTACCTCAAAGTCGACCCCGCCGGCGAGCGCCTCTACGTGTCGCACGGCACGCGGGTAGAAGTCGTGGATTTGAAGACCCGCAAAGTCATCGGCACTATCCTGGACACGCCCGGCGTGCACGGCATCGAGGTGGTGCCGGGCACCAATCGCGGCTACATCACCTGCGGCCGCACCAATACCTGCGTGGTGTTCGACGTGAAAACACTGAAGCCCATTGGCGCGCCCATTCCTACCGGCCCCAAGCCCGACGCGCTGCTGTATGATGCCTACTCCGGCCGCATATTCATCTTCAGCAACGACGGCGGCAAGAGCACCGTGCTCGATGCCAAAACCGGCAAAGTAGTGGGCACCGCCGAGCTGGGTGGCGATGTGGAAGAAGGCGTGAGCGACGGCCACGGCACCATCTTCGCCAACATCGAGAACAAGAGCGAAATCGTGGCCTTCGATGCCAAAACCCTGACCGTGCGCCACCACTACCCGCTGGCCCCCGGCGAAGAGCCCACCGGCCTGGCCTACGACGCCAAAACCAACCGCTTGTTCAGCGGCTGCGCCAACGAGAAGCTGGTCGTCACCGACAGCAAAACCGGCAAGCAAATCGCCGTGCTGCCCACCGCCAAGGGCACCGACGGCACGGGCTTCGACCCCACCACCCGCAACGTCATCACCTCCAACGGCTCGGGGACCTTCACGGTGCTGCACGAGGATGCCCCCGGTAAGTTTTCGGTGGTGGGCAGCGTGCCCACCGCCCGCGGGGCCCGCACCATGAGCATTGACCCAAAAACCGGCCATCTCTTCACCGTGACGGCTGATTACGGCGATTCGCCGGCCCCCACCGCCGAGAATCCGCGGCCCCGTGCCAGCGTGGTGCCCGGCACGTTCCGGGTGCTGGAGTTTGGGCGGTAGCCGGGGGATGAGGGGGTGGGAGCAGTGGGAACCGAATAATAGGAACGTCATGCCGAGCGTAGCCGAGGCATCTCGCGTGCAACAGTAATCCAATCGGGGAAACGGTATTGATTAGTGGTGGCTCACGAGATGCCTCGGCTATGCTCGGCATGACGTTCGCTGAAGATTATCTTCATCGGGCTGCCCCTCGGCTGCAAACCGGTTTCGCAACCTTCGGCATCTTTTTTCCGACTATGGGAGCAATTACTGGTGCGATTCTGGTTAAGCAGCTGATACCAGTGTTCCCGGCCGACCGCGCCGGTGCTACCTTGCCACTCCTCTCATTACCCGTTGCATATGGCTTTCCCCCGATTTAAGCTGGGATTATATTCCACTTCCGTGCTGGCCCTGCTGGGGCTGGCTTCTTATTCCGTGTACCAGGGCACCCCGTCGCGCGACCAGGTGGTGCTGGGCATCATGCTTACGGGCCTCGAAAAGCTGCACTACCAGCCCGAGAAGCTCGACGACCAATTTTCGCAGCGCGTATTCGACCTGTACCTGAAGCGCGTCGACGGCAACAAGCAGTTTCTGCTGGCCCCGGAAGTGGCCCAGCTCGGCCAGTTTAAAACTCAGATTGACGACGAGCTGCGCGGCGGCTCCCACGAGTTTCTGGATGTTGCCAGCCAACTCATCGGCAAGCGCACGCTGGAGCTGCAAACCCTCTACCGCGAGGTGCTGGCCAAGCCCTTCGACTTCACGGTGGCCGAAACCTGGGAAACCGACCCCACCAAGGCTACTTATGCTGCCAATGCCGCCGAGCAGCGCGAGCAGTGGCGCAAAATGCTGAAGTACCAGACCATGGCCCGCCTCTCGGAGCTGATGGACGACGAGGCTAAGAAGAAGGACAAGCCCCTGGCGGCCAATAAAGTGGGTGCTTCGCCTACCACCACCACGACGGCCGCCCGCACCCCCGCCCAGCTCGAAGCCGAGGCTCGCAAGCGCGTGCTGAAATACTACGACGACGCCTTCGCCGACTTGCTGCAAAACGATGCTAACGACCGCCTCGCGGCTTTCGCCAACGTCATCGCGAATACCTACGACCCCCACACCGACTACTTCGCGCCCATTACCCGCGAAAACTTCGACATCACCATGACCGGCCGCCTCGAGGGCACCGGCGCGCAGCTGCAGGAGGACGAAGGCCACCTCAAGGTCACCGACATCGTGCCCGGCTCGGCTTCGTTCCGGCAGGGCGAGCTGAAGGTAGGCGACGTGATTCTGCGCGTGGCCCAGGGCGCGGCCGAGCCCGTGAGCGTGGAAGGCATGCGCTTCGACAAAGCCGTGAAGCTGATTCGCGGGCCCAAGGGCACGGAGGTGCGCCTCACGGTGCGCAAGCCCGACGGGGCCACGCAGGTCATCCCCATCATCCGCGACGTGGTCGTGATTGAGGAAACCTACGCCCAGTCGGCCCTCATCAAACAGGCCGGCCGCACCTACGGCTACCTGCGCCTGCCCAGCTTCTACGCCGATTTCAGCGGCAAGGGTGGCCGCAGCTCGGCTGAAGACGTGCAGAAGGAGCTGGCCAAGCTCTCGAAGGAAAACGTGGCCGGCGTGGTGCTCGACCTGCGCTACAACGGTGGCGGCTCGCTCGGCGATGCCGTGAAGATGGGCGGCCTCTTCGTGCCCACCGGCCCTATTGTGCAGGTGAAGGACACCCGCAACCCCGCCAAGCCCCTGGCCGACTACGACCCAACCGTGCAGTACGGCGGCCCGCTGGTGGTGCTCGTGAACAAGTACAGCGCCTCGGCTTCCGAGATTCTGGCCGCTGCCATGCAGGACTACCGCCGCGCCATTATCATTGGCAGCACCACCTACGGCAAGGGCACCGTGCAACAGGTGCTCGACCTCGACAACGCCGTGAACTCGCCCGAAGTGGCGGCCATCAAGCCGCTGGGCTCGCTCAAGCTCACCATTCAGAAGTTTTACCGGGTGAATGGGGGCTCGACCCAGTTTAAGGGCGTGGTGCCCGACATTGCCCTGCCCGATGCGTTGAGCTCCTACGCCAAGGGTGAGCAGGAATCGGAATACCCGCTGCCCTGGGACGAGATTGCGCCGGCCAGCTACCAGCCTACCAACACGCTGCCCGCCCGCCTCGACGCGCTACGTACCGCCAGCGCCGCCCGCGTGGCGGCCAGCTCCGGCTTCCGCCTCATCACTGAGGCCGCCCAGCGCGCCACCGAGCAGCGCAAGCTCACCAACCTGAGCCTGAACCTGGCTGCCTACCGCACGCAGCAGCAGCAGCTGCGCGCCCTGAACAAGCAGCAAGCCGCCGCTCAAAATGCCCTGGCTGGCCTGGAGGTGGCCGCCCTGCCCGCCGATATTCGCCCGGCTACCGACTCGACGGCTACCCGCCGCACTGCCCGCTTCCTCAAGCCCCTGCGCAAGGATGCCGCCTTGGCCGAAGCCGTGGCCGTTATCGGCGACGAGCTGAAGCAATAGCCGGCCATCCGCCGCCGGATGCCTAAACGCCCCCGTTGCTGTACTAGCGGCGGGGGCGTTTAGGCATCCGGCGGCTGGCTGGCCGGCTACAAGTAAGCGTTAACGAAGGAGCCCCTCATAGTTCGTTGCATTCCAAGAGGGATATCAGTACCGATGATGCCGGGGCAGGACCCGGAGGGCGGGAACGGCGGTGTCCATTCAAACGCCGCGATGGGAAGGGTACCGCTCAGATTTGCATCCGCATTGGCTGTCCCGGCCACCATGGCCGTGTTCTTAGCGTCCGGCAACTGCCCTCCCCGCTGGCAGCCCAGCGCTACCAGCGATGCCAGCGGCTTGGGGTTGGCCATTGCGAAGCGGTACCTGCGCTGCAGTGGCCAGGTCGCCGGCTATGGCAACGCTGCTACAGCGACAGCGCGATGGTGCCCGTCAGGTTGCCGTAGGTACGGGCAGTGTTGGTAAACAGCGGATTACGCGCGTTCAGTACCTTGCCTTCGAGGCGCACCAGCAAGCGACGACTGGGTGCATAGTCGAAATTGAGTGAGCCGCCGCGCACGAAGTAATCGGGGGCGCTGGCCAATGGGCCGGCGTCGCGCACGACTACCCCATTTTTAGCGTAATAGTATTCGCCGCGCAGCGCCGCCGTGAAAGGGCCGCCGGGTCGTGCGCCCAGGCGGTAGCGCAATACCAGCGCCCCGGTGTGCCAGGTATCGTTGCCGAAGGCCGTGCGGCGGGCCTGCTGGGTGCCGATGTCGAACAGGGCCAGCACCGAGAGGCGTGTGTTGGCCGCGTAGGTCAGGTAAAAATCGTGGAAGTAGCGCCGGCGGCGCACCGAATCGGTGGGTTGCTCGTTGCCATAAAAGGTACTGGAATTGAGGAGCCAGCGGGCCGAGGGCCGCCACTGCACCTGCGTACCCAGGGCCTTGCTCCGATTATTTTCGCGGATGTTCTGCCAGCCATTCAGGGCCAGCGCGGTCAGCGTCCATTTGGTGCTTGCTTCGTAGGTGAAGCGTGCGCCGGCCTCGTAATAGGGCGAGCCTTCGGCAGCCAGCGAATGGGTGAGCGTCCAGTTATTTTTCGAAATAGCCGACTCATAGCCGATGTGCGAGCCGAACACGCCTACGTCGAGCCAGGCTTTGGTGAAGGGTCGGAAGCCGGCGTAGGCTTCGTAAATGTGTTGCAGCACGGCCGGCTCGGCCACGTAGTTGGCCTCGGGGTAGGTGCCGGCCTGCAGGCCCAGCGCGCCGCGCACGCGGCCATCGTCGTAGCGCGCCCCCACCAGCGCCTGGTTCACTGTGAACTCATTCTGGCGATTGTGAGCGTAAATAAAGCCCGGCCGGCGCGTATCGGCCGGGGCCGGAAAATCCAGCCCGAAGTAGCCGTCCACGTAACCGTAGATGGTGACGGTGGTATCGGCCGGGGCTGTTTGGGCGGTAGCCCGGCAGCAGGGCCAGGGCTAGGGCTGATAGGAGCAGCTGCTTCATGGTTAGTGGGTGGCTGGGTCGTTGGTGGGCTGGCCGTTGGTGGGCGGCTGCTCCACCCGGAAGCTTGGTATTACGTAGTCGGCGGGCAGGTAGCTGGCCGGGATGGTGACCATGTTGCCGTCGCGGTTGGCGCGGTAGTGGGGCGACATAATCTCTAGGCCCGCCTCGTTGAAATTATCCTGAATGTGCTGGTGAATGCGTGAGTAGATGCCAGCCTGCGCCCCGGCGGCGCGGGTATAGGCGTTGAGCTGGTAGCTCACATAGAAGTCGTCGAGGCTGGTTTGTAGTACGAAGGGGGCCGGGTCGGGCAGCAGCTCCTCCACCTGGGCGGCGGCGGCCAGCAGCAGGGCGTGCACCTGCTTCCAGGGCACGTCGTAGCCAATGGTGACGGTGGTGTGCAGAATCAGGCCCCGCGTGGGGGCGGCCGTGCTGTAGTTGGTGGTGTGCGAGCTCATCACCGAAGAGTTGGGAATGGTGATTTCCTCGTTTTTGATGGTGCGCACCCGCGTCACGAGCAGGCTGCGCTCGATGATGTCGCCGGTGACGTCGCCGATTTTCACCCGGTCGCCCAGCTTGAAGGCCCGCATGTAGGTGAGCACCAGCCCGGCCACGATATTCGAGAGGGAGCCGGCCGAGCCAAACGTGAGCAAAAAGCCCAGAAACACCGAAACCCCCTGGAAAATGGGCGAATCGGACCCCGGCAGGTAGGGAAATATTACCACCAACGCGAAAGCAAACACCAGTACCCGCACAATCTGGTAGGTGGGGTTGGCCCAGTCGGGGTAAAACCCATCAATGGTGAGCGTGCCCTGCCGGACGCCCTCCTTCAGCGAATAGATAAACTTGAGTAAGTAGCGGAACACCATGACGATAACGACGATGGTGAACAGGTTGGGCAAGTAGTTCCAGATGGAATGCAGAATCTTGCGCAGGGGGTTCAGCACGAAGCCCACCAGCATATCGGCAATGCCCTGGGTGCCGGGGAAAATGCTGAACACGATGGGCAGCACCAGGTACACGGTGAGCAAAATCACGGTCCATTGCAGCAGCGTGAGCAGCAGCAGCACAGCGTTGAGCTGCCAGTCGGCGTTGAAAAACTCGTAGGTGCCCATTTTCATGCCGGTAAACCAGGTACCCTTGCGGGCCACCAGCTTGCCCCGCACCCAGCCAAAGAGCTTGTTCACGTACCGGATAACGAAGTAGAACACCAGCAGCACCAGCAGCGTGAGGGCAGCCTGGCGCAGGTAGGTTTTCACGCTGTTGGCCTGCTGGTAGGCCGTAACGGCCCGGATAATCGCGTGCCGGTGCTGGCGAGCCAGCGAGTCCTTGCTCACGTGCTGCCACAGCGCGTCGTTGTCGCTCACGCTTTGCAGCACGCGGTCGGCGTACATCAAGTCCACGGTTTGCTCCGAAGGCACGAGCGAGAGCGAGTCGGGCCGGAAGAACGCCTGTTTCTCCAAATCCAGGATTTTGCTGGCCGTGAGCGCCGCCCGCTCCTGCGGCCGAAATGGCCCGAACCGGGTGTACACGTAGAACAGCGTATCGGCGTGCGCCACCACCGGGTAGCCCTTGGCAAATTGCCTGAGCGAGTCGATGTAGACCCGGGCCCGCACCCGCCGCATCGAATCCACGATGCGCAGCGCCTGCAGCTGGGTGAGCAGCTCGCGCTCACGCGCGCGGTTCGGGACATTCTTCAGCGTCTGCAGCTCCAGCTGAAGCTGGGCCACTTGGGTTGTGTTCTGGCGACGCAGCGAGTCCAGGCGTTTGAGCTGGCCCGTTTCATTGCTCAGGCCCAGGGCCCGGACCGAGTCTTTTGAAACTGTCGCGACGGGCCTGGGGGCTGGCGTTTGCGCGTGCCCGGGGCGCGGTGCGGCCAACAGGCTCAGGCATAACAGCCAGAAAACCAATGAATAAAAGCGCATGTACGATAAGATAAACCAGAAAAACCGGCAGAAACAAGCCCTCCAAGGTAAGCGTTATTCCGTTCGAAACGGAACTGCCAGGTGGCGGGCAAGCCCTTACGAGCCAGAATTTACAACTGCATTTCCCGCCTCCAGAGGCCGTTTAATGCCAATAAATTTTCGCAGTGACTGCTTCCGCATCTGGGTTTGCTGGCACCGCAAGCAGCGGGGGTGAAATCTGAGGCAGAAGCCCCTTCAGCAAGCCCGGCATGGGGGAATCAGGTAGAGACGGTTGCGTTTGCAAGGGTCCTGGCCTAACCTGATGCTCCACCTGACCCCTACTCATTTACTTGAACTGATTTTGCCGATGGCACCACCGCCGGGAGGCGCGGCGCGGGGGTTGGGTTGGCAGCCCCGCGCCGAAAGTTGCCCGCGACAACAGCCAACACCGTAGTTTAGGGGCAGCTTTGCCTTTGCTGGGTAGGTATTCAGAAGGGAGTAACCAGTAGTGAGGCTTGGTGATTTTGACAGTCAGCCTGTTGTGCGGATTTTAGCTACTGATTACTTATAACTCACTACTAAATGTCAGAACCTGCCGCCATCCCGCTCCCTTTCCCGGCCGATATTCTGGAAGCTTTCCCGGCCGAAGACCTGTTGGCCGGCCTTTTTGCAACCGCGCTCAGCGCGCTGTTGCTGTTAAGACCCGTGCACGGGGCCGATGAAACCATCATCGACTTTCGGCTTGAGCTGCTGAGCGAGGCGGCTCAACGCATGATGCAGCTGCCGGCCCGGCCCGGCCGAACCTACCTGGAGGTGGCCCCCGGCACCCAGGCCCTGGGCATTCTCGATTTTTACCGCGCCGTGTATGAGCGCAACGAGCCCGGCCGGCGCGAGTTTAGCTACCAGCTCGATGGCTTCGATGGCTACTACCGCCTGGCCGCCCGCCGGGTTGGCGCGGGCCTGCTGGTGTGCTTCACCGATTCGAACGACGAGCCGCGCACACCCATGGAAGTGGCCCTGCGCGAAAGCCAGGCCCGCGAGCAGGACGCCCGCGCCGCCACCGAACGCGAACGCGCCAACCTGCGGGCAATGCTCGACCAGGCCCCCGTGGCCATGGCCGTGTTTGAGGGCCCCGAACGGCGTATTCTGGTGGCCAACGAGCGCATGGCCGCCCTTTGGGGCCGGCCGCTGGCCGAAGTGCTGCACCGCCCGCTGCTGGAGGCCCTGCCCGAACTGCGCGGCCAGGGCTTCGATACCCTGATTGCGGAGGTAATGGCCTCCGGCGAGGCGTATGCCGGTACTGAGGCTCCGGCCCAGATGTGGCGCGATGGAGCTATGCAAACCACTTACTACAACTTCGTATACCAGCCGCTATTTGATGAGCAGGGCCGGGTGCGGGGCGTGGTCGACGTGGCTACCGAGGTAACCGAGCAGGTGTTGACCCGCCAGCAGATAGAAGCCAAAGAGCGCCAGACCAACATCCTGAACGAAGAGCTGGCTGCCGCCAACGAAAAGCTGCAAGCGGCTAATGAAGAAGTGCGGGCTAACAACGATAGTCTGTTTCATGCCCAGATGGCCGTGCGCGAGCTGAATACTCAGCTGGAGCTGCGCGTGTCGCAGCGCACCCTGGAGCTTACCAACGCCTTGGCCGAAACCGAGCAGCAGCGCGAGCACCTGCGCCAGCAGCAGCAGGCGCTTCGGCATATTCTGGAGCAGGTGCCTGCCGCCGTGGCCACGCTCGAAGGACCGGAGCATCGGTTCGCGTTTTTCAACGCCCGCTACCAGGCTTTGGTGGGTGGGCGCGCGCAGGTGGGCCGCACCGTAGCCGAGGCCCTGCCGGAAGTGGTGAGCCAGGGCTTTATCGAATTGCTCGATGGGACCTTTGCCACCGGCGAGACATTTATGGGGGTCGAAATGCTGACTCTGCTATACGACCCGGCCACCGGCCAGCCCGAGCGGCGCTATCTCGATTTTACCTACCAGCTGCTGCCCGCCGCCCCCAGCCAGCCGCGCAGCCTGCTGGCCTTCGTGGTCGATACCACCACCCAGGTGCTCGGCCGCCAGCAGGTGGCCGATTCCAACGAACACCTGTTGGCCGCCAACGCGGCCCTCGACCTCAGCAACCGCCGCCTCACCCGCACCAACGCCGACCTCGACAACTTCGTGTACGCGGCCAGCCACGACCTCAAGCAGCCCATCAACAACCTGCTGGGCCTGCTCGACGAGCTGCGCCGCACCGTGGCCTTCGCCGACCCCGCCGAGGGCGAGCTGCTGCTGCCCATGATTGACGATTCCCTGCACCAGCTCGGTACCACCGTCGACGACCTGGCGGCCGTGGGCCAGGTGCAGCAGGCTGGCTCCGCGCCCACCGAAACCGTAGACCTGGCCGAGCTGACCCAGGAAGTGCTGCAAGCCCTGCAACCCCAGGTGCTGGCTGCCCGCGCCCGTGTCACCACCGATTTCGCCGCCGCGCCCACCGTTAGCTATTCGCGCGCCAACCTGCGCACCATCCTGCTCAACCTGATTGGCAACTCCCTGAAATACGCCGACCCGGCCCGGCCCGGCCGCATTCACCTATCGCTCTGGAAAGAAGCCGGCGCGCCCCTGCTGCTGGTGGAAGACAACGGCCTGGGCTTTGATGTGCACCGGCATCAGGATGAGCTGTTTCAGCTCTTTCGACGCTTCCACACCCACATTGAGGGAACCGGCGTGGGCCTGTATCTCGTCAACCGCATCGTACAGGGCAACGGCGGCCGGGTCGAGGTGGAAAGCGAAATTGGCCAGGGCACGACGTTTCGGGTGTATTTGTGAGGGTGGGAGGGAGTGAAATAGAATAAAAACCGTCATGCCGAGCGCAGCCGAGGCATCTCGCGTGCCACCACTAATTATTTCCCCATACGATTGATATACTCGTGGCACAGGACCGTCATGCCTTGGCTACGGTCGGCATGACGTTCCTGTGCCAAGCTAACTCACCAACCCACCCTACGGCAGCAGGGCTACCCGCACGGCCGACGGATGCCCGGCGTCGTGGTACACCTTGATGGTGGCTTTCTGAAAATCCTTGGCGTCGGCCGTGGCGATGGGCACGAAGGTTTGGGGATTGCGGTCCACGAGCGGGAACCAGGTGCTTTGCACCTGCACCATCAGCCGGTGGCCGGCGGCGAAGGTGTGGAGCACGTCGGGCAGCTCGTATTTCACTTCGGTGGGCTGGTTGGGCGTAAAGGCCTCGGGCTTCGAGAAGCTATTGCGGAAGCGGCCGCGCATCACCTCGGCGCGCACCAGGCGCTGGGTGCCGTCGGGCTGCTCGTCGATGACCTTGACGATGAAGTCGGCATCGGTGCCGGAGGTGCTCACCCACAGGTCGGCCGTGAGCGGGCCAGCCACGGTGAGGGCCTGGGCCAGCGGCTCGCCCCGGAAGGTGAGTACATCAGCGCGCTTGGCGGCGAAGCGCTGGTCCTCCATCACGTACTCGTTGTTGCGCTCGCCGTGGATGCCGTTGGTGTAGGGCACCGGGTTGGCCGGGTCGCTGATGTATTCGGTGGGTTTGCTAGCGACGGCGGGTGCTTTGAAGTCCAAGCCTTTCCCGGACTGTAAGTACAGCGTGCGCGCCTCCGCTGGCGCGGGCGGCCAGGCCGGGTAGGTTTTCCACTCGTTGGTGCCGGTGTTGAAAACGGTGGCTTCAGCGGCATTAAAGCTGCCTTTGTCTTTCAGGTAGAAGTTGAAAAATGGCGTTTCCAGGTTCTGGCGATAATATTCGGCGGTGTTCGCGCCGAAGCTGAGGGGGCCAAACTTGCTCCAGTCGGCGCGGGCCCAGGCCCCGTGGGTCCAGGGACCCATCACGAGGCGGTTGCTGATGCCGGGGTTCTGCTTCTCGATGGCCTGGTAGGTGTTCAGCGCGCCGTATAAATCCTCGGCATCGAACCAGCCGCCTACTACCAGCACGGCCGGTTTCACGCCGGTAAGGGCTGGGCGAATGTTACAAGCTTGCCAGTAGGCATCGTAGGTTTCGTGCTGCTGATACTCGTTCCAAATGCGCGCCCGGTTGTTGAAGTACTTGGGTCCGTTGGCGTTTTTGATGGGGCCAAGGGCAAGGTAGAATTTATAGGCGTCCTTGGTTTCGAACTTGAACAGGGGCTCATAATTAGCCACCGGCTTGGGCCGGGGCACATCGAAGTAGTTGGTGAACTCGAAGTTGTCGAGCAGGAAAAACGCGCCCTTGTGCCGGGCATCGTCGCCCATAAACTCATCCGTAACCGGGGCCTGGGGCGACACGGCTTTTAGGGCCGGGTGGGCGTTGGGCAGCGCCGCCGAAGCGTAGAAACCGGGGTAGCTAATGCCCATCATGCCCACGCGGCCGTTGTTGTTGGGCAGGTTCTTCAGCAGCCACTCAATGGTGTCGAAGGTGTCGGTGCTTTCGTCGTGGAGTGGTGGACGGTTGCCAATGGCTTTGAATCCCTGTAGGTCTGGCGTCATTTCCTCAAACTGGCCTTCACTCAGATAGCGCCCGCGCACGTCCTGGTACACGAAAATATACTTCTCGTCCGACAGCTCCCGGCTCGGTCCCGGGCCGTTGCCCCGGTAGTGGTTTTCGCCATACGGCCCGGCCGAATACGGCGTGCGCGTCATCAGAATAGGGTAGGCCGTGGCCGGCGCGGCATCGCGCGGCACGTAGATAACGGTGTAGAGCTGCACGCCGTCGCGCATGCTGATGCGGCGGTCGAGCTTCACGTAATTCTGGCGCACGGCGGCCGAATCCTGAGCGCGCGGCTGGGCCTGGGCGGCGGCGGGCAGCACCAGCGCAAGCGCGGCAGCAAGAACGAAGGAGCGGGGCATAGGGTGGGTGAGTGGGTTGATGAATTGACGGCGACAAAGGAACGTCATGCCGAGCGGAGCCGAGGCATCTCGCGAGGGGGCAGTAATCAATACTGCCTTCACGATTAAATTACTGCCGCACGCGAGATGCTTCGGCTGCGCGGACGCCAGATGAGCATGACGTTCTTTTCATTCCCGCTCTACGCTCCCCACTTCTCACCGTACCATTCGTACCGTGGTATCGAGGCGCTGGGTGAGCAGGTAGGCACGGTATTGCGCCAGCAGACGGACCTGGGCTTCGCGCCGCTCGTCGCGCTGAAACAGGCGAACCTGGAATTTCTCGCCGGGCGCGGTGCGGCGCAGGCTCACGTAGGTGAGCTTGTCCTTGCCTTTGGCGTCGGCCTTGGTCATGGGCTCGCCGTTCTGGATGCGCTCGATGCGCTTGTCGTTGTTGCCGAACAGCGCCTTCATCGGCTGCAAACCGATGAAGAGGTTGGTGGCCCCGCTCAGGCCGTAATGGCCGCTCACCTCCAAGTTGCTCAGGTTGCTGTTCAGGCGCAGCTCGGGGATGAGCACCTGGCCTTCGGCCAATACGAACTCCCCCTGCACGGGCTCGAAATACAGGTGGCCGGTGCGCTCGCTCTTGAGGATTTTGAGCGCCTGCACCAGGGCCTCCACGTTCACCAGCTCCAGGTCGCGGATGTCGGTTTTGAGGTAGCCGGCCGTGTTGGCCAGGCTGGGCAGGAAGCTGCGGCCCAAGTCGGTGCGCAGGACGGCCACGCCGCGCAGTGAGCCCAGCACGTTGTCGGCCCCCAGCACGCCCAGGCCCATATCGGCCATCGTGCCAAACAAAGCCGGCAGTTGAATATCCTGTAGGCGCACCTGTAGCTGCGTGGGGTGCCGGGCGCGGTTGGCGGGGCTGCGCATGTAGCCGCTCAGGCTCAAATGGCCCTGTAGGGCATCAACCGAGCAGTTATCGAGCCGGGCCTCGCCGTTGCGCAGGTGCGATACCAGCCGGAACCGGCTACCGCCCAGCGCCCCGTAGTTCACCTGGTCGGCCTCCACGCGCAGCACGGCCGTGAGCACGCCGCTGGCCAGCAGGGAGGGGTTGCCGGGCAGCTGCTGCCGCTCGGCCTTGCGTTCGGCCTTGCGCTCGGCCCGGGCCAGGGTGCGGGCCGTGGGCACCGAGTCGGGCGCGGCCGTGGTGAGGCTGGCAATGAGCCCGAGCAGGCGCTGCACGTCGAGGGTAGCGTAGCGGAGGGTCACGTCGGCATCGGCCTGGCGCAGGCGCAGGCCCCGGAAGCGGGCCGTGCCCGACGCCTCGCCGTGCCCGCCCTCGGGGGTAAGAAAGCGCAGGTAGGGCATGTACACCAGCTCGCCGTATTTTTCGAGCTGCACGCTCACCTGGCGCATGGTTTCGCCCTCGGGCAGGTTCACCAGGTCGATGTTGAGCTTGAGGAAGCCGTTGGCTTCGAGCAGCAGGTCGCGCAGGGCGGGGGCTTTGGCGGAAGTCGCGGAAGTTTTAGCGCTGGCCGAACGACGCGGAAGCGCACTGCCGATTGGCTGATTGGCAGCCAGCAGTGGGCGGTTCAGGCGTTCGAGCAGCTGCTCGTAGGTGAGCTGCGGAAAGTGGACGGCCAGGTGGTACCGCACGGGGGCCACGCGGTTGGCCGAGTCGGTGGGCCATTGCAGCTCGCCGCGCACCTGCCCGCCCCACATGCGGCCCGCCATGTTTTGCAGCTGCACCTGGTGGCCGTCGTGGTGCACGGTCACGGCCAGGTTCGTGAGGGTGTCGCTGGCCAGCAGCAGGCGTTGGCATTGCAGCTGCACATCGAGCAGCATACCCGCCGGAATCAGCTCGCGTGCCAGGGTGGCAGCCAGGCGGCCCTTGTCGCGGGGCGGGCGGGCGCGCCGGCTGCGGTCGCGCGCGCCCCGCCGGGCAGCGGCCCCGGCCCCGGCAAACGGCATGGCTGTGGCAGTCAGGCGCGGGCGGGGCTTCAGCAGCTCGCGCAGCTCGTGCAGGCGCAGCTCATCCACGGCAAACTGCCCGCTGATGCGCACCGTGGGGTGCAGGCCGTTGAGGTAGCCCAGCAGGTTGTGGGTAGTAGCCGCCGCCCGGAAGCGCATGCGATTAAGCACGCCGGAGGCATTGTTCAGTTGCCACACGCTGTCGCGCAGGCCAATCTGCACGTTCACCTCGCTCAGGTCGGCACCCCGGGCGGGCAGCAAAAGAGACGCCTGGTGCAGCGTGAGCGTGCCCCGCAACGACAGCGGCGGGGGCAGCGGGCCCTGAAACGGCCGGCCCCGGCGCGGCGGCAGCTGGCCCCGCACCTGCACGTCTACGTCGGCCGCGCCGCTGCGGGCCCGCCACTGCGCCGAGGGCAGCAGGGCGGCCAGCTCGGGTAGGGTGGCCTGGCCCCGCAAGCGCCCGTCAATCACCGGCCGGCGGAAGTTGCGCAGCTTCAGGGCTACGTCGAGCTGCCCGGCGGCCGAGTAGATGCGGCAGCGCTTCAGGGTGAGAATGGTAGAGCGCGGGTTGTGCTCGGGGCCGTTGTCGTAGGTGCCCAGCAAGTCCCAGCGGTTGATGCGGCGGGCCGGCTCGGGCCATTGCAGGCTGGCCCCGCGCAGCCCGAAGGTGAGCACGTTGTGGGGCACTACTTTGGGTCCGCTCAGGCCCGTAATGGTGTAGTGCACGTGGGCCTTGCTGGGGCTGGTAGTGCCGGCCAGGTAGGTTTCGAAGCGCGGCGGCAGGGCTGCCAGCAGCACTTTCACCAGGGGCTGATTGCCCACGAAGCGCAGGTTCATCAGGGTGCCTTCGGGGTGCCGGGGGTCGAGGGTGTGCGTGCCCCCCACCCGGATGCTGTCGCCATTGAGGGTGGCGCGGGTGCCGTAGAGCAACCCCTGGCGGTCGGCAAACGAGTAGCGGTAGTGCACCCGCGCGCCCACCGGCTCGCGCTCGAACAGGGTGCCGGCCCGGGTGCGCAAGTAGCTCAGCTCGCCCTGTAGCTCGCCGGCCACGCGCAGCACGCCGCCGCGCAGCCGGGCTCGTAGCCGGGCCTGGCGCACCTCCACCCCAAAGGCACTGCGCAGAAAGTCGTTTTTGGTGCTGAAGTGAAAGTTGTTCACCTCCAGCGCGTCGAGCTTTAGGGTGAGGGCGGGCGTTTGGCCCGCGCCCTTGGCGCGCTTGCCGCGCAGCCCCCAGGCCCGGCCCAGCGAGTCGACCCGCTCGCGAAAATCCACGTCCGTTATCACGGCCCGGCTCACCTCTGCCTGCCCGTGCCAGAGGCTCAGCAGCTCCAGGCGCAAATCGGCCCGGCCCACCTCCAGCACCGGCACCCGCTGCCGAAAAGAGGTGTCGGTGAGGGAAATATGCTGAATGGAAGCCGTGAGGTGCGGGAAATCACGCCAGAGCGACATCTCCACCCGGAACGGAGCCAGCACCAGTTCCGAGTTTTTGGTGAGGGCCGAGCGCACCTTACGCGCCACCAGGCGGCGGGCAAAGCCATCGCCGAGCTGCCACACCACCACGCCCGCGCCCAGCACCAGCAGCAAAAGCAGCGCCGCCGCCCAGGCCAGTATTCGTCGCAGGGAAAAACGTTTCATGTGCAGAGCCAGGGTTGCCGGGTTTGCACCGGCCAAGCCGGGGCAGTGCCCAAGGTAGCCCCCATACGCGAAAAAACCTTGGCCCGTCGCACCCGGCCCGGGGCGGCCGCGCCGCTTACTCGGCCTCCTCGCCGGCCGCGTCGGCGTGGGTGGGGGCGGGGTAGGCGTCGGCGTATTTGAAGTCCTCGAGCCAGTAGGCCGAGCTCACTACATCGAAGGTGATGGATTCGGTCGTTTTTTCCACGGCGCGCAGCTCCCAGACAATGGAAGCTGCTTCCGTGAACTTCTCGCCCGCCAAATGGTCCGAAAACAGCCGGTTGAGTAGCGCATTATCGGGCAGGCCCACGGCCAGCAGGCGCAGCAACGGTGCGGCGGCCGTGGCGCGGTCGGCCGCATCGGTGCCAAAAACCTCCAGGTCGGCCGGGCTGGCCGCCGTGCATTTCACCTGAAACTCGACCGCCTTCACGCTCGGAAACGAGCCGTTGAACGCCTCGTAGAGCAGCTGCGTGGCTTGGTAGAAGCCCCGGTGCAGCGGCAGCTCGGGGTTTTCTTCCCACAGGCGCTCGGTCTGTATCTGGTGGGCCAGGTTCTCAATCTGGCCGGCGGTCAGCTCCTCCGGAAAGAGGTAGGTGAGCACGGCCACGGCCGCCTCGCGGGGCTCCAGGTCGGTGAGGGCCATCTGGCACATTTCCTTCAGCTCGGCCTCGGGCAGGGCTTCGGGGCTGTCGAAGTTGAGTTGCCCGAGCAGGGCGCGGTAGTCGGCTGGCTGCCAGGAGCGGGGCAGCTCGGTGAGGGTAGCAAAGCTGAGGCGTTCGACGGTGAAAGTGGGCGTGGGGGTAGTCATAAAGTTGAATTTCGGGGAGGGGAGTGGGCGGCCGGCGGCCACCGCTATGCTCCGTAATACGCGGCTTGGCAGCAAACAACCGGAAAGCTGCTCCGGCATTCGCTTCCCCCCCGACCCATTCCAGCTTACCCGCGCGGCAGCGTAAACAGGAAAGAGCTGCCACAATCGGGCCGGCTTTCCACCCACAGCTGCCCGCCCTGTGCGTCGATGAATTCGCGCGCGATGCTCAGCCCCAGCCCCGAGCTGCCGCCCTGGCCCACCTGCCCCGGCAGGCCCGCGAACCGCTGAAAAATTCGCTTGTGAAACTCCGGTGCGATGCCCGGGCCGCAGTCCTCCACACTCACGCGCACCATTTCGCCCCAGGCCACCGCCCGCACCACCAGCGGGCTGCCCGCCGGCGAGTAGCGAATGGCATTCGAAAGCAGGTTGATGAGCACCCAAGTGGTTTTTTCCACGTCGGCCTGCACCAGGGGCAGGCCATCGGGTAGCTGCAAATCGAGCCGCAGCTGCTTGTCGCGCAGCTGGGGCAGCACCGTGCGAGTGGCGTAGCCCACCACTTCGGGTAGGTGCAGGGGTTTCACGTCGAGCATGATGCCCGCTCCCGCGTCGAGGCGCGACACGTCGATGAGCTGGCCCACCATGCTCAGCAGGCGCTGGGTTTCCTCGCCAATGCCGGCGGCCAGGGTCTGGCGCTCGGCGTCGGAGGTGCGCTCGTGCTGCAAAAGCATCAGGCTGAGCTTGATGCTGGCCAGCGGCGTCTTCAGCTCGTGCGAAATCGTGGCCAGAAAGGCCGACTTCATCTCATCCAGCTTTTTAAACTCCGACACGTTGCGCAGGCAGAAGATGTAGCCGGCCGGGGCCGTGCTCCCCGTCGCGTCGCGCCCCGCAATCGGGCTGATACTGAGCTGGTAGTGCGGACTATTACCCTTGTGCGGAAACGTGAATACCGGGTCGGGCACGGCATCGCCGGCCAGGTTGTGCGCGTCGAGCGGGGCCAGCAGGTCGCGCAGCAGCTCGTTGGTCGCGGCGGCCGCATCGGCCGACTGGCCCAACAGGGCGGCCAGGGGCAGGCCCAGCAGGTCGCAGGCCACGGGGTTGGCCAGCACGATAGTGCGCTGCTCGTCGAGCAGCAGCAGGCCCTCGTCCAGGCTTCTAACCAGGCTGTTCATGCGGTTGCGCTCGGTGAACAGCTCGGCCAGCGTGACGCGGCGCTCGGCCTGGGCCTGGCTCAGCACGCGGTTCACGGCGGTGGCAATGCTGCCCACCTCGTCGCGCCGGCCCACGGCCACGCGGGTGGCGGGGCCGGGGCCGGCCACCCGCTCCACGTCGCCGTGCAGGCGGCGCAGCGGGCGCACCACCATGCGCGGCAGGCGCACCATCAGGGCCACGCCCAGCACAGTGCCGGCCGCCGCAAACCCCAGCACCGTGAGGCGGGCCGTGTCGAAATCGGCCTGCTCGATGCCATGAGCTCCGTTTTCGAGGTAGCGAATTGTGAAAAAGGCGTAGCCGCCCAGGCCCAGCAGCAGCAGCAGCAGCAGCAGCACGCTCAGGCGAATGTTTAGTTTAAGTGACATGGCGAAGGGAAGCCCGGCTACCCAGGCCGGTTGCGGGGCCGAAGTAAGCGCCCGCCGCCGCATTGCGCGGCTGGCGGGTAGCAGGGTCGGTTGCTGAATCGTGCTTATCCGTCGGGCATTACACGCGTGCGCTACTGCCGTCCGGGCTGGCCCCCTGCTTTTCCAAACCGTGGCTGAAGCACTTCAAAACGGAAATAAAATTAACTAAAAGTGGGTTTTTTGTTGTCGTAAAAAGCAATTAATACCAAAAAAGCGGCTGTCGGGCTGGCTGCTTTAGTCACTTCTATTTACTTTGCGTAGCCTCTCAAAGGCTGCCCATTGCTCCTATTAGCGGAATGGGAGGACGTTGGGGGGCTGCGTTTTCGCTTCATCCCGCGCCCAGGCCATGACCGCTGCCTCCTCTTTCTCCGATGCCGAATGGGCGCAGCAGCTGGCGGCTGAGCGGGCCCGGCGCGAGCAGGCCGAAGCCGAACTGGCCCAGATGCGCGCCCGCCTGGCTACGCTGGAGCAGCTAGCTGCTACACCTTTTCACGCCCTGCACACCCAGATTGGCACGCTGGTGCATCACCTGCGTCTGGGCGTGGTGCTGGTCGACGGCAGCGGCCAGATTCAGTATGTGAGCCCGCATTTCTGGCGCTTGTTCGGCCTGGAGCCGGTGGTCGGGCCGCCCTTCACGCCCGACCAGCTGTACATCGATGACGCCTTCGCCGACCCGGCCTCGTTTACTACGCGGGTCTGGGCACTCCATATCGCCGGCAAAACCGTGCTCGGCGAGGCCTTCCTGCTCCGCGATGGCCGCCGGCTGGTGCTCGACTACCTCGTGCTCGACGAGGCCGGGGCGGGCCGCCTCATCTGCTACCGCGACGTAACCCGCGCCCACCGGCGCGAGCAGCGCCAGCGCCTGCTGGCCGCCGTGCCCGAGCAAAGCCCCAACCCCATTCTGCGCCTGGCCCTTAGCGGCGAGCTGCGCTATGCCAACCCCGCCGCCGCCGCCCTGGTTGAGGCGCTGCGTACCACGACGGCCGATGCGCTGCCACCCCTGCTGGCCCTGGCCCAGGCCGTGCAGCAGGGAATTGCGCCAAGCCCGAAGGAGCTAACCCTGGCCGGGCAATACTATCTGGTGACGGCCGCGCCGGTGCCCGGCCAGACGCACACCACGCTCTACTTCGTTAATATTACCGACCGGCGACTGGCCGAGGAGTGGCTTGGCCGCCAGCGGGCTTTCTATGAAAGCGTGCTGGAGCAGGTGCCCACCGCCGTGGCCGTGTTCGACGACGAGCACCGCTATTTGTTTCTGAACGCGGCCATTGAGTCCGACCTCGCCCTACGCGCCTGGATGCTGGGTAAAACCAGCGCCGAGGCCTGTGCCCGCCGCCAGCGCCCGGTGGCCATTGCGCAGCAGCGCGCCGCCGCCTTTGCCGAGGTGATGCGGACCGGCCGCGAAGTGCAGTGGGAAGAAACCGTGCCGGAGGCCGACGGCACCAACCGCCACGCCATGATGTGGTACCGGCCGGTGCAGGGATTGAGCGGGACGCCGCTGGTCATCAGCCTGGCCATCGACGTCACCGAGCGTAAGCGGGCCGAGCAGCTCGTTAGCCAGCAGCAGGAATTTTACGAGTCCATTCTCAACCTGCTGCCCTTCGATGTAGCCGTGTTCGATGAGAAGCACCGCTTCCGGTTCGTGAACCCGGCTTCGGTATCGGACCCGGCCGTGCGCCGGCAGATTATCGGCCTGACCAATGCCGAGTACATGGCCCTGCGCCAGCCCCAGCACCCCGAGCTGGGCCAACTGCGCGAGCAGTATTTCGACCTGGCCGTGCGCACCCGCACCGACGTGACCTGGGAGGAAACACGCTCCGACCGCCGGGGCCGCCCCCAGCTAATGGTGCGCCACCTGCGCCCCGTGTTTGGGCCCGACGGTGAGCTGCGGCTGGTGGTGGGCTCGGGCATCGACATCACGGCGCGTTACGTGGCCGAAAACCTGCAGCAACTGGTGCAGAATAGGCTGCGCGAGCAGGAAGCCTTTATCCGGCAGATTGTGGACGCCCTGCCCAACATGCTTTATGTGGCGGATGAGCAGGGCGACATCTCGTTCTCGAACCGGTTGTTCAACGAGCGCATCGCCGACCTACCGCATCTGGAAGCCTTGCCCCATTTGGAAGCCGTGGCGCAGGAGTTAGTTGATATTCGTTCTTTCAGCCGAGAAGTGCTACGCGCCGGCCTGCCCGCCACTCGCGAAATGCCCCTGACGCTGAAAAATGGCCAGCAGCAATACTTCCAGGTGTATAAGCAGTTGCTCCAACTGGCCAATGGCCAGGTTGGCATACTCACCATCGGCACCGACGTAACCGAGGTGAAGCACGCCCACCAGGAGCTGGAACGCCGCGAAAAGCAGTACTACGACCTCGTGCACTACTCCCAGGCCCTCATCTGCACTCACGATTTGCAGGGCATTATTCTCACCGTGAACCCGGCCGTGGAAAACCTGCTGGGCTGGCCGGCGGCCGAGCTGGTGGGCCATTCGCTGGGCCGCGTGCTGCCAGCCAAGCATCTGCCCGATTTTGAAGCGTATCTGGCTGCGCTGGCCGCTCAATGCTTACAGGACCAGTTGCTTACCGTGCGTACCCGCCACGGCGAGCGCCGCTACCTGCGCTGCTACTCGTACCCAGTGGTGGAGGAAGGCCACGCGCCCTACGTGGTGGCCTCGGGCTACGACGTGACGGAAGGCGTGCTGGCCCGGCGCGCCCTGGAGCAGGCCAAGCGCGAGGCCGAAGACAACGCCCAGGCCAAGGAAGCCTTCCTGGCCCGCATGAGCCACGAAATTCGTACGCCCCTGAACGGGGTGCTGGGCATGGCCACGCTGCTGCACAAAACGCCGCTCTCGCCCGTCCAGCAGGAGTACCTCACGACCATGCAGGTGGCCGGTCGCCACTTGCTCACGCTGGTGAATGACGTGTTGGACATGGCTAAAATCACCACCCATCACCTGCAGCTCGAATACTTGTCCTTCGACCTGCGCCTGGTGCTGGAAGGAAGCGGCCAAACCGTGGCCGCCCTGGCCGCGCAGCATGGCCTGGAGCTGGTAGTGCGCCCGCCCGCCGTGGGGTACCGGCTGGTGGGCGATGCCTATCGCCTGCGGCAGGTGCTGCTTAACCTGCTCAGCAATGCCCTCAAGTTTACCGAGCGCGGGAAGATTGAGATTGGGGCCGAGGTCCTGGACGAAGAACTCGCCGCCGCTCCCGGTGCCGTGATGATGCGCTTCTGGGTATCCGATACCGGCATTGGCATGAGCCCCACCGAGCAGGCCCACATTTTTGAAGCCTTCGCCCAGGCCAGTGCCGACACCAGCCGCCGCTACGGCGGCACGGGCCTGGGCCTGGCTATCAGCCAGCAGCTAGTCGAGCAGATGGGGGGCGTTCTGCTGGTGCACAGTGTGCCGGGCGAGGGCACTACCTTCTCGTTTGCGCTGCTGCTCCCGCGCGACGAGGTGCCCGAGGTGGCGCTCGCAAGCCTGCCGGCGGCCACCTTCGAGAGCCTGCGCGACCTGCGCGTGCTGTTGGCCGAAGATAACCACCTAAACCAGTGGATTGCCCGCGTGGTGCTGGAGCACTGGGGCGTGCAGGTAACCGCCGTGAGCAACGGCTCCGATGCCCTGACCCAACTGCGCGAGCACGATTTCGACGCGGCCATTCTCGACATTCGCATGCCCGGCCTGAGCGGGGTGGAAGTAACCGTTGCCCTGCGTGCGCTGCCCGATGCGCGCCGCGCCGGCATCCCCATCATCGCGCTCACGGCCAACGCCTTCGAAAAAGACCGTCTCGCCTACCTCGCCGCCGGCATGGACGCCTGCCTCGTGAAGCCCTACGAGGAAGCCGACCTCTGCCAGCTGCTGCTGAACCTGACGCAGACCCAGTAGCCACAGTTGAATAGCGCGTCGCTATTATCCCAAGCCGTACTCCTCCAGCTTCCGGTACAGCGTGGTGAGGCCAATGCCCAGGCGTTTGGCCACTTCGGGCTTGTTGCCGTCCAGCTCGTTCATCAGCTTGGCGATGTGGCGGGCTTCCAGCGCCCGCAGGCTTTCATCGGCGGCATCGGCACCGGGTTTGGCGGGCCGGCCCAGCGCGTGGAATTCATCGGGCAAATAATCAGCCGATAGCAATTCCCCCGCCGGAGCCAGAATGGCGGCCCGTTCGAGCACGTTCTTTAGCTCGCGCACATTGCCGGGCCAGGGGTAGGCCTGCAGCAGCCGCAGGCACTCCGGCTCCAGGCCGGGCAGGCGCTTGCTGAGCCGGGCGGCGAAGTACTGCAGGAAATACTGGGCCAGTGGGGGCACGTCGGTGGGCCGGTCTTTGAGGGAGGGGATGAGGATGGTGAAGACTGAGAGGCGGTAGTAGAGGTCGGGGCGGAAACGGCCCTCGGCGGCTTCAATCTTGAGGTTGCGGTTGGTGGCGGCCACCAGGCGCACGTTCACGCTGGTGGGCTTGGTGTCGCCGAGCTTGGTAAACTGCTGCATCTCGAGCACCCGCAGAAACTTAGCCTGCACATTCAGTTCCAGCTCGCCGATTTCGTCCAGAAACAGGGTGCCGCCGTTGGCTTCTTCCAGCAGGCCCTTCTTGTCCGTCAGGGCCCCGGTGAAGGCCCCTTTCTTGTACCCAAACAGCTCAGATTCGAGCAAATCCTTCGGAAAGGCGCTGCAATTGACGGCCACGAAAGCCTTGCCCTTGCGCCCGCTGGCCTGGTGAATGGCCTGAGCAAACAGCTCCTTGCCGCTGCCGGTGGGCCCTTCCAGCAGCACGGTGCTGTCCGTCGGGGCCACCTGCCGGGCCAGCTGCTGCACCCGCTTCAGCTCCACGGAGTCGCCAATCATGCTCTCGAAGCGGTACTGCTGGCCCACGCGGCGCTCCAGCTCGGTCACGCGCTTGCGGAGGCGGGCTTTTTCGGCGGCGCGGTCCACCACCACCACCAGCTGCTGCTCAAAATCGCCCTTGGTGAGGTAGTCGAACGCGCCGAGCTTCATGGCCTTCACACCGTCGGGGATGGTGCCGTAGGCGGTGAGGAGCACCACCTCGGCCTCGGGGGCGGCGGCTTTGTAGCGGGGCAGCAGGTCCACGCCGTGGCCGTCGGGCAGTTTCACGTCGCTCAGCACGAGCAGCACGTCGTCGGCGTGCTGCAGCAGCAGCTCTAGGCCGCGAGCTGCGTCGGGGGCTTGCAGCACGGTGTAGCCTTCCAGCTCCAGCACCTGGGCCAGCAGCTGGCGCAGGCGCGCCTCGTCGTCGATGATGAGCAGGGTACCGGTGGGCATTTCTTTGCGTTGGAAAAGATAAGTTGGGCACTCAAAGAACGCCAGACTGCGGCAGGTCAGCAACAAAAAGTAAGCTTGAGAAGTAGCAACGGCTTGTTATGTCTAGTTTTGATGACGTCAATTATTCCTTTCTCTGTATGTCTGAAGTTGCTTTGAAACTTGCTGAAGCTTTCGAATTATTAAACAACTCAATAGCTCTCAAAAGGGAGTCAGGAGCGAAGCGGCTTCGCAAATTAGGCTTACCTGAATCTGGAGAGATATTATTAGCGGCATTAAAAAAAGAGGTTAAAGACAAGCGGACATGGTCTGCCCGATATCATATAATTGCGGCTTTGGGCGTGGTTAAATATCAGCCAGCACTGCCCTTTTTATGGGAGTTAATGCGCCAAGAATTTGATGCGACAATGACTTATTTAGGTCTTGGTGATGCAGTCTTGCGGTTGTCTATTTTAGAAGAGCCCCTTGCACAAGTTTGGTCGAAGGTTTTGAAAACGCAAAACCCAATGTTCATAGATGGTGCGTTACGGGCAATTGCTTTACTCAAACTTGTGCCTGATGATGAGACAATTCAAAGTATTATTGACGTAGCGAGACAACCGGAATTTGTAGACTGTGTACGCGGATATCCCGGCGATAAATCTGGACTTAGGTACTGGGTTGCAGCTGCTAGTGGTGGCTGGAAGAAGTCATTGACGCAAGTGTTTCTGTTGGAATGTCAGTTAATTAAAGACACCAGCTTAAAGCACGCCGTAGACCAAGCGTTGAAGGGTAAGTATATTAAGTGGGATTACTAACTCCCCCGAATCTCCTGCTTGATGTGCTCCACGAACTGGGCGAATCCGGGTTCGGCTTCGACATTTAAGTGCCAGGTGAGGCCAAGTTCAGCCAGGTTGTGGTGGTGCCGGGACTGATAGCAGCACATGGCACGAGAGCCTTGGCACGATGTCGTACTCGTCGCCCAGCCCTTCACCTGACGGGCTCCACAGCAAGCCCGTCAGGGAGGTATTCTTAATTTCCCAGCACCACCTCCACGCGACGGTTCTTGGCTTTGCCGTCGGGTGTGGCGTTGCTGGCTACCGGCTCGGTGGCCCCGTGGGCGTACACCTGCACGCGGCCGTCGGGGAAGGCGCTGTGGCTTTTGGCTTCGAGCCAGTGCTGCACGGCCATGGCGCGGTCTTCCGAGAGCTGCTGGTTTTTTTCGGGAGCACCGGTGTTATCGGTGTGGCCGTGCACGGCCACTTTTAGCCGGCCCGCCACCACGAGGTCGTTGAAAAGCTGGTTCAGGTCGCGCTCGGCGGCGGGGGTGAAGCTGCTCTGGCCCGAGTTGAAGGCGATGTTCCAGGCGCGCTTGCTCACGCTCTGGCGAATTTCGTCGCCGGCGGCAAACTGCTGGGTTTCGGCCGGGGCCACAGCTTTGCCCTTGTATTGCTGCTGGAGCTTCTTCAGCGGCGCCAGGTCCAGCATTTCGGTGAGGGGCACGTAGCTGGGCAGCTCTTTGGGGTAGAGCTTGCTCTGCACGTCGCCGAAGGTTTTGTACACCGCTGCGTAAATGTTGGTGCCGCCCTCATCGAGGCCGAACAGGTTGAGGTTGTCGCTGAAGTTGAAGGCTTTGCTGCCGCCGAGCTCCACTACGTCGCCGTTGCGGTCGGCCTCGCTCACGCCCTTGTAATACTTCAGCCAGTACGCGCCGGGCTTATCCTGGTCGCCATACACGGTAGCCGAGATGTCGGCGGCGCGGGTCAGGGCTTCGGGGTGGCTTTTCACCTGGTCGCCGGCCACGGCGAAAGCCGTCATCAGGCCCAGCACTTCCTTGGGGTGGGCATCGTACCAGCGCTTGGTCGTGACCATGATATTAGGCATCTGGTTCGAATAATCTTTGGTGCTCACGATGTTCACGAGGCCGCCGCGCTGCTGGGCGATGTTCACGTCGCCGGGCGTCCAGGTGGCCACGGCATCGGCAATCACGTCCACCTTCACGCCGGTGTTCTTGCCGTTCACCACTTTGGTGCGGGCTTCCGGCTTGCCGAGGATATACTTTTCGGCGGCCACCAGAAAGTCGCTGGCGGCCATGAAGTTCACCGCTTCGGGGTCGTAGGTGGTTTCGTCGGGGTTTACCTTCAGGCCGTTGTCGGCGCACCATTTCAGGGCGATGTTCTGGTCGCCGTCGCGCAGGTAGCAAGCCACGGTTTTGCCCAGGGCCAGCTTGGGGTTGTCGAGCCATTCTTTCGGGCCCATCAGCTTGTCTTCGCCGAAAGATTTACCCACCGAATAGGGAATGATTTGCAGCTGCGTGCCCACCTTCTTCAGCTCCGTTTGCACAGCCGAGAATCCGGGCAGGCCGTCGCCCATAATGCTCACAATCAGGCCAGGGGTGGCGGGGTTGCTTTGCAGGTCGAGGGCGTTTTTCACCAGGTCGGCCTGCATCTTGCTCACGTCGTCCTGGCGCACAATCTGCATATCCAGGCCATTGGCCGCCGTGGCCGAGCCCATCGTGGAGCGCGGGCCGCCGTTGGCCAGCATGCCGGCCATCTGGGAGTTCCAGGCCATTACTTCCCAGGTAATGGGCGTGCCCTTGTCGGCCGGGGCGGTGCCGGGCATGGCGGCCAGCGGCACCACAATGTTGGCCCGGTTGGCACCCGTGGCCGTGGGCAGTTCAATCGAGTTCAAAAGCACCGACTGCGTGTCGGCCTTTTTAAAGACGGCTCCGCTGGAAACCAGCTTGTTGATGCCGAAGTACAAAGCGGCCACGAGTAGGAGGCCGATTAAAAATTTACCGCGTGTTGTCATTTCAGTAAGGGCAAAAGAGGGGTGAGGCGCCCGTATTGGGCGCATGATTTTTGAGGTGCTTTGGTGGGTTAATTAGCGGCTGGGCCTAGGGCCCTAGCAGCTACTGCGCTCGTCATGCTGAGCGAAGTCGAAGCATCCCTACCGCTTCGTTGGAAGGCAATTGATTACCACTGAGGTAGAGATGCTTCGGCTTCGCTCAGCATGACGACCTATGGATTCTGCATCACGTTCTTGAGAATGAAGTGCCACCGGCGTCGGTTCTCCCAGCAGGCCCACCAGGCCGCAGGCCAGCAGCAGGCTAGTCAAGCAGGCTAGAATAGGCATCATCGGAGGCTTTTTTAGTGGTGAGAATTGACTGCGTCTGTTGGGGTTTTTCGTTGAGCACGGCGTTGAAATCGCCCTTCTGATACTTTTCCAGCAGGCGCTGGCCCTTTTCGCTCATCACCCCGTTCTGGATGTCCATCTCCTTCACGAAGTCCTGCGAGTAGCGCATGGCCTGCTTAATCTGGCCTAGCTGCTGGGCCATGTCCTGGGCCACGCGGTCGGTGGCCAGGTCGAAGAAGTACTTCTTATCAGGGTCGCCGCGCAGAATGTTCATGGCGGCGCGCATGCCCGAGCTGGTGCGTTTCACTAGGGCGTACTCATCTTTCAGCAGGCCTACTTTAAACTTGCTGCCGTCAATCTGGCGCAGGGCGGCTTTCAGAATCTGGCGCATCACCACCGTCACGTTGGCCGTGGTGGTGGCCATGGGCATCAGGCGCTGGTTGTAGTCCTGAATCTGGGCGGCGCGCGAGGCGTAGCTCTCGGCCATGTCCTTTTCGCCCTGGCGGGTGGCGGCGCTGGCCAGGCTCAGGTACTCCTGCATCTGGGTGGTGTTGGCGGCCAGCTTGCGCTTCACCAGCTCGTGCGCGCCTTCAATGTTGGTGACCTCGGCATCCATTTTCCGCGCTTCCTTTTCGGTGTTGCGGATGTAGTCTTCCATGATGCCGATGGGGTCGGTGTTCACGAAAATGCCGGCCATGGTGCGCAGAATGCGCTGCCCGGCGTACCACAGCCCGGCGTGAATACGCTTGTTGGTGGCTAGCAAAAACAGCACGAACAGGGTGGCGAGGCCAATGCCCAGCTTCACGGTGTCGAACACCATGTCGACGAGAAAGGGCAGAATCACGCCCCAGTAGTACACGGCCGCGCCGGCCACGCCCAGCAGCACCACGCGGCCGGCCATTTTCTCCGGCTGCTGCCACTTGGGCAGCTCGGACGATTCGGAATTGTAAGATGGGAGCGTGTTCATGGCGTTGGTATATGTGGGTGGAGGTGGCGGCCGCTACGACCGTTAATTGGTTACCTCCACCCTATGCCAATACCAATGCCGTTTCGGTAATTTTTTCGTGTAAATCGAGATATGTATTGGTTTTCAGGTGATTAATAAAAAATCCCCGCCGGGCAAGAGACCCAGCGGGGATGAATTTTTCCAGAATGAAAAGCGAATTTTTTCAAATCAGCAAGGCGGCGGCGCTCGGCATCACGGCCTCTGAGCGCACATCTTGCGCCCGCTACTTTATCGGCACCAGAATGAGGGCGGAGTTACCGGGTATCTGCACGCCGCTGGTTACTTCGAGCACGTCGAGGCCTTCCTCGTTGAGCTGGTCGCCGCGCAGCACCACTTTGTAGGTGTCGCGGGGCAGGGTCAGGCTATCGGCGGTGCGCTGGCCGTTGAAGATGACGATGATATCCTGCCAGGCGTCGCCGCCGGCGTGGTCTTTCAGGCGGTAGGCGATGAGGCCGGGCTTGGCGGGCAGAAACTCCAGGTGCTGCTGCACCAGCTCGGCCGTGGGCAGGCGGAACGCCGGGTGGTTGCGGCGCAAACGCAGGAGCTTGCGGTAGAACTCGTACACGGCCCCGTATTTCGCCTTGCGGCTCCAGTCGAGCTGGTTCACGCTGTCGGGCTGATTGTAGGAATTCGACGAGCCGCCCTTGGTGCGCAGAAACTCGTCGCCGACCGGCAAAAACGGCACGCCCTGCGCCGTGAATACGATGGTGTTGCTCAGCACGTCCATATTGATGAGCTGGGCCTCCGTCGCGCCGGGGTTCGACACGGTGAGCTTGTCCCAAAGCACCCGGTCGTCGTGGCAGGCCACGTAGTTGATGGCCTGGCCGGGGGCAGTGGCCCAGGGGGCTTTCGAGTAGTTTACCTTCGAATAATCGAGCTGCGGGTGGCGCGTGGCACCCACGATGCCAAATTTCACGCTCTCCTCCAGGCCGGGCTGGCCGCTGGCGAAGCCAGGCTCGGTCTGGTGCGCGTAGTGGCCCTTCACGCCATCGCGCAATTCGTCGCCAAACGCCGCGATGCGGTCGATTCTCCCGATGTTGGCCTTCACGGCGCGCCCGGCTTCGGGCAGGGGCGAGGAGCCGGCCGTCCAGCCTTCGCCGTACACGAAAATGCTGTGGTCCTGCAGGTCGAGGGCCACGCGCACGGCGCGCATGGTTTCGAGGTCGAGCACGCCCATCAAATCGAAGCGGAAGCCGTCGGCGTGGTATTCCCGGGCCCAGTACGCCACCGATTCCACGATGAGCTTGCGCACCATGGGCCGCTCCGAAGCTACCTCGTTGCCGCAGGCAGTGGCGTTGCTGAGGGTGCCATCGGCATTATGCCGGAAGTAGTAGCCGGGTACCAGCTGCTCGAAATTGCTGCGGCCGGCGTCGGCCACGTGGTTGTACACCACGTCGAGCACCACGCGCAGGCCCGCGCCGTGCAGGTTCTCCACGAGCTGCTTCAACTCGCGGATGCGGGCCGCCGGGTTGGCGGCGTCGGTCGCGTATGAGCCTTCGGGCACCGAATAGTTCAGTGGGTCGTAGCCCCAGTTGTAGCGGTTGGCGCGGGCGGGCGCGGCTTCGTCGATGCTGGCGAAGTCGTTGGTGGGCAGCAGGTGCACGTGGGTCAGGCCCAATTCAACCAAATGGTCGAGGCCGGTGCTCACGTTGTTGGGGCCGTGGGTGCCGGTCTGGGCCGCGCCGAGGAACTTGCCCTTGTGCCGCACGCCCGACTGCGGGTCCATGGTGAGGTCGCGCACGTGCACTTCGCCAATTACAATGTCAGTGGCTTGCTTCAGGGCCGGGCGCAGGTCGGCGGCCCAGCCCGGCGGCTGCGCGATGGCGGGGTTGAACACGGCCCCGCGCAGGCCATTGAGGCCGACGGCATGCGCATAAGGGTCGGCCACTTCGGCCATTTTTTTGCCGGCGATGGTGGCTTGCACCGTGTAGAAGCCGGCGATGCCGGCGGGCAGGGCATAGGTCCAGGTGCCATTCTGGGCTTTGCTCATGGCGAAGTCGGCCACGGCCGCGCCGCCGGTGCCGGCCGCGTACAGCTTCAAGTGCAGCGCCTCGGCGGTGGGGGCCCACACGCGCAGGCTTGCTTGGTTGCCCCGCCAGGTCAGGCCCAGGTCGGGGCCGTGGTAGATGGGGTAGCTGCCGAAATCGGGCAGGGGCGGGGCGGCGGGAGCCAGCAAAGGCGAGAACAACACAAGCAGCAGCGGTAGCAGACGAATCATGCCGGCAAAGGTCGGAATGAAAGCGCGATGAACGGGCGGAGAGGGGCTGTCGTTGCGAGTGGCGCGCAACGAAACGCGGCACCCGGAGGACAGGGCCGTAGCCGTTCCCCCAACCGATAAAAACCGGCCCGCCGTCGATACAAAGCCCCGCGCGGTCGGTTTGGGCCGGGGCTGCCCCGCGCCGCCGCCTATGTTTGTTGCGAAATCCATCTTCCTCCATGCCCGACCTCACGCCCCGTCGCTACCTCACGCCGCTAATTCACGTGCTGGTGTGGGGTTTGTTTGGGCTGACCTTTCTGTTGTTCCAGCCGCTCACCGGGCGGCTTACCATGCCGCCGCAGTTCTGGCTCAAACAGGGGCTGATGTTTGGGGCGTGGGTAGCCATCTTCTACCTCACGGCCAGAGCCACGGTGCCGCGCCTGCTGTTTCAGGGGCGCACAGGCTGGTTTGTGCTGGCGCTGGTGGGTACTACCCTCGGGGTGTTGCTGTTCAGTAAGTTTCTGGAAATGGCGCTCGACCTGCCCGCACTCATGGACAAGGCCTTTATGGCAGCGGCCGGCCGGCCCCGGCTGGGCCGCTCCGGCCTGCGCATCGACACCATGGGCCTGCTCACCACCATGTTCGTGCTGGGCATCAGCACCAGCATCACGGTGGTGCAGAAGTGGCAGCACGATGCCCAGATTCGCCAGAGCCTGGAGCAGCAGCGCGTCAGCTCCGAGCTCTCGGTGCTCAAAGCCCAGATTAACCCGCATTTCTTCTTCAATACCCTCAACAACATCTACGCCCTCACCCTGCTCGACGGCGAGCAGGCCCGCGTAGCCATCCACCGCCTCTCGCGAATGATGCGCTACGTCCTGTACGATACGGCCGGTGGCCTCACCCTGCTCAGCCAGGAAGTTGCCTTCGTGCAGGACTACATCACCCTGATGCAGCTGCGCCTCGATGAGCGCGTGAGCGTGACGTTTGAGAAGCCCGACCCCATTCGCGATGTGCCCGTGGCCCCCATGCTGCTGCTGCCCTTCCTCGAAAACGCCTTCAAGCACGGTGTGGCGGCCACCCAAAGCAGCCGCATTTTTATTGCCCTGCGCCAGCCTTCGGCTCAGGTGCTGGAGCTGGAAGTACGCAACTCCCTACGCCCGATGCCCGCCACCGACCTAGCTGGCAGCAACGGGATTGGGCTGGCCAATACCCGCCGCCGGCTTGACTTGTTATACCCCGGCCGGTTCACCCTGCTGGTTGAGCCCAATACCCCGGCCCACGAATTTCGCGTTCACCTCACGCTTCAGGTTGGTTGAGAAAGCTAATCGGCACGTAGTGCCAGGCTTGCCGAACCAACTCTGCGACCTCGTTGAATTGGTTAATTTAAATAGTCGCGCACAAGTAACCGTAGTAAATAAGCCGGTTATGCTGAGCGTAGTCGAAGCATCTCTACCGCGCTGGTAATTATTTACTCACGAGATAAAGATGCCTCGACGACGCTCAGCATGACGTTCCATTCAATGCCCTACTCCTGCGTGACTACTTTATGGTGCATCAGACAAGCTGCAGCTGCGCTCAGCATGACATTATTTTAATCCGCGCACTTCCCACTTTCCGCTTTCATGACGAACTCCCTGCCACTCCTCCGTACCATCGCCGTCGATGATGAGCCCCTGGCCCTGGGCCTGGTGGCGTCGTTTGTTCAGCAAACGCCGTTTTTGGACTTGGTGGGTAAGTTCGGTAGTGCGGTGGAGGCCCTGAAATACCTTCACGAACACCCCGGAACCGTTGATTTAGCTTTTCTGGACGTTCAGATGCAGGAGCTCAATGGCCTGGAGCTGGCCCGCGTGCTCGGGCCCACCGGTCCGCGCGTGGTGTTCACCACCGCCTTCCCGCAGTACGCCCTCGACGGCTACCGCGTCGATGCCCTCGACTACCTCGTCAAGCCCTTCAACTACGAAGAGTTTCTGCGCGCTGCCGGCAAAGCCCGCGCCTACGCCGAGCTGGTGGCCGGCCCCAGCCCGGCCGCGCCGGCAGGTGCCATTGCCGAAGAAGAAGAATACCTTTTCCTGAAGGCCGAATACCAGTTGGTACGCGTCGCCCTCAGCGATATTCTCTACATCGAAGGCTTGAAGGATTACGTGAAAGTGCACCTTAAAAGCACGCCCCGCGCTCTGCTGAGTCTGATGAGCCTCAAGGCCATGGAGGAGAAGCTGCCCGCCCGGCGCTTCATGCGCATCCACCGCTCATTCATCGTGGCGCTCGATAAAATCGAAGCCGTACGCCGCCTCACCGTTCAGATTGGGGCCGTCACCATTCCCGTGGGCGACCAGTATAAAGAAGCCTTCCTGCAATTCCTCAGCCGCTGGAGCTAGGGCGTTTGGTACGAAGCCTCGGGTGGCGTGAAGCCTATCACACCCAATACCACCGTTTCAACTAAAGCAAAAGTCCCCGTGCAGCCTGCACGGGGACTTTTGCTTTAGTTGAAACGGTATTTGTTATACCGAGAAGCTCTCGCCGCAACCACACTCGCGCGAGGCGTTGGGGTTATTGAACTGGAAGCCCTTGCCATTGAGGCCGTCGGAGAAATCCAGCTCAGTGCCAGCCAGGTACAGAAAGCTTTTCATGTCGACTACCACGCGCACGCCCTTGTCCTCGAACTCCTGGTCCATGGGTCGCACTTCGTTGTCGAAGTCCAGCTTGTAGCTTAGGCCCGAGCAGCCGCCGCCAGCCACCGAAGCGCGCAAGCGGTAGGTATCGTCGAGGTGCGCGTCCTCAATCAGGCGCGCTACTTTTTCTTTGGCTTTATCCGATACGGTAATCATGGCAGTAGGAGCGGGGCCGCTAGGGCTTGGAAGCAAGCCGAATGGGACCGCAATTTAGACAGATTATAAACAAGCTGGCGAATTTCTTTGTTCATTCAGCCGCCAAACAATTCATTACGGCCCTTACGAGCTAGGGTTCAGGACCACGCTGAACACGGTAATCGTATTTAAGTCGCGGCCGAAGTATAGTTTATCCAGCGCCTCATACACGTTGTGCGCCCGGAAATAGGACGTTTGCAACTCCCGTTCGCCGTGCGTGCGCCATTGCAGGGTATAGGAGCTTTCGGTGTCGCGGTAGCTACGCACGTAGGCCAGCATCTTTTCCAGGCACATCACCCGGTCGCGCCCGGTTTCATAGCGAAACAAAAAGCGTTGCTCGTGGCGCGGATTCACCGTAATCAAATCAAGCCGCGTCTGGCCTTCCAATTCCCGAAACTCGAATTGCAGCTGCGTGGGCTCCAAGCCCAGGTACTGCCGAATCTCGCGCTCCAGCCGGGCAACGTCAAATTCGTCCATGAAGGATTAAATTAAAAATTGAGAATTAAACATTAAAAATGCCAGCATGAGCCGCATTTTTAATGTTTAATTCTCAATTTTTAATTCGCTAAAATTAGTGGTGTGCCAGCTCCAGGGCGGGCAGGCCGTTTTTCACGCGGTAGTCCGAGATGGCCGACTTGATGGCATCTTCCGCCAGCACCGAGCAGTGGATTTTCACGGGCGGCAAAGCCAGCTCTTCCACAATCTCCATGTTGTCGATGGCCAACGCCTCGTCAATGGATTTGCCTTTCAGCCACTCCGTTGCCAGCGACGACGAGGCAATGGCCGAGCCGCAGCCAAACGTCTTGAATTTGGCGTCGGTGATGGTATTGGTGGCTTCGTCTACCTCAATTTGCAGGCGCATCACGTCGCCGCACTCGGGTGCGCCTACGAGGCCGGTGCCTACATTCTTCTTGCTTTTGTCCAGCGTGCCCACGTTGCGGGGGTTGCTGTAGTGGTCGATTACTTTATCGGAGTAAGCCATGGCTTTTTGGAATTAAAAATTAAGAATTAAGAATTAAAAATTGAGTTTTAATGCAAATGGGTCAAGCCATTTTTGATTATTAATTCTCAATTTTTAATTAAAGCGCAGCCTAGTGTTCGGCCCACTCGATTTTGCTCAAATCGATGCCTTCCTGGAACATCTCCCACAGGGGTGACATTTCGCGGAGCTTGGTGACGGCCTCTTTCACGTGGCCGATGGCGTAGTCGATTTGCTCGTCGGTGGTGAAGCGGCTCAGGCCGAAGCGCAGGCTGCTGTGGGCCAGGTCGTCGCTCAGGCCCAAGGCCTTGAGCACGTAGCTGGGCTCCAGCGAGGCCGAGGTGCAGGCCGAGCCGGATGATACGGCCAGGTCCTTCACGCCCATCATCAGGCCTTCGCCTTCCACGTACTTGAAGCTGATGTTGGTGACGTGCGGCAAGCGGTGCTCCACCGAGCCGTTCACGTAAGTTTCCTCCATCGTCATCAATTCTTTTTCGAGGCGGTCGCGCATCACGCTCAAACGAGCAGCGTCGGCGGCCATTTCGAGGCGGGCCAGTTCGCAGGCCTTGCCCAGGCCCACAATACCGGGCACGTTGAGGGTGCCCGAACGCATACCGCGCTCGTGGCCGCCGCCGTCCATCTGGGCGGTTACTTTCACCCGGGGGTTCTTGCGGCGCACGTAAAGCGCACCCACGCCCTTAGGGCCGTACATTTTGTGGGCCGTGAAAGCCATGATGTCAATACCGTCGGCAATCACATCAACCGGAATCTTGCCAACGGCCTGGGTGCCGTCCGTCATGAACAGGGCCCCGTGGCTGTGGGCAATTTGGGCAATTTCACGCATGGGCTGAATGGTGCCCGTCTCGTTGTTGCCGAACATGATGGCCACGAGAATGGTCTCGGGCGTCATGGCGGCTTCGAGCTCTTCGAGGCTGATGAGGCCCTTTTCGTCGACCGCCAGGTAGGTCACCTTGCCGCCCAGCTTTTCGATGTGCTTGCAAGTGTCGAGCACGGCTTTGTGCTCGGTGGTGGTGGTGATGACGTGGTTGCCCTTCTGGCTGTACATCTCAAACACGCCCTTGATACCCAGGTTGTCCGACTCCGTAGCGCCCGAAGTAAAGATGATTTCTTTCGAGTCGCAGTTGATGAGCTTGGCGATTTGCTCACGGGCGTAGTCCACGCCTTCTTCAGCGGCCCAGCCGAAGGGGTGGTTGCGGGAGGCCGCGTTGCCGAATACGTCGGTCAGGTAGGGCATCATGGCCTCCAGCACGCGGGGGTCGAGTGGCGTAGTGGCGTTGTTGTCGAGGTAAATAGGGAGCTTCAGCATTGCGCGCAGCGGTATGGCAAAATGATAAACCAATGAAAGCCTGGTCGACCCTTAGAACACGGTTTGGGGGCAATCAGTTTTCTTTGGTCTCACAAAAGTAGACACAATCTAAATAAGGACCCGCGCCGACTTCCGGCAATGACGCGAAATGCCCGCTAAAACCGGCTTTTTTGCCCGGCCAGCGGTATTATCCCTCGAAAACTCGCCCGATGCTTACCAACCTCGAACACCTCGGCCTGGCCGTACACGACCTCGAAGCCGCCACCGCGCTCTATACCACGCTGCTCGGCGCGGCCCCGTACAAGAAGGAGCACGTGGCCAGTGAAGCCGTCGATACCGTTTTTTTTCAGGTCGGAGGCTCGAAGATTGAACTGCTGGCCGGCACCTCGCCGGACAGCGCCATCACGAAATTCCTGGCCAAGAAGCCCGAAGGCATTCACCACGTCGCCTTCGAAGTCGATGATATTAGGGCCGAGATGGCGCGGCTGAAAGACGCGGGGTTTGTGCTGCTGAATGAGGAGCCCAAGCGCGGAGCCGATAATAAGCTGGTGTGCTTCGTGCACCCAAAAAGCGCGGCCGGGGTATTGGTCGAGCTTTGCCAGAGCATCAACTAGCGTGCTCGTACCCGGTAGCGACTTCGTGGTCTGCCGGGCCATTTGCCTTAAACCCATACTCGCGGACTACAACGTTCGCGCTACCTCATGAATCGTTTCCAACAAGAAGTCGACGCGGCCGTCGATGCCCTGCTGCTCCAGCAGGTTATTCTCTACCCGACCGATACCGTGTGGGGCGTGGGCTGCGATGCCGAAGCACCGCCCGCCGTGCAGGCCTTGTATAAGCTGAAGGGCCGCGAAGCCGGCAAGCCCAGCATCGTGCTGGTAGCCGATTTGGCCATGCTAAAGCGCTACGCCGCCGAAGTGCCGCCCGAGCTGGAAGCCATGCTGGCCGCCGATACGCGGCCCACCACCTATATCCTGCCCGCTGGCCGCGCCGTGGCCAAAGAGCTGGTGGCCCCGGATGGTACCGTGGGCCTGCGGGTAGTGAAGGATGAGTTTTGCTTTAAAGTGGTGCGGCGGCTGGGTCATGGGCTGGTATCGACGTCGGCCAACAAGGCCGGCGAGCCCACGCCGGCCGTGTACGCGGAGGTGGATGCCGCCATCGTGCGCGGAGCCGACCACGTGGTGAACTGGCGGCAGGATGATGACACCCGCACCACCCCCTCACGGCTGGTACGGCTGGGCGATGACGGGAAGCTGGAAGTAGTGCGGGAATAACCGGCGCTACTTGGAGCCTTCCATGGCACCCTACTGGCGATGACCGGTGGCATTATGCGGCCAGCGCCGAACTTTGCACTTATGAACACGCCCCGCCTGCCCGAACTACCCATTTTCCGCACCATCGCCGAAGCGGCGGCTGAGCTCAATCAGCCGGCCTACGTGATTGGCGGCTACGTGCGCGATTTGGCGCTGGGCCGCGACAGCAAAGACATTGACGTGGTGACCGTGGGCGACGGTATCGCCCTGGCTCAGGCCGTGGGCAACCGGCTGCCGGGCCGGGGCCGGGTGCAGGTGTTTAAGAACTTCGGCACGGCCATGCTGCCGACTAAGGAGGCCGGCGACATTGAGTTTGTGGGCGCCCGCAAGGAAAGCTACCGCACCGAAAGCCGCAAGCCGGACGTGCAGGCCGGCACCCTGGAAGAGGATTTGGCCCGCCGCGACTTCACTATCAATGCCCTCGGCCTGAGCCTAAATCCCGAAAACTTCGGTGAGCTGGTCGACCACTACGACGGCATGAAGGACCTGGCCGGCAAAACCATCCGCACGCCGTTGGGGCCGGACGTGACGTTCTCCGACGACCCGTTGCGGATGATGCGCGCCGTGCGCTTCGCCGCGCAGCTCAACTTTGATATTGAGCCCGATACATTCGATGCCATTATCCGGAATAAGGACCGGATAAAGATTGTGTCGCAGGAGCGGATTACCACCGAGCTGAATAAGATTATTGAGTCGCCCACCCCCAGCTACGGGTTCAAGCTCCTGTTTCAGACGGGGTTGTTGCAGCTCATCTTTCCGAAAATGGCCCTGCTGTACGGCGTGGAAAAAGTGGGTACGCACGCCCACAAGGACAATTTCTACCACACCCTGCAAGTGCTGGATAACGTGGCCGCCGCCGGCGGCGACCTGTGGCTGCGCTGGGCCGCCGTGCTGCACGACATCGCCAAACCCGCCACCAAGCGCTACTTCCCCAAAGTGGGCTGGACGTTTCATGGCCACGAAGACAAGGGCGCGCGCTGGGTGCCGGGCATTTTTACCGACCTGAAGCTGCCGCTGGGCGAGGAGATGCGCATGGTGCAAAAGCTGGTGAAGCTGCACCTACGGCCCATCGCGCTGGTGAAGGAAACGGTGACCGACTCGGCGGTGCGCCGGCTCCTGTTTGAGGCCGGCGAAGACATTGACCGGCTGATGCTGCTGTGCCGGGCCGATATCACCAGCAAGGACCACACCCGGAAGGAACGGTACCTGCGCAACTTCACGGAGGTGGAGGAGAAGCTGAAGGAAGTGGAGGAAAAGGACCACCTGCGCAGCTTTCGGCCAGTAATTACCGGCGAAATCATCATGGAAACCTTCGGGCTGAAGCCTTCGCGCGCCGTGGGCGAGCTGAAAGAGGCCGTAATGGAAGCCATTCTCGACGGCATCATTACCAATGAAATGGAGCCCGCCCTGGCTTTTCTGTTGCAGCAAGGGGCGGCTAAAGGACTGGCTCCGGGAGGCGCGGAGACCGTTTCGACTCAGGCTTAACCGGCTACGGGCGGGCACATAGCCGGGCCAGGACCTGCCGCAGCATGGCTGAGCCTTCGGGACCATAGAGAAAGCTGTGGCCGCCCTGGGGCACGGCTTGCAGCTCCCACAGGCGGGCCGTGGCCGGGCGGGCGTCATGGGTGTTTTTTACCAGTGCATAGGCGTAAATATCATCGTCCTGGGCGCTGATTTGGTAGCAGGGCTTGCCCTGGCCCAGCTGGCCGTAGCCGGCCCGTAGCGGTAGTTTCGGCGAAGGCGACAGGGCGTAGAACCCCCTGAACGCGACCGGCCGCTGGCTGGCAAACCACAGGGCGGCGCTGCCGCCGTTGCTCATGCCCCCCAACACGGGGCCGCTCGGGGCGGTGTGGTAGCGGGCCTGCACCTCGCGCACAATGGCTTCTACCTGCGCGAAGGCAGCGGCCTGGTCGACCCAGCCAAAGGTGTGCCGGCCAAATGGATACACGACAATGGCATTGGCGGGCGCGGCGGCAAACACGGGCTCCTGCACCACATCGGGGTCGGCGAACCGAAACTGGGTGGTGCTGACCACGCCGCCGTGCAGGTACACCACCACGGGTGCGGGCCGGGCGGGCGAGTAGCCAGCGGGCACCCGCACCAGGTAGGGCATCCGCATGGTGTCGTTAGGCACTGGGCTGAAATACAGGGCAAAGCCGGGTTGCGCAGCGGCAAAGCGGCCTGTTTTACGGTGGCCGCTGCCAGGCCACGCCAATGCGCGGGCCTGCGTTTCGGCTACCCAATGGGCCCTGCGGGCACTGGCCGCCGCGGCCTGACTTGCCAGCGCCGCACGCATGGCGGCCAGCCAGCGGGGCCAAGCGGCATCGGTTTTTAATACTGCAAGATTGAGGTCCTGGGCCACGTTGTCGAGGTCGTGGGGCTGCATGCGCAGGGAGTGGCGGCTGAGCTGCCCCAGCCAGCGCCAGGCCAGCGCCCGCTGGGCCGGGCAGTTGGCCGCCGCACTGGCGGCCCCGAATAATTCAAACTCGTTGGCGCGGGTGCTGTCGGGCGCAAAAGCCTGCTCGAACGTGGCCACGGCGGCGCAATAGTCGCGGGCCTGCACCTGGGCGGTGGTGCGTTGCAGCAGCTGGTCGTAGGAGGGAGTGGCTGGCTGAGCCAAGGCAGCACCAACGGGTGCGGCTGCCAGCAATAGCAAAAGAGTCGTGGCTCTCATCGGGGCTGAAATAAAAGGATTCAGCCCCGCAGATGCCCTTTTAACGCTAGTGGTTGCCCCAAGCCATTGGTAGTTTTTGCCGTCTGCTGGTGTGCCCGTTGGCACTTTTACAAACAAAATGGAGCCAGTCCTGGCCTCCCTGTTGCAGCAGGGGGCGGCCAAAGGACTGGCTCCGGAAGAAGGCCTCGTTCACTCACCAAACTAAGCCTGGCTTCTTTTTCTTTTTTCGCAGGGATAGATGCAGCTATACGACGAAGGTTGCCTGCGAAGTTGCTTTTTAAAGGAGAATTTCGGCGAACTACAAACGTTTGATGCTGGATGCACCCACCGCGTCGACTTTCACGGTGGCGGGCTGGCCGCTGTAGGCTATTTCGCTGGCGCCCACGGCATCGCCCTTCAGGCTCTCGGTCACGTTGAGGCGTGCTTTGCATGCGCCCACGAGCGAAACTTTGGCAATGCGGGTTTTTAGGTTGGCTCCGGCCAGCTCGCAGGCCACGGCCGCGTCGAGGCGCAGGTTATCGGCTTGGCCAGTGGCGGTGGTACGGCAGGCCCCGGCCTGCTCTAGGCGCAGGGTGCCGTAGTTGCCATTCAGGCGCAGGTGGCTGGCTCCGGCCTGCTCGACGCGCATGCTTTCCTGGCGGTCGAAGCCGCCCAGGTCGCCCTGCACCGCCCCGGCCAGTGAAAGCTGGTCGATGGCGGGCATCTCAATGCGCACCAGAATTTTGCGGTTGCTGCGGCCCCAGCTACCGCCGAACAGCTTGGTGTTGCGTGGCTTCACAATCAGCTCGTCGCCGTCGCGCTCCACGCGCAGGTCGTTGAGGGCTTCGTTACCGCCGGCGGCTTCAATCTTGAAGCTGTCGCCCTTGCGTACCACCACCCGGTAGCTGCCGGCCACTGTGACGTGAGTGAAACCGGATTCCTCGAACGTGCGGCGGTCGCTGCCGTAGCCGCTCAGGTCGGTGTCGAAGCTGGGCGCGCCGCCGTAGTTGAGCGAGAGGCTGCTACTGGCGTTGCTGTCGTCGTTGCTGTCATTGTTGTCGCTGCTGCTATCGTCGGCGTTGTCGTTGTCGTCGCTGTCGCTATTGATGTTCATGTCCGAGTCGTCGTTGTTATCGTTCCCATCGCGGCCCAGCTGCTCGGCGGTGCAGCCGATGCACTCCAGCTTATTGCCGCGCAGGCGGTAGCGGTGCTGCTCGGGGTCGCGGGGGCGGCGGTTGCCCACGAAGTCGTCATCACCAAGCAGGTCGTTGGCAAAGTTGCGGCTGATGCGGAAGGTGCGGTCGCGGGGCAGGCGCAGGGTAAGGGCCAACTCCTGCTTGCGGTAGGCCGAGTTGGGCAGAAAGGAGAAATGGTCGTCGAACACCAGCGAGGAGTCGCCGCTGGGCCGCACCGTGTAGTCGATGGTGGTGAGGGCCGTGCGGCGGGCCGTTTCTTCGTTGGGGCCGTTGGCGCGCAGGGTGCGCAGCACTTCCACTACTTTGCCGCTGTCGGTGGCGGCGAGTCTCACATCAATGCGCTGCTCCCACTGGCGGTCCACGTTACGCGCGTCCAACATCACAACCGACGTAGTCAGCTTCGGAAACTGCTCCAGCTGCTCCACCTGAGCATCGTATTCGTGCTGATGCAGCTGCTGCGACACGCCGGCCACTACGCCCACGATGCTTAGCAGCCATAAACCCAACAGCGACAGGCCCACGGTGCGCGTCAGAATAGTGTGGCGAAACAGTAGGTTCAGCCCGCCCAGCAGCAGCCACAGCGACGGAATGCCCGCAGCCAGAAAACCCGCTAACAGTGCCCAGCCGGGAATGCCGTGCAGCATAACATAGGCTGGGGCGTCGCCCATCACAATGTTTTGCGACGTCGGCAGCAGGCCAATGCCCGCCCCGGTGCAGATAACCACCGCCAGCAACAGGCTAAAGCCGACGATGGTGAGCAACACCCCAGCCACCACGCGGATAGCCGAACCCACAAAGTTCACGGCCGGGCGCAGGTTGCGGGCGGCATCTTCCACGAAAGCGCCCACCGGGCGGTTAGTAGTGGCGGGGCCCTCATCGAAAGCATTGTTGCGGGCGCTGCTGTCGAAGCTCTCCAGCGTCATGGCGTCGCCGCGCATACGGAGTTTGTCCGAGACCGTTTTGGCCTCGGGCAATACTATCCATAGTATAATGTAGAGCAGAAAGGTGAAGCCCCCGGCAAACAGGCCGGCCAGCATAATTACCCGCACCAGGGTCACATCAATGTTGAAGTAGGCGGCCAGGCCGGCGGCCACACCGGCTACCTTGCCCGTACCCGTGTCGCGAAACAAGCGGCGGCCGGCCAGCGGCCCCGAGGTCAGCAGGGCCTCCGGGTGGGCGGGGGCATCGTAGCGCTTGGGCAGCAAAATCCAGAGAATAATATAGCCCACCACCAACCAGCCGCCGAAATCCAGCCGCATATTGTGGCGCGACCAGATGTTGATGGCCGGCGAAAAGATGGTGCCGAATACCAGGCCCAGCCGAATCCAGAGCGGATTTACGGCGAAGTACTGCGCGATGCCGGCCGCTACGCCCGCAATCTTGCGGTTGGCCATGTCGCGGTACAGGCGCTTGCTTTCGCCGGTAGCGGCAGTGGCGGCCGGTGCGGCTCCGTAGGGGCTGCCATAGTCCGGGGCGCGGTCGAAACTGGCCGAAGCGGCGGCGGCTTCGTCGGCCGTTACCTCATCGTCCTCGTCGGCATCAGGGGCGAAGTCACTCACCCGGCCCATCTTGGCCGCCATGGCATTCACGTCATCGAGGGTGATGACCTGCTGCATGGGTGAGAGGCGGGCGGCGAAGAGTTCGGCGATGCGGCCTTCGATGTCGGTTACGATGTCGGCGTGGCCGCGGTAGCTGGCGAAGTGCGCTTTCACCTCGGCCAGGTAACGACTCAGAACGTCGAAACCGTCTTCCTCAATGTGGAAGATGAGGCCCTGTAAATTGATGCTGATGTTCTTTTTCATGTGAAAGAGGGCCGAACGGGCCGATTGGATGCTGGTGAGTGAAGCAGAAAAAGAGGCAGAGTTAGCGGCTGTCGCCGGGCGGCCGGCTGTGGCGGATGATGCCGACCGAGGCCGCCATTTCCTCCCAGGTGTCGCGGAGCTCGTCGAGGAACTGCCGGCCGGCATCGGTGAGGGTGTAGTACTTGCGGGGCGGGCCGCTGGTGCTTTCTTTCCAGACGTAGTCCAGCAGGGCGGCATTTTTGAGGCGGGTGAGCAGCGGATAAAGCGTGCCCTCCACCACAATCATGCGGGCCGAAGTCAATTCCTCCAGCATGTCGGAGGCGTAGGCTTCGCCGCGGGCGATGATTTCCAGGATGCAGAACTCAAGGATTCCCTTGCGCATCTGAACCTGGGTGTTCTCGAGTTTCATGGGCGGGTTGGTTGACTAGTGGGTGACGAACAGTACAAATGTATGGTAGGTACTTTGTAACGCAAGGTACTGGAAGAATAATTCACTCGAAACAACGAGAATATTCTGTTAACCGTTGATAATGAGGGATAAAATTTTATTCTGAAATGAAGTATTCAGATGCCTAATCGGGTCAAAGCTCGTGTGTAAGCTTATTGAATAGGGGAGACCCTGCCAGTAATGCCCCGAAAGCGAGTTGCCAGGTAGCCGTAACAGCCGCCCGCCAACCGCCAATTGCCCCGGCATTGCTCGGGGTCAAGAGCCTGCTATTTCGAGGAAGTAAGAATCGGCTAAGCCGGCGAAGCACCCTTCGCCGATTGCACCGCGGCCGGAAAAAAAACGTGCTGTGTGGCTGGCTCGTACGCTGCGCTATGTTCGGCTTACCGTTGCGTTGAGCGAACTGGCCCGAAATTGGCGGCGTCCGACGCACTATCTTGAAGTAACTTGCGTTCCGTCCGCGCCAACCCGTGTTCTCCCTTTCTATGACCCAATTTTCCGCTGCCGCCCGAGGGCTTCTGACTGCCGGTGCCTGCGCTGTGCTGGCCCTGCCAGCCGCCGCCCAATCCTCCAAAACCCCCAAATACAGCAACGAATTTCTCAACCTCGGGGTGGGTGCGCGCGCGCTGGGCATGGGCAAAGTGCAGGTGAGCCTGGCCACCGATGCTACCGCCGGATACTGGAACCCCGCCGGCCTGGTGAACCAGACCCATAAGTACGACGGTGTGCTGATGCACTCGGAGCTGTTTTCGGGTATCGTTAAAAACGACTACGCGGCCTTTTCGATGCCGCTGGACGATAAAAGCGCCATCGGCGTCAGCCTGCTGCGCCTGGGCGTGGACAACATTGCCGACACCCGCGCGCTGGTGAACGAGTACGGCTACGTGGACTACAGTAAAATTGAGTTCTTCTCGGTGGCCGACTATGCGCTGCTGCTCTCCTACGCCCGCAAGCTGGGCGTGGAGGGGCTGAGCGTGGGAGCCAACGGCAAGCTCATCTACCGCAACATCGGCAAGTTTGCCCACGGCTACGGCTTTGGCATCGATGCCGGCGTGCAGTATAATCACAAGGGCTGGAACCTGGGCCTGATGGCCCGCGACATCACCACTACTTTCAATGCCTGGTCCATCAACGGCGATGAGTATCTCAAGGGCCTCAACAGCACCCAGGCCAACCTGAAAGATGAGATACCCAAAAACAGCACCGAAATCACCCTGCCGCGTTTCGTGCTGGGCGTGGGCCGGCGCTTCGAGCTGCCCAAGCAGTTCTCGGCCCTGGTAGCCGCCGATTTCGAAACCACCACCGACGGCCAGCGCGGCACGCCCATTTCCACCAAAGGCGTGAGTGTTAACCCCGGCGTCGGGGTGGAGTTGGGTTATCGCGACCTGGTGTTTCTGCGCGGCGGTGCCGGCAACTACCAGCAAATCAGTAGCGTAGTAGACCAGTCCAAGCAGTGGAAGGGTCAGTACAGCCTCGGGGCCGGCGTGGCCGTGAGCGGACTGCGCGTCGACCTGGCTCTCTCGCGTCTGGCCGTGGAAAAGCTCGGCAGCACCTCCCAAACCAACTCGCTGATTGTCTCGCTGGGCTACGGCTTCAAATAGGCCAGCGACAAAGAAACCAGCTACCCTCGATTTCAGACATGATATGAACAACGCTACCAACTACACTTTTTTCCGCCGCTGTGGGACCTTGCTGGCATTATGCTGGCTACTGCTAACCGGAGGCGCGGCATGGGCACAATCGGGCCCGGTGGGCAACGAATGGATTGTGCCCGGGCAGCAATACTACAAGGTGAAAATTGTGAAAGATGGGCTCTATAAGCTCAGCTACCAATACCTGACGCAAGCCGGAATATCGGGGGTAGTACCCAACGAACTGCAAATCTGGCGGCGCGGCCAGCAGATTGCCACCTACGTGGGCGGCAGCCGTACCGTGCTGGATGCCAGCAGCTACCTGGAGTTCTACGCTACCCATAACGATGGCAAGCTGGACGCCGAACTTTATAGAGACCCGGCCGACCAGCCCCATCAGTACTTCAGCAACTACACCGATACGGCCGCGTATTTCATTACCTGGCGTGCAGGCACACCGGGGCGGCACATGCAGGAGCCGGTTGCTACCAGTGCCACCGTGCACCCGCACCGGCTGCTCAGTAAATTGGATTTACGCATCAATATATTTAGAGACTATCCTACTCAGACAAAAGATGTGTACCTGCCTTGGGTGGAGCCGGGCGAAGGCTTCTTCATGGATGTGACAAAAACGGAGCTCAAGTATACCATTGATTCAGTTTCAGTTAGCCCGGTTTCGGCTCCGACGCCGCCGCGCATCGAGGTTTCACTGTTTGGCAGCCAGGACCAGGACCAGCGTTTCGGCGGAGCGGGGGTTGCGCATTCGGTGCAGGTGCTGGTGGTGCCGCCGGGCGGCACGGAGCGGGTAATTGGAGTAATGAATTTTGTGGGTCTGGTACGGGCCCGGCGCACGTTCGACCTGCAAAGTGCCGACATTAGTGCAACGGGGCAGGTAGTGGTGAAGTTGCGCAACCAGCCCGTTGGCGCGGCTGGCAATTTCTTCTACGTAAGCTACTTGCGTACCATCACGCCGCAGGCCAATGTCTGGTACCCCTCGCGGCACCAGTTGCCGTTTGCCAGCGACTCGCTACTGGCAGGCTCGGCTACTTACGAGTTGGCGGGCGTGCCCGCTACGGTAACAGGCTTCGATATTCAGGACTTTAATAACGTGCAGCGGGTAGTGGGCACGTCCGGTACAGTGGCGGGTACCACGCGTTTCGTGTTTCCAGGAGCTACTTCGGCCTCGTCGCACCGGCTCCTGCTGGCCGATGAGTCCTTTCTGCTGGCACCGCCGCTACCGGCCCGGCGAACAGTCTTCCGGAACCTCAATGCCGGGCAGGCGAACTTTGTGGTGATAACGCACCCGTTATTGATGAAGCCGGCAACGGGTACCTCCAACGCCGCGCAAGCCTATGCCAGCTACCGGGCTTCGGCGGCGGGCGGCAAGTATGATACGCTGATGGTCACAACGTTTCAGTTGTATGACCAGTTTTTTTACGGTGAGAAGTCGTGGCTGGCGCTGCGGCATTTCTCGCGCTGGCTAGCGGCATCTAATATTCCTGGCCGCGAACGGTATCTGATGCTATTGGGCAAGGGCATTGTGCCCAACGAACCGGTCCGGGGAGCGTTTTATGCGCGCAGTGGCGAGTTTGGTCTCGACTTGGTTCCCAGCAGCTCCCGCGCGGTTTCCGATAACCTGCTAACAGCCGACTACAAGAATGACGACTACGTGGCCAAGCTGCACACGGGGCGCCTCACCGCAACGACACCGCAACAGATAATAAACTACCTGAATAAGGTGCGCACCCACGATGCCCTGGGCCCCGCGCCCTGGCGCAAGAATGTGCTGCACCTGGTGGGGGCCAAGGATGCCAACGAGACGCAGGAGTTTCGCGGCTACCTCGATGCCGAGAAGGCGCGTATTGAGCGGCCACTTTTGGGCGGGCATGTGACCACGGAAAGCCGCATGGGAGAGCTGCCGGTTTCGGTCGATATTTCGGCGGAGCTCAACAACGGGCTTTCGCTGATTGACTATTTTGGTCACGGCTCAAACAACATTTTTTCGCTTGATTTTGGGGCACCCTCCAAGGTTCCCACCTACAATAACGTGGGCAAATACCCGGTGCTGTTTCTGAATGGCTGCGCCGGCAATGCCACCTGCGTGCAGACCTACACCGTGGTGGAGGACTACCTGTTTGCTGACCAGAAAGGGGCAATTGGCTCATTGGGAGAATCTGGTTTTAGCTTTGCCTACCCCTTATCGCTGGCCCTTGATTCGCTGCACCGGCTCCTGTTCAACGACCCCGCCTGGTATGGCCGGCCGGTGACGGTGGTGCACGACGAGGTGGTGCGCCGGCTTCAACGCGACACTTTTTTCAGGAATGACATTGGGGTAGAGCAGCTGCTGTGTACAGGCTGGCAGGGCGACCCGACCATTGCCCTTTACTCGCCCGCACTACCCGATTTGGTGGCCAGCTCGGCCACCCTTTCGATTGTGCCGACAGCGGGCCAGGGACCGGTGACGGCGGCTTCGACCAGCTTTGTGCTGAACGTAGGGGTAGCCAACCCCGGCAAAGTCACGCTCGACCCAATCGAAATCCGGGTTACGCGGGTCACGCCGGGCAAGTCCGATAAGGTTTATACCTTTTCTTTCCCCCAGGCTTTCACGCCGGAAACGAGTTATGCCCTCCCAATTCCCAATGATTTTCCGGGCCTTGGCGTCGCCAGTACTTTTCTGGTAGTACTCGACCCTAATAACAAGATTGCTGAATCGAACGAAAATAACAATGCCGCGCAGGTCAGCTTCACATTCCTGACCGGAGGGCTTACGGTGCTGAATCCCACCGAGTTTGCGATTTCTGCTACTGAAAAGCCCCGCCTTGCGGTGCAGTCGAACAACCCGAACGAAACCTCACGCGCCTACGAGTTCGAGCTCGACACGGACCCCAACTTCGCCTCGGGACCTTCGCTGAAAAAGACGACCACCGTTACGGCCGGCGTGCTGGCCGAGTGGCAACCCACGCTGCCCATCACGGTGGCCAGCCGCGACAGCGTGGTATGGTACTGGCGCGCCCGCTTCCAGACCCCCGCCGCCGGCGAGGACGGTAACTGGGTTACCTCGTCGTTTCGCGTGATTCTGACCAGCCCGGCCGGCTGGTCGCAGAGCCATTACGGGCAGTTCCGGCGCGATGCCCTGACGGGCATTGCCGTGGGCGGACCCCAGGCCAGCTGGACGTTCGCTGCCCAGCAAATTCCGCTGGTACTGCGCACCCTGGGTGGGGGAGCTCCCCGCAGTGCGCCGCAGTTTGGTACCCTGCAGGGCGGCGGCATTTACCTGCAGTCGGCGGGCCTGCCAGTGGTAAGCAACTGCGGGGTGCAGTCGCCCAACCTGCTGTTTGCCGTGTACGACGGGGCCACGCTGCGCCCCCTGGGGTTGCCTGCGGCTTTCCAGCGTTGCGGCCAGGCACCCAACTATTTCTACTACTTCTCGGGTACCACTGCCGCCGATACCCTCGACAACCTCAACTACAGCGCCACCCGGCAGCAGCAGCTTGATGCTTTCCTGACGGCTATTCCGAACAACGCCTACGTGGCCGTGATTTCGACCAACCGCCTCCGCTATTCGCTGCTGCCGGCTGCCCTCAAAATCCGCTTGCAAACCCTGCTCGGCTCGCAGCTGATTACCACCCTGGCCGATGGCGAGCCCCTGGCCGTGGTGGGCCAGAAGCTGACGGCTACCACCGGCCGCTTGCTGCAGGAAAAGGGGCCCGACCGCACGGCTAGCACCCTGCCCTATAATCAGCGCATCGAGCTAACGGAGACACTGCAGTTGCCTGGTACTTCCGGCCGCATTGTCTCGACGCTGATTGGCCCTGCGCAGCAGTGGAATAATCTGTACGCGTCGATTCGCACGCGCAACACCAGCGGCCAGTACACCCTGAAAGTTGTGGGTATTGATGCCACGGGAACGGAGACGACCGTGATACTCACCGTACCGGTGCTGCGCGATGGTACGCTGTTTACGCAGCCGCTGGCTGGCGTTTTGGCTACTACCTACCCCTATCTGCGGTTGGACCTCACCCTATCGGACACCGCGCGGGTGGCCCCGCAATTGCAGCAGTGGCTAGTGACCTCGCGCGGCCTGCCCGAGGGCATAGTGCAGCGCGATGCCGTGCCCGCCAGTACCTACACGGCGGCGACGCTGGTGGCCCAGGCCACTTCCGGCAGTGGCACGGTCAGCTTTCCCGTGAAGTTTAAGAACGTGTCGACCGAGACGTTCAGCGGGCCACTGAGCACCCGGGTGCAGGCACGCGACGGCAGTGGCAAAATCGTGGCCGGCCCCGTTTTCATTCCTACGCCAGCACCGTTGCCGGGCGAAACGGCCACCATTAACGTCAGTATCAACCTGGCAGGCCGTTTCGGCGACCTGACGATTGAAGTCGTCGTAAACCCCCGCCTCCAACCCGAGCAAAACTATGCCAACAATGAGCTGATTCTGCCCACTTTCAACGTCATCAACAATAACGTGCCGCCCACGCTCGACGTGGCCGTCGATGGTCGCCACATCCTTAACGGGGAGTTGGTGTCGTCGACGCCGGTTATCGTGGTGCAGCTCAATGATGAGGACCAAATTGTGCACGTGCGCGACCGCAACGCGTTTACCCTCACGCTGCAACGGCCCGGCCAGGGAAGCCCCGTACTGGTGCCCCTCACTGGGTCCGACATCGGTTTCACCGTGGACTCGACGAGTGGTAGCCGTGCCCGCCTCACGTTCGAGCCCGGTAAAAACGGCCCTCTGGCCGATGGTAAGTACACTCTGCGCGTGCAGGGCCGCGACCCCGGCAAGGCCGCTGCCGCCGCGCAGGAGGTTCAGCTCACGTTTGAAGTTGTGAACGCCGCCACCATCACCAACGTGTATCCGTATCCGAACCCGGTTATCAGCAAGGCCCGGTTCGTGTTCACGGTGACCGGCCACGAGTTGCCGCGTAACATGAAAATTCAGATTATGAGCCTGACCGGCCGCGTAGTGCGCGAGATTTTCATGAGCGAGCTTGGGCCGCTGCACATTGGCAACAACATCACCGACTACGCCTGGGACGGCACCGACAGCTACGGCGACCGCCTGGCCAACGGCACCTACCTGTACCGCGTGGCCTACGACGATAGCAACGTCTCGTTCTCGCGCCGTGATACGGCCGGCGATAAGGCCTTTAAAAACGACTGGGGCAAGCTGGTGCTCATGCGTTAGCGCCTTGTTCAGTATCTAAAAAAGGCCGCCCACTGGGCGGCCTTTTTTTGTGTCTTCCGGCAAGCGTATTCTGCCGGCGGCAGCTAGCGCCGCCGTAGCATTACGAAACTATAAGCATAAGCGTGCTGCTCATCGGCCTCGTGACGCTCGCGGGTTTCCTCGCGCCACTCAGTGGGCGAGAGCGGGGGGAACGAGGCATCGCCCGCAAAGGCATGGTGGATTTCGGTGAGGTAAACCACGTCGGTCGCAGGCAGGGCTTCCCGGTAAATTTCACCCCCGCCAATAACGCAGACGACGTCAGCGGCCAGCTCGTGGGCCCGGGCCAGGGCCGACAGGACCGAGGCCGCCGTTTCGCAGCCCGGCGCGGCCCAGCCCGGCTGGCGCGTGACAACCACATTGGGCCGGCCAGGCAAGGCTTTGCCAATGCTGTCGAACGTTTTGCGGCCCATCACCACGGGGTGGCCCAGGGTGAGCTGCTTGAAATGCCGCAGGTCGGCGGGCATGCGGCCCCAGGGCAGCTGCCCATTTTGACCAATGATGCCGTTTTCGGCCACGGCCACTACTAATGCTACCATCAGAAACAAATTTGAGAGTGGAGTGAAAAGGGGAGAGCCGGCTTTAAAGGCCCGGGCCCATCGCATTCGGGGGGGCGGGTGGTGCCGCCAGCCGTACCGAATCGAGCCCGAACCAATGGGCTGTCGGGTCATTGTTGGAGCGCTGCACGGAGTTGGTAGGGTGGGGGTTGTAGAACAGATTTTCGCCCATAATGGCGATGCGGCGGGGCGAGATTCCCCCAAACGGAGCCAGCACTACCGTCGGCCTGCCGGCACGGGCGGCGGCGGCCATCCGGGCGAAGCGGGCCTCGTTCTGGGTGCGCCAGGTGGGAGCGTTGCGCAGCCATTCCGTCCAGGCCGTGCGCTCGAGGCCTACCGCCAGCAGGAAAAACGTGAGCACCGCGGCGACCCGCTGCATTTGCCCGACGGCCCGGCGCAGGCCACCCGAAATTTGGGTGGGCACGGCAGCCCACAGCACCCCAGTCCAGCTCAGCAGCATCCACAGCCAGATAAAGCTTTGAGTGCGGCCCGGCGGCGGGTTTTTGTTGACCAAAGCAAAGAACAGGAAACTCAACCCGCCACCCACTAGCAGCACCCCTATCCCGGCCGCCAGCGGCAGCCGAAAGCCGGCCGGCCGCCAGCGCCGCGTGTGCACCAGTACTGGCCCCAACAGGGCGGCCAGCAACAGCAGCACCAAAACCTGCGAGGGCTTGCTCAGAAACGTGGTGTAGTAATCGGTGGCGTAGCGAACCGCGCCCAGCACATTGAGCGGGGCATGAGTCTGGGTAGTGTGGCCGGCACCGTACATGCGGACCAGGTTGCCGGGGGCCAGTACTGCTACGGCACCTCCCACCGCGGCGCTGATGAGCAGGCCGCCCCACGCGGCGGCAGCGCGGCGGCGGCCGCCGCGCCAGCTGCAGACCAGTGCTACCAGCAGCGTCCAGCCCAGCAGCAGCAGCGCAATTTCGGTGAGGCCCACCGTCAGGATGACGCTGATGTGGGCCAGCCCGTACCAACCCAGCCGTACGGCTGTTGTGGTGGCCCGCAAGGCTCGGAGTCCCCCCAGCATGGCTAGCAGCATCAGAATAATGCCCGACTCATATCCCGTGGCCGTGGTGAACCAGTAAAACATGGGGTAAATGGTGGGCATCCCGGCCAGGGCCAGCAGAAGTAGCAGCGCCGCCGCTTGGCCGGCCTGCACGGGAGCCAGCCGCTGCTGGCTCAGCTCGCGCAGGCCCAGGTACAGCGCCAATAAGGTGCCGCCCAGCGACACCAGCGGCGTGAAACGGAAGCCTCCCAACCAGCCGTAAGTGAGTGGGTTGCCCACCGTTTGCAAAAAAGCCGTGCCGTAGCGCCCGCCCCACGTGTTATAAAATACTTGTTGCGCACCCCACAGCCCGTGCTCGCGCACCATCATCGCCATGCCGAAATCATCCCAGAAGGGAAAATTAGAAAATGCCAGCGCGAAAAAAGGCAGCAGCCCAAGCCCCAGCAAGGCAGAGGTCGTCCAGCGGAAGTAGCGCCACCCGACCCGCCGGGCGGCCGGGCGCGTTAGCAGGCGGCCGGGGGCCGCATCAGTCGAATTGAAATGGGCCATGAAGGCTGGGTTAGGCACCAATGAGCTTCAGGCTGGGCCCCGCGCCCCGCAGAAATTCATCCACGGGCATGCGCTTCTTGCCTTCGAGCTGCACGTCGAGCAAGTCGAGCCAGCCGTCGGCCGCCGCCACGCGCAGGTAGCGCCGGCCGTCCGAAGCCCAGGTGCCGGGCGCGGCGGCCGTTTCGTCCGCTTCGGCAGACAGCGCCTGGGCCCGGTAAACCTTGATAATGCGGCCGTCGGGCAAAGCAGCGAAGGCGGTTGGAACAGGTGAGAGGCCGCGTACCCAGTTCACCAGCTCAGTGGCCGGGCGGCTGAAGTCGAGCCGGCCGGTTTCCTTGCTTAGTTTGGGGGCGGGGCGCAGGTCGGCGCGCGGCTCCTGCGGCGTGCTCGGCGCGGTGCCGGCCGCGATGGCCTGCACCGTGCGCAGGGCCAGGGCCGCGCCCACACCTTTCAGCTTGTCATATACGCTGCCGAAATCGTCCTCCGGCGCGATGGCCAGCCGGTCCTGAAAAACCAGGTCGCCGGTATCAATCTCGTGCCGCAGGAAGAACGAGGTAACGCCGGTTTCGAGGTCGCCGTGCATCAGCGCCCAGTTGATGGGCGCTGCGCCCCGGTACTGCGGTAGCAGCGAGCTGTGGATGTTGATGGAGCCCAGCGGGGGCATGTTCCACACGGCTTCGGGCAGCATCCGGAAAGCTACCACTACCTGCAGGTCGGCCGCGTAGCTTTTGAGTTCGGCTTGAAATTCGGGTGATTTCAAATTGGTGGGCTGGAGCACGGGTAGGCCATGCGCCTCGGCCGCCACCTTCACCGCCGACGCCTGGAGCTGGCGGCCCCGCCCCGCCGGCCGGTCGGGAGCCGTGATGACGGCGACCACCTGCCCGCCGGGCCAGGCCACGAGGCTTTCCAGGGTCGGCACGGCGAAATCGGGCGTACCCATGAAGACGATTCTTAGCATTGAACAGTTGGTGTCGAATGGTTGATGTTCGTCGTGCTGAGCTTGTCGAAGCATCTCGACCGCAATGCTCAACCCAATCGAAAGGATTAGTCGCGCGGTATTGATGCTTCGACAAGCTCAGCATGACGGGCTTTTTATTGGCAACGGTGCGCAAACCTACCGCTCCGGATACAGCAGATACTTCTTGCGCAGCACCCGGAACTTGCGCAGTCCCGGCTCCCAGCTGGCGCGTATTTTGGCCTCGCTCTGCCCCGCAATAATCTGCTGGCGTAAGGTATCGGTGCCCGACAATTCCTCGAAATACTTGCCGAAAAAATGCGTCTTATCGGTGCTCTGCTGATAAAAATCGAGCAGATATTTCAGCACCAGGCCGCCGTTTTCGCGGGCGGGAGCCATGGCCAGGTCGAGGCCGTAACAGCGCTGGCCTTTCATCGGCGGGGTGGGCGAGCCGGCGTTGGGCGCGGGCGTGAACGAATACGGCCGCGTAGCCGGCTGGCTAGGACTGCCGATGACTTCGAACGGCGCGTCGGTGCCGCGCCCCACGCTCACGTTGGTGCCTTCAAACAGGCAAATGCTGGGATAAAGCGCCACGGCGTGGTCGGTGGGCAGGTTGGGGGAGGGGCGCACGGGCAGGTGGTAGGCCGTGGCGTGGGTGTAGCCCTGCTGCAGGGGTACCACCGTGAGGCGGCACGACCGGCCGCCGGCCAGCCATTTTTCCTGGTTTATCGTTTGTGCCAGCTCACCGACGGTGAGGCCGTGGGCAATGGGCAGCGGGTCGAGGCCGACGAAGCTGCGGTGGGCGGGTTCCAGGATGGGGCCATCCACGAGGTCGCCGTTGGGGTTGGGGCGGTCGAGCACCAGCACGGGCTTGTTTTGCTCGGCGGCGGCCTCCATCACATAGTGCAGCGTGCTGATGAAGGTGTAGAAGCGCGCGCCCACGTCCTGAATATCAAACACCAATACGTCCACGTCGGCCAGCATTTCGGGAGTGGGCTTTTTGGTTTTGCCGTACACCGAGCGCACCGGCACGCCACTGCGGGCATCCCGTCCGTCGGTGATGGTGGCCCCATCGGCGGCCTCGCCCCGGAAGCCGTGCTCGGGCGCGAAAATGGCCGTCACGTTCACGCCGCGCGCCCGCAGGGTATCCACTAAGTAGGCGTTGCCCACGCGCGAAGTCTGGTTGATGACCAAGCCTACGCGCTGGCCCTTCAGCTGCGGCAGGTATTGGTCGAGCCGGGCGGCCCCGACCACCACGGCCACCGGGGCAACGCGCGCGGGGGGCGTTTGCGTAGGGGGCACCGTAGTTGGCTGCGGCCCGGAGCCGCTGGCGACCGGCCGGGTGGTCCCGCAGGCGGGCAGGGCCAGCAACAAAGCCAGCATCATTTTAGCCGAAAAATCAATCATAATAGGTGCAGAAAATAGAAATTAACCGGCTGGTGGCGAACGTAACGCCGATAGCCCGGGCGCAACATGCGGCTGGTCCCGGTTCAAAACGTAGCTTTACGCTCGAACAATGAACGTCGCCCGCTACATCTCGCAGAAAATCGACGGCGGAGCCGATTCCGGCTCCTTCACGTCGTCGGTCACAAAAATAGCCATCATCAGCATTGCCATGGGCCTGGCGGTGATGATTGTGTCATTTGCCATCCTGCAAGGGTTTCGCAACGAGATTCAAAACAAGATTTTCTCGTTTGGCGCGCACCTGCAAATCTCGCGCTACGACACCAATAATTCGTTGGAGGTAGCGCCTATTCCCGGACCCCGGCTGGTGCGGCAGCTGCACGACGAGTTTCCGGAAGTGCAGTCCACGCAGCCCTTCGCCGTGAAAACGGCCATCATCAAAACCCCCGACGAAGTAATGGGCGTGGTGCTGAAAGGCATTGCCGAAACCGACGGCCCTTCGCCCATGCGCCAGAACCTGGTAGCTGGCAAGTTCCTCAGCTTCCCCGACTCGGTGGCCAGCGACGACGTACTGATTTCGCGCAAGGTGGCCGACAAGCTGCGCCTCAAAGTGGGCGATAAAACCCTGTTCTATTTCATTCAGAACCCGCCCCGCATCCGGCCCTTCCGGGTCTGCGGCATCTACTCGACGGGGCTTGATGAGTTCGATGAAGTGTACGTCATCGGTGACATCCGCCAGATTCGGGAGTTGAACTCGCCGGTTTGGGCCGACTCGCTGGTGGGCGGCATGGAAGTGGTGCTCAAAGACTTTAAAACCATCGATGCCACCGCTGACCGGTTCTACGAGCGACTGCCCTACGATTTGAAAATCGATAAAATCACCGACCAGTACGCCCAGCTTTTCGACTGGCTGCAGCTGCTGAACCGCAACGTGGTGATTTTCCTGATTCTCATCATTTTCGTGGCCACGTTCAACATGGTGGCCACCATCTTCATTATGATTTTGGAGCGCACCAACATGATTGGGATTTTGAAGGCGCTCGGAGCCACGGATAATCAGATTCGGCGCATGTTTTTCTTCCGGGGCCTCTCGCTCACGGTGCGCGGCATGCTCATCGGCAACGCCATTGCCGTGGGCTTCTGCGCTATTCAGTACTACTTCCACGTCATCCCGCTCGACCCCGAGAACTATTACATGGACCGCGTGCCGATTGCGTGGGACCCTAAAATGCTGCTCATTCTCAACGGGGCCACGTTCGCCGCCTCGCTGCTGGCCGTGCTCATTCCGACGTATTTGATTTCGCGCATCAAACCGGTAGTAGCCATCAAGTTCGACTAACTTGTCTGAACCGCGGATTTATCGGATTCGTCGGATTAACCGGATTTTGTGGCCGACTAATGTAGGTCTGCAGAAGTAATTCGGCATTGGCCCGGTCCGACCGCCCTAGGCGGTCCGACCGGTTGAAGCACCACCTGTTTTGCCCTGATGATAACCGGTCGGACCGCCTAGGGCGGTCGGACCGGAGCCAGGCGATGACCAGATTACTTTTGCACGAGTACTTAATTTCAACAGTCGATTACGGCCCCGGCTGCCCGGTGCAGGCGGCAGGGCCGTTTTCTACATCATTTAATAGTTAATAGCTCAATCAATTTTCAATCGGCCACAAAATCCGGTTAATCCGACGAATCCGATAAATCCGCGGTTCAAACAAGGTGGTCGCTTTGCAGCACGAGGTTCGGGTCGGGGCACTGCGTCGCCCAAATCTTCTGCTCCGAAGGGCGGGCCACCCCCGGGAAGTCGCCCACACGGCCCTGCATGTCGGCCATGAGCTGGAAATGCAGGTGCGGCGGCCAGTCGCCGTTTTCGGGAAAAGGGCCGACGGTGGCAAACGCTTCGCCTTTGGCCAACTGCTGGCCAACGTGCAACGCCCGCCACTCAGCCCGGCCGAGGTGGCCGTAGAGACTGTAGAAAACGGTGCCTTCCAACTCGTGCTGCAGAATGACGGTGGGGCCGTAGTCGCCGAAGTTGTCGTTGTCGGCTAAGCTGTGGATGGTGGCGGACAGGGGCGCAAGCACGGGCGTGCCGGCGGGCACCCATACATCCACGCCCAAATGCAGCGAGCGGGCCTCCTCAGCGGCCCCGGGGCCGAAATGTGGGCTGCGGCGATAAATGACCCGGTTTTCGAGGTAGCCACCCACGCCCACGGTGGCACCGGCTGCGGCCAGCATCGTATCAACCAGTTCATTAAAGGCGGCCGTGTCGCGCAGGTCGGCGTTTAATACAGTGGGATTGGTAGCCGAAAAATCGAGGCGGGTAACCGTAGCGGCATTCAGGTCGAGGGGCAGCACGGGGCCAAATTCGGCCTGGTGGCGTAGTAGGAGGGCGGGGAGGGGCAAGGTGGGTAAATTATGAGCTAAAAGGAAAGCGCGCGGCGGCAAACCGCGGGCGGGGTAGCGCTGTTGGGAGCGGCAGGCGGCAAGTTACCTTTGCGGGCGAAGTTGGCCCGGCGCTTGCCCGGCCGGCCGTTCATCTTTTTATTCATTTGCCCGCGCCGGATGGCCTCACCCGCCCAAATCTGTTCGCCCCGTTAGCCTCCCTTACCCCGCATGAGTTACCAGAACCTGACCGTAGTTGCGCTCACCCAGGAAACCGCCGATACCGTCACCATTCACCTCGAGCGGCCCGACCGCCAGCCCATCACCAGCCGGCCGGGCCAGTTCCTGACCCTGATTCTGCCCTGCGGCCCCGGCGGCAAAAAGGAGCGCCGCGCCTACTCGCTCAGCAGCACCCCGGCCGACGCCCCGCGCCTGTCCGTAACGGTGAAGCGCGTGCCGGGTGGCCTGGTGAGCAACTATTTGCTCGATACTGTACAGGTGGGCCAGCAGCTGGAGGTGATGGAGCCGCTGGGCAACTTCACGCTCGCGCCCAGCCCCAAGGCGGCGCGCTCGCTGGTGCTCATCGGGGCGGGTTCGGGCATTACGCCGCTAATGTCGATGCTCAAGGCCGTGCTGGCCGGCGAGCCCAATAGCCACGTGCTGCTCGTGTACGGCAACCGCAACGAGGAATCCGTGATTTTCCAGCAGCAGCTCGCCACGCTCGAAGCCGGCAGCGGCGGCCGCCTGCAGGTCGAGCACGTGTACAGCCAGCCGCTCGAGCCCATGGCCCCGCACCGCCACACCGGCCGCCTGAACCGGACTATGCTGCTTCGCATTCTCGAGCAGCGCCACCAGTTTCCGGCCGAGCAGGCCGACTATTTCATGTGCGGCCCCGAGGGCCTGATGGCCGAAGCCCGCGCCGCCCTCGACCTGCTGAATGTGCCCGAAACCCGCATTCGCCGCGAGAGCTTCGTGGCGGCGGCCGAAACGGCCGAAGCCGCCGCCGCCCAGCCCAATGGCCACGGCGACGTTTCGGCCAGCACTTCCGATGAGGTGAAGAGCACCCGCACGGTCACCATCCAATACGAAGGCAGCGAGTACCTGATTGAGGTGCCCAAGGGCCAAACCATTCTGGAAGTGGCGCTCGACCAGGATATCGACCTCCCGTATTCGTGCCAGGCCGGCCTGTGTACGGCCTGCCGCGGCAAATGCCTCAGCGGCCAGGTACACCTCGACGAGCGCGAAGGCCTGTCGGACTCCGAGATGAAGCAGGGCTACATTCTGACCTGCGTGGCGCACCCGATGACGGACGACGTGGTGATTGAGATTGGGTAGGCAGGAAGCTAAACGTTGAAAAAAACAACGTTATGCTGAGCCTTCCGAAGTATCTCTACCTCAATAGCAAATAGTTACTGGTGCGGTGGAGATGGTTCGGCAAGCTCAGCATGACGTTCTTTTTTGTCCTGATTACGCGCAGGCCTGCCCGTAATTCTCATCCCGGCCGCCCCCGTTCCTCGTATCTGACAGCCCACACCGGCACTACCCGTTGCCTGTCGTTTAATATTGTAAGATGATGCAACTCGTTGAACCTACCGCCGAGTCGGCCACCGATACCAGCCGCCCGCCGCGCCACTACCTACCCGAAGATTTCACGGTAACCGACTGGGCCACTATCGAGCCGTTTTTCCAGGAACTGCAAATCCGCTCCGTGCAAACGGCCGCCCAGCTCGAACGCTGGCTGCTCGACCGCTCCGAGCTGGAAAGCGTGCTGAGCGAGGACCTGGCCTGGCGCTACATCCGGATGACCTGCGACACCCAGGACGGCACCCGCGCCGAATCGTTCCAGTATTTTGTGAATGAGGTGGAGCCGCAGGTGGCCCCCTACGACCACGCGCTGAACGAGAAAATGCTGGCCGTGCCCGCCCTGGCCGACCTCGACGAGCGCCGCTACGGCGTGTTCCTGCGCTCGGTGCGCCGGGCCTCGGAAATTTACCGGGTCGAGAACATCCCGCTGAAAACCGACATCAGCACCAAGCAGCAGCAGTACGCCGCCACCGTGGGCGCGATGAACGTGACCATCGACGGCGAGGAGCTGACCCTGCCCCAGGCCGCCGACCGCCTCAAAAACCCCGACCGGTCCGTGCGCGAAGCTGCCTGGCGCGCCATTCAGGCCCGCCGCCTCCAGGATGCCGGGCCGCTTGATGCGCTGTTCAGCGAGCTCATCGGCCTGCGCACGCAGGTGGCTCTGAACGCGGGCTTCGCCAACTTCCGCGACTATATGTTTGCCGCCCTGGGCCGGTTCGACTACACGCCGCAGGACTGCTTCGACTTCCACGCCGCCATCCGCGAAACGGTGGTGCCATTGATTGACGGCTTCGACCTTGAGCGCCGGCAGGACCTCAACCAGCCCGCCCTGCGCCCCTGGGACCTCGACGTGGACCCCAGCGGCCAGCCGCCGCTCAAGCCCTTCGGCACCGGCGACGAGCTCCTGGAAAAAACCATAACCGTTTTCCAGAACCTCGACCCCTACCTCGGTGACTGCCTGCGCACCATGCGCCAGATGGGCCACCTCGACCTGGAAAGCCGCAAGGGCAAAGCGCCCGGCGGCTATAACTACCCGCTCGACGAAACCGGCGTGCCCTTTATCTTCATGAATGCCACCAGCTCGCTGCGCGATGTGGTGACCATGCTGCACGAGGGCGGCCATGCCGTGCACAGCTTCCTCACCCGCGGCCTGCCGCTGGGGGCCGACAAGCACCCGCCGTCCGAAGTAGCCGAGCTGGCCTCGATGAGCATGGAACTGATGAGCATGGACCAGTGGGACGTATTTTTCCCGAACCCCGCCGACCTGCGCCGGGCCAAGAAAACCCACCTCGAAAGCGTCCTCGAAACCTTCCCGTGGGTGGCGACCATCGACAAGTTTCAGCACTGGATTTACGAAAACCCGCTGCATACCCACGAAACGCGCCACCAGCGCTGGGTGCAGCTTTTTGACGAGTTCAACCAGCGCACCGTGGACTGGCGCGGCCTCGAAAGCTTTAAGCCCTACCTCTGGCAGAAGCAGCTGCACCTCTACGAAGTGCCGTTCTACTACATCGAGTACGCCATGGCGCAGCTCGGGGCCATTGCCGTGTGGCGCAACTACCGCCAGAACCCCGCCGAGGGCCTGGCCGCCTACAAGCGCGCCCTGGCCCTGGGTTACACCGCGCCCATCGGCCAGATTTACGCCGCCGCCGGTATCCGCTTCGATTTTAGCACCGAGTACCTGCGCACCCTGGCCGACTTCGTGCGCGCCGAGATGGAAACGCTGTAAGCAGGAAGATTCAAAGATATTGGCAACAAAAAAAGCGCCTGGCATTGCTGCCGGGCGCTTTTTTGTTGTGGCTGAATACCGCTTACGAGTTGCCGCCGGAGGCGGGGGGCGTAGTGGTAGTGGGCATTTTGCTGCCACAATTGCCGCGAGGGCGCGGGTCGTGCTCTTTGCAGCGCTCGCAGGAGGCCAGGGCCAAGCTGGTGAGCAGCACTACCGGCAGCAGCCGGCGGAAGAAAGTAGCGGTGGGCATGGGGCGAAGCGGTTAAGTGAAAGCCTGATTGGCTGCGACTTAAAGGTACATCCAGCCTCGGCCGTTTTGTGCACGACCACCTAAATAAACCCCGCCGTCTACTTTGCGCCGATGGTGAATAGCGGCAGCGGCTTCAGCCCAGCATACTTGCCGCCCAGCGACTGGAACTCGGCTTCGTGCAGCTGCAGGTAGTTGTTGTAGCGCTTGGCCGCGTCGTCATACATCACCCGGAAGCCGACTACGCCGGCATCCAGCTGCTGAATGCCTTCGACAAAATTGCGGGCGTTTTCGGTGGGTGCGCCGCCATCGGGGGCCGCCACTGGGTACAAGGCGTTCAGGAGCGAATCCTGGGCGGTGTCGTACTGGTCAATCAAGGCCGAGCTGGCCATCGTTGCCTGGTCGTAGCGCCGGGGTTTGAGGCGGGCGTTGGCCTGTTCCAGGCCTTTGAGTTGGGCTTCGGTGCGGCCGGGCTGGCCGTGCAGCTCGCGCAGCAGCAGCCGGGTGAGGGCCAGCTTCTGGTCGTCGCTCTCTACCATGTTGCGCCATTTTGCATCGACCGAGTCGCGCAACGCATCGAGCTGCAATTTGGAGGCGGCCGCCGAAGCAGGGTTTACGACCACCGCTTTAGCCCCATCGCGCTTGCACGAAGCCGCTACGCCGAGCAATAGTACGAGGGCCAGACCGGCCGATTTCAGCGAACAAAAAAAGGGGACAACACGCATAGAAGAGGAAAGAATAAGGAGTGCCGGGCCGGCAAAGCTACACCGGCTTGAACTGCTCGAACAACTGGCGGCAGTCGTGGCAGTAATGCACGGCCCGGCACAGTGTGGCCCCAAACGGCGTGCGCAGCTCGGTATTGTGCTGGTGGCAGTTGGGGCACTCGGCGTACTCCAGAAAGTCGAGGTCGAACACCACGTTGCCCAGCACCGGCGGCGGCGACAGCTTGTGCTGCCGCAGGGCCGCCCGCCCAGCGTCCGAAATCATGTCCGACGACCACGCCTCGCGCAGGCTGATGTCGACGTGCACCTCGGCCACGCCGTGCGCGCGTAGGGTGCGCTCCACGTCGCGCTTCATGTAGTCCATGGCCGGGCAGCCGGCAAAGGTGGGCGTGAGGTGCACCGCCACCGCGCCGGTAGCTTCGTCAATCTCCACGCCGCGCACCACGCCCAAGTCCACCAGCGAAATCGTGGGGATTTCGGGGTCTTTCACGGCTTGGAGCCAGTCAAAAATCTGCGCGGTGGTTAAGGTGCTGGTCATGTTCAGGTATGATTTACCAGTCGGCCGTGGGGTCGAGGCGGAATACCTCGGCCATCTCGTCCAGCAGCGGCTGTAGGTGCTCGGTGTGCTCGCCGTGGCGGCCACCTAGCACGGGCACCGTCAGGGTTAAGTCCGGCAGCGTCAGGGCCGTTTGGCCCAGCACTTTCGTAATGCTTTCCAGCCAGCGGCTGTGCAGCTCCGCTTCGCCGATAAACAGGCCGGTGCTGATGATTTCCGCTTCCGCCTCGGTTTGCTCGAAGATGCCCAGCGCGTAGGGAATGGTGAAGTCCAGGGCCGCCTGCATGCGCTCGATGGCTTCGTCGGTGGCGGTGCCGAGACGCTTCATCCAGGTGTTGGCGTGCAGGGCGTGGTATTTGAGTTCGCCGCGCAGCTTGCGGGCCACCTGGGCCAGTGGCTCATAGCTGCTGTCGGCCAGCGCCTGGAAGCGCAGCAGCTCGGCATGGTCGAACAGGAAGTGGCGTGTCAGGCTAAAATCGTACTCGCCGATGGGCAGCTCCACCAGCTGGCAGGAGTGGAACTGCGGCGCGTTGCGGGTGAAGGCCACCGTGTCGGACTCGGCTTCGCCCAGCGCGTGCAGCAGGCCGTAAAGCTGCAGCGAATGCCCCAGCTTATCCTGGGCCATGCTCGAAAAGGCAATGTCCTCTTCCAGAATCGGCCCGAGGCCGTTCCATTCCGAGTTGCGGTGGCCGAGGATTAGCTGGTCGTCGGCGAGGCGGTAAAGAAGGTCGAGTTTTGGGTCCATTAAACTAAGCTTGGGGGTTTTCGGCCTTGAATTTCTCGATGCGGTCCTGCACTTTGTAGGAGATGGCGTCGCGGTATTTTTTCTCCGGCGTCGTCGTCCAGATATCGCGGTCGTCATCCTCCGAGTGTAGTACGTCGGCCGAGCGCACGGCCCACACATTCACTACTGGCCGCTGCTCACCAAACACGGCCTTGGCCACCTGCAACGCTTCGGCGGGCGAAGCGGCGCGCACCTTGCCCACGTGCTGGTGGGCCTTGCCCCGCTTTTTCAAATGAAAAATGTCGTAATCTTCCTCACCAGCGGCATAAGCGACTTCCTCTTCCACCGACTCATCCACTGGCGCGGACGGGGCCGGGCGGGGCACCAGCGGCAGCGTGTCGTAGGCCGATTCGGTGTCGCCGGCGTACTCGGTTACCGTAATGGCCGAGGTGGGCACCACCCACATGCCGGTGCAGGCAAAGCGCCGGCTGAACTGCTCCTTAGCAAAAAGAAAGGCCAAATCGGCCTCCGGCGCGTGCACCGGGCCCACGTACACAAACGGCGCGCCCTCCTTTTTTTGGTGGAAAACTTCGTAAGTCTCGAATTGGTCGAGGGCTGCCTTGGCGGCCACCGGGGCCGTTTCAGACAGGCCCAGGCGGTTCATGCGCGGGTCGTGGGAGTGTATCACAATGAGCAATTAGAAATGAGCAATGAGCAATTCGCGGGAGAAACCCAGAATTGCTCATTGCTCATTGTTCATCAATAATTGACTAGGCCAGTGGGCGCACGTACTGGCGCTCGGTTTTGCCGGCGCTTAGGGCGCGGCGCACCCAGGCACCGTTTTCCTCGGCGGCGCGGCGCACGGCCAGGCGCTCGGCGTTGCAGGGGCCGTCGCCGTTAATCACGCGCTTGAAGTCTTCCCAGTCGGGCTCGGTGAATTCCCACTGGCCGGTTTCCTCGTTTTTACCCAGGTTGGCATCGGGCAAAGTCAGGCCGATTTCCAGGATTTTCGGCACGTACATGTCGAGGAACTGGTTGCGGCACTCGTCGTTGCTGGCCATCTTCACCTTCCAGCGCATCAGGATTTCGGTGTGCACCGACATCTTATCGCTCGGGCCGAAGAAAGTCATAATTGCCGGCCACCAGCGGTTCAGGGCCGCCTGCATCATGGCGCGCTGAATGGGCGTGCCGGTGGCCAGGTGCACCACGGCATCGTGCCCGTACTTGAGGTGGAAAGCTTCCTCGGCGCAAATCCGGTCGAGGGCGCGGCAGTAGGGGCCGTAGCTGCCCTTGGCATTGGCGAGCTGGTTCACAATCGCGCCGGCATCAATCAGCCACGAAATCACGTTCGAGTCGGCCCAGGTGGGGGTGGGGTAGTTGAAGACGTTGGAGTACTTGCTCTTGCCGTTGATGAGGTCCACCAGCATCTGCTCGCGGGTTTTGCCCAGCGTTTCGGCGGCCGAGTACAGCAGTTGGGCGTGGCCCACTTCGTCCTGCACCTTGGCCATCTGGGCCATTTTGCGGCGGAAGCCGGGCGCGCGGGTAATCCAAGTGCCTTCGGGCAGCGAGCCGATGATTTCGGAGTGCGCGTGCTGCTCAATCATGCGGGTGAGCTGCTTGCGGTAAAGGGCTGGCATCCAGTCGCCGGGCTCAATTTTCTCGCCCCGCGCGATGCGGGCCTCAAACTCGGCCAGCAGGATGGGGTCTTCGTTTTCCAGGCCGGTGGTGGCGGTGGTCGGCAGGTCGTGGGTGCTGGCGGAACCGTACATAGTGGTGGGAATTGGAGCGCACGCTTTGGCTTGCGCAGGGTGAGAAAGAATTAGGCTACGAGCAAACTACTGAAGCGGCAAAGGTCAGCAGCACGCGCTACGATTTAAGAAGCCCGCCCAGCAGCTGCTCGGCCAGGCGGTGGGCAATTTCATCGGGGCCGAGCTTGCCCTCGGGCCGATACCAGCTTGGTAGCCAGTTCAGGCTGGCCAATAGGGTGAGGGTGGCGAAAGCGGCATCGGGGGTATGCAGCTGGCCCTCGGTAACTCCCTGGGTAATCAGCGTACGAAAACCGGCTTCGTAGCGGTCACGCAAAACCAGGAACTCAGCCCGGCCCGGCTCGCTCAGATGCCGCCACTCGTGCAGAAATACCGCCGAGGCTGCCCCATCGCGGGTGAGTACCCGCACGTGGGCTTCGAGGGCTTGCCGGAGCTGAATGGCTACGGGTATAGAAGAATCGGAGATGGCCTGGTCGAAGGCCAGAAAAAAATCGGCCGCTAGCCCGAAGCATACGCGGTGGAGGATTTCCTCCTTCGATTTGATGTGGGAATACAGGCTGCCCGCCTCCAGGCCCAGCGCGGTGGCCAACTCGCGCATGCTGGTCGCGGCATAGCCCCGGGTCCGAAACAGCGCGGTGGCCGTGCGGTCAATCTGGGCTTTGCGCGAGCGGGTAGGAGCGGAGGATATCATTTACGGTACAAATATAGCCTTGCTAACGCTCGTTAGCAAGAGAAAGTTGCCCACCTTTAAGCCGGTGACCAGAATAGTGCGTCAAATGCTTATCGATTGACCAGCATTGACTTTCGTTCATCATTTTCGGAGATGCTAATGTTAACATAGCACCTTAATTCTTTCGGCGTCCCTATCTTTGCAAAGCATCGACTTTCTCACGCGCAGATATTATGAAAAAACATTACTTGCTACTCTCGGCGGCCCTTTTGGTGGTCGGCGCGGCTCATGCCCAAGGCACGGAGCTGTTCTTTTCTGAGTACGACGAAGGGTCGCATTCGTCAGGTACGGTCTACGGGGGGGCCTCGTCGCCCTCCACCGGCAGCGAGCGCGCCATCGAAATCTTCAATCCTACTACCTCGGCGGTCAGCCTGAACCCATACTCGGTGCGTCGCTACTCCAACGGCAACCTGAATTTCACCGAGGAAGAACGTTTGCTCCGTAGCAATGCCACCCAGCAGCCGGTCGGCACCAACTCGGTGCTTTCGCGCCAGACTTTCGTGCTGGCTTCGGGCGAAGCTACGCTGCCAACTATCCGCACCAAGGCCGACCAGTTTAGCGTGGGCCACGCCCCGCAGCCGATTGGTGGTACCGTCCTTTTTGGTGGTGGCACGGTTTATTTTAATGGCAACGACGCGGTGGCCCTGGTGCGCTATCCCGTAACGGCCGGCACGGGCATCGGAGTTATTGTCGACCTCATCGGCGTAATCGGGCAGAACCCTCCTAATCGCACCGGAACGACTTCGCCCGAAGGCAACTGGCGGGGCACCAACCCCCTCGACCCGCCCTTTGGCACCACCACGTTTGTGCCCGAAGTAGTTTCGGAAAATATGTCGCTTACGCGTCGCGTCAGCGTTTCGAAAGGCGTGCGTAGCACCACTGCCACTACCTATGGCCCGGCTCCGGGCGGTGCATATGCCAGCGGCTACAACATTGCCGACGAATGGGTTGCCTACAGCTACGCCACGCCTCCCGGCACGACAACGACCAATGCCGCTGGCCAGTCGTATGACCTCCTGGGCGAACACCTTGACTACAAAGGCCCTTTCGGTGCCTACCAAACGACGTTGGCTACGTTGGCTAAGTTCGATGCCAACATCAGTGTGTACCCCAACCCGGCTCATGGCTTGGCCACAGTTGAGATAAAGGATGCCAAGGTGGGCCGCGTCACCGTACTCAATAATCTGGGTCAGGCTATCAGCGCTGAGGCGAAGGGCCTGGGCCAGGAGAAACTCACGCTCAACATCTCAGCCCTGACGCCCGGCCTGTACTTCGTGCAGATTCTGAGCGCCGACGGCCAGACCAAAATCTACAAAGAGCTGGTGGTGCAGTAGGGGCAATGAGTGGGGCGCAGTTACGAGCGACCACGCAGGTTTAAGTAACGGTTCCCGGCTAAACAAAGGCTTCAGCAACAGTTAAAAGAGAGGGAAGTAATTCCCTCTCTTTTTTTGTGAACGTACTTTTGGGCCTGCCAAATCAGCCGCGATGCCCATTTCGCAAATAAACGTGGGCCAACTGCTCACGGATAACTGTTAATTGAAAAACATGCCCGAGAACCTCACTCCGCTCTCCGCCATTGGCGAATTTGCCCTCATCCGCCGCCTGCAAGCGGGCATCAGCACGCGCCAGCCCGGTACGGTGCTGGGCATTGGTGATGATGCTGCCATCATCCGGCCCACGGCCGGCACTGATACCGTGATGACCACCGACTTGCTCGTGGAAGGCATTCACTTCGACCTGTCGTTCTGCCCGTTGCGCCACCTGGGCTACAAGGCCGTGGCCGTGAACGTATCGGACGTGGCCGCCATGAATGCCCTGCCCACGCAGCTGGTGGTGGCCCTCTCGGCCGGGCCGCGCTTCACCGTAGAGGCCATTGAGGAGCTGTATGCCGGCATGCGCCTGGCCTGCGAGGCCTACAACGTGGACCTGGTGGGAGGCGACACTACGGCCAGCCGGGGTGGCCTCACGCTGGCCATCACCGTGCTGGGCGAGGTGGCGGCCGGTGAGGCCGTGCGCCGGAGCGGTGGCAAGCCCACTGACCTGCTGTGCGTAACCGGCGACCTGGGGGGGGCTTTCCTGGGCCTGCAGGTGCTGGAGCGCGAAAAGCAGGCCTTCATGGCCGACCCCGAAACCCAGCCCGAACTGGCTACCTACGAGTACATTGTGCAGCGCCAGCTGCGCCCCGAGGCCCGCCTCGACATTGTGCACGAGCTGCGCGAGCGCGGCATTCGGCCCACCAGCATGATTGATATTTCGGATGGGCTGGCCTCCGAGGTGTTGCACCTGTGCACGGCCAGCGGCACAGGGGCGCGGGTGTTCACCGAGTTCCTGCCCCTGGCAAACCCCACGCTCGAAGCGGCCGCCGAATTCAACCTCGACCCGCTCACCTGCGCCCTCAACGGCGGCGAGGACTACGAGCTGCTGTTCACGGTGCCGGTTACGGACCACGAAAAAATCAAAAATCACCCCGATATCACCATCATCGGCCACCTTACCGATAAGTCCGACGGGGCCAACCTGGTGACCAAAGCGGGCCAAGCGGTGCCGTTGCAGGCGCAGGGCTGGAGCAGCTTTTAATGACCTAACCAAGGCGATAGTCAACCTTTTGGGGCCGCTACCGTTTAGCCCGGCAGTTCGGGGCTTTTCGGAACTGGCACGCTCCTTGTCAAGTCGGCCTTTACGTTCCGAGTAATTCTCTCATTCCTTAATGATTTCGGCCATGAATAAGCTCCCCTATCTTTTCGCTCTGATTATCCTGCTCACTTCGTTTCACGCTCCCGAAGCCCGCGCTCAGTGGAGCCCACAGGCCAAGGGTGCCGTCATTGGTGGCCTGGGTGGCGCGGCAGCCGGAGCCATCATCAACAAGCGCAACCGGGCCGTGGGCGGCGTAGTTGGCGGCGTGGCTGGTGGCGCTATTGGCTACGGCGTTGGCAAGCACATCGACAACAAGCGCAAGCAACGGGCTGCCGCCGCCGCCCAACAGCGCGCCGTAGCTGCTCGTGAAGCCGAATACCGCCGTGAGCTGGCTTTGTCCCGCAACCGCCAGACGACGACTACCCGCACCACGCAAACGGCGTTGGTACCCGTTAACAGTCTGTCGGCTTCGAACGCCATGGTGGGCGGTATGCAGCCCGCCACGGTGCCCGCCGCTTCGAATACTTACCTGCCCAATACGTCGTACGGTGACGCTTCGCACCCCTATGGTACGTCGGAGTACCGTCGGAAAAGCTGGTAATTTCTGCTTTGCTTCCTCTTGCAACCCCTGGGCACCCGCGCCTGGGGGTTGATTGTTTTCTGACCAATTGCCACGGTGGGCATTGCGGCCCGCCACTATTTCTTTCACCAATTCCCCGGATGTATGAAATCCCTTGTTTGTAGCCTGTTGCTGGCCGCCGCCGCCCTCACTTCCTCCTGCTCGAAAGCACCCGCCGCCGATACGGCCAACGTGCAGAACCTGAACCGCGATTTTATCACGGCCTGGAATAGCCGTGACACGGGCAAAATTAGCGGCATGATGGCCGATGACATCACCTTCGTGCAGGGCAACGCCCACTGGAAGGGCAAGGACGAGGTAGGCCAGAAATGGGTGAGCGCCACGATTCCGACCATCGCCAACCTCAAAACCAGCGTGAGCAGCAGCAACACCGACGACAACAGCGCCTACGAGGCCGGCACGTTCTCGGTCGATGTGCAGCCCGCCGCCCCCGGCGAGCCCGCCGGCTTCGGCGAGGGCAACTACATTTTCCTTTGGAAAAAAGCCGCCGATAATACCTGGAAGCTGAGCTACGCGCAGCTGGAAGATTTGCCGGTGCAGCGCCGCAATTAAGATTCCGGTTAGATAGAAAACCCGAACGTCATGCTGAGTGAAGCCCAAGCATCTCTACCGCAATAGTAATTAGTTGTTGCTGCGGTAGAGATGCTTCGACTTCGCTCAGCATGACGTTCTTTTTTGCGCCTGAATTACTGGAAACTAATCCTCCGGATAGGGCACGAACACAAATTTTGTAAACTCCTTATCCAGCACGAAGAGACAGCAGAATTCGTCGGCATCCTTGTAATTGGCTTGGAAATAATTCACGCCATCGGGTTCGATGATGCCTTGCTGCACGAACAGCTCCAGGTAGCTGGCGAAAACGTGCCAGTCCAGGTTCAGGTCGTCGGCATTGACGAGGAGGCCGCCGAGAGGCACTTCCTGCTTGGCAAACACGAAAATGGGGTATTGGCTGAAGTCGCCCTTGCGAATCTGGGAAGAGGCTTCGAGCAGGGTGTCGGACACGACGACGAAATCCTTGGTGATGGTGCCGAGGTATTTGCCGTTGAGTTCGGGGTCGTTGAAGTAGTCCATTTTAATTATTTACGAAGGCGTAGCATACTTCCATAAGCGTGGAAAAAAGAATCCAAAGCCTAAACCAATGATGGCCGCTTGTGAATAGACAACTATTCCAAATGAGCGGTTATTGTCGTTATAAATAGCTTGAATCCATAACCAACCTATTAATATGGTAAAACATGCAAGGGCGTATAGAATAGAAGTCAAAATGAAATTTGACCGGCTAGTACGGCGGCAAAATTGGCTTATTGCACTTTGAGGTAATTGTATGAAAAACCCGTTTGCAAGCATCATAAACACGAAAGACCAAAAAGTAACTACGCCTAAATCTCCGCCCCGAAGGCTACCATATACCGAAATCGAGAAAATGCTGTGAAACAGTATTGCGGCAATCCACCCAATTACTAATGCAAGTGTGGAAGCAAGAGCGTAGCTTTTCATTTCGGCCAGGATTTACCTTACTTCAACTCCAGCGCCACCACATTCTCTACGTGGTGGGTGTGGGGGAACATATCCACCGGCTGCACGCGGGTGACTTTATAGGCGGCGTCGAGCAGCTCTAAGTCGCGGGCCTGGGTGGCGGGGTTGCAGCTGATGTAGACGATGCGGGGGGCGCGCAGCTCCAGGAGGCGGGCCACCACGTCGGGGTGCATGCCGGCGCGGGGCGGGTCGGTGATGAGGACGTCGGGGCGGCCGTGGCGGGCGGTGAACTCGGCGGTGAGGATGTCCTTCATGTCGCCGGCGTAGAACTCGGTGTTGGTGATGTTGTTGATTTCGGCGTTGACGTGGGCGTCGGCCACGGCCTGCTCCACGTACTCGACACCGATGACTTTGCGGGCCTGGTGGGCCACGAAGCTGGCGATGGTGCCGGCCCCCGTGTAGAGGTCGTACACCAGCTCATCGCCTTTGAGGTCGGCGAAGTCGCGGGCCACTTTGTAGAGCTGGTGGGCGCCTTCGGAGTTGGTTTGGTAGAAGGACTTGGGGCCGATGCGGAAGCGCAGGCCTTCCATTTCTTCCTCGATGTAGGGCTTGCCTTTGAAGGTGATGACCTCGAGGTCGTGGAAGGTTTCGTTGCCCTTGCTGTTGAGGACGTAGTTCAGGGAGGTGATGCCGGGGAATTTGGCGTAGAGGGCATCGAGCAGCGGCTCGATGCTGTCGTGGGGGCGGTAGCACTGCAGAATCACCATGATTTCGCCGGTGCTCTGGGCGGTGCGGATGATGAGGTTGCGCAGGTTGCCGGTCTGGCGCACCATGTTGCCGAATTCGAGGCCGTGCTCGCGGCCGTAGTCGCGGATGAATAGGCGGATTTCGTTGCTGGGCTCGGCCTGGAGGTGGCAGTGCTGCACGTCGATAATCTTATCGAAACGGGCGGGGGTGTGGAAGCCCAGCACGTGGCGGTCAAAGGTCTGGGTATCGTCGTCGATTTGCTCCTGGGTCAGCCAGCCGTTGTCGCTGAAGGTGTATTCGAGCTTGTTGCGGTAGTAGGTGCGCTGGGGCGAGGCGAGGATGAACGGAATCTCGGGCAGGGCCACCTTGCCGATGCGGGTGAGCTGGTCGATGACCTGCTGCTGCTTGAAGTGCAGTTGCGAATCGTAGCCGAGATGCTGCCACTTGCAGCCGCCGCAGACGCCGAAGTGCTGGCAAAACGGCGTAGTGCGCAGTTCCGAATATTTATGAAACGCCGTGGGCACGGCTTCGAGGAAGTTCTTTTTGGCGCGGATGATGCGCAGGTCCACGACATCGCCGGGGGCGACCTGCGACACGAAGATGACGAGGTTATCGAGGCGAACCATGCATTTGCCTTCGGCCACCATGTCCTGAATCAGGATATTCTGGAGAGCGTCGACGGGTAAGTTTTTAGAGGCTTTGGTGATTTTGCGGGACATAGCGTTGCGGGCGGTAATGCTGCAAAGGTACGCGGGCAGCGGGAGGGGTTTTGCCAAAAAAAAGGCCCGCCAATCGGCGGGCCTTTTCCAGTAAGCTAGTCGGCTACATAATTTGTGAAATCTGGTAAAATCCGAGCTAATCTATGGCCTACTTCACCACCTCAAACCAGTTTTTGCGGGTGCTGCCGTCGGGTAGTTTCAACAGGTAGAAGTAGTTGCCAGCGGCGAGGTTGTCGTCCTGGCCCCAGTTGTTCTGGTAGTTGGTGGTTTTGTACACCTCGCGGCCCCAGCGGTTAAAGATGGCCAGCGTGTTGCCGGGGTAAAGCTGGATGTTGTCAATCACGAGCACGTCGTTTTTGCCGTCGCGGTTGGGAGTGATGATGTTATAGGTGCTGATGGCATTGGCGAAGTTGGCCGCCGTCTCGTTCGAGTTCGAGCGCAGGGCCGTGGCATCGGTGCTCAGGGCCACCACCCGGAAGTTTTCGGCGAAGCCCAGGCCGGTGGCCGTGCGACCGGGGTCGGTGTTGGTAGTGGTATAGGTGCGGGTGGCGGCGGGCACGGAGGCCAGCAGGACGCTACTACCGTTGTCGAGGCGGCGGTATATTTCGTAGCCTTTCACCGCGAAGCCCACATAGCCATTCCAGGCGAGCGCGACGCTGCCCTGGTCGCGGCCGCCGGGTCCGGCCGTGGGCGTAGCCGTGAGGCGGATAGTCTGAGCCACGGTGGTGGGTAGCAGGGTGCCGCAGCCGTTGGTGAGGTCGAGCTGGTACTCATAGGAGTTGGCGTTGGCATCAAGGGCGTTGTTATCAGTGTAGGAAGTGGCCGAAGCCGCTACCGTGCCCACCGGAGCAAAGGCCGCGCCCGAGCCCGCCACGCGGCGCAGAATCCGCACCGGATTGGGGGTGTTGGCGCTGTTGGGCGCACTCAGGCTCACGATGACGCGGCTGTTGCTGGTGGCATCAACCGACACGTTGGTGAGTGCCAGCGTGGGGTTGTCGGGCAGAATAACGCGGGTAGCGGCGGGGCCGGCGCACAGGTTGGGCGCGGCGCTCACCTCCACGGCACTCACCGAGTAGGGGCCGGTAGGGTTGAAGGTGATGGTGACCTGCGGGCCGGTGCCGCCCGTCGTTACGCGGCCGCCCACCACCGTCCACTGGTAGGTAGCGCCGGGGCTGGGGTTGGCAATGGCATACTGCTGCGGCGTGGCCGTGTTGCACACGAAGCCCGAGCCCGAGATTACCGGGGCTACCGGCAGCGGGGCCACCACAAAGGGCGTAGTGTACAAGGGCCCCACGCAGCTGCCCGGGGCGGCCGTGGTTTCCTGCACCGTGAGGGTGTAGGTGCCGGGCGCGGGCAGCGTGGCCAGCGTGCGGGTGCTGCCGGTGCCGGGCAGGATGTTGCCATCGAGTTTAAACACGTAGCTGGAACTGGCGAAGCCACCGGGCAGGCTAAACGTAGCCGCGCCGCTGCCTGCGCACACCCGCGCCGGGGCCACGATGGCCAGGTTGGAACGAGGCGAGGGGTTGACAAGCACCCGGAGCGTGTCGGAAGTGCCGCGGCAGATGCCGCCCGACGGGTTGCTGGTTTCGGTCGCCACAATCTTGCCGATGGTGGGCACCAGGACCGGGTTCCAGGCCACCGTTACGGTGTTGCGGGTGCTGCTCACCTGCGTGCCGCCAATGATGGTCCAGGAGAACGACGAGCCGGTGGCGAACGTGCCGCTGGCGTAGGTGTAAGGGCCATCGGCCTGACACACGGCGCGCGGCAGCGGAGCCACGGCTACGATGTCGCCGGGGCCGGTGGGCCGCACCGTTTGCAGGCGCTGGTTGATGATAACGGGGAGCACGGTGGTGTCGGAGGAGCAGCCTTGGGCGTTGAAGCGGTACACCTTTACCGCTCCGCTGGGGCTGGCCGTGCCCCAGTCCACGGTGATGCTGGGCGTACCCTGGCCGCTGGCCAAGGTGCCGCCCACCACCAGCCAGCGGTAGTCAGTTGCCGCCGGGTTGGGCACCGAATAAGTTACGCCCGTCACGGTGGGGCAAACCGAAGTTGGCCCCGCAATGGATTCGGCCATTGGCCGCGGGTTAACGGTGATAACGACGGCATCCGAATTGGGGCAGCCATTGCCGCTAGTCGCCGTGAGGGTATAAGTCAGCGTGAGTACGTTGGCGGTGAGGTTCGCCCCCGTAAACACGGGCTGGGCGACGGTGCTGCTGCTCAGGCCAGTGGCGGGGCTCCAACTGTAGGTGTAGCCCGGCACCGCGGGCGTGCCCAGGGTTACCTGCTTGCGGTCGCACACGGCCACGTCGGGGCCGGCGTTCACCACGGGGGCCGGGTTCACGGTCACAACGACGGTGCCGGTACCCACGCAGCCGTTGGTCGTGGTTGCCGTGAGGGTGTAAGTAGTCGTAATGGGTGCGTTAGTCGTGTTGGGCAGCGTCACGGTGGGGTTGGCCACGGTGGGGCTGCTCAGGCCGGTAACGGGGCTCCAGGCGTAGGTAGTGCCGGCAATGGGCGTAGCACCAATGGCTACGGGCACGTCGGGGCAGGTAATGCGGGCCGGGCCGGCATCGGCTACGGCGGAGGGGTAAACGGTTACGGTAAAGGTGGCCGTGGTCGAGCAGGTGCCGTCGGTGGCCGTCACGGTGTAGGTGGTGGTGGCGGTGGGTGCCACGGTGATGCTGGTGGCGGTCGAGGTCTGGCCGCCGCCGGTCCAGCTATAAGTCAGGCCCGCCTGGCCGGCCACCGACAGCGTGGTCGAAGCGCCGAGGCAGATGGCGGGCGCGGTGGCCGACACGGTAATGGCCAGCGGGCGGATTTCAATGTTTTTGAAAACCGAGTCCGTGAGGCAGCCGCGGACCGACACGCCCTTCAGCGACACGCTGCCCGTGGTGGCCGTGCCCGGGAAGGTCACGTTGATGCTACTCGTGCCCTGCCCGCTGGCAATGGTGCCGCCGGTCACGCGCCAGCGGTATGAGGCCGAGGCCGGGCCGGTGGCGGTGTAGCTGAGCACCGTGGTGCGGTCGCACACCGTGGTCGGGCCGCTGAAGCCGGTCGGAGCCGCTGCCCGGTTCACCGTGATGCGAAATACGTCGGAGGTCAGCTTGCCGCCGCAGCCGTTGTCGCGCACGGTCACGCTCAGGTCGTAGGGCGTGACGCGGCCGTTGCCGCATACCGAGTTGAATACGAACGTGCCCGACACCGTGCCCGTGCCGGTAGCCGTGGCCGTACCCGTGAGGTTGCCCGGCTGCACGGTGCCCTGGCTGCCGTTGAAGGTGGCATTGAACGGCCCGCTGCCGTCGAGCAGGGCGCTGTTCACGGTCATCAGCAGCGGGTGGCCGCCGGTAGCCTGCGTGGCTGTAATCGGAATGCTCAGTGTTTCGCCTTCCTCAATAGTATAGTTCCGCGGCGTGGTCAGGGCCGGCGGCAGCACCGGCGGCGGCGTGGGCGGGCAGGTCGATACCACCAGCTGCAAGTCGCGCCGGGTGGTGCCTATCAGCACCTCGCGCCCGTTGATGGTGCGATACTCGGCCACGTCCACGGCGATGCCATAAAGGCCGTTGGTTTTGGCCCCATACTTGGCGATGCCCGTATTGGCATTGATGAGGGCGAAGTTGCCCGGCCCCTGCCCAAACGGCGCGGCCCCGCTATAGCCCGCGTTGTAGGGTACCGGCTGGGGCAGGGGCGGGAACGTAGCCGTGTTGGTAACGCTGCCGTAGGGCGTGCCAAAGGAGTACACCAGCCGGTCCCCGTCGGGGTCCACGGCATTGTTGAGCGAAATGGTGGTATCGTTCTGGCACACGATGGCCACCGCCGTATCGGAAAAAACCGGCGAGCGGTTAACAATCAGCGGCGGGGCCATGCTCACATACAGCGTCATGGGTACGTTGCCGCCCCCGTTTCCCCCGGGGTTGTTGATGTTGGTGAGCGTGGTGTTGCGGGCGGCCAGCGTGAATACCGCGTAGTAGCCGTCGAACGATACCGGCAGGTTCACTATCTGCACGTACTTAGACAGATAAAACGGCTGGCTGGGACCCTGCACGGCGCAGCCCTGCGGGGTAGGCGGGTATACCGGGTTGCCCAGCGGCCCCACGCGCGGGGCCGAAATGGATAAAATCCGGTTCGTCGTCGTCTTATTATACAGGTCAAACTGTATCTGGGCGGGCGGCGCGGCAATGCCACTCGGATTGGCCACCGTGTACAAGCCGTTGTAGTAGATGTTGGCCGTGATTTCGTAGCGGAACGGCGTGGCCGTCGGGCCATTGGCATCGAGGTAGCGGTAGCTCATCTCGCCGCCCAGCAGGTGGGTAGCCCGGGCCTGATAGCCGGCCGAAACAAGCAAAACCAGCAGCAGCAATGATTCCCGCAAGCGGCGTAGTAAGGTTGGAAGCATAAACAGGAATGAGGGGGAGGGATGGTCGTTGTCAGTTGCTCAGGTGGGTTTTGTGGTCAGGCACTCAGGACTAATAATCCTGAGTGCCTGACCACTAACAACCAATAACTATTACTGCCGCACCACGCGGCGCGTGGCGGTCTGGCCCAGGGCATCGCGCAGCTGAAGCACATACACGCCGGCGGGCAGGGCGCTCAGGTCGAGCTCGGCCTCAGCGGGGCTCAGGCGCAGGGTGGTGTGCAGCAGTATAGCACCCAGCAGGTTGCGCACTTCGGTGGTGTAGAGGCCGGCGGCGCGGGCATCGGTCAGGGCCAGGCGCAGGCGGCCGTCCAGCGTGGGGGTAGGGTAGAGGCTGAGGCTGGGCAGGGCCAGCTCGCTGCGCGTGGCCAGGGGCTGCACCCGCAGCAGGTAGTCTTCCACCTCGGCGTTCAGTAGGTTCACGCTGCACGGGTTGGGCACGTTGGTATTGGCGTTGGCTTGCACCAGCACCCGCATGCGGGTTGTGAGCGGGCGCGTGGCGGCGGGTACCGTGAATGAACCCGAGAAGGTGCCCGCCGCCGTGCCGCTGGTGCTGATGCCCGTGGCCACCAGCTCACTGTTGTCGAACACGCCGTTCTGGTTCAGGTCAATCCACACGGCCGTGCGGTGCACCACGCTTACGTTGGTGACCACCGTGAAGGGCACCGTAGCGCCGGGGTTGACGGTGATGGGGTTGGCCACGTAGCTGGCGTAGCCGCCAGGGGCATTGCCCGAGGTATTCACGTAGCTGGCCGCGGGCACGCTCACGCTCGTAATCCAGAACGGGCTGCTCTGCACCTGGCCGTTGGGGCCGAACGGGCCCGAGCCGTTCGCGCTGCAGTACGTGAGGCAGGGAACCTGCACGCTCACGGCGTTCGGGCTCGTTTTCGAGGCCGTGCCGAAGGTGTTGGTGGCGGTTAGTGTCACGTTGTAGCTGCCGGTGGCGGCGTACTGGTGCGCGGGGTTTTGCAGGGTGCTGGTGCCGCCGTCGCCAAAGTCCCACAGCCAGGAGGTGGGCAGGTTGGTACTCTGGTCGGTGAACTGCACCGGGTTCACGCAGCTGCCGGCCACGTAGTTGCTGCTGAAATCGATGATGGGCGGCAGCGTGTTGGCCCGCACGATGACCGTGTAGTCTTCGGCCTGGCCACTCACCGGGTTGGCGCAGGGGCCGCTGACGTTGCCAATGGCATCGGCCACCACGCGCAGGCGCAGGGGCTGGTTGAGCACGATGCCGGTGGGCAAGTTGAACGTGGTGGTGGCCCCGGGCGTGGCCGTGATGGCGCTGGCATAAACCTGCTCGGCGGCAGTCAATGTGCCATTATTATCCTTGTCGAGATACACCCGGATGTCGTGCGGGTTGGTGCCGCCCGTCGTAATAATCATCGGATAGTTGATGCCTACCGTCAGCTCGGTGCGCTGGGTGCAGGTGAAGTCCTGATAGCCGGCGCTGCCGTCGGCCGACGTATTATCGATGGAGCCCAGGCGAAAGCGGATGATACCGTAGTTGGCAAAGTAGCTCTGGGTTTGGGGCGTGCAGCTGGCCGCCACCGGCACCGTGGTGTTGTAGGTGATGGTGGTGGCGGCGCTGGTGGTGGCCCCAGCCGCGTTGGTGGCGCGCAGCGTCACGGCGTAGGTGCCGGCCGTGGCGTACTGGTGCGCGGGGTTTTGCAGGGTGCTGGTGGTGCCATCGCCAAAGGTCCAGAGCCAGGAGGTGGGCAGGTTCTGGCTGGCATCGGTGAACTGCACGGTGCCGGTGCAGGTAGTAGTGGCACTCACCGTAAATGCCGCCACCGGCGGGCTGGCATTGGCCGAAAGCCGCACGCTGTAGTCCTCGTCCTGCGAGTACTGGGGCGTCGAGCATGAGGTGGGTACCGTGCCGTTGGCGAAGTCGGCGGCCACGCGCATGCGCAGGTTGGTGTTCAGTACGGCGGTGGCCGGCGGAATGAAGGTGCCCGTGTGCAGGGTCGCGTTGTCGGAGCTGAACACCAGCTCGCTGGCCCCAACGAAGGCCCCGTCGTTGTTGTAGTCAATCCAGACGCGCACGTTTTCCGCCACGTTTGGCCCCGTGCGCACGCTGATGGCGTAGGGCTGGGCCACGGTCAGGGCCGCGTTTTTGGTGCAGCTGTTGTCTTTGTAGCCTTCGGAGTAGTTGGCCGAGGTGTTGTTGATGAGGTTGTTGCCCACCGTCACGTTCAGAATGCCCATACCAAAAAACGCTGCCTGCCCGCTGCTGGCATTGCCCGGCGTGCAGGTAGCGGCAATGGGACAGGTGGTTTGGGCCCGCGCCGTTTGCGCCGCGCCCACGGCTAGCACCATCCCGGCCAAAACCGGCCAGCCCCGCAACCAGAAACGTAGGTGTGAAGTCATATAAAGAACGAAGAAGAAAAAGAATAGAATTCAGTGGTTAAATGTAAGCATAAACCGACGACGGTAGCCACCTAATTGGCGAGTGCCGGGCCAAGGCCGGGATGCATGCTGGAAATCGACCCGCGCCCTCCGAAGAACGACGCAAATTGGCGGAACAATTGTCCTTCCGACGAAAGAGAAAGCCGGGTAAAGTCGGCGAGGGCGGTTGTCATTCCTCGTTCGGCGGAATGACAACCGCTCAGCCCTAATTTTGCGCCTGCAATTCGTTTCGACCAGCCCTCTGCCCGGTCGTTTAATTCCTTCGTTTTCATGCCCGCACCTATTGTTCTCATCACCGGCGGCACGTCCGGCATTGGCCGGGCTTGCGCCCTGGCTTTCGGCCGCGCCGGCTACCAGGTGGCCATCACTGGCCGCGACGAAACCAAGCTTGCTGATACTGCCGCCGCCCTCACCGCCGCTGGCGTGGCCCACCTCGCCATCCGGGCCGACGTGGGCGACGAAGCCGCCGCCGAGCGCGCCGTGGCCGACACCGTGGCCCGCTTCGGGGGCCTCGACGTGCTGCTCAACAACGCCGGCATCAGCATGCGCGCCCGCTTTCAGGATGCCGACCTCGAAGTCATCAAGCGCCTGATGCAGACCAACTTCTTCGGCACTGTCTTCACCACCAAGTTTGCGCTGCCGCACCTACTCAAAAGCAGGGGCAGCATCGTGGGCATCAGCAGCATCGCGGGCTACCGGGGCCTGCCGGGCCGCACCGGCTACTCGGCCTCCAAGTTTGCCATGAACGGCTTCCTCGAAGCCCTGCGCACCGAATTGCTCGACCAGGGCGTGCACGTACTCACCGCCGCGCCGGGCTTCACAGCCTCCAACATTCGCCAGACGGCGCTGGCCGCCGACGGCACGTCGCAGGGCGAGTCTCCGCGCGACGAAGGCAGCATGATGAGCAGCGAAGCCGTGGCCGATGAAATTCTGCGCGCCGTGCAGCAGCGCCAGCGCACGCTCGTGCTCACTGGCCAGGGCAAGCTGGTCGTCTTCCTGAACAAGTGGCTGCCCGGCCTGAGCGACAAGCTGGTACTAAGCCACTTTCGGAAAGAAGAGAAGGGCGTGCAGATTTGAATTAAAAATTAAAGTTGAAGAATTAAAAATGCCAGTCTGAATCGTCAGACTGGCATTTTTAATTCTTCAACTTTAATTTTTAATTCCTGTTACAACGAAGCTTTCTGCGCCAGCTTAACGGCTTCGTACATATCCACCACGCCGCCGCTCACCGAGAGGGTCGAGAAATCGACCAGCTTTTCGCCGCCGGGCGTCTGCACCTTGGTGTGGTGCACCTGGGCCGACTGCATGATGATGCGCTTCAAATCCGTGGCCGTGAGCTTGGGGAAGTACGACTTGAGCACGGCCGCCACGCCGGCCGTAACGGGCGAGGCCATGCTGGTGCCGCTTTCGTTGCCGTAAGTGCTGCCCGGCAACGTGCTATAAATCCCCACGCCGGGCGCGAAAACGTCCACGCCCTTGCGGCTGTAGTTGGAGAAGTCGGCGGTGAGGTGGCTGTTGTCAACCGGGCCCGATGCGCCCACCGTGAGCAGGTTGGGGATGGCGGTTTTGTTGAGGTAGAAGGAGGCCGGGTAGTTGTCTTCCAGGTCGAGGTTGTGGTTTTCGTTGCCGGCGGCGTGCACGAGCAGCACGCCCTTCTGGGCGGCGTACTTGTAGGCGGCCTCCACGGCCGGGCGCTGGGGCGAGAACTCCTTGCCGAAGCTCATGTTGATAATCTGCGCGCCGTTGTCCACGGCGTAGCGGATGGCGTTGGCCACGTCCTTGTCGCGCTCGTCGCCGTCGGGCACCGCCCGCACCACCATAATGCGCACCGGGTCGGGCGCGAGGCCCTGGATACCGAGGTTATTGGTGCGCACCGCCGCAATAATGCCCGCCACGTGGGTGCCGTGCAGCGGGTCGGGGCCGTGCAGGTCGTTGTTGCCATAATAGCGCTGGCTGACGTCGTTGGGGTTGTCCTTCACGATGTCGGCGCGCGGGTCGAAATTCAGGTTCAGCGAGTTATCCAGCATGCTGCGCTCCTGCTTGGCTCCTTCGTTCAGCTGTTTCAGTAGCTCGTCGGAGTCGGCGGCCCCGGTCTGGCGCATCATTTCCAGCATGCCGGCCACGGCGCGCTTCAGGGTGGGGTCGTCGGGGCGGGCGTTGCGCAGGGACACGGTGTCGAGCTTGTCGGTGCCCAGGGCCTGCTTCATGCCCGCAACCATGTCGGTGATGGGGCCGGTCATGCTTTCAACCTGCTGGTTGCGCTCCATCTCCTCTTTCAAGCGGGCCTTGTATACTTTTTCGGCCTTGGTGTAGAGCGCAAAATCGACCTTGTCGGCTGGCTTCACGGTTTTGGCCGTAATGCCCTTGAAGCGCTTGCGGCCGGCGGCCACGATGCGGGTCATCTCCAGGCTTTCGGCGTTCACGTTGCGGCCGTCGGGACCGCCGAGGAAGTTCCAGCCGTGCACGTCGTCGATGTAGCCATTCTTGTCGTCGTCGATGCCGTTGCCGGCGATTTCGCCTCGGTTCACCCACAGCACCGGCTTCAAATCGACGTGCGCCGTATCAATCCCGGAATCAATGACGGCCACCACCACGGGCGTCGGAATCAGGTTTTTGAGGATTTCCGAGTAGGCGCGGTTGGCCCCCACGCCGGGCACGTTGTCGAGCTGCGGGTCTTTGAGGTACCACTGGGCGGCGCTCATATCGCCGGCCGGCGGGGTAGCAGTAGTCGAAGGGGCATTTACCGATTGAGCCCGGGCCAAGGTCGGGCCGGCGAGCAGGGCCACGGCCAGCGGCCAGAGGCGGAGGGAAGGTATCGTCATGGGCAAAAGGGGCGCAGCCGGGTGGCCGCGATGGTGGGAAGTAAACCGAAGTCGGCACAAAGGAAGTTCGGCCACGGCAAAGACGTGGCCAACCGGCCCGGTGTTGCGCCGCCCGCCGGTCCGACCGGTCGTCGTTGCTAAGTAAGGCGTACCGGTACGTGCTGCTGGCCACCGGTCAAGGCAGGGCAACGTAACAACGACGACCGGTCCGACCGCCAAGGGCGGTCGGACCGGGGCAACGGCACGCTATAGCCAACGTCCGCGCATCCGCTCCGGGTCGATAGCCGCCGCCGACTCCTGCACGAAAATTAGCTTTTCACTCGGCAAGCCCAGCAAGTGCTGCCCCAGCAGTTGGTCGCACAGCATTCCGCTTCGCAAGCCAGCGTAGTCGCGGTAAGACGAATAGGGCCAATCTTCCAGCTTATTTGCCAACCCGGCGCGCACCGGATTCTGGTGAATGTAGTGCAGGCAAGTAGCGGCATAGCTCGCCTCACGAAAAGGGCCATCCAGCTGCTTGCCTTTGGTTTTGGGCTGGAACAGGCCGCCCTGGCGGCCCAACTGCTGATTGAGGCCTTGGCTATACGAGCTGAGCAGCTTGCCAATGGCCCGCGAAATGGGCTGCGTGGTGGTGCTGGTTGACGTTGCGGTGGGCTGGGTGCCCGCCGCCGTAGGGTGTAGCAAAAAGTGAAAATGATTGGGCATCAGGCAATATGCCAGGATGTTGGCGCAAGGCGCGAGGTGCTGTCGAACGAGCCGCAGAAAATGAAGGTAATGCTCCGGAATAAAGAACAGCTGCTGCCCATTATTGCCCCGGTTGTAAACATGGTAGAGCGCGTCGGGTTCGTAGTGCATGGCGTTGGTAGAAGTAAGGAGTCGCCCGCCGGTCTGACCGCCCTAGGCGGTCTGACCGGTTGTCGTTGTCGTGAGGAAAGTACGCCCAGTTGTCATCCGGAAATAACCTGCGAAATATACCCAGCATGTTCCTTTTCAATCGTTCGCTCTTCAACCGGTCAGACCGCCTAGGGCGGTCAGACCGGCGGGTGGCGCGGGCGACAACTGCTGTGCCGGTAACTTCACGCCCTCAACCCTGGTTTTTCGCGCATGATTCGTTCTCTTCGTCCGTTCCTCACGGCCTTACTGCTCATTGTTCATTGCTCATTGTTCATTGAAACAAAGGCTCAGACCTCCAAAACCTACACTTCTTCCGAAATCTTGCTGGGGCTGAAGAAGCTCAACGTCCTCGGCTCGGTGATGTATATTGCTGCTCATCCCGACGACGAAAACACCCGCCTCATCGCCTACATGGCCAACGAGCGCCTGCTCGAAACCAGCTACCTGAGCTGCACCCGCGGCGACGGCGGCCAGAACCTCATCGGCCCCGAGCTGCGCGAAGGCCTCGGCGTGATTCGCACGCAGGAGCTGCTGGCGGCCCGGCGGCTCGACGGCGGCCGGCAGTTTTTCACCCGCGCCAACGACTTCGGCTTCTCCAAAACGTCCGACGAAACCTTCCGCATCTGGGACCACGAGCAGGTGCTGGCCGACATGGTGTGGGTCATCCGCCAGCGCCGGCCCGATGTGCTCATCACCCGCTTCCCGCCCGATGCCCGCGCCGGCCACGGCCACCACCAGGCCAGCGCTATCCTCGCCGCCGAAGCCTTCGACGCCGCCGGCGACCCCAAGCGCTTCCCCGAACAGCTGCAATACGTGCAAGCCTGGCAGCCAAAGCGGCTGCTCTGGAACACCGGCAGCTTCTTCGTGAAGCCCGGCGAAAACATGGACGGTTACCTCAAGCTCGACGCCGGCGGCTACAACCCCCTGCTTGGGCAGTCGTACGGCGAAATCGCGGCCCGCAGCCGCAGCAACCACCGCAGCCAGGGCTTCGGCTCGGCCGCCCAGCGGGGCGAGGCGCTGGAGTATTTCCAGCCCGTGAAAGGCGACAAAGCCACCAAAGACCTGTTCGAAGGCGTGGACCAGACCTGGAACCGGGTGCCCGGCGGCGCGGCCGTGGGCAAGCTCATCGAGGAGGTGATTCGCAGGTACGACCCGAGCAACCCCAGCGCCAGCGTGGCCGGGCTGCTGAAGGTGCGGGCGGAAATAGAAAAGAATTGGTACATGGCGAATCACAACAAAGTGACTCCAGAAGCAAACTATTACTACCCGGATAAGAGTGAGCAAGTGGATGAATTGCTAAAAGCCTGTCTTGGGTTGTCTGTTGAAGTAATAGCGCCGGAAGCTACTATCGTTTCAGATACAGGTACTGTCTTTAATTACGAATTGATAAACCGCTCATCGCAGCCAATTAAGGTATTGGGAGTACAGTTGCTTAGTGAATTTAGCCATACTGGCACTCGTAATAAAACGCAAGGAGTTGTTCTGAATAAGAATCAGAAAAGCAATGGAAAAATTAAGACTGACACTTTCGGGTACACTATTTCACAGCCGTATTGGCTTCAAAAACAAGGTACAATTGGGATGTATGTCGTAGATGAACAGTCTTTGAGGGGTACTCCTGAAAATGCTAAGTATCCACAAAGGATTGAAGCGGTGTGCAGCATATTGATTGGAGATGGAACACCCAATTCGGCGCAGATTGATATAAAAGTCCCCGTCCAATACAAGCACACCGACCCCGTTCTCGGCGAGCTGTACCAACCGCTGGCTGTGGTGCCGCCCGTGGCCGTGAACCTGCCCGCCGCCCGCGCCTACGTCTTCGCCGATGCCCAGCCCAAGACCGTGCCCGTCACCCTCAAAGCCGGCCGCGCGGGCGTGGCCGGCACGCTGGCCCTCACCCTGCCCCCCGGCTGGACCAGCACCCCCGCCAGCCAGTCCTTCGCCCTCGCCGCCAAAGACGCCGAGCAAACCGTGGAGTTCCGCGTGCAGCCCGGCCCCGGCGCCGCCCCCGGCAAAACGGAGTTGCGCGCCGTGGCCACCGTGGACGGGCAGGCGTATAGCCGCGGCATCCAGCAAATCATCTACCCCCACATCCCCACCCAAACGCTGTTTCCCGAAGCCGTGGCCCCGCTCGTGAAGCTGGAGTTGAAGCGACGCGGCCAGAACGTGGCCTACCTCATGGGGGCCGGCGACGAAGTGCCCGAAGCCCTGCGCCAAGTCGGCTACAACGTGACGGTGCTCGAAGCCAAAGACCTCACCGCCGCCAACCTGAAGCAATATGATGCGCTGGTGGTGGGCATCCGCGCCTATAACACGGTGGACCGCCTCAAAACCCAGCAGCCCGAAATCCTTAAATACATGGAAGCCGGCGGCAACGTGGTGGTGCAGTACGTGGTGGACCGGGGCACGGTGCTGCCCGAAATCGGCCCCTATCCGATGACCCTCTCCCGCGACCGGGTGACGGTAGAAGATGCCCCCGTAACGCTGACGAAGCACCCGCTGCTGGCCGCCCCCAACAAAATCACCGAAGCCGATTTCAAAGGCTGGGTGCAGGAGCAGGGCCTCTACTACCCCTCGAAGTGGGACCCAAAATACCAGACCGTAATTTCGAGCAGCGACCCCGGCGAGACGGCCAAGGAAAGCGCCATTCTGGTCACGGACTATGGCAAGGGGCATTACATCTACACGGGCCTGTCGCTGTTTCGGGAGCTGCCGGCCGGCGTGCCGGGCGCGTACCGACTCATTACGAACATGATTTCCTACGGGAAAGAGAAGGTGCAGTAGCAGACTGAATTAAAAATTAAAAATGAAGAATTAAAAAGGGCTAGGGGTCTGCTTCAATTTTTAATTTTTAATTCTCAATTTTTAATTCATTTCAGTGCTCACAGTAGAAAAAATCGGCGGCACCTCGATGACCGCCTTCGCCGATGTCCTCGACAACATCATCCTGCACGGCCGCGAGGGCCAGCAGCTATACAACCGCATATTCGTGGTGTCGGCCTATGCCCACGTCACCAACTGGCTGCTGGAGAACAAGAAAACCGGCGAGCCCGGCGTCTACCACCACATCACCCAGCAGCAGGAGTTTCGGGCGGCGCTGCAGGACGTGGCCATCAAGCTCAAGGAATTGAATACGCAGTATGCCCCGCTGGGCCTCGATTTGGCCGTGGCCGATGCCTTCATCCAGCAGCGCATCGACCAGGCCCAGACCTACCTCGACAGCCTCGTGAACGTGCTGGCCTCGGGCTACGTCAACAGCGCCAACATTCTGCAGGCGGCCCGCGAAATCCTGGCCTCCATCGGGGAGGCCCACTCGGCCTTCAACGCCGTCAACATCCTGCAAAGCAGGGGGCTGAATGCTACGCTGGTCGACCTCAGCGGCTTCGACGATGCCCAGCCGCTGACCATCGACGAGCGCATCCGGCAGGCCTTTGTCGACATCGCGTTTGCCGATACCATCTGCGTGGCCACCGGCTACACCAAGGGCACCGAGGGCATCATGCGCGAGTTCGACCGGGGCTATTCCGAGGTCACCTTCAGCAAGATTGCCGTGGCCGTGCGGCCCCAGGAGGCCATTATTCACAAGGAATACCACCTGAGCTCGGCCGACCCCAACCTGGTGGGCGTCGACCAGGTGCGCCCCATCGGCTTCACCAACTACGATGTGGCCGACCAGCTCGCCGATGTGGGCATGGAGGCCATTCACCCCAAAGCCTCGAAGCCGCTGGAGATAAATGCCATCGACCTGCGCATCAAAAACACCTTCGAGCCCGACCACCCCGGCACGCTCATCACCCGCGACTACGTGTCGCCCACCAAGCGCATCGAAGTCATCACCGGCACCGATAAAGTCGTTATCATCGACATTCACGACCCGCTGATGGTGGGCGCGGCCGGCTTCGACCTGCACCTGATGCAGGTGTTTTTCGACCTCGGCGTCAGCTATATCTTCAAGGCCACCAGCGCCAACAGCATCACGCTGCTCATCTGGGAGCGGGACCTCAAGCCGCAGCTGCTGGCCGCCCTGGAGGCCAAGTACGAAAACGTGACCGTCGAGCCTGCCGCCCTGGTCTGCCTCATCGGCTCCAACCTCGACGAGCCCGGCCTGCTGGCCCGCGCCGCCGGCGCCCTGGCCGAGGCTGGCATCAACATCCGCAGCGCCGGCGTGGCCCTGCGCAAAGTCAACCTGCAGTTTATCGTGGGGCGCGAGGAGTACAAGCCCGCTATTATTGCCCTGAATAAGGCGCTGGGGTAAGGTTGAGTTAAAAGTTGAGAGTTAGGAATTAGGAGTTGAAAACAGCGAAGCTGTTTGGGGAGTCAAAAGCACGTTATGCTGATTGTTTTTGTCGACTTCCTAAACAGTTTCAGTTGCTCGTAACGGCTCTCCTTTAACTCTTGACTATCAAATCCTGCCGCTTAACCGTTTCCCATGCCGCTCCGCCAGTTCCTGCTTTTTACGGTCATTTCGCTGCTGGCCTGCGTGGTGCTCATCTTGCTGCTGGACCAGCCGCTGGCCGGCTTCATCCACGCGCATTCCGCGTGGTCGGCCCCGTTTTTCGCCCGCCTCACCGCCACCGCCGATTCCGCCCACGAGGCGCTGATGGCGCATGTTATCGGCCTGCCCATCATTTTCCTGCTGTTGGGGCTGGCCTTCGCCATTGGCCGCTACGTGCTTAAAAAGCGGGGGGGCACGCTCTTCCTTGTGCTGCTGCTCACCCACGAGTTCAGCATGGTGCTGGCCAACGTGCTGAAAGGGGCCGTGCATCGCCTGCGGCCCGAGGTGCAGTTCGGGACTGGCTATGCGGGCTCGGGCCTGTGGGCCGAGGGGCCGCACAACGACTCGTTTCCCTCGTACCACACGGCGGTTTATTTCAGCCTGTTCTGGCCGCTGGCGGTGGCGTTTCCGAAGTACCGATTGCCGCTGCTGGTGTTGCCCGGGCTCATTGCGCTGGGCCGGCTGGTACTGGGCGCGCACTACCTGAGCGACGTTTGGTTTTCGCTCTGGCTGGTAGTGGCCCTCACGTTCCTGTTCGGCCGGCTGGATAAGCCCAGGCCCGCCGCGGCGTAGAGTCGCGAATATGCGTCTCCACAACCTCCCGGCATCTTTGCCGTTCAGCCCCAACCGGCGCGTGCCGGCCCTCGCTTTCGCATGACCCCATACCGCTTACTCTCCACCACTGCCCTGGCGCTGTCCCTGATGCTGGCAGCCTGCACCGCCACCAAACCCGTTGCCAACCCCAAGCTGGTGGTGCTGGGCCATGCTGGCTCCGGTTTCTACACCGCTATTAGTCCCTTCAATTTCCGGCCGCCGAGCAGCTGGCGCGGCATCCGGCGCGCTCTGCTGCGCGGGGCCGACGGCGTGGAAATTGACCTGCAAATGAGCCGCGACAGCGTGATAATGCTCTATCATGACCAGAAGATGCAGGATGGTAGCACTGGCACCGGCTGCATCAGCGAGCGCACGGCGGCCGAAATTACCCAGGCGCGCTACCGGGGCGGCTTCCCCTACGACCTCATTCAGAAGGAGCACCCCATCAGCTTCGACACCCTGCTGGCCCGCCTCAACCGCCGCCCCACGTTTCCCTTCATCCACCTCGATTTGCACGAGGACGACCAATGCCTGCCCCCCGGCCACCAGCACGACCGCACCCCGCTGCTGGTCCGCCAGATTGCCGCCAGCCTGGCCCGCTACCATGTGCCACTGGCCAACGTGCTGCTCGTGACGGAGGAGGCCGCCACCGTGCGCCTGGCCCGGGCGGCCATGCCGGGCATCCGCGTTGGGCTGGAAATTGCGTCGGCTGAATTTGCTTTCGGCCTGCAGGTGGCAAAAACGGCCAAGGTGCATACCCTGGTGCTCGATGCCGACCGCGTGACGCCGGAGCAAACGGCGCAGGCCCACGCCGCCGGCTTCAAGGTGGTCGTATTTGGCGGCCGCTCGCCCAAAGACCTGCGCCGCGTGCTGGCCACCCAGCCCGATGAGATTGAGGTTGATAACGTGAAGCGACTGCTGCTCATGCAGGGCCGGGGCCAGGAGTAGGGTGGGGGAGAACGGCACGGATGGGAAAGGCGGTCATGCTTCGACCAGCTCCGCATGACCGTTTTGACGGTTTAAGCAGGTGGTTGGAGAAATGACAGTTCATTTGAGTGCGGCTTCTACCTTTACCGGCGTACTCCCACTCAAATTTCGCTCTGCATGAAATCAGCTCTTCTATTGGCCGTAGTATTTGGCGCGGCGGCCACTCCGGCCCTAGCCCAGCAGCCCGGTCCGGCCTATCCGGTGCCTTCCGAGGTCGAAAAGTCCCGCTACGCAACTGTTATGGCCGATACGGCCTATATTCAGCAGCACTACAAAAAGTCGGAACACCAGGTGGCCATGCGCGATGGCGTGAAGCTCTACACCATTGTGTACGCGCCGAATGACGCGGACAAGGTGCGCTACCCCATCATGCTCAACCGCACGCCCTACGCCATCGGGCCCTACAAGTCGGCCAGCATGAAGAAGGGGCTCGGGCCAAGCAGCGAGATGATGCACGAGGGATACGTCTTTGTGTATCAGGATGTGCGTGGGCGCTACATGAGCGAGGGCACCTTCGTGGATGTGCGCCCCGAAAAGGAAGTGCACAAGGGTAGAACCGACACCGACGAAGGCACCGACACTTTCGACACCATCGAGTGGCTGCTGAAAAACAAGCAGGCCCCCAAAAACAACGGCCGCGTAGGTCAGTGGGGCATTAGCTACCCCGGCTACTACACTGCCACCGGCCTGCTGGCCCGCCACCCGGCTCTGAAAGCCGCCTCGCCCCAGGCCCCCATCGCCGACTGGTTCTGGGACGATTTCCACCACAACGGTGCGTTTTTCCTGCCTCACGCTTTCAACTTCCTGGCCAGTTTCGGCCTGCCCCGGCCGCAGCCCACGCCCACCGGCAACCCCGGCTTCCAGCACGGCACCCCCGACGGCTACGACTTCTTTATGAAGATGGGCCCGCTGAAAAACGCCGATGCCCGCTACTACAAGGGCCAGGTCGCGTTCTGGAATGAGCTGATGCAGCACCCCAACTACGACGACTACTGGCAGGCCCGCGACCTGCGCCCCCACCTCAAAAACCTGCAGAAGGGCACGGCCGTGCTCACTGTGGGCGGCTTCAACGATGCCGAGGACCTGTTCGGCGCGCTCAACATCTACAAGAGCATCGAAAACCAAAACCCGGGCATGCGCAACGGCCTCGTGATGGGCCCCTGGGTGCACGGCGGCTGGGCCCGCGGCTCGGGCGAGCTGGTGGGCAATGTGGCCTACGGGGCCGCGCCGTCCATCTATTATCAGCAGAAGATTGAAGCTCCGTTCTTCAAATCCTACCTGAAGGACGGCCAGCCGGCCAACGTGGCCGAAGCCACCGTGTTCGAGAGCGGCACCAACGAGTGGCGCACCTTCGATGCCTGGCCGCCCCGGCAGGCGCAGGAAAAAACGCTCTACTTCCAGCCCAATGGCAAAATCGGCTTCGAGCAGCCCGCCGCCGGCTCCGAGTTCGACCAGTTCCTGAGCGACCCGGCCCACCCCGTGCCCTTCACCGAAGCCACCAACGTGGGCATGACCCGCGAGTACATGACCGACGACCAGCGCTTCGCCAGCCGCCGCCCCGACGTGCTCACCTACCAAACCGACGTGCTCACCGCGCCGCTCACCCTCGCCGGCCCCATTCAGGCGCTGCTGCAAGTGGCCACCACCGGCTCCGATGCCGACTGGGTCGTGAAAATCATCGACGTGTACCCTGACAACACTCCCGACAACCCGCGCCTCAACCCCAACGTGCACCTCGGCGGCTACCAGCAAATGGTGCGCTCCGAAGTGATGCGCGGCCGCTTCCGCAACAGCTTCTCGAAGCCCGAGCCCTTCACACCCGGTCAGGTCACGGCCGTGCCCTTCACCGTGCAGGACCTGATGCACACCTTCCGGCCCGGCCACCGGATGATGGTGCAAGTGCAAAGCACCTGGTTCCCGCTCGTGGACCGCAACCCGCAGAAATACGTCGACAACATCTACAACGCCGATGAGGCCGATTTCCAGGCCGCCACGCACCGGCTCTACCACTCGCCCGCTCACGCCTCGCAACTGGCCGTGAAGGTGCTGCCGTAACTGCCCAGACGCGGGTTACCTCACCCCCGGCCCCTCTCCCCAGGAGAGGGGAGCCACGGCGTTGCAAACGTTAATTCAAAGCCAAAGAAAAAGCCCCGATTCCATCAGGAATCGGGGCTTTTGCATCTGAAATCATCAGGCTCCCCTCTCCTGGGGAGAGGGGCCGGGGGTGAGGTGACCCGCGTTAGGGCCCGCTTACTTGCCCATCTTCTTGGCTTCAGCCATCAGCTCCTCATTCATCTTCACGTACTCACCGTTCGGCGGCGTAGCGGCCAGCGCAGCTTTCTTCGAAGCTTCTGCGGCTTTGGTAGCGCCGGCGTAATCCTTCATTTTCAGGCGGATTTTGGCTTCCGTGTTCAAGTTCCAGAACTTGGTGGGCTCGGCGGCGTTGGCTTTCTCCATCCAGGCCAGGGCCTGCTTGAGGTCTTTGTTGTTGTCGAGGTAGTACACGGCAGCAGCCGCCAGGTCGCCGGGGGCGGGGGTGGCTGCTTTGGTGATTTTCTCGTCAATCTGGGCCATTACCTTGGTGTCCACGTCGGCGGTTACCTTGAACTTGGCTCCAATGTTGGCCCACTCCATGGTCACGTTGGCCGTGGCCGGGGTAATATCGCTAAAGCCAATGGTGAAGGTCTCTACTTTGGCTGCTACACCATAAGGCTTCACGCTGAAGCGGGCCACGTCCTGGTCGTCCTTAAAACCGTCCACATCAGCGCCCAGCTTGGTGTTTTTGTTGAGCACCACCAGCCACTCCGTTTTGTTCGGGATGGTGTAGATGCCGTACTCGCCGGCGGCCACTTTCTTGCCCTCTACCAGCACATCATCCGAGAATTTGATGCTGGTGGTGGCATTAGCGCCCGTGCGCCAGCGCTTGCCAAACGGCACCACCGTGCCGAAGATGTTGCGCGACTTCACGCCCGGCCGCGAGTAGACGATGGTAATATCCGTGAGGCCCACGCGCTGCATCACGGTGCTTTTGGGGCTGGCTTGGGGTGTGGCAATCTGGGCGTGGGCGGCCGGGGCGGCCAGCAGGGTAGCCGCCGCTACTACGGCGACGGCGAATGGTGCGAAGTGCTTGCTCATCAGTAAGGAGAAAGTGAGAGGAGTTTGTTGTGGGGGTAAAAATACGAAACCCGCGCTTGAGGCGCGGGTTTTGAGGTTTAAATCCAGCAGTAGTTAACGCTTTGTCACATACTCAGGACTATCTTGAAGCTTTAAATTATACCGGTTGATTCCTTGCTTTTGTAATAAGCCAATCAAGTACATAACTTTTGATGCGCTGGTTTCAGCATGTATTAATAATGACACGTAACTGTTTTTGTGAACTAATGTCTGAATGACTTTTTTCGAAGTCATCAAACAGGCCACTAGCTGTTTTTCTTCAAGTGGGTAAAGCTTTCTGCTAAGCAAGGAAAACTGTTTGTCCGATTGTCTGTCCAGGACCGCGGGTAATACCCTGATGTCGACATCCAAATAGTCAATTTGACTCAGCTTGGAGCGTTGCAAGGCAGAAAAAGTAACGCCTTGAGTTGCGGCAACTTTCTGGATAGTTATCGACTGGAACATGGGACCACTAAGGGAAAACGAATAGCGTCCATCAGTATTAAGACCGATTGCGGCTTCGGCATTTTCGTGCAGACAGGATGAACCACTGCGGTATGGGAGTTCTTCAAGCGCCACATTGCCAATTCGCGGTTCTTTGAATTGTGTAGAAATTGCATAGAAGCAGACCATGAGAAATAAGACACCCGCAAACGGTGTCATGTCAGGCAGCGAAAGGCCTTTGGTCGGATGATTTCTCATTTTACTGCTTATAACGTGCTAAAATAATTACGGCCCTTGCTTCGTTAAATCTAACGAAGCAAGGACCGTAATCGTGTGTCTCTAAATCGAAACCTACGTCAACTCAAACTGCAGCCGCAGCAGGTTGGCGTACAGCCCGCCTTCGCGCTCGCTCAGCTCCTCGTGGGTGCCGGCTTCCACGATGCGGCCGCCGTCAATCACCAAAATTTTATCGACTTTGCGGATGGTGCTCAGGCGGTGGGCGATGATGAGGCTGGTGCGGTGCTCCATCAGCTCATCGAGCGCACCCTGCACCAGCTTTTCGCTTTCGCTGTCGAGGGAGGAGGTGGCTTCGTCCAGAATCAGGATGGCGGGGTTTTTCAGGATGGCGCGGGCAATGGCCACGCGCTGGCGCTGCCCGCCCGAGAGCTTAATGCCACGGTCGCCCACCACCGTGTCGAGCGCCTCGGGGAAGGCCTGGATGAACTGCCAGGCGTTGGCCCGCTGGGCCGATTCGATGATTTCGGCGTCGGAAGCGCCGGGCTTGCCGTAGGCAATGTTCTCGCGGATGGTGCCGCCGAAGAGCAGCGTTTCCTGCGGCACGATGCCGATGTGGCGGCGCAGGCCGGTGAGGTCGTAGTCCTGCACGTCGTGGCCGTCCACGATGATGCGGCCGCCGCTGAGCGGGTAAAACTGCATCAGCAGGCCGGCAATGGTGCTTTTGCCCGCGCCGCTAGGGCCCACGAGGGCAATTTTCTCGCCCGCCGCAATGTGGAAGTTAATATCCTTCAGCACCGCGATATCGGGCCGGGTGGGGTAGCGGAAGGCTACGTGCTCGTAGCGGATATCGCCCTGCAGGCGGGCCGGCACCAGCCCCACGGCCGGTTCGATGTGGGTGGGCTCGGGCGTCTCGTCCAGAATCTCGAGGATGCGTTCCGACGCGCCCAGGGTGCTCTGCACCTTGCCGTACATCTCGCCGAGGCCAGCGATGGACGCACCGATAAAGGCCGTGTAGAGCAGGAACGTGAGGAGCTGACTCACTTCGAGGTGGTCGGGGCCGGGCGAGTACACCAGGGTGGCGGCGCGCCACAAAATGAGGATAATGCCGCCGGTGAGGCCGATAATGATAAACGACACGAAGCCGCCCCGGAACAGGTTGCTGCGCAGCGCTGCCGCCACCACGCGGTTGAGTGAGGTCGTGTAGCGCTGGGTTTCGAACTGTTCGTTGGTAAAGGCTTTCACCGAATTGATGGCTTGCAGCGTTTCCTCCACGATGGTGTTGGTGGTGGCGAGCTCCTGCTGGGTAGTGCGGGCCAGGGTGCGGATTTTGCGCCCGAACAGCCCCGCCGCCAGCACAATGGGCGGGAACGTGAGTAGCATAAACAGCGAGAGCTTCACCGAGACGACCATGATGGCCGTGATGCCGATAACGAGCGTGAAAATCTGTCGGAACAGCTCGGCCAGCGTGAGCGAAAACGTGTCCTGAATCTGGCCCACGTCGGAAGTGATGCGCGAGGTGATGGCCCCCACGCGGTTCTGCTCGAAGAAGGGGATGGGCAGCTGCACGAATTTGGCGTAGAGCGCCTTGCGGATGTCGCGCACCGTAAACTCGCTCACCTGCGTGAAAAACCAGATGCGTCCGAACGAGAAAAAGCCCTGAAACACGATAATCACAAACAGCAGGATGGCAATGCGGTCGATGCCCAACTCAATACCGTTGGGCAAGACGACGGGCTTGTGGTTGGCCGCGTCGATGAGCTTGCCGGCCAGAAACGGAAAGGCCATAAACGTGCTGCTGCTGAGCAGCAGCATCATCAGGCCCACCGCGAACAAGCCCTTATAAGGCAGCACATAGCGGAAAATCCGCAAGCTGCGCTTAAGGGATTCCTTGTTTACTTTTGGTTTGGGCAGGTCGGCGGTTGCGTCGCTGCCGCTGCTGTTGAGTCCGCTACGGGCCATCGGGTCTTATCTAATTCTACTAATTATAACGCGGCAATTTCGGCCGCCGGGCATGAGGCGCGGGTGAAGCTGAACGTCATGCCGAGTACAGCCGAAGCGCCTCGCGTGCCGCTACTAATCAACGACGCTGTCACGATTGGTTTACCGCTGTGAGCGAGATGCTTCGATTGCGCGGACGCAAGTCAGGCCTGACGCTCTTTACCTCAACATGAATTGAAATTAATAACGCTTGCCGTGCGCCGGCTTCCGTTGCACTTGCTCCACGTGCATCACGCCGGCCTCGCCGAAGGGTACGGGCAGCTGCACCAGCACCGGCAGTGGGTGCCCCCGCCGCATGGCCGGCTGCCAGCCCGCGAGCAGGCTCACTACGCGCAGGGCCTCGGCGTCGCACTCGGGCGAGAGCGACCCGGCCACCACGGGGTTGCTGATGGTGCCATCCTCATTCACCGTGGCATTCACCAGCACTTTGCCGTAGGTGCCGGCGGCTTTGGCGGCAGCGGGGTAGTTGATATGTTCGAGGAAGAACAGGCCCATAGCCTGCTCGCCGCCGGGATACACCGGCGCGCGGTCGGGCCGGTTGGCGGCGGGGTTGCGCTGTACCTGCATGTGGCCGGGCTGCAGAACGATGGTCTGGCCGGTAGCCGGGGCGGGCTGTTGGGCGTGGGCGCTGAGGGCGGCCAGCAGCGCGAGGGAAACAAACAAAATTTTCATAAGCAACGGAAATGCAAAGACAGGGCCGGATGCGCGACCCGCAGCCCGCCCGTGGAGCAGCAGACGAACCAATCCCCGATATACCTCAACCCCGGACTAGGCCGTCAGGTTCGCGGGCTGCGGGACGGTATCGCCAGGGCGCGAAATCAGCAACAGGCCGATGTACACCAGCGCCCCATTCAACAGCAGAATCTCGAAGCCGAACTTGTAGCCATTCAGCCACTCCACGGAGTGCGACACGATGAGTAGCGTGAGGCTGACGGCGGCTACGCAGGTGGGCAGCACCAACTTATCGCGCAGTTGCCGCCCGGTAAGGATGCCAAAGGCAAACAAGCCCAGCAGTGGTCCGTAGGTGAAGCCGGCGGCCTTGTACACGGCATCAATCAAACTCTGCTCGTTGAGGACCCGGAAAATGAGGATGATGACGATGAGCACCACCGACCAGCCCAGGTGGGTGAGCTGGCGCAGACGCGTCTGCCGGGCTTCGGGGTACTGCTTGATGTTCAGAAAGTCGACGCAAAACGAAGTGGTGAGCGCGGTCAGGGCCGAGTCGGCCGAGGCGTACGTCACGGCGATGATGCCCAGAATGAAGATGATGCCCGCCGTGAGCGAGAACTGCGTGGTGGCCAGGAAGGGGAAAACCTTATCGGTATCGAGCGTGCCGTTGAGCTTGAGCAGCTGGGGCAATTCCGCCAGCTGCAGGCCGCGGGCGGCGGCATACTGGTACATGAGCACGCCCAGGGTGAGGAACAGAATGTTGACGCCCACGATGACGGGCGTGAACCAGAACAAGTTCTTCTGGGCCTCGCCGAGGCTGCGGCAGCTCAGGTTTTTCTGCATCAGGTCCTGGTCGAGGCCTGTCATCACGATGGTGATGAACATGCCCGAAGCGAACTGCTTCCAGAAGAATTTATCGTCCCGGAAATCAGAGAAATACATCTGCGACATCGGGCTGTCGCGCACCGAGCTGATGAGCTGCTTAAAGGAGTAGTTCAGCGCATCGGCCATGAAGTAGATGCTCAGGGCCACGCAGCTGAGCATGGCCAGGGTCTGGAAAGTATCGGTCCAGAGAATGGTTTTCAGCCCGCCCTTGAAGGTGTAGAGGTAGATGAACAGGATGCTGACGACCACCGTGACGGCAAAGGGCACGCCCATCGCATCGAATACGGCCAGCTGCAGCACGCCCGCCACCAGGTACAGCCGCAGGGCCGAGCCCAGCGAGCGCGAAATCAGAAAGAACAGCGCGCCCGTTTTGTAGCTCCAGTAGCCAAAGCGCTGCTCCAGATACGAGTAGATGCTCACCAGCTGCAGCCGGTAGTAGAGTGGCAGCAGCACGGTGCCAATCACGACGTAGCCCGCCACGAAGCCCAGCGCCACGGCCAGGTAGCTCCAGCTTTTGCCATACACGTTGCCCGGCACCGAGATGAAGGTGACGCCCGAGAGCGAGGTGCCAATCATGGCAAAGGCCACCATGTACCACGGCGCATTGCGGTTGGCCACAAAAAAGCTTTCGCTGGTCGCGCCCCGCGACGTAAGCATGGCAATGATGATGAGGACGACGAAGTAGCCCGCAACCAGGCTCAGAACTAAAGTTGGCGACATTTTTTAGCTGTTAGCTACTGGCTGTTAGCTGTCCGCTTTTTCGGCGACAGTGCAGCATGAAAGCGCAAAGCTAACAGGTTGCTGCTCCCGTATCGGTGGCTATTTTAGGAGGGCGTCCCGGCAATGGCTATTATTTCCGTCGGCCAAACCACCGTTTCAAGGTCCATTTGGCCCGCTCGGGCAGCGTGGGTTGGCCCACCGAAAACACGCTGAGGCTGCTGTTCGGGTTTATCTGCAGCAAGGCATCGTGATGCAGCGGGCCATCGTTTTGCAGCGGTAGCGGCCACTCGGCGGTCGTCAGGCCCATGCTCATAAACTGAATCCGGGCAGCTTTGGGCAGCGTTTTGTCATCTGGCAAGGCCAGCTCATAACGCCCCTCACTGTCCGTAGATACGCCTATCTGAGTGCCGGCCACCAATACCGTGGCACCGGGCACCGGCTTGGGTTTGCCTTTGTCAGAAAAATACATCACCGTGCCGCTAATTGTGCGGCCGCCCGGCGTCTGGGACGCCGCCGGAATAGCCGATAATGCCAGCGCCAGCGTAGTGGTCGCCGCAAGCTTGGCGCAGGTGCTGGGTGGAGGCATCTGGCCCCAGTGCTTCAGTTGGGCCGGCGTGTACATGCCACAGAGGGCGTTGCCGTGTTCGGCCTGGGTACGCGCAATGGCCGGCCAGGCCATGCCCGAAAAGTCGTAAATCTCTTTGTCGCATTGCCCGCAAAGGCGGCCGTTGGCCGTGGGATGCATGCCGAGCCAGTTTTGGCCGCACGGTTGGGGCTTAGGTATCATATTCATGTCTGGAAGGCCCCCCGCCCCACCAGGGGCCAGTGGCTGAAGTGAGCGTAAAGCTGAAGCTCGACCCCCAGCTGCCTTCGTTTCGTTCGGCCCTTTTTCGATGCTGGTAACGGCTGAATTACACACCGCCCCAAGCTAAAAAAAACTACTCCCAGTCCGGCCAGCGCAGGACCTCGCCCACAGCGGGGGCGTGCAGCTCGCCGCGCAGCATGCCGCCGGCTGCCACTTCCCTCATTTGCCGCAGAGGCTCCGAGGCCGGTTCATCGGCCAGGGCGAAGGTGCCGTAGTGCATGGGCACCACGTGGCCGGCGCGCAGTACGTTGGCGGCTTTGGCCGCTTCGTGGGGGTTGACGTGGCTTTTGGCCATCATGTAAGCCGGCTTGTAGGCTCCGATGGGCATCAGGGCAATATCAATTGGACCAAAGCGGGCCTCGATGGCCTCGAAATGCTCGGCGTAGGCCGTATCGCCGGCAAAATAGATGAGCCGGTCCTGCGCCCGAACCATAAAGCTGCCCCAGAGTATCTGGTTCATATCCGTCAGGCCCCGGCGGTGCCAGTGGGCAGCAGGCAGGTAGGTGATTTCGAGGGGCGAGTCCGGCCCCAGGTCGTACTGCTGCCACCAGCCGGCTTCTTGCACCGGTAGGTTGGGGGCCATGCCGCGCAACAGCGGTGCCATGCGCAACGACGACAGCACCCGCATCTGCGGATTCTGGGCGGCGAGCAGTTGAATGGACTGCTCGTCGCAATGGTCGCGGTGGCCGTGGGAGAGCAGCAGGTAGTCGATGCTGCGGATGGCTTCGGGCGGGCAGGGCAGGGGGTGGCGGTGCTTCAGCCCCAACGAGCTGAACAGCACTGGGTCGAAGAGCAGCGACACGCCGGCCACGCGCAGCAAAAAGCAGGAATGGCCCAGCCAAACCAGCATGTCCTCCGTTGAGGAAAAGGCGGCCGCGCAGTCCACTACTTCCGGAGCCCAGGTGTCGCGCTTCTTCTCTTCCTTCTGGGGGTTGGTGGCAAGCTGCCACTTCAGCAAGGTGCCGAAACTGGGCTCGAACAGCTCCTCGCCGTTGGCGAATTCTTTACCGAACAGCTTGTTGCCAGGGTAGCCGGGCCGCACGGTGGGCAAGTCGGGGTTGCGGAGGTAGGAAACGCGGGTGGCCATAAGGTGAGAATCTGAACAGCTTCGGGAGCCAAAGAAACGGGCTGGCGGCGCAAGTGTTTTGGTAGGAGCGGGGCTCGTCGCCGCCCGCCGCCCGCTCCGTTGCAACGGTTTCGTCCAACGGCAGACGGTGATGAGCCTCGCCTCTACCCGCAAAAATGCCCCACCGATGACCGATGGGGCGCTTTCAAGCAACTAAGTGCCGGCCGACGAGACCAAATCAGTCATCAACGAACTGGACACAGCTTGCGCAATCCGCGCATGGAGCCGCCCCCGCTCAGGTGTTTCGGATTTCCTCCTTCAGGTGCTCAATCAGCTGCACAAATTCCGGCCGGGCCTGAATGCCGTGCTGCCAGGCCAGGCCCATTTCGGCCAGGTTGTACTGATGCTTTTTGGTAATGGTGGCCCCGGCCAGGCATTGTCCGGCCGCGTCGCGCTCGGGCCCCAGCAGCCAGAGCGTATCCGAAATGGCGGTGGTCGTGGCCAGGTCGTGCGACACGATGACGACGGTATTGAGCTCGTCGAGCATAGTCACTTCCTGGATAATTTTTTTCACCTCGTCAATCATGGCGATGTCGAGGCCGGAGAAGGGCTCATCCAGAATAATCAGGTGCTCGGAGCAGAGCAGCTGCTGGGCAATGGCCGCCCGCTGCCGCTGGCCGCCCGAGAGCATGGCCGGGTACTTGCGCCGGTGCTGCGCTAGGTCGAACCGGGTCAGAAAATCTTCGACCCGGGCCTTGGCATCGGCCGGGGCGTGCTTACGGCCAGCGGCTACCAGCAGGTTGTCGAGCAGGGTGCGGTGGTTGAACAAGGGGTAGCGCTGCTGCACGAAGCCCACGTCGCCGGGGCACACGGGGCGCTGCGGGTCGGCCACCAGCACGGTGCCCGTAGTGGGCGGCAGCAGGCCCGCGATGATGCGGCACAGCACCGACTTGCCGATGCCCGAGCGGCCATAAAACCCCACGACCTGGCCCTGGCTCACGCCGGGCCGCACCACGTTCAGCACATCTAGGCTGATGTCGCGCAGAATGACTTCGCCCCCGAACTGCACCGAAATGTCGCGCAGCGTAAGTATCGGCTCTTTATATACGTGGTCGCCCATTATTTCGCAACGGTAAGCGCGGAGTACGGAAAGAACATGCGGCGCAGAAACTCGAACACGTAGTCCTGCACCGCGCCCGTCACCAAAATGACGAGCTGAATGGCCACTACCCCGGCTAGGTGCAGGTAGCGGTTCTGCTTATAAAGCAGCAGCCCGATGCCGCCTTCGGATTGGTAGAGCGTCTCGACCAGCGTAATCATCGTCCAGATGATGGCGAAGTTTTGGCGCACCACTTCGAGCATCTCATCGAGCTTGCCCAGCACCACTACTTCATAAAAGCTGCGCCATTCGCTCATGCCCAGGGTGCGGGCGTGGTCCATTTCCTCCTGGGTCGTGGTCAGAATCACGCTCGTCATGCCCGTCACCAGGTACACGGTGGCCCCGAAGATGAGCACCGAGAGCTTCACCTGGTGGCCCGAGCTCACCATCAGCGCCATGAAGAAGGTGAGGCCGGTGAGGGTGAGGTAGCGCATCTTGGAAGCCGCGTAGGCGATGGGCCGGAAGAAGGGCAGCGCCGTGAGGTAGGAAATGGCCAGCGCCAGCACCGTGGCAATGGCCAGCGCGCCCAGCGCGGTCGTCAGGCTGGCCCACAGCTCCTGAATGAGCCCTTGGGTCGTCACCAGGTCCTTAAAAGAGGCTACTACTTCCCCCAAAGTCGGGAACAGCTGCAACGGATAAAACAGCCACAGCAGCAGTAGCAGCAGCACCTGCCCCGCCACCATGGTGAGGAACACCGTAGGCCGGGGCTTGGCGTTGGGAATGAATAAGTCTTTGAGCATGGCAAAATGGAAAGGATGGGAGAAATGGAGCGGCGGTGAAAAGGCGTTGCCTCACCGACCTTAATAGCCAGTGCTTGGTAAGCATTACACGCTTGGTAGTTTCAGATACTCCCCTTCGCCACTTCTCTGCATTGGAAACTTAATTACCCAGCACGATTTCCACGCGGCGGTTTTTGGCTTTGCCGACGGGCGTGCTGTTGCTGGCCACCGGCTCGGTGGCCCCGTGGGCGTACACCTGGATGCGGCCGTCGGGGAAGGCGCTGCTGCTCTTGCGCTCCAGCCATTGGCGCACGGCCATGGCGCGGTCCTCGCTCAGCTGCTGGTTGGCCTGCGGGTCGCCGGTGTTGTCGGTGTGGCCGTGCACGGCCACTTTCAGGCTGCCGGCCACCACCAGGTCATCAAACAGCTGGTTTAGCTCCTTACTGGCCGAAGGGGTGAAAGTGCTCTGGCCCGAGTTGAACTCAATATTCCAGGCGCGCTTGCTCACGTTCTGGCGAATTTCGTCGCCGGCGGCAAATTTTTGGGTTTCGGCCGGGGCCACGGTCTTGCCCTTGTACTGGGCCTGCAGGTTTTTCAGCGGCGTGAGGTCGAGCATCTGGTCGAGGGGCACGTAGTTGGGCAGCTCTTTGGGGTAGAGCTTGCTCTGCACGTCGCCGAAAGCCTTGTACACCGAAGCGTAAATGTTGGTGCCGCCGTCATTCAGCCCGAACAAGGCCAGGTTATCACTGAAATTGAAGGCTTTGCTGCCGCCGAGCTCCACCACGTCGCCGTTGCGGTCGGCTTCGCTCACGCCCTTGTAATATTTCAGCCAATAACCGCCGTTTTTGTCCTTGTCGCCATACACGTCAGCCGAGATGTCGGCGGCGCGGCTCAGGGCTTCGGGGTGGCTTTTCACCTGGTCGCCGGCCACGGCGTGGGCCATAATCAGGCCTTCCACTTCCTTCTGGTGGGCATCGTACCAGCGCTTGGTGGTCACCATGATATTGGGCATCTGGTTCGAGTACTCCTTGGTGCTCACGATTTTCACCAGGCCGCCCTTTTGCTTGGCAATGTTCACATCACCGGGCGTCCAGGTGGCCACGGCATCGGCCACCACGTCGATTTTCACGCCGGTGTTTTTGCCATCCACAATCTTGTCGCGGCTTTCGGGCTTGCCGAGAATATACTTTTCGGCCGCCACTAGGAAGTCGCTGGCCGACATAAAGTTAACCGCCTGCGGGTCGTAGGTGGTTTCGTCGGGGTTCACCTTCAGGCCGTTGTCGGCGCACCACTTCAGGGCAATGTTCTGGTCGCCGTCGCGCAGGTAGCAGGCCACGGTTTTGCCCAGGGCCAGCTTGGGGTTGTCGAGCCATTCTTTCGGGCCCATCAGCTTGTCTTCGCCGAAGGATTTACCCACCGAGTAGGGAATGATTTGCAGCTGCGTACCAGCCTTCTTCAGCTCTTCCTGTACGGCCGAGAAGCCGGGCAGGCCGTCGCCCATAATGCTCACAATCAGGCCCGGGGTGGCGGGGTTGCTTTGCAGGTCGGCGGCGTTTTTCACCAGGTCGGCCTGCATCTTGCTCACGTCGTCCTGCCGCACAATCTGCATGTCGATGCCATTGGCGGCCATGGCCGAGCCAGTGGTCGAGCGCGGGCCGCCGTTGGCCAGCATGCCGGCCATCTGGGAGTTCCAGGCCATTACTTCCCAGGTAATGGGCGTGCCTTTTTCGGCCGGAGCCGTGCCCGGCAGCGCGGCCAGGGGCACCACGGTATTCACGCCGTTGCCGCCGGTGGCGGCTGGCAGCTCAATCGAGTTCAAAAGCACCGACTGGGTTTCAGCCTTCTTAAACAGCAGGTTGCTGGAAGTGAGTTTGTTGATGCCAAAATACAAGCCCGCGAGGACGATGATGGCAATAAGAATTTTACCGCGAGTGGTCATTTAAAGAAGGTGAAAATGTGTATAATGTGAAAAATGTGGAGACAATCAGATGTGTTGAATGGAAAAATAACGGAATAAAAACCGCTATTATCACACCAACCACATTCAGCATATTTACCTAGTCCAGGAGTTTGCCGTAGGCGTCGTCGGTGGCCTGGCGGCTGGGGGCCGCGTTCAGCCGCACGGGCGCTTCATTGTCCATAATGGCGTTGAACTCGCCCTTTTGGTACTTGTCGAGCAGGCGCTGGCCCTTCTCGCTCATCACCCCGTTCTGGATGTCCATCTCCTTCACGAATTCCTGCGAGTAGCGCATGGCCTGCTTAATCTGGCCTAGCTGCTGGGCCATGTCCTGGGCCACGCGGTCGGTGGCCAGGTCGAAGAAGTACTTCTTGTCGGGGTCGCCGCGCAGAATGTTCATGGCGGCGCGCATGCCCGAGCTGGTGCGTTTTACCAGGGTGTATTCGTCCTTTAGTAGGTTGACTTTGAACTTGCTGCCATCAATCTGGCGCAGGGCGGCTTTCAGAATCTGGCGCATTACCAGGCTCACGTTGGCCGTGGTGGTGGCCATGGGCTGGAGGCGGCGGTTGTAATCTTCGAGCTGGGCGGCGCGGCTGGCGTAGCTCTCGGCGCTGTCCTTTTCGCCCTGGCGCAGGGCCGAGTCGGCCAGGCTCAGGTACTCCTGCATCTGGGTGCGGTTGGCGTCCATCTTGCGCTTCACCAGCTCGTTGGCTCCCTCAATGTGGCCCACTTCCTCCTCCATGTTGCGGGCTTCCTTCTCGGTATTGCGGATGTAATCTTCCATAATGCCGATGGGGTCGGTGTTTACGAACAGGCTGGCGGCGGTGCGAAAAATGCGTTGCCCCAGGTACCACAGCCCCGTCTGAATCCGCTTGTTGGTCGCCAGCAAAAACAGCACGAACAACACGCCCAGGCCAATGCCCAACTTCACGGTATCAAATACAATATCAATCAGATAGGGCAGAATCTGACCCCAGTAGTACACGCCTGCGCCAACCAGCGCAGCCACGAAAACCCAGCCAGCTACTTTCTCGGGTTTTTGCCACGACGGCAGGCCGTCGGCGGGCGAAGGCGGGCCTAGTAAAGGAGTATTCATGACGCAGAAAAAAGTGAAGGGAAAGCCGGCGTGAAACCGGCAAAGTGGAGTAGTGTGCTATTTGGCAGCGTTCAAAAAAGCCTCCGCCGCTTTGCGATGAGCTTGCAGGTCGGCCAGTGCGGCCGAGTTGGCCAGCTCGTAGGAGGCCAGCGCGGCCTGGGTTTTCTGGCGCTCCTCGCCCAGCTGCTGCTGGGTCTGGAGCAGCTGCTGCTGCTTGGCCTGGAGTTGGCGGGTGAGGTCGGCGAGGTCGGCGGCCAGCTTTTTTTCCTGCGCGGCCAGCTGGGCTACGGGGCCGGGGGCCGCGCCGGGCGTGGTGGTTTCGCCAATTTTTTCGCGGTGGCGGGCCAGCACCTTATCGCGGTCGGTGGCCAGGGCTTGCTCAAACTGCGAGGCCGAGGCCAGCAGCGCCGGCACGGTGCCGCCATTCACCGCCGAAAAAGCGTTGAACGCCGTCTGATAAAGCATCGGGCCGTTCAGGCCGGCGGCGGCCATGCTCTTCACCATCTTCATATAAGCCCCGAAATCCTTGCCGTCGCCGGCCAGCAGGCCCGCAATGTGGTCGAGGTGGCGCTGCTCGGCTTGCACCACGGTGGGTGCGCCAAAAGCTGCGGCGGCAACGGAGCCGGCCGGTTGGCTGGGAGTGCCGTAGGGCACGGTAGGCGGAGCTGTGGGTGCGCCCGTCTCTTCGTCGGACTCGATGAAAAACTCCTTGGCGGCGTTGGTGAGCTTATCGAAAATGGGCATAGTGGTAATTGAAAAGGAAGTGAAGGCAGCGAGCTAATCCGTAAAAGGAGCTTTGCGTAGCATCAGAAGCCGTAAATCGCCCGCCAAAACGTTCAAAAGTAAAGATATTAAGTTGTTCGCTGGTGAAGATTCGCCGTCGGGCGTACAACAACCTGTCAGATTCAGCCCGAAAGCATCAGCGTGTCGTTGATGGGCGGCGGTTTCGGCCAGCTTTTGGCGTTGCAAGCGGATACCTTCAGCAAAAAGCCCCGGCGAGCCGGGCCGCTTGGGACGACGCCGGCCCGCCGGGGCCACACTACTTTCCTGCCAGCGCTTAGTTCGAGGCCTGCGGGGCCAGCCAGGCGTCGCGTAATGTCTTTTGCGCGGGCGAGAGCACCATTTTCTCCACGGCTTCCACCGGTTTTACCTGCACGGTGGGGTCTTCGGCCAGAATGAGCTGGGTGGTGCGCTCGGCCCCACCCCGGGTTTTTACTTTCACAAAAACCACGTCGCTGGGCGAGTGCTTGTGCAGCACGCCGTCCATGTCGCCACGGCTGTGCAGCTCCTTGCCGTCGAGCACCACAATCTGGTCGCCGCGGTCGATACCGGCCTTGTAGAGGCCCGAGCCAATCTGGGTGTTGTAGGCCACGATGCAGCGGCCTTCGTTATCAAACTCGACCTGGTTGGGCAGCGCCGCGCCCAGGGCGCGGGTCGGAATCACGGCCATGCCGGCCACCAGCAGGTTTTCGGTGAAGCGCGGCGTTTCGCGGCCGTACACATACTGCCGGAAGAAACGGTCGGCGAATACAGTGTCCTTGCTCACCTCGCCCAGCACGCGCTGTAAATCGCGGGTGGTGTAAGGCGCTGCGGGCGCGTAGTTGCTCTGCTTGCTACCAAACTGCTGCCACATGGCCTGCATAAACTTATCAAGCGAGGAGCGGTGATGCTGGCGCAACTGCAAATCCATCATCAGGGCAATGCCCGCGCCCTGGTCGTAGTACGACAGGCTGGTGTTCACCACGTTCATGGGCGTGCCGCCCTGGCCCGCGCCGTCGGTGAAAGCGGCCTGGCGGCTCATGTCGATGGCCGACGCGTAGCGCGCGCCGGGGCTGTTCTGGCGCAGATTCACCCAGCGGCTGATGTCGTCGAAGAACTCCTCGTCCTCAATCAGTTTAGCGCGGCGCAGGGCCAGGCGGCCGTAGTACTGCGTGAAGCCTTCGGCAAACCAGAGGTTGTCGCTCATATTGGCACGCTGGAAGTCAAAGGGTTCCAGGTCCTGGGGACGCAGGCGCTCCACGTTCCAGGCGTGGAAAAACTCGTGAGCAACCGTGCCTAGGTTTTTGGTCGCGTCCTCATCCTTCAGGGTCCGGGAACTGGTGAGCGAGGTCGAGTTGCGGTGTTCCATGCCGTCGCCAGTGGCCTGGCTCAGGTAGTCGGCTATAAAGGTGTAGCGGGCGAAGTCGAACTTGGGCAGCTCGCCGAAAATGGCCTTTTCCTCCTTCACTACTTTCTGCACGTTCTTGGCAAAAGCGTCCATCTCGGCGGCCGGGCCCTGGTAGAGCATGGCCAGCTCGATGGTTTGGTCGCCTTCCTGCCAGGTGCGCACCTGCTGGGCTCCCAACGATACGGGGCTGTCCATGAGGTATTGCAGGTTGGGCGCGCTGAAGGTGTTTTTTTCTTCGCTGGGCCGCAGCTGAGTGGCTACTTTCCAGGCGGGCGGCACGTCGAATTTTACCTCGGCGGCCCGGTCTTCGAGGCCGGTGGCGTAGCACAGCGTGGCGGGCAGGTTCAGGTGGGCGTGCTGCTGGTCGATGCCGGCGAACGTGCCATCGGTCTGGTCGCCGTAGAGGGTGTAGCTGAAGATAACCGTGCCGTCAGCCCCGGGCGTTACGTCCCAGCCGTAGGGGTCGGGGCGGTTCACCGGCAGGGGATGGTTAGCGCCGTCGGTAGCCACCACGTAGTAAACGTTTTTGGCAAAATCATGCACGGCGTAGCGGCCGGGCGAGCTGCGGGCCATGCGCACGTGCAGCGGGCCCCGAGGCACACCCGCAAAGGTGGCCGCCACTTTGGCTTCGTGGTGCACGGCATTGGGGAATGACAGCGCGTAGCGTATCGGCGCACCCGGCGCTTTGGATTGGGCCGCCGCCATGCCCACGCTCAGGCAGAAGGCGATGCCAACAGTAACAATGTGTTTCATAGGGTAAATTATAGCACAATAAGTAAACTAGCCATAATACAGGCTGGACAGGAAATGTAAAGTTGCGGAAAATTTACAATACAACCGCCGTTTTTACCCAAAATTAACGGACGGGGGACGTTAAAATTATGTTTCAGTCCGGCCAGGTCTAAATATGGCATATCTAAGCCGCGTGCTTACTCACTGAAACACCACGGCTTCGGTTGCTCCGTAGTAGAACCGTCCCTGCGCTTCGCCCCGCAGCCCCCGGGCCGTCAGGGCCGCGGCCAGGTCGGGCAGCTCGCGGGCGCGCAGCTGCGTAGTGAGGCGGAAAAACCAGAACATGGCCGCCAGCAACAGTCGCCGCCAGCCCCGGCGCGCGGGCCGGAAATCGGCCAGTAGCCAGCGCCCGCCGGGGCGCAGGGCGGCGTGCAGCCGGGCCAGCGCCCCCGGCAAATCAGGCGCGGCCACGCAGTCGAGCACGAAAAACGTTAGCACGGCATCAAATACCTCGGCAGGCCTAAGCGCATCCTGTGTACCATGCCGGAATTCGACCTGCGCCTGCTGGCCGGGTGCCAGGCGGGCCCGGGCCCGGGCCAACATGCGCGGCGAGGCCTCGAGGTACAGCACCGTAGCGGCGGGGCACCGGCGCAGTACTTCTGCCAGCACCCAGCCCGTACCGCCGCCCAGAATAAGCACGTGCGGCGCGCCAGTGGGCAGCCCGGCCAGGGCCGCCCGCTGCGTGTGGCGCAGGGCCGGGCCAAATACCAGCGCCGTCAGCGCATCGTAGCACCACGCCACGCGGTCGAAACCACGGAGGGGCGGGGCCGCAGTGGCCGGCAGACCCGGGCCGGCAGAGGAAAGAGCCACGTCGAAATCGATGAGAAAGAAAAAAAATGCCCCGGCAAGTAACTGAGAAACAATTGCCGATACCCCGAAAAGGCTCCGGAAAGCGAAAAAAATAGCAGAAAGGTTGCGTAGCCGTAAAACGGGTCTGTATCTTTGCAGCACCAAAAAGCCGCCACCCATCGGGCGAATGGCTTTTTAGTCTAGCATGCGCTTGTGGCGAAATTGGTAGACGCGCTGTCTTCAGGCGGCAGTTCCGCAAGGTGTGGGAGTTCGAGTCTCCCCGAGCGCACGTAGAAAAAGCCAGTCCTTCGGGGCTGGCTTTTTTATTTTACCTCGGTCCAGCTTCGGGGCTACGTCCAGCGGCCCGCCACATTCCGTATTCAACGCTATGAAACGTTTTGCTTCGCGCCTGCTGGCATTTGCGGGTTTGCTGACCGTCGAGGTTTTGTTTGGAGCGGTGTTGTTCGTTGTCGCTTTTGCCGTGTTTTTTTACCTGGTGCGCGTGGTGTTCGTGCATCATTCTCTGGCCCTCGATGGCTGGGCTTCGGACCTGGTCGATGGCTGGCAACGTACCTGGCCCGGACTGTACGGGCCCGTCCGGTTCGTTACGTTTTTCGCTTCGCTGCCGTTTTTGCTGCCGGCCAGTATCATCGCGCCGCTGCTGCTAAACCGGGCTGGCCACCGCCGCGAGGCCAAGGAGCTGGTGCTGGTAATGGCGGGCGCGGTGTTGCTCAATCAGCTGCTAAAGCTGTATTTCAACCGGCCCCGGCCGGCCAATGCCGTATTGCACACCTTCGGCCTGAGCTTCCCGAGCGGGCACGCCATGCTGGGGCTTACTTTCTACGGCTGCCTGGCCTGGCTGCTGGCCCGCCACTTCGGCCGGCCAGGCTGGGCAGCCCCGCTGCTGCTGTGGGCCGGCCTCATTGGCCTCACGCGGGTGTGCCTGCACGCCCACTACGCAACCGACGTGCTAGCCGGCTTTGCCGGCGGCGCGGCCTGGCTGGTGCTGTTCCGGGCCGGCCTCAAGCTGTTCTGGAAGGAGGAAAAGGTGCTTTTGGGCGAGGAGATTATTTAATCACCCGCCCGGGCTGGTACGTAGCTAAAGCTGCACCCGCACGCGCAGGGCCAGCAGCCCCTTCACGCCCTGCAGCTCTTCCAGCTCCAGCTCTTCCACCCCGGGTGCCAGCATGCCGCGGTCCTGCAGGTAGTCGATGTACTCGTAATATTCCACGGCCTCGCGGCTCTGCGCGTATACTAGGGCAATGGTGCCGGGCTGGGTGAGGCGCTCGCCGGTGCCCTGCACGGTGGCCTTGTCGATGCGCTTCTTGATGATTTCGTAGCGGATGTTGTAAGCCCCATCCACGTCGAACTGGCGCTCGTCCTGCCGGAAGCGGATGCTCAGGGGTTGGCCGTGGATGAGGATGAGCTGCGTCGTATCGAGCGGCACGGGCAGCATGGGCTTGAGGGCGGCGGTACGGCGCGTAATTTCCACCATCGTCAGCAGCTGCCACAGGCGCAGGTTTTTCAGGAACACCAGGTCGAAGGGCTTGTCCTGCACCAGCGTGCTGCCCACGTAAATATTGAACTCAACGCCATCGGTTTTGTAGCGCTGGAAGTAGTGCGGAAACATGAGCTGGGCCTTGTCCTCTTCCTCGTCGAGGTAGTCGCTCACGGCATCGTTGAGGGTGGTTATGCTCAGCTCAAAATCCTTCCGGCGCTTGTAGAGGATACCCAGGCGCGCATCAATGTTCTGCCAATAATTTGTGATGACCGGGCGCAGCTCGACCGTATGCGTGGCCAGATACTCGAACAACGGCTCCACCTCGCGCTTCAGCGAGTCGTAAATGTTGGCTTCGTCGCCCGAAAGCAGGCCCTCGCGCAGGCGCTTCAGATTCTTGCTGACGTAGAACTTCAGCTCGTCCAGAATGGGCAGCTGCTGGTACTCAGAGGCTTTTTTCAGTACTTTGTTGGCCAGGGTGAGGTGTTCCATCAGGTCGCCCTGAATGGCCTCGTTGCGCACCGTGCTGCTACCCCTGATGTCGCAGGAGCCGTGCAGGGGGTACACGTCCTCGAACACGATGGCTTCCATCTCGGCCGTGCGGTTGCCCTCGTCGAATTGGGCCAGCAGGTTGCGGGCCGCGTCGGTAAAGCGCCATTCCATGGTGGGGTGGATAGCGGTAAACTTCTGCTGCACAATGGCCTGCACGCGGGTCTGCTGGTCCTCGGCGTTGCGCTTCACGGCCACCGCAAACAGCGGCAGGAACTGGGCCACGGTGTCCATGTCGAACTCGTCGAGGCCGCCCACGTCGGGCGACCCAAGCTCCAGCAGGCCCACCGTGTCGTTGCCATAGGGCAACAGCGCCAGAATGGCCGAGCGAATCCCCAGTCCTATAATCTGCTCGCGCAGGTCTTCGGGCAAGTCGGAAGTAGCCAAGTCTTTAAGTACCAATGGCTCGCGGTTGCTGAGCAGGCGCTGGTAGATTTGTCGGAAGCTGCTGTCGGCCGCCTGGTGCTGCACCTGTTTGGTGAGGAAGCTGTGGTTGATTTTGCGCCCGAAATCCATAAAGGCCTTCTTCTTCTCGTCATAGGCCGCGATACCGAGCTGCAGCGCCGGCTGGGCAAAAAGTACCCGCAGCTTTTCCTGAATCTGCTCGAAGCGGGCCGGGGTTTGCAGCACGTCGCGTTCCAGTAGGTCGTATTTCAGCTCCGAAAGGATTTCCTGCTCCGTCACGTCGGCCAGGCGCAGCACATTAAACCCTTCCAGCTCAAAGTGCTCGGCTGGCAGCATTGCCTGCCACACCTCGGGCCGGTGGCGGTTGTGCAGCAGGGTTTCGCGCTGCTCGTCGCTCAATGGCGGTGCTTCGCCCACTACCCGTACGCGCACAAACGTGGAGTCGAATCCCACGCTGTAGTGGCGGTAAAGGCCGATTTTGTAATCGGGCACCGTGAAAACGATGGCTCCTAAAGCCGGAAGCTCGGTGCCGTACACGCGCTGCAACACCAGCTGGTAGGCCATCAGGCCCAGCTGCCGTTCCATGGTGGCCATGTCGATATTCAGGGGCTGCTTTACCAGACCGTCCTTGTTCAGCATGATGTCGCGGAACAATTGGGTGTTAAAAAAGCTGCGCCGCTGAAACGGTCCCACCGCCCCACTGATATCGGTGGACAGCGAAGCCGGCGGAAATACGGCCAGCATCAGGGTTTCCACCAGGTCGCAGTGCTCTTCTAGCAGCTTGGGGTCGGCCACGGGCTGGGTTATCCAGGGGGCCTGGGCCACCTGCGCGCCCACGGCCTGGGCCAGCAGCGCCACCCCGGCATTGGTCGACTGCTCGCGCTCGAGCCAATAATCGACCAGCGGCGCGAGGCTGAGGGAAGTGCGAAACGGAAACGATTGAGCAGTCGGGACCACAACAGCGGAAGGAGAAGAGTCTATTGCCATGAAAGCTTGCAGAAAGAGGAAGCGAGGAAGCGCGTTCGCCAGTCTATACGGACTGCACCCCGGCAGCGACTACCGTGTTACGGCCAGCACCGCGTGGCGTGAATTCAGGTTAGCATAGGTTGCCGTTTTGGTCGAGTCGGGCCGGGTAAGGGCCAGCTTGCGCGAATTGGTGTAGCAGGTACAGCAGCCGTTGCCCTCGAATCCTCCGCTCAACTTTACGCGGTCGATGACCAAGGCCAGCTTGCTGGGGCGCAGCTTGGGCTTCGTACCCGGGTAATACCGCACCACGTAGCTGAACGTGTCGAGCCGGGCACTGCCCAACTGGCTAAATGGAGTGGCGTTGCTAATGACCAGCGTGTCGTTGGCGGCAAGCTGCGCGGCGGTGCGTACCAGCGTAACCGTTTCAGGCTTGGGCAGGGGTACTGATGGATTTTTTAAGTCGGGATGCAGGTAGCGCACCAGCACCAGCGTATCCAGCTCATCTTTCGGAAACTTACTATCGAAGACAATGCGGATGGCATCGGCCTGGGCCTCATTGGGGCAGTCGCACACGTTGTTGGCACAGCAGCCCGCCAGCAGTACGCCAAGGCCCGTCAGGGCCGCCAATCGGTTAAGCAGAGATAAAGCCATCACGCGCCAAAGGTAAGGCCCGCCGCCCCCAAGTGGCCCAAAAGGAACCAACGGAGGGGCGGCGGGCCCAAAAATACGCGGCTGCCGGGGCAGGCGGCCTAGCGGCCGCCCGTTGCCGACGAGGAAGCCGCCGGAATAGTCGGGTTTTCTACGCTGCCACCGGCCAGCAGCAGCGGGCGCAGGCGAGCGGTGGCGGTATCAAGCTGCGGGCGAATCTGGGCTAGCGCGCCGCGCAGGGCAATAATGTCGGCCAGGCGTGGGGCAGTGGTTTGTGAGTACCCGTGGTACATGGCCACCTTCACTTCGGAAGTACCGGTGCCATTATAGGAGCCGAGCAGGTTGCCGGCAGCATCGCTCACCTGTAATTCGGCCTGCAGGGTGGTTTTATACCACTCCAGCGGCACGCCTACTACGGCCGGCAGCAGGAAAGTAAGCACCTGGGCCCCTTGCAGGCCGCGCCCGGTACGTAAGGTTTTTACCTTTTTCACCACCAGCTTGGCGTAGCCGTAGGTGGCCGAATCGGTGGGCTCGGTGAGGTTGATGCGGCATTCCTGCTGGAACAATTTGAGCGGGTCGTCGGGCAAAGCACCATCGTTCATGGCCAGGGGGCCCTGGTCAGCCAGAATTTCCAGCGGAGGCAGGCGGTTGGCGATAGCCGCCGTCGGCGTGCTCTTCATTTGGTTTTTAACCGAAACGCAGGAGCCTGCTCCCAGCAGGGCGGGTACCAGCGCCACCACCGACCATTGACGAATGATTTTCATAGCTTGAAGATAACAGGAAAGCCCGATAAAAAGAAGAAAAGCAAAAATTGTCTTATATTTAGACGAAAGCCCCACAACAGGATTTCTAAGGCTAAATTACGGTATTCATGTGGTATTGTGGCCATTTTGCCCGAATTTTTTACGAAACGAGGTGCCTGGAATTTGTCCGGGCACCTCGTTTTCGTTCAATTTTGTGGATTGCCGCCGGCTACTCGGCCGCCGGGTCGGGCCCAGTGTAGTCGTCCACAAACTCACCCTCCCAACGCGCCACCACGGCCGAGGCAAGGCAATTGCCGAGCACATTCACGGCCGTGCGAGCCATGTCCATCAGCGCGTCAATACCCAGGATGATGAATACCGGCCAGGCTGGCAGGTTGAACGAGGCCACCGTGGCCAGCAGAATTACGAGCGAGGCACGCGGCACCCCGGCCACGCCCTTGCTGGTGAGCATCAGGGTAAATACCATCAGCAGTTGTTGGCCGAAGGACAGGGGCACGCCCGCCGCCTGCGCTACGAATACTGCCGCCAGCGAAAGATAAAGCGTGGTGCCGTCGAGGTTGAAGGAGTAGCCCGTCGGCATCACAAACGCGACGATGCGGCGCGGCACCCCAATGCTTTCCATGGCTTCCATGGCCCGGGGCAGCGCCGCTTCGCTGCTGGTAGTGGCGAAGGCAATGCTCACCGGCTCGGCCACGGCCGCAATGAAGCGGCGTAGGGGCAACCGCGCAAACAGCGCCACCGGCAGCAGCACCAGCAAAACGAAGGCGATGAGCGCGCCATAGAGCGTGAGCAATAGCTGCAAGGCATTGAAAAGCGGCGCGAACCCCATTTTGCCCACCGTATAGGCCAGGGCACCACCCACGCCCAGCGGCGCGAAATACATCACGACGTTGGTAAATTTGAACATGACCTCGGATAAGCTTTCGCAAAGCTCCAGCATTACGCGACGGGGTCGTTCGGGCGTGAGGGCCAAGCCGATAGCGAAGAGAATAGCAAAAATGACGACTTGCAGCACCTGGCCCTCGGCCACCGATTTGGCAATGTTCTCGGGGAAGATGTGCAGAATAATGTCGGCGGCCGTTTGGGGGGGGGCGGCGGTCAGGGCCTCTTCCTTCACGCCCACGCGGCTGATGCCCACGCCGGCTTTGGTGAGGTTGATGGCCCCCAGACCAATGAAGAGGGCAAATGTGGTCACGATTTCGAAGTAGACCAAGGCCTTGATACCCATGCGGCCCACCTGCTTCAGGTCGGCGTGGCCGGCAATGCCCACCACCAGCGTAGCAAAAACCAGCGGCGCGATAATGGTTTTAACGAGCCGCAGGAAGGCATCACTGAGCACTTTCAGGCTCATGGCCACGCCGGGAGCATCGTGGCCCAGCTCGATGCCGACGAGCATACTTACCACAATCCAGAGCGTGAGCGAGCGGCGGGGCGCGGCGGCGGCGGCAATGGCGGCCAGCGCCAGCCAGCGAGCCGCTACCGGTACGGCCGGCGGCAGGCCCGTGCCAAGGACCGTGAGCAGGGCAGCCAGAATAACAAGAACGACAGCAAGTAGGAGTAGGCGGGATTTGAGCATGCGAGGGTGGGAGTACCGGAAAAAACGAATTGTGGGCCTAAAGAACGGCATTATCCGGCCAGCCGCCGCCAACTGCTTGGTATACTCGGCCCGACCCGGGCCAAAAAAATACCCCGTGCCGGTAGCACAGGGTATTAAGATGCAGCTAAGTTTGTGGGAAAAGCTTACAGCGACAGTAGGTAGCCGATGGTGAAATTGGTGTCGTAGCCGAATACAAACTGCTGGCAGCCGGTGGCTTCGGCCAGCGCTTGATAAATATTCAGGCCCGACTTGATTTTGGCCCCGCTCAGCTGCGGGTACTCGGTAGGCGCTTTGAGCACGGTGTAGGTTTCCTGACCCTGGCGTACGGCCTTGGCCAACTCATAGGGTACCCCGCCGATGATGAAGCATATGCCGCGCAGGTTGGCCGGAACTTGGGCAGCCTTCGCTTTTACCGCTGCGGCCACGGTGGCATCGTCCACGTTCTTCTCGTAGTATTTCGAGCCGAAGGTATCCTGCACGCGGGGTTGGCCGTCAACGTACCACGAAATCTTGCTGTTGGCCGAGCCCATATCCATTACGAAGCCTTTTTTGGCGTAGGCTTCCGGTAGCGCGGCGCGTAGGCCCAAGGCACCTTCACGCTCCGGTGTCACGGTCGTCACCACATATTTCAAGGCTTCCAAGCCCCGGGTAATGCGGCGGGTGTTTTCCGAGAGTGCCGCCCCCGAGCTTACCACGAAGTGAATGTCGCGGCCGGGTACGCCGAAGTCGAGCATCTTGCCGATATATGACTTGAGGCCGGCACGTACGTCTTCTTCAGTAGCCATGTTTTCCATTACCAGGCTGTTGCCAAATTCAGATTTCTCCATTTTCCAATTGCGCTTATCATCCACACGGATGATAAACATGTTGAACCCGCTGGCCCCCAGCTCCACTACGCCGCGTAGCTTGCCGTTCACTGGCACTTCGGAGTGGTAGCTGAACGCGGCTGCTACTGGCGCTGCTACTGGCGCTGCTACTGGCGCTGCAGGTGCCGGCATCACGTTGGCGACTGAGTTGGCTACGGGCACCACGCTGGCCGTGGCATCGGCCGGTGGGGCTACATTGGCTGGCGATTTCTGAATAAGCTCGCCGTTCAGGCTCAGTAAGTCGCCTTCCTTCATGCGCACTCGGGTACCGTTGGCCAGCACCACCGACTGCGTCTGGTATTCCACGCGGCTGCCGTTGGGCAGGGTTACGTCCTTTTCCAGCGTTTTAGTGGTAGCCCCGGTTTGCACCACCATCGTCTTGTTTACTACCGTGAACCAAGGCAGTGACCCATTACCGGTCTGGGCGCTACGCTTTTGAGAGCTGGCTGGTGCGGCAGATGCCACCAGCAAACCGGCCGCCAGTAACAAAGAAGAAAGTAATGAAGATTTCATATTTGCAGAAAAGTTTAAAGTTGAATTAATTAATGGAAAAGCGCAAATTCGACTGATGCAAATGTATTATCAATCGAAGTTATTTCACCCTCTGGTTAGTGCCGGATAGAAAATAGTTGTCGAAATGCTAAGCTCGACCGTTCAATGCAAGCATTTTCTCGGTGAACGGATGAGGAGGGATTTGTCACTTTCTAGGCGTTGCCGCGTATTTGTGTCACTTAGGCCTCCGTGTGGAGCCTTAGCCTTGTCTCAGCAATTATGCTCGTCTGGTCAATTACGCCCTTGATACTGCCCCTGCGGTACGTGTGGAAAATTTCCCGCAACGCGTCCACTACCAAAACCAACCTATTAGTGCAGGTAGCCGGTGGTGGGCACCATGGCCAAGGCGAGGCGGCCCCTAACGTGCGCTACAGCGAGACTCCCGAACTGCTGCAAGCCCAATTCGCCACGCTGCAGGCGCAGGGTCTGAGCGAAGTAGTTGCTTTGGCCGAACTGGATGCGCTACTGGCCGCGCACCCCGTGGCTCATGCCCTTAGTTTTGGTCTGGAAGCGGCGCTGGTGCAGTGGCTGGCTTCCCGCGCCGCGCAGCCGGTGTGGCAGTATCTGGGCGTGCCTGCCCCCGCGCCGGCAGCACCCACCGCGTTTTCGCTGCCCATTATGGCTCCGGGCGAAGTGGCCGATTTTCTGATTGCGCAAAACGCGGCCCGCTTCGATTTACTAAAAATCAAGGTGAATGCCACCGAGGGCCTCGACCTGCTGCGCGAAGTGGCCCGTGCCCTGCCCGGGCACCCCTTATTAGTTGATGGTAACGAAACCTGGCCCGATGCCGACGGCGTACTGCAATTTCTGGAGCTGGCCCACGCCTTGCCCGGCCTGCACCTGCGCCTGCTCGAACAGCCCCTGCCCGCCGCTTGTACCGATGACTACCGCTACCTGCGCCCGCGCAGCGCCGTGCCGCTGCTGGCCGACGAATCGGTAACGGACACCGCCGATTTTGCCGATATCACCGAGCAGTTCCACGGTGTGAACGTGAAGCTGATGAAAGCCGGCGGCTTCCGCCGCGGCGTTGACCTGCTGCGGCGTACCCGCGCTCATGGCCTGCTACCCATGCTGGGCTGCATGGTCGAAACCAGTGTTGGCATTGCCGCCGCCCTGCAAATCAGCGCCCTGGCCGATGTGCTCGACCTCGATGGTTTCCTGATTGTTCGCGACGAGCCCTTCGGCCTGGTGGCGGAGGCCGAAGGGCACCTGCAGCTGCGGGCGTAGCCGGGCCGGGGTTATTTCACGGGCGCGTTCAGCTGGGCATCGAGGTCCGTGAGCTGCGCGTCGAGGGCTTTGGTGTCGGGGAGGTCGGCGCGACCCTGGCTCAGGAGGCTGATTTTCTGGTTCAGCAGCTCAATTTTTTTGTTGAGCAAGGGTACGCGCTGGGCGGGTTCGGCGTAGCCGGGACCACGCTGCACCAGCTTTTCGTAGGTGGCGCTGGGTGGGGTGGGGGCAGCCCCTTTGGCGGCGGCGGCGCTGCCGGGCGTGGCGAATACCACGCCGCCATCGGCGCGTACGTAATCGCCCTCGCGCAGGGTTATTTTTTTGCCGTTGGCATTAAGCTTGTCGGCGGGCATTTCGACGATGCCGTTTTTATAATTGATTTTGACGCCGCTGGCCAGCTTCACGTTTTGCGTGAGTGGCGTTATTTGGCTACCGTCGCGCTTCACCACTTCACCGTTCTGCATCACAAACCGGGTGCTGGCAGTGGTTTGTACGGGGAAGCCGCCGGCTTGGGCTGCGGCCAGCTGGGGAGCGGCGGTGGCCAGCGTCGCCGCCAGCAAAAAGATTCTGAAATGTTGCATCGCAAAAAAAATTAGGAGGACGTGAATGCAGCCGCCTACGAAGATTGGCGGGGTTTTGGCCATGGGCCGGAGGGCTTCACCCAAAAAAAAATGAAATTACAGGAATAATGTTGCAACATTAAATGTATGTACATTATATTTGCACTCGATTCCAATAATAGCTATGCGCATCGAAGACGAAATCAAGCAGCCGCTGTTCCAGGACGAACACCAGAAAGCGATTATAAATCTGATTTATACCTCGGGCTGGCTGCAATTGCGCCAGGCCTGTGCCTTTAAAAAGTTTGCCCTCACTTCGCCTCAGTTCAACATCCTGCGCATTTTGCGCGGCCAGCATCCGCAGCCGGCTACTGTAGCGCTGCTCATCGAGCGCATGCTGGACAAAACCAGCAATGCCTCGCGCATCGTCGACCGGCTGGAAGAAAAAAAGCTTGTTACCCGCATCGTTTGCCCATCCAACCGCCGTGCCGTCGACATTCGCATCACGCCCGCGGGCCTCGCCCTGCTCGACCAGATTGATGCATCCGGTGCGCTGAAAGCCGCTGCCCATGCCAGCCTGAGCGAAGCCGAAGCCCGGCAGCTAAACGAGCTGCTCGATAAGATGCGCGACGCTGAATAATCGCTCGCCGCATTTCAGCTACTACACCACCTTTTTTCAAGTTCACCCTTTTAATTACCACAAACCATGAAAAATTTTCTCCTGCCCGCCCTGTTCGCCTTTGCCGTAATCGGTGCCGCTCCTGTGGCTTCGGCCCAGAAAATGAACAGCGCCAAGATGGCTACTAATGCCCCCGCTTACGCCCTGCAGCCGCAGCTGAGCACCCTGGGCTGGGAAGGCAAAGCCGTGACGCACGGCCACGAAGGCACCATGAATTTCACCTCGGGCGAGCTGCTGGTGAAGGGCAACGCCGTGGTAGGCGGCACCGTGACCGTGGACATGAAGACCATGAAGGCCACCGACATTAAGGATGCCGACAGCCAGGGCAAATTCGTAGGCCACATGAGCAGCGATGATTTCTTCGGCGTGGAAAAATTTCCCACCTCGACCTTCAAAATCGTGAGCGTAGCGCCCATCAAAGGTGCCGCTGCTACCGCCGATAACGCCACCATCACTGGCGACATGACCATCAAGGGCGTAACGCAGCGCCTCAGCTTTCCCGCTAAAGTGGGCGTGAAGGACGGGGTGGCCGCCGCTACCGGCAAAGTGACCATCGACCGCACCAAGTTCGGCCTGAAATACGGCTCGAAAACATTTTTTGACAGCATCGGCGATAAGGCCATCTACGACAATTTCGACCTGACCTTCAACGTGATTGCCAAGAAGGGCTAATTGCTCAACGGCCCGTGGCTGTTTGCCTACGGCTTGTTGCATTTAAAAAAGCCCGCCGGTTTCGGCGGGCTTTTTTTATTCGGGAATCTCAAAGGTGCGGGGGAGCTCAAATTTCAGGTTGTGGCTCTTTTTGCGGCGGTGCAATTCACTCAGAACATCGTTTAGTTCGGATTGATATTCGACCCACAGGTCTTCGTGCAGCGATTTGAGGATGAGGGTGGGCAGGCGGGCCGCCAGGCGGGCGGTGGCATTGTAGAAGCCGTCCCACACGCTGTCGAACTGCCCCGAGTAATTATCGATGCATTGGTGCAGAATATACACTAGCAGGTCGATTTCAAGCTGCTTGTTTTTGGTGATGCGGCGGGCGCGGGCGGCTTCCTGTACGCTGGCGCGCAGGGCCTTCACGAGGCTCCGGTTGAGCAGGCGGCCCGATACGGCCACGTTGAAGAGTTCGTGGATGCGGTCGGCGGTTTCTTCCTGCAGCTGGCCCAGCGTGACGTCGGCCAGCAGCTCGAAGCGGAAGGTTTCGTAGAGCTCGGCATCGCGGCGCACGGCGCGCAGCAGCAGGGCTTCCTTCTCGGGTTCGGAGAGGCGCTTGAGGGCTTTTTTGAAATCGGCGGACGGAACGGGCATGGGCGGGGAGAAAGCGGAAGCGGGCAGCAAGGCACCACCGCGCAAAATTGGGGCGAATCTGACGAAACGAAACCGTCGCCAACGGGGTTATTAACGGCTGCCCCACGCGGGGTTTCCTGCGTAAATTTGCCCTATGAACACGCGTCCGCAAACTGACTACGATGAAGACGTTCTGCTGCTCGAAGAAGCGGTGGAGCTGCGCAACCTGGTGGTGTACAACGATGACATCAACACCTTCGACCACGTCATCAAAACCCTGATGGAGGTGTGCGGCCACCAGCCCGAGCAGGCCGAGCAGTGCACGCTGCTCATCCACTACAAGGGCAAGTGTGCCGTGAAAGTGGGCACCTACGAAGAGTTGGAGCCCATGTGCACCGCCATTCACGACCGCGGCATTTCGGCCGACGTCATTTGATTTTTGGTGCTTGGTTGGTGGTGCTTGGTGCTTGGTTTTCGTCAGAGCCACACTGCTTGCCAAACACCAAGCACCACCAACCAAGCACCAATTATTCTGAATGGAGTTCCCCTCAAAACTGATTGAAAACGCCGTGGGTGAGCTTTCGCGGCTGCCCGGTATTGGTCGGAAAACGGCCCTGCGCCTGGCTTTGCACCTGCTGAAAGCCGAAATGGATACCACTGCCTCGCTGGCCGAGGCCCTGGCTAAGATGCGCTTTGAAATCACCTACTGCAAAACCTGCCACAGCATTTCCGACGCCGAGGAGTGCGGCATCTGCGCCAACAAGCTGCGCGACCACAGCCTGGTCTGCGTCGTGTCGGACGTGCGCGACGTTATCGCCATCGAAAATACCGGCCAATACAAAGGCGTGTACCATGTGCTGGGCGGCGTGATTTCGCCCATCGAGGGCATTGGGCCGTCCGACTTGCACATCGACTCACTAGTGGCCCGCGCGGCGGCCGAAGACTCGGAGCTGCGCGAAGTCATTCTGGCCATTTCGCCTACTATGGAGGGCGACACCACGGCTTTCTACCTCTCGCGCCGCCTGCGCGATTTGCCTAATGTGCACATCAGCACCATTGCCCGCGGCATTCCGATGGGCGGCGAGCTGGAGTATGCCGACGAAATTACCCTGGGCCGCAGCATCGTGGACCGGTTGCGGCAGGCGTAATCAGGGTTTTAGCTGGCAGCTTTCAGTCGTCAGCTTATAGCTTTGTCGGCCGGTTATTAGTACAGAAGCACACAATGAGCACAGCTAATAGCTAACGGGCATCAGCTAACAGCTACAAAGTGAGGCTCTCCGTAATCATTGTCAATTACAACGTCTGCTATTTCCTGGAGCAGGCGCTGCTCTCGGTGCGGCGGGCCGTGGAGAAGCTGGGGCAGCCAGTAGAGGTGTTTGTGGTGGACAATAACTCGGCCGATGGCTCGGTGGCCATGGTACGGGCGCGGTTTCCGGAGGTCATTCTCATTGCCAACCACGACAACCCCGGCTTCTCGAAGGGCAACAACCAAGCCCTGCGCCGCGCCACCGGCCAGTACCAGTTGCTGCTGAACCCCGACACGGTGGTGGAAGAGGATACTTTCCGGGCCTGCTGCGATTTCATGGACGCGCACCCAACCTGCGGCGGGCTGGGCGTGAAGATGCTCGACGGCCAAGGCCGTTTTCTGCCCGAGAGCAAGCGCGCGCTGCCCACGCCGGCCGTGGCGTTCTACAAGATGTTTGGGCTGGCCAGGCTCATGCCCAAGTCGCGCACGTTCGGGCGCTACCACCTGGGCTTTCTCGATAAGGACGAAACCCACGCGGTGGAGGTGCTGAGCGGCGCGTTTATGCTGCTGCGCCAGGCGGCGCTGGCTAAAATCGGACTGCTCGACGAAGACTACTTCATGTACGGCGAGGACATTGACCTCTCGTACCGCCTCACGCAGGCGGGCTGGCAAAACTATTATTTCCCCGGCACCCGCATCATTCACTACAAGGGCGAAAGCACCAAGCGCACCAGCGTGAACTACGTGTTCGTGTTTTATCGGGCGATGGTCATTTTTGCGCAGAAGCATTTTGCGCCGGGCCGGGCGGGCCTGTTTTCGCTGCTGATAAACGCTGCCATCTGGCTGCGGGCGGGAGCGGCCGTGGCCGAGCGCCTGCTGCTGCGCACCGCGCCGCTGCTGCTCGATGCCGGGCTTATCTGGACTGGCATGTATTTTCTGAAGACTTATTGGGAGCGCAACCACAAGTTCGTGCCCGGCGACTACCCGCCGCAGTACATGGCCGCCGCCGTACCGGCCTACATCCTGGTTTGGCTCACTTCAACCTACCTGAGCGGGGGCTACGACCAGCCGGTGCGCACTTCGCGCATTGTGCGGGGCGTGGCCGTGGGCACGCTGCTGATTTCGGCTGCGTCTAATTTCCTCGATGCCTGGCGCTTCTCAAAGGCCCTCATTATTCTGGGCGGTGTGTGGGTCGTGACGGCGCTGGTGGGCCGGCAGCTGCTGGCGCATTTTATCAAATACAAGAATCTGCGTCTGAGCGAGCGAAACCAGAAAAATATTGCCATCGTGGGCTCGGGGCCCGAAAGCCAGCGCGTGCGCCAGCTGCTGGAAGCCGCCCATGTGTCGGCCCGCGTGATTGGCTATGTGCGCGTGGAGCCGGAAACGCCCGTAGCGGTGGCCGAAACCCATGCATCCGTTCATTCATTCGCTCATTCACCCATCGAAGAGCCCCTGGGCGAGTTGCGCCAGCTGGCCGATATTATCCGGCTATACGCGCTAAATGAGCTTATTTTCTGCGGCAAGGACCTGCCAGCCAGCCAAATCATTGCCCTCATGCTAAGCCTACCGGCCGACCCGCCGGTGGCCTATAAAATCCTGCCCGAAGACAGCCAGTACATCATCGGCAGCAGCAGCAAGGACGCGCCCGGCGACTACTATACCCTCGACATTGAGCTGAACCTGAACCAGCCCCAGAAGGCCCGCGCCAAGCGCCTGCTCGACCTGCTGACCAGCGCCGGGCTGTTGCTGCTGGCTCCGCTGCTCGTCTGGTTTCAGCCAAAAAAGATGGGTTTCCTGCGCAACTGCGGGGCCGTGCTGCTGGGCCGCCGCACCTGGGTGGGCCTGCGCCACACACCCGGCCCGGCCCGGACGGTGCCAGCCGTGGTGTCGCCGGCCGATGCGGCCAACACGGCCGCGCCGCTTACCGAAGTCACCAAGCGCCGTCTGGAGCTGCTTTACGCCAAAGACTACGAGCCGGGCATGGACCTGACCGTGCTTTGGCGCTGCTGGCGGCGGCTGGGCGACGCCTGATGGATGGAGTCTTGATTCGGCCTACCTTTACCGTGCATCTTAAATTCTGCGAAATTCTGCGAATTATGTCTGAATTAACTACGCTTGCCGCCGTTTCGCCGCTCTCCAACCGGGTGCTCAACATGAGCGAGTCGGCCACCATTGCCATGGCTAAGAAAGGCCGCGAGCTCGCTGCCAAGGGTGTCGACGTCATCAACCTGAGCTTCGGCGAGCCTGATTTTCAGACGCCGCAGTATATCAAGGACGCCGCTAAAAAGGCGCTCGACGACGGCTACACCTTCTACACGCCGGTGCCCGGCATTCCGGAGCTGCGGCAGGCCATCTGCGATAAATTCAAGCGCGACAACCAGCTCGATTTCCAGCCCAGCCAGATTGTGGTGAGCACCGGAGCCAAGCAGGCGCTGGCCAACGCCATCCTCAGTCTGGTGAACCCGGGCGATGAAGTCATCGTGTTTTCGCCCTACTGGGTGAGCTACGAGGAGATGGTGAAGCTGGCTGGCGGCGTGCCCGTGGCGCTGTTGGGGACTCGCGAAAACGACTACAAGGTTACCGCCGCGCAGCTGGAGGCGGCCATCACGCCCCGCACCAAGCTCATCATGTATTCGTCGCCGTGCAACCCCACGGGCGCGGTATTCAGCCGCGCCGACCTGGGCGCGATTGCCGACGTGCTGGCCCGTCACCCGCAGGTGTACGCCCTGGCCGATGAGATTTACGAGTACATCAACTTCGTGGGCGAGCACGTGAGCCTGGCCCAGTTCGAAGCCATTGCCGAGCGGGTTATTACCGTGAACGGCTTCTCGAAGGGCTACGCCATGACGGGCTGGCGACTGGGCTACCTGGCCGCCCGCCAGGACATTGCCACGGCCTGCGACAAAATGCAGGGCCAGATTACGTCCGGTACCTGCTCCATTACGCAGCGGGCCGGGGTGGCCGCGCTGGCCGGCGGCCGAACCTCGTCGGACGAGATGGCCGCCGCCTACCGCCGCCGCCGCGACTTGGTGTTGGAACTGGTGAAGGACATTCCCGGGCTGGATACGCCCACGCCCAGCGGGGCTTTCTACATCTTCCCCGAGGTGGCGGCCTACTTTGGCCGCACCGCGCCCGATGGCAGCAGCATCCGCAATTCTTCCGATTTGGCGCTATTTATTCTCAACGACGCGCACGTGTCGTCGGTATCGGGCGAGGCGTTTGGCGCTCCGGAGTGCCTGCGCTTCAGCACCGCCGCCGCCGATGACAAGCTGGTAGAGGCCTTTCGCCGCATCAAGGCGAGCCTGGCGAAGCTGACGTAATTTTTTATCATTCCTGTCATCCGGAGCTTGCGAAGGACCTTATCATGAGCGAACGGTTTGCAGTAGCTCAACCGTGATAAGGTCCTTCGCTGCGCTCAGGATGACAGATTTTTACTATGAGTTTGCCTACTTCTGATTCTTCCCTGCAAACGCTGTTCAACGACTTCAATAACCTCCGCGTCCTCATCATCGGCGATGTGATGGTGGATGCTTACGTGTGGGGCCGGGCCACGCGCCTCTCGCCCGAGGCCCCCGTGCCCGTGGTGCACGTGGCCCGTACCGAAAACCGCTTGGGCGGGGCTGCCAACGTGGCCCTGAACGTGCAGGCCCTCGGGGCCACGCCGCTGCTGTGCGCCGTGATTGGCGACGACGCCGGCGGCGACCAGCTGCTCCAGCTGCTCCACGCCCACGACCTGCCCGCCGACGGCCTCATCCGCAGTGCGGCCCGGCCCACCACCGTCAAGCAGCGCATCCTGGCCCACGGCCAGCAGCTGCTGCGCATCGACTCCGAAATCGAAACCGACCTGAACGCCGAGGAAGCCGCGCAACTACTAGCCGCCTACGACGACCTGCTGGCCCGCGCCGACGTGGTGATTTTCGAGGACTACGACAAGGGCGTGCTCAGCGAGGCCATCATCACCGAGTGCCTGGCCCGCGCCCGGCAGCGCAACATCCCCACGGTGGTGGACCCCAAGAAGAAGAATTTTCTGGCCTACCGCGACTGCACCCTCTTCAAGCCCAACCTGAAAGAGCTGCGCGAGGGCCTGAAGCTGGAGTTCGGCGAGCCCAACGCCGACCGAGCCGGATTCGAGGCGGCCGTGGCCCGGCTGCGCGAGGAGCTGACGCCCGAAATCGTGCTGGTTACGTTGTCGGAGCACGGGGTGTTTGCCCAGCAGGAAGCTGAAAAAACCTACCTGCCGGCCCACCTGCGCACGATTTCCGACGTGTCGGGGGCGGGCGATACCGTCATCAGCATCGCGGCCCTGTGCGTGGCGTTGGGGCGGCCGGCGGCCTTCACGGCGGCGCTAGCCAATCTGGGCGGCGGACTCGTGTGCGAACAGGTGGGCGTGGTGCCCATCGAGAAGCAGCGGCTGCTGGAAGAAGCGGTAGAGGCGGGGCTGCGGTAGCCGCGAAGCCCCAGCGGGGCGGCATACTGGTAGCAACAATAGCTGCAAACGTGATAAAGCCCCGGCGGGGCGACACTTGTTGAACGAGTGCCGCCCCGCTGGGGCTTTATGATATTGAGCTTTGTGGTTACTATCGATATGTCGCCCCGCTGGGGTTACCACTAGGCTTTCTTCAGGAACTCAGTTTTGAGCACCATGGTGCTGCCGCCGGCGCGGCCTTCAATTTCGGCGGCACTGTTGGTGAGGCGAATGTTTTTGACCACCGTGCCGCGCTTGAGCGTGAGCGACGAGCCCTTCACTTTAAGGTCTTTGATGAGCGTGACTGAGTCGCCTTCGGCGAGCAGGGTGCCGTTGCTGTCTTTTACGTCCATTGTAAAGAGGGGAATTTAGGATTTGACTTGTGTCATCCTGAGCGCAGCGAAGGACCTTCTCACGTTAGAAAGCTACATAACTCTAACGTGAGAAGGTCCTTCGCTGCGCTCAGGATGACAAGCATTATTGCCGCCTTACCCCCGCCACGCCTTCACCGTTTCCACAAACACCCGCACGTTGTCGGGGTTGGTGTCGGGGTACACGCCGTGGCCGAGGTTGGCGATGTGAGGGCCACCGGCGAACTGGCGGAGCATGGCTTCGGTAGCGGTGCGTACCTGCTCGGGGGTGCCGTAGAGGGCGCAGGGGTCGAGGTTGCCTTGCAGGGTTTTGCCGGCGGCTTGCTGGCGCACCTGGGCGGGGTCCTGGTTCCAGTCGAGGCCGATGGTGCGGCAGGGCATGGCGGCAAACTCGGGCACGGCCCACCAAGCCCCTTTAGCGAATACGGTGACGGGCACGAGTGGGGCCAGCGCTTCGCAAATTTCGGCGATATAGCGGGCCGAAAACTCGGTGTACTGCGCGGGCGGCAGGATGCCGGCCCAGGAGTCGAACACCTGCACGACCTGCGCGCCGGCCGCTACCTGGGCTTGCAGGTAGGCGATGGTGGTGGCGGTGACTTTGGCCAGCAGGCGGTGGGCCAGCACGGGCTCTTTGTAGAGGAAGCCGCGGGCTTTGCTGAAGGTTTTGGAGCCGTGTCCCTCTATCATGTAGGCCAGGATGGTGAAAGGGGCCCCTGCGAACCCGATGAGCGGCACACGGCCGTTGAGGGCTTTTTTGGTGATGCGCAGGGCTTCGAGCACGTAGCCGAGGCCGTCTTCAGGGTCGGGAATGCGGAGCTTGTCGATATCCGCCGCCGATTTGATGGTGGTGGGAAAGATGGGGCCGCGGGCTTCCACCATTTCGTAGGGCAGGCCCATGGCGTCGGGCACCACAAGAATGTCGGAGAAAATGATGGCGGCATCCACATCAAGCGCGTCGATGGGCTGGATGGTGACTTCGGCGGCCAGCTCGGGGGTTTCGACCAGCTCTTTGAAGCCGGAGAGGCGGGCGCGAAGGGCGCGGTATTCGGGTAGGATGCGGCCGGCCTGGCGCATGAGCCAGACGGGGGTGCGCTCGGTGGCTTCGCCCCGGGCGGCACGCAGGAAAAGGTCGTTTTTCAGCATAATGGATGGCAAAGGTACGCCCGACGGGCGCTCAGGCAGGGGATTACCGCGTCAGGGCGGGAAACAGTACGCCGATGGCCGAGGCCAGGAAGTTAACCCCAATAGCCAGCGTGATGAAGCCGATGATGCGGGCCATGGCGGCCATGCCGGGCTTGCCCAGAAAGCGGGTGAGCCGCAGCGAAAACAGCAGAATCAGAAACGCCGCCAGCGCCACCAGCGCGAAGCCGGCCACGGTCATGGCCTTGTCTACATACGTTGGCCGGATGAGGCCGATGCAGATAGCCATCGAGCCCGGCCCGGAAAGCATGGGCATGGCCAGCGGCGTGAAGCTAATGTCATCCTTCTGCTTGCTGGCTTCCAGAGCTTCGGGTCCCACGCGGTCGCGGTTGCCGCCGGGTGTGAGCAGCTCGAAAGCGGAGCGCATCAGCAAAATGCCGCCTGCGATGCGCAAATGCTGAATGCTGATGCCAAAGAAGTTGAGAATGTACTGCCCACCAAAAAAAGCGACACTCAGAATGCACACCATGTACACGCAGGCCCGCAGCGCCGTGCGCGCCCGTTCGGAAGCCCGGTCGTCGGCCGTGAGGGTGAGGAAAACCGGCATCGCCCCGAACGGATTGACGATGGAAAACAACGTGGTGAAGGTGGCGAGCAGAATCTCCATAGACCACAAAGGTAGAAGAAGCGCTGAACCAGACAGAAAAGCCCTATTTTGCCGCTTCAACGGTGGTCATCTTTCCGCCATATATCGGTTTCAGCCGATTTTTCGCCCCTTTAGTTCTTTTCGCTGAATGATTCCTGACGCTCCTACCGCTGCCGCATCGAGCGGTGCCGACGACCGCCCCGTGACCGAAACGCCTCTGGTAGGCATTATCATGGGGTCAAAGTCGGATTTAAAAATTATGTCGGCCGCCGCCGAGGTGTGCCGCCAGTTTGGGGTGCCCTACGAAATCACGCTCGTATCGCCGCACCGTACGCCGCACCGCATGGTGGAATATGCCGAAAGCGCCCGCAAGCGCGGCCTGCGCGTACTAATTGCGGGTGGGGGTGGGGCAGCGCACCTGCCGGGGATGGTGGCCGCGTTCACCATCGTGCCCGTGATTGGGGTGCCCATCAACAGCACGACGTCCATTCAGGGGCTTGATTCGGTGCTGAGCATGATTCAGATGCCGGCCGGCGTGCCGGTGGCCACGGTGGGCATCGATAGTGCCGCCAATGCTGCCGTGCTGGCCATTCAGATGCTGGCCATCGGCAATGCCCGGCTGGCCGATGCGCTGGAGAAATACCGTACCTCCCTCAAAGACCGGGTGATGCGTACGATTGAGGAGCTGCGCAAAGGGGGCTTTCAGGACGACGTGTAAGTGGAGGCTACTATGCCGTTTCTGCTGCTCCTAGTCTTGATTCTGTTCCGGCCCCTTTGCGCGGCTTTATTCCCACCCAGCTTGCCATGTCCTCTCTTTCATCTCTATTACTGACCGCCAGCCACTGGGCGGTTTGGCTAATTGGCGGTCTGGCCATTGTGGCCACTCTGATGCCCTTGTTGCGCCACACTGCCTGGTGGATTCGGGTGTGCGACTTTCCGCGCCTGCAAATTGTGGCGGCTCTGGTGCTCATGCTGGCTGCTGGTCTGGCATTGGGCGGGGCCGGGGCCGGCCCCTGGCAGCAGGGGTTTCTGCTGGTTATGGCCGGCGCGGCCATCTATCAGGTTTCGCGCATCATGCCCTACACCCCCCTGGTGCGCAAAGATGTGGCCGACAGTACCCGCGCTCACAACCCCAATGTCGAGTTCAGCCTGGTGGTGATGAATGTGCTGCAATACAACCGCCAGGGGGCGCTGGCCCTGGCCACCGTGCGCGCCGCCGACCCCGACGTGATAATGGCCGTTGAAACCAACGAATGGTGGCACCAGCAGCTGCGGCCGCTCGAAAAAACCCATCCCTACACCTGCCACGAGCCCCTCGACAACACTTACGGCCTGCTGTTTTTTTCGCGTCTCCCGCTCAAAGCCTGCCAGATAAAGTACCTGCTCGACGACGATGTTCCCTCGCTGCACACCCACGTGCAGCTGCCCGACGGCCGTACCTGGGTGCGCCTTTACGGCCTGCACCCTAAGCCGCCAGCCCCTCAGGAATCGAAAACCAGTACCAAGCGCGATGCCGAGCTACTGCTGGTGGGCAAGGAAGTAGACCGCCGCGACGAACCTACCATCGTGTTCGGGGATATGAACGACGTGGCCTGGTCGCACACCTCCGAGCTGTTTCGGCGCGTATCGGGCCTGCTCGACCCCCGCGTGGGCCGGGGCCTGATGCCGACTTTTCATGCCGACTATTCGCTGCTGCGCTGGCCGCTCGACCATATTTTTGTGTCGCCGCATTTCCAGGTGGTCGATATGCGCCGCCTGTCGCATGTGGGCTCCGACCACTTTCCCATTTTTGTTCGCCTCAGCTTCGAGCCCCAGCATAAAGCCGAACAGGTAGAAAACGCCGAGCAGGCCGATGCTGAAGACCACGCCGAAGCCAACGAGAAAATTGCCGAAGGCTTTGTCGAAGAGCAGGAGGAAGAAGTGTCGGAGGCCACCAAATCGTAGCTTGCGCCTGGGCCTCGCTTGCCGCCGTGGCGGCAGGTTCGGTCCCGACAGACAGCTTAAACCGCAAGGAGCCGCCCAGAATTGAGCGGCTCCTTGTGGTTTGGGAGTTGTACCAGTTATTTAGCCGAAACGGTTTTCTTGGCCGTTACCAGCTGCACGGGCTCGAAGCTTGATGCTGGCATCTGGCGGCCGGTGGCCCCCACGTACAACGGGCGAATCTGCACCACGAGGCGGCGGTTGGCCGCCGTGAAATCGGTGAAGCCGGCGGCGAAGGCGGCGGGCGTGCTGCCGTTTAGCTGTTCGGGCTTCACGTTGAGGTCAATGTTGATGGGCAGCGTTTCGATGGCGCTGGCTTCGAGTTGGGTATTGACGCCGGTGGTGCCCGTCGTCAGCTCCTTGCCGTCGAGCAGCAGCTTGTAGTCGAGCTGCTTAAGCTGCACACTAGTCACGCTGGGGTTGCGGGCATACACCCGCATTTTGAGGTGCAGCGGCAGGTTGCCGGCCGCCAGCGCCGTTTGCAGCTGCGCCTGCTGTGCCGATGAAAAATCATCAGCCTGGCGTACAAACAGAATGTCCTGGCCGCCGAGCTTGGCTTCGTCCACGAAGTTGAGGCGGTACTGCATCAGCGTGTACGCCTCGTTTTCCATTGCTTCGGCCGATGCTTTTTTGCCGGTGGGCTTGTCCTTCACTTGTTCGCTCACGCTGCACGAATCAACACCAATGAGCAAGGCACCCAAAGCCAGCGCGCGGGCGGGAAACAGGAGGGAAGAAAATATTTTCATATAAAATTGAAGCCTAGCAAAGGCAATGGTTAAGGTATGACAAGCTACCTAGGCCGCGCTTACGAGAAAGACTACAGCAAAGGTTAAAGTAAGACACGGTGGTGCTTATCCAACTACGTTTTTAGGGTTTGTAGCAGGATGGAAATGAAAACTCCGAAAATACCGAGCAGCAAAATTCGAAAGCCATGAACCCGGTCGCGCGGCGAGAAAGCCCGCACCCGGGTACCGTCTGAAAGGATTCTTTGGTGGAAGTGCAGGTGCCAACCAATAATGATGCCCAGGAATCCGCCAAGCACGGCGAAAAGGTAGCCGGCCACAATCCAAGTTTTCTGACTTGGCTCGGGCTTCGCCATTTCGGCTACCCGGTGCCGCCGCAATAATCGCACGGTATCCGACGATACTTCGCGGCCGCGGAGCCGCAGCATATGGCGGGCCAGGCTTACGTCATAACTGTTCCACTCATCGGGCTTCACCAGAATTTCGAACAACTCATCATCGGTAAACCCGAACAGATAATGGTCGGGGGCTGGCTGCTGCACCAATAGGTCATTTTCCGCTTCCTCCAGTTGGCGAGCCTGCTCAAAATCGGAAGGTTGCAGGCGTACTATAAAGCGCGTTTCGGTAGCATTATTGGCCATGCTCACGTCGAAGTCAGGCTTAGCCCAGCCGGTTTCCACCAGAATCTGGTGGCGCTCAAGTAGCTCAAGCAGTGGCTGCGCTACAATTTCTGACGCAAAAGACTGGTAGGGGAGAAATGATTTCATCACTAAGTCGGGCAATTTAAACCTTGTTGCCGGTCTTTTGACAGTCAAAGGTTGCCCAGCGCGAAGCGAATACCTAAAAAAGGGCCGGAAGCATCTGCTTCCGGCCCTTTCAAATCAAACGGCAATCCAAAATTATTTGCCGTCCACTTCTTCATAGTCCACATCGGTGACGTGGTCACCGGCTGGCTGGCCCTGGCCATTGCCATCGGCTTGGCCATCGCCGCCGGGGAAACCCCCGCCGGGCTGGCCACCTTCGGCCCCACCGGCAGCATACATCTCCTGCGAGGCAGCCTGCCAGGCGGCGTTGATGGCCTCCATGGCGGTGTCGATGCGAGCCAGGTCCTTGGCTTCGTGGGCCGATTTGAGGTCGGCCAGCGCGCCTTCGATAGCCGTTTTGTTGCCACCGCTCAGCTTCTCACCGTACTCTTTCAGCTGCTTCTCCGTTTGGAAAACCATCGAGTCGGCGGCGTTCATCTTGCTGATGCGCTCGGTTTCGGCTTTGTCCGACTCGGCGTTGGCGGCGGCTTCGTCGCGCATGCGCTTGATGTCGTCGTCCGTGAGGCCACTGCTGGCTTCGATGCGGATTTTCTGCTCCTTGCCGGTGCCTTTATCCTTGGCGGTTACGTTCAGAATGCCGTTGGCGTCGATGTCGAAGATAACCTCAATCTGCGGCACGCCACGGGGCGCGGGCGGAATGCTATCGAGGTGGAACTTGCCGATGGTGCGGTTCTGGCTGGCCAGCGGGCGCTCGCCTTGCAGCACATGGATTTCGACCGAAGGCTGGTTGTCGGAAGCCGTCGAGAACGTCTCCGACTTCTTGGTCGGAATGGTTGTGTTCGACTCGATGAGCTTGGTCATCACGCCGCCCATCGTCTCAATGCCCAGCGAAAGCGGGGTTACGTCGAGGAGCAGTACGTCCTTCACTTCGCCCGTCAGCACACCACCCTGGATGGCGGCACCGATGGCTACCACTTCATCAGGATTCACCCCTTTCGAAGGCTTTTTGCCAAAGAACTTCTCCACTTCTTCCTGGATGCGGGGAATGCGGGTCGAGCCGCCCACGAGGATAACCTCGTCGATATCGGACGTCGACAGGCCGGCATCCGACAGCGCTTTTTTCACCGGGTCCATCGAGCGGCGCACGAGGTCGTCGGCGAGCTGCTCAAACTTGGCGCGGCTCAGTTTCACCACCAGGTGCTTGGGGCCCGAGGCCGTAGCGGTGATGTAGGGCAGGTTAATTTCGGTTTCGGTCGAGCTGGAGAGCTCCACTTTTGCTTTCTCAGCGGCTTCCTTGAGGCGCTGAAGGGCCATGGGGTCGTTGCGCAGGTCGAGGCCTTCGTTGTCGGCTTTGAACTGGTCGGCCAGGAAGTTGATGATAACCTGGTCGAAGTCGTCGCCGCCGAGGTGGGTGTCACCGTTGGTGCTCAGTACTTCAAACACGCCGTCGCCGAGCTCCAGAATGCTGATGTCGAAGGTGCCACCGCCGAGGTCATACACGGCAATTTTCTGGTCTTTGTGCTTCTTGTCGAGGCCGTAAGCCAACGCGGCCGCGGTGGGCTCGTTGATGATGCGCTTCACGTCGAGGCCGGCGATGGCCCCGGCCTCTTTGGTGGCCTGGCGCTGGGCGTCGTTGAAGTAGGCGGGCACCGTGATAACGGCTTCGGTTACGGGCTGGCCGAGGTAATCTTCCGCGGTTTGCTTCATTTTCTGAAGCACCATGGCCGAGATTTCCTGCGGGGTGTAGTTACGGTCGCCGATTTTTACGGCTACCGTGTTGTTCGAGCCGGGCGTCAGCTCATAAGCCACGTATTTGCTTTCGTTCTGGACCTCCGAAAACTGACGGCCCATGAAGCGCTTGATGCTGGCGATGGTATTCTTGGGGTTGGTAACGGCCTGGCGCTTAGCCGGGTCGCCCACTTTGCGCTCGCCCTTGCCCCCGTCGAGGAAAGCGACGATGCTGGGGGTGGTGCGGCGGCCTTCGCTGTTGGGGATGACCACGGGTTCGTTGCCTTCCATTACGGCCACGCACGAGTTGGTGGTGCCGAGGTCAATGCCGATTATTTTGCCCATGAGAGGGGTGTGTTGGTTAAAGGGAGTGGAATATGTCAGGTTCAAAGCAGCTTTGCAGCCGCTACCCCGGGGTTACAAGCAACGTACCAGCGTCGTTTTGGTGACAGATTGTCACCGAATTCAGGCCTGGGCAGAGGTTATGCGACGCGGTGGCTGGAATTGTTTCGGGCGGGTGGGCTTTTCCTGACAAGGGGACGGGATGGGAGTTTCTGAAGCTTTAGAAGCAACTTTAGCATCATTTCTTGGCTGGCGCAATTAGGAATGTGTTATCACCAGCGTCAAGAAATTGGGGTGCAATCAGGTCGCCAATATTGAAATCTGTATTTAATTCTGAAATGTTAGACTCCAATACCTCCGATAAATCGGGCTCATTGATGAAATCAAAATCATATGATGGCAGGGCGCGCGGATTATTGATTGATACAATTCTCATCATTGATTCAGAGAGGACCGTCGCTTCAGCCTTCAACCATAGCATCCCTTCATAATCCCGAACCGGAAGGCGAATTTTATAGGTAATTTCAGAATTAATGCGTTCAGGTAGAAAGATGTCGAGGAAATAGGTGAGGATTTCAGTGAGATTTTCAGGACCGCCAACACCTTCGAAATTTCCCTTCTCAACCTTATACCCAAACCAGTTTGTCGTACTGCGTTCGTGTAGCACGTAAGGCATCTCACTTGCATCAAGGCAAGTGTCTTTTAAATTGATTGAGACTATCCATCCAGGATTGTCCAGTGTCTGAACGGAGATGCCATGCCAAATGGAAACGCCATTATCATGTTCCCAATCGCCGTCGCAGTTGATGGTGTACCAGCGCTGAATTCGTTGTAATAAGTCCATGCAGCGAATTACGATGAATCTGGCAAATCAGCGCCCCAGAAAAGCTCGCGTCTGCTGCTCCCAATCGGCGGAATAGCGCTGCCAGTAGGGCTCGTGGCCCACGCCGGGAAAATCGTAACGGGCTTTGGGACCGGCGAGGTGGGCAAAAATGGCATCGGTTTCGGCGCGGGTCACGCGCGGGTCGGCGGTGCCCCAGAGCAGGAGGGTGGGCGTGCGGATTTGGCTGGCGTAGTGCGCGGCGTTGAGCCCGAAGCCCCAGAAACTGTTTTGCAAACCGCCCCAGAACACTAGCAAATCAGCCATTGGAAACGCCGGGACGTGCATGGACTCGAAGCGGTTGTAGGCCGTTTGGCGCATGTTGCCGTAGGGACATTCGAGGATGTTGGCGGTGGGGCGAATACCCAGTTCCGCCTCGGCTCGCAGGATGGCCACCGCGCCCATGCTCACGCCATAGAGAATTAGGGTTTGGTGACTCGCGGCCGGTGGCTGATGCCTGGTCGAGTCGTTCAGCCAGCGCACGGCGGCCGCCACATCGTCGGCCTCGCGGTAGCCCACGGTGGTCCGAAAACCGGCCGAATTGCCGTTGCCAGCCTGGTCCACGAGCAGCACGTTGTAGCCGAGGTGGCGGAAGTAGCCGGCCTCGTGGATGAGGTGCGACTTGCTGCTGGTGTAGCCGTGGAACAGGGCCACCGTGCCCCGGCTGCGGCTGGAATCGGGCCGGGCATACCAGGCTTCGAGCAGACCGTTGGGGCTGGCAATGGTCACGGTTTCGACCGGGAAATTGGGTTTGGGGCCGGTGCGGGGCTTGGGATTGCGGATGCCGGTGAGCAACATCCACAGCTTCCGGCCCGGGCCGAGCTGCTCGGGGTTGGGCGAGTGGACGCCGGGCTCGTTGGAGAAATGCGTGAAGCGCCAGGCGTGGAAAAAGGCCACGGCATTCATCGCGCCGAAGATGGCGAGCAGGAGCAGGAATAAGCGGCGGCGATACAGCATTCGGATGGTAGCAAGTGGCCAGGGAAGCGCATAGCCCACGCCACCGAAGCCGCCGCCAGAACGGGCAGCCGCCGCAAAGATTGTTTCCCGCGTCGGCAAAATCCGGGTGGTTTTCCTATAATTTATCATGGCGGGCCAGGCCAAAAAAAGGCCTAACCCGAAGTCTTGTCGCCTGCGCGGCAATTCTCCAGGGTGGGCCCGTTTGCTAAGCGGCAAAACAGTAGGCAGCTGCTCAGGCTCGGAAGTTGGGCGGCCTGCGGCAGCGTACGCCGGCTTGCCAGCCGGCTACGACTGGTGTTGCGCCAGCATTTGCTTTTCCTGCTCGGCGTGGTTGGCGGCAAACTGCTCGCGCTGCGCGGCCGTGCGAGTGGTGCCCAGCTTCTCCAACTGCTGGCGGATAGCAGCAGCCGACATATCAGTGCCGTACACCGGCGTGCCCGGCTGCTGCCGCCACGACTCGTGCAGGCTGCCGCCGTCCACGGCATCGAAGCCCAGCTCATCCACCAGCGCCATTACTTTCTGCTTGGCGGTGGCATCGTCGCCGGCCACGGGAAGCGCAATGCGGCCGGGGGAGCCGGCGGGCTGGCCTGCGTTTTCGAGGTGCGCCGCATAAATGTTGTTGAACACCTTCACCACCGGCCGGCCCAGGTGCTGCTGCACCCACTCGCTTTCGGTCAGGTCGCCATCGAAGTCGGCCATGTGGCCGTCGCGCAGCAGGGGGTAATAATTGCTCGTGTCAATTACGGGTACATCGGCGCGCACGCCGTCGAATAGGTCCTGGGGCAAGTCCGGGATGTTTTTCAGCGGAATGGTTACGATGATGAGGTCGCCGTGGCGGGCGGCCTCGTGAGCCGTGACGGGTGTGGCACCGGTTTTGGTGGCCAGGTCGTGCAGGGTTTCCGGGCCGCGGGAGTTGGCCACGTACACCGTATGGCCCAACTGGGTGAGGCGGCCCGCCAGGGCCCCGCCGATGTAGCCGGCTCCAATAATTCCAATATTCATCAGCTGAGAGATTTAAAAGGTTGCGCGCAGCGGCTTCGTGCTGCTGCAAAGGGGGGAACAGCCCGGGGCGCTATTTGCTTTTTTGAGCCGCCGCGAATACTGCCACCCGGGCTTTAGCGGAAACGGCGGCTGGCGGGGGCGGGGGCTTGGCGCAGCAGCTGCACTTCGGCCGCTGTGAGCTCGCGCCACTGGCCGGGCTGTAGGGCACCCAGGCCCAACGGGCCGATGGCGGCGCGCACCAGCCGCAGACAGGGCAGGCCCACGGCGGCGCACATCTTGCGCACCTGCCGGTTCATTCCCTGCGAAACCCGGATTTCGAGCCAGCTGGTGGGAATGCTGGCCCGGTAACGGATGGGCGGGTTGCGCGGCCAAAGGTGGGCCGGCTCGGGCAGCTCGCCGGCCTCGCCGGGGGCAGTGAGGCCTTCTTTTATCTGCACACCGCGCCGCAGCTGCTGCAACGCCGCTTCCGAAACCAGCCCTTCGACCTGCGCCCAATAGGTTTTCGGAACTTTGAATTTGGGGTCGCTCAGGCGGTGCTGCAGCTCCTTGTCGTCGGTGAGCAGGAGCAGGCCTTCGCTGTCGAAATCGAGCCGGCCTACCGGGTATACGTCGGGCACGGGCACAAAATCCTTGAGCGTGGCCCGGCCATGCTCGTCGGTGAACTGGGTGAGGACTTCGTAGGGCTTGTTAAGCAGGAGGTAGCGCATTCAGAATTGTCAAATTCGAACGTCATGCTGAGCGCAGCCGAAGCATCTCTATCGTGGAAGTAAATCGTTTACTATTGCGGTAGAGATGCTTCGACTGCGCTCAGCATGACGTTGGTTTTAGTCCGTTTTTTACTCCCACCAACGGTCCTTTGGCAGCGCAGCCCCCAAAGTTACCGGCTGGCCCAGGCGCGGCGTGGTTATTAGTTGCCCCAGCCGGGTTGCCTCGGCGGTGGCGCGGGTCACGGGCTCGTTCCAGGGGTGGAGCGACTCGGTGAACGCGCCCCAGTGCACGGGCAGCATCACGGCGGCGCGCACGTCGCGGGCGGCCTGCACGCTCTGCTCGGGCTTCATGTGGATATCGGCCCAGCCCGCGTTGTACTGTCCGCATTCAACCAAGGCCAAATCGAAAGGCCCATACTGCCGGCCGATGGCGGCAAAATGCGGTCCGTAGCCGCCGTCGCCAGTATAAAAAACGCGCTTGCCGGCCCCCTGCACCACCCACGAGCACCACAGCGTGGAATTATGGTTGGTGAGGCCACGCCCCGAAAAGTGGCGGCTGGGCGTGCAGCGCAGCGTGAGGTTGGGTAGCCGCACGCTGTCGCCCCAGTTCATTTCGGTGATGCGGGCGCGCGGCACCCCCCAAGCCCGCAGGTGCGCGGCAATGCCCAGGGGCACGTAGAACTGACCCACCTTGTCCTTGATTTTCTCGATGGTTTCGAAGTCGAGGTGGTCGTAGTGGTCGTGCGAAATGAGCACGGCGGCGATGTAGGGCAGCTGTTCGGGCCTGATGGCCAGCTCGGGGTTGTAGCGTTTGGGCGTGGCCCAGCTCACGGGGCCCATCTTCACGCTCAGCATGGGGTCAATCAGAATGTTCTGGCCCGCGATTTCGAGTAGGCTGGCCGAGTGGCCGAACCACGTTACGCGCACCATTTCGGGCGTTTTGCCGATGATGGCCAGCGAGTCGAGCGGCTGCTGAGGCAATGGGCCCGGCGGCGCGGCATCGGGGGCTTTATGGAAGAAAAAATTCCACATCACGCCAAAGGTGCTGCCGCCGGTGAGCTGGCGGGTGGGCAGCAGGTTCACGAATTCACCGTCCTGGTAGTGGCCTGATTTCGCGAAAGTCGCTTTTTCCTGGTCTGTAGGCGTGCCGCCCAGCTGCGGGCTGAGGTTGGTGAAGGCCACCACTGCTACGAGCAGGGTGCCAAAAATGTAGCCGGTTGTCACAAGGAATTTCTTGAAAGATTCGCGCATAAATTGATTGAGCGGGATAAGAAGTCAAAGCGGTGGGCATGCTGCGTTTGAAGCAGAACGCTCGGCATAACCGCCGCTTTCAGGATTACTAAACCCCATTAGTTGCTTTAGCTCCGGCCAGGGCTACGATGTCGCGCACTTCGAGCACGGGCTTGGAATACCCGAAACTGGCTGCGTTAACCATGGCCCGGCCCACTTCCTGCATCGTGCATACGTATTGGGGAGCCACTTTGCGGGCCAGCGGATAGAGCCAGGCAATGGCCCCGTACCACTTCAACACATTGCGCTGGCCGGATGTAATCTGCATAAAACCCGGCCGAAATAGGTAAGCCGCCCGGCAGGGCAGGGCCCGCAGTTCGTTTTCGGTGCGGCCCTTCACACGGGCCCAATGCTGGCGGCTGGTTTCGGTGCTGTCGGTGCCCGCGCCCGACACGTAGTTAAAGGTAAGCTCCGGGTTCAGGCGGGCTAGGGTGTGGCCCACGGCCAGCGTCAGGTCGTGGGTGATGCGCTCATATTCCTCCTTCGAAATGCCCACCGCCGACACGCCCGCGCAGAAAAAGCAGGCATTGTAGCCCATAAGCTGGCTTTCCACGGCGCTCAAATTGGCTAAATCGGGCACCAGCAGCTCACTCATCTTAGCGTGCGTGCGGCCGGTGGGCTTGCGCGTGAGCACCATTACGTGCGCCACGGCGGGATTTTGCAGGCATTCGAGCAGAACGCCCTCGCCCACCATGCCGGTAGCGCCGGTTAAAATGACTCGGAGTTTCATGTTGGCTTGGTAAAGTAGGAGGGGGGACGGTTCGGGAGCGGTTCTACTTTACGCCAATGCCAAAAAGAACGGTGTAGCGACGCGACCCTTCGCGCCTCCGCGGTGGACGAGGTCCCCACAGGGCGAGCGCCGCGCCGTGACCTTGCGCAACGCTACATGATGCACAAGTTACACGCTGCCCGAATACTTGCGCACGGCCCATTCCACCGTCAAAAAGCCCAGAATGACGAAGAAAATCCACTTCAAATTGATTAAATCCTTCAGGTCGTCTTCGGTCGTAATCACCGGCTTGTAATTGGCTTTGAGGATGTCCTGGGCCAGCTTATCGATTTGCGCCGGGTAATACAGCCGCGAGCCGCTACGCCGCGAAAGCTGCGCCAGCAGGTTGTGGTCGGCTTTCGATTCCAGGGCCTCCAACGGCTGCGACTGCACCAGCAGCTCGCCGGCATCCTGCTGGGCCTGGCCGCCAAGCGTGGCGCGGGCCTGGTACTTATATAGGCCGGCCGGCAGCGGGCCCAGGTGCAGCGGCGAGCCATCCTCAGCATTGGCGAAGCTGAAACGACGGGTTTGCTGCTTGGCGTCGGTTAGCACGAGGTCGATTTGCTGGTTGTAGAGGCGCTCGAAGACGGCGTTGTAGGTTTCGGCTCCCAGCGTCACATCGTCCTGGGTGCCGAAGGCGTCCTGCGTGGGGTACACGTCGAGTCGCTTTTTGTTGGCGTTTTGGGTGAGCAGCTGGAGCGTGCGAATGATGAGGCGGTCGTAGGCTTCGGGCTTGTCGTCGTGGGCCACGGCTTCGCTCAAGCGCCACTGCCAGCTGCCGTCGGTGAGCAGCGTGGCCCGGCGGGCATCGGCGGGCCCGCCAAACACCAGCAGCGGCTTCTGGGTGGCTACGCGGCCCACCTGCTGCCAGAGGGCGGCCTCGGCCCCGGCCCCCAGGCGGTAGTCGCCAAACGGCACCGGCGCGGGCGGATACTGCGCGAAGCGGCGGGCCGATTCCTCGTCCGTCGCAAACCGGGCGAAGTCAGGGTTGGGCAAGGGCGTCACCTCATCGGTCTGCGCCCCGCGCGGCTGAATGGTGAGGCCCGCGCCCAACTGGTTGTAGGCCCCCAAATCGGACTGCGCCCCCAGGATGTAGAACGCGGGCGTGCGCTTGGCCTTCACCTGCGCCAAAATCTCGCTGCCGAGGCCGCCCTGCGCCGGCAGCTGGTGCAGAATGGCCACGTCGAAGTCGGTATCGGCTTTTAGCGGGTTCACGCCGGGCAGAGTCAGAGTCAGGTCGAAATTATCGTTGGCCAAGATGGCGGCGCGCAGGGCCTTCAAATCGGGATGGGGGGCCGCGCCGGCCAGCAGCACGCGCAGCTTGCCCTTCACGATTTCGACAAAGGCCGTGCGGGCGTTATTCAACTCCGTAAACTCGCCCGCCTGGGGCGCGATGCGGACTTCGTAGCGGCGCTTGCCGGGCGCGGGCGCGGTAAGCTGGAAAGTAGTGCGCACCCGGCGGCGGCCGGCGGGCAGGGCCACGCGGCGGCTATCGAGCACTTTGCCGCCGTCGCGCAGCTCCACGGTGGCCGCGCCGCCGACGTAGCCTTCGAAGCCCAATTCGGCCTCAATCGGAAACTTATTGCCGCTGAAAGCCACCCGGTTATACGTAAGGCCAGTCAGGCGCAAGTCGCGCTTGGGGATAGTGTCGCCCACCGCCACGCTGTAAATCGGGAAGTTAAACTCCGAATAGGCAGGGCTGCGACCCTGGTTCACGAGGCCGTCGCTCAGGAGCACCACGCCGGCCAGGTTGCGGCCGTCATAGGCCTCGCGAGTGCCGGCCAGCAGCTGGTCGAGGTCGGTAGTAGAGACTGAGAAGCGGAGCGAATCGGGCCGGGCCGGCCGGCCGGGAGTAGATGTCAGCGTTCGAGTTTCGACGGTGAAGCCTTTGCCGCGCAGTGTTTCGGCCAGCTTCGTGAGGCCGGTAGTGGCCTGGCTGAGCACGTTTTTGGGCGTGAACAGCTCCACCGACTGCGAATTGTCGACGGCCAGCACCAGCGTGGGCGCTTCGGTGCGCGTGGTGGTGGTTTTAATAACCGGGGCCAGCAGCAGGTAGCACAGGAAGCTGACCACGGCAAAGCGCAGGGCCGCCAGTGCGTAGTTCAGCCGCTTGCTCCAGGGTGCTTTGGCCGAGTATTGCAGCGCCGCGTAGCCCGCGCCCACGGCCAGGCAAAGCAGGATAAACCAGGGGGAATAAGAAGTGGTCAGCAAAAGAGAAAGAAATAACAAGGAGATGCCCGCAGCGTGTCAGGTAGGATTATCGAGTTCGGTGAGGGCTTGCACTACTGAAATGACGGGTAACGTACTGGCCCGAAAATCTTTTGGGTTGCGGGTAACAATAGCACTGATGGCAGGATGCGCAAGCGCCACAAAATACTGGATGCCGTCTTCAAAATCGGTAAAATCACTCGCCAGGGCTTGGCGAATGGTTGCTGCATCGACGGGAAGAATATCCACTAGCTGCTCCAGCTGTACCAATAGCTGCCGAGTCTGAGCCGCCGAGGTTTGCCGCCGCACGATGTATTCAATGTTGGCAAATGACAGACTGGCCGCAAACAGCCGGGCCTCGCCCGTTGCCCCCGTCTGCATCAACTCCGTGGCATCATCGCCGAAGGGCTGCCGTCGGGTCAGGAAATCGATGAGCACGTTTGTGTCGAGCAAATAATGTTTCATCGATATTTTTCCGCGAGCGCGTCGCCCAGCGCCTTTTTGTAGTCAAAGTCAGGTGGCAGAATAATGCAGCCAGCCAGGGCTTCGACTGCCGGTGACAAGGGCCGGCGTGGGCGGGCGGGCACCACCACCGGCCGCAGCAATTCGGCCACCAACACCGATAAATCGGTGCCCGTGCGCCGGGCATATTCCTGGGCCTGGTTAATTAAGTCGTCGTCGAGGGTGAGGCTGAGCGTAGACATAAGCAACAAGATAGGCGCGGCAAGTTAAGTCAGCCGACTATGGCTAACGGTTGAGTACGGCAACCAGTTCGGGACTATCGAAGATGCTGACCGGCGAAATCACGGTTTCATTCAGCGGCAAATGGTTGCTGTAGCGCTCGCGCAGCTTAGCCCGCACGGCGGCATTGCTCAGGTCGAAATCGCGCAGGTGCTGGAGTTGCCCCAGCCGCCGGCAGAGCCCGCGCTCGTACACCTTCCAGATGAGCTCGGAGCAGTAAATCCGGTCATCACTCCAGCCGAAATACAGGTCGTAGTTGTGCCCCAGCATGGGCTGTCCGGCCGCTTTTAGCCGGGCCAGCGCGGTGGGCGTGAGCACTGTGGCCGCATCGCGCAGCCGCTTGGTCACGAAGTGGCCGCCCTGGCCCCGCGCCACCCAATCGGCCAGCGGCGTCAGCTTCACCGGCTGCACAGCTTCAAATACCTGCCAATTAGCGCCTTTTCTATAAACGATGCCGCAGTGGCTCCAGGCCGAGTGCGTGGCCAACTGAATGGCCCGGCTTTGGGCCGATTGCGAGGTGTGGAAAATCAAGTCGCCGTCGCGGAGCTGGGGCGCGATTTGGGCGGTGACTGCGGTGGCAGCTCGGTGGCTTTGGAAGCGGAGCAGGTGGTGGTGCAGGCGCGGGTAGGCGACGAGGGCGAGGCCAGTCAGGGGCAGGAAGGAGATAAGGAGCCAGCGCTTCATTCTGAGTTATAGCTGTATGTTTCGAGTCAGAAAGCAATTGATTACAGACATGACACAAATACTCAGCTCGCCAAATGCTCCTGATTCAGAAATACACGACTCAATTGGGCAATTGTATAAGGTATTCACAAAATATCCATCTAATCCCAAGATGGATGGTAGCCCGTATTTCCAGGAAGAAATTACTCAATGGAACCGACTGGTAGCTGCTAAGCCCCTGCGAGAGCTTTCCGTTGATGACCTTCAAGTTTACTATTTCAAAGCCATGACAACTTGGGGGGAGGTCAATGATTTTAAACATTTTTTACCTCGCATATTTGAGCTGTTAGCTGAGTTGCCAGTTGATTTTGACGAATGGGTAACTTTGAGTAAGCTCAATTATGGTCATTATCAGGATTGGCCAGATAATGAAAAGAGTGCCGTAAATCGTTTTTTGTTAGTGCTCTGGCAGAAACTATTAGTTGAGGAATCAGATATTGTAGATGCTTATTTTGAAGGATATTTCCCTGCTATAGCTAACGTTTATCCCGATTTCGGTCAAATGCTGGACTGCTGGCTAATAGCCGATAATCCACAGAATAGTCGCCGTTTAGCTGAATTTATTTGCCGCAACGAAAAAAAGATATTAAAAAAACAGTTATTGCCCGGCTATGAGGATATGCCTTATCAAGGCCAGTTATTCTTTCAGTGGTTGAGAAGCCCCGTGGTTCTAAACAAATTAAAACAGACCGTGCCATCGGCATCATATCCTTACCTGGCTATGGAGTTATTGCCAGTGATACAGCAGCTGCAACAGCCGCTATAAAACGGCACGGTCTGTTTTCAAATACAACTTACGTCAGCATCCCGCCATCCACTTGCAGCACTTGGCCGGTGATGTAGGCGGAGTCATCCGACGCCAGAAACGCCGTCGCCTTCGCCACATCCTCGGGCCGGCCGCCTCTTTTCAAGGGAATTGCCTTGCGCCACTCGTCCACCTGCTTGGGGTCGAGGGCATCGGTCATTTCGGTTTCGATGAAGCCGGGGGCCACCGCGTTGCAGCGGATGTTGCGCGAGCCCAGCTCCAGGGCCACCGATTTGGTGAAGCCGATGATGCCGGCCTTGCTGGCGGCGTAGTTGGCCTGCCCGGCGTTGCCCTTAATGCCCACCACGCTGGTCATGTTGATGATGGAGCCGGCCTTAGCGCGCATCATGGGCTTGGTGGCGGCTTTGGTGAGATTAAATACCGACTTGAGGTTTACGTTCATCACGTTGTCCCACTGCTGCTCGCTCATGCGCATCAGCAGGCCATCCTGGGTGATGCCGGCGTTGTTGACGAGGATGTCGAGCTTGCCAAAATCGGCCACCACGTCCTCAATCAGCTTTTCGGCCTGCTTGTAGTCGGAGGCGTCGGAGCGGTAGCCTTTTACCTTGGTGCCAGCAGCCGAAAGCTCGGTTTCGAGGGCCTGGCCTTTTTCAACTGACGATAAATACGTGAAGGCGACATCGGCGCCGAGCTGGGCAAAGTGCGCCGCGATGGCGCGGCCAATTCCTTTGGAAGCACCCGTGATGAGGGCCACTTTTCCGGTGAGTGTGTTGGTCATGGGGCGAAGGTAAGTGTTGTGAGCTGTTAGCTTATAGCCGTTAGCTGTTAGCTTTGATAACTGTTTGGCGCGGCTGAAAGGCCGATTTTGAAGAAAGCTAACAGCTAACAGCTTGTAGCTAATAGCTTACAAAAATGGACATCTGTATTCTGGGCGCGGGCCCCGGCGGGGCCGCCGCCGCCCTGCACCTCGCCAACGCCGGCCAGCCCTGCCTGCTGCTCGACCGCGCCGCGTTTCCGCGCGACAAAATCTGCGGCGACGCCCTCAGCGGCAAGGTCATCAACGAGTTGAAGCGCATCGAGCCTGGCCTGCACGCCAAGCTAGCCGCCTCGCCCCTCCAGATTCCGAGCTGGGGCATCGATTTTATCGCGCCCAACGGCCGCAAGCTCGCTATCCCCTTCAAGCCCACGTTCGACAAAGCCACCGATGCCACCGCCGGCCACGTCGCTAAGCGCATCGATTTCGATAATTTCCTGGTCGAAGAAGTGCGGCAGCGGCCGGAAATCGACTTCCGCGAAAACGTGGACGTGGCCCGCACCGAGCGCACCCCCACCGGCTGGCAGCTCTTAGACAAAGCCGGCCACGAAATCGCCACCTGCCGCCTGCTACTGGTCGCCAACGGCGCGCAGTCCGAATTTGCCCGCAAAGTGGCCGGCCACGCCCTCGAGCCCAACCACCACTGCGCCGGCCTGCGTACCTACTACGACGGCGTGAGCGGGATGAGTCCCGATAATTTCATCGAGTTGCACTTCATCAAGGACTTTCTGCCGGGCTACCTCTGGGTGTTCCCGCTGCCCAACGGCCAGGCCAACGTGGGCGTGGGCATGCTTTCAAAAACGGTGGCTGACAAAAAAATAAATCTGCGCCAGCGCCTCGATGAGATTCTGGCCACCCACCCCACGCTGGCCCCGCGCTTCGCCGGGGCTACGCGGCTGGGCCCGGTAAAGGGCTTTGGCCTGCCGCTGGGCTCGAAGCGGCGGGCGCTGTCGGGCGCGAATTACTTCCTGCTCGGCGATGCCGGCTCGCTCATCGACCCATTTTCGGGCGAGGGCATTTCGCACGCCATGGTGAGCGGCCGCCACGCCGCCATCTGGGCCGTCGAGGCGTTAAAAAAAGCCGATTTCAGCCCCGAATTCCTGAAAAACTACGACAAGGCCGTGTACAACCGCCTCGGCCAGGAGCTGCGCCTGAGCCGCGTGATGCAGCGGCTGCTCAACTTTCCCAGCCTGTTCAATATCATCGCCAACCGCGCCGTGAACAACCCTACGCTGGCCGAAACCTTGTCCATGATGTTTATGGATTTGGACCTGCGCGAGCGGCTGCGCAAGCCGAGTTTCTACTTCAACTTGTTTTTTGGCGGGAAATAGGGGCGGAAACCTCAACAAAAAAACCGTCATGCTGAACGCAGTGAAGCATCTCTACCGCACCAGTAATTATTTACTTTCGCGGTAGAGATGCTTCACTGCGTTCAGCATGACGGTCTCTTGCTCTAAACTCGTCAGCCAGCCTACTTCTTCGCCGGCATGGGGCGCGGGGTGCGCGGGGCCGGGGCGGGCTTGATAGCCGCGCGGCCGTCGGCGTTGCCCACGTAGCGGCGCAGGCTTTTGGCGGCTTCGGGGTTCAGCTTAGCTGCTTTTTCGAGGTCGCGGCGGGCTTCCGACATTTTATCGAACGACGAATAGCTGATGCCGCGGTATTCCCACGCATCGGCGTAGGTCGAATCGAGCTGGATGGCGCGGGTGAAGTCGGCCACGGCGGGCTTGTATTGGTACATCTGCATCCGGGCCACACCCCGGCCGAAGAACGACTCCTTATCATCGGGCCGGTATTTGATGGCGGTGGCAAAGTCCGTGGAAGCAGCTTTGTACTGCTTCATCATCAGGCGGTTCACGCCCCGGTTGTAATAAGCGTCGGGGTTGTTGCGCTGGTACTTGATGGCTGAGGTGTAGTCGGGCAGCGCGGCGGCGTACTCTTTCAGGTAGCTTTTGGCTTTAGCGCGCTGCAACAGGGCGGTGGCATTCCGGGGGCGGCCCTTCAGGGTGGCATCGGCATCGGCCAGCATCTGGCGGTAGTCGGCGGTGCTCAGCTTCTTCTCGCGTTCTCGCTCGGCCGAAGCAGCGGTAGCCGACAGCGCGTTCGGGTCGGGGCGGTCGGCGGCCAGCGCGGCGGCCGAAGCGGCATCGGAAGCTACGGCGGTGGCGGGCGTGGCGGCAATGCCGCTGGCCGCGCCCGTGGTGCGGGCGTCGAGGGCCGTATTGGCCGCGCCGGTCGAGTCGGGCCGGCGTGCCTGCGTCACGGCCGGCATACTTATCGATTGGCTGGTGTTCGACGGCTTTTCCTTTTCCTTGACCGTAGTGGCGCAGTTGCTGAGAAAAGCCAGCAGCCCGAGGGCCGCCAGGGGCGAGCGGAAACGTGATTTCATGGAGTGCAGGAGGAGTTGTGCCCGGCCGGGAGCCCCGGCGGCGGGGTTTATACGGAAGCGAATCAACAATAGCTGCGCCAATGTGCCGCCAGTAAGTCGGCGCCGGACGCGGGCTTGATAGCGCGCGGTACGGAGGCGGAGTTATCTTTGCGCCAGAATGAAAAGAGCCGGCCGCCGGTTCCTTTTTTTACCATTTCCTTTTGAAGATTTATGGCATTGCAATTTGATTTGGTCGTGGTCGGCAGTGGCCCCGGCGGGTATGTGGCCGCTATCCGGGCTTCGCAACTAGGCCTGAAAGTGGGCGTAATCGAGCGCGAGTCGCTGGGCGGCATCTGCCTCAACTGGGGCTGCATCCCCACCAAAGCGCTGCTGAAATCGGCGCAGGTATTCGAATACCTCAACCACGCCGCCGACTACGGCCTCAAGGCCGAGGGCATCGGCTACGATTTTGGGGCCGTGATTTCGCGCAGCCGGGGCGTGGCCGATGGCATGAGCAAGGGCATCAACTTCCTGTTCAAGAAGAACAAGATTGAAACCATCATCGGTACCGGCAAGCTGCTGGCCCCCGGCAAAGTGGAAGTGACCAAGGCCGACGGCAGCACCGAAACCGTGGAGGCCAAATCCATCATCCTGGCTACCGGCACCCGCTCGCGCGAACTGCCCACGATGCCGGTTGACAACGTGAAAATCATCGGCTACCGCAAGGCCATGACCATGGAGCAGCTGCCCAAGCGCCTCGTGGTGGTGGGCTCGGGGGCCATCGGCGTCGAATTTGCTTATTTCTATCGCACCATGGGCTCGGAGGTGACGCTGGTGGAGTTCCTGCCCCGCATTGTGCCGGTAGAGGATGAGGAAATTTCGCGGCAGATGGAAAAGTCGTTCCGCAAAATCGGCGTGAACGTGCTTACCAGCGCCGAAGTAACCAAGGTGGATACCAGCGGCGAAGGCTGCCATGTGACCATCAAAACCGCCAAGGGCGAGCAGGTAATCGAGTGCGACGTGGTGCTGAGCGCCGTGGGCGTAACCACCAACCTCGAAAACATCGGCCTCGAAGAGCTGGGCATCAACGCAGAGCGCGGCCGCCTAGTAGTCGACGACTTTTACCAGACCAACGTGCCCGGCATCTACGCCATCGGCGACATCGTGCCCGGCCCCGCGCTGGCCCACGTGGCCTCGGCCGAAGGCATCATCTGCGTCGAGAAAATTGCCGGCCATCACCCCGAGCCGCTCAACTACCAGAACATCCCCGGCTGCACCTACGCCTCGCCCGAAATCGCCAGCGTGGGCTACACCGAAGCCGAAGCCAAAGCCAAAGGCTACGACGTGCTGGTGGGCAAATTCCCCTTCTCAGCCTCGGGTAAAGCCAGCGCTGCCGGCGTAAAAGACGGCTTCGTAAAAGTCATCTTCGACAAGAAATACGGCGAGTGGCTCGGTGCTCACATGATTGGCGCGAACGTGACCGAGATGATTGCCGAGGTAGTGGTGGCCCGCAAGCTCGAAACCACCGGCCACGAAATCATCAAGGCCGTGCACCCGCACCCCACCATGTCGGAAGCCATTATGGAAGCCGCCGCGGCGGCATATGGCGAGGTGATTCACTTGTAGCTTTCAGACGCTTTATAGACCAAGAGGCCCGGCTGATTCAGCCGGGCCTCTTTCGTTTGTAGGTAACATGATGTTACGTACGCCGTGTTTCTGCTATTTAAGAAGCCAGCTTCGTACAGTAACTGGAATGGCTTTTTGAAGCGCAAAGTAGTGAGTGCGTAGCGTCATTTTACAAGCGCATAAAAAGGCTGTTCCCGGATAAAACATTGCGCCTCCCGTTGCGAAAGAGAATCGGACTTATAATGAGGAGACGTGCAGAAATCGACGCCCACCCTGGCTCCAAACACGGACACTATCCAGTCACAATCCCCACTGTCCAATTGTGCATAGCACACCGTTCTTCCGCTGGTATTCAGCGCCTTTTGGGTGGCGTCGCGGCCATAGTATCGCACACATAGCTCAATGAAGCGCAAATGAATTTTAGTATGGTCCGTCTCTGCATTTGCCAGAAAAGGCGCGAGCAACTGAATGGCTTCGGGTAACCTGCCGAGCCTTTCATAAGCGTAAGACACCAGCGTCGTCACATTTACATTGCTTTCGTAATACTCATTCATATCGGAAAATCCGCCATTTTCGAAACCACCTTTTCGATGTGTCCAATCATCTTGATAGAAGCTTACGACAGCTTGGTAGTGTTTTGTCGCTAGGGGGGAGTTTCCGGATTTTTCAGCCTGTATGGCCTGCTTAATTAGGTTTGTCAAGTAATTCGGTGTCATCACTGGATAACTTGAACGCATATAAGTGAAAATGCCGGTTTCAACGACTGTCGTATCCAGCCTGTTATTAACCACAAATACAGTGTCGTTGTGTCTAATCACCGTATCCGCAAAATAGTAGAGCTTTTCTTCGAGGTCGCAATCAGGACATTCCGGAAACCGGGAATCTGATAGTTGTGGCCGAGAGTTCGTTCTTTCTGGTTGAGAGCAAGAACATACCGCAATTCCGAGAAGCAATAGCAACAGTGAGCAATTCATGAAGTGAGTGAAACGCAGTTGGTAAGGAATTCTAACCAATTGCTTAGAAAAACCAGTTGTCAAGTATTACTTGGCAACTCGAACTTGGGGAGAATTTATGCAGTTTTTGCATAAAACTACCCGCCGGCTGGCTGATAATGTCCTAGTGACCCTCACGCTGCCCATCGCCGAAAGCAAGCCGGAAGACAAGTCTACTATGGTAAAGCTGATGGCGAACCTGATTAATCCGAAAAAATACCCCTGAGCCGTAATCAATGGTTAGTTCATGAACTTCTAATCTGGAAGCAAGAGATACACAGCGTAACACCATTTTTGCCTAGGCGTTGCATCTGTTGAGGTGGATATTCAAGATTACATTGCCCGTGATATTCGTAATTCAACCAAAATTGAATATCATTTCTCAATACTCCCAATTGAGCAAGTTCGTCGTACTTGCCTTCTAAAATGTCTAAAAAGACGTTGATAAAATCGAAGTACTCATCATTGGAACCTGTGACAACCTGGTATGTCCAGATACCATCAGCGGGGTTGCTGAATTGTGCCGGCATTTTTCCGAGCAAGGTTGATATGGCAGCGTAAGTTTCTGGATTAGCATCATAGTCGATGGAGAGGTTGTGGAATTTGCTCTCTTGATTCTCCGAGGTGTCAGTATGCATTATATAATCAAATCTGGTTAATCCTGCACCGATTCCAGCGGCACTGCCGCCGCCTTCCGCTTCCAGCTCACCAGCCACACGCCCAGGAAGATGAGCGCCGCTTGCCCGGCCTTGCCCCAGGTGAGGTGGTCTTTGCCCAGGGCCACGGCGATGAGTACGGCCAGCACCGGCTGCGGGTAGATGTACACACCCAGCAGGGCGGGGGAGGCGTATTTCAGGGCCCAGTTGTTCAGCAAATAGGCTAGGATGGTGAGGAAGACCACCATGTAGCCGATTTCGAGCCAGATGAGGAGCGGGAAATGGGCGTAATCGGCCTGCACGGCATCGCGCCAGCCGAAGGGTACCGCGATGAACGCGCCCACTAAAAACACCCGCGCCAGCACCGTGAAGGCGTGGTATTTGCGCATGAGCGGGGCCGACAGCACCAGGTAAATGCCAAATACCGTGGCATTGGCCAGAATGAACAGGTTGCCCAGCGTGGCATTGGGGTACGCCGCCGCCTGGCTATTGCGGCCCAGAATGAGCAGGCCCGCGCCCACCATGCCCACGGCAATGCCCAGCACGCGCGGCAGCGTAATCTTCTCGCTCAGCAGCAGGGCCGAGGCAATTACTACCACGATGGGCGCGATGGTTTGCAGCAGCGACGCGCTGATGGGCGACGTTAGGTTCAGGCCCGAAAAAAACAGCAGCTGGTTCACCCCAATGCCCAGCACGCCGCACGTAAGGGCGCGCAGGTTGTCGGCCCGGCCGATGATTTTATCCTGCGGGGCCACGAAGTATTTGATGACGGCAAAGAACAGCGCCGCCCCCACAATGCGCAGCGTAACGATGCCGAACGGCCCCATGTACTTCGGCATCACATCCTTGGAGAGCGAATAGTTGGCCGCGTAGATGAGGGCAACGAAAAAGAGGGCCGCGTGCACGCGGAGGGAATTGCGCATAAAGGTGGCGTAAGCTTCAGCTTGCGCTGTTGGCTGGTAGTCGAAAGCGTCGGCCTTTAACCCGAACTTTGCGGTGCTTGTTGCCGCCTTTCAACGGCAAGCTAAAGCTTCCCGCCCGATGAACCTCTTCCCCGACGACGAACCTGCCGCCTTCAGCCCGCCGCCCGGCCCCGGGCCCGATGCCCCCCTGGCCGAGCGCCAGCGCCCCCGCCGCCTGGCCGACTACGCCGGCCAGCAGCACCTGGTGGGTGATACCGGCGTGCTGCGCCGCTACCTCAACGCCGGCCGCCTGCCCAGCCTGATATTGTGGGGGCCGCCCGGCGTGGGCAAAACCACCCTGGCCCACCTGCTGGCCGCGGAGTTGAAGCATCCCTTTTCGGCCCTCAGCGCCATCAATGCGGGCGTGAAAGACGTGCGCGACGTAATTGAAAAGGCCAAGCGGCAGCGCGGCACGGTGCTCTTTATTGATGAAATCCACCGTTTCAGCAAGGCGCAGCAGGATGCGCTGCTGGGCGCGGTGGAGCACGGCACCGTGACGCTGATTGGCGCGACCACGGAGAATCCCTCGTTCGAAGTCATCCCGGCGCTACTCTCGCGCTGCCAGGTGTATGTGCTCGAAGCACTGGGGGCCGACACGTTGCACGGGCTGGTGCAGAAAGCCCTGACCGAAGATGCGGCGCTCCAGCAAAAAAAAGTCGTTCTGAAAGAAGACCACGCCTTGCTGGCCCTGAGTGGGGGCGACGCCCGCAAGCTGCTCAACTTGCTCGAAATTGTGGTGCAAAGCACGCCGCCCGATAAAAAGGGCGTCATTCAGATTACCGATGCGGTGGTGCAGGAGATAGCCCAGCGGCCCCTGGCCCGCTACGACAAGGGCGGCGAGATGCACTACGACGTGATTTCGGCCTTTATCAAAAGCATTCGCGGCTCCGACCCCAACGCCGCGCTCTACTACCTAGCCGTGATGCTGGAAGGCGGCGAGGACGTGAAGTTCATTGCCCGCCGCATGCTCATTCTGGCTTCCGAAGACATCGGCAACGCCAACCCCAACGCCCTGATGCTGGCCACCAGCTGCTTCCAGGCCTGCACCGTCATCGGCCTGCCCGAGTCAGATTTGATTCTGGCCCAAACGGTTATCTACCTGGCCACTTCGGTGAAGAGCAACGCCGCCTACCTGGCCATCCGGGCGGCGCAGGCCGAGGTGAAGGCCAACGGCGTGTACCCCGTGCCGGTACCGCTGCGCAACGCCCCCACGCGCCTGCTGAAGCAGCTCGGCTACGGCCAGGAATACGCCTACTCGCACAACGGCGAGGGCAACTTCGAAGCGCAGGAGTTTCTGCCCGACGCGCTGAGCGGCAAACGCTTCTACGAGCCCGGCCACAACGCCAGCGAGGTAAAAATACAGGAGCGGCTGCGCGGTTGGTGGGGCGAGAAGTATGGGTATTAGGCACCGCTTCTGGCTGATAAATGAACGGCATGCCGAGCGCAGCCGAAGCATCTCTACTGGGTAAGTAATTCTGCCGATTGATTTTACTCTCGCAGTAGAGATGCTTCGACAAGCTCAACATGACGGGATACCTGTAATGCCGCCGCTTTTGCAACGATGAACTCATTACCTGCTCGCCCCAATCCCATTGATTCGGCCCCCGGGCCTACATTTACTCTCTCAACCTTTCAACTGCATCATGCGTCAATTCTTCAAATTCGTGCTGGCTACCCTCGTGGGGCTGGTTGCGTTTAGTTTTATCGGTTTCTTGATTCTTGCCGGCATTATCGGTGCGGCTGCCAGCAGCGACGGCAAGAAAGAAGTAGCCGCCAACTCCGTGCTGGAGCTCAAGCTGAATGAGCCCCTGACGGAGCGCGGCCGCGGCCGGGAATTCGGCCCCTTTGGCGGCAATAGCTCGACCGGCCTCATTGAAATCAAAGAAGCCATTGGCCGCGCCAAAACCGACGGCGACATCAAAGGCATTTTGCTGAACCTGGAGCTGGTGCAGGGCGGCATGGCTTCGCTGGAGGAGGTGCGCGACGCACTGCTCGACTTCAAGAAATCGGGCAAATTCGTGGTGGCCTACCACGAGGTGAGTTCCGAGAAGAGCTTCTACCTGTCGTCCATCGCCGATGAGATTTACCTGCATCCGCAGGGTACCCTGGAATTCAACGGCCTGAGCTCGGAGGTGATGTTCTACAAGCGGCTGTTCGAGAAGGCCGGCATCGAGCCCTACATCTTCCGCGTGGGCTCCTTCAAGAGCGCCGTGGAGCCGTTTTTTCGCGAGAATTTCTCCGACTCGGCCCGCTACCAGACCGTGTCGTTCCTCAACTCCATCAACGGGCATATGATTGGCCAGGTGGCCAAGTCGCGCGGCATCGCCCCGGCCCGCCTGAAGGTGATTTCCGACTCGATGCTGGTGCACAACGCCCCCGATGCCCTGCGCCTGAAGATGGTGACCAAGCTCGGCTACTTCGACGAGGTGCAGGACTATATGCGCGGCAAGCTGGGCCTGGCCAAGGACAAAAAGCCCAACCTGGTGAGCCTCGACGACTACAGCAGCGGCGATAAAGCCGACGAAAAAGAAGGCACTACCAGCGGCAACCGCATTGCCGTCATCTACGCCGAGGGCGACATCGTAACCGGCAAGGGCTCCGACGACAACATCGGCAGCACCAAGTTCGCCGAGGCCATCCGCAAGGCCCGGCTTGATGATAAGGTGAAGGCCGTAGTGCTGCGCATCAACTCGCCCGGCGGCTCGTCGCTGGCTTCGGATATCATCTACCGCGAAGTGTCGCTGACCAAGAAGGTGAAGCCGATTATTGCCAGCATGAGCGACGTGGCGGCTTCGGGCGGCTACTACATTGCCATGGCCTGCGACACCATCGTGGCGCATCCAAATACCATTACGGGCTCCATCGGCGTGTTTGGGGTGCTGCCCAACATTCAGCCACTGTTGGCCGACAAGCTCGGCATCACCGTCGACCGCGTGACGACCGGCAAGTTTTCCGACCTACCCACCATCACCCGCCCGCTGACGGATTTTGAGAAAAAGGTGTTGCAGGGCGAGGTGAATAACATTTACGCCGACTTCACCAGCAAAGCCGCCCTGGGCCGCCACATGCCCGTCGAGCGCCTGCGCCGCCTGGCCTCGGGCCGTGTCTGGAGCGGCCTCGAAGCCAAAAGCAACGGCTTGGTCGACGTGCTCGGCGACTACCAGGATGCGCTGAACATTGCCGCCGCCCGCGCCCACCTCAAGGCCGACGATTACCGCGTGCAGCGCCTGCCCCGCCAGCGCTCGACTTTTGAAGCCCTGATGGCCCGCTTTGGCGGCGATGACGTTGAAGTGAAAACCCGCGCCATCAAGGCCGAGCTGGGGCCGCTGTACCCGGCTTATGCGCAGTACCAGCAACTGCTGCAACTGCGCGGCGTGCAGGCCAAGCTGCCGTATTCGCTCGAAATCAAGTAACTCTCATCAATAGGAAACTATCATCCTGAGCGGAGCGAAGGAGCTTGTCACGTTTGAACTCATTGTTCAGGCGTGTCAAGGTCCTTTGCTCCGCTCAGGATGACAAATTTTAACCAGAATAGAAATGCTTTCCCATCTTAAAGAAGCCGCTTCCTACATCCAGGCCAACTCGCAAAATTTCCAGCCCGAAATCGGTATTATCCTTGGCACCGGCCTCGGGGCACTGGCTAAAGAAGTCGAAGTGGCCCACGAAATCAACTACGCCGATATTCCGCACTTCCCGCTGAGCACCGTGGAGAGCCACGCCGGGCGGCTGCTGCTGGGCCGCATGGGCGGCAAAAAGGTGGCCGTGCTGCAAGGCCGCTTCCACTACTACGAGGGCTACAGCATGCAGCAGGTGGCCATGCCGGTGCGCGTGCTTAAGCTGCTGGGCATTGGGCAGCTGCTGGTGAGTAATGCCGCCGGCGGGCTGAATCCCGACTTCAAAATTGCTGACCTGATGCTGATTGACGACCACATCAACCTGCAGCCCGGCAACCCACTCATTGGTCCCAACCTCGATGAGCTCGGCCCACGCTTCCCCGACATGTTTGCGCCCTACGATGCCGACTTGCTGGCCCGCGCCGAAGCCGCCGCCCAGGCACTGGGCCAGGCCGGCACCACCCGGCGCGGGGTATATGCCAGCGTGCCCGGCCCCATGCTCGAAACCCCCGCCGAGTACCGCTACCTGCGCACCATCGGGGCCGATGCCGTGGGCATGAGCACCGTGCCTGAAGTTATTGCCGCCCGCCACCTGGGTCTGCCGGTGCTGGCCGTGTCGGTCATTACCGACTTGTGCGCGCCCGGCCACCTCAAGCCCGTGGTGCTGGCCGATATTTTCGCCGCCGCCGCCGCCGCCGAGCCCCGCCTCACGGCCTTAATTAAGAAGGTAGTGGAAGGGCGGTAAGCCGAGGGATTGTTGAGCTGAACGCAGTGAAGCACCTTATCACGCTGGAATAAGTCGTTCCGGCGTGGTAAGGTGCTTCACTGCGTTCAGTAAGACGGCTGAGAAAAAAAACTACGGCTGGGCCGAAAAGGTGCGCTCCTCGGTCATGCCGTTTCTGTTGGTGAAGCTGTAGCGCAGCTCGGTAGCCGAAAGTGCCGCGACGCTGTACTCGGTGCTGGTGCCCTTGTTATCCGTGAGATGCAACATGGTGTTGTTGGTCATTAGCATCCAGGTGCCGGGATAGGTGGTGCTGGTGGCCAGCGTTTTCTGGGTGTAGCTGCCGTCGGCCCGGAACGTGAGCGAGTACTGGTCCTTGATGTTGGCCCCGGTACCGGTAACCTGGCCGCCTTCCTTCACCTGGTCGAGGCGCCAGCTGCCGGTGGTGAGCTGCTGCGTAGCCGTGAGGGTGGTTGGCACCGGCATGTCGGGCGAGTCTTTTTTGCAGCTGCCGAGGCTAATGGTAGTTAGCGCCAGCGCGAGGAGGGTGTAGCGGAAGGAATTCATGGGAAAGAAAAAATGAAAATTAGGGTGAGTAATGCTCGTAGGATGCCGCGTCGGCTGGGTTGGTTGCCTGGGCGGCAGCTTATTTTCAGTTGAGCTATTTCGCCAGCACTTTGGTGGCGTTCGTGCCGCTGAGCACCGTGAAGATGCCCACGCCGCCCTGCACGTTGCTGTAGATGCCCGAGGGCTGCGCAAACGGGTTGCCATTGGCCTGACGGGCGTCGCGCACCGACTGCCGGAATTGGAAATACGCCAGGTCGGTGTGGTAGAGGGTGGCCGTCACGGTATCGCCGGGGTTGAAGCGGTAGCTGGTGCCCAGCACAAACGGCTTGCCGTTGAGCAGCCGGTCCTGCACCGAGAAGTCGACTTCCGGCGATTTCAACAGGGCTTTTTTGGCCGGGTCGCCCTTGTGCAGCTGCAGGCGGTAGCAGTCGTCGGGTGTGGTCGGGTCGCGGAAATTGGTGAGGAAATATGCCTTGCGCTCCTTTCCGGTTTTGTCGTTGAACTTGTATTCCACCGAATCAATCGGAATGGGGGCCAGCACGGTGGTGGTGCCCGTGATGTGGCGGCCCTTGGTGTCCCGCACGTCGATTTTAAACACGTCGCCGGCTCTCGCGACCAAAATATCGCGGCCAATGTGCGAATGGAATTTTTCGCCCGAAGTCGTGTCGACCAGCGCCTTGTAGTTGGGGTTGAAAGCCAGCGGTACGGGCACGCCGTTGGGCAGCGTCAGGGTCACCGTCACGTCGGTGGGCACCTGCGGTAGCACTGCGCCCAGGTAGGGCACGGAGGTCGTCACGGCCAGGCTGGGCACCTTGCCGGGCTCCAGGTAACACTCCAGCACCAGCTCGGCCGAGTAGGTGGGCAACGGCACGTTGATGTCGTTCTGCAGCTTGCCGCAGCCGGCCAGGGCCAGCAGCAGCAGGGCAATGGGAAGTTTAAATGAGGGAGGCATGGACTGGGATAATTCAGGCTGTCATGCTTCGACAAGCTCAGCATGACGGGCATGGTGTTAGCAGCAAAGCGTCAGAAGCGGAAATTGTACGTCAGCGACGGGATAACCGGGAACAGCGAAACCTGCTTGGCCGCGAAGCCCGTGACGCGGTCGGTGGCCTTGTCGCGCACGGTGTCGAAAAACACGAAATAGGCGTTGCGCCGGTTGTAGGCGTTGTAGATGCTCAGCGTCAAATCCTGGTTGCGGCGGGAGCCGATTTTATACACCGCGCCGAGGTCGAGCCGGTGGTAGGGGATGAGGCGGTAGGAGTTGCGGTCGGGGTAGATGGGCACCGGGCGCGGGTCGATGCCCACGCTGGAGCCCGGAATATCCTGCACCCCAAAGCGGCCCAGCGGCAGCGTGGTCAGGTTACCCGAGGTGTAGATGAAGCTGGCCGTGAGGCTCAGCCGCGCGTTGAGCTGGTGAATGACCACCACGGTCAGGTTGTGGCGACGGTCGTAGTTGGGGTGGAAATCCTGGCCGCCGTTCACGCCGTTGGTGCCGTTCTGGGGCTGGAAATTGCGCCAGCTCCAGGCCAGGGTGTAGCCAATCCAGCCGGTGGTGCGGCCGGTTTTCTTTTCCAGATACACCTCGTTGCCGTAAGACCAACTCTTGCCGAAGATGAACTCCGCGTCCAAATCCGGGTTGGCAAACAGCTGCGCGCCGTCGCGGAAATCGACCTGATTCCGGCCCCACTTATAGTAAAGCTCGTTTGTGAGCAGGTACTTGCCGCCAAAAAGCAGAAAACTGCCCCCGCCGCTCACCTGCTGCGAGCGCTGCGGCTTCACGCGTAGCCGCGAGGGGTACCAGATGTCCGTCGGCAGGGTCGCGCCCGAGTTCGTGACGAGGTGCACGTACTGGTACATCAGCGCGTAATTCAGCTTGAACGAGGTTTTGTCGTTAAGCGAGTAGCGGGCCGCCGCGCGCGGCTCCAGGCCGCCGTACTGGTTGTCGCCGCTGCGGAAGCCCGACAGGCGCAGGCCGCCTTCGAGCTGCAGCTTGTCGGTGGCCTTGTAGTTATCGGAAGCGTAAAGCGCGCCATCCTGGCCGTAGTAGTTGATGTCGGAGCCGAAGTTCACGCGGCCGTCGGCGGAGTTGGCATCGAGCCGGCCCACGCCGAACGTGTGCTGGGTGAGCATGGCCCCGAACTTCAGCTGGTGCCGGTCGTTGGGCGTGTACTCGAAATCGGTACGCCCGGAGTAATCCGTGATGCGCGAGCCCAGCGTGAAGCTGAACTGGTCGAGCTTGTTGGTGAGGGTGTATTTGTAGTCAGAAACCGAAGCCGTGGTATTCACGAACAGCTTGGGCGAAAACACGTGGTTCCAGCGCAGCGAACCCAGCGTATTGCCCCACTGAAAACTGAAATTGAAGCCATTATTGCTGCTGAAGCCAAACACGTCGCGGCCCAGGTAGCCGGTCAGAAACAGCTGGTCTTTCTCGCCGAGCGTGTAGTTGGCCTTGGCGTTGAGGTCGTAGAAGTAGTAGTCGGGAATGGGGCTGTAATCGGGTTTGCGCTCGTTACGCTTGTTGATGGCCCGGGTGAAAATGTCGAAATACGTGCGCCGCCCGCTCACGATGAACGAGCCTTTGCCCTTGTTGATAGGGCCCTCGAACGTGCCGCGCGACGAAATCAGCCCGATGCCGCCCGTGGTAACGTACTTCTGCCGGTCGCCCTCGCGCAGCTTCACATCCACTACCGACGAGAGCCGCCCGCCAAACTGCGCCGGAAAACCCGACTTATACAAATCCACGCTCTGTACCGCGTCGGAGTTGAACACTGAGAACAGCCCGAACAAGTGGTTGGGGTTATACACTACCGTGTTATCGAGCAGCACCAGGTTCTGGTCGGCCGAGCCGCCGCGCACGAACAGGCCACTGGTGCCCTCGCCGCCGCTCTGCACGCCAGGCTTCAGTTGCAGGGTCTTCAGAATGTCAACTTCCCCAAACAGGGCCGGCAGCAGCTTGGCCTCCCGAATACTGAGGTGCTCGACCCCCATCTGCGTGGTTTTCAGCTTCTGCTCCAGCGACACGCTGCCAGTTACCAGCACCTCGCCCAGCTCCTGGTTACTCTCTTCGAGGTCGAAGCTTAGGCGCTGGCTTTTGGTCAGGTTCAGGTCGCGGGTAATGGTGCGGTAGCCGATGGATGTGACCACCAGCTGCACCCGGCCGGGCGGCAGCGGCAGGCGGTAGTGGCCCACCGAGTCGGCGGCCGTACCGGTAGCCAGTGCAGGCACGGCTACGCTGGCTCCGGGCAGCGTTTCGCCGTGGGCCCCGCGTACGGTACCGCTCAGGATTATGCGTGCGGCATCCTGCGCCCGGCCGGGCACCACGTTCAGCAAAACCAGAAAAGGAATAATCCAGAAACAGCGCGTCGTCAAACCAAAAACCATACAGCAGCGAACAGGGCGAAGCACAAAGGTAGCCCTCCCGCAACGCCGTCTCAGGCCGGATAGTTTGTGCCTGATGGGCTATTGCTCCACGAAAGGCCGCAGCGCCTGCGCAATTTGCGGGGCGGCCACCACGCCGGCCTGCCGCCACACTGGCTGCCCTTTGTGAAAGAGTATGAGCGTCGGAATGCTCTGCACGCGGTATTGTTGGGCCACGGCCTGGTTGCGGTCCACATCAATCTTGATGACGCGCAGCTTGCCACCGTGCTGGGCCGCCACCTGCTCCAGAATGGGAGCCATGGTTTTGCAGGGGCCGCACCAGGTGGCAAAAAAATCGACCAGCACGGGCATGCCGGGGCTATCGATGAGTTCGGAGAAGGACTTGCGGGGCACGGGAGGAATTGAAAAAGTGCGAAGTTCGGGATGATAACGGCGGATGCCGCGGCGGCGGGGCCGGAGCGGTTCCAGCTTCCGAATACGTGAAAACGAAAAAGCCCGGCTATGGGCCGGGCTTTTAGTTACGTTTGGCTGGACGGCTAGCGCTGCACCACCGAAATATCGTTGCCGACCTCGGGGAAGATGAAGTGCCCGCCCACGGCCCGTACTCCTTTCACGCGGCACTCCCAGGTGTAGCGGCCCGGAATGGCCGAGGCCGCTTCGCCCGATTCGGCTTTAAAGTACTCGGGGTCCGACGCATCGGTGGGGAAGAGAACATCGACCCCGGTTTGGCCTTTGGCCAGCTCCTTCACCAGGTAATAGTCTTTGCCATTACGTTCGTTGTGCACGATAAAGGTGGCGGTATAAGGGCCGAGCTGCCCGTATTTGTCAAGAACGCCGAGCTTGATTTGGGCGGTAGTGCTCACCATCCACGTTTGCGCCTTGGCAGCGGGGGCAGTAGCGAGCAGCAGCAGACCCAGTAGCAGGCCGGCAACCGGCAGTTTGCGGAGCAGGGAGGCAGGTACGAGTATCATCACAGGTTAATAGAGAAAAATGAGAAAACCGTTGAAGTACAACTGCAGAATGCCGTTGCATAATGCTGCTAATGGCACGCATTGTTTGCCAAGTTAGTACAGTAAACTTGGTTTCGCAAATAGTTAGCTAATAGCCAGTAGCGACTGTGTGTAAATATTTATTCCAGTCGTGGGCTGGCCGGTGACTTATTCGGCGAGTGAAAGAAAAAAGTCGGCCACAGTAGCAAATACCCGGGTGGGGGAGATGGTAGGTGCCGTCAAGATAGTCCGATTTTTTTGCGTTTAGGGCCCTGGCTGCTGCGCTGGCTTTTGGCGCAGCCAGGCTGCGGCAGTATTTTTTTCCTCAGCTTTGGCTCATGAACCGCTATTTCGTGCCTTTCGCGCAGCTTCGGCAGCAACCCACCGTGGTGGTCGACAGTGTGGGAAACGGGGCCACCCTCACGCTGGCGCATTGGCGCGGAGCCCTTACCCCGCCCGCGCTGCGCGACGATACCAGCGCGGGCTCGGCGCTGCGGGCGCTGCACCACCCCGAAACGCCCGGCCTCGAAGCGGCGGCCGTGACGGCCAATCACTTCGATGTGGACGGCTTCGTGGGCGTGTGGAGCTTGCTGCACCCGGAGCTGGCCCTGCGCCACGAAGCATTGCTGCGTCTGGTGGCCACCCTGGGCGATTTCCGCGAGCTCGACTTCGCGCATCCGCTCGCCAGCCCCGCGCTGCAAGTGGTGTGTTGGCTGAATGGGGAAGAAAAAACACGTTTTTACGAGCCGTTTGGGGCCCCGGCCCGCCGCCGCCGCGAGGACGAGGCTTCGGCTGAGAAATTCACCTGGTTTCTGCCGCGCCTCGCGGAAATACTTGAAAATCCGGAAGCTGGCCGCGCCGTCTGGCAGCCCGAGTATGAGCGGGTGCAAGCTGCCGCCGCCCGGTTGCAGCAGCCGCCAACGCACCGCCGCAATTACCCCAAAATCGGGCTAACCGTGATGCAAACGCCCACACCAGTGCCTTACTACGCCCTGTTTGGCCCCACCGCCGGCTTCGATACCGTGCTGAGCCTGTACGAAGGCCAGCGCTATGAGCTCGAATACAAATACACCACCTGGATTGACCTCGAAAGCCGCCCCACGCGGCCGCGCCTGCCATTAGCCCCGCTGGTTGCCCGTCTGAACGCGCTGGAAACCAGCGGCCGCGCCTGGGCCGCCGACGGCATCACCGACACCGGCCCACTGCTGCGCCTCACCGGCCAAAAACTTACCAAAGCCCAGCGCTACGCAGACCCTGATGGCCGACCGATTTACGCCTCTTCCATCTCCCCGGAAATATTCGAGGGAGAAGTCGTGGCGTTTTTCCAGGCTGGCTACGCGGGCATTCAGCCCAAAAAATATTGGACCTGGGCCGAGGTGAAGGCCGCCGGGATGTAGCGTCGCACACGTGCGTCTCTACGCCGCGCAGTCGGTTTCGTCGCCGCGGCCGTCTACGATGTGCACGGTGCTGTTGCCGCCCGCGCCGGGCCGCACCCGAATCTGGGTACCGATGCGCTCCTTGAGGTCGGAAACGTGGGAGATGATGCCAATCATTTTGCCCGAGTGCTGTAACCGTTCCAGCGCATCGAGGGCCGTGTTTAGGGCATCGGGGTCGAGCGTGCCAAAGCCCTCATCGATAAACAGCGACTCGATGCGGGCCTTGTGGCCGGCCAGTTCGCTCAGGCCCAGGGCCAGGGCCAGGCTCACCAAAAAGCTTTCGCCACCCGAGAGCGAGGCCATGGGCCGCACGGTGTCGGCCTGGTCGTGGTCGACGATTTGCAGCTCCAGGTTGCGGTTGGGCGTTTTGAGAATGGTGTAGCGGCCCGTGAGCTGCCGCAGGCGCAGGTTGGCCAGCCGGGCCAGGTGCGAGAGCGTGAGGCCCTGGGCAAACTGGCTGAACTTGTCGCCGCGCGCCGAGCCAATCTGCTCGCTCAAGTCCTGCCAGCGCTGCTCTTCCTGCTGGCGCACGGTGAGTTCGTACAGGCCGGCCGCCAGGAGTCGGCGGGCCTCATCGTCCTGCCCGAGCTGGTTGCCAATCGCGCCCAGCTGCTGCTGCAAAATGTCATCGGCCGCCGAAAGCGTGTTGAGCTGGGAGGCAAGCTCGGCGGCGGCGTGGGGCGTGAGGCCGGCCTCGGCGTGGCGGTTGAGCTCGGCGGTGAGGTCGGTGAGCCGGCGGGTGGCGGCGGCCTGGTTGGTGCGGTGGTCCTGGCGCAGCTGGGTGAGGTGCCCGGCCTCGGCGGCGGGCAGGAGCAGGGCGCGGGCCTCCCCGGCCGTGGCAAGGCCGGCGGTGGCGAGCGCGGCGGCTAGCTCCGTTTGGCGGATTTCGGCGGTGGTGCGGTACTGGGCTTCTTCCTGCTGAAGCTGGGCGAACAGCGTGCGGTTTTTGGTTAGCGCCTGCTGGTGGCTTTCGTGTTCGGTTTGGGCGGCCTGCAGGGCGCGGGCCAGGGCCAGGGTGTGCTGGTGCAGCTGTTCCTGCTCGTGGGCCGGGTCGGGGCCGGAGTAGCCGGCCAACCGGGCGTCGCGCTGCTGCCGAAGCGTCAGCTGCTCGGCGGCCAGCGTTTCGGCACTGGCCCGGAGCTGGGCCCGCAGTTGGTTCAGCGCCTCCACCTGCGAATCGTATTGCGCCTGCTGCCGGGTGAGGTCTTTGTCGAGGCTGTTCCGGGCCTCCAGCTGCGCGGCGTAGATGGCCGCCCGTTCGCCGAGGGTCGCCAAAACCCCGTCGTAGGGCTGCGCTGGAGGCAGTACCAGCGCGTGGGGAGCCAGCATGCCCTGAATCTCGTGGCGGTAGTTGGCCGCTTGCTGGCGGTAGTCGGTCAGCTCATTTTTTAGGTTGGCCAGCTCATTTTGAGTCGTTTCGTGGCGCTGTTGGGCCAGGGCGGCTTCGCCTTTGGCCTGGAGGGCCTGGGTGCCGGCCGTGCTGTGCTGCTCCTTTAGCTCGGCCAGTATTTTCTCCAAGCCGGCCAACTGCTGGCAGGTGGCTGCGGCCGCCGCCTGGGCCGCGCGGGTTTCGGCGAGGCGCAGCTGAATGACGGCGGGGTCGGCCGGGTCGGGCAGGGCGGGAGCCAAGGCATCGTCCAGCTCAGCGGCTTCGGCGCGGGCCAGGGTGGCCGCTTCGGCGGCTTCCTGGCGGCGTAGCAGGCGCTGCTGCTGCTCGGTTTGCCGGCGCACCAGGGCCTTGTCGGCCAAGCTCAGGGCCTGGTCCAGCTGCGCGAGGGCCGCTTGCTGGGCGGTTACCCGTTGTTCCTGCTCATCGGCCCCGGCCGTGAAATCGGCGGCAAAAGCGTGCTCCAGCGCGCCGCAGAGCGGGCAGGGCTCGCCATCGCGCAGCTGGTGGCGGTGCGTATTGAGGTCGGCCAGCGCCTGGCGGGTGCGCAGCTCGCGCTGGTAGCTTTCGAGCAGGCGCTGCCCGTCGTCGCGCCGGGTTTTGAGGTGGCTGAAGTCCTGCTCGGCCGGGCGAAGCGCCTCGGCTTCGGCCGCGTGCTGCTGGTCGATTTCCTGGGCGCGGGCCTGCTGTTTCTGCGCCACTTGGGCCAGGGGCAGCAGGCGCTGGCACAGATTCAGCTGCGCCGTGAGGGTGGCCTCACGCCCGGCGAGAGCGGCCGCGTCGGTATCCTGCAGCAGGGCGTCGCGCTCGGCGCGGTGGGGGCGGCCCTGGGCCACGAGGCGCTGCTGGTTGGCCAGGGCATCGGCTTCGGCTTTTTGAAGGCGCTTGAAGTCATCGGCCGCCGACTGCAGGGTTTTCAGCAGCTCGTTCTGCCGGGTTTCTAGGGCCCGTTGCGGGGTGGTCACGCCCTCCAAATCCAGCAGCTCCCGCTTAATTTCGGCCAGCGCCGCGGCCAGGTCGTTCTCGTGGTTATGCGCCAAAATCCAGCTTTCGAGCGTGGTTTTTTGCTCTGTCAGCGTCGCCACGGTCTGCCCTTGCTGCGTGTGAATGGCCTCCTTGGCGTCGTATTCCCGCTGCGCATCCGCCTGCGCCTGCGTGGTTTTGGCCAGCTGGTTCTCGGCGGCCGCCAGGGCAATATCAGCTTCCCGGGCCAGGGTCAGCACGGGCCGTAGCGTGGCTTCTTTGGTTTCAGCCGTGGCGTGCGCCTCCCGGGCCTCGGTGAGGGCACTGTTGGCCTGGCCCACGGCCGAGGCCAGGGCCGGGTGCGTCAGTTCCAGCTGGTGGAGGTTGTCGGCGAGGCGAAGCAGGGTTTGGTGGGCGTCATCGGCCCGGGCCAGGGGAGTGGCCACGGCGGCGGCGCGGGTGTGGCCGTCGAGCCGGGCAAACTCGGGTTGCAGGGTTTCGTCGGCGCGGTGCAGGCGCTCCACCTCGCGGGCCGTGTCCGTGAGCTGCCGGTCGAGCTGGTCCAGAATGGTGCGCCAGGTCAGGCCCAGGGTCAGCTCCAGCTGCTCTTCATAGTGCTGTTCAGTCAGCTGGTGCAGCACGTCGAGCTGGGTTTCCAGGGCCGCCCGCTCTTCGTCGGCCAGCAGCCGGGTCGCTTCCAGCTTGGCACGCAGCAGCTTGGTTTTCAGCTCTTCCTCCCGGGCCTTCTCATAGGCCGCCACACTCAGCCGTGAGTAGATGCCCACGTTGGTCATCTTCTCCAGCAGGGCGCTGCGCTCCTTTTCGGGCGCGTGCAGGAAGCGCGCAAACTTGCCCTGGCTCAGCAGTACCGACTGCTCAAACTGCCCAAAATCCAGTCCCGAAACCTCGCTCACCCGCGCCGGCACCGCCTCCTTACCCGATACCACTGCTACGCCCGACGGGCTCATGACCAGCGTCATGGCATCCTGGCCGAGGCCGCCTTTGTCGTCGCCCCGGGTTTTGCGCTTCACCTCCCAACGCGAGCGGTAGCGCACCCGGTCCACCGTGCCGGTGTCGGGGTTAGTTTCGAGTACTTCGAATTCCACTTCCGAAAACGCGTGGGGTGCGTGGCGGCTCACCATCTCGCCCACCTGCCGGTCGTGGCGTGGTACGCGGCCGTAGAGGCCCACCGCAATGGCATCGAGCAGCGTGCTTTTGCCCGCGCCTGTGGGCCCCGTAATGGCAAAGAGCCCCGTATCGGCCAGGGGCGTTTCGTCGAAGCGAATCAGGAACGGTCCGGGCAGCGAGTTCAGGTTAGCGAAGCGGACGCTGATAATTTTCATGGCCTAAAATTACGCCCATCTTGTCCGCAAAAGGCGGGCGAGATGGGCGCGGAGTCAACTGAAATGCGGCGAAAGCAGCCTATTTGGCTGTTGCCGAAGTAGCCGCATGCTGGCGGCGTTTATCCTCCGTCAGGTAAAACTTTAATTCCTGGCGGTACGTCTGCAGGCTCCAGCCCGGGCGGGCCGACCCAATGTAGTTGAGGTTGGCCCGAATGGCTGCTTCTAGTTCGGGTGGACAAGTGCGGCTCGTCGAGTCGGCAAGTAGGGCCGTGTGGCAAAGGCCGAGCTGGGTTTCGAGCTGGGTGATACGGTCAGCCGCATCGCCGGCCACCACGTCTTCCGGGCACCGCTTCATCACCAAGCTTTGCCCGCGGTAAGTCGTTGTGGTCGTCGTTCGGGCAAGAATGGCATCGTTGGCTTTTTTCTGGTCGGCAATCATCCGCACTAAGCCAATAACAGCCCCGGGAGCGCCCGCATAGGAGGACTGGCCATAAACCGGAGTCGAAAAATAACCACCCAGCATAAGCAGTATGGCAGGATATAAGATTATATGTTTTTTCACAAATTTTGGGCTGAATGATGAGTTAAAAGTATTGAATTATGTGCGCATTTCGGAAATCAGGGCTATTCCCGAATAAGAATTCCGACTAATAAAAAGTCATGCAGCGCATCAAACAGCGATGAAGTATCCCGCCTGCCCATTAATCAGGCACCCGCTTGGCGATTAACTTACAGCCACAAGCGAAATGCTTCGTCAAGCTCTGCATGGCCTTTTACTGTCCGGAAAAGTCCATGAAATTGTCGCCGGGCACTGGCCATCATCCGGGCGTTTCACCCGTTCCGGCCGCCAGCTCGGCCTCGCCCAGCAGCTGGCGCAACTCGCCGAACGTGGCTGTGAGGGCCGCCGCCCGTTCCGGTGGCAGGCCCGCCACCCGCCGGCCAAATACCTCATCCACGGTCAGCTCGTGCAGCTGCGCGAGCGGGGCCAGGTCGGCGGCGAGGTCGGGCTGCTCGGTGGCGCGCTGGTGGCGTACGCCGCGCGGGGCCACTACTTCCAGTTTCTTTAGCTCCAATACTGCCTGTACGCGGCGCTGCACCTCGGCGGGCGTTTCGTCGGAGCGCACCAGCACGTCGGCCCAAGCCACGAGCGGAAAGGCCGCGTTGTCGTAGGCCAGAATGTCGGCCTCCACCTCGTCGAGCGTGCCGTGGAAGCGCTGCAGCCGCCGCGCCACCGGCACCGGCAGGGTGGTAATCGTGGGCGCGCCGGCTCCCTTAAACTCCAGTAGCAGCACCTGCTGCTTATCATTGGCCTCGGTGAAAGACAACGGCACCGGCGAGCCCGAGTAGCGGATGTGGGCCCGGCCGCCCACCACCTGCGGGCGGTGCAGATGGCCCAGGGCCACGTAGTCGAAGGCGGCCGGGAAATGCTCGGCTCCCACCAGCCCCAGCCCGCCGATGTGCACGTCGCGCTCGGCCCCCTCGCGGGCCTCGCCGCCGGCCGCGTAAAGGTGGCCGGTGGCGAGCACGGCCATGTCCTGCTCGCGCAGGCGGCGCACCACGTCCAGCTCCGACAGCGCTGCATAGTGGCCGGCAATGCTCTGGCGAATGCGCAGCTGGCGGTCGTCGGGGCTTTCGCCGGCCACGGCCAGGCGAATGTCGCGGTCGCGCAGGAAGGGCACGGCGCATACTACCAGCCCGGGCCGGCCGTCGGGCCCGGCCAGGTGCAGCACCTGCTCGGTATGGTCGGCGGGCACGCCGCCTACTACGTGAATGCGCAGCTGCCGCAGCAATTGCCGCGAGGCATTGAGCATGGTGGGCGAGTCGTGGTTGCCGCCCACCACCACAATGTCGCGGCAGCCGGTGCTCTGCATCCGTACCAGGAAGGTGTAATACTGCTCCTGCGCCGTGTAGGAGGGCGACTGGGTGTCGAAGATGTCGCCGGCAATTACCAGCGTATCAATGGCCTGGGCCTTCACCGTGATTAGCAGCCAGTCGAGGAAAGCCTGCTGCTCGGTGGTGCGTTCCTGGCCGGTGAGGAAGTGCTGGCCGAGGTGCCAGTCGGCGGTGTGGAGAACGCGCATAGGGTAGAGTAATTCAAAAAGTAGCGCGGATTGAAAGTCCGCACTACTTCAAAGATACCGTCCAGGCCAGCCAGTAATGCCTAGTAGCAAGTCGTTAATTTCCCCTTCCTCATTATAGTCCGGCTTTGCTGGTGCTGTTTTTAAAGTCAAACCCTTGCAGGTAGGCAACTTTCCATTTCCCATTCTCTTTCACAACCCTAAATCGATAAGTAAATGCTTTCCAGCTTGCGTCGGTATTTGCGTCAAGTTTTCCCCATTTCCAGTAGGCCATGCCTTGGTGGTTATCTAAGGTGATGACGTTTGTTTTGATAAAATCGTACGGATTTGGCTTATCGTATGGAACGTCTTGGCATAAAGTCCAGGGGTCGACATTACTGGCGAAATTGAGCGGCGGCAATTCGCCATTGGCGTGCCATTTTTCAATTTCTTTTCTTCTTATTTTCTGGTCAAGTGTCAGAATTATTTGATTGTAATTCTCAATAAATTCTGCTGCGAAAAAATTGGCCGCTTTCAGCTTCTCAAGATTCAGCTTGTGCATTTTTAAATTCATGCCAATGCAATAGTCACTTTTATTAGTAGTCAATAGTGGCAGCAGATTAATTGATTTTGCTGATTCGCCCCAATTCACCACTTGCCTGATAAGCTGTTGAATTTGCGCTTTATCATCTGCCGGTTTTATTGTTTTTCCGGCAGTCTCAGAAGTTGTTTTAGGGGCAGCCTGTTGCCAACTAAAAAGCAAGTGCCCAGCTAATACAACTAATGTGAAGTAGCGCATCTATTATTTTTCGACGTTATTTTTTTAGCTTTAAGCTGCTGTCTAATGCTCGGCCGGTGCCTGAAAATCCGTCACGGCCTCGCCCAAATCCAGCACCTGCGCGGCGGGTAGCGCGGCCTGCACGATGCTGGTGCCCGCCGCCGAGCGATAGCCGCCCGCGCAATGCACGAGGATGGGTTTGCCGGTCGGGATTTCGTGGGCGCGCTCGCGCAGTTCGGGCAGCGGAATGACCAGAGCGTTAGCGAAAACCGGCGTTTGGGCCTCGTTGCGGTTGCGGATATCCACAATGGTGAACTGTTCCGGGTGCTCGCGTACCTGGGCCACGTTCACGGCGGGGGCGGTGGTGGGCAGGGTTGGCGGGGCCAGCAGCGCGCCTTTGATATTGCCTTCGTAACCAATTTTGGCGGTTTTGCGCACCACGGTGTCGAGGGCGATTTTGGTGTCGGCCAAAAGGTAGAATTTTTCATCCGGCCCAATGACCGAGCCCAGCCAGGTTTCGAACTTGCCGCCGTCCTGCAAATTGATGGCACCGGCCAGGTGACCGGCGCGGAATTTGGCCGCCGGGCGGGTATCGATGAGCAGCACGCCGGGCTCCGGCGTGTCGGTGCTGCCGAGGTGGGGTACGGCCCGGATGCTATCCTCGAAACTGGGGGCACCCTGGCGGTTGAGTTGCACGTCGTGGCCGAAGTATTTGGGCACGAACGGCTGGTCTGCGAGCAGCACCTTGATGAAATCCTGCTCCGACATGGGCTGCAGAGCGTAGTTGGTTTTCAGCTCTTTGGCAATGGTGCTGTCCAGGTCGAGACTAGTGGTTTTGCCGCAGAGCGAGCCGGGGCCGTGGGCTGGGTACACCTTGGTGCTGCCGGGCAGGGTCATCAGCTTGTTGCGGGTGCTGCGGTAGAGCTGGGCGGCCAGCTCCTCGCGCTGGTGGCCACCACCCGCTTCGTTCTCGCGTAGGTCGGGCCGGCCCACGTCGCCCACAAACAGCGTGTCGCCGGTGAACACGGCCCGGCTCTGGGCCAGCTCATCGAGCAGCAGAATACTGATGCTATCGGGCGAATGGCCGGGGGTATTGATGGCATGCAGCTCGACGCTGCCGAGCTTGATGCGGTCGCCGTCGTCGAAATCCTCATGGGGGTATTTGGCACCCACCAGCTTGCTGCAATAGATGGTGGCCTCGGTTTCCTCGGCAATTTCCAGGTGCGACGATACGAAATCGGCGTGCGGGTGCGTCTCAATCACGGCGATGATGTCGGCCTCGTGCTCGTCGGCAAAGTCGTAGTAAGGCTGCGGGTCGCGGCCCGGGTCGATAACCGCAATCTGACGGCCACAGCGGATGGCGTAGCTGGCGTGGGCCAGGCCCTTGTCGTAGAACTGCTGAATTTGCACGGCCGAGGCCGTGCTACTGGGAAGGGGAGGCATAGCGGAAAGACGGGCTTCGGGCCGGCTGGTTTGGCCAAATATAAGCAGCCGCTATAGATGAGTGCGACCGGTTACGGCAACGGCCTGGCGATACCTAACTTAGCAGCTTGCCAATGGTGTATCTACAACCAGCACTACTACCACGAAGCGGCCCGCCCGGTCAGCAGCCTTGCGCTTGCGCAACTCTTTCCACAACAGTTATAAAAAATAGTGCTTTCTGCGCGGCTTTTCTGCTGCTGCTGGTGCCGGCTTGGTGCCGGGCCCAATGGGTGGTTGCCCCAGGCTCCCCGCATCATTCCAGTTATCAGACAATGCGCAGCCTGCAGATAACCGCCGATGGGGCTATCTGGGCCAATTGCTTTCGACCCCACGGCATGGGGGATTTCGATTCGTACGTCTACACCTCAACGGATGCCGGCCAAACCTGGCCCCAACGCTTGGTGGGGCGCGGAAATTTCGGCCCGATGCCCGGGCGTGTCGCATCGGGCACTATCGCATTCGACATCTGGGCATTGGATGCGGGCAACGCCTGGATGGTCACGTATGATTATGCCACCACCCAATCTCAAGTGCTGAAGACGACGACCGGGCCGTTGGGTTTTGACACCCCCCTCGCCCTGCCCACCCCGAAACCAATTTGGTACGTCCGCTTCTTCAATGCAACCGAAGGCATTGCGCTGGCTGCCCCGGATATGGCAACCGGTAGCTGGGGCATCTACCACACTACGGATGGGGGAAGCACCTGGGCCGCGAAAACCGTGGCCGGCGCGATGCCCGCCAACGAAGGCTTTATGTCGTGCGAAGTGGTTGGGCGCAGCATGTGGGCCGTCACGAATCTGGGCAAGCTCATTTTTACCAACGATGGCGGCCAGACCTGGACGGTGGCCAGCCCGGGCATTGCCAAGTATCGCGTGGTGTTTCGCAGTGCCACGCAAGGCCTGGCGTATGGCTACGAGCCCGGGGCCCCGGGCGCACCATTACTGGTGCGCCGCACAACCGATGGCGGCCAGACCTGGACCCCGGTGGCGGTGACTGGCCTGATGCGAACGACGCAGGTAGTGGCCGTAGTTGGCAAGCCGGGCACGTACCTCAGCGTGGGCGATTACCCGCAGTCGGGCAGTGCCCTCTCGAAGGACGATGGCTTAACCTGGAGCAGCCTGGAATCAACTTACAGCCACGATGCCGTGGCGACGGGCCCTGGCAATCAGGCCTGGGCTACCGCTACCGACGACGCCGTGACGAAAACGATGATGCAGCTGAATGCCAGCGTGCTGCCAACCCGGGCCAGCAACCCGGCCACGCGACCGGGCTACCCGAACCCAACCCCTGGCGTGGTCACGATAGAAGCGGCCCCGTATGCCCGGCAAGCCATTTTTTTCGACGTGGTGGGGCGGGTTGCCGGGCAACAGCTCCTGCCCACCGGCGCTACCCGCCTGGACCTAACCGTGCTGGTCCCCGCCATCTACCGCGTGCAATTGACCGGACCCGGTGCCGCGCCCGTGCACTTTCAGGTAGTGCGCGAATAGCTGGCTGGTGTTGGCTGACTCGCGCCGCGCCTTCCCAATTTTAAGTGGCTGGTGGCTGGGCTATCCCTGCCGCTCGTCACAAATGCAAAAATCCCCGACCATAATTGGTCGGGGATTTTTAGTTTTAGTTGGAATGCGGCCGAGAATTAGGATTTGGCCTTCATCTTCATTTTGCCGTCCTTCATCTTATCGCGGTGCTCCTCTTTTTTGGCCTGATACTTCGCGTATTGGTCGGGCGTGAGGATGGTTTTGAACTGGGCCTCGAAGCGGTCGTGGGCAGCCTTCATTTCGGTGCGGCCAGCTTTGCGGTTGGTGGCGTACTTCGCTTTGAGGGCGGTGGTTTCCTGCTGGCGGTCCAGCATTAGACGCTCCACTTTAGCTTCCTGGTCGGCGTTGAGGCCGAGCTCCTTGGCCATTTTGCCGGCGCGGTGGTCGGCCATCTTGGCGGGGTCTTTCGGGCCTTTCTGATAGTGGCGGGCGGTTTGCCGGGCATCGGTGCCGGTGGCTTTCACCGGGGCGGTTTGGGCGAAGCTGGTGCCGGCGGTGGCAAATGCCAGGGCGGCGAGCAGAAACAGGGTCTTTTTCATGGGGTTGAATAATACGGGGTGGTGAGGGGAAGAACCGCTGCACAAGCAGGCTGGTCGTGCATTGGGTAAGACAAGCCTTGTGCCAGAAGCAGGGTTAAAACTGCCCGGCGGCACCCAAAACCGGCAACCATCGACCAACCGGCCGGATTCACCGGCCTGGCGGTGCATTACTCCGTCGGAGCCGGGGCGGCCGGGCGGGCCCCGGGGCGCATTGGCCGCCGGCCGCCGGGCAGCTTGCCGGTCTGGTCCACTTTCATCTGGGTATACTTGGCAAATTGCTCGGGCGTGAACACTGTTTTCAGCTGCTCATCGAATTTTACCTCGGCGTTTTTCAGGTCCTGCGGCGAGCCGTAGCGGCGGCCGTTGGTGACGCGGCCTTCGCGCAGGGTTTGCAGCTGCTCGCGCTGGGCCAGCAGCACGGGCAGGAGCCGGGTTTGCTGGTCGGCGCTCAGGCTCAGCTCCTGGCCGAGGTACTGAACGCGCCGGCCCACCATCTGCTCGGGGGTTTGCTGGAGGCCGCCGGCGGGTGGCACGGTGCGCACAATAGTGCCGGGAGTAGCAGTGGCGGCCGGGGTTTGGGCCATGGCGGCCGAGGTAGTGGCCCCGCCCAGGGCGAGGAGTAAAAGGAGCTTTTTCATGGAGTGAAACGGAAGAAAACGAGGGGTGAGCCGACGGTAGTACGGGCCATCGGGAGGCAATATCGGCGGGGCTAAGCAAGGAGCGGGCCAGCCGGCCCGGCAGCCCCGGCGGGAAACGGAGCGAAATTGCTGCCTATATTTCGGCCCCGCTGCCGTGGGTGGCCCGTTTTGGGGCGCTGCAGACGTCTAACGGACTCGTATTTTTCTCTTCATTCCCACTTTTTCTTTCTCATACACATTCCTACTCATGGCAAGTATTTTCGCCAAAAAACCTCTGGCCGTACTGCTGGGCGAGGCTAACTCGACCGGGCACGGCACCCTGAAACGGACGCTGGGCGCGGGCAACCTTGTGGCCCTGGGCGTGGGCGCTATTATCGGGGCGGGCCTGTTTGTACGCACCGCCGCTGCTTCGGCCCAGGCTGCCGGGCCGGGCGTGACGCTGGCCTTCATTCTGGCCGCCTTCGGCTGCGTGTTCGCGGGCCTGTGCTACGCCGAGTTCGCGGCCATGATTCCGATTGCCGGTTCGGCCTACACCTACGCCTACACCACCATGGGCGAGTTTGTGGCCTGGGTAATTGGTTGGGCCCTGATTATGGAGTACGCCCTGGGCGCGGCCACCGTGAGCATTGCCTGGAGCGAATACCTCAACAAGCTGCTGGAGGTCTTCGGTACCAGTATACCGTATAACCTGTGCCACTCGCCCTTCGAGCACGCCGTCATCAATGGCATCGACCAGCGCGGGCTCGTCAACCTGCCGGCGCTGTTCATCATTGTGATGCTCAGCCTGCTGCTGGTGAAGGGCACTCAGGAATCGGCCATGTTCAACGCCGTGATTGTGGTACTGAAGGTGCTGATTGTGGTCGTGTTCATCGCCGTGGGCTGGCAGTTCATCAACCCAGCCAACCACACGCCCTACCTCATTCCGGCTGATGCCGTGGTGAAAAACGCGGCCGGCGAAGTGGTCCGCACCTACGAAGGGTTCTTTAAGCACGGCATCGGCGGTATTATCGGCGGGGCGGGCATTGTGTTCTTCGCCTTCATCGGTTTCGATGCCGTGAGTACGGCGGCCCAGGAAGCCCGCAACCCCAAGCGCGACATGCCCATCGGTATTCTGGGTTCGCTGGCCATTTGCACGGTGCTCTACATCCTGTTCGGCCACGTGCTGACGGGCGTGGCCAGCTGGCGCGAGTTTGCCGACCCGGCCCTGGGTGGCGAGGCCAGCGTAGCCTATGCCATTCGGGCGCACATGCCCGGCTACGGCTGGTTGGCTACGGGCGTAACGGTGGGCATCCTGCTCGGCTTCACGTCGGTTATTCTGGTGATGCTCATGGGCCAGAGCCGGGTATTCTTCTCGATGGCCAAGGACGGCCTCATGCCCAAGGCGTTTTCGGAGCTGCACCCGCGCTTCAACACGCCCTACAAGTCCAACCTGATGCTGATGGTGTTCGTGGGCCTGTTCGCGGCCTTCGTGCCCGGCTCGCTGGCCGGCGACCTCACCTCGTTCGGGACGCTGCTGGCTTTCGTGCTCGTGAGCCTGGGCGTGTGGATTATGCGCAAATCGGACCCCGACCAGCCGCGCCCCTTCCGCGCGCCGCTCTCGACGCCTAGCTTCCCGCTGGTGCCCATTATGGGGGCGTTGGTGTGCACGCTGCTCATCGTGGGCCTCGATTCGTTCACGCTGCAGGTAGCCGTGGGCTGGATGCTGCTCGGCTTCATCGTTTACTTCCTCTACGGCCAGCGCAACTCCATGCTCCAGAAGGGTGTGGTAGTCGTACCCACCGAGATGGACGAGGAAGCCTTCATCAAGCCCGACTCGAATAATCGATAGATTAGGCGAAGTGCTAAGCGAGTGGGGCGAGCCTTTAACGGGCCACTCCCAACGCATTATTTACGCAAAAAGCCCCGCTGGTACGTACCAACGGGGCTTTTTGCGTGGGCAGAGCTTTTGCTCCGGGTCAGAGCGGGGCGGGTAGCACGGTGCGATAAGTAGCCAGCCACGCCAGGGCCGCGCGCTCGTCGGTGAACCAGCTGGCCCGGAAAGTACTGGCGATAACCAGGGGAGGGGCATAGCTGCGGGCGCGCAAGGCCTGCCAAAATTCGGGCCGGGCCACGAAGGCCAGCGTGGGCACGCGGCCGAGCACGCGGTGCACGCGCGGCAAAAATTCGTCGCTCAGCCACTCATACACATCGGGCGGGCGGGCGTCGGCATCGGCGCGGCCATCAAGCAGCCAGTAGGGGCAGTGGTGCTCTTGAGCGGTGGCCAGCAGCATTTCGCAGGCTTCGGTGAACTCGATGGTGGTGAGCGGCCGAAGTACAGTGCCGCGCAGCAGGGCAGGCGCATGCTGGTAGCGCACCATGTAGAAGGGCTGGGAAAGGGTTGACATAGCGGGCTGAGGAAATGCAGGGCAACGCACTTGCCACGGTGCCATAAGCAGCCGAAATCGCTCAAGCCCAATGCCGGACACTAGGGGAGAGTGGCGAATGCCGGGCAAAGGTAGACCCGTGACCGGGCGCTTCGCGGCGGCTTCGCTGGTTAGGCCACGGGCTTCACCTCACTTTTGAGCTTAAGCACGCGGTCGCCGTTTTCCTGCACGATGACGAAGGCGGGGTCGGTGGCCGAGCCGTTGCGGTGAATTTCAGCGCCCTTAATCGTGCGGGTAATGGGCTCTTTGTGAGTTGACTCAATTTTGCCTACGGCCGTGCCGGTGCCGTATTTCCAGGATACTTGGGTGCCTTTGCGCATGGCGGAATTAAGGATTAGCAAACGTAATTACCAGACGTACGCACGAAGCTTCGTTGCCGTTGGGGCTGGCCTTGGGCTGAGCGGGTTGGGGGGCGCTGCGGCCGGCCCAGCCAACCCAACGGCGCGGCGCTGGTTGAGCGCACGCCCCGCGAGCGCGAAATCCTGCGCCTGGTGGCCGAGGTGAAATCAAACCAGGCCATTGCCGGGGCCCTGTTTATCTCGGAGCGCACCGTGGAAACCCTACCGCACGACCATTCTCACCAAAACCAGCTGCAAGTCGGTGGTGGGGCTTATGCAGGACGCCATCAGGCCCAAGCTGTGGGGCAGGGACGGCGGCGGAACGAAGCAAAATGCGCGCTGCCCGCCCAATATTGAGCAGCTGCGCCAACCCGAAGCAAAGCCTTTTTGATACTCGCTACCCCGTTTCGCCGTTCTTTGCGGTGTTCAACCATGCGTGGTGCCTTGTGGCCGCGCCCCCATCCATGCCTCGTTTTCTGCTCTTGTTGCCTTTGCTGCTGTGGCTGCCGGTTAGTGTTAGTGCCCAAACCAGCACGTTCGTGCCCGATGAGCGGGCGTACTACGGCCTGATTGACCGGGGCAGCGGGCGCTGCCTCGACGTGGCCAGCGCCAGCACGGCCAGCGGGGCGGCGGCCGTGCAGTGGGAGTTCACGCACGCCAACAGCCAGCAGTGGCGCTTTGTGCCGGTGCGCCAGGGCAGCGAGTACTACCGCATCGAGGCCCGCCACAGCGGCCAGTGCCTCACGGTGCCTACGGCCGGCGAAAGCACGGCGCTGGTGCAGCGGCCATTTCAGGGCAGCGCCGAGCAGCAGTGGCGGCTGGTGCCGGCCGGGCCGGCGGGTAGCTTCCAGCTCGAAAACAAGAGCGAGGCTCGGGTGGCCGCACTGGCTGCCTCCGATAAATTCAACGGCACGCCGGTGGTGGCTCAGAAAAGCAACGGCCGCGCCAGCCAGCAGTGGCGGCTATTCCGGCTGCGCCTGAACTTGCTCGACGGCCCGTCGTCCTTCGGCGCGCCGCAGCAGTTGGCCGGCCCCGTGAACTCGCCGGGCAATGAGCTGCATCCCATCCTGAGCCCCGATGGCAACACGCTGTTCTTTGCCCGCACCAAGTATGCCGGCAACACCGAGGGCAACACCGACTCGGGCGATGCCTGGGCTAGCCGCAGCGCCGACCAGGGCCGTACCTGGGGCGCGCCCGCGCGCCTCGATGCCATCAATACCCAGCAGAACAACGAGGTGGTGGCCAACAACTTTGGCCGGCTGCTGGTGCGCGGTACCTACGAGCCTAACGGGTTTCGCGACGAGGGCTTGAGCACGGTAGCCGAGGCGGCGGGCCTGAATGGCGTGGCGAAGGGCGTAAGGCCCACGCCCATTGCCATCGAAAATCTCTACTCGGCTTCGCCGGCTACGGGTTTCTTCGTGAATTCGGGTACCGGTCCGCGCGACCCAATTATGGTGCTTTCGCTGGAACGGGGCGACTCGGAGGGCGGTAACGATTTATACGTGAGCTTTCACCTGGCCAGCGGGGGCTACTCCGCGCCGCTAAGCCTGGGGCCGGTGCTGAACTCGCCGGGCTTCGACTTCGCGCCCTGGCTCGCGCCCGACGGCAAAACGCTCTACTTCGCCTCGTATGGCCACATGGGCTACGGCTCGGCCGACATGTTCGTGAGTACCCGGCTCGATGACTCGTGGACGAAGTGGAGCGAGCCCCGCAACCTCGGCCCGGCCCTGAACGGGCCCGGCTTCAACGCCTACCTGAGCCTGACTCCCGACGGCAAAACGGCCTATTATTCGTCGTCGGCCACCGCCAACGGCACCAAGGACATCTGGCGCACCGGCCGCGCCGTGGTGGCCGACTCGCTGCCCCAGCCGGTTGTGGCCGAAGTATCGGAAACCGCTGGCCGGGCTTTTCTGAGTGGGCGTGTGCTCGACGCCCGCACCAGGCAGCCGGTGCCCGGCGCGCTGGTAAAGGCCAACCTGCTGGGTACCGGCCGCAACAGCACCCAGTTTAACGCCACCAGCCGGGCCGACAATTCGGGCAACTACCAGATGTCGCTGCTGCCGGGCCGCTACGCGCTGTCGGCCATCGGCGGCCTGCTCACGATGAGCGACACGCTGAATGCCAGTGGCTCGCCGCGCCGCGATATTTTGCTGAACCCGGCCGTGGTGGGCGAAAAAGTTGATTTGCCCAGCATCATCTTCGCCCAGGGCAAAGCCACGCTGCTGGGTTCGTCTTTCATCGAGCTCAACCGCCTGGCGATTGCCCTGCAGGCCGCCCCGGCTACCGAAGTACGCCTCGAAGGCCACACCGATAACGTGGGCCCGGCCGACAAAAACCAGCAGCTGTCCGAAGACCGGGTGGCCGAAGTGAAGCGCTACCTCGTGGGCCGTAGCATCGACGAAAAGCGCATCACCACCATCGGTTTCGGCGGCACCAAGCCCCGCTTCGGCAACGACCGCGAAGAAACCCGCCGCCTGAACCGCCGCGTGGAGCTGGTGATTGTGAAGTAGCAATAGGCCATTGCCTTTGCGCCGGTACCGTTGCGCGATGCCGGCGGCACAGGCGTTTTCGTTCAATGCCGGCGGAGCGAAGGTTCCGGCTTGCGCCCCCGCCAGGTAACTCCATCGAGCACGTAATGCGTGGACTGCGGCAGGGCCAGCAGCGGCACCAGCCACCTCAATAGCGCGGGGTTGGCTCCAGGGGGGCAGGCGCTGAAACCAGCCGAACACCCCGCCGTGCGCGCGCCAGACCAGCCCGTGCCAGAGCCCTTCTTCAAGGAAAGCGAACCCTCCCACCGTGCCCAGAAAAACCGCCACTCCATAGCGCCCGGCCCAGGCACTGCGCCGTATAGGTGTAGCCACTTGGGCTGGTTTCGGCCCGAACTACAGCCATCATTTGGCATTTCTTTCGTCTTCCGTTTTACTATGACGGCCACCATCCTCTCCGAAAACCCGCTGGCCGGCCTGCCCTCCGCTTCGGGCGTCGAAATCATCGGCCCCGTCGCCTACATCATCGGCGACGACTCGCCGGTGCTATACCAACTCGACGCGGCCACGCTGGCTCAAACTGGCCGCATTGCGCTGTTCGAAGCGGCCGCCGATTTCGCCTCCGGCCGCATGCCCAAGCCGGTGAAACCCGACCTGGAAGGCATGGTGGCCCTCACCTGGCCCGACGGTCGCCCCGGCCTGCTGCTGCTGGGCTCGGGCAGCCAGCCCAATCGGGCCCGGGGCTGGTTTGTGCCCATCGAAAACCTGGTGCCGGAGGCCGTCGACCTGGCCCGGCTTTACGCCCAGCTAGCCGCCCAACTGCCCGCCGGCGTGGTCCTTAACCTCGAAGCCGCCGCCACTACTGCAACCGAGCTGCTGCTGTTTCAGCGCACCGTGGGGCGGACCGATGCGGCGCTGCTTTTCGTGCTGCCGCTGGCCGAAACGCTAGCTTTTCTGACCAACGCAACAGCTACAAACCCGCCTGCCGTGCATCAGCTAGTGTTGGAACTGCCGCTGATTGACGGCTGTCCGGCCGGCTTTTCGGGGGCCACGTTCGCCGATGGGCGGCTGTTCGTGTCGGCCTCGGTGGAGGATACGGACGATGCCGTACTCGATGGCACGATGCTAGGCTCCTTCGTGGGCGTGGTGGATGTGGCGGCCGGCACGGCCACCCTGGCCCGGCTAGCCTGGGCCGATGGCCGGCCGTATTTCGGCAAAGTGGAGGGGCTGGCCGTTCGTCGGCAGCTGGCTGACGGCCACTTCGAACTGTTGCTCGTGACCGACGACGATGCCGGTGGCAGCACCGCCGCCACAGCCCACTTGGTGCTGTAGGGGCCGCCGGCCGGGCCGCCCAGGCACCGGATATTTCCACCACTAATGCTGTTTGCCAGGGCCAAAGCGATGCTTCATGGGCTGGTGGGGCGTGGCTGCCGCAAGCGGCTATCCGGCACCGGGCGATTTATTGGTCGGGGGGGCTTGGTGGCCCGTCGGTTTGGGGGTAAATTTGACTTCCTATGGCCCTGCGCGGCTGAGGTATCATGACCATTCTACCGTTTTAACTGGCGATGACTTTGTTCTCCCAAGCCCCGGAAACGCTGTATTTTCAGAACGTGGCCGGCCGGCTGTATTACCAGGCGGGAGCCCAGGTGGTGCGCCTGGCGTGGGCGGGCGAGCGCATTGCGCTGCCGGCCATTCAGGAATACTACGAGCAGGTACTGGCCCTGATGCTGAGCACCGGCACCCACAAAATTCTATCTCACCACGGGCAGCGCGCTCCGTTACCGGGCCCGGCCCAGGAGTGGCTCACCGGCAACTGGATTCCGCGTGCCATTGCTCAGGCCGGGGTCCGCTACTGCGCCATTGTGGAAGGGGCCGACCCCATGCACCGTCTCTCCACGCAGTCGGTGGTGTCGGCGTCGCCCAGCGGCCTGCAATTCCGGCGCTTCGCCGAATTGAGCGAAGCCGATGCCTGGCTGCGCCAAGTGCGCGGCTAGGTGATTACATAGATGACGAGCACATGATGCCGAACGCAACCGCGGTGTTGTGCATGGGGTAGCAACGCAATTGACTGGTTTACTACTGCTCGCCAGATGCCTCGGCTGCGCTCGGCAAGGCCTGCCGAAGAACTTTGTCGCTACCCCTTGCCCTCGGCGGTCAGCACTTGCTTTTTGGCCGGATTGACTTTGCGCCCGCGCGGAGTTTCCTCATCGCCCAGCACCATGCCCCAGGGCTTAAGCGACTCGATGCGGTCGAATACGATTTTGAGGATGGCGATAACGGGCAGGGCCAGAAACATGCCGGCTACGCCGCCGATGGCGTTGCCCACCAGCACGCCCACGATGGCAACCAGGGCGTTGACCTGAATTTTGGACGCCACGATGCGCGGAATCAGGAAGTGGTTGTCGGTGAACTGGATGAGCATGTAGGCCCCCAGCACCGCGATGGAATGGCCGTAGCCGGGCTTGGCTACGAAGGCCATGAGCATGGGCAGGGCAATGGCAATGAGCCCGCCGATGTATGGAATGAAGTTGAGCAGCGCGCCCATCACGCCCAGCAGCAGGGCGTAGGGTACTCCGATAATGAGCAGGACCGTCACGTTGAGCGCGGCCACGATGCTGCCCTCAATGAGCAGGCCCACCATGTAGCTCTGGATGGCCGCTTTGCTCTCGCGCAGCACCTCGCTCACGCCGGTATCGCGGCGGTGCCCCGAAAAGGCCTGCACCAGAAAATCAACCAGCCGCTTCTGATACAGAAACAGCAGAAAAATATAGACCGGAATCAGCGTAAACGTCACCAGCAGTCCCGATATGGCTGAGAGTGTACCGCCCAGCAGGCCCTGCGCCTTGGTGCCGGCCTCGCCCACCCAGCTTTGCAGCTTCTGGTCGCTCAGGCCGAAGCGCGACTGTAGCCACTCGTGTACATCGGCCGTAGTCTCGGCAAACTTCTTCTTGAACATCGGCATCTGGTCCGACAGCTGGGCCGCTTCTATTGAGATGAAGTACACCAGCCCGAGCACCGCCGCCACGCCCAGTACCACCGTGAGGGCAATAGCCAGCAGCTGCGGCACGCGCCGACGCAGCAGCCATTGCTCCACCGGGTGCAGCATAATGGCGAAAATGGCCGCGAAAAACAGCGGGAATATAATTTCCGAGGCGATGTGGAGGGTGAACACCAGCAGCGCCAGCCCCAGCAATATGAGCGGGGCTTTCACGTAAAGTGGGAACTGCAGCTCGCGGGTGGGCGGCACGGGGTCGAAGTCAGCCATGGTCAAAAATAGCCGCCGGCAAATAGTCGCTGGCTGCGCCCCATACGGCCTACGCGCCCGAGTGTTGCCACGACGGGGCTAACCAGGGAGGTTATTTGCGGAAATCCTCGACCACGCCCACGAACATGGGCGCGGGCACCGGGGCCTGCTGCCCGGTGGGCGTGAGCAGCCCCGAAAGCGCGTCGACGCGGTAGCTGACGAGGTTGTTGGAATTCTGGTTGGCCACCAGCAGCAGGCGGCCGCTGGGGTCGAGGGCGAAGTTGCGCGGGGTTTTGCCCTGCGTGTCCACGTCCTGAATGGGCACCAGCGTGCCGTTGCTGCTGTCGATGGCGAACACGGCAATGCTGTTGTGGCCCCGGTTGGAGGCGTAGAGGAACAGGCCGTTGGGGGCCACGTGCACGTCGGCGCAGGAGTTGTCGCCGGAGTAGCTGGCTGGCAGCGCCGACACAGTTTGCAGCTCGCGGAAGTGGCCGGTAGCCGCGTCGTAGGCCAGCGTGGTCACGGTCGAGTTCAGCTCGTTGATGAGGTAGGCGGTTTTGCCGTTGGGGTGAAAGGTGAGGTGGCGCGGCCCGGCCCCAGGCTTGGCCCCGAAGGCCGGCTCGGGCAGGCGCGTGAGGCGGCCGGCCGGCGCATCGAGGCGGTAGCCCACTACCTGGTCGGTGCCCAGATTCACGGCGAAGGCGAATTTGTTGGCCGGGTCGGGCAGCAGGCAGTGGGCGTGCGAGGCATTCTGGTTTTTGTGCGGGCCGCGGCCGGTGTGCTGGTCGGTGGTGGGCGGGCTGAGCGCACCGTCGGTCGCCACGGGCAGAATGCTTACGTTGCCACCTATATAGTTGGCCACGAGCGCATTTTTGCCGGTGTGGTCGAGGCTGATGTAGCAGGGCGATGCACCGCCCGAAGGCTGCTGGCCGAGGGGTTTCAGCCCGCCCGAGTGCGGGTCGATGACGAAGCTGCTCACCCCGCCACCTGGCGCGCCCCGGAAGGTCTGGGTTTCGCTCACGGCGTACAGAAACCGGTGGTTGGCCGCCAGCGCGAGGTAGGTGGGGCTTGCCCCGCCCAGCTGCCCGCTGAGTTTGGTGAAGGCCCCACTGGTCGCGTTCACGCGGTAGAGGTAGATGGTAGTGTCCTGCGCGCCGCCCACGTTGGTGCCGATGTAGAGCAGGTAGTCGGCCGGCAGGGTGGCCGTCGCGGGCCGGCCGCAGCCAGCCAGCAGGGCGCTGGCACCCAGGGCGAGGCCGCCCAGCAGCCCACGGGAAAATGTCGAAAATCGCGAAACAGGATGAGTCATAGAGCCGGAAGTAGCGAAAGCTGCAAAAGTGCCTCAAGCTACGCCAAATGCCGCCGGGCCACCAACCGCCAGTTCCTAAAATTCGGCTCCGCAGCCAGTTTTCACCCATTGCAAAGTCCTGCATCGGCTGTTTTTTGTTCGCCGCCGGGTGCTCCGGCCCGCCGCCGGGGCTACTTTTGGCGGGCCGTTCCGGGCCATTTAGCGGCGCGGGGGCGGGCGGGGAGTGGCCCCGCCGCGTTTTTTCTCATTGGGCACCGGCCGTGGCCGCGCCTTTATTTCCCGCTCGCCGTGTCTGCACCCCGACCCACCTCCGCTCCCGATTTAACCGCCGAAAAGCTGCTCGCCGCCACCACTGCCGTGGGCTGGGTGCGCGACGGCATGCGCGTGGGCCTGGGCACGGGCAGCACCGCCGCTCCGTTCATCACCCTGCTCGGCCAGCGGGTGCGCGAGGGCGGCCTGCGCATCGAAGCCACTGCCACTTCCCGCGCCAGCGAGGAGCTGGCCCGCCAGGTGGGCATCCCGCTACTGGAGCCCCGCCGGGGCCTGCGCTTCGACCTCACCGTGGACGGGGCCGACGAGCTCGACGCCCAGCTGCGCCTCATCAAGGGCGGCGGGGGGGCACTGCTGCGCGAAAAAGTCATCGCCACCGCTTCCGACTACCTGCTCATCGTGGCCGATTCCACCAAGGCGGTGGGCCAGCTCGGCCGCTTTCCGCTGCCGCTCGAAGTGGTGCCCTTCGCCCTGCCCTGGGTGATGGACGCCGTGGCCGACCTCGGCGGCGCGCCCGTGCTGCGTATGAGCAAGGATAACCCCGCCGAACCAGCGCATTCCGACCAAGGCAACCTGCTCGTCGACTGCCATTTCCAGCTGATTGCAGACCCCGCCGCGCTGGCCGCGCAGCTCATCGTCATTCCCGGCATGGTCGAGCATGGCCTGTTTCTGAGGCTGGCCCGCGCCGCCGTGGTGGTGCAGGGCGGGCAGGCGCAGGTGTGGCGGCCGGGCCAGGCCCCGGTGGCGGCCAGCCAGTTCACGGACCTCCCGTAGCGGCGGCCTTCGATGAAGTCAACCTCTCGCTTCACCCTACCGGCCGTACCCGCCGTGCTGCTCGCCATCGTGAGTGTGCAGGGTGGAGCGGCCATCGCCAAGGGCTTATTCCCGGTGCTGGGGCCGGCGGGCACTACCAGCCTGCGGGTGGGTATTTCGGCGCTGGTGCTGCTGCTGGTGGTGCGCCCGCGGTTGGGGCGCCTGTCGGCGGCGCAGTGGCGGGCAGTGGTGCCGTATGGGCTGGCGCTGGGCCTGATGAACCTGCTGTTCTACTGTTCCTTGGCTCGCATTCCGCTGGGCCTGGCCGTGACGCTGGAATTTATCGGGCCGCTGGGGCTGGCGCTGGCGGGCTCGCGCCGCTGGGGCGATGTGGTGTGGGCGTTGCTGGCCGCCGCCGGTATTGCGCTTATTGCTCCGTGGCACGGCCAGGGTATCGACCTGCTGGGCCTGGGTTTTGCGCTGGCGGCCGGCGGATGCTGGGCCGTGTACATCGTGCTGGGCCAGCGCACGGCGGCCGTGCTGCCGGGCCAGCAGGCCGTGGCCATCGGGCTGCTGTTTGCCGCGCTGCCGGTGCTGCCGGTGGGCGTTGCCAGCGGCAGCCTGGTGGGCCTCACGCCTCACCTAATGCTGCTGGGATGTGCGTTGGCCGTATTTTCCAGCGTGCTCCCGTTTTCGTTGGAGATGCACGCCCTGCGCATCCTGCCCACGCGTACCTTCAGCATCCTGATGAGTCTGGAGCCGGTGGCGGCCGCGCTCTCGGGCTGGCTGCTGCTGGGCGAGCGCCTGCTGCTGGCGCAGTGGCTGGCGGTGGGCTTTATTGCGATAGCCAGTGTGGGCGCTACGCTAACGGCCCGCCGCCCGGTGGCCGCTTTTGGTGGCGAGCAGGTCGTCGACAGTTAGTCGGGTTGGGCGTTGCTATTGCTGAGCTGGCCCGCCGCCGCTTCGTCCAAAAACCAGTGCTGCTCGCCGGCCGAGGGGGCCACGAGTTGAGCGGGGAATTCCTCCGCGTTGCGCGCGCCCTGGCGCACGCGCCGTACTGCCGCCGCCTTGTCAGCCCCGAATACCAGAAAAGCCACCGCCCGCGCCTGATTGATGAGCGGGGCCGTGAAGGTGAGGCGGTACATATCAACTTCGGGCACAAACACGGCTTGTACTTCGGCTGTAGTAGCGCGCAGCACCTCCGTGTGCGGAAACAGCGAAGCCGTGTGCGAATTATCGCCCAGGCCCAGCAGCACCAAATCGAAGCGGGCCGGCTTGGGGCCGAAAAAATCGTTGACTTCCTTCGTGTAGGCCGCTGCCGCATCGGGCGGCGGCAGGTCGGTGTTTGGCGCGAAAACCTGGGCGTCGGCAATGCCCACCGGGGCCAATAAGGCCGTTTTAGCCATCAGGTAGTTGCTCTGCGGGTCGCTTTGTGGTACGTTGCGCTCATCGCCGAAAAAGAAGTACACCTGCGACCAAGCCACTTGATTACGGTAGGCGGGCGAGGCCAGCAACTCGTAGAGTTTTTTGGGCGAGCTGCCGCCCGACAGGGCCACGGCAAAGCGACCGCGCGCGGCGATGGCCTCGGTGGCGCGAGCCACAAAATAGCCGGCCAGCGCGTGCAGGGTAGTTTCGGTGGTAGGATGGATGTGCAGGGACATGAGCTTGTTTTCAGAGGAGTAGCTAGCTGGGAAGGGAGTCAAGGAGGGGCTCCCTGAACGTCATGCCGAGCGCAGCCGAAGCATCGCTACCGCAGTAGTGAATAGTTACTTGCAGGGTAGCGATGCCTCGGTTACGTTCAGCATGACGTTCAGGCGAGTATTTGCCTCACGGCTCAGGCTTTTTTCTGGTCGTTGCCCTTCAGCGGCAGCGTAAACCAGTGAAAGCCGTCGCGGGCAATCAGGGCTTCGGCCACTTCCGGGCCCCACGAGTCGGCCGAGTAGTTGGGGAAGCTCAAGCTCGGGCGGTTCTGCCAGGAGTTGAGGATGGGCATCACGAGGTCCCAGGCTTCCTCCACCTGGTCGCCGCGCATAAACAGGGTCTGGTCGCCGAGCATGGTATCGAGCAGCAGAGTTTCGTAGGCTTCCGGGGCCTCGGTGGTGTAGGTGCCGTGGTAGTCGAACACCATGTCCACGGTGTTCAGCATCATGTCGAGGCCCGGGCGCTTGGCCTGCACCTGCAGGCGAATACTCATCTCAGGCTGAATGCTGATGATGAGGCGGTTCTGCTGCCAGCTCTCGGCCGTGCCGGCCGGGAAAATGGAATGCGGCACATCCTTGAACTGCACGCTGATGATGGAGGCCGAGCGGTGCAGGCGCTTACCCGTGCGCACGTAGAACGGCACGCCCTGCCAGCGCCAGTTGTCCACGAAAAACTTCACCGCCGCGAAGGTTTCGGTATTCGATTTTGGGTTGGCGTCGGCCTCCTCGCGGTAGCCGGGTACTTGCTGGCCCTCCAGCCAGCCCGGGCCGTACTGCCCACGCACGGCCGACTCGCGCACCGCCTCGGGCGTGAAGCGGCGCATGGCCCGCAGCACGTCCACCTTGCGGTTGCGCACCTCGTCGGCGGTGAAATTCACGGGCGGCTCCATGGCCACCAGGCACAGCAGCTGCAGCAAGTGGTTCTGAATCATGTCGCGCAGCGCGCCCGAGCCGTCGTAGTAGCCGGTGCGGTCGCCCACGCCCAGCTGCTCGGTCACCGAAATCTGCACGTGCTCGATGGTGTTGCGATTCCAGAGCGGCTCCATTATCGCGTTGGCGAAGCGGAAGGCCATGATGTTCTGCACCGTTTCCTTGCCCAGGTAGTGGTCGATGCGGTAAATTTGCTGCTCGCCGTAGTGCTGGGCCAGCAGCTGGTTCAGGGCCCGGGCCGACTCCAAATCGTGCCCGAACGGCTTCTCAATCACGATGCGCACCCGGCTGGGGTCGGTGTCGGTATGGCTCTTGGCAATGCCCGTGGCGATGATGGGAAAAAACTCGGGGGCCACCGCCAGGTAGTAGATGATATTGGCCGGCGCGCCCCATTCCTGCTCCAGCACCGCGATGCGCTGGCCGAATTCTTCGTAGGCGGCGGGCGTTTTCACATCCGAAATCTGGTACTGAATGTGGGGCGCAAACCGGGCCCATGCTTCTTTCGTTGCCTTGCCGCTGCGCGAAAACTGGTTGAGGTCGGCCAGCAGGTTAGTCCGAAACTCTTCATCCGTCAGCTTGGTGCGGCCCGTGCCGATGATGGCAAACTGCGCGGGCAGCCAGCCATCGAGAAACAGATTATACAGCGCCGGCGAGAGCTTGCGGGCATTCAAATCGCCGGTACCGCCAAAAATGACGAAAACGGTGGGCGGGATGGTGGGAGCAGTGGTGTTCATGCCGATAAGGGGCGGAAATGAGACGTTAAAACGTGTTCAGAAAGCAATAAGGACCGTCATGCCGAGCGTAGCCGAGGCATCTCGCGTGTGGCAGTAATCAATGCCGTACAACAATGCGAGCGAGATGCCTCGGCTGCGCTCGGCATGACGGTAAGTTGAGTAGTACTAAAACTTAGCTGTTCGGCTGCACCGGCTCCTTGGCCGGGCCGTGCTCGTCCACCTGCGCGTCTTTTTTATTCGAGGCATCCTCGTGCTCCGGCGTCCACTGCGTGTGGAAAACGCCTTCCTTGCCGATAATCTCATAGGTGTGCGCCCCAAAATAGTCGCGCTGGGCCTGAATGAGGTTCGACGGCAGGCGGCCGGTGCGGTAGGCATCGAAGTAGCTCAGCGACGCCATGTAGGCCGGCACGGCCAGGCCGGCGGTGGCAGCGGCGGCCACCACGGCGCGGGCCCCGGGCACGGCGGCGCTCACCACGGCGCGCACCTGCTCGTCGAGCAGCAGGTGGGCCAGGTCGGGCGCGTGCTGGTAGGCGTTGTAAATCTCCGTCAGGAAGCCCGAGCGAATGATGCAGCCACCGCGCCAGATTTTAGCAATCTCGGCCAGCTGCAGCTCATACTTAAACTCCACCGAAGCCCGGCTCAGCAGCTGCATTCCCTGGGCGTAGGTGATGGCCATGCTGAAGTAGAATGCTTGCTCGAGCTGCGCCACAAACGCCTCGTGCGCCACCAGCAGCGCGCTGGCCACGGGGCCATACAGCTCCTGCAATTGCTCGCGCAGGGCTTTGTCTTTTGATAAATTGCGCATCGTCACGGCCGTATCCACGGTCGAGAGCGGCGTTTCTAAATCCATGGCGACCTGCGACGTCCATTTGCCGGTGCCCTTCGAGCGGGCCTCGTCCTTGATGTCGTCGAGCAGCAGGTGGTCAGTATTGGGGGCGATGAATTGGAAGATATCCTTCGTGATATCCAGCAAAAAACTTTGCAGCCGCCCCGCGTTCCACTTGGCGAATACTTCGCCGATGGCCGCGTTATCCATTCCCAGGCCGGTTTTCAGCACGCCGTAGGTTTCGGCAATGAGCTGCATCAGGCCGTATTCGATGCCGTTGTGCACCATTTTCACAAAGTGGCCGGCCGCGCCCGGGCCGATGTACGTCACGCACGGCTCGCCGCCCACGTGCGCCGCAATGGCCTCGAACATGGGCTGCACCACGCGGTAGGCTTCCTTGTCGCCGCCGGGCATCATGCTCGGGCCGAAGCGCGCGCCTTCCTCGCCACCGCTCACGCCCATGCCGAAAAAGTGGAAGCCGCTTGCGGCCAGGGCCTTGGCGCGGCGCTCGGTGTCGGTGAAGTGCGAGTTGCCGCCGTCGATGATGAGGTCGCCGGGGGCGAGCACCGGCGTGAGCTCGGCCACCACGGCATCTACGATAGCCCCGGCGGGCACCAGCAGCATCACCGCGCGCGGCGTTTGCAGGCTACCGATGAAGGTGGCCAGGTCGGCGTAGCCGGTCACGGGCTTGCCCTGGCCTTCCTTGGCTAGCAGGGCCACTTTGGTGGCGTCTTTGTCGTAGCCCGAAACCGGGAAGCCGTGGTCGGCCAGGTTCAGCAGCAGGTTGCGGCCCATGGTGCCAAGGCCAATCATGCCGAAGGAAGGGCGGGAGGGAGGGTTGCTCATCAGCGAAAGCGTAGGAATAAGGTGTCGGAAGAAAAACCGGCGCGTGGCCGTGGTACAAGCCCCAAGGGCCCGCCGAAGCTGGCCGCGAAAGCCAGCTTTACGGTCAGCCGAGGGGCCGTTGCGGCCATGCCGCGCCCAATGTACGGCCCGAGGGGGCGGTTTCGTTGCCCTCATTCAACATTCACCAACCGGGCCGGACCTTGCCTGAGCGTTTCGGCAGCCGCCTGGGTTGCGGCTGGTTGCGCGCCCGTTTGCCCTATGCCTTACTTTATTAGACAGACCCCTGGTGCCCGTCCCATCGAGGCCACGCAGTGGTTTCCGAACCAGGAGCTGCCCGGCGTCAGCAGCGAATCGGCGGGCCACCCGGGCGGGCATGGGCTGCTGCCCGTGCCGCCCCATGCCTACGTGCACACCCGCAAAGGCACCCTCACGGTTTTTGCCAGCGACTGGGTTATCACCGAGCCCAACGGCGAGCTGCACGTGTGCCAGCACCGCCTGTTCGAGCAAAACTACGCCCCGGTGCAATTGGATATCGAAACCGGCCCGCCCATCGCCTAGCCCCGCCAAACCGGCCCCCGAAGAGCCAACCACCGCTGACCCTGCCCTGCGCGAGGCGCTACCTTTGCCGCATGGAGTTTCAAAAAAAGAAGTACCTGTTTCGCGGTATGGATGGCTACGGTGGTTTCCGCAGCGGCCAGGAATACGAGCTGGAGCTGGGCCTGAGCCCCGCCGACGACGAGCGCCCGGCCGAAATTATCATCATCAACCCCGTTTCCCGCCTTTGGATGCATTGCAGCAAGCAGGAGTTCGCCGCGCGGTGGGAGAAGCGGTAGGGGCAGGAAAACCCGTTTAGGCCACTAAAAATGGGGCAACCTCACCCGAATAGGTGAGCGTGAGCTGGTGCATGGCCCGCGTAACCGCCACGTAAAGCATGCTTTTATCGACCTCCGTTTTATAAGTGCGAGCGGAGGCAAAGGGCACGATGACTTCATCGAATTCCAGTCCCTTCGCCAGATGGGCCGTCGTGATGATGATGCCTTCCTTGAAAGCCGTGGACTCATCCGTAAGCAAATAAATGGCGGGACCTTCTAGTGCCTGATGCGCCTGCTCGGCCTGCCGGAGGGTTTTGCAGATGATGCCCAGCGAATGATTGCCGGAGCGTTGGAAGGTCGTAATCAGCTGCTTGATGGCCTGCAGCTCCTCGCTTGGGCTGCCGAAGCGGGCCACCACGGGTGCCGGCCCATGCCGCTCCAGGGGGATGATGTTTGGGTTGGGCGTGATGCGCTGCGCGAAGGCTGTAATCTCGACCGTGGAGCGGTAGCTGCGGTAGAGCTTCACCACTTCGGCTTGGGGGAAAACCCGCTCGATGGTTTCGGCGGAAGACGCGCTGTATGGATTTACGGTCTGACTGACGTCGCCAAGAATGGTCTTGCGGCACCCGAATAAGCGCGATAGCACGGCGTACTGCACGGGGGTATAGTCCTGCATTTCGTCCACGAGCAGGTGCTTGACGTGGTCGTAGGCAGTGATGCCTTCCAGGCGCAGGCGCAGGTAAATCAGCGGAAATACGTCGGCGTATTCCAGGTGTAGGCCCTGTCCGAGCTTCAGGAGTTCGGGTTTGCCCAGCCAGCGGTAAAAATCCCGGTACAAATCCGGCACATGGTGGAACCGGAACATGCGCGGAATGGCCTCCCCAATCGTCGCTTTCTCGTGGTTGGTGAGCTTCCGCTTGGTGGCGTCGCGCACGTAGGCCCGCACCTCCTCGGCTACCAGCGCAAACCGTTTCAGGAGCGGCACCCGGTGAAAGGTTTTGAACTTTGCCAGCAGGAACGGCAGCGGCACCGTGGTCTGCCCCACCCGCAGCTCCTTCACGGTGAAGTAGTTGTTCTCCACGTAAAGGAGGTACTGGTTCAGCTGGGTCAGGAATTCAAACGACGATTTGAACCGGATGCGCTCAATAAACGCAGCATCGTGCGTATCCAGCAGCGCCGATACCTGGTCGAAAAAGGTCTGGAACGCGTACTGGTGGTCGAGCAAATCGGCCGCCAGCTCCTCCATGCCCAGTTCGGGAATGTGCTCTTCGCCCAGCTCGGGCAGCACGTTCGAGATGTAGTCGGCAAAGACTTTATTGGGCGAGATAATGAGCACATCCTTAGCCCCAATGGTCTCGCGGTAGCGGTAGAGCAGAAATGCAATCCGGTGCAGGGCAATCGAGGTTTTACCCGAGCCAGCCACCCCCTGAATGACCATTACCGGCGCGGTCTCGTTGCGGATTACCGCGTTCTGGTCGCGCTGAATAGTCGCGACGATGTTTTTCAGCTTGTCGTCGGAGGACTTGGCCAACTCGCGTTGCAGCACATCGTCGTGGATGTTCACGTCGTTTTCAATCATGAACTCCAGGCGGCCGTCCCTGATTTTATATTGCCGCTTTACCTCGATGGTGCCCTGCACCATGCCGCCCGGGGTGGCGAAGGCGGCTTCCCCCAGCTCGAAATCGTAGAACATGGACGAGACGGGGGCTCGCCAATCGTAAATCAGGCTCTGGCGCGGCTGCTCGTCGATAAAGGAATAAATACCGATGTACACTGGCAAGGTGGCCTGCCCCCGCGGTACGAAATCGATGCGTCCAAAGTACGGCGACTGGCCCAGCTTGAGGAGCTTGCGTTTCCGGGCCACGGCCGCTTCGCCCGTAAACGCCATGCGGTCGATGGATTGGCCGGCGGCCACCATGTCGGCCTCGTCCATGCCGGACTGCTGCTCGTGGATGTACTGCTTTTTCTCCCGCAGCTCGTCCGAAAACTGCTTCACGGAGCCGTCTACCCGCCGGATGCCCAGCGTCAGCTTCTCCTTAATTTCTTCAAGGTATTCTCGTTCTTCTCGTTCCGTTGCGTTTATCACTGGCAGTTCTGGGGAAATGGGCTTTAATGGTGAGTACAAATTTCGGGTGGGAGTAGCCGGAATTGTCGTTTTCTCGCTGTCTGTGCTATAGATTATTTTACTCCAGAAACAAAAACGCCAGAAACGAAGCCGACACTTCCGTGTCTAAGCTCCATTTCTGGCGTTTTTTCATCGAATGTACCCGGAGCCGGGGTAATTGGAACTATCAGATTTACGGCCCTAACCTTCTGATTTACTACTCATTCACTCCGCCTCTAAACGCGGTTGATTTGGTCTTGGTAGCAGTATTGGTAGCAGCAGCTTGATTAGCTCGCTTCGCCCACCAATTTCACGTCGTAGCGGGACGCTATGTCCAGCAGAATGCCGCGCAGCTGCGTCGAGTCGTGGGCCAGCATTTCCAGCAGCACCAGCATCCGGTCAAAGGCCTCGTTGGTGTTGGCCGGCACGCTGCGCGTCACCACGGCTTGCACCTGCCACAGTTCCTTCAAATCACTTTGCGGCAGAATGAATGGGTCGTAGAACTGGTTGTCCGATAGCAGCTCAATGGGCTCGCCGCGCTTCACCGGGCCCCGCAGCCGCTTCACCATAATCCGGTCGCGGGCCACCACCACGTACACGTGCTTGGGCTGAATCAGGTCCAGTCGCTCGGTGCAGGTGGCCACCACCAGGTCGCCCTGATTCAGCGTCGGCTGCATGCTGTTGCCGGATACCTCAAACGCCCGCACCGTCTTACCACCCGGCATGTCCGGGATGCTCAGCGTCTCCGGTTCCTCCATGGTATCGTCCACGTCGCGGGCCAGCAGGTAGCCGGCCTCGGCCTTTCTCGGCACTACGATGATGACTTCTTTGCCATTGGCATCCACCGTCACCACCGAGGGCATCCCGGTGTAGCTGGGCGTTTGCTTCACCTCCGGTTTGGCGTCGTCGGCCTTGAACATCGGCTCGTCGCCGCGCATCAGCCACTCCGAACGCATCTGCGGGTAGTGGTCTAGAATATCCATCAGAGTTTCATAACCCGGCTTGGATTTATTCTGAATTAGCTTATACAACTTTTGTGGACCTTCGTAGCCCAAATTCTTGGCTAACTGGTAAGCCGACAAGTTGTAATGGGTCATCAGTTCACTGATGCGTGTGCCAACGTGTGCTCTAGGGTCCATTATTTTTGCTGTTACTCAATAAACTTTTTTTGCTGTTACAAACTTTAGTAGCCACATTTGGGCTTCGAAGTCTAAACAAAGATACGTAATAGCAAACAAAATGGAACAGTTCGCAAAGATTATTTCTGAGCTACGGGCTACGTTGCCCAAGCGCAACGATTTTGCCAAGCGCACGGTCGAATTACTGGCCACCAAGGGCCTGGTTTACTCCAAGCAGCAGGTCTACAACATCCTCTTGGGCCGCTACCACAACACCGATGTGGCCGAGGCCTTCATCAGCGTGGTGGAGGCCGAAAAGAAGCGGGTTGCCGCCCTCCAGGTCCGGGCTACCAAAGCCACCGCCGCCTAGCCATGCAAGTAGCTCTCCTCGTCCCCGAACAAGAGTGGCGGCAGCTGCTGGCCGACGTGCAGCGCCTCAAGGCCCTGGAAGACGCCACCAAGCCCGCCCCCGCGCCCCCCGACCGCCTTTTCAACGTCCGCGAAGCCGCCGAGTACCTGCGCTTCACGCCCGAAGGTATCCGCAAGGCCCGCCGCGCCGGCCGCCTGTCAGGTGTGCGTCTCAACGAGAAGGAGTGGGGCTTTCGCCTCTCCGAACTCGACCGCTACGTCAAGCGCTACCACCGCCAGCTGCCACCCCCAACCACCATGCCCTTGGGCCGCCCGCTGATGGCCCAAGCCGCCTAATTCCCCCATCATGTCCCCGCTACTTCCTATCGTCGGCCCGGTTGGGCCCTGCCCCGGTGCGCCCGAAGCCACCGCGTCCATCATCGCCATCCACAAGGTCAAGTTCAAAGACCAGCGCCTGACCTGTGAGTTCACCGAGCAGCGCACCCAGGAGGCCCCGCCGCGGGCCTTTGCCCTGACGTGCGCCGAGCAGATTCACCCCGACCTGGCCCACCGCCTCAGCCGCCTGGTGCCGCACCTCTGCCTGCTCACCGAGCAGCTGAACGAAACGCCCGACTTTTGGCCCGATACGGCCGAGGAACTGCCCGCCCGCTTCCAGGCCTTCACCGTCACCGGCTTCGCGATGGGTAAGGGGCAGTCCGGTGTTACCCTCATCGGCCAGCGTGCCCTTACCACCGGCAAGGTGCTGAACCTGACCAGCCCCTACGTCAGCTTCGACGACGAAACCGATGCCGCCTATGCCTACGCCCCCCTGCTGGAAACCGAGCTAGGCGAAGCTCTGACCGAGGTTGAGGCGGCCTTACGCGGCAAATGCACCGACTACCGCCAGCTCGACCTATTCGAGCAGCCGCAAGCTGCCAACATCACGCTGGTGTCCACGCGTCCCGAGGCATGAACTTCATCCGTCACATCCGCACGGCCTTCGACCTGCTGGCCCGGCACCCCGACGCCACTCCGCACCACGTCAGCCTCTACGTGGCCCTGTTCAGCCAATGGAACGAGGAGCGGTTCCCGGAGTCGGTGCTGCTGGTGCGGGCCGAAGTCATGCGCGCCGCCCATATCGGTAGCGCCGGCACCTACCTCAAGTGCCTGCGCGAGCTCTCGGCTTACGGCCTCATCACCTACCTGCCTTCCCGGTCCGAGCACCGCCCCAGCCGCTGCCTCATGCACGAGTTGCAACCCGCTCAGCATGAACCACCGCTTGCACCAGAAGTGGACCAAGCACTGTACTCAAATGAGTCCGCAGCTTGCACCACATTTGGTGCAAGCACTAGCATCAAATCTGGTGCAAGCACTGGTGCAAGCCGTGGTCAAGCCGTGGTCTCTTTGTATAAACAGGTAGAAACAGAAGTAAACAGAAACAAACCTGTTCTATCAATCAAACTAGATGAGGCGGCAGCTGAAAAAAAAAGAGGGGAGGAGCTTCTCTCCGACGACGAGCTTTCAGCGCTGGACGATTCCGAGCTGACCGCCCAGGAGCCACCCCCCAAAGCAAAAGTTGCGCGAAAAGGAAAGGGTCCCACCGCCCGCCGGCCCCAGCGCCCGGAAATCCCCTTCGCCGATTCCGAGCTGGCTCCCCTCGATGCCTTCATGGCCGCCTTTGCCGGCACCGACTATGCCCTGGCCGACTTGCACTTCTACCACGAGAAAATCCTGAACTGGCGGCAAAAGGGCGACGTCCCCCTTCGGCGTGACTGGCTCGCCACCTGCAAGCAATTCTTCCTCAACGATGCCGCTGACAATCGTCTCAAACTCGCCCCCGGAACTCACCAGTACCGGCCTGGTCACTACAGCCCCGACCCCGGAACACGGCCTGCTCCAACTGGCTACCGCTCCAAGTACGATGCGTGAGCTGGCCAGCACCCCCAACCCCCAGGCCCGCGCTCTGCTGGCTGAGGTATCGGTGGGCCTCACCGTGGCCCAGGCCGTGGCCGCGCCCAAGCTGTTCCAGCTCCGGCACCGCTTGGGTGAAACGGTCCTGACCAAGCTGCTGGTTGTCATTTTGCGCGCCTTCATGGACTCGTTGCGCGTGCCCGACAAGCCCGACGCGGCCGACATTCTGGAGCTGGCCGACACGCTTGCCCACACCTACACCCACGACAGCCTGAAGGACATCATCTTGGCCCTGAAAGAGGCCCGCACCACCGGCACCAAGTTCTACCAATCGCTCGACGTAAGCACCCTCTACCGCCTCATCGCCGAGTACTTCACTCGCAAGACCGCCTACCTCGAAAACCGCCACCTCGACCAGAAAGCCACCGGCGCCGGCCAACAGGCCCAGGCCGTGCAGCTGCTCGGAGAAGCCGCCCCCCGGATGCTCGAAAACGTGGCCCAGCAGATTCCCGCCGAACACCCCAACGCCGAGGCCTTGCGCCAGAAGCTCACCATCACCAACCAGAAAGCCCGCCGCGGCCTCATAACCCCCGAGCAAGCCGAGCAGCAGCGCGCCGAAGTCCGCAACGCCACCGAGCGCAAGCCCCGCCAATCCTGGCAAGCCAGCCCCGAGGCCCAGCGGCTCATCGACCAACGTCACCGCGCCGAGAACGATTATTTGATGGAAAAATACCGCCCATGATAGCCAAGCACCGAAAGGGCGCCACTGACGAAGTCACTGCCGCCTGCTCCATGCGCCGCGGCGTGTTCAGCGACTTGCATTCTTAAGTTGTCAGCTTCTGATGCCTGACCTGTAGCCCCTTCCTGAAAACCGATAGCTAACCGCCACCCGCTAACCGTCACCAGCTAACCGCTCAAAACCAAATGCCAACCCCCATCGTCATCAGCTGCTTCGACCTAACCACTACGCTCGTGCAGCCGTGGGCCGAGGCCGGCTACCTCTGCTACTGCGTCGACCTGCAACACCCGCCCGGCGAAACCCGCGAGGGCAACATCATCCGCGTCGGCATCGACGTGCGCGAGTGGTTGCCGCCCTATGGCCCCGTAGCCTTTGCTGCCTTCTTTCCACCCTGCACCGACACCGCCATTTCCGGCCGCGCCCATTTCCGCCGCAAGGGCCTCGGCAGCGTCATCAAGGCCCTGCAGCTGTTCGAGTGGTCCGCTCGCCTCGCCGCCTGGTGCAATTGCCCCTACTTCATCGAGAACCCGGTGAGCACGGTCAGCACCTATTGGCGCCCCCCTGATTTCCGTTTCGACCCCTGCGACTTTGCCGGCTACCTGCCGCCCGAGCGCCAGCTCAGCGAAGCCTATACCAAGCGCACCTGCCTGTGGACGGGCGGCGGATTCCAGCTACCCGTTCACAAGGCCGTGGTGCCCATCTTAGGCTCCAAAATGCACAACCTGCCAGACTCAAAGAACCGCGCCAACCTGCGCTCCGCAACGCCCGTCGGCTTCGCCCGCGCCGTATTCGAGGCTAACAATGGGCACAATAGCTGATAGTCTGGTTAGTAACACTTAATTCCCAGTCAGCAATTGCCCTAATATCAAAATGGAAGGTTGCCGTCTTTACCATACCCCGCTGCCGCCATTTTCTGCTCCTGTAGTTCTAAATTGTATTTGTACCGGGCAGCTCTTTCCTCATAAGTAGGTGGCACTTCCACTTGCCACAGGTATTTTTCATCGTCATAATTGCGGCGGATGCCAGTGTCGTCATGGCGTAATATCAACTGGTCGCCAGGGAGCAACTTATATGCTTCTATGAGCTTATTATGGACCGTAACAACTACGTAAAGCACGCCCGCGACATGAAAATAGTGGGTAGGCAAACAGCCGGCTACATGCTTGCCGTCGCGATAATAATCACACGAGCCACCAATGTGAAGTGGCCGGTCATCATCACCCCAATCCAGTGAGTCAGGCAAGTCGTTACGGTCGGTGGTCCACAACCATTCAGGCCACGTGGGTTTGTTTCCAGTAGTCGGGTCAGGATTAAATGCGGTTGTTTCAGGATTCATTTTCGAGAAGGTAATGGGTGAAGTAAATGCGCTACTAGCGCGGTTTCGGAGTTGGTGTACAGTAGAGCGAAGCGGTGCTTCGCGTCCACGCGCTGTGGGTAGTCGTTCGCGTATCGGTCGGGGACGCGAAGCACCGCTTCGCCCTACTACCCGGCGTGTACAGTAATGCCGAAACCGCTGTAGTGTGGTTCGAAACCAGTCCCTGGTTTGCTGGCCGGGGACTGGTTGACCAATAGAATCAAGTGCTATTCCCAGGGTGGAAATAAACTTCTGGTAATCAGAACTAGCGTATCACGTACACCACGGTAGCTGACGCTTCCACCCCACGGCCGGTAGCTGCTGCTACCTGTTGCCCGTTCAGCAGTATGACGCCCGATATGTCCGAGTTAGCAGCGCTGGTACTTGGCAGGGATATCAGAAAATTTACATTGTCGCCCCTTTTCATCGTGCGTCTAAAAGTGACGCTTCCCGGCAAAGCCTGTGTCGCAAGCGTCGTGGTTCCCCCCGTCTCATTCGTGTAGGCAAAATAAGTAGCGTTGGTGTTGGTCGTCGACGACACGCGGTACTCAACCTGATAGCTTGTCTCTGTCGAAACAGGAGCAGGCGTTGGCTCATCACCCTTGCTGCAGCCGCTCATCAGCGACATGCCAATTGCCGCCATTGCGGATAAAAGAAAAGTGTTTTTCATAAACGCTGAAGCCTGATAGGGATGGTTTTGCAATCAGTCTTCCCGCTTACAATACCAACTTCAAAGCCAATTTTAGCTTTTTTGCCCAAACTCCCGAAAAACAGGCAATAATGCACACTTATATTTTTGGCACGATAATTTTATTATAAATATTCATTTGTTAATCAGTTTATTAGCTTAATTTTTACTCGCAAAAACAACATCATTTACACACCTAACTGTAAAAAAAACTCAATGCCCCAAAATAAATATTTTACACAAAATCGCCAAATAATTAGCGCCAAGTCAATAATAGTTAGCTTGTGGTATCAATATTGATAGCACGGAATCTTGCCCAAATTTGCGCAAGGCTTTTTATCCTGAAAAAATAAAACCGTGCCAAGTCTTTCCACATCGGCACCCCGAGTCACCACGCACGCACCACCATCGCCACTGTGCCAAGCTTACCCATGGTCAGCACATCGGCATCACTGCCTCACCTGAAGTAAGGCAAGTCAGGCCAGTAATCCCGCAAAAACGCCCCTCCAGCAATAGCTTGGAAGGGCGTTTTAGTTAAGAAAAAGTAGCGTTTGGGTCGGGCTCTTGTTCTAATTGCTTTTCTCCAATGCCCCCTCAGCCACTCCCTGCATCCCTCGCACACTCGTCACCACGTCATACATCACCCCCTCACCAGCAAGCAGCGCGAAGTGCCGACGTCCGCACTTAATCTTCATGTTCTCCACGTCCCGCCGCAGCTGTTCATCTAGCGTCGACTTCGTTTCCGCCACAAAATAAACCCGTCGGTCAGCCTCTAGCACCACCGCCCAATCCGGTACATAATTGCCAATCGGTGTCGGCACCTTGAACCCCCGCGGCAGCTTGAAAAAGAACTTAATCGAGGTATCAGCTTCCAGGTCTCGCGCAAACGTCCGCTCCGTGTCGCTATCCACCGGCACGTAGTTGTACAGCGTTTTCTCCGGGTGTTCGCTCACTGCAAACAAGTTGCTTAGAAACGTCTCAATCTCTTCGTTCGCAAACAGCTTCATTTCGTACTCCTGGCCCGCCAGCTGTTCGTACACCACCCCAGCTACTAGCAGCTTGTTCAGCGTCCGCTGAATCACCCCCACCACGTTATCAAGGAACAGTTGCGGGTTCACTTCCAGCTCCCCGTACCGTTCCGATTGCGTCAGTATTTCATATATCGTCCGCCGCGTGATATTCACTCGCTGCTGAATGTAGGCATACACATCCGGTATCGGATACCGCACCACTTCCGTCTTACTGGCTGACGAGCTGGTCAGCGTAGCCGTCACTCCATCTTTCTGGCTCATACCCAGCCGCGCCACCTCACTCACCAGTTTCGGCCGAACCGTCTTCGGCACCCGCTTCACGTCGCCCAGCTCTTCGACGGCCAGCCTGATTAAGTCGGCCGTTTCGTAGCTCACCCGATAGCGCGTCTTGTGCTTAATCCGGTCCCATATTTCAAAAAACAGCGGGCAGTTATCCGGCGTGATTTCCTTCGTGCGCTTAATCGTTGCAACGTCCCGCACGTTCTTAATCCGCCCCGCAAACGACACGCTCGTTTCTTCCTCAATCTCCGTCTGTAGCGCACGAGCGAAGCTGTCGTAGCTCTCATTCGCTACCACCGTCAGCACGTTCAGTGCCTTGTCCATCACCCGCTGCCCCAGCGAGTTCACCGGTAGCCGCAAGCCGCGCCCAATCTCCTGCCGCTTCCGTAGCGTACTCTTGGCCTCGTTCAGCGTGCAAATCTGAAACACATTGGGGTTGTCCCAGCCCTCACGCAGCGCCGAGTGGGAGAAGATAAATTGCACTGGCTCCGCCCGCCCGAGCAGCCGCTCCTTATCTTTCATTATCAGGCTGTAAGTGTCGTCGTCGGCCTTGGTTGAGCCGTTCGTATCCTTCAACCCCTTTTTATCCTGTGAGAAGTACCCCGCATGGACGGCCGCCGCCTCATGCGGTATCAGGTTCTCATAAGCTGGCTTCGCCGCCAGCTCCCGAAATGCTTCTTCAAACCACACCCCTAGCTTACCCAGCGTAGGCTTGCCGTCCTCAGTCAGCCCCCGGTAATTGGCCACCCGGTCAATGAAAAACAGCGACAGCACCTTGATACCCCGCGGCTGCAGTTGCTTCATCCGCTCAAAGTGGTGCAGCACCGTTTGCTGAACCTGAAACTTCATCACGTCCTCTGTCTGCCCCCCCTTCGATTCGCCCACGTTCAGCCGCAGCCCCCCACTAAACTCAATCCAACCCTCACCGGCGTTGATGCTCTCCAGAATGTACCCCTGCTTGTAAGCGTCGCGCCCGCCCGATAAATCAAATAAGTCGTCGCCCACCTTCACCGCCTTCTCTGCCTTATTCACTCCCGTCTTGCCGTTCTCATAAAACGACACCTTCGCGCCGATGCTTCGCTTGCCCGGCACTATCGCCCGCAGTTCCGCGAATGCCGCGTTGTAGTTGCCCCCGCCCGTGATTCCATCCACCCGAATCTGTTTTACCAGCCCCCGGTCATACGCTTGCACCGGGTTCAGACTATACACCAGGTTGTACAGGTTCTTGTGCGTCGCCGAGTAGCGCAGCAGGCACAGCGGGTTCAGGTTCACCAGCGCCCCCCGCCGCACGTCCGTTTCCATGTTTTGCGGCTCGTCCACTATTACCACCGGCCGCACTCCCTGTATGTACTCTATCGGCTTTACCCCGCTTTCCCGCTTGGTATTGATAATGTTATTGTCCTTCGTGAAGGCATCAATGTTCATCACCAGCACCTGTAGCGCGTCGCTCGTCGCGTAATTGCGCAGCGCCCCCAGCCGCCCACTGTCATACACGCTAAAGTTTATCGGCACCCGCCCGTACAGCGTCTGGAAATGCTCGTGGGTAACCTTCAAGCTATGTAGCGTCCCCTCACGGATAGCCACGCTCGGCACCACCACCACGAACTTGCGAAACCCATACTGCTTGTTCAGCTCATAAATAGTGCGCAGGTAGGTATACGTCTTGCCCGTGCCGGTTTCCATTTCCACAGTCAGGTTCAGCCCAATTGTGACCGTCGCCCCGCCCTGGCTCAGCGTCGTTGCCGCCAGCTCTGCTGACCGGCCAACCCCGTTCCGCTTCTGCACCTTTTGGATATTTTCAAGCAGTTGCTCATCACTTAGCACCAATTGATTTCCGACGCCTCGCTCTGTAAATTCCAGCGAAGCCCCTTCTTGTTGAAACGACGTGTCAAACCCGCCCTCGCCCAGCGGTTGCCCTGCAAATACGTCCACCACTGCCCGCACGGCATCAAGCTGGTAATCTTGCGAACTATCAAATTGCAATTTCATATGATGCGGGGAACAGGAGCACTTAAACTTTTTAAAACCGTTTCTTTTATCTTATCAAGCCCTTCTACAATGTTCTCATTGGGCATTATATTATCTAAATAAAAGATACCTCTATTGGATAAATGGTCTATAACGGTGAAGCCGATACGGTCGCGTTGACTATTTCCCTCGATAGTAAATAAGAAGAGTGGGACATTAAGTTGAGTAGCCAGCTTTATTGTAGGTAGCCATGTATTGTAGTTCGGCCCATTTTTGAAGAAATAAGGCGAAGGTTCACCTTTAGGACTTTCTAAAGGGTGAACTTGGGTATATATATTTTCGATAATGCAAGCAAAGCGCTTGTCTTTGAACATATACCCGTCGATATTACCACCCCACGCCATTCCATGCTTCGTCAATACACTGTCAAAAACCGATTTTTCAACTCGAGTGGCAGCCGTTATTAGTAATGGTTTGGGCTGACTCATGCCCTTAAGTGATGCCCACCATTTAATGAACTGGTCTTCGTTCATGGTAAGCATAAGAGTAGCAGAAAAATCTGGCTCAAACCGAATCAGATTTGCATAAAAGGTGCCTTCCTTATAGACTATGTAATAAAATGGAATATCAAGTGCCTTGGCCAAGTAATACTTAGCTTTTGCCTGTAGCTCAGGGAAAAGAATCGATAAATTAACTTCTTCGCCGTCATTGTATTGTACTGCCTCTACAGCTGCAGAAAAATCGAGGTCAGCTGTCAGCGTAAGTCCTTGTAGCGAAAATAATGATAGGTGCGTAAAGAGCCGGTTAGTAAAGTTGTGTTCACGTTCTGTAGTGCGAATAAGCATATTGCGGTTGTAATCTTAGATGAAATTGATTTGTTCAATGCCTGCTTCACGCATGGTAAGTGCCGCGTTGGTTTTGCTCTGGTCGCTCTGGAATCCCCTATCCAAGATTTCAACCTTGACTTTGCCGCTTCCAAGAATCGAATCCAAATGATTCTTATTAAAATTGTCGGCCAAGCAAACCACTGTTTCCTGATTAATCAGGTACAAATCATCTAAGCCATCAAGTGTAGATAATTGCATTGATAAACCGTAGCCAAGTCTTAAGCCTATTTCGAATATGAAATCAGCTTTACCATGCTTCAGCTCTGGTTCCAAGTAAAATTGCAATTGTTTAGCCGAGCTAATATCTATTGCTTCATTCCATACAGGAAGAGCGGTTCCAGACAATTTGAATGCTCTAAAACCTAATCCATCACTAGCGAACATTGATTTTTTCTGTTCCTTAATAGCAAGTCGGATTCGCTCCTTAGTGATTTCTGCAATGCTTTCATAACCAGCATCAATTGCAGCCTGATTGCTTTTAATTGGTTCAGCAAGTTGAGTTAGTAGAAAACGGCATTTCACGCTTTTCTCAGCGTTAAATTCCATTACAGCTTGAGCCGTTGTGCCAGAACCTGCAAAAAAATCTAATACGAGTTCTCCGTCGTTTACAACTAGTTCAATACATCGTTTAATTAACCCAACAGGTTTAGGATAGTCGAATAGGGATTTTCCGCCAAAGAGCGCTTTTAAATCGCGGCTGGCACTCTGCGAATCTCCCACTTCGTTTCTTGTCCAAAGTGTCATGGGTGTAATACTATCCTTTACATCCGTCAAGAATCGTTTCAGCCGGGGAACATTTTTGCCTTCCTTTCCAAAGTAAATTCGGTTATCAGCTTTTAGCTCTTCGAATTTTTCTTTGGTTACCCGCCAGCAGTAACCATCAGGCGGGTAGACAACCCGACCGTTTGGTGTTGTGATAGGATATACTTTGCTCGGTACCACAGGACCAACATCCAATCCACCCGAAGTCCAGGGTCCGCGAGGGTCGTCGTCAATATTTTTGTAGCGTTCAAGTGCTTCTCCTTCTCTGGTTAAGCCCTTGATTGTAAAGTTCTCTAGGTTCTTTGCATAGCATAGAATGTAATCGTGACTTTCTGAAAAGTGCTTTTTTAAGTTGATAGGCGAAAAAGCGCGTTGCCATACTACTTGTGCAACAAAATTTTCAGCGCCGAAGACCTCATCAAGCAGCTGACGAAGATTCATTGCTTCAGTATCATCGATAGATACGAAAATTGCTCCATCCTCACGAAGTAAATTGCGCGACAGATACAGACGTGGGAGCATCATGCTTAACCAAACTGAATGGAACTGGCCATTGTCTTTGCTATTGGCACGCCATAAGTCTAGTTTATTGAGATAACCGTCCTCGTTGAGTTGGCCAGACCTTTTACCAAATACTTCTTTTCGCTCCGTGTAATCATCTGGATATACAAAGGAGTCATTACCAGTATTGTAAGGCGGGTCAATGTAAATCATTTTAACCTTCCCGAAGTAGGACTTCTGTAGCACCCGAAGTACTTCCAGATTCTCCCCCTCGATAAACACGTTCTCCGCCGTGTCGAAATCCACGCTACCCTCGCGGTCCGGCACCAGCGTAGCCGTGGTACGTTTCTGAATCTCCCGGTAGGCCTCAGCCTTCCCTGGCCAGTTCAGTCCGTACCGTTCTTCGCCTACATACACATCCTCGCCCAGCACTAGCTTTAGTTTGTCGACGTCCAGCTTGCCTTCAGCAAAGATTTCTGGCATCAGCTCACGTAGCCGTGCCAACTTCTCAGCTGCCACATCTAGGCTTTTGCCGTCCAAACGAGTGGCTTTAACAGTGTCCGGCGTAGCATTTTTAGTAGCAGAATCCATATAGTTAACAAAGTAGGGTAGGGGGAAAGCAAAGATGCCTCTAAGTTGCACAACAGGCAACTATCTTGCACCAGTATTGCCTGGCCTAAAACCTCATTATTAGGCTAGCGTGCTGACAGCCTTAGTCCTTTCCGTAGCGAAAATAATTCTACCCCGATGCCCCACGTTGAACTGTTCGAGAAGCTGGCCGTCCAGCGCCGCCGCCACGCCGAAACCCTCAATCACCCCGACTTTGTTGGTGTCCGGCGCATGGTTACCCACCGCCACCAGACCGACACGCACTTCCTTTACGAGCTGCTGCAAAACGCCAACGATGCCCAGGCCCTCGAGGCCTGCTTCGCCCTCTACCCCGACGGCCTGGCGTTCTACCACGATGCCATCCGTAACAACGGTGCTCCCTTCACCATCACCGACCCCGACCAGCCTGCCGCTGCCACGCCAGGCCACGTCAACGCTATTACCAGCATCGGTCACGGCTCCAAGTCTACCAACCCCGACGACCAGCCCCAGCAAGGCAACACCATCGGCAAATTCGGCACCGGCTTCAAGTCCGTCTTCATCTTCACCAAGACCCCGCACATCTACGACCAGGACTTTGCATTTCGCATCGAAGACCTCATCGTCCCCAACCTGCTGCGCAACGACGAAGCCAAGCCCCATTTCCCGTGGGATGCCAAGCTGCACCCCACCTTATTCTGGTTCCCCTTCAACGCCGGCAACGACGATTGGAAGGCCAAAGCCCACCGCGACATTGCCGCCGCGCTGACTACCCTACGATTCCCGCTACTGTTCCTGCCCAACCTGCGCGGTATTTCCTGGCAGGTTTTCGACTATCCCAGCGCTACCCCCAAACAGAAGCCCGCTGCTCACGGCTCCTACCTGCGCGACGACGCGCCCGTCCCGAATGCTACGCTGCCTCTACCAGGAGTCAGTGTTCAGCTCACCACACTGCGCCAGGAAAGCGCCGCTGCCCCCCGTAGCGCGGTCACCGTCAGCAACCACCGCTTTCTGACCCTCAGCCAGCCCGTACCCGACCGCCCCGACCTCAGCACTACCCTGGCCTTCGCGCTCCGCGCCGACGGCACCCTGGAAGCCGACCAGCGTTTTGAAACCTTCTGCTACTTCAGCACCAAGGAAAATCACGAGTTGCGTTTCATCATTCAAGCCCCCTGGTCGCTCGGTGACAGCCGCGAGCTGCTGCGCGGTGGCGACCCCTGGAATGTTGCGCTGATAAAACAAGCCGCTGACCTGCTGGCCAGCGCCCTCACCACATTCCGCGACCTAGCTCCATTCCCGCATTTCGGTGCCCCCGTACCCGACGCGCCCGCCCGCCCAAGTTCACTGCTCACCGACGACCTGCTTCGGCTATTCCCTCTCGACCGCACCCCTCTCGATGCGGGTGCCGAGCGCAGCGGCGTTTCGTTTGTGCCCTTGCACGAGGCAGTCACCGCCGCCCTCAAAATCCGGCGAGTACTGCCCACCAGCACCGGCTCCCACGTCAAGGCTGAGAATGCTTACCTCTCCGAATCCGAAGAGTTGTTGCTCACCTTCGCAGAGCCCCAGCTCCGCCAGCTCACCGGCAACCCCAAAGCCGCTTGGATTTTCCCCAGCCTCAACAAAGGCCAGTCCGACCTGGTGCGCTATGTCATCTCTCTCTTGCCTGGCGGTCAGCGCAAACAGCAGTACACTGCTCCGAAAGTAGCTGCCGAATTCACCAATGCCTTTGCCGCCCAGCAGCCCACCGCCTGGTTTGCCACCCTCTACCGTTTCCTCGACACCGGCCCGGGCCGCTCTTTGCTCATCACCGGCGAACGCCCCTTGCGCGACAAGCCCATACTCCGTCTTGAGCCCGACACACCCGACACCCCCAATACCCAACTTCCTGTTTGGCACTCCGATGGTACCCCTCAGGTATTCCTGCCATCGGATGCCCCTTTGCCGGGTATTCCTACCCTGCATCCCGACCTGGCACATGAACCCACGCTGGCCGGCTTCCGCCAGCTCATCGGCATCGGCGCGCCCGACTTGCTTGCCTTGGTCGAAAGCCAGATTTTACCGCATTACAGACCTACTCCTGGCATTCAGGTCACCGACGAAGAGCACATTAGTCATTACCGTACCCTGTTGCAGTGTTGGGCAGAAACTGCGCCCGACCGGGCCCGTCGTGAACGCTTGTGCGAATTGCTGGCCGACAAGCATATTATCCGCCGCCGCGGCAAATCCGGTGCTCAGGCTTGGTGCCGCCCCGGCCAAATCTATCTGCCATCTCCCGAGCTGACCCTCTATTTCCACGCCACGCCCAAAGTGGCAATGGTCAACCTCGAATTTTACGCCCCTCTCAGCCCGGATTACAGCCCCGAGCAGTTGCGGGCGTTCTGGCTGGCCGCCGGTGCGGCCGAGTTGCCCCGCGTCGAAACCTTGGAGCAAGAGGCCACCGAAGACGACGAGAAAATGTGGCGTTCCAAAGGCTGCAAAAGTGTCAAAGAAGAGGAAGTAATGGACTTTTCCCTTGACAGCCTCATCGACAACATTTTACAGGTTACGCCCGATTGGTCCAAAACGCTATACGGCTTCCTGCTGCGTCGGCTTCACAGCGAGGCTTACCTGTTGCATCGCTACCATACCTACACATACTACGGTACTCCATCCCAGCACCTGAGCGCATCCGGCATCGTTCAAGTGCTGATGCAGCATCCTTGGCTGTACGACCAGGCCGGACAACTCCAATCCACCAGCTATTTTCAAACCCACCCCGCCGAGCTGGCTACCCACTACGACCAAGAAAGCGACGTGGCCAAGCAACTGCTGCGTGCCCTTAGCATCCAGGACGAGCGTGAGGCCTTACTCAGCGAACACTTTAGTACCACTGAGCTGGAAGCGCTGCGTCTGCTCACCCAGCAGCTTAACAGCGGGCGGTCGGCTACCGATATTCTGGCCGCACTCCGTGCAGCCCAACCCGGCAGCCTGCCTACAAGTCCCACCGATGGAACTGGCCCCGGCCCGGAAGCCGGCCCTGGTCCCGTAGGGGCTGATTCGCCCTCGGGTAGTTCAGCACCTCGCCCAACTCCCACCAGCACGACACCAGCCGAGTATCTGGAGTTACGTCGTAAAGCCACCGAAGCTGCCCGTCGTGCCCGCGCCGAGCAGGAGCAGGCCCGCATCGATGCCTTACGCCAGGGCCACCAGCCGCTAGCAACCCCCACGCCCGACGAGCAGCCTGACACTGACCCGGCTGCTGCGGCCGCCGAGCGTACGGCCAGCGCCCGCGAGCGTGAAGAGCAGCAGGCCGACGAGCGCGCCGATGCCCTGCAGTACCGCGCCGAGTTGGACATTGCCCTTGAAACTCTGCCTCGCTACTCCTACGAGTGGTGCAAAAAGGCGCTGGAACTGGAAGCCTTGCTCAGCGGTGAACAGTACGATGCTGTCACTGAGGTGCGCGTTTCTTTCGCAAAAGGCAGCCTCGACCCCATCGATAAGAAAGAGCGCACGCTCATCCTGCGCGACCCGGCCCGATACATTCCCCGCAACATTGAGGACCGACCCAACCTGGAGTTGGAGTTGACCCTCGCCGACGGCTCCACCAAAAGCGTCCTCGTTGACATTGCCAGTGTCAAAGATTTCACCCTGCGCGTCAAACTTCCCAAAACCTTGCACGAAGCAGGCGTTGACCTGGCTCAGGTGCGTCGCTTCACCATTCGTGTTGCCTCGCCTGCTTTCTTGGCTGAAACCCTGCGCACCCACTTCAACCAGCTCAACTTCGCTCCCGATAAAGACCTGCAGGCCGACCTTCCGCCCCCGCCCCGCATCCGCTTCATCTTCGGCCCCCCCGGCACCGGCAAAACCCAACACCTCGCCGACAAGGAAATCCGCATCCCAATGCAGAAGCGCGGTAGCGACATCCGCATCCTGGTCCTGACCCCCACCAACAAGGCCGCCGACGTGCTGACCAAGCGTCTGCTAGAACCCAGCCGCGACAATCCGCGTGTCAAGGTTGCCCCCAGCTGGCTCGTACGCTACGGCACCACAGCCGACCCTGAGCTTGACCAGTTGCCCGGCTTGGTTCGCGGCCCCCAGGACACCGACCTCGATGCCATGTCCTGTTGCACGGTCATCACCACCATTGCCCGTTTTCCCTACGCCACTTACAGCGCCGGCTTCACCCCCCAGCCATTGGCCAAAGCACCGTGGGATTACATCATCCTCGACGAGGCTTCCATGATTCCGCTCATCGCGGCTCTCAACGTCATCTACCAAAGCCCCAACTGCCGGCAGTTCATCATCGGCGGCGACCCGCTGCAAATCCCGCCCGTTGTGCTAGCTCCCCAGCTGGCCGAGGAAAACCTCTACTCGCTGGTGCAGCTCAACGATTTCGCCACGCGCCAAACCACGCCGCACCAATACGAAGTGGTTCCGCTCGAAACCCAATACCGCGCCACGCCCCCGCTCGGCCAGCTGTTCAGTGAGTACGCCTACCGCGGCCTGCTTTCCCATGCACGCCCACTCACCGGCTCCAGCCCCAACCCCCGGCCCAACGGCGCTCCCTTTCAGGGCCGCCGCGACGCCACCTTTGGCAAGCTGACGCTAACCGACATTACCATCATCCGCTTTCCTGTCCAACCCGGCGAGAGTATTCTCCAGGCCCGCCGCCTGCAGCAGGGCAGTCAGTACCACCCTTATAGCGCCCTGCTCACCGCTGAAATTGTGCGCCACGTCGCGCAGAACATCACGTTGCTCACCGACCCCACCAAGCCCTACCGTGTGGGTGTCATATCGCCCTACACGGCCCAGGCTTCCTTGGTGCGCGAAGTATTGAAGCAGATGCAGCTGTCCGCCGAAGTCATCGATGCGAACGAAAATGTGGGCACTATCCACGGTTTCCAGGGCGACGAGTGCGACCTTGTTTTTGCCCTGTTCAGCCCCCCCGAATACATTGCCGCTAAGCCTCGCTTCAAGCCCATGCTCGAACGCGAGTACATTCTCAACGTCGCCATCAGCCGCGCCAAAGACCGCCTGGTCCTGCTGGTGCCCGACGAGAAAACCCGTAACCATGATGCCCTCAAAGAGCTGAACTACTTGCTCGACTTGGCGCGCACCAACACCCAAGCCCTTGGCGGCACCCTGACCGACTACCACGCCGACGACATCGAGCGCGCCCTCTTCGGCCGCGCCGACTACCTCACCGACCATTCCTTCAGCGCCGGCCACCAGACTGTCAACGTATACGGCCCCACCGAACGCCGCTACGAAATACGCCTCTCCGACACCGCCATTGACGTGCAGTTCAACTTAGCTGCTGCCCTCAACTCCGACCGCAAATAATTGAAACGCTACCCCACTTTTAACCCCGACGAGAGCGTCCAGAAAACTGATTCACTTTCTGGTTACTCATTGAACTTACGCACTATGACACTATTCATGCTTTAACGTTCTGTTCATGTTCTTTCGACTTCGACCGTTCCAACATACTATTCTCACTTACTGCCTTTTCCTAGCATCCTGCCAGAAGGAGGCAGTCGCCCCAACTCCCGTCACGCCCCCAGTCGGCCCCATCACCCCAACCCAGCCCGCCCTAACCGAGCACCTCACCCTCGGCAACCCCAGCGGAGCCACCGCTGATATAACCCAGCCCACCAATTACCTGCTCAGCAAGCCCCAATACGCCCTGAGCTACCACCGCGACCGCGGCATCCCCAATTGGGTCAGTTGGCATCTAAGTACCGACTGGCGCGGCAGCGCCGCCCGCCAGGACGACTTCCGCCCTGACGCCACCTTGCCTGCCGGCTGGTACCAAGTGCAGGCCAACAGCTACACCGGCTCCGGCTTCGACCGCGGCCACAACTGCCCCAGCGCTGACCGGACCAACACCGTAGCCGACAACTCGGCCACGTTCCTCATGACCAACATGATGCCCCAGGCCCCGCGCAACAACCAGCAGACGTGGGCTAACCTGGAAGACTACACTCGCACCTTCCTCAGTACCGGCAACGAGGTATACATCATTTGCGGTAGCTACGGCAGGGGAGGAACCGGCACCAACGGCTACGCCACCACCCTCGACAACGGCCGCGTCACCGTCCCCGCCCGCTGCTGGAAAGTCGTCGTCATCCTACCCACCGGCACCGACGATGCTACCCGCGTCACCAGCAGCACCCGCGTCATCGCCATCGACACCCCCAACGACAACAGCATCAGCACCACTTGGGGCACCTATCGTACCAGCGTCGACGCCATCGAAACGGCCACCGGTTTGGATATCCTCTCCGCTGTTCCAACCGCCGTGCAACAGACGATAGAGGCCCGGGTTGACAACGGCCCCACGAGTTGAACCAGGCTCAATAAATTCCGATACCCATTCCGATAAATAACGGCCTGCCTGATAATTTATTAAGTGGCATTTTCTCTAATCGATTCCGATAACTTTTCGGCCCTCAAATGCCCGTCATTCCCGGTGAGCAAGCCATTGCCACCATCCTCAAGCACGACAACAAAACCACCAGCTACAAAATAGCACTGCTCCGAGCCATCAACGACGTGGTGCTCATGTACCCCGACGTTGCCCGCCAGGGCCAGCCCGTAGCCGTACCGTTGAGCCGCTTGGCTGAATTGTGGGTAGCCTACTATTGGCCCTTTGCCGACGCGCAGCAGCCTATCTACCAGGGTGCCCGTGCCATCCGCGATGAAGCCACCCGCAACGACGTAGCCTTCCGCCCAGCCCTCACCAACCTGCGCGCCGAGTGGCAGCAGCTGGTACGACTCACTCCCCAGCCTGCCGACGGCTTCTTTCTGCTCACGGAGATGCGTACGCCCCGTCGGCGCGCCACCTACTCACCCGCGCTGCAGCAGGCCTACCGACAAACCGTCGCGGCCACTGCCAAAGCCATTCAGATGCCCATCAAGTACGCCGGCCCGGGCCATTGGTCGGTATTTGATGCGCCCGCCCGCTACGACCAGTTGCCGCCCGCTGTCCTGCCATTGCCCGGTACCCAGCCCCAGGACACTTGCGTCGTAGTACCGGCTAGCTTGTGGGAAGCCTTCCACCGGCTCTCCCTTTACGTCGAAGCCCTCTGCCTGCACGAGTGGTGCATGTTCACCGAAGGCGTCACCCAGGACAACGACCGCCAGGCTGCTCGCGGCGAAGTTTATACCCTGCTCACTGCCCGCCCCGACAACCGCCGTCCGCTTTCGTGGGAGCGCAACCAGGTTGATATTCTGTTACACGAAAACCACCATTTTACTTGCCCCTGGACGCAAAAGCGCCTCACCCAGCCGCAGCACTACGACCTCGACCACCTGCTACCATTAGCGGTGTATCCGGTCAACGAGCTCTGGAATTTGCTGCCCGTCGACCGTGAGTTCAACCAGCACACCAAGCGCGACAAAGTGCCCGATGCCAAGCGCCTGACCGCTGCCGAGCCGCTGTTAGCCGCCGCATACAGCACTTACCACCAGTCGCCAGCTCTGCAAAAGGCCGTGCGCGAAGATGCTGCCCTGCGTTTCTCCGGCCTGAGCACTGACCATACTTTCGCCGCCATGCTGGCCAGCCGCGCCGTGCGTTTCATCGACGACGTTGCCGCCGCCCGCTACGTTCAGCGTTTTTAGCCCATGCAGTACCACAAGCTTGTTCGTGACCGCATTCCCGCCATCATTGCGGAGTCCGGCCGTCAGTGCCGCACTACGGTGCTCAACGAGCCAGCATTTCGTGCCGCTTTGCTGGCCAAGCTGGTCGAGGAAGCGCAGGAAGTACAGGCCGCGCCGCCTGAAGAACTGCTAACTGAACTGGCCGACATTCTAGAAGTGTTCGATGCCATCCTTTCTTCTCATGGACTCACACTGGCCCAGGTTCAAACAATTCAGCAACAGCGCCACCAGACCCGCGGCGGCTTCGAAAGCCGCCTGCAGCTTGATTGGGTAGGGGAGTAATAGAGTAGTTGTCGCCGGCCAAATCACGGCCAAACTGCGGCCAAACCACGGCCAAACCACGGCCAAACTGCGGGTTTGTGGTCATCAATGCTGCTTCGCGGACACGAATGCCTGTTTTGCGGACACGAATGTCCGCGCAACGAATGTGCTCATGCTGTTTCCTGTGCCCATTCCAAGCACCAGGCTTTTCAAAATCGTCGCCTCAACGGCCGAGCTGGTGTACCAGTAGGGACCAAGCTGTTCTGGAAAAGGGACTAAGCTGAACTCAGGCAAAAGTGCCACCAGTACCTCTCTGCGCACGTTCGGCCATTGTTAGGGACCAAGCACCAAAGAAAAAAGGCCCAAGCTGAAATTGTCCTGAGTGCTGCAATTACTGCTCGTTTCAGTTCATGTGTCGGACACGCCTCACGCCACCTCTTGCGCCCATTCCCACTCCTCGTCCTCTTCATTCGCTCGTGCTAGCGCCATCCGTACCACCGCTGCCAGGCCCAGCAGCCCCACCGACGCCGCTTCAGTCGGCCGCTGCCGCTGAAATAGCCGCACCAGATATTCCACCAGCACGGCCGGGGCCGGCCGCTGGTCCATCAGCGCCGGCAGCCCGGCCCGCCATTCCCAGGAAGCGCCCGGTCGGGTAACCACCAATTCCCGCACCACCCCTGGCGTGCTCTGCACCCGCACTCCCAGCAGCATTATCAAGTTTGCCATTTCGTTTCTGTAAAATCTGCTCAAATAATTTGATTCCTGATTCAGGGGTGGGAAGCGTTTAACACTGCACCTGCCACAGCTCGCCCCACTTCGTCGTAAACGCCGGGCTTTTCGCCCCCCGCTTCATTCCCCACGGCTCCTGCTGACCTGCCGTTGTCACGGCCGCGCCCACGCGCACCGCGCCGCCCCCATAGCGCTTGTTCAGCGCATCCAGCGCGCCCATCAGCCTGGCGCGCTCCGGCGAGCGGGCGGTATCCGCGAACAGCGCCGCCTGTTGGTTCGCACCCGCCCGCTCCAATCCATCCAGCACAATCCCAGCCTTCACGTACCGCATGCCCGGCCGCCACAGCCGCTCCATTCCCCGCCGCGCCCAGCCTGCCAGTACCAGCGTGTCATTCGTCGCCGTGGGCAGGGTCAGCTGCGCCGAAAAGGAGTAGGGCGGGGGCGTGTTGCCGTACCGGCTGGTTTCGATAAACACCGTCATCAGCCGCGCCGCCATGCCCTGCGCCCGCAGCTTTTCACCCGCCCGCGTCGCGTGGGTGGCCACCGCCCCAGCCACGTCTTCCATCTGCGTGAGCACTTGTCCAAACGAGCGGGAGCAGCACATCGACTTGCGCGCCTCGTCTTCCACCGTCACGCTCGAGCACGGAAACCCCCGCAGCTCGTGGAGCATCCGCGCCCCCACCACGCCGCCCAGGTTCTTGCGCGCCCAGGCATCGCCCACGCCCGCCAGCTGCGCGGCCGTGCGAATGCCCGCCGTGTGCAGCTTGGCAGCCGACCGATACCCGACGCCCCACACATCCTCCACTGCCACCTGCGCCAGCGCCTCGCGCCGCTGCTCTTCGTCATCCAGCACTACCACCCCCAAGCCCGAGTTGGCCGAGTTGGCCACTTGGTTGGCCACTTGGTTAGTCAACTTGGCCAGTCGGTTGGCCAACTTGGCCAATGTCTTGGTCGGAGCCACGCCCACGCATACCGGAATGCCGGTGCGTTGCCTCACCGCCCCGCGCACGTCGCTGGCCCAGCCCGGCAGGTCGAAATGCCGCTGCATACCGTGCAAGTCCAGAAAGGCCTCGTCAATCGAATAGATTTCTACCGCCGGGGCCCGCTGCTGCAGGTACCACATTACGCGCCGGCTCATGTCGCCGTACAGCTCGTAGTTTGAGGAGCACGCCACCCCGCCGCGCTGCTCATATTCTGCCTTCACCTGGAAGTAGGGCACGCCCATTTTTAGCCCCAGCGCTTTGGCTTCCTGCGACCGGGCCACGACACAGCCGTCATTATTTGACAGCACCACCACCGGCCGCCCTTCCAGCTCCGGCCGGAACACCCGCTCACACGAAGCGTAAAAATTGTTGCAATCGACCAGGCCGAACATAAGGCAGTAGGGTAGTGGGCTCGCTTCTTTGGGAAGGGGCCAGGGTAAATACCAATAAGTCAGGTGCTCTTCGCCTAAGAAGCCAGGGGCTCGTGGAGCCTAAATAACTATTGGGGCCGCACGTAGCTCAATCCCCGTCTTCCTTCCGTCACGAGAGGATGCAACACCAACACCACCACCCCAAAAATTCTCAAGTCATCTGCATTCCGCACCACGATGGGCTTATAGGCTGGATTCTCCGCCACCAACGCCACCGAGTCCACCCGCTGCGACAACCGTTTCACCGTGTACTCCCCCTCCACGCAGGCCACCACAATATCCCCGTCCTGCGCCTGCATGCTGCGGTCCACCGCCAGCACATCGCCATCGTGAATGCCCGCGCCCGTCATGCTCTGACCGTGGGCCCGGGCCAGAAACGAAGCGTCCGGATGCCGCAGCATCAACCGGTTCAAATCCACGAGCTCCGATTCATAGTCGGCGGCCGGCGAAGGAAACCCGCACGACAGCAACATATTCATCATGGGCAGGGGATGCGCTGAAAGTAGGGGATAGGCTTTGCCCAATAAAATGACATGGTCCATCTGAAAATAGGTTAGGGCTGTTAAATATTGTAGACGGCTAAGGTTACTTTAGTTGCTTAGCCGCCACAAGTATACGGCTTGACTAACAAATTTAGTTTGTGATTGCTAAATATGATGTCAATTTTAGTTTTAATAAACTGACCTATAGCATAATAAAATTTAGTATACAGTCCCCGTAGTACCATTCAATTATGCCGCGAACCAAAACGAGCGGACCATCTGGCCCGCTCGTTTCGTTTCCTCCCTACACCTCAAAATGCGGCCGGTCCTTGAACCCCGGCCAGTCGCCGCCCCAATGCACCCGTGCATCGGCTGCTTTCATCAGCCGCGCAAACTTGCTCAGCAGCAGCCCCGACCACGACACTGACCCATCGGCCAGTAGAAAGGCCACGTCCAGCGCCCGGCTTGGGAGCGTGTTATGCTTGCTTTCCCCGCCGCGCTTGTACGTCACCACCGGCCCCGGCGCGCTCCGTCCGTGGGTGTACAACTCATCCTGCCGTTCCGGAGACCGGTACCCTTCCGTCACAATCGGCAGCCCCAGCGCCATCAGAACCGGGTCACCCATCCAGCGCCGCAAGGCCACCTGATAGGCTTCCACCAGTTCCGTCCGCACCTGCGACAGCCGCGTGGCCTGCCGCAGCCGTTGCGCCACGTTCAGCCGCGGCGGCGGAAGCAGCCGTAACCTCGTCGACACACTATTCTGCTCCGTTGCCATTGCTCCCGTTGCCGCTATTGCCGGCCTTCTCCCCGGGCACTGCTTCCACCGGTACCCTCACCACTTCCTCGGGCTTCTGCAGGGTCTTGCGTATCGTCGCCCAAATGGTCACAATGGCCACCAGCGCCTGAATTATCAGCCGTCCGTAGTGCTCAATCGCCGTCGGGTCGGGCGGCACTAATTCGTGCGTGGCCACTTGCCCAAGCAGGGCCGTCATTCCAATGTGGGCCAAGTGCCCGGCTTTCGTGCTGCTGAACATATGCATGTTGTCTAAAAAAAGTTGATAGTCACTATTGACCTTGCAAATTTACACCAAATAGACAATTTTGGTTGCATATAGCAGACGACTTCATAAATGCCAGTATAATTGCATTTTTAATAGTTGAAGGATTGGCGTTTTGAGTGACATGCAGTAGTTGGGCGGCCCCCCGGCCCTCCGCGCTGCTCCGGGCCGGGGTCAGGCTGTCCAGGGGTCCGCTTCGCTGCCGTGCTGCGCACCACTCCCGTTGGTCGTGCCCTTCCCATCCTTCCCGCATTCCCCCGACGCTGCAGCTGCTGAGTGCGACGACCGCCCTACGCTCCGGCCCACCTCATTTCGCTCCCTACGCCAACGCTGCGCCCCGTTCATCGCTCCTGACGTCCCTCTTCACTCAGCTTGCTATGGCTCCGGTCGCTGCATTCGGCCGGCCTACGCTACCGAAAAACCACCCCACGGCCCGCTTCCCGCTGGTCAGCCAGCCGCCCACCGCCAACCTCCCGCACCGCTGCCAGGCCGCGCAAGGCCCCAAAAAGGCCCTAACGCCGCCCGCCAGCACCCCCTGATGCGGCCGCAGGACACCGGCTGGAAAATGCCGGCCACCTGCCCCTGAAGTCTGCGTTCAGGCCACGCAGGCCAAACAATTAGGCCCGCTTCGCGGAGGGTTTCATTGGGGAGTACCCCAAGCCCCCGCCATCATGCCCCGGCTGACGCCCGGTCATCTTCCTCGGCTTCCGCCGCCTCCCGTTGGTCGGCCGCTACCGCCTCATAAGGCCGGCTCCGCTGAGTATCCATTGGGGGCCTCAGGCCGCCCCCAAACCCCCAGGCCAAGGCATTCAGCTTCTTTGGTCAGGTGCCCGGCCGGGGCCAGCGGGGCCGCTTGGCGTGGGCTCAGTCCAGGGGCAGCATCTCCACCTTGCGGCCCAGGCGTCGGGCGGCCTTCAGCGTGCTCAGCGTGCCCTTGCTGCGGCCGTCCCATACCACCAGCACCAGCGCTGCCCGCTTCACTATCTCGGCGTTGCGCACGTGGGTAGCGGCCGTGGGGCCGTGGGCGGCATAGTCCGGCCGCAGCTCGGTCAGCGGTACCCCGTGGGCCCGTGCCCAACTGGCCGCTAGGGCGTCCACCCCGGCCGCCCCGCCGCTCACCACTTCCGCTGGCTCCAGTTCAGCCAGCCGCGCCAGCAGGGCGGCGCAGCTTTTCACGCCCCGGCTGCCCACCACTGCTACTACTCTTTTATTGTCTTTTTCCATGCTTAAAGATACGAAATAAATACTTGTGGTAAAGCAAACTTTTATAAATGTTTAGTTTGTAATTACAAATTTTGTTTGTATCTTTAGAGAGTAGAAAGGAAGGACCTAGCTACTCGCCCACCCGGAGGCCTACGGCGCGGGCACCCCACGGCTAACACATACAGCCATGCAACCCAACCAACTTTTGCAGCTTGCCGCTGCCGCCTGGAAAGGCCCCGCCCTCTGCCCGTTCGCCGGCATTTGGGTTTCGCAGTCCGCCGCCACCTACGACCAGGGCGGCACCTCCTGGTACATCAGCCTCAAGCTGGCCGAACCAGCTGCCGAAGGGCAGCCCCGCCCGGACTTCAAAGGCACCGGCAAGTGCCCGTTTCATGCGCTGCGCGAGGCCTTCCGCTCTATGCGGGCCACGCACCCCGGCTATGCCTTCGGGGCCGTGTGGGAGGTTATCAAGGCCGAGGATGAGTTTGCCGGCGTGCTGGCCCATGCTTAGCCTGGTTCTAGCCCCAGCCGCGCCCGCTACGGGTGCGGCTGGTGGCCAAGCCGCTATCAAAATGGCCGCCTTGCAGGCCACGCTGGCACGGTTGGCGGCCAAGTACCCGCCCCGGCCACAGGTAGCGCCCGTGCCCGCGCCGGCACCCATCGACCCGGCTACCACCGCCGTCCGCCACGCGCTGGCCCGTGCTCATTCGGTTATGTTCGATGCCCGCGCCGCCAAGTACGCGCTACGCGACGATTACCGCTCCGGGCCCGGCCGCTTTGCCCAGCTGCGTGCCGCCATCACGCGCTACCAGCAGGCCCAAGCTACTTATGACGCCGCCGCCGCTGCTTTCCACGCCAGCCCCGCCGGTGCCGCTTTGCAGGCCGCCCGCGCCAAGTACCCCCGCTTTTAATCACCCGGCTCGCGCCGTAGCAGCGCGGGCCCAAAAGCCCCCCCATCATGCAGTACGAACCAACGGAGGCCGAGCTAAACGGCCTGAGCGGCGATGAAATGGCCGCCGATGAAGCCCAGGCCGCCTACTACGAGCAGCAAGAGGAGTGGGAGCGCCAGGCCCACTACCACCACGAGCAGGAGCAAGAAGCGTGGGAAGAAGGCGAATATGAGCAGATGATTTTCGAGGTCGAAGGCTACTAGCGGCCCGTCTCACCACTCCCATTCTTTCACCAGGGGCCGCCAAGCCGGGCGGCCCCACACAAAGCGCCCCATCATGTCAAAAACCGCTACCACCTACCAACCCCAATTGCTCGACCCGCACAGCGCACAGCCGCAGCCGGTCAGCCCCGCCAACGGCCGCAGCTTCAAGCTGGCCGAGTTGTACCGGTTGCTCGATTGCCAGCTGGTCGATGTCATCCGCCTCACGCGCGAGCTGATTCTCATCATCGACGACGAAGGCAAGTTCCGCAACCCCGCTTACCTCAATCTGGTGGCCACCTACCTGTGGTACCACCACCAGCCCGAAGCACGTGGCGTCGACAGCATTGTGGGCCGCGCCATTCTGTGCCACGACAAACAGTTCAAATAACCAACAACGGCAACGGGGCCGGCCGCTAACAGGCCCCACCTTTTTCATTTCCAACCCTCAACCATTTCCCATCATGTCCACCAAAGCCAAACCCCAACGTACCGCCACCACCGAAGCTGGTGCAACCCTCACCACTGCCCCCGAGGCTCCCGTGTTCACGCTCAGCGGCCCCATTACGGCCGTACCCGCCTACCTCACCGAGAAGCTGGACGAGGCCACCGGCGAGCTGGCTCAGGTCTCGCGCTTCCGCTACCTGCCCGGCCACCCGCGCCAAGTGCGTTTCGATGCCAAGGCCGGCCAGTTCAACATCGGCGGCACCGTGCCCCTTGGCAACTCGCTTTCCTTCATTCCGCTGGCTTGGCGCGTGTTTCAGGACGACATTCTGAACATGGGCCGCAAGCTGTGGGCCGAGCTGTTTTTTGCCGACGAGAAAGGCGCTATCTGCGCCGTGCTCTTCCACGGCTACAGCGTCGAAAACCTTTACCGCCTCATTGAGCCCCTGTTTTACGATGACCTGACCCTTGCCGACGTGGTAGTAAAGGTGACAGCTGAGAAGAAGCAGACCACCAAAGACGGCAAGACGGCCACCTACTACATCGCCCTGTTCAGCTACGAAGCCGCCGACGCGGCCGAGGTAGCCGCCCGCCGCGACTTCGCCCGCGACTTCCCCATCTGGCGGGCCGAAACCTACACCGGCAACGCCGACCTGCGCATCCAGCACGCCTACACGGTGCCCGCCCAGGACGACCCCACCAGCCCCGAGCCGGCCGCCGCCGAACCGCTTGCCTTGCCCCAGGCTGCCTAACGCTCCGGCCCCCACGGTGCCCGCCGTGGGGGCCACTTGGTTACTCACTTCCAAAATACTCCATCATGAATCCCGCCGACCCGCCCCAACTGCTCATCGAGCAGCCGCCCCACGACGAGGCCGAAGCTGCCAGCCTGGCCCAGCTCACCGACTTGGTAGCCACCACCGAGCCGCTGCCTGACCTGCGCGACCTGGCCCCGGCCATTCGCCAGCTCTTTCCCGAGCCCGCCTATCGAGTCGGTTGCGGCGGGGCCCACATCTGGCTGGCCCGCGCCGACGACCCCCAGCGCCTGGCCCTCATCTGTTAATTCCTCATTCTTCATTAAGCGTAGCGTCATGTTTCACGCCCTTACCCATCACCCCGCCCTGACCCAGGCCCAGCACCGCGCCTTGCCCCAGGTTAGCAACACCGACCTGTCCAATCTAAAGGCCGCGCTGCTCGGCAAGCCCAACAACCCCAACCCCGTGGCGCTGGCCTACGGCTCCCACTTCCACACCGCCGTGCTGGAGCCCCCGCACTACGTCCGCACCGAGGAGCGGGGCATCAAGTGGACCGACCTGGAGACGCTGGCCCGCCAGGTGCGCCGCCAACGCTACTGCCGCGACCTGCTGTATCGGGGCCAGGCCGAACAGTCCTACACCGCCACCCACACGGACACGGGGATAGGAGTAAAGCTGCGCCCCGACCTGCTGGTACGTAGCCGCGCCGGCCGCCAGCTCACGCTCATCGACTTCAAAACCACCAGCAGCCCCGACCTGGCCCACTTCCTGACCACCATCGAGAAATACGACTACGACCGCCAAGCCGCTCTTTACCTGGACGTGCTCGGGGCCACGCGCTTCCTCATCATCGGCGTGCAGAAGAAGGCCCCGCACGAAGTGTGGCGCGTCGAGCTGACGTCCATGCTTGGCCTCATCGAGCAGGGCCGTAAGAAGTACAACATCCTGCTACGCCACCACGCCCGGCAAAACATTTTAATCTTTCCGTCAATCACCAGCGTGGCCCCAATTTATCATTGATGTCATCTGCCGCACGTTTCGGATTTTCGCAGGTTGCCATATAGATGCCAATTGGTAAGCCCTCTTCCAGAACAGCGGCTGCTTTTTTAGGTAGTTTATACAGGTATTCATCCCTTGCATACAGCCATGCCTGCGCAAATGCTTGGTTAGTGAACGCACTACAGTATAGCTCCTTTCCGTCCCCCTGCACAACAAGAGCAACACCATTCCTTTCTCTGCCCAATTCACGGTCATAATCCGTGTACCTGACAACAGGCTGGTCATTAGAATAACCATCAACGTGTGTCAATTGAAGCACCCGCTTGAACGTGAAGGGGAATCCCGGGATTTTGTGGGTAAGAGGCATAGGCAAGGGGGGCGTGTGGGCAAGAGGCATAGGCGAGGGGCTTTTATTCTGACGTTTAGCAGTTTGTTTCAGGTTGTCCTTCTTTAACAACAAGTTTATTCCATCTTGGGCGCTTTGCGGCAGCGCAGCAATCAATTGTCCCAAGCTGACTTTGCGGAACTGTACACCTTTCAAAACTTCTATTTTCCCTACTTCTAAAGCAGGGCCCGTATACAATTCTGTGAACTTTTGTTCCGAAGAGTGTACAAGAAGCAAAAGCAGGTCATCAGGCAGATTCGTGAGTTTCAAACGCAATTTAGTGCCGTTGCGGTAGTCTTTAATCCTTTTTTCAGACCATGCTTTAACCTGAACAGTTCGATTGTTCTCCTCGACCAACCAAGAGCCATCAACGTCCTTTTGCCCTCGCTTGGCTTTGGTCATGCCGTACTCTTCCTCTGCAATTACTTCCGCTGCCATTCCAATTACGTTGCTGTCGTAATCGCCCAACTCAGCGGCCAGGCGTACAATCTCAAGCGCTTTTAATGTTCTTTCTGTCATGGAGAGTTGACTAGGTGTTGGGCAAAATTCTCTTTTCAATTTGCTTGAAGTAAGGCATCTGACGCTCCTTTGCAAAGGCGGTAATTTTATTTCGCAGAGTGCTTTGGTCTGAAGAGAGCAATCCATTGACCGCAAACTGCAGGCTAACCAGCCACCAGTACACCTCGTAGTAATCCCAGAGCCAGCGGTTGGCCGGAACGTCTAGCGAAGGAGTAAGGTCAGCAAACGCTGCATGGGCCGCTTTCGGTTGGTCAGTACCCAATAATGCCACGGCCCCAAACACGTCCAGCAGTTCGTAATAAACGTTGTGCGGCGGCTGGTACTGCAATTGTTCCAGTTGCTGCCGGGTGCGGGCCACCCACTCAGCCAATGGCAAGTATTCACCGAGCAGAAACAGGGCCTCGCATACCAGGAAATGAAAACCAGCAGGGAAGTAGTTGTAGCTGGCCGGAAGGTCGCGGCTGGCTGCAACATTCGGCGGTTGTGGATGAATGCGCCCCAACTCTTGAAGCACGATGGGCCGGTGGCTGCCAGGGGTGGCTGTAAGGGCCGCAAAGGCCCAACGCCCGTGAGCAAACGCCGGGGTGCCGGCCCGCGGCCGGTGCTGCTGTAGGGTTTGCCACTGCGCAGCAGCCGCAGCAGAGTCGCCGGCTAGGAACGCGCGTAAGTACAGCAGCCCGGCAGCGAAAATAACATCATCGGTATGGCCGGCCGGCTCGATTCGCACCATGTAGGCAGCCAGCAACTGGCCGTAGTAGCCATTCAGGTAGGCCACATCAACGTAGGCCTTTATGAAGTCTTCGTTGCCGGTGCGGTTGTACACAAGAAGGTTCCGTAGGTCATCGGGTACTTGCCGGGTCTGCCGTAGCTCCTGCAAAATCCGGTAGCTCTGTTGTAGGCGGTCAGCCCATGCCTCACCGGTCAGGTCGCGGGTGGGCGCTTCCTGTAATGAGGCCTGAAATTCAACGAAGCCACCACCATAGCCCGCATAACGGGCCAGCGCATTCAGCAAGGGCTCGCCGGGGTTAGGCGTCGGGTTATGGGTGTGAAACAGACGCAGGACGGTCCCCTTGATGACCGGCGGTTCTCTTTTAGCTGGTGGTTCACCCGCCAAAATAACAGCTAGTGCATTGAGGGTTGGCCACTCGTGCTGGCTGCGCCGAATTTTAGGGTTAGGGTTCTTGGCCCGACAGGCCCGGATGAGGGCTTCTTGAAGCGCCTTGCGCTCAACGGCAGTGATTTTCATAAAGCCGAGCGAGTGCTGCAGATGTAGCAGGGTACAATCACAAGCTCAAAGCTAACCGCGTCAGTAGCACCATTACAAATAGCGATAGATGTGGTGGAAAAATGATGTTTGAAAACGGGTGAAATTGATACCTGAAAATGGATAGAAACGGGGGCTTGATTTTGTCTTGCAAGCATACCGGTAGAGTAACAAACGCCAAGCGCAGCTAGGGCGCTACCAAAGGTGCTTCCTCAATTTCATTTACCTGATTCACAACGAACCAGCAATGCTCTACCTATTCCGCTTTTTAGTCAAAATCGCCTGCATCGCCCTGGTCCTCGCCTTCATATTTTCTATTAGCATTGCCTGGTTATTTGCCCACCCAGAAGTAACCACCAAGAGCACCAAAAGTCATTTTCATTACTCCCAACCCACTGCGAAATGATTAAAAGCCTCACGATTCCCGCCGGTAAGTCATACACTCCACATGCATCCTGAGCCCGCAATGGAAGGAGTAGCGCAATACCTAACTGATGTAACCCACATGTGGCACTTCGTGGGAGACTTTATGGAACGTGCTGCCCATGTATTCAAGGTGAAACGCGTCCAAATAGAGGAAAATACTGAGGTGGGCGGCCCTCTGGTGTGCTTTTTCTTCATGCATTCCTACGAAGAGATGCCGTCGGCCGAGGCCGTTCATGCCCTGGCCACACCAATGCTGGATTTCTCCTTTCCGGTGAGCTGTGGAGCTATGGAAGACCCGGGGACAGAATTTGACGAGTTCCAATGCTACTTCTACCTAACCGTTGATTGGCGCAGCGACATTTATTCAATTCGCAAAAGCGACTCCTTCTAATCTGAAGGAGATAGTTGCGGACAGACCGAGCGAATCTCAGCAAGGCAATTCCTCGCGTGGCAATGGAAAAATCAGCGCATTACTACATCGAGTTCGGACCCCTCCGGCAGTTTGTGAGCGAATTGTCGCGGATGCTTGCCGCGTTGCTGCCCGTAACGCGGGTGGGGGCTTACCGCCTCAAGAAGCGGCTTTATGCTCCCCTCATGGTCACGGTATTTGTTCGGCACCGTTCGGCCTTGCCTACTGAAGAGGCGTTGCATGAACTGGTCGAAGCCTTACGCCCATCGGGGTTCACCGTCCGGTTTCGCATCTCCCGATACTCAGGTAGCCACCCCCTGATTCTAGGCGCGTCTTACTTCGAAATCTACATCTACGACCAACCCATTCCCGCGGGCGTGGACTTGAAACGTCGCTAGCTCCCCAGCCTATTCCTGTTGAAGTTCACCGGTTTACCAACTGCATCCTTAAAACCACTCCAGCCATGTCCCGCATCTTCGGCAGCCTGTTCATGACAGCCATTCTGTTTCGCGACGCCTTCCTCCACCACAAGCCCCTGTCGTACCTGCTGCTGCTCGGGGTGTTCACGTTTCTCTGCTTCATCTACGACATCATCTGGGCCATCATCGCCTGGCTGCGCTAAGCCCGCTCCACCACTATAGCATGGCCACTCCCTACGAATTCGTCGCCCGCGAAGTCCACACCCAGCTTCCGACGGCCCGCCTCGCACCCGACCCCAATATGCCGGCGCGTCTCTACCAAAGCGCCTCCGACGTCGACTACTCGCTCATGCACCAGTCCTACCCCGGCGGCTACCCATTCTACTACCCCGCACAACTGACGCTTCCCGGTCGCTCACCCCTGAACCTCCACATCGCCACCGGTTCCGAATCCATTAACGCCTTCACCCGCCCCGACGGCGAGCTGCGCCAACTCCTTGCCCACTACGGCTACTGGCGCATTGAGTCCCAACCCAACCCAGCAATCACCGACTTCTGGCTGCTACTGCTCCGCCTCCCAGACTCGGCGCCACAATACCTGATACTGCCCACCGCCAAGCTGGCGCGGTTGCTATCCCGCGCCTACGACCCTGAAAAGTTCAGCCTGCTAATGGCAAGGGCTGGTTTTTGCTTCGCCGGCCAGCCCCTCACGACCGCCAACCGCCTGGCCGTGCTTCAGGATGCCGCGTTGCTCGATACGCCGGAGAATGCCGACCTAAAAATGGACGCGCATCTCAATAACTGGAATCAGCTACTCAATCAGTAATGCTGCTTGTTATTAAATTCTAAACCCACATTCAGCTCCTTGCCATTGCCAGTGAAGTAGTTGTGATTTCATTTTTTCAACAGGTAGCCTTTTTCGGCATCACTCTCAGTGCCGGATGTCCCGATTGGGCCGGGCAAATGTCGCCCGGGCACCACCTGTCTTTTTTCAAGATGAACCCGTCCTACTGCTTCTCCTACGAGGATTTCCAGACTGAATTAACCAATGCACAAGAGGCGCACCTACGGGCGCATCGGCAGTTCCGAAAGCTGGTGCGTGCCACCCAGCAGGTATTCCGCACCACGCGGTGCGAGGTGCAAATGCCGCTGGCAGGGCCGCTGGTGCTGCGGGCCTATTTCACGCACCGCCACCACGTGCCGGCGTGGTCACTGGTGCGATGCATGGCGCGCGATTTTCTGTACGACATCCCCGAAGGCTTCCTGGCATCCACCGACCTCGATTACTGGACTCCCGACACCGAGCCGGAATACTTCTTCGAAGTGTGCCTGGAACTGCCCCTTTACTTACCCAACTAACCACTTTGCCTATGCCCGACGAGTCGACGGAGCACGAAAAGAAACTGTTTGACCAGCTGTTTGACCAGACACTGCTGCTTGAGCAGGACATCAGCCAGGCTATCAACGAGCAATTTAGTCTCAACGAGTTTGGTCCAACGGATAGTCGGAAGGCGTGGTTCGTGCACAGTATCGTTCGCAATACGGCGGCGCTATTTCGCCAGGAACTACTCGACCTCACCCGCCGCCGGTTCCCTTGGGCCACCTCAGTGGAGCTTGAGCTGTCTTTCAGCCAGGAGGAGCCATACCAATACGTGTACATGTGCCTGTCGCCCTTGCCGCCCTTGCCCTGATGCGTACGGCTCCCAGTCCCACCCCGGCCCAGCTGCAAGCCGTGCTGGCCCAGCTCAACGGCTGCTTCGGCCACTATGGACCGGTTCAGCAGCTGCCGCTTCCTGCCGCCTGGTCCCACCCCGACCCCGGCCTGCTTCGCCTGCGGCTGCCCGCCGCCCTGCGCCGAGCCTCGCCGTGGATGGACCCGATTTGCCCGGATTATCAATACCAGGAAACCTACTGTCCACCCAACACCCTCGACCTGCGCGTGCGCTGCTCACTGCCCGTTTCCATGCTGCCCGCTGGCTGCGCTCGGGCCGGCCATTGGCCGCTAGGCGAGGAGGTGCTGGCTGCTCCAGCTCACGCCTGGCTGCTTCTGCTGCCCGATGCGCCAATACCCGCCCCACTGGCCGGCGTGGTTGTGCTCACCAGCCAGCTGCTGGCATGGCTGCGCGAGTCTCCTTTCCCCGGCTACCTCAGCTACTTCGGCACCTCCGCCACCGACGGCTACCTGGCACCCACGGAACTGGCGGCCGGCTTGCCACTGGCTTCAGCAACTCACTACTCCGTGAACGACTGGACCCAATTGCGTTACTGCTAATTACATGATGAAGAAATTTCTGCTGCTTGCGCTCGGCTGGCTGACCCTTAGCCCGGCACCGGCCCAAACCCGACCGCGCCCCGTGTGCCGCCCGCATCCGCCCATGCGCCGCAGCCGCTTCGACGCCACGCGTCCCCCTGCAGCGGTTGCCTTGCCGACGAATACCATTGCCTTCTATCCCCTGGTCGAGTTACGGGCCCTCAATCTTGCCTACGTGCGGGAACTGAGCCGTCGCCGCCAGCTTCGACTACCCTTGCCGCCAAGCCTGCAGCCTGTGCAGTACGACTCGCTGCTGTTGCCCGGTACCGTACTCCACAATCAGCGCCTTGTTACCGTCAACGGTGACCTTTTCCACGACCACCAGCAGCCTCACGCCGAACTCTGCGGCTACCGCTCCGACCTGATGCGCTACCGCAACCAGCCCGCGCAGCTCGCCCATGCCATCTGGCAGGCCTTCGACGATTCCAAAAAAGGCCACAAGGAGGTGCAGCAGGACCACCAGTACGCATTCGTCAGCGTAAGCTGCTCCGACACCTATTTTGTCGTGCGCCTGGACCGCAAGCCCACCGCGCCGACCAAAGCAGAGCAGCAAGGCTACGTCCAATGGCAAAAGCAGACCATCCCGATTCCATAAGCCGCACTTGCTTCCTGGTCCTGCGACACGTTTTGGCGTAGCGCCCCGGCAACTTCGTCCACTCATCCAGCCTCTGCTTTTATGCCCACCAGACTATTTCGCGACCAACAGCCAAGTTCTGAAGTACGACTCCAGGCGGCAACCCTTCTTTCAGAATGGGAGCAGGCCCGTCCCGGCGGCCTTCCGCCCATTATGCCCGAATTCCGAGCCGCTTACGACCAATTTGTGGAGGAAGCACTCAGCGGCACTCAGGAAACCAATCTGGAAGTAGCTGATTTGCGCGAGATTTTGCTTGACTCCTGTGGCATAGCCATTGGTCGTGCCGAAGCATCCGGCCCAGGCCGTGCCCTTCGTGCCCTTGCCGAAGCTTACCAGCGCCCGCAAGTGGTAGGAAACCAGACAGCCACCCAAGGCAAGGTATTGCTGGCCATCCAGACCCAGCCCGCGGCCGAGCTGCAGATGGACGAGCTCACCGACATCACCGAAACCCTGCAGAAAAGCTTGGGCTACGATTGGGAAATGATTTTTGGCCACGGCATCGTGCCTGACCTAGCCAATGAGCTTCGCATCATGTTCGTGTTGGCACCTGGTACTCTCCCCTAATTCACATAGAAAGAAGTCCGCGGCGCTGCTGCGCCACCATGCCCGACGAGTCGCCGGCTTATCAGTTCCGCTCACCATGCTCGCGTCGTTTGCGCCGGCTGCTTAACTTAACGCCAGTCATTTTCACTTAATTTCCTCACTCCGCATGGCAACCTTCCAAATCTTCCAGAGCAGCGGCCAGTACTGGTACCACCTGCGCGCCGACAACGGTGAAATCGTCCAATCTGGCGAAGGTTACACTACCAAAGCCAGCTGCGAAAACGGCATCAAGTCAGTTAAAGTCAATTGCCAGCCTCAGCGCTTCGAGTCATTCTTCAACGCCGGCCAGTACGGTTTCAACCACGTGGCCGCAAACGGTGAAATCATCGGCCGCAGCGAAAAATATACCACAGCCCAATCCCGCGACCACGGCATCCAGGTGGTACTGCACGAAGCCCCCGAGGCCCATGTAGAGGACACAAGCAAATGAGATAGTCTCATTATAATAAAAGCCCCATTGCAGGTACTGCGATGGGGCTTTTATTATAATGGCTGTTGGGTGCTACTCAGAAATAAATGGTGACCCAATATGCTAGGTTTGTTTTGCAATACCCCGGCCGTACGGCTATTGAGGGCACCTAAAGGCCTAGCACGAAGTGTAAGAACGGGCCAATGCTGCCAACAATTATGGCAATAGCGAATGAGTGACGCACAAAGAAGCGGGGTTGGGATGTCCTTTTCATTCCGCTAATATAGGTGCGCCAAGCTTTTTTGTAAAGGCAAATTCGCTTCGAAAAGCTAACAGCATCCCGTCAGGATAGAGTATGGTCTATTCTGCTTAAAACTCTTGAAAACATCAGACGGCGGATTGACACTTTATATGATTAGACCAGTCAAGCTGCCCCAACGCTCAAAGCAATAGCCTCCGAAATAGCCACCCCGGTTTTCACCAAATCCCATTCGTCAGGCTGGCTCATGCGCCACTGTGTGGGGGTATCGACTACTTCAACCATCGTGAACTCCTGCCGCAACCGCTCCGGCAACTGTGCCCATACGCCTGTCAGGGGCAGGAGGCTTTCAGGCAGATGCAATTGCCAACCATCTTCATCCAGCCGTAAGCATACGCCCGATTTACCGGCTAGTGGCCCGTATGATAATTTGCCATTATCGTCACCGGTGGCATAACAGGCCTGCTCATCGCACAGCTGAGGTATTTTAAGAGCAGTGGCGCGTATGTAGGGATTGATGTGCCAGCCATTGAGGGTTGTTTTAGATAGCTGCTGACACATATTCTCAGAACCCCAAACGAAATAACTCCGCTGAATTCCCCAGTTTTTCTCAGCACTGGACAGCACCATATTAGCATAGCGGATGAAGTGACGCTGCCAGATAGGTAATTCACAGAGAGAGTCTTCATCAACCTTATCAATCATGGTTTTCAAACGTGCCTCGCGGCTTCCGCTACCAGCAGTTTGTTGGTAGGCCGGCAGGAAACGTGACAGCCAATCTTTCACTCGCTTACTGCTTTCCTGGTCATCAGTAGTAAGCACCGCTATCCATCCATTCGTTTTCTGATAGCCATGCCCGTGCCCGCCAAAAAACCAGCGCCATTTTCTGTCTTTTACCGAATAGTCCGCAACCGTAAGGCCGGCGCGGATAATTAAGGCCTTTGGGTCATTGGCGGCAGTATCAGGCCATATGCTGGCCACGGCCTCCGCTGTTTCCGCAAGTTCCTGAGCATTTCCCGTCAGGTCGATATTATGCAACATGCCGCGCAGGGCGCTATTATCCTCTAGTTGCTGCAAAGCTTTCTTCCAAGTGGAATATTGCAATTCAGGCTGTTTTACCAGCAGCCTGGCCTTTTCACGCTCGTTATCTAAGCGTGGCGTTTCGGCCGGACAATCCGGGGCAGCAAGCAGACAGTAAGGATTTTGTGGGGTTTTGTCATTCGGCAGTAGGAAGCTGATTGTGCGTAGATAGTTAGCCAGATATTCGCTTTTGACATTCCAGCTAACAGTGTACAAGTCAATCGACTGTTCTTGCAGCATGCGGTTGCGTACTACCCGCAACAGGTCGCGCAGGTCGCTTAAGTTAGTTTCGGCGTTAAGTTGGCCACCGTACCGCACGGCATATGTTAGCACTACAAAAAATAATGTCTCAGCCATTGGCCCGGGCTTTTCGAACTGACAGCAAGCACTGAATAAGTTGCAATCAGTTGCTTCAGCATGTGCATTCCAGTCCGCAAAAAAACGCACGCGTCCATCTGCGGTATTATCCGCAGTTAACAGTTTTGCAAAAAAAGCATCCATGCTACCCACAGTGCGACTCACAGTGGCCAGTGCATTAAGCGAAAGAATTAAGAAATCTAAGTTTTCCGGCTTCGAGTATACTGCTTCGTAGCGAGCGAAGGATGGTTCGGTAGTTAGGTCGCTGGATTTAGCTGTACCGGGCAAATCGCGCAGCCATAACATCCTCGTTACGAAATTGAGGTAAGTCCGAAAGGGGCCATCCACCGCCTGGGCAGGGTCAGTAAGCGAGGCGTTACTCAGCCTGTTTTGCCAGAAAAAATCCGTCCAGTCCCCGTCCATTTGCTCGGCAAAACTGGCAGCCTTAGCTGGATGTTGTTCGTGCAGAAACTCATCGAACCGCGCCTTCCAGTTCTCAAAACGAGTTAGGGCTTTACCCCGTGCGTTCATGCGGGTATAGAGGTCGTCGGTCAGGTGCAAAGTGCCCAGATTCAGAAACTGAAACGTGAGTGGGGCAACTGTTCCTTTCAGGTCGGCCCAGGTGGCGGTAGGGTCTGGTAGGTTCTTAAATTGCTTGTCTAACTCGTCTAGCATTGTTAGCATGCCGCTCACGGTCGGGTCGCGGTGCCAGGCCAGTCGAAACCACGCCGCCTCGGCCAGCGTCGCCGAGAGTCGTCCGGTGCCGGTTGGACGGCGCGGACAGTTGGCCAGTTCCGCGCAAAAATCACGGGCGGCGGCCCGCACTTCGTATGAGAATTTCCGCAGCGTGTCCCGCTCTTCCTGTGGCACTTCGTCTAGTCCGGCGGCGCCCGTCGCCAAATACCAGTGTAGTAAAAACAGGGTAGTCAGGCGCTGCTGCCCATCAAGGGGAGTGAGCACACCCCCGGCCTCGGTGCCGTATACGAAATCGAGGCCTAGCGGCAGGCCAACTGCACCATCTACACCGGGAAAAGCCCCGCGTAAAGCCTTTACAAATTCCTCCCGAACCTGCTTTATGGTCGGACTGGACCGCCCCTGAGCGTAGTCGCGCTGCAATAGCGGAATAGCTAATTGTTTAATAGATAATTTATTATCGGTAAGTAGTTGCCAGAAAGAGTATTGCGAAGGCATTAGGATTGGGTAGAAGAATTTATAAAAAGGAGAATGCTTCGCTCAATAGCAGCACGGTAGTGCTGGCGGTCAGCTTTATTCCAGCGGCGCAGGTCGTCAGGGTGCGGGGTATGCGTTTTCAAAAACACTTCAAGCGTAGCGGGTGGCACAAATCCGCTGCTGGCATGGTGCAACTGTAGCAGCTTGGCACGTTTTTCAGGAAAAACGGCATTGCTTAGTGCCGAATTATCCCCGCCACCCAGCAGGGCCAGGTTCTCCAAAGCGTGCAGAGGGTCGATGGTGCCGCCAGATGGTGGGGCGGCAGCCAAATCGGAAAACCGGGCGATGTACGTGGTGCGAAGGGCCAGCATCGTTCCTGCCAGCTCTTCATCAACTATTTCGGCTTTGAGGCTTTGCTGCGCCTCTGCCACTCGAAGTTGCAAGTCGGCCTTTTTTTCCTGTTGAAGGCTGTCTGGCCATTGCTCGAATTCTTTTTGCCAGTCGTCCAGCCATACTTGATAGGTACTGGGCGACTCACTTTCCATCTGCGGGTTTTGCGGGTGGATGTGTTCCAGCGACCATTTTTTCTCTCGCAAATATTTCTCGAAGGGAAAACGCCCGCCCATATTCCGCGCCTGCCACGTCGTTACCACGTTATGCAATAGCAAAATGTTATTCAGCAAGCCGTTGTGAGACTTGTACTGCAATTGGTCCCACTGCTTAGTCGCATTATCAGCGGTAAGGCCCGCGCGGTCAGCTATGCGCCGCGCCAGCTGTACCAGAAAAGCGGATTTTGTTTCGCTTTCTGCCAGTGTTAGCAATTCTTTCAGTTGCGAATCTTTCAATTGCCAACGGTCACCAACAGCTACTAGGTAGCCCACGCGATGATATAGGTCGGGGTCGTCGTACCAGCCGCGCAACCGTTGAAACACTTTTTCCACTGCTTGCCAGTAGTGCCAGTTATCCGCAGGCAATTTACCTTTTAAACGCTTTTCCACTGCCTGGAATAGCGCCAACGGCTGGGCATCATCTATCCTTTCGCGTTGGTCTTCCACTAATCGCAGCAACCATTCCAGGCGCGGCGGACGTTCGGGGTCGTCTCGCTGTCCCAGCCAGCCCCAGAAATTGGGCTGCCCCAGCGCAGCCTCCATACTGTCCCAGGCGGCGGCCAGCTCAAACTGCCATGGTGCATACGCCGTCTCGGCGCCGTTGGTAGTGGGGCGTTTCAGCAATAACGCCTTAATCAGTTCGGCGTTGGTGAGCGGAATCTTGCCAGCGTTGAGGCGCGTAAAAATTGTCTGGGCATTGCCATCAGATGAAGGCGTCTGATACCAGATAACACGGGTATGTCCCAGTAGCTTCGCGCAAAAGTCATCCAAATACTCCGCTGTTTTCCCCTCCCTCCATTTCTTGATAGCGGCAGCAGCTCCGTAGACGTAACTGGCTTCGAGCGGCGCTTTTTGTAAGTCGATGGCCGGTTCCCCGGCATTTTCGACTTGGCTGACGGCATCCTCTAAGGTTTTCCTGCTAATAGTTTGGCGGCTGTCGTTGTCAAAATCCAGCGAATAAGGCACCAAATTATAATTAAGTAGTCGCTGAATCAACCAAATGGTAGTCAGTCGCTGCTGCCCGTCGATGACCTCCCAGCGACCCGCTTTCTTATCGCGTACCACAATGGGTTGCAAGCAGTAGAACGCTTCACCGTTAGGTTGGAATTCAGCAACATCTTCCAGTAATTGCTGCACTTGTACATCCGTCCAGCGGTAACCGCGCTGGTAAGTTGGAATATGAAAGTGCTTACTTTTCAGTTCTTCGATAGAAAGGGTGCCTAGGCTTTGACCTAGCATTCCAATTGCTGACATAGGCATACGGCAGGCGATGATAAGTGAGGCCTGGCCCGCAAAGGTGACCCGCGACAACGACAAATAATGTCGCTCCTGGAAATAAATAGTCCTTTGGTTGCTCCGACACGTTTTGACGCTGGCACTTCTCACCTTTGCGGGCAGATACTGCCCCGCTCCGTGACCTTTTTCATGACACGGCGGCAGCGCCTCCTTGCATGGCCCCGTTTAGTCAGGACCTGCTGCCCTGCAGGCCAGGCTGCCACCCGCGGTTTGACGCAAGTATTCGAGCAGCTCAAATTTCACGGAATAACCGCCTTCGTTGACGAAACCACCGTTGACCGCGTAATTTTCATCGATTGCCTGAGTAAAAAGATGGAGTTTCTTACCCTGGACATTAATTAGCCGCACGGGGCCTCTCCTATATTCACCTCACAATGCGCCAACTACAGTTTACCAAGCAACCCCATGCCCGGACATCCGAGGAAATGCGCGAACAAGCCGGACAAGTTGAATCTCTGCTCTTGCGATGGACAGTCCTCGGTTCCGCCAGTCTGTCCCCTGAAGCCGCTGTACTGCAACCGTTGGTTGAGCAGAACGCCAGGTTTGTCGTTTCCCTGACGCGGCAGTTCCAAAATCAAGGCGTAAGCACGGAGGCGTTGCTTACGGCCGCGCACGGCGCCCTGATAGTACTGCTGAACCAGTACGCGCACCGTCCCGAAGAACTCGACAACGTGTTGGTTCTAGGCCTTCGGAATGCCATGGCCACGACCATTCAAGCCCAGGTCACCACGACGCTGTGACCACCCACGCCCACCTGCAGCGCCAGTTGGCGCTGGCGCTCCGGCTGCAGCAGGCCAAACGCGCCCTTTCTTTTTCCGAACTGCAATCCTACCTATTGGAACAAACCGCGCTGCGCGACGTGGCCAGCAGCTATTCACGGCGCACGTTCGAGCGCGACCTGAAAGTGATTGCCGAAGATTTTGGCGTGGCCGTGCGCTTCGATGCCCGCCAGCGCGGCTACGTCGTAGATGAAACGGACCCCTCCGCCTTGCTACCAGGACACCAGCGCCTGCTCGAAGCTATGGAGCTGCAGGCTTTCCTGCGGCTGCCCGCCACCCTCGCGCCTTACGTGCAGCTGGAATCGCGTCAGCCGTTGGGTTTGGAGCATTTGAGGCCACTGCTTTCGGCGGTACAATCGCGCCAGCTCGTTGAGTTCACTTACCGCAAATTTTGGGAAAGCCAGCCCACCCGCCGCCTGGTCGGGCCGTTGTTGTTGAAAGAATTTCGGGGCCGGTGGTACGTACTGGCCCTGATTCCCGAGTCCGGTGAGTTGCGTTGCTTCGGCCTAGACCGCCTCACCGACCTGTCGGTAACCGTCCGTGCCTTTATCCCACCGGCCGGTTTCGACGCCGCGGCGTACTACGCTGCGGCCTTTGGCATCATCCGCCCCGACGACGAGGAAACCCAGGAAGTCGTACTGTCTCTAACCCCGACCCAGGGGCGCTACGTGCAAACATTCCCTTTGCATTCATCTCAACGCCTGCTGAGCCAATCCGAAACGGCCATCCGCCTCAGCCTGACTGTTTACGATACCCACGACCTGCGCATGGAGCTGCTCTCAATGGGCCAAGAAGTAGAAGTGCTGGCCCCCGCCAGCTTGCGGGAGTGGATGTTGCAGAGTTGCGCCGTCGCGCAGGCCAACTATGCCAACTGACGCAAAAAAGGCCGGCCCCTTATCGATAGGGGCCGGCCTCTGCGGTTATTAACTCTCGTGGTAGTCGTCAGTCTTGCGCCGCATCCCACTGCGCCGGGGGCGCTGTAGCCATCAGCACCGGCGCTTCGACGCGGCGCTCCGCTACCTTGAGCGCCGGCGTTGGTACCAGCACCGGCGTGCCCGCCACCAGTTCCCCAAACAGCGGGTTGGCCGGCAGCGGCTGCCCGCCGTTGGCGTCCGGCACCTGGTTGAAGATGACAGCTTCCTCGCCGGGCGTACTCTGCGCCAGGTGGTCCACCAGCACTTCCTGCCCGCTGTTGGCGTGCAGCGCCTGCGTGAGCAGCGTGTAGGTGCTCACGTCCACATTGTAAAGCTGGTTTAGCGCGTTCATCTGCGTGGCCGCGTCCTCGGCTGCCCCGATGGCATCGGCCAGCAATTGGGTGTAGCGCCGGGCCTTCTGGTCGGCTTTAGCCCGCAGGCTGATGGCGCGCTTCATGCGTCGCTTAAATTGCTGTTGATAAGCCGTAAGTGCCATAATGGAGAAAAGTTGAAAGTGAAAAGAAAGACTTAATCCAGGTTAGAATCGGGCGGCAGCATGACCCCGCCCGCGTTGGCCGGCAGGTTGACGAACACCGCCGCCGGCGCCCCGCCCAGGCTGGCCGCCGCTACCTGGTTGAGGGCCGCCGCCGTGCCGGCTAGCCGGTAGCCGTCGACTAGGTCCGTGCGCAGGCTCATGTTTGTCCCATACAGGGTATTTATCCGCCCAATGTGGTCGGCCGCCGTTTCGCCCAGCGCCAACACCGTAGCCAGCCGGGCCACCAGGAAACGGGCCTGCCGGTCGGCCTTGGCCCGTAGCGCCAGTGCCTTTTTCATGCGCCGCTTGTACTGCAGCTGGTAGCCAGTAAGTGCCATGGGAAAGAGAAGAGTAAGGGAAGAAAAAACGGCCAGCCGGTGTGGCTGGCCGTTTCGTGCCATTTGCTACGCTTAGGCCACGTACTCAATCGCCAGCGGGTTAGTGCTGTTGTTGTTGAGCGGGTAGAACTTGCCGTTCACTTGCTGGTAGAAGTTGATGCCCACCACGCCGACCACCAGGTTCGCATCCGCCGGAGCGGCCGGGAAGCTGGCCACCAGCGTCTGGTTCACCAGGGCCGGGCTATTCACGGGCAGAATGCCCAGCGGCGCGGCCACCACGGCGTTGGTGAAGGTCAGCATCTCCATGTCCAGCGACGAGGCCGCGAACACCAGCTCAAAGTGCGTCGTGCCCTGCGGAGCCGCAATGTCCGAGGCCGGATTCAGCGCCGGAATGGTCATCGTCACGTCCGCGCCGGCCCCCGTCACTTCATACGGGAAGTACATCGTTTGCCCGATGCCCGCGCCGGCGTTGAAGTTGAAGCCGAGCAGCGGAGCCGAGTTCGAAGAGTCGAACACGCGCTGGCCCCGGTCGTTGGTGTCGTCCAGGCCGATGACTTCCCGCATTGCTTTGGTGAGTCGCGAGGCCAGCCGGCTGTCGCTGGCCGAGGCAATGGCTACGCGCAGCGAGTCGCGCAGCAGCTTGCTGTACTTCGCCGAGAGGCCAAATTCAGCCGCGTTTTCGCGGGTCCGCGCCAAGCCCGGTGCCGATTGGAAGGCCGCCCGGTTGCTGGCCGGCTTTTGCGAGATGCTGCCGTCCTTCCGGAAGACCAGCCCGCCCACCGTCCCCCGAATCCCAAGAATTCCAGTTTGTTGTGCCATGGGTAAAAAATAGTTTGATGATGAAAGGGCATCCCAGCGCCCACGACGTTCGTGCTGCTGGATGTTGAACCAAAATTCATCTACTATTTTTGTACAACCAAGTCGGGTGCCCAGCTAAGCCCGGTTTGCTCTCACATACCCCCATGCCGCGCATCTGCCTATATCCCAAAGACGTGGCCCTCCTCACCGGCCGGAGCTACGATTCCGCCAAGCGGCTCGTGCGCCGCGCCCGCCAGGCCGCCGGCAAGCCCGCCGGCGCCCTCGTCTCTGTGCAGGATTTCTGCCGCCTCACCGGCCTCGATGAAGCCGAGGTATCCGCGGCCCTCAACCACTAGGCCCCGCCCCACCTGCTCCCCACCTCCGCCCGTACTCGGAGCCTATTCCGCTCCTATACTCCGTAATCAGGTGGGGAAGTAAAAAGCCCGGCGCGGAATCCTTTCCGACCGGGCTTTTTTGCAGTAGCGAATCAAGTTAGGCCGCCGTCATCACCGAGCAGACCGCCCCATCTGGCAGCGCATCAATCGTTGTAGTAGTTGGCTCGTCCCAAGCTGCCCGCATGGCTTGGTGCTGCAGCTCTTCCACTACCTGCGCATACCGCATGGTGTTTTGAATCTTGGTGTGACCCATCACGCGCTGTAGCACGGCCACCGGCATCCCGCGCAGCAGGCTCTGCACGGCAAACGTGTGGCGAGCGGTGTGCATCGTCACCATTTCGTGCAGCGGCACCGCTTCTTTCACAACCCGGCCGCCGGCCGTGCCCACCACTTCCACCAGGCGCGTCAGCCCCGCCAACTGCGTGATTTTCTTTAGGTACCGGTTCATCGGCTGGTTGGCTAGCACGGGCAACAGCTTGGCTCCGTCGCCCGAACGCTCCGGCGCGGCGTACCGGTCCAGGATTTCCGCCGCCAGCCGGCTCAGGTAAATGCTCACCGTGGCCCGGGTTTTGGTTTGCACCAGCCGAAGCACCCGGTCACCGGTCCCATTCGCCCCCAAGCCGTGTAGGTTGCCGCCGTGCAGCGCCGCCACGTCGGAATACCGCAGCCCCGTGTAGCAGCAAAACAAAAACACGTCCCGCGCCGGCGCGAGGGTAGCGGGCAGCTTCACCGCCACCAGCGCCGCAATGTCGGCCCCCGTGAGGTAGGTTTTGGCCTGGTCGGTGTAGCGCACCTCGACGCGCTTTAATTCCACCCCCAGCGCCTGCTGCCGCTCATCTTGCGAGTGGCGCAGAAACGTTTTCAGGTCTTTTACGATGGAATAAATGCCGTTGGCCCCCAGGCCGCAGGTGGTGCGCAGGTACTTGACAAAATCGTCGTGCATGGCCCCGTCGTACTCGGCCAGGCTTATTTTCTTGCGCCGCTTCGCGGTCAGGAAGGTGGCCAAGTGGTTGCGGGCCGTGTTGTAGTGCCGCACCGTGTGGAAGGCATAGCCCCGCCCGCGCAGCACCTCAATAAATTCCGTCATGGCCTCGACCATGCCCAACTCGGGCCTGGCCGCGGCCGGATTAACCACGTCGCGTATCAGGGCCAGGGTGGGAGGGATGCCGGCCGTGCGCAAGTCCCGGTAGCGCTTTTGCACCCGCTCGGCAATAGCTTCCAGCACATTATTGGCTTCATCAGCGCCGACTTTCGCTTTCCGGAACCGCTGTTTGTCGGGGTTCCATTCCTTGGGCAGGCACTTTTCCCGCGTGAAGCACTGCAGCCGCAGCCCTTCAAAATTGGCGTTGAGGAACACCGGCACCAGCCCGTTCTTGTCGGTTTTGTCTTCTCGGAGGACGAATTTTACAGTCATTTTTTGGTAGCAGATTTGGTAGCACAAATGCGGCCGTAAATGAGTGTAAATGCCAAAAGCTCCGGACGCAAAAAGGCCCTAAAAACCGCTTTAGCGTACGCTAGAGCAGTATTTAGGGCCTTCCGTTGGTAATTCCTAGTACCCGGAGCCGGAGTCGAACCGGCACATCTTGCGATATTGGTGTTTGAGACCAACGCGTCTACCGGTTCCGCCATCCGGGCAGGATGAACTTCATTGAGAACAATTCCGCTCTGCCGGTATCAGGAGCGGGCTGCAAAGGTAGCTAGCTGCTGCTGGATGCGCAACAGATACCGCTTTTTTAGGTAGTAGGTGAGGATTTGCTGGAGCGCGGCGGGGCGGTGGTCGGCCGGGAGCTGCTCATAGCCAGCGAGAACGGGCTCGATGCCAGCGTCGAGCGTATCGGCCAGGTCGGTGACTTCGGCGGCTACCTGAGCGGTTCCGGCGGAGTCAGCGTCCAGCTCCAGCTCCATCAACTGCTCGTTCAGGTCCATCACGTCCATCAGGAAATCGGGCGGAAGCTGCTCCTGCTTGCCTTCTGCGAGCAGGCCGTGCTGGCGCAGCAGGTAGGCCATGCGCTGGTCGGGGTGGGCGAGGGTGCGGTAGGCGTCGGTGTTGAGGGTGGCCTGGCGCAGCATCTCGGCCTGGTTCTCGGGCGAAGTGGTGGCGTGGAAATCGGGGTGGGTTTCGCGGCTTTTGGCGTAGTAGTGGCGCTTGAGGGCGGCCTCGTCGGGCCGAAAGGATTCGGGTAGGCCGTAGAAAGCAAAATAGTCGGCTGACATAAAAAAAGCAGGTTTAATCAGGAAGGGGATACGGCTACAACACCGGATTCACCGAAAAGGCCACGGGCGGCGCGGCAAAAAGCCGCTTGGTGGCCGGCCACACCTCCCCGAAAAGCGCCGATTTGCGGTAGGCGTTGAGCGCGGCCGTGTCGTCCCAGTGGCTGTGGGTGCAGTAGGTGGCGGGGTGGTCGGCATCCTGCCACAGCTCCAGAAAGCGGCAGCCGGGCTGCTGCCGGATGCGCTGCTCGGTGGCGCGGAAAAGCGCGAGAAACGCCGGCACCTGCGCCGGCTCAAAATGCATGCGGACAATACGAATCAGCATTTAATCAACGCAGGGGATTAAAGAAATTATTGGATATCACGTAGGAAAAATAATAATCAGGCTAACTAATGAGGCTGCTAAGCCGTAAATATCCGCCAAATACTCCTATTTTCATCCCAAACACCCTCCGAATGAAGCTTTCCCTATCACGCCCGGCCGCATTTGCGTGGCTGGCCGCCCCGGCCCTGGCTGGTGGCCTACTCCTGAGCAGCTGTAACAGCCAGCCCACCGCCACCGAAACCGATAAAACCGCCACCGTGGTTTCGGAAGATACCAACAAGGCTTCCGATAGCACCGCCGTAACGGCTGCCGCCGATGGCATGGCTACCGTGAAGCCTACTGGCCCAATGCCCGCCTGGGGCCCCAACCTCAAGCCGGAGATGGCCGCCGTGATTGAGCAGTTGATGAGCCTCAATCCCAAGCCGTTGCCTACGCTCACAGCCGTGCAGGCCCGCAAGGGACCCAACTTCGCCGATGCCCTCAAAAAGCAGATGCAGGTGAGCAATATTCCCATGTCGCCCATGAACTGCGACACGATGACCGCAACGGTGGCCCCCGGCGTGCGGGCCCGCGTGTACACGCCCAAGAGCGGTACGGCCCCGTTCCCCGTTATCGTATATTACCACGGCGGCGGTTGGGTTATCGCCAACAACGATACCTACGCCGCTTCGGCCCAGGCCATGTGCGAGCAGGTGGGAGCCGTGCTGGTGTCGGTGGAATACCGTAAGGGCCCGGAGCATAAGTTCCCCACCGCCCACGACGATGCCTTCGCGGCCTACCAATACGTGCTCAAGAATGCTGCTTCGATGAAGGGTGACCCCAAACGGGTAGCCGTGATGGGCGAAAGCGCCGGCGGTGGCCTAGCCTGTGCCGTGAGCATGATGGCCCGCGATAAAAAAGTGGCCCTGCCCAAGTATCAGGTGCTGGTATACCCCATTGCCGGTTACGACATGACCACCCCTTCTTACAAGAAATACACCGAAACCGCGCCCCTGAACTCCTCGGCCATGGCTTGGTTTTTCAAAAACTACCTGCGCAGCCCCGCCGACGGCAAGGACCCCCGCGTAAACCTGGTGGCCGCCAATCTCAAAGGCCTGGAACCAACTACCATCATTGGGGCCGAGTATGACCCATTGATGAGCGAAGGCAAAACCCTCGCCGATAAACTCACCGCCGCTGGTGTGAAAACCAACTACAAGCTCTATAACGGCACTACCCACGAATTCTTCGGCATGGGTGCGGTAGTACCCGAAGCTAAAGAAGCCGAAGCCATGGCTGCTAGCGACCTGAAAGGTGCGTTGAAGTAGGGAAGGCAGGCTTAGAAGTTTAAAAACGTCATGCTGAGCGTAGCTGAAGCATTTCCATCGCGACTGTATCATCGATACTTGCGCGATAGGAGTGTTTCAAACACGCTCAGCATGACGGTTTTTTATGGAGGCTGTTTAACATCAAACGGTCATGCTGAGCGTAGTCGAAGCATCTCTACCGCTTTGTTGGAGGGCTCCTGCGAAGCGGTAGAGATGCTTCGACCACGCTCAGCATGACCGCCTTTTTACTACGGTTGCTTTTGCGCGACTACTTAAACACTACGTACCTCTGCCGGGCAACTGGCTCCTATTCCGCCTTAAACCGCACGTCCACCTGCGAATCAAAATTCAGCCCCAGCAGCTCCGACGCATTGCCCTGGCAGATGCCTAAACACAGGAAATGCTGGCTGTTGAACACCACCACGGCCTCGCCGGGCGGCACGGCCGAGAAGTGGGGGTGCAGGTCGCGCACTACGTCGCGCCCGAAATGAATAGCCAGCGGCCGGCCGTGGCCCACGGCTTCCACCGCCGTGCGGGAGATGTTGGTGACGAGGTTGCCGTAGTGGTCGACGTGCGCCACGTGGCCCGTAATGCGGTGGTCCTGGAGGCGCAGCTGGCGGTTATTGAGCTGATGCAGCGCGGTAACGGCCGGCCCAAGGTCGCTCAGCGGCACGCCTTGGGCCAGGGCCACGGCGGCGGGCAGCAGCACGTCGCGGGTGGGCGAGGCGGTAATGGCGGCCGGCAGGGCCACCAGGTTTGCGGGGGTGCCGTTGGCCAACAGGGCCAGAATGCCGTTGTCGCCGGTTACGAAATAGTGGCCTTCGAGCTCGGCGGCCAGCCAGCCGGGCTCGGGGCCCGCGCCGTGGTCGGCCACCCCGATGACGTGCACCGTGCCCACGGGAAAATCCCGAAACACACTTTGGAGAACGTGCACGGCGTGCGCGATGTTAAAGGGTTCGACCCCGTGGCTGATGTCGACGACCGGAACCGCCGGAGCTAGGTGCAGCAGCCGCGCCCTCAGGGCCGCCACGTAATGGTCGCGGTAGCCAAAATCGGTGAGCAGCGTAATCAACCCCATGCCTTCGTTCCGTAGTTTTTCGTAGTATTGTTTTGCCGCCCGAACCGGGGCAAAAGTAGCCGGTTTTAGCGTTGGGAAGAAGGAGAGAGGCAGCAGGAAATCGGGAATCAGAAAAAGCTACCGGCTGTTTCCGGTTCTTCATTCTCCCGACGACCACCGCACCTCCCTTATTTCCTGTTCCTTATTCCTTATCCCATTTCCCCCTCTTCCAACTTGGTCGAAAAAATCATCACCCTCGAAAACATGTCTTTGGTCGATTTCCTCGGCCCCGACAACCAGAATATCCGCCAGCTGGCCGCCGCGTTCCCCGGCTCCAAAATCATCAGCCGCGGCAACGAAATCAAAATCCAGGGCCAGACGGAAGTCATTGCCCGCATCAACGACATCTTTTCCTCCCTCATCGAGCATTACCACCAGTACGGTCAGATTACCGACAAAACCGTGAACCAGTACCTCTCCGCTACCTCCGAGGAGGCTGAAGGCCGGGTGCTGGCCGCCTCGCCCGATGTCATTCTGTTCGGGGCAAAAGGCGGCGTTATCAAAGCCAAAACCCCCAACCAGCAGAAGCTCGTGGACACCGTGATGGCCCACGACCTCACCTTCACGCTCGGGCCCGCCGGCACCGGCAAAACCTACATTTCGGTGGCCCTAGCCGTGCGCGCGCTCAAGAACAAGGAGGTGAAGAAAATCATCATCTCGCGGCCCGTGGTGGAGGCCGGCGAAAGCCTGGGCTTCCTGCCCGGCGACATGAAGGAGAAGGTTGACCCCTACCTGCGCCCGATTTATGATGCCCTGGAAGACATGATTCCGCCCGAAAAGCTGAAGTTTTACCAGGAAAACAAAATCATCGAAATCGCCCCGCTGGCCTACATGCGCGGTCGCACGCTCAACAATGCCTTTGTGCTGCTCGACGAAGCCCAGAACACCACCCCGAGCCAGATTAAGATGTTTCTGACCCGCATGGGCCCCACCGCCAAGGTGATGGTGAACGGCGACCGCAGCCAGATTGACCTGCCCACCCGTCAGAAATCGGGCCTGATGCAGGCCCTCGATATTCTGAAAAACGTGCAGGGCATTGGCTACGTCGAGATGACCTCTGAAGACGTGGTGCGCCACCGTCTGGTGAAGGAAATCGTGGAAGCCTACGACAAGTTCGACAACGAGGAAATAACCCGTCAGGCCCAGGCCAACGATATTCCGCGCCGCGACGAGCGCCACGAGCGCCGCCTGCGCGAGCAGGCCCTGACCGAAGGCGACCAGCCGGCGGCTGAAGAAACGGCCCTGCCCGTGAACCACGAGCAGGCGCTGTAGATTTTGCTATTTGCTGTTCCTAACATTTGTCATCCTGAGCGCAGCGAAGGACCTTATCACCGCTGAATTCGTCGTTCTGAGGTAATAAGGTCCTTCGTTCCACTCAGGATGACAGCTTTTTGCCTCAACCAAAATCTATGTCCGCCACCGCCTACCGCATCACCGACCTGCGCGACCTCGACGCCGCCTTCACCATCCGCGAGAAAGTATTCGTGGAGGGCCAGGGGGTGCCGGCCACCCTCGAAAACGACATCCACGACCGCACCGATGCCCGCCACTACCTGGCCCACGCCAAAGACGGCACGCCTGCCGGGGCTGCCCGCTGGCGCGAAACGGAGAACGGGGTGAAGCTGGAGCGCTTTGCCGTGCTCGAAGATTTCCGCAACCAGCAGATTGGCGCCGCCCTGCTCCACGCCGTACTAGCCGACGTGCAAGCCGAGCTTCCCGATGCGGAGGTGTACCTGAACGCGCAGTTGCGGGCCGTGCCGTTTTATGAGCGGCACGGGTTCCGAAAAGAAGGGGAGGTTTTCGAGGAGGCGAACATTCAGCACTATCGGATGATGCTGGGGTAGTGTGCTTGGTAGCCGAGGAGGCCTGCCTTCGAGCACTAAAAAACCCGCTCAAGCCGAGCGGGTTTTTTAGTGCTAATTGTTTCAGCACAACAGGATGGGGTGAGCGCGCGACAAGAACAAAGTATTAGCCTGATGACAGGAAGCTGCACGCAGGTGCTGGGCTAGCGCCGCAGCTGGATGACTCTCCAGATTGCCCAAACCGGAAAGAAAAGCAGTTTGAGGGGCCACCAACCCGAAAAAAAACCGTGTTCGTCGCTCGGCCGGGGAGCAAAGTTGTATTGCAGGGTGTAGCGACTCACTTTGGGGATGAACCTGCCCCAAAATTTGGTTCGTACCCCCGTGCTTGGTCGGCAGGAGGTGCGGCAGTCGGAGCAGTAGCCGAAGAATTCGGTGGTGGGCCGGGCGCAATCGGGGCAAACCATGCGGTAGAGTAGCGCGTGTTAATAAGTAAGGGGCGGGGCGTTGCCGGACGAAAGAAAGCGGGGATATTTGGGGCCCTGCGTCCCGGGCGCAAAGGTGAGCCGGGCGGCCCTGCTCGTGCCAAGGCCAAAAAGTTCTTTTTCTTTGATGCGTATTTCCTTTGCCATCTACCCCGTGCCCACGCTCACTTCCATCCTCCACACGGCCTTGCGCGAGGCCGTTGCGACCCGCTTCGGCCAGCCGCTGCGCTACCCCAGCCACTGCGATGCCCTCGAAACCGAATTGGCTAAAAAGGCCGGCACCGGCGGCCGTCGCCTGAGCCCCAGCACCCTGCGTCGGTTTTTTGGGCTGGTTGAGAAAGAAGGCGGCTACCACCTGCACACCCTCGACACGCTGGCCCGCTACGCCGGCCACGCTAATTTTGCGACCTTCGGACAGGCCGTGGCGGGCCTCGCGCAAGCCGATGCCGCTGCCCCCGACTTTCCCACCGACATTCCCGAACTGCTGGCCATGGCGCACCTGGCCCCGCCCGAGCGCCTGCTGCTGGGCTATTTTTTAGGGCGCGTGACGCGGCCTGCCCAGCCCGGCGGCGCGGCGGCCCCACTGGCTCTGCGCCTGGCGGCCCACCCGGCCGGGCAGGAGTTTTTCGTGGAGTCGTTTGTCGACCTGGCCCACCTCAACGGCGCCTACGGTCAGGTACTGCGCGAATACCTCTGCCACAAGCTCACGCCCGAAGCCCAGCTGTTCGGGCACGGCACCTTATTCCTGGGCGAGTTTCTGGCCGAAGATGCAGCCGCCTGGCGTATGCGCCTGCCGCAGCTGCTGGCGCTGCCCGTGCCGCCGGCCGCCCACGCTTTCCCGCGCGGCCGGCGCGCGTTTGCCGAAATCGTGGCCGCCTGGCACGATGCGCCCGAGGCCGCCTTGCCCCCCGGGCTGATGCCGCGCCTGCGGCGGGAAGCCGGTACCGTGCCCCGCGCTACGGCCGCGCCCAGCCCGCCGCTGCCAGCATTCTACAACCTGTTTCCGGCCGGCTACCACTTTTTTGTGGCCGAGGCGCTGTTTCTCACCGGGCAGTTCGAGGAGCTGGCGGGCTGGATAGATGATACCAATGCCGCCTTCCCCGAGCTAGCCGCGCTGGAATTGAACGTATACAACGAGCTGCTGCGGGCGTTTCTGGCCGTGGCCCGGCTGCGCACCGGCCGGCCGGCTCCCCCCGCTGTCGTGCCTCCCCCAACGTACCATTTGGCGCAGCTGGAAACCCACCACTGGCTGCTCGACTACTACCAGGTGCACATCGACTTGGTTGACCTGCACCTAGCCGTGCTGGCCGCCGACGTGCCCGCCACCGCGCGGCTGCACCAACGAGTGGCGCAGTATGCGACCACCCATCAGACGCCGTTTTTTCGGCGCGTGGCCGAGCGCATAATCGGGCCCGCGGCCGGTTCTACAGCAGCGCCGGCCGTTGCGTGATTTCGTGGTAGCAGACGTGGGCCCGGCTGAAGTAGTGAAACACCATGCTTTTGCGCGTCTGGGCCGGGTTGTGGTGGGGCTCGCCGCCGTGCATCAGGTTGGCGTGCCAGATGAAAACATCGCCCTTGCGGGCCAGGAAAACCTGCTTGGTTAACCCCAATTCAGCCACCCGGCCTGCAATAAACCGCTCATAGGCCGCATAATCCTTGTCGCCAATAAGCCATTCGGTGCCTTCGTTTTGGTAGTCGGCATTGAGGTAATAAGGGAGCTTGTGGCTGCCGGGGTAGTAGTGCAGCGGACCGTTGTCGGGCGTGATATCCTCCAGCGCCACCCAGGCCGCTGCCATGCCGCCCAGCGGGAAGGTGCTCATGTGAATACTGTCGGAGTGCGTGCGCTGCTGGCTGCCGGTGAGGAAGTTGATGCTTTGGAATAGCGTGGCCTCGTGGCCCAGCAAGGCACCTATCAGCTCGCGCAGCGCATCCTCGCCCGCCGCTCGGATGCGGGCCGACTTTCGAAACGCAAACATGAACTTATTCACGTAGCGCACGCTGATTTGCCGATGGGCAATCAACTGGTGCAGCTCCTGATTGATGCCTTCAACGACTTCACCGCTGAGAAAGCCCGGCAGAATAGCAAAGCCGTTATCCTCAAATGCCCGCAGGCTGGCTTGGCTGGCGGCTGGTAGCGCCCGAAAGGCCGGGCGGGCGGCCAGTCGCTCGGCCAGTACGGGCACGGCGGGCAAGCCGGCCGTGGCAGGCAGGCCAGCAAAGTCGCGGCTGCTGATGGGGGAGAAGTAGCGCTTGTTCAGCCCCAGTTTTTGGTAAATGGGCAGGTTATGAGCCAGCCGGCGGCGTTGGAAAACGTTGTAGGCAGCGTAGCTGAGCTTGAGGCGGCGCAGAAAAGAGAGCATAAAGCGGGCAAGAGTTCGAGCCTCCAAGTTACGAAGGCGAAGAAGGGCCAAGCGCCGAAATTGGCCAATTCGCTCCAAACCGGTACATTGCCAATCAAATACCTTTCTGCCTTCTACCGTTTGATGATTGCCTGGGCCACCTTTCCCTTCGTGCGCTACACGCCGGCGCTGATTCTCGGTATCGTCGGCTACCTCTATCTCGGCGCGAACTGGCCCGAGCTGTGGCCGGCCACCGTGGCGCTGGCCCTGGGTAGCGCCGGGCTCACATTCTGGGCCGTGCGCCGGCCGCGCCCCGCCGCGACCGATGCGGCCGGGCTGCTCTCGCTGCTCACCATCGTGGCCCTTGGTGCCACGCTCACCCAGCGCGCCACCGAAAGCCGCCGCGCCGACCACCTTTCCCGCTTCGGCGATAAAATAGAAGCCTACCAGGCGGTGGTAGACGAAGCGCCCGTGGTGCGGGCCGCCACGTACGCCACCACGCTGCGGGTGCGCGCCGTGCGGATAGCCGGCCGCTGGCGACGGGCCACCGGCGGCGTGCGCGTGTCGCTGCCGCGCGTGGCCGGCATTGCCCAGCCGCAATACGGACAGGTGTGGCTCATTGCCGGGCATCCCGACCTTAGCAAGCCGCCGCTCAACCCCGGCGAGTTCGACTACGCCCGCTACCTGGAGTACCGGCAAGTCTATCACCAGCAGTACGTTCACCCCGACCAATACCGCGTGCTGCGGCTCGCCCCACCCAATATCTTGGTGGCCCTCAGCCTGCGGGCGGCCACGCAGCTCGACGGGGTTTTCCGGCACTACATCCACGCCCGGCGCGAGTATGCCATTGCGTCGGCGTTGGTGCTGGGTATCAAGGATGACGTGGATTTGGCCACCAAGCAGGCCTACACCGCCACCGGCACCACGCACATCATGGCCGTGAGCGGCTTGCAGGTGGGGTTGTTGTTCGCGGCCATGTCGTGGGTGCTGCGCAAGCTGATTGGCCGGCTGAAGGGCTTTCTGCTGTGGTCGGCGCTGGTGGGACTGGGCGTTATCTGGACCTATGCTTTCGTCACGGGGCTGTCGGCGTCGGTGCTGCGGGCCACGGTCATGTTCACGGTCATCATCATCGGCCGGGCCCTGGGGCGGCAGGATTCCATCTTTAATACGCTGGGCGTGGCCGCGTTTGGCTTGCTGATTTGGAACCCGTTTCTGGTGGCCGACGTGGGGTTTCAGCTCTCGTTTCTGGCGGTGCTCAGCATCGTGTACGTGCAGCCGCGCATCGCCCGGGCGTTCGATATCGAAGCCTATTTCTACGCCCGCCGCCGGCCCTGGCAGCCCAAAGCCGTGCAGTGGGCCTGGCACGGCAGCGGCTGGTTTATCGATAAAGTGTGGCAGGCCGTGGCACTGTCGCTGGCGGCGCAGGTAGCCACCTTTGGGCTGGGCCTCTACTATTTTCACCAGTTCCCATTCAGCTTTCTGATTTCCAACCTCGTGGCGGTGCCCATTTCGAGCGGAGCCGTGTATGTGGGCCTGGCTTTGCTGGCGCTGAAAGGAATTGCCGCCGCCATTGGCCTGCTGCTGCCCGCTGGTGCCGCGTGGTGGCTGGACCTGCTACCGCGCGCCGTGGCGCAGCTATTCGAATGGATGGTGTGGGCCTTCAACGAGTTCATCTTTTTAGTAAGCCGCTGGTGTGCCGGCTGGGTTGTGCGCGATATTCACGTTTCGGCCCTGCAAACGGTCCTGCTCTTCGGCATGATTGGGGCCGGCCTGGCCTGGCTGAATACCCGCCGCCTGGGTTGGTTGCGCGGGCTGGCCCTGCTGCTGCTGGGCTACGCTGGCAGCCGCATGGCCGAAGCCCGCGCCGTAGCCCCCACCGAGGAGTTCATCGTGTACAGTATTCCGCGCCGCTCGGCGGTAGGATTTTGGCAGGGCGCGGCGGCCGAGTTCGTCACGCCCGATTCGCTGCCCCTCACCGAAACGGAGCGCACCTACCGTTTGCTGCCGGGCATCATCCGGCGGGCGGCCCGGCGCACGGCCTACCGGGTAGGGTGGCGAGGCAGTACCGTGCCCGTGCAGCGCCTGCCCGACCCCGACAGCGCCAACGAAAGTCGCTACTTTCGGCCCGGCCCCGTGGTGCTAGCCCGGTGGCGGGGCCTGCGCATCGGCTTCGTGTCGAACCGTATTTCCTCCGCCACGCGGCCCACGCCGGTCGATGTGCTGGTGCTGCGCCGCAATGCCCGCGTGAAGCCCGAAACCGTGGCCGCCGTGTTCGGGCCGCAGGCGCGGGTCGTCTTCGACTCGTCCTGCAAAATCTGGTACGTGGCCCGGCAGGACTCCCTTTTGCGCGCCCAAGGCTTTCGTACCTGGGACGTGACGGCGCAAGGCGCTTTCGTGTGTTCGCCGCCGTCACAGGCCGCCCGCTAAACCTGCAGCAGGCAACTGCCGGGAGCGTTGCTCCGAGTTTTAGCAGAAAGCACCAATGGCCCGGCTATCAACTCGTTTCGGCGTTCCGGCCGGGTCTTTGGCCGAATCGGGTAGTCCATCCGGTCATTTTTTGCGTTAATTGCTGCGGAGCATGCCACCATTCCTTCCCCGGGGGCATCCTTGCTTACAACCATCCGTCCGCGCCGTTCCCCGCCCCTCATGGAAAACCTGCTTACGCCCGAACTCGAAGCTCTCCGCTACATTCAATATGATGCCCAGGACCGCATCGGCTACATTACCCTCAACCGTCCCGACAAGCGCAATGCTCTGAACGCCGACGTAGTAACCGAGCTCAAAAAAGCCTTCGAATTCGCTGAAAACGACGAATCAGTGAAGGTCATCGTGCTGCGCGCGGCCGGCGACGTGTTCTGCGCCGGAGCCGACTTGGCTTACATTCAGGATTTGCAGGGCTTCGGCTACACCGATAACCTGGAAGACAGCACCCACCTCATGCAGCTGTTCCACCAGATTTACACCCTCAAAAAAGTCGTTATCGGGCAGGTGCAGGGCCATGCTCTGGCCGGTGGCTGCGGCTTGGCCGCCATCTGCGACCTTACGTTTGCCGTGCCCGAAGCCAAGTTTGGTTACACCGAAGTGAAAATTGGCTTCATTCCGGCCATCGTGAGCGTGTTTTTGGTGCGCAAAATTGGCGAGGCTCGTACCAAGCAGCTGCTGCTCAGTGGCGACGTGGTATCGGCCCAAACGGCCCTCGACATGGGCCTCGTAACTTTTTTGGCCCCGAAGGAGGAGCTGGCCGAAAACGTGCGTACCTACGCCCACCGTTTGTGCCGCGAAAACTCGGGCCAGAGCATGGAAGTAACCAAGGAAATGCTGGCTCGCTTGCCCGAAATGGGCCTCGAAGAGGGCCTGCGCTATGCTGCCCAGCGCAACGCCGAAGCCCGTGGTTCTGAAGACTGCCGCCGCGGCATTGCCGCCTTCCTCAACAAGGAAAAGCTGGTGTGGTAGGCTGCTCGGGGCTGCGCCCTCGCCCATCGCCCATCGGAAAGTAGTATCTTGAATGCCGCTTTGCGCCGGAATGGGTCGAAGCGGCGTTTTTACGTTTTCAGCAAACAACTTTTTCTCCGCGTCGGTTACTCCCGCATGACTGCATTGGCCGCCTTCGGCATCACCTTCGCCACCTTCGGATTCATGGAATTCTGGGCCTGGTTCATGCACAAGTTTGTGCAGCACGGGCCGCTGTGGTTTTTGCACCGCTCGCACCATGTGCGCCACCCGCACCCGGTGGAGCGCAACGACCTGTTTTTCCTGATTTACGGGGCGATTTCGGCCGTTCTGTTCATCACCGGTGCCAATGGCGGGCGCTGGTGGTTCTGGGTGGGCGTGGGCATTGCCTGCTACGGTACGGTGTACTTTTTTGTGCACGACGTGCTCATCCACGGCCGGCTGCGCTTTTGGAAAAAGTCGCAGAATACGTACCTGAGGGCCCTTAACATGGCCCACAAAACCCACCACAAAACAACGGGCCGCGACGGCTCAGCTGAGTTTGGCCTGCTATGGGTGTCGCCGAAATACATACAGTTGGCGCGGAGGAAGCAATTAAAAATTATAAACGATAAAATAAAAATCAACCAGTAAAACATTGGTTGTGCATCTACTGAATCAATATTTTTTTAATGTATCAGCGTGTTTATCAAGAGCTTCTTGATTTATACTTTATAATTTTAGTTACCAATGGGCCACTTCTCCATCAGCGACTTAGAGCAGCTTTCGGGCATTAAGGCGCACACAATCCGGATGTGGGAGCAGCGTTATAGCTTGCTGCGCCCGGTGCGCACCGCAACTAACATCCGGATGTATAGCGACGACGACCTGCGCCGGCTGCTCAACGTGACCACGCTTTGCGGCCGGGGCCAGCGTATTTCGCAGGTGGCTCGCCTCTCGGACACCGAAATAAAGGCGGCCGTACTAGCCTGCTCCGATGATGCCCACGATTACCATCGTCAGGTAAATGCCCTGCTGGCCGCTATGCTGGGCTTTGATGAGCCTCACCTCAACCAATTATTAAACGATGCCACGGTCCGTCTGGGCTTCGAGAACATGATGCTGCGCGTGGCCTATCCATTGTTGCAGCGCATTGGCTTGATGTGGTTGGCTGGTACCGTCGACCTGTCGCAGGAGCACATGCTGGCTCATTTGCTGCGCCAAAAGCTGCTGGCTGCCACCGATGCGCTGCCCAGCGTGCCTACCACAGCCCGCCGCTGGGTGCTGTTTTTGCCCGCCGATGAGCTGCACGAGCTGGCGTTGCTCTTTATGAACTACCTGCTGCGCGCCCGGGGCCAGCACACGCTCTACCTGGGCCAGAACCTGCCCACAGTCGGCTTGCTCAACGTGGATGCCGCGTACCGGCCCGATGCCGTGGCCACAGTGCTCACCACGCAGCCCGAGCGTGGCCGGGTGGCCGAGTACGCCCGCGAATTGCGCGGCTTGTTTCCCGAAGCCCAATTGGTTATGTATGGCCCGCTGGCCCGGCAAGAGGGGCTGGAGTTGCCGCCCAACTGCGTTTCGCCGGCGATGATGACTGATTTTCTGGCTCTGATTGCCACGCAGGTCGCCGAGCCTGTGGCAGCCTAGGCGGTAGTACACCGCCGGGCCAGCCGCGCAAGTAGCCGCAGGGCTTCACGAAATAATAATATTAGCCTGAGCTCAGCATAGAGTCAAAATGCTTGCCCAGTGCACCTTGCCGCGTCTGAGAGTAAGAAGTAGGCGTGCCGAGTAAATTATTTTCGGTCAGAGCCGTCCCAATCTGTCGCTATCTCGTATATTTGTTTAACAATCGGCCACGAAAAGCTAAACAGCATGACTTCGCTAGAATTCACCTCGCAAGTACAGAAAATTTCGCTCACCCTCCGGCCCGCCGCCATGAATTTGACGCGAGACGCTGATGATGCTAAAGATTTAGTGCAGGAAACCTTACTTAAGGCCCTGTTAAACAAAGACAAGTTTAAAGCTGGTACCAACCTGAAGGCGTGGTTGTATACCATTATGCGCAACACCTTCATCAACAACTACAACAAGATTACCAAGCGCAGCTCCAATATTGACAGCACGGAGTATTTCCAGTATTTCAACACCGACCAGAACTACATCACCCACAACGGAGCCACCTCCGATTTCGTGGTGCGCGATATCAACGAAGCTATTTCCAGCCTCGGTACCGACTACCGCACCCCGTTTATGATGTACTACATCGGCTACAAGTACATGGAGATTGCCGAGAAGCTGCAAATCCCCATTGGTACCGTAAAAAACCGTATACACATTGCGCGCAAAGACCTGAAAGCGGCCTTGCAAGTATACGCCCCCGTGGGGGCCTCGGCCGCGACCGACGCGGCCGAAATCTTGGAAGATTAGCATAAGCCGCCCTCGCGCGGCAGCCGCCGGCTCTGCTGCTGCACTCGCGGCGCTGGGCCGGCGGTTTTTTTTGGGGCGTAATTCGCCTACTTTTTCAACCGATATCGTTACTATCTGCACTTGTCATCCAACACTACTGAAACGAAACGGGCCGTTGTAATCGGTGCCGGCTTTGCCGGGCTGGCGGCGGCCACCACGCTGGCTCAGGCCGGCTGGCGCGTTACTATACTCGAAAAAAATGAAGGCCCCGGCGGGCGGGCGCGGGTTTTCCACGCGCAGGGATTCACCTTCGATATGGGCCCGAGCTGGTACTGGATGCCCGACGTGTTTGAAAAGTATTTTGCGCGCTTCGGCAAGCAAGTGGCGGACTACTATGAGCTGCTGCGGCTCGACCCGTCATACCAGGTAATTTTTAAAGGGCCGGAAGCGGTGGATATTCCGGCCAAAATGAGCGAGCTGCGGGCCTTGTTCGAGCGCTATGAGCCCGGCAGTGCCGCTCGCCTCGACGAGTTTCTCAAGCAGGCGGCTTATAAGTATGAGGTCGGCATCAACCGGCTGGTATATGCGCCCAGCCGCTCCATCTTCGAGTTTGCCGACCCGAAACTTTTGGTGGATATGGTGCGCATGGACGTGCTGCAAAGCATGCATAAGCACGTGCGCCGCTTTTTTAAAGACCCGCGCTTGCTGGAACTGGTGGAGTTTCCCATTCTTTTCCTCGGCGCAACCTCTGAGAACACGCCCGCCCTTTATTCGCTGATGAACTACGCCGACCTGGCGCTGGGCACCTGGTACCCCAAGGGCGGCATGCACAAGATTGTGGAGGGCATGGTGCGACTGGCCGAAGAGTTGGGCGTGACTATTCAATACAACCAGGAGGTGACGGAAATTGCGGTGGAAAATGGCCGCAGTACCGGCGTGCGCACCGCCAGCGGCTTCTTTGCCGCCGATGCCGTGGTGGCTGGGGCCGACTACCACCACATCGAGCAGCAGGTGCTGAAAGCGGAGTACCGCCATTACGACGAAAAATACTGGGATTCGCGCACCATGGCCCCGTCGAGCCTGCTGTTCTACCTCGGCGTGAACCGCAAGCTGGAAAAGCTGCGCCACCACAACCTGTTCTTTGATGAGGACCTGAACCAGCACGCCCGCGAAATTTATGAGCAGCCGCAGTGGCCTTCCAAACCACTCTACTACGCCTCGGTACCCAGCATAACCGACCCCACCGTAGCTCCCGAGGGCCAGGAAAACCTGTTCCTGCTTGTTCCGGTAGCCCCTGGCCTTACCGACGACGAAGCTACCCGCGAGCGTTACTACGACCTGCTGATGGACCGCCTCGAAAAGCATTGCGGCCACCCCATCCGCGAGCACGTGGTGTATAAGCGTAGCTATGCCCACCGCGATTTCATCGCCGACTATCACAGTTTTAAGGGCAACGCCTACGGCTTGGCCAACACCCTGAAACAAACGGCTATTCTAAAGCCTACGCTGAAGAGCAAAAAAGTAGCAAATTTGTATTTCACCGGCCAGCTCACCGTGCCCGGCCCGGGCGTGCCGCCCTCGCTCATTTCGGGCCAAGTAGTGGCAGGCGAAGTGCTAAAAGAACAGAAATAAACAGAACGTCATGCTGAGCGCAGCCGAAGCATCTTTACCACGCAAGTAATTAGTTAGCATTGCGGTAGAGATGCTTCGGCTGCGCTCAGCATGACGTTCCTGGAGATTCATTGAATGGACCACGTTAAACTCTTCACCGACACCAGCCTGGCGTGTAGCAAGCTCATCACGGGGCGTTACAGCACCTCGTTCACGCTGGGCATTCGCACACTCGATGAGCAGCTGCACTTGCCGGTGTATGCCGTGTATGGCTTCGTGCGCTGGGCCGATGAAATCGTGGATACGTTCCATGACCACGACAAGGCCGCGTTGCTCGCCGACTTTCGTCGCCAAACATATGAGGCATTGGATACCGGGCTGAGCTTTAACCCCGTCCTGCACGCCTTTCAGCACGTAGTGCGTCGGTACGGGATTGACCGGGAGTTTATTGAGGCCTTTCTGCACAGCATGGCCCTCGATTTGGAGGACCAGAATTACCACCCTGGGCTGTATCAGGAATACATTTACGGCTCGGCCGAAGTGGTAGGGCTAATGTGCCTGCGCATTTTTTGCGATGGCGATGCCGCCATGTTTGAGCGCCTTCGTGAGCCGGCTCGCCGGCTGGGCTCGGCTTTTCAGAAAGTGAATTTCCTGCGCGACATCCGCTCCGACTATGAGGACCGGGGCCGGGTGTATTTTCCGGGCGTGATTTATTCGCGCTTCAACGACACGACCAAGGCGGAGATTGAGAACGACATCAAAGCCGATTTTGAAGCGGCTTACATCGGCATTCAGCAGCTGCCGCCCTGCGCGAAGCTGGGCGTGTACCTGGCTTACGTCTACTATCTGAAGCTGTTCTATAAAATCAGGAAGTTGCCGGCAGCTCGTATTCTGGGCGAGCGGGTACGGGTGCCCGACAATACCAAGCTGCTGTTGCTGCTTGGCTCGTATTTCCGCTATCAGCTGTCGCGCATCTAACACTGGTTTTAGGCCCGGATTTTGCCTTTCAAAAACTACTTTGTGGCCTTTTCCCGTAGTTTTGCTGGTATGCGAGTTTCCCAGATTTTGTTTTTTGCGGTGGTTTTAGGAGTCGGGTCGTTGTCTTCGGCGGCCGGTTTGCATCCGATTGCTGGGCGGGCTGCTGTGGACGCTTGTGCTTTTTCCTCCAACTTTCCCATCTATTCCATGTCGTCTCCTTACCACCCCGCCAACCTGCGTCGGCACTACGAGCTGGCCGCTGCCGACAAAGCCGCCGGCGAAAAATTTTATCAGCTATTGGCCGATTATAAAGACCGCGACGCGTTGGTGCTGGCCTACAAAGGTGCTTCCGAAGCTATTCGGGCCCGCGATGCGTCGATGTTCAACAAGCTCACTTACGTTCAGGACGCGTCCAAGACCTTTGAGCAGGCCGTCAGCATCGACCCGCAGAACCCGGAAATCCGCTTCCTGCGCTTCTCAGTCGAGAGCAACCTGCCGGCCTTCCTGGGCCTGAGCAAGCACATCGATGAAGACAAGGAAATGCTGCTGAGTGCCGCGCTCAGCCACCCCAACTCGGGCCTTGATGCGGAAGCCTTCCGCACGGTGCGCGATTTTCTGGTGGAGCGGGGCCATGTGAGCGAGGGTGATGCCCAGAAGCTGAATAAAGTAAAAGAATAGCCTAAGCAGCAGCGCACGACGAGCATAATGGGCCTGGCATGAGAACGGTAGGTGGCTGAACTCGCTGTGCTCGCCACGAGCTGAGGCTCGGCTACCTTTTAGCTTGGCCCGAATGAAAATAAGCCAGCCTGACGTATTTTCGGCCAACCGGCCCGGTTCACGCAACCTTGCGGCCGGGTTACCGGTTACCGAGGTCCTATGCCGAACCTGTCACTCAGCGTCCGAATCGACCCTAACTCTGGCTTTTGCTTTGGCGTGATATACGCCATTCAAATGGCCGAAGACCTGCTCGACGAGCAAGGCTACCTTTATTGCCTGGGCGATATCGTGCACAACGATGAGGAAGTGCAGCGGCTGGAGGCGCGTGGCCTCCGCATCATCTGCCACGAGGAAATGGCCCAGCTGCGCGATGAAGCAGTGCTTATTCGGGCCCACGGCGAGCCGCCGGCCACCTACCAAATGGCACTGGAAAACAACCTGACCCTGGTTGACGCGAGCTGCCCGGTAGTGCTGAAGCTGCAAAACCGCATCAAAACCAGCTACGACAAAAAGGAGCAGATTTTCATTTATGGCAAGCACGGCCACGCCGAGGTACTGGGCCTGTTGGGCCAGACGAGCGGCAATGCGGTGGTATTCGAAAGCCTCGATGAGCTGTTGAGCCACGAACTGCCCGACAATATTACGCTCTACAGCCAGACCACGAAGAGCACCAACAGCTTCTATAACATTAAGAACCAGCTGGAGACCAGGGGCTATCAGGTGAACGCCAACGACACCATCTGCCGGCAGGTGAGTAACCGCGATAAGGACCTGCGGCGCTTCGCCGCGCAGTACGACCAGATTGTTTTCGTGTCGGGGACCAAGAGCTCCAATGGCAAGGTGCTCTATCAGGTCTGCCTTGAAACCAACCCTCAAACGCACTTCATTTCCAACGTGGCCGAAATCGACGCGGTCTGGTTCCAGCCGGGGCAGACGGTAGGCATCTGTGGGGCCACCAGCACGCCGATGTGGCTGATGGAGCAGGTGCGCGACCGGCTATCGTCACTTTAAATTTCGGCGTGAATTCAACCGTAGCCATCCCCACCAAGCGCGTTGCGCCCGCGCCCGTCGGCATTGCCGGCGCGGCCATCGCCGGGCTGATTGTGATGCTGTGGGCGTTGTTGCTGGGCTTTTTGTTGGCTCGCTACCAGCCCAACTGGTATTCGCCCGCGCCTTATCTGCTGGCGTTGCTCCAGACCCATCTTTATACTGGCCTGTTCATCACCGCGCACGATGCCATGCACGGCATTGTGAGCCCCAATAAGCGCCTGAACAATTCGCTGGGAACACTGGCCGCTGGCCTGTTTGCCTACAACTGGTTTCCCGGGCAGCTGTCCAAGCACCATGCCCACCACCGCCACGTGGGCACCCAGGATGACCCTGACTACCACGATGGTCGCCATCCGGGCTTTCTGCCTTGGTTTTTACACTTCGCCTGGAACTACGTGACCTGGTGGCAGGTGTTGCTGATGGCCGCGACCTACAATGTGCTAAAGCTATTTTTTCCGCAGGCTAACGTGATTGCCTTTTGGATGATTCCGGCCGTGCTGGCCACCTTGCAGCTATTTTTCTTCGGCACCTACCTGCCGCACCGAGGCGAGCATGCCGCTGATAACCAACACAAGTCGCGCAGCCAGTTCCGCCACCACCTGTGGGCGTTTGTGAGCTGCTATTTCTTCGGCTATCACTACGAGCACCACGACCAGCCCTACTTGCCCTGGTGGCGGCTGTGGCGAGCTAAAGACTGACTGCGGATTTCACGGATGTTGTGGACATTCCATTTCTGCCCCGTGCACTGAAAAAGGCTTGTCATGTGGCAAGCCTTTTTGGATTACGTCAAAGCACCGACTAATTGGCGTTCACAAAATCAGCTGAAATAGTTGCTAATCCTTGTTCTGGTTCACTGCATTTGACTTTTCTTAGCAGTCGGGCAGGCGACTGTAGGCGTAGGCTTAGGTAATAAACTCGTCGGCGTTACAGCCTGATTGCAGCCGAAAAAATTGAATCTGCGGTTGCATGGTGCAAGTAGTTGTGAAATAATAAATTAATGACTGTCAAAGAGTGAAATTCTTATGCTGAGCTATAGGTGCAAGTAGCCACGACAGCTTGCTCCAGCATTGAGGCAGTTGGGAAAAGCTTTCGCAAGACCTGGATTTTCGGAGTGCAGGCGAAAGTCTGCAGCAATTAGCCCGCAGGGGTAGGGGCGAGGCACCCGTCACAAACCGGCGCGGGCCAGTATCTGCTAGCCCATCGGTAGCACGTTAACTGACACTGAGGAAACCGCTACTAGTGTTTTGGCGGTCAGCTTGTGTGTCTTGCGACTCAGCTTAAGCTCGTGCTTGCAGAAATCGCAGCAGTCGTTCCTGGCCTTTGCCACAGTGCAAGGTCGGTTCATATGGCGGTGGGATGGGTACTGTTCCGTGGGGTATAGGTACCAGCATGGCCGCACAACGCTGATGAGGCGAGGGACAGAAAGCAACGAGGCGGAAGAACTATGAAGGAGTCCTGCGCAGCTGGTCAGGAGTGCGAAATCCGGCCCCCACAGGAGTAGTGTCCGCGAATGTTATTCACTCGCAAGCCTCACGGGGGCGTTGCTCATATTCGCCCTGACATTCTGGCAAATTCTCCGAATACCTCGCAACTGACAATCAAGCAAAGCCACATGAAACATTCAAAAACTGCATTTAAACGCTCCAACGGGTGTTTTGCATTTGTGGTAGGAAATGGTAAATCGTGGTTGGTTTTCGGTAGGGTTCCCGTACATTTGCCAATGTCGCTGCTTCATCACCCAGCGGTTTATGCCCATGAACCTGCTCTCCGGCGAATACGAATGCAAGCTCGACCCGAAGGGGCGGCTGGTATTGCCGGCTAAAGTGAAGGGAAACCTGCCCGAGCAATCTGGTAATCAGTTGGTGCTGGTGCGCGGCTTCGAGCCCTGCCTGGTGCTGTATCCGCGGGCTGCTTGGGGGGTCATCCACGAGAAAGTGATGGCGCTGGACGAATTCAATGAGGAGTACCGGCAATTTCAGCGCAACTTTTTTCGGGGCATGACGGAGGTTGAGCTTGACAGCATCAGCCGTTTTATGCTGCCGCGCAGCATGTTGCGCTACGCCGGCATTGAGAAAGAAGCCATTATTGTGGGCCTGGGCAACCGCTGCGAAATCTGGGACCCGGCCCGCTACGATGAGTTCCTTATCAAGGACCAGCAAAGCTTCAGTAAGCTGGCCCAGAAGTTTTTATCGTCCGAAACCCCGCCGCTCGCCGGCCTGGCCGCATGAGCATGACCGAATACGATAACGACCAGGCCTACCACCGCCCCGTCATGCTGGCCCAGTGCCTGGCCGCTATGGACCTACAGCCCGATGGGCGCTACGTCGACGTGACCTTTGGGGGGGGCGGCCACTCGGCCCGCATCCTCGAAAGGCTCACCACCGGCCACCTCTTTAGCTTCGACCAGGATGCCGACGCGGAGGCTGAAGCCAACAAGCTGGCCCGCCCGCAGTTCACGTTCGTGAAAGCCAACTTCCGGGATTTGCATGCTGAATTGCAGCAGCTTGGGGCATTGCCCGTAGATAGCCTACTGGCCGACCTGGGGGTGAGCTCGCACCAGTTCGACACGCCCGAGCGTGGCTTCTCGACCCGCTTCGACGGCCCGCTGGATATGCGGATGGACCCGGATGGCCCGCTGACGGCCGCCGATATACTCAATGATTACAAGGAGGCCGACCTGCACCGCATTTTCGGCATGTACGGCGAGGTGACCAATGCCCGCACGCTGGCGGCCACGGTGGGTGCGGCCCGGCGCGGCCGGCGCCTCGAAACCATTGCTGAGCTCAAACAGGCCATTGCGCCCTGCACGCCGCGCGGCAAGGAAAACAAGTACCTGGCCCAGGTTTTCCAGGCCCTGCGCATTGAGGTGAACCAAGAAATGCAGGCTTTGCAGGAAATGCTGCTGCAAACGGCCGACGTGCTGCGCCCTGGCGGCCGGCTGGTGGTGATGAGCTACCATTCGCTGGAAGACCGGCTGGTGAAAAACTTCATCGCGAAGGGTAAATTTTTTGGAACCGTTGAAAAAGACTTCTTCGGTAACGAAAGCAAGCCCTTCGAGGCCGTGAACCGCAAGCCCGAAGAAGCCGACCCGGCCGAAGTCGCGCTGAATAGCCGCGCCCGAAGTGCTAAATTGCGGGTTGCAATTAGAAACTAGACCCTGCCGATGGCCGCTAACACGCTCCGTCCCACCGATGCCCCGCGCCGCGCCAATGTGCCGCGTCCGGTAGCCGCGCCCGAGCCGGAGGAAGCCCCCGCGGCCCCTGTGGCCGAATACGTGGCCCCCAACCCGGAGCCCACCCCAGTGCCCGCTACCCCGAAGCGTGAGAAGCGCCGCCGCGAGCCGGCGGCCGAAACGACCCCGCGCAGCTCGTGGAGCTTGTTTTCGCTGCTCGACCGCGCCACCAGCGTGGATGGCCTGTTCCGCGAGGGCTTGCCGGTGCGCTTCCTGCCGCATCTGCTGTTCGGGATGCTGCTGGTGCTGCTCTACATCGGCAACACGCACTACGGCAACCGCATGAACCGCAATATTCAGCGCCTCAAGCAGGAGACTGAAGACCTGCGGGCCGACTACACCACCCTGAAATCGGACTACATGGAGGCCAGCAAGCAGAGCGAGGTAGCCCGCAAAGTGGCCGCCATCGGATTGGTCGAGAGCTCGTCGCCGCCCTTCCGCATCGCGGTGCCGGCTGGCCACCTCGACGCCGCTGAGCTGGAGCTGATGCCCGTGCTCACGGCCGATACGTTGGCTGCCCGCGCCGACCGCGACTCCACCGCCGCGCTGCGCGCCGACCAGCTGGCCGGCCGCCGCCGTCCGGTCGATGGCAGCGACGAGGACAGTGGCCCTGAAATCATTGCCCCGCCCCAGGCGCTGAACGGGGACTCCGTGCCGCCCCGGGTAGCTGCGCCGCATAGCATAGCCGCCCCGCAGGCTTCGCGCCAAGCTGCTAATCGCAAGCCCGACAGTAAGAATAAGGCACAAAAGGGCACAAGCTCGCACAAGAAACAATCGGCAGATAAACAGGCCGTTAAAGCCCGTAACCGATGAAAGGCAGCGTTAAGAAGTCGATAGTTACGCGGGTGCGGCTGGCCTTTCTGGGGGTGGCGGTGTTTTCGAGCGCCATTTTCTGGAAGGCAACCAAGATTCAATTTCAGGAGGGGGCCAAGTGGCGCGCCCTGGAGCAGGAACGGCGCATTACCTACCAGTCGGTGCCGGCCACGCGGGGTAATATTTACTCGGATAACGAAAGCATTATGGCTACCTCGCTGCCGTTTTACCGGGTGGCCTGGGACCCGGGCGTGGTGGAGGACGGCGTGTTTCGGGCCGGGATTGACTCGCTGGCCTGGCATCTGTCGCATTTCTTCGGTGACCGTAGCGTGCAGGAGTACCGCCGCCGGCTGGTGAACGCACACTCGGCCAAGCAGCGCTATATCCGCCTCAACTCGCGGCAAATTAATTTTCAGGAGAAGAAGCTGATGGCTACCTGGCCGGTATTCCGCGAGCGGCGCAACCGGGGCGGGGCCATTTTTGAGAAGGTGGACAAGCGTTTCCGGCCCTTTGGCGGGCTGGCGCAGCGCACCATCGGCTTCGTGAACGAGGACAAGCACGGCGCGGGCCTGGAATACACCTTTGAGCAGAGCCTGGCCGGAAAATCGGGCGAGGCATTGTTTGAGCGCGTACCGGGCGGCGTGAAGCCGGTGTACGACGGCACCGAAATTAAGCCCTTGCCGGGCTACGACGTGAAAACCACGCTCGACATCAACTTGCAGGACGTGGCCGAAAATGCGCTCTACAAGTCGCTGGTCGATAACAATGCCCAGTACGGCTGCGTGATTCTGATGGAAGTGGCGACCGGCGAAATCAAGGCCGTGGCCAACCTCGGCAAGGCGTCGGACGATACCTATAAGGAAGACTACAACTACGCCTTTGCCGACCAGGGCCGCACGGAGCCGGGTTCCACCTTCAAGCTGGCCTCGATGATGGCGCTGTTTGAGGCGCATCCGGAGCTGACGCTCGATGACATGGTGGACACCGGCAACGGCCGCATGTACGTGGGCGGGGCCGTGAAATCGGACTCGCACGGCTACGGCCGCATCACGGTGCAGCAGGTATTTGAGAAATCAAGCAACATCGGCGTGGCCAAGCTGGTGGACAAATATTTCTCGCACAACCCGACTGAATACACCGATTACCTCAAGAAATTCGGCCTTGATAAGCCGCTGGGCTTCCAAATGACCGGTGAGGCGCTGCCCTATGTGAAGGACCCCCAGGACCGCAGCTGGAGCCGCACCTCGCTTACCACCATGAGTATCGGCTACGAGCTGAAGCTGGCCCCCTTGCAAACGCTGGCGCTCTACAACGCGGTGGCCAACGGCGGCGTGAAGGTGCAGCCCATGATTGTGCGCGAAATCAAGCAGGCCGACCAGGTGCTGATGCACAACGAAACCAAGGTGCTGAACCCCAAAATATGCTCCGACGCTACGCTGATTAAGGTAAAATCGATGATGGAAGGAGTAGTGACCGCCGGCACGGCCCGTAGCATTCGGCCCAAGGACTACAGCATCGCCGGCAAAACCGGCACGGCCTGGAAATTCAAGAATGGGCAGTACACCAAGACGTACTCGACCAGCTTCGTGGGCTACTTCCCGGCCGATAAGCCCAAGTACAGTTGCATCGTGGTGGTGGATTCGCCCCGCAACGGCCGCATCTACGGGGCCGATGTGGCCGCGCCGGTCTTCCGCGAAGTAGCCGACAAGTGCATGGCCCGCGACCTGCTCAGCCAGCGCCCGCTGCTGGCCAAGGCCCGCCTGAACAAGAGCCACGTGCCGCTGGTGCGCGCCGGCATGCAGGACGAGTTGGCCCTCGTGTGCCAGCGGCTGGGCCTGGTGGGCAACACCCAAGCCACCGGCGGCGAGGAGTGGGTGCGCAGCGCTTCCGATACTGCTTTCCACGCCCGCACCGTGACGCTGGTGGTGAACCCCGTGCGCCCCAACTACGTGCCGCAGGCCCGGGGCCTGAGCCTGCGCGATGCGCTGTTCCTGCTCGAAAACCGGGGCCTGCATGTGCGGGCCGTGGGCTCGGGCCGGGTGCGCGAGCAGTCGCTGGCCCCGGGCTCGCCCATCAAGCGCGGCGACCTGATTACGCTGCAATTGGAAGAATCCGGCCCCCGCATCGCGGCCCCCGTGGCCCTGCCCGAGCCCGAGCACACCGACCTGGCCGAAAATAAGCTGCTGGTGCCTGTGGATATGGAGCCCGCCAAAGCCCGCAAATCTTTCTCCGACGGCGAAAAAGCTCACGTGCAGCCTGCCGTGGCCGAGCGCTCGGCTGGTGTGAAGCCCAATGCCAAAGCCAGCAAGCCCACGGCCAGACCCGCCACTGCTTCGCCAGCCACTAAACCAGCGGCAACCCGAGGAGCAAAAGCTGCTGATAAATCCAAAGAAGCTACTCGCCAGCCCGCAACGGGCAAGAACCCCAAGAAGCCCACACCGACCAAGCCCGCCGTGCGCCGCGCCTGAATTAGTTAAAAGTTAGAAGTTAAGAGTTAAAAGCAAAATGCCCTACCTCATAACTCTTAGTTCTTAACTCATAACTCACTCATGATTTCCCTGCCGCTCTTTTCCCTGCTTACCGACGTGAACGTGCTTGCCCAGCACGGCCCCACCGACGTGCCCATCACCGGCCTCACGCTCGATTCGCGCGAAGCCGGGCCGGGCGTGGCGTTCTGCGCCTTGCGCGGCACGGCCACCGACGGCCACAAGTTTATTGAAGGCGCAGTGGCGAAAGGGCTGGCCGCCGTTATCTGCGAAGAGTTGCCAGCCGAGCTGCACTCTGCCACGGCCTACGTGTTGGTAGCCGATTCGGCCGAGGCGCTGGGCCACATGGCGGCTGCTTTTCATGGCCACCCCTCGCGGCAGCTCACGCTGGTGGGCGTGACCGGCACCAACGGCAAAACCACCTGCGCCACGCTGCTGCACAAGCTATTCCGTGAGTTGGGCTACCACGCTGGCCTGCTGAGCACGGTGCAAAACCAGATTGACGAGGAAGTAATCCCGAGCACCCACACCACGCCCGACGCCATCCGGCTGAATGCGCTGCTGGCCCGCATGGTCGGGGCTGGTTGTACCCATGCCTGCATGGAGGTGAGCAGCCACGCCGTGGCCCAGCACCGCGTTACGGGGTTGCGCTTCGCGGGCGGCGTGTTCACCAACCTTACCCACGACCACCTCGACTACCACGGCACGTTTGATAACTACCTGAAAGCCAAAAAGGGCTTTTTCGACGCGCTGCCCAAAACCGCCTTCGCCCTCACCAACGCCGACGACAAGCGCGGCCCGGTGATGCTGCAAAACACCGTGGCCCGCCGCGCTACCTACTCGCTGCGCGGGGCCGCCGACTTCCGCGCCAAATTGGTAGCGAACGAGGTGCACGGCCTGCACCTCGAAATCGACGGCCGCGAAATTCTTTTTCGGCTCATCGGGGTGTTCAACGCCTACAACCTGCTGGCCGTGTACGGCGCGGCCGTGCTGCTGGGGGAGGACCCCACCGAAGTGCTCACCATCCTCTCGGGCCTGACCACCGCGCCCGGCCGCTTCGAGCCGGTGCTGTCGGGGCCGCAAAGCATCACGGGCATTATCGACTATGCCCACACGCCCGACGCGCTGGAAAACGTGCTGCAAACCCTGCACGAAATCCGCCAGCCCAGCCAGCACATCATCACGGTAGTGGGCTGCGGCGGCAACCGCGACGCGGCCAAGCGCCCCATCATGGCCAACCTGGCGGCGCGGCTTTCCAACCAGGTCATCCTCACCTCCGACAATCCCCGTTTTGAGGACCCCGCCGAGATTCTGGCCCAGATGGAAGCCGGCGTAACGGCCCCCGATTCGGCCAAAGTCCAGACCGTGCCCGACCGCCGCGCCGCCATCGAAGCCGCCGTGCGCCTGGCCGGCCCGCACGACATTGTGCTGGTCGCTGGCAAGGGCCACGAAAATTATCAGGAGATTCGCGGGGTGAAAATGCCTTTTGATGACAAGCTGATTCTCACTGAAATTTTTGCTGAACTGAACAAGTAGATTCGTCATGCCATCTATAATCCATCTGTCATCCTGAGCATTCTGCGACTTAAGCAGAGACGAAGGACCTTATCACGCTTAAGTAAATCGTTCAGCGGTGATAAGGTCCTTCGCTGCGCTCAGGATGACAGCCGAGAATAGGCCTGCCGAACCATAACGACCCGCTTCCCGAATGCTTTATTACCTCTTCCGTTACCTGCACGAACATTTCCATCTGGCGGGCACCGGCGTGTTCCAGTACACCACGTTTCGCGCCGGGCTGGCAATAGTTATTTCCCTGCTCATCGCCCAAATTTTCGGGCATCGTCTCATCAAAGTATTACAACGTAAGCAGATTGGGGAGAGCGTGCGCGACCTGGGCTTGCAGGGCCAGAACGAGAAGAAAGGCACCCCGACCATGGGCGGCCTCATCATCATCCTGGCCATTCTGGTACCGGTAATTCTGCTGTGCCGGCTCCGCAATATTTACATCATCCTCATGATTATGAGTACGGTGTGGCTGGGTCTGATTGGCTTTCTGGACGATTACATCAAGGTGTTTCGCAAGAACAAGGAGGGGCTGAGTGGCCGCTTCAAAGTGCTGGGCCAAGTAGGCCTGGGGATTACGGTAGGCTGGGTGCTGTTCTACAGCAACGAAATTACGGTGCGCGAATACCTGTTGCCGAACGGCACTTATTCGGCCGTCGATGCCAGTAAGATATTCAAAGACGTGCATTTGATGATTACTACGGTGCCGTTTATGAAGAACAATGAGCTAAACTACGGCGACCTGTTTGCCACGGCTGGTACGTTTTTCAATGGCCTCTATGGCTTCCTCTACATTCCCATCGTCATCTTCCTGATTACGGCCATCAGCAACGGGGCCAATCTCACCGACGGACTCGACGGGCTGGCGGCTGGTACTTCAGCCATTATTGGTATTACACTGGCCATTTTTGCCTTTGTGAGCGGCAACGCGCTACTGGCTGACTACCTGGACGTAATGTTTATTCCCGACTCGGGTGAGCTGGTTATTTTCTGCACGGCCTTCGTGGGGGCCTGCATCGGATTTCTGTGGTACAACTCCTATCCGGCGCAGGTTTTTATGGGCGACACGGGTTCGCTCACGCTGGGCGGCATCATTACGGTGCTGGCCCTGGTGGTGCGCAAGGAGCTGCTGATTCCAATTCTGTGCGGCGTGTTTATCATTGAAAACCTGTCGGTTGTGGTGCAGGTGAGCTGGTTCAAGTACACTAAGCGCAAGTATGGCGAGGGCCGCCGGCTGCTGCGCATGTCTCCGCTGCACCATCACTACCAGAAGCTGGGCTACCACGAGTCTAAAATCGTGTCGCGCTTTTGGATTGTCGGGATTATGCTGGCTGTTATTACCTTGGTTACGCTGAAGCTGCGCTAATCAACTCCTATCATCCTGCGCATTCCGCGCATCAAGCGGCGACGAATGACCTTATCACGGTCGCGCTGCTTGGTCTAAAATTCAGCGTGATAAGATGCTTCGCAGCGCGGACGCAACATGAGCATGACAAACAAGAAAAACATTGTAATTCTAGGAGCGGCCGAAAGCGGCGTGGGCGCGGCCCTGTTGGCCCAGGCCAAAGGCTACACCGTCTTCGTGTCGGACCGTGGCCCCATCCAGCCCGAGTACAAGCAGCAGCTCACCGAGGCCGGTATCGAATTCGAAGAAAGCCAGCACTCGCTGGATAGAATTCTGACTGCCGATGAAGTCGTAAAAAGCCCCGGCATCCCGGAGAAAGCGCCGGTAATTCAGGCGCTGCGCGATAAGAAAATTCCAATTATCTCCGAGATTGAGCTGGCCGGCCGCCACACCCGGGCCCGGTGCATCTGCATCACCGGCACCAACGGCAAAACCACCACCACGCTGCTCATTTACCATTTGCTGAAGTCGGCGGGCCTGAATGTGGGCCTGGCCGGCAACGTGGGCTACTCGCTGGCCGAGCAGGTGATTGAGGACAAGTACGACTACTATGTGGTGGAGCTCAGTAGCTTCCAGCTCGACGACACCCATGACTTTCAGCCCTGGATTGCCATTCTGCTCAACATCACGCCCGACCACCTCGACCGCTACGACTACTCGTTGGAGCACTACGCCATGGCCAAGCTGCGCATCGTGCGCAATCAGGACAGCGAAGGCACATTTATCTACAACGCGGATGATGAGAATATCCAGCGCTATTTCAAATCGGCGCTTCGGCCGGTGCACCAGATGCCCTTCAGCCTGCACCATCGCCCCGATATTCACCTGGCGGCCTACTACGAAACTACCGACCTGCTGTGCGTGGACATGCTGCCCGGCTACTACAGCAAAACCGAGGAAATAAGCACCGCCAACTCACCCCTCATCGGCCAGCATAACCGCCAAAATACGCTGGCCGCCGTCCTCGCCGCCCGCGTGGCCGGACTCGAACCCGCGCAGATTGAAGCCGCTCTGGGCACCTTCCACAACGCCGACCACCGCCTGCAGCCAGTGGGCGAAATCAACGGCGTAAGCTACATCAACGACAGCAAAGCCACCAACGTGGAAGCCGCCTGGTACGCCCTCGACGGCATTCAGCAGCCCATCGTCTGGATTGCCGGTGGCACCGACAAGGGCAACGACTACAGCAGCTTGCTCAACCTCGCTGGCCACCGCGTGAAGGCCCTTATTTGCCTCGGCGTCGATAACGCCAAGCTTCGCGCCACCTTCGACCCCATCATCCCGCAGGTGGAAGAAACGCAAAGCATGGCCGACGCCGTGGCCCGCGCCGCCGCCCTCGCTGCCCCCGGCGACGTGGTGCTGCTCTCACCCTGCTGCGCCAGCTTCGACCTGTTCAAAAACTACGAAGACCGCGGCCAGCAGTTCGCGGCGGCGGTGAGCACCCTGCTGGGGGGCGGCTTGTCAGCATCATTGTAATCCGAGAAAGTAGTTTTAAAATCAGCGATTATGAAAGACTGGCTGCAACGCAACCTCAAGGGCGACCCCATTCTGTGGGCCATCGTACTGCTGTTTTCCTTCATCAGCATTGCCGTGGTGTATTCGGCCACCGGCACGTTGGCCTACAAGAAGATGAACGGTAACACCGAAGCCTTTCTCTTCAAACACACCGGCCTGATACTGATAGGCTTGGTTTGCATGTGGCTGGCTCACCGCGTCGACTACCGGCACTACTCGCGGCTGTCGCTCTACGCGCTGCTGCTGAGTGTGCCGCTGCTGCTGTTCACGTTCTTTATGGGCGGCGAAACCAACGGAGCCTCGCGCTGGATGACTATTCCGGTGATTAACCAGACCTTTCAGCCTTCCGACCTGGCCAAGCTGGCCCTGATTTCGCACCTGGCCAGCATGCTCAGCCGTCGCCAGCAACACCTCGACGACTTCAAAACCACCATGCTGCCGGTGATGCTGTGGGTGGGCACCATTTGCAGCCTCATCATTCTGAGTAACGCCTCCACGGCGCTGCTGCTGTTCGCTACCTGCATGTTGCTGATGTTTATTGGCCGGGTGCCGCTCAAGCACATGGCCGTGATGGTGGGGATTTTTGTGGTGCTGGGCGGGGCCGGCTTGGCGGCGGGCCAGCGCCTGGGCACGGTGATGTCGCGCGTCACCAACTTCACCGACAAAACCAAGAAAACGCCTTTCCAGCTCGAACACAGCTACATCGCCATTGCCACCGGCGGCATTGCCGGCAAGGGCCCCGGCAAAAGCACCGAGCGCAACATTCTGCCGCACCCGTATTCCGACTTCATTTACGCCGTCATTATCGAAGAATACGGCCTGCTGGGCGGTTTCGTCATTCTGTTCCTCTATCTGGCCTTTCTCTATCGAGGGCTGAAAACGGTGATGAACAGCTACGGCGCATTCGGCGGCCTGCTTTCGGCGGGCCTCAGCTTCAGCCTCGTGCTGCAAGCGCTGGTGAACATGGGCGTGGCCGTGGGCCTGGGGCCCATTACCGGCCTGCCGCTGCCACTGTTAAGCATGGGCGGTACGTCGTTGATTTTTACCGGCATCAGCATCGGCATCATCTTAGCCGTAAGCCGGGGTGAGCGCGAAATCCGCCCCATGACCGGCGAGCCGGAGGACACGGCCCGCATTCCCAAAGTATCGGTCAGCTACTAGTAAAGCGTTGGCAGTGAGTAAAAGGAACGTCATGTTTTGCTTCGTGCTGCATAACCGTTCTAACGGCTCGCTATCAAAAACTCACTGGCCGTCCGCCTTCCTGACGTTCTGTTATCCATGACCCCAACCCCACTTCGTTTTATCATTTCCGGCGGCGGCACGGGCGGGCATATTTTCCCGGCTGTGGCCATTGCCAACGAGCTGCGCCGCCGCCTGCCCAATGCCGAAATTCTCTTTGTTGGGGCCAACGGCCGCATGGAAATGACCCGCGTGCCCGAGGCCGGCTACAATATCGTAGGCCTCGACATCACCGGTCTGCAACGCCGCCTCACACCCGACAACCTCTTGTTTCCATTGCGCGTGTTTCGCTCGGTGCGCAAGGCTGGGAAGCTGATTGAAGAATTCCGGCCCGATGCCGTGGTTGGGGTAGGGGGGTACGCCTCGGCCCCGGTGCTGTTGGCGGCCACTTCGCGGGCTATTCCCTCGCTCATTCAGGAGCAAAACTCCTACGCTGGCCTTGTAAACAAGCTGTTGGCTAAGCGCGTGAACCGTATCTGCGTGGCTTACGATGGCATGGAAAAGTTCTTTCCCGCCGATAAGCTCGTATTTACCGGCAACCCCGTCCGCACCGAAATTTCCCGCGCCGACCGCGCCAAATCCCTGCACTTTTTCGGCCTCGACCCCAACCGCAAAACCATTTTGGTCGTCGGCGGCAGCCTTGGCGCGCGCACCCTCAACCAGGCCACGGCTGCCGCACTACCGCGCCTGCTCGAAGCTGGCGTGCAGCTGCTCTGGCAAACCGGTAAGCTCTATTTCCCCGAAGCCCGGCAACTGGCCGACCAGGCCGCCGGCCTTCACGCCCTCGAATTCATTCAGCGCATGGACTTGGCCTACGCCGCCGCCGATATCGTCATCAGCCGCGCCGGGGCTTTGTCGGTTTCCGAGCTTTGCCTCACCGGCAAGCCCAGCATTTTGGTTCCCTCGCCCAACGTAGCCGAAGACCACCAGACGAAAAACGCGCTGGCCCTGGTCAGCAAAGGAGCCGCCGTGCTCATCACCGACGAGCACGCCCCTGTCCGCCTCTACGACGAAGCGCTGCGCCTGCTCGCCGACCCCGGCCGTCAGCAGCAGCTCAGCACCCGCGTCCGCGAGCTGGCCCGCCCCGACGCCACCGTAACGATTGTGGATGAGCTGCTTCGATTAGTTAAAAATTAAAAGTTTTATGAATTAAAAATGGTGCTCCCAAAGACGTCCAGACGCCATTTTAACTACTCATTATTTTTAATTCAAAGCATTGAAGCAGTTTCCTTACGTTTTCTTTCTCGGCATTGGTGGCATTGGCATGTCGGCCCTGGCCCGCTGGTTCCGTGCCAACGGCCACCAAGTGAGCGGCTACGACAAAACCGAAACGCCTCTCACCCGCGCCCTCGCCGCCGAAGGCATCGCCATTCATTACGCCGATGCCGTGGAAAACATTCCGGCCGAAATCCGCGAAAACCGCGTCCAGACGCTGGTCGTCCTCACGCCCGCCATCCCGGCCGACAGCGTGGAATGGGCTTGGCTGCGGGCTGAGGGCTACGATATCCGTAAGCGCAGCCAGGTGCTGGGCGTGCTCACCCAAGGGCAATACACCATCGCAGTGGCCGGTACGCACGGCAAAACCACCACCAGCAGCATGGTGGCGCACCTGCTGCACCACGCGGGGATTGATTGCGGGGCATTTCTGGGCGGTATCTCGGTGAATCTGGGCAGCAACCTGCTGCTGCCGGGTAATCAGAAGGAAAATGCAGCAAACGAAGCGTCTGCGGATAACGGCAAGCCAAAGCTTACCGCACAAGTCCCCATTGTGGTCGAAGCCGATGAGTACGACCGCAGCTTCCTGACCCTGTTTCCAGACATGGCCATCGTGACCAGCACCGATGCCGACCACCTCGACATCTACGGCAACCAGTCGGCACTGATAGACTCGTTTCGGCAGTTTGTCGCCCAGATTAAGCCCGGCGGTACGCTCCTCCTCAACCACACCGCCGATGCCAGCGTGGCCGCCGCCGTGCCACCCGGCACCCGTATCATCCGCTACGGCCTCTCGCCCGAGCAGGGACCCGAGCTGTACGCCGCTAATATCACCGCCGAAGGCCACCGCTTTCATTTCGACCTGCACCGCCCCGAAAGCACCGTTCCGCGCCTGGAACTTGCCGTGCCCGGCTTCCACAACGTTGAAAATATGCTGGCCGCCGCTGCCGTAGCCCAGTTACAGGGGGTAGGAGAGGAGCCGCTCCGCGCCGCCGTGGCCGCCTACCGAGGTGTAAAGCGCCGGTTCGAGTTCGTGGTAACTGCGCCCGAAAACGTTTATTTAGACGATTACGCCCACCATCCACGCGAAATTGAAGCATTCCTGCGTTCCGTGCGGGCACTCTATCCAACCAAGCGGCTGCGCGTCATTTTTCAGCCCCACCTCTTCACCCGCACCCGCGACTTTGCCGCCGGCTTTTCCAAGAGCTTAAGTATTGCAGATGAGGTGTTTTTGTTGGATATTTACCCCGCCCGGGAGAAGCCGCTACCCGGCATAAATTCCGAAATGCTCCTGGCCGAAATTACCGCCCCCACCAAAGCCCTCGTGACCAAAGAACAAGCCCTGGCCGCCGCCCAAACCGACACGTCTTTCGACGTGCTGGCCACGGTCGGCGCGGGGGATATTGATACGCTGGTGCCACAACTCAAATTGATACTAACAGAACGGTGGAAGTAGAACCATAAATCGCCCGTCATCCTGAGTGAAGCGAAGGACCTTATCACGCATTGATATTTTAAGTAACCCTTTCGATGCGAACGTGATAAGGTCCTTCGCTCCGCTCAGGATGACAGATTTGAACAGTAGTTCGCCTACCCCTATACCCTCACCCCCTACTTTGGAACGTACCGTTAGAAACTTACTCGTGGCCGCCGCCTGCCTGCTGGTACTGGGTGCCCTGGGCGCTTTCGCCGCCGTGCGCCAGGCCAACCGCTCAGTCGATGCCGTGAAGGTGAACATTGCCAACGAGTTCGATAACTATTTTATTTCCGAGCGCGGCGTCACGGCTCTGCTCACCAAGGGTAACAAGGAGCCCGTGCTGGGCACCCAGCCCGAAGGCCCGCGCCTGCGCGAACTGGAAGCCCGCCTGAAGGCGCATCCATTTGTTCGCGATGCGCAAGTGTACCGGGACCTGGCCGGGAACCTGCACGCCGATGTGCGCCAGAACCGGCCCATTGCCCGCCTCACGCACCCCGATACCCGCCTCGATACCTACGTCGACGCCGAAGGGCACGCCCTGCCGCTCTCGCCGCTATTTACCGCCCGCGTGGCCACCGTGGCGCGGCCCGGCGGGGGCAACCTCCCAACTGGATTTTTCCAGGACAGCACCGGGCGGCGCTACCTGGCCTTTTTGCGCTACGTAGATGAGCACGAATTCTGGAAAGCGCAGGTATCGCAGGTGTTTATTGAGCCCGGCGGCAAGCTGTCGTTCACGCAGCAAGTGGGCGACCAACGTATCGAATTTGGGCTCCCCGAAAATATTTCTGAAAAATTCGCAAAGCTTATGGTATTTTACCGTCAAATTCCGTCAGTTTTGGGGTGGGACACCTACCACCGCGTAAACGTCGAATACCAAAATCAGATTATTTGCGAATAGCAATTTGCTGAAAAATAGACCGTTAGGTCTTAGATTTTCATTCCCAACCCACTGCTTCTTCACTGCTCGCCAGCACCGCTCCATATGCAACAAGACAAAATCGTCGTCGGGCTCGACATTGGTACCACAAAAATCTGCGCCCTGGTGGGCCGCAAAAACGAGTTCGGTAAACTCGAAATCCTGGGCATGGGCAAAGCCGTGTCGGAAGGCGTTTCGCGGGGCATCGTGCTCAACATCGACAAGACCGTTGATGCCATTAAACGGGCCATTCGGCAGGCTGAAGAACAGTCCGGAATTAGCATTGGAGTGGTAAACGTCGGCATTGCCGGCCAGCACATCAAGAGCCTCCAGCACAACGGCAGCATCACGCGCAACTCGCACGACACCATCGGGCCGGACGACGTGGCGCGCCTCACGCAGGACATGTACCGGCTGGTAACCCAGCCCGGCTCGCAAATCATTCATGTGATGCCGCAGGACTACAAAGTGGACTACGAGGAAGGCATCTCCGACCCCGTGGGCTACGAAGGCGTGCGCCTGGAAGGCAACTTCCACATCATCACGGCCCAGAGCACGGCCATCAACAACATCAACAAGTGCGTGACCAAGGCCGGCCTCGAAATCGCCGACCTGATTCTCGAACCCCTCGCCAGCTCCATGTCCATCCTCTCGGAGGAGGAGAAGGAAGCCGGCGTAGCCCTGATTGATATTGGCGGCGGCACCACCGATTTGGCGGTGTTCAAGGACGGCATCATCCGGCACGCGGCCGTGCTGCCGTTTGGTGGTAATATCATCACGCAGGACATCAAAACCGGCTGCAACGTGGCTCCCGGCCAGGCCGAGCAGCTGAAAGTAAAGTTCGGCAAAGCCATTGCCCAGGAAGCCAGCGACTACGAAATCGTGAGCATCCCCGGCTTGCCCAACCGCCCACCGAAGGAAGTTTCGCTGAAAAACCTCGCCTACATCATTGAGGCCCGCATGTCGGAAATCATGGAGCTGGTGTACGCCGAAATCTACCGCATGGGCCTGCACGACAAGCTGTCGGCCGGCATCGTGCTCACCGGTGGCGGCTCGCAGCTCCAGAATCTGGAGCAGCTCACCGAGTATATCACGGGGCTGGATACCCGCATTGGCTACCCCAACCAGCACCTCGGTAAGAGCCGCATTGAAGCCGTGAAATCGCCGATGTACGCTACCACTGTCGGCCTGGTGCTGTCGGGCTACCACTCGCTCGATGAGCGCCAGGTGACGCGCCCCAGCTATGAGGAGGAGCAGGTGGCCGCGCCATCCTATTACGCTGCACCGGCTGCCGCGGCACCCGTAGCTCAGGCCGCAACCGCGCCCGTGGAAAGCCGTGCTGCGACTGCTTCGGCGGCTCCGGTCCCCGCGCCGCAGCCCGCCAAGCCAAAGGAGCCCGGTGCTGCCAGCCGCTTCTTCAAGGACATCATCACCCGTACTAAAGGGTTGCTGATTGACGATTACGACGATAAATCCTACTAAATATATCTGTCATGCTGAGGACCGAAGCATCTTATCACGGCTGCGTTAATCAGGGTTACTAAACAATGCGATGCGGACGCGATAAGTTGTTTCGCTTCGCTCAACATGACATACTCCTTATGAACTATAAATTCGACATTCCCGCCCAGAGCAAATCCATCATCAAGGTGATTGGGGTTGGTGGCGGTGGCTCCAATGCCGTGAAGCACATGCACAAGCAGGGCATCAAGGACGTGGAGTTTATCATCTGCAACACCGACCACCAAGCGCTGCAAAGCTCCACGGTGCCCAACAAGCTGCAAATTGGCGTGGACCTGACCGAGGGCCTCGGCGCGGGGGCCAAGCCCGAGCGCGGCCGCCAGGCTGCTATTGAGAGCAAGGAGCAAATCCGCGATTTGCTGAACCAGGGCACCAAAATGCTCTTCATCACGGCCGGTATGGGCGGCGGCACCGGTACCGGGGCCGCGCCCGTAATTGCGCAGGTGGCGCAGGAGCTGGGCATTCTCACGGTGGGTATCGTGACGGCCCCGTTTATGTTTGAGGGCAAGAAGAAGCGGCAGCAGGCCGAAGAAGGCATTAAGGCGCTAAGCGAGCATTGCGACACGGTGCTGGTGATTCTCAACGACAAGCTGCCGCAGATTTACGGCAACCTGACGATGGGTGCCGCCTTCGCCAAGGCCGATACCGTGCTGACCACGGCCGCCAAGTCCATCGCCGAAATCATTACGGTAACGGCCGACGTGAACGTGGACTTTGAGGACGTGAAAACGGTGATGAAGGACAGTGGGGCCGCCGTAATGGGCAGCAGCGTGACCGAGGGCGAAAACCGCGCCCGTCGCGCCGCCGAGGAAGCCCTGAACTCGCCGCTGCTCAACAACACCGACATTCACGGGGCGCAACGCATCCTGCTTTCCATTATGTCGGGCGTGGAGCACGAACTGGAAATGGACGAGTTGACGGAAATCACGGAGTACATCCAGGAGAAAGCTGGGCAGGACGCGGAAATGATTTTTGGCCACGGCATCGATGATACCCTGGGCCAGAGCATTCGCGTGACGGTGATTGCCACGGGTTTTGCCCGCGAGGCGCATTCCATCACTACACCCACTACGGGGGCTGGTGGTACCACGCACGAGCCAATCGTAGCCCCGGCCTTGGTAGCAGAGGCTCCAAAGCCGGAGGCTACTTCGGCTCCATTCGTGCCCAGTTTCGGCGCGCCGGAGCCCGCCCGGGTGATGCATGATTTGAATGGCCCTTCGGCGCACAACGTGCCGCCGCTGGCCGGCATTCCGGCCAGCGCGCCCACGGAGCCGGTGCTCACGTCGAGCGCCGCCGCGCCATTGCCCGCAGCGGGCCCGGAGGCCCACCGCCCCCGCCCGGCTATGGATGCTCAAGCCCTGGAGCGCCGCCGCCGCCTGCAGGAGCTGAGCAACGGCCTGCCGCCCGAGGCGGTAAGCCAATACGATACGCCCGCCTACCTGCGCCGCCAGGTGAAGCTGGAAAATGTGGAGCCTAGCTCGGCCCAGAACATCTCGCGCTTTAACTTATCGGATGACAATGAGCTGCTGGGCGATAACCGGTTTCTGCACGATAACGTGGACTAGGTAACTGGCTTTGCATGAAGCAAAAAGCGCCGCTGCTGAGAGTATCAGCAGCGGCGCTTTTTTTGATGGTTGGTGTGAATAATCCGGTCGACCAATCCCCGATGAAAAATCGGTTAGCATTCGACTTTATTACAGAGTGAAATAAGTGTGGGTCGATGTTATGGTCGTAGCTATATTTACCGCTCCTGCTAATTTCTTTCCACCATAAATGCTCAGAACTACTACTAGAGATGTAGTCAGTTTCAGCGTATTTGCCATTAAATCCTGTCAGTTGGCAGAAATAAGTAGCCGTGCCAAAGTAGTCGTAGCCAGATAAGCATGCCGTTTGAGAGTTAATACGGTTCCTGCTGCACGACTACTTAATTTTGGCCATTATTTAGTAAGCCAGCCGGCTTTTCAACCGGTTCAACGGCGCTTCCAGCCAAGCCCAGGAGGCGGCGGCGAGCAGCAATAGCGCCGGCGTGAGCAGTAGCACGGTGGGCAGCGGGCTTAGCCAGAGCTGGCGGGTGGCAGCGGCCGGGAAGACATGGTATACGGCTCGCTGATAAAATACTACCAGCAGCAGATGATACAGGTAGCAGCCGTAGCTGCGCAGGCCCACCCACTGCAGCATTGGGTGCCTTAACAGGGCATTCACACCGTTGTCGTCGGTACGACGCAGCACCCAACTTAGTGTGATGAATGCCGCAACGCTGCCGACGCTGGTGTACAGCAGCAGCCACAAAGCGTGCGCATCTACAAGGTGCGTAATTACCCAAAGAGCAGTCCAACCCAGCCAAGCAAGCAAGACCCAGCGGCCCTGCGCCAACGCTTGCACCCGTGTATGAAACTCTAAAATGCGTAAGAGGGCTCCAACGGCAAACATATCGAAGCAAGAAGGTAGCAGAACCAATACGAAGTCGGGGGAGACCATGGCGCTCCAAACTATGCGGAACAGTAATCCGACGAGTGCTAGCAGCAGCAGCGGTTTGATGCGACGCCCGACCAAGCCCAGAAGCACGGGCCAAAACAGATAAAATTGTTCATCGACGGCCATGGTCCAATAATGGCCCACACCCTCACCCCAGTGATGCAAACGATAAAACAGCAGATTGGATACGGGGAGCAGGAACCAGACAGGGTATTGGCGCAGGGTAGCCAAGGGTAGTAGTGCCCCAATTAGCAGGGCCAAATAGTAGGGCGGCAGGATGCGCAGGATGCGCCGTTTATAGAAAGTGCCGAGCCGCTGCCACCACGGCCCGGGTGCCCCTGGATATATCTGCTGCTTCCAGATAATGCCGGAGATAAGATAGCCGCTGAGCACGAAAAAGGTGATGCGTCCCATCTCGCCCAGCGGAAATGGTGCGCGTGTCCAATGGGCCAGCACTACCAGCCACACAGCAATTGCCCGCAGCCCGTTGAGGGCGGGACGATAGGCAATAGGATGAACGGTAGTGGGCAAAGGCGAACGTTAATAAAACAGCACGGCGTTCTCCTAAGTAGCTGTGTAGAAGTGGGCGCATTTAAATTTAGCACATCATGCTTCGACAAGCGGACGCCAGATGAAGCATGACCGCCTTTTTTATCGCGGCTACTTTCGAACAACTGCTTAGAAGCGGCTAGCCCGCCTTAGCCCACGGTGTGATACACGGCCTGCACGTCCTCGTCGTCTTCGAACTTCTCGATGATGGTCATGATTTCGTCGAGTTGCTCGTCGTTGAGGGATACAGTGGTGTTGGGCACGCGCTGCAGGTTCACGCTTACTACGTGGCGGCCCTGGGCTTCGAGGGCTTTCTGCATCTGGCCGAAGTCGGTGAAGGCGGTTTCGACCACGATGAACTTGTGTTCGGCGGCGTGCTCATCTTCCTCGGTCGTTTCGTACACGTCCTCGGCTCCGAAGTCGATGAGCTCCAGCTCCAGCTCGTCGCGGTCGAGGCCCTCGGCGGCCAGCTTAAACACGCCTTTGCGGGTGAACGTGTAGTCGCTGCTGCCAGCGGTGCCCAGGGTGCCGTCGTTGCGGTTAAAGATGAGGCGCACGTTGCTCACGGTGCGGGTGGGGTTGTCGGTGGCAGTTTCGATAACGATAGCCACGCCGTGGGGCAGGTAGCCTTCGTACACCACTTCGGCGTAATCTTTTTCTTCCTTGCTGCTGGCGCGCTTCACGGCGGCCTCCACGCGGTCCTTGGGCATGTTCACGCCCTTGGCGTTTTGCATGGCGGCGCGCAGGCGGGCGTTGGAGTCGGGGTTGGGGCCGTTTTCCTTCACGGCCATCACGATTTCCTTGCCAATGCGGGTAAAGTCTTTCGACATTTTATCCCACCGCTTCATTTTGCGGCCTTTGCGAAATTCGAATGCGCGTCCCATTTAGGTTAATTAACAAGTAGCAATGAGCAAATAACAGTGCCGGGGCGGCCGGCTGGCGGGCCAGCGGGGCCGAAACGGGCCGCAAGTTAGCCAGAAGGGGCGGGGGCGGCAAAGGTGGCGGCGCGGCGCGGGCTAGCGGCGGCGCTTTTTGCCGGCTCTGGCGCGTGGCGGCGGGACCGAAATGGGCGTCGGTACAAGTATTGGCGGGGCCGGAGCGGCTTCGAGCTCATAAACGCCCTGGTTGCCGGTGGGGTAACCCAGGATGGTGAGCGTGAGGTGCCGGCCGGCCGAGTCGAGGCGGGCGGTGCCGCGCTGCACATCGGGCCCCTTCTGGTCGCGAAAGGCGAAGCGAATGCTGTCGCCAGCTACTGAATAGCGGCCATCCTGCAGGAAGGGAATGGTACGGGTGCCCAGCGTGATACTGAAGCGCTTGGTGTAGGTGCTGTCGGGGCGCAGCGTGAGAAGGCCGCCTACACCGCGCACGGCAGTGGGCTCGTTGGGGCTTTCGGCGTCAAACACCGTGTAGGCGGTGTAGCGGTAAGTGCCGGCCAGGGGCTGGAATGCTGTTGCCGGCACTTGCGCGGCCGCAGGAAAGGAAATGGCTGGCATCAGCCCCAGCAGCAAAGGAGCGTAACGGGCGAAGAGCATAAGGGCGAAAGTCGATGGACGCAGCAGGCATCAGGCAAAACCGTACCACCTTTGCGCCGGGGTGGCCGGCCGCAAAAGTCGGTCCAGACTGGCTATCGCGCTTTCCATTCGCTTCACTTCCCTGCGCGACCTCCTTTGCCCGGCTGCCGAAATGCCCAAAGCCGATGCGCGCCTGCCGCTTGATTCCGGCCCCACGCCCGAAGCATGACGTTTAAGAGTTAATACGGTTCCTTCTGCCGACTACTTAAGCGCTACTTCCTGATTAACTCATTACGCTCAACTGCCGACGCTGCCCCGGTATAGCGGCGGGGTAGGTGAAGGGGAGCGGCCGGCTTTCTTAGCTGCCTTGGCGGCTTTCCTGTGGGCTTTTGACTTCCGGCTTTTGCGCCGGCGGCTGGTGAGCAGCCAGGCCGCGCCCGCTGCCAGCAGGCTGCCGCCAACGATGGCCAGCTGCATCGGCAGCGGGTCTTTGGGGGCTGGGGGTAGGTGCTCGACGCCGCTGGCATCGGTGCGGGCGGGCTCGGCCACGTAGCGGCCGTGGGTGGGAATGGGGTAATTATCGGCCAGCTGGTGGAGGCCCGCGGCGGCGGCCGGGCCGATAATGACCGGGCCGTGGCCGCAGCCAATGGCTTTGGGCTCCAGCGCGGCCAGGGTCTGCACCGATTGCCGGGAGGCTTGCCAGTCGTAGTTGAAAGGCGTGCCGGCGCGGCTGATTTCGGGCTTGCCCAGCAAAATGGCTGGCACCGAGTCGTGGTGGCAGGTGGCGAAGGCATCGGCTCCAATCAGCACCCGGTCGGCTTCGCGGAAAAAAGCCAGCTGGCCGGGCGCGTGGCCGGGCACGTGCAGCCAGCGCCAGGCCATGAGGAAGGGCGCGCCGGGCTCGTCGGTATCAAGGGCCTGCACTCGCTCAGCCAGATTGGGTAGCTGGGCGGGGAAGAAGCGGCTCATGAAGGCCAGCGAGCCGCCCACGGTGGGGTCGCGGGGTGGATACAGGGCCTGGCCCGTCACGTAGGGTAGCTCCAGCGGGTGTACGATGACGGGCACGTGCCAATGGTCGGCCAGCTCGCGGGCCGAGCCGAGGTGGTCGAGGTGGCCGTGGGTGAGCAGGATGGCCTCGGGCCGCGAGCCGGGATAGAATAATTTATCGGCGGCGGCGATAATGGTTTTGGCGCTGCCGGGTAGGCCGGTATCAACCAAAACCCACTCGCCGGGCGTGCCGGTTTCGATGAAGTAGACATTGACAAAGCGCTGAATGCGCAACTGGGTGACGCCGGCGGCTACGGTATCCATGGGACTTGGGAGTTTGGTGAGGGGAATGGAAGTCGGATAGAAGAAGATACGGGAAAGGGGCGCGGGTTTGTTCCAAAAAAAGTCGGAGCGGCCCGGTAACGAATCGGGCCGAGCCCGGTAATCCCTTCGCCGCCACCCGCTGGGCAACCGCAACCGGCCGGCGCGCATCTCTACTTTCACACCCCTAATCCTCTTTTTCTCGCAATTATGAAAATCCTGCTTTCTGCACTCGCGGTGCTGGCCGCCTCGCTTGGGGCCACCGCCCAAACCACCACCGACCCAAACTTCGAAACCACCTGCGAAAACAGCAAATGGGCATGGGGTGCCGGCCGGCAAGCCAACCAGTTCTGCGAAACCCGCGACCTGACCATGCCCGCCCCCAACGGCCAGCCCCTGACCGTGGACGGCGGCCTCAACGGCGGCATCACGGTGCGCGGCTGGGACGGCCCCGACGTGCGAATCCGGGCCAAAGTGCAGGCTTGGGGTACCAGCGAAGCCGCTGCTGCCACCCGCGCCCACCGCATCAGCATCGCCACCCAGGGCAATACCCTGCGCGCGGCCGACCCCGAAAAAGACCGCGACTGGAGCGTGAGCTACGAGATATTCGTGCCCCGCACTACCGCGCTGGCCCTGAACACGACCAATGGCGGCATCCACATCGACAATGTGCAGGCCGCCATCCGCTTCGAAACCACCAACGGGGGCGTGTCATTGGCCAACCTGGGCGGCAGCGTGAAGGGGGAAACCACCAACGGCGGCCTCACCATCGCGCTCAGCGGCAGCCAGTGGCAGGGCCAGGGCCTCGACGTAGCCACCACCAACGGCGGTATCCACTGGAAGCTGCCCCGCGCGTATTCGGCCCGCCTTGTCACCAGCACCAACATGGGCGGCATTCGTACCGAGCTGCCGGTGACGAAAATGGGCATGTTCCACAAGGAAGTAGAAGCCAGCCTGGGCCAGGGTGGGGCCACGGTGAAGGCCGTGACGACCAACGGCGGCATCAGCGTAGACCAGGAGCGGGACTAACGAACGATAAAGCGTATCCGTCAGGCTGGGCTTGCTGAAGCATCACTACCGCAACGCTTAACTTGACTAGTCGCGTGGTAAGGGTGCTTCGGCAAGCTCAGCCTGACGTTCTTTTTTACGCCTGCGTAAGTTCTGTTTCAGCAGCCGCAGCTGAAATCGGGGTAGTCGGCGTACAGCGGGGCGGGTGTGTCATCGAGGCGGATGAGGTGGTCGAGCCTGATTTCCTCGCCGGATTTCAGCCGCATGAATTCCACCTTTTCGCGGATGAACAGCGTGTCAATAATGCCCGAGCCCAGGCAAAGCTGGCGCAGGTCGTTGAAATACTGGAGCTCAACGCGGCGGCGCTGCGTGGCGGCGGCTTCGAGGCGGTCGTAGAAATGGCAGTCGATGGGCGTGTAGTCGGGGCTCATGGGACGAATGTAGCGGGGCCGCCCACAACGGCAAGGAGTGCGCGCCCATCGTGAAAACGCTGAGGAAGTTGGAAGCCGATGAAGTCTTTCAGGCTGACGTGAGCTTAGCGTGGCGTGATGCGGGACTAACCGAGCGGTGAAGTTGATGCGGGACTGCCTGGCCCGAACCCCAGGCGGTTCGGCACGGGGGCTGCTACTTCGGCCCGCACCCGGGGCAGGCTGCCGGGGTATTCGCGTTGGAGAAAAGCGACCAGCTGCTCGCGGATGTCGCAGCGCAGGTCCCAGGCGTCGCCGCCGTTGCGGGCGCTCACCAAGGCGCGCAGCTCCAGGGTGGTTTCCTTGGAATCGGTGACGTGGAGCTTGCACACGCGGCCGTCCCAGAGCGGGTGGTGAGCGGTGAGGCGCTCCAGCTCGGCGCGCACCGCGCCCACCGGCACCGAGTAGTCGGCGTGGATGAAGACTGAGCCCAGCAGCTCGGCACTGCTGCGCGTCCAGTTCTGGAAGGGCTTCTCGATGAAGTAGTTGAGCGGCATTACCAGCCGGCGCTGGTCCCAGATATTTAGCACCACGTAGGTGAAGGTGATTTCCTCCACGCGGCCCCATTCGCCCTCCACCACCAGCACATCATCGATGCGAATGGGCTGGGTGAAGGCAATCTGGAAGCCCGCCAGCAGGTTGCTGATGGAGCGCTGGGCCGCAAAACCCACAATCACACTGGCAATACCGGCCGACGTGAGCAGGCCCGTACCCAGACGGCGCACCGTCTCGAAGCTCATCAGCACCAAGCCTACACCGATAAAGGCAATGAGCGAAACGGCAATTTTCTTGATGAACTGGAGCTGCGTGAACAGCTTGCGCACCCGCAGGTTGTCGCTGCCACTGAGCTGGTAGTGCTGCTGCACGAGGTCCTGCACCACATCGAGGGTGCGGATGAGGCCCCAGGCGAAGGTGAGAATCAGGGTGAACTCCACTAGGCGCCGCAGCACTTCGAAGGGCTTGGGCGGCAGCGGCATCAGCGGCAACAGCAGCGAAATGGCCAGCACCGGAAAAAACCAGCTGCTGACGGTGTTCAGGTTGCGGCCCACGGAGCGGGCCAGGGCCGAGTCTTCGCGCCGGTCGTAGGCCCGCAGCAGGGCAAACACCACGAGCCGGGCCACCAAACCAGCCGCCAGGCCGCCCAGCAGCACGGCCAGCGTGGTTAAAGTATCCGGAAAATTTGAGAGGAGGGGGGCGAATCTTTCAGTCATAACCAACGGCGGAACGGCCCGTCGGACCGCTTCAACTTGAGCAAGGTGTACCCTGGTTTGACGGGAAAGGTTCGTGGCTCGGGTGCCAGCTTCGGTCATCCGGAGGGGGGCATTATTAGCACCGAACGCCTTTTTTGTAGTCTAGCCCAAAACCATTTTAGCGAGGATTTTCTGGTTGCGAATGGCAGAAGGAGCGGGGTAGAGCCGAAGCATTTTACGCCATCCGCGGCCGCTGCAACCGGCACGGATAAGCTGCAGAACCGCTGCCCAGCCTCCCGGCCGTGTACCTTGCGGCTCCTGGTTGGGGAACCGGTTGATTTCCCCGTTTCATGAAGCCTCGTTCTACGCTTTTCCTCGCCGGGGCTTTCCTGATGGGCGGCCTGCTGCCTGCCCGGGCGCAGCAGGCTCCTTCGCCCTACACCACGCGCTTCGCCGTGGAGGCTCCCATCACGGCGGGGCTGCTGGGGCTGAGCGCTACCGGCCTGCTGCTGGTGCAGCACAAGCGCACCGCCACCGAGGCCGACCTGGCGGCTCTGGACCGCGCCAACATCCCCGCCATCGACCGGTTTTCGGCCGGCCGGTTCAGCGAGCGGGCCCAGCTTCTGAGCGACGGCTTTTGCTATGGCACCCTGGCGCTGGTGCCCGCGCTGCTGGCTTTCCAGCCCAACGTGCACGGGCGCTACGGGCAGGTGGCGGGCCTCTACCTCGAAACCATGAGCAGCACGGCCGCCCTGTTCACGCTCACGGTGGGCACTGTGTACCGCTACCGGCCCTACCTCTACGGCCCCGATGGGGGCGAGCTGCGCCACGGCCCGGTGGCCACCGATGCGTTTTTTGGCGGGCACACGGCCCACACGGCTACGGCCACGTTTTTCGCGGCCCAGGTTTTTCACGATTTCAACCCCGGTTCCAAAGCCGGGCCCTACGTGTGGGGTGTGGCCGCCGCCGTGCCCGCCGTGGTGGCCTACTTCCGCGTGCAGGCCGGCAAGCACTTCCTCACCGATAACCTGGTGGGCTACGCCGTAGGGGCCACCGTGGGCATCATGGTGCCGCGCCTGCACCGCAACGATACGGTCTTCGACCCGGCCAACGTGCCGCCCCAGCGCTTTCTCGATTCGGCGGTGGGCGTGGGGGTGGGAACGGCGGCGGGCCTGGTGGCGCTGCATTTCTACAAGCGGCTGCACGGCACCGGCGTGTCGCTGGGGCCGGCGCAGGGCGTGAACGTGAACGGCTACGCCTACGGCGGTGTGCGCTTGGCCCGGGTGCTGTAGCGACGCGATACGCCGCGTCACTACAGCACTAAGCAGTTTTTGAATCACGCTTGCTGCCCCACAGTCAACCCGCAGGCGATGACGAGAATCTACGAAAACCTGCCCTGAATAGATAGCCTGCTGAAAAATGTGGGTACCGGCACCAATTAAGTACTCACGCATAAGTAAGCTCAGCATGACGTTCGAGCGAATACGATTACTCCCTGAACAACATAAGTAGCTGAGCGTAGTCTGCGGCACAATTGGATGATACGGAGGGAGTTGGCTCCTCACCGAGGCGGAAGTAGCCATGTTTTTGCCCGCCGTAGCGGCAAACCAGCCCAATACCCTGCTGGGCGGCCTGGTAAGGGAGGTAATCGGCTACGCTGGCCGAGGCATTCCGGGCCGCAAATACCTGCGCGAACAGCAGCCCGCACGTCCGCAATCGTAACCGGACCGCGGCCCGCAAATTATGGCCGGTTGTTAGCCACCACTGCGGTCAACCGCGTAAGCCCGGGCTTAGGGGAGCGCCGTCCAGCGGCGCGCCCCGATAGAATCTGACGTTATGCAAGAACAAAACCGCCTCGCCGAAGCCCGCGCCAAAACCGCCGCCTGGAAGCAGTTTGGCCCTTACCTCACCGAGCGCCAGTGGGGCACGGTGCGCGAAGACTACTCGGCCAACGGCGACGCTTGGAACTACATCACCCACGACATGGCCCGCGCCTACGCCTACCGCTGGGGCGAGGAAGGCATTGGCGGCATCAGCGACGACGAGCAGCGGCTGTGCTTCGGTATCGGCCTCTGGAACGGGGCCGATAACCAGCTGAAGGAGCGCCTCTTCGGCCTCACCAACGGCCAGGGCAACCACGGCGAGGACGTGAAGGAGCACTACTACTACCTCGACAGCACCCCCACGCACTCCTACATGCGGATGCTGTATAAGTACCCGCAGGCCGCTTTCCCTTACGATGAATTGCGGGCCGAAAATGCCCGGCGCACCCGGCAGGAACCCGAATTCGAGCTGCTTGATACCGGCATTTTTGCCGAAAGCCGCTACTTCGACGTGTTCATCGAATATGCCAAGGCCGGCCCGCAGGACGTGCTCATCCGGCTCACTATCCACAACCGGGGGCCCGAGGCCGCGCCGCTCACGGTGCTGCCGCAGCTCTGGTTTCGCAATACCTGGACGCTGGGCTACGACGACCACCGGCCCGAAATTCGGCGGGTTGCCGCTAACGCGATGGCGGCCGAGCACCGCGATTTGGGCCGGTACCAGCTGTATTGCGACCGGGCCGAAGAGCTGCTCTTCTGCGAAAACGAAACCAGCCCCACGCTCTTCGGCAAAAAGCGCAAAAAGAAAAACAAGGCCGGCCGCTACTTCAAGGACGGCATCAACGAATACATCGTGGCGGGCCAGGCCACGGCCGTAAACCCCGCCGAAACGGGTACCAAAGCCGCCGCGTGCTACCAGCTCGCCATTCCGGCCGGTGAGGTTCGGGTGCTGCGCCTGCGCCTCAGCCAGCCCGAGCACGAAGCGCCGTTTGCCGATTTCGACCAGCTATTCGTGACCCGCCGTGCCGAGGCCGACGAGTTCTACGACTGCATTCAGGAGGGCCTTCGCAACCCCGACGCCCGCAACGTGCAGCGCCAGGCCTTCGCCGGCATGCTCTGGAGCAAGCAGTATTATTACTACGATGTGAGCCAGTGGCTCGACGGCGACCCCGCCCGGCCCGCGCCGCCCGCCGAGCGCCTCACCGGCCGCAACTCGGCCTGGCGGCACCTGCACAACGCCGACATCATCTCGATGCCCGACAAGTGGGAATATCCCTGGTACGCGGCCTGGGACCTGGCCTTTCACTGCCTGCCGCTGGCCATGGTGGATGCCGATTTTGCCAAGCAGCAGCTGCGCCTGCTGTGCCAGGACGGCTACCTGCACCCCAACGGCCAGATGCCGGCCTACGAGTGGCATTTCAGCGACGTGAACGCGCCGGTGCACGCCTGGGCCACCTGGCGCGTGTACCAGATGGACCGCAAGCTGCACGACGGCCGCGGCGACACCGAATTCCTCGAAGCCGTGTTTCAGAAGCTGGTGATGACCTTCACCTGGTGGGTGAACCGCAAGGACCGCGACGAGCGCAACATCTTCGAGGGGGGCTTTTTGGGCATGGACAACATTGGGGTGTTCGACCGCAGCTCGCCGCTGCCCACCGGCGGTAAAATCGAGCAGAGCGACGGTACCAGCTGGATGGCCATGTTCGCCCTCAACCTGATGCGCATGGCCCTGGAGCTGGCCCAAACCACGCCCGTGTACCAGGAAATGGCCAGCAAGTTCTTCGAGCATTTCCTGTACATCGCCGAGGCCATGACCCGCGGCGGCGGTGGCCACTTCAACCTCTGGGACGAGGAAGACCAGTTCTACTACGACGTCCTGCACGCCCCCGACGACTCGCGCACCCGCCTGCGCATTCGCTCCATGGTGGGCCTCATTCCGCTGTTTGCCGTGGAGGTAATTGACGATGAGCTGCTGGCCACCGTGCCCGAGTTCTACGCCCGCGCCCTGGCCCTCATCCGGCGGCGGCCGCGCCTGGCCGAGCTGGTGAGTCGCTGGCAGGAGCCCGGCCAGGGCGCACGCCACCTCATGGGCCTCATGCGCCAAAGCCGCCTGCGCAGCGTGCTCACCCGCATGTTGGATGAAACCGAATTTCTCTCCGAATTTGGCATTCGCTCGCTCTCGCGCTACCACCTCGACAACCCGTACTACTACCACATGGGCGAGGCTGACAGCTTCTCGGTTTCCTACGTGGCGGGCGAGGCCGAGTCGGATATGTTTGGGGGCAACTCCAACTGGCGCGGCCCGGTGTGGTTTCCGGTCAACTACCTCATCATCGAGTCGCTGCAACGCTACCATAGCTATTACGGCGACGGCTTCACCGTGGAATACCCCACCGGCTCGGGGCAGCAGCACACGCTGGCCCAGGTGGCCGATGCCCTTTCAGCCCGCCTCGCCCGGCTGTTTCTCAAGGATGAAAACGGCCGCCGCCCCGCCCTGGGCGATACTGAAATTCATCAGACCGACCCGCACTTTCGCGACCACCTACTCTTCCACGAGTACTTCCATGGCGACGATGGCCACGGCCTCGGTGCCAGCCACCAAACCGGTTGGACCGGCCTGGTCGTGCGCCTGCTGGAAAAGGCCGGCGGGTAAGTCGGGTGCTCGCAGAAATTATAAGCAGCACGTCATGCTTCATCTGGCGTCCGCGCAGCCGAAGCATGACGTTCTTTCTTCGTGCCTGTTTATTCCATTGCCTACTGCGGCAATGCCCGCAACGCGGCCAGCGCTTCTTCCGTTTCCGGCCGCTTCTTCTCGACTTTGCGCTCGGTTTTGGCATCGCCGTGCTCGGTTTCCTGGGCCGGAGTGGGAATGCCCTTGGCGAAATAGGCCAGCAGGGCCTGGCGCAGGGCGGGGGTGAGGTGCTCGAACTTGCGCTTGTGCAACTCGCGTAGCAGCTCGTTGTAGGTTTGGTCGGCCAGGGCGTAGTTGGCGGGACGGGTGGGCAGGCCGGTGTCGAGGTTGGTGTCGGGCAGGGGGCGGGTGCGGGTTGTGTCGGTGGGCTGCTCGCGCACCAACGTGGCGAAGCGCACCAGTACCGCCCGGTAGCTGGCGCGAAACTTCTGCTCGCCCGCCGCGTCGGGCAGCTTGAAGGCGTAGGTTTTCAGCGGGCCGATTTTGGGCAGCAGGTTGATGAAAAAGGACATCACCCGTGCCCCGAAGCCGGGCCGCTCATAGCCATCCCCAAACTCCTTGCGGAACGCCCGGGGGCTGGCTTTGTAGCGGTAGTCGCGTCGCCGGGCCCGGGGGCTCAGCTTTCTAATTTCCTTGCGCTGGCTGTACCAAGCGGCGCGCGCCGTCGCTGGCAGCAGCTGGTTCACGGCGAAGCGAAAGGTGGCAATGCTCACGTCCACGTTCAGAATTACCTGGCCCAACTCCAGCCCGTAGGTTTGCTGAAAGGCGCGCTCCAGCACTGGTTTGCTCACCCGAAAGCCAATGTATTTGTGGTATTCCTGGCTGCGGTAGCGTCCGGCTGCCACCTGCACCACATCGAACGAAAATTCGAGCTCGGTGTGGCGCTTGGTGGCCTGCTCGTAGGTGACGACCGGCCCGAACTGCGCCCGCAAATCGGGGTACATGGTGGGCATAATCTGGTTGGTGCCCTCGGGGTGGCCCACGTTGTCGGCGGCGTAGTGGGCTAGCGCGCCCAGCGCAAAGGCATACTCGTTGCGATTGTGGGCCTGGCTCAGCAGGTTCCGGACAAAGTCACCGGCCCGCACGTAGTGCATCAGGTTGGTGAAGTGCGTCGAGCCCAGCGGGTAATAGCCCATGTCCTGTAAAATGGACCCACCATAGGCGTAGCTTTTGGCTTCTTCGAGCTGGTCGGTGGTGGCCCCGGGGTAGTGGTGGCGCAGCAGCGGTGCCAGGCTCTTTTCCCAGGTCGAGTCGATGACGGCCTGGTGGGTGAGCACCGAATAGGCGGCGGCGGGAACCACGGGCGCGGCCAGCAACAGCAGTAGCAGTAGTAGGCGGAAACGCATCGGGAGCGGGGAGGACAGTAGCATGGCTGCGGCAACGGGAAATGATGTCCGGTCGTTGTGCGGGCTTGCGGCCGGCCGGCTATTTTCGGCTGCCGGCTCAGGCTCGAAGCTACTCCGGGGCACCTCCAGGCGCAACCAGAGAAAACCCGGGGAGCGGAATTTCGTTTGGGCCACATTACCCAATTGTTTCCCCCTATGAAATATTTTGCCGCATTGGCGCTCGCGGGTTCCCTGCTCACTGCCGCCGCGCCGGCAGCCCGGGCGCAGCAATCTGCTTCGCCCTACCACACCCGACTCGCCGTCGACGGCCCCATCATCCTGGGCCTGGGCGCGGCCAGCGCTTTCGGCCTTTACCGGGTGCAACAGAAAAGCGGCCTGAGTGACACCGAGCTGGCGGCGCTGCGCAAGGAAGACGTGCCCAGCTTCGACCGGTTCTCGGCCGGCTGGTACAGCGACCGGGCCCAAACGGCCAGCGACCTGCTCTGCTACCCCACGCTGGTTATCGCGCCCGGTTTGCTAGCCCTGAACAAGGATGTGCGCAGCCACTACGGCCAGGTGCTGGGCCTTTATGTCGAAACCATGCTGGCTACCGATGCCCTGTTTACCAGCACGGTGGGCAATGTGTATCGCTACCGGCCCTACTTGTATGGTAGCGAGGGCGGCGGCGGCCGTTCGGGGGCCATCGCCACCAACTCCTTTTTCGCCGGCCACACCGGCCACACGGCTACGGCTACCTTCTTCGCGGCCAAGGTGCTGCACGATTTCAACCCCGGCTACTCGGGCGAAGCCTTGGTGTGGGGCGCAGCGGCCGTGGTACCGGCCGCCGTGGCCTACTTCCGCATCGAGGCCGGCAAGCACTTCCTCTCCGATAATATCGTGGGCTATGCCGTGGGCACGACCATGGGTATTCTGGTGCCGCAGCTGCACAAAGTAGCCGGCCGCCACGGCATGTCTTTCGTACCCATGCAGGGCCTGAACGCCAACGGCTACGCCTACTCCGGCCTGTTGCTGCGCAAGCATTTGTAGGCTCCGCCGGGCGGCTGAATACATTAGAGGGTGGTGAAGCGCAGTCCGGCGCTTCACCACCATTTTTTTGGCGGGCAGCTAAAAATAAATTGCTGCGGCTGATTAGAAATGAATGATATGCAGGTAGATTTGAAGCCAGTAAATAGTCAATTTGCGCTCTACCAATATATCGCGCACTGCCTTCATGTTTCGATTTCTTTGCCTGGCGCTGCTGGGCTGGCTGAGCATTACCGCCGCATCGGCCCAGGATGAGGCCTACCGGCCTTTTTACAGCCCCGATACCCTGCAGCGCCACGAGCTGGCCGTGGCTCAGCGCAGTGCTCTGCGCGCCGAAATGCCGGTGCCCAAAGCCGGCAGCAGCGAGTACCGTGCCCACTACGGCCGCGTGGTGCAGGAAGCCTCGGCCGATGTGTACAATGCCATTCGCTACGCCGCCCTGCTCGACCCCGTGGTGGAGCCCTATGTGCACCAGGTATTCGCCCGCATTCTGCGCGCCAACCCGCAGCTGACCGCCGGTACCCGGCTGGTGCTCACCCGCAACCCCGAGCCCAACGCCCGCGCCGTGGGCCGCAGCACCGTGCTCCTGAACCTGGGCCTGCTGCCCCGCCTCGAAAACGAGAGCCAGCTGGCCTACGTGCTCTGCCACGAGCTGGCCCACGGGGCCAGCCACCACCTCGAAACCGGCCTGCACGACCGCCTCACCGCCATCCACAGCAAAGAGCTGCGGCGCGAGTTTCGGCGCATTGTCAACTCCGAGTACAACATCAGCTCGCAGCTGAAGGCCCTGGCCCTGGGCTTTTCGCTGAGCAGCAGCTACCACCACCGCCGCTTCGAGCGGCAGGCCGACTCGCTGGGCTACGTGCTGCTGGCCCGCACCAGCTACGAGGCCCCGCAGGCCTACCGCACGCTGCAACTGCTCGACGTTATCGACCAGCCCGAAAACCCTGCGCCACTGCCGCTGGCCGCCCAGTTCAGCTGCACCCAGTTTCCGCGCGCGTTTGGCGCAGCGGCCGCGCCGGCCTCCATTTTCACGGTGCAGGCGGCGGCGAAAACCGTGCTCGAAACCTCGGATACCCTCAAATCGCACCCCGACTGCGGCAAGCGCATGCGCTTCGTGCAGGGCCTGTCCCAGGGGCGCGTGGCCGAGGGCCCCCAGCCGCCTAGCCCGCCCGATTTCGACCGCATCCGCCGCCTGAGCCGCCTGGAGCTGGTGCAAAGCTGGTTCGACTACGACTGCTACGACCACGCCCTGTTCGAAGCCCTGCAGCTGCTGCCCCAGCAGCCGCAGAGCGGCTACCTGCGCGCCATGGTGCAGCTCAGCCTGTTCGAGCTGCGCCAGCACCTGCAAGCCCACACATTTAGCGAGGTGGTGAGCAACGTGTCGGAGCGCCAGGCGGCCAACTTCAACGAGCTGCTGCGCACGCTGCACGAGTTGCGCACCGACGATTTCCGCGAACTGAGCACCTGCTTTGCCCGGGCCGCCCCGCCGGTTGAAGCCCCGGCGGCAGCCGACGAATTTGCCCTGGCCGGCCGCTACGCTGCCGCCGCCCTCGCCGCCCCGCCCACCGACCCCGCCGTGCTGGCCCTGCGCGACGACTACCGCCGGCGCTACCCGCGGGGCCGGTTCGCGGCGCTGCTGCCCGTGCCGCCGGCCCCCCGCGCTACGGGCCGTCGCTAGGTGCTTTCGCCACTTTTGATTTCATCCAATCTTATTCCCAACGCATTATTCCCCACTTTTTACCCTTTTTTCTGTATGCAAATTGTTAAGCGCGCGGCCCTGGCGGCCGTGCTGGCGCTGGCAGCTCCGGCGGCCTTTGCCCAAACCACCACCCTCAACGGCATCAGCAACATGCACCGCTCGGCGCTGTCGCCCATTTATGCCAACGGCGAGGTGAAGGGCTACCTCATGTTCGGCCGCGGCGACAAGGCCGACCGCAAAACCGACAACTACCTGCTCGACTTCTACGACCAGAACCTGGCCAAGGTGTCCAACGTCACCATCCAGAAGCCTTCCGGCCGCTACACGCTGCTGCGCAACACCTTCAACGGCTCGGCTTTTGCCCTCTACTTCTTCAATGGCAAAGAGGGCACGCTGGAGATGGAAACCTACGACACCGGCCTGAAAAAACTGGGCAGCAAGGTGATAGAGGACCTCTCGCGCGCCGACAAGATGATGCTGCAACAGCAGCAGCAATCGGCCGAGGGCGGCGGCGAGGCCGCCGGCATGATGGGCTCCGGCATGACGATGTTTCCGGTGCCGGGCCAGGGCTTCATCCGCAACAGCTACATGGGCATGGGCAAAGGCTACGCCCTGGTGATGTACGACGACAAGCTGCAGCCCAAGTGGCGCTGCGCTTCCGACGAGAACTCGAAACAATACGAGATGGCGAGCCTGACCGAGGCCACCGACAAATACGTGCTCGGCGTGATGATGCGCCGCGACGGGATGATGTCGCGCCAGGTAACCTCGTCGATGCTGGCCATTGACGCGGCCACCGGCAAGCGCGTGTTCGACATGCCCGTCGAGACCAGCAAGAACGAGCAGCTCTCGCTCAGCTCCTTCACCTTCGATGCCGCTACCCGCGAGTTTGTGGCCGTGGGCGAGTATTACAAGCTCGACGACAAGCCCTTCGTGAACAAAAGTCAGGGCTTCTTCATCAAGCGCTTCAATGAAAAGGGCAAGGTGACGAGCATGAAAAACTACGGCTGGCAGCGGGAAGTAATGGCCCTGATGCCCGCCGAGGCCAAACCTAGCCTCGAAGACAACTACGTGAACTACAACCACTCCATCGTGAAGGGGGCCAACGGCCACCTCTACATCGTGGCCGAGCAGTTCAAGATTGTGGGCGACGGCCTGGGCATTGCCCTCACGGCCCTGGGCGGCCGCGGCGCGAGCGTGTCGAAGGGTAAAATCGCCAACATGTTCGTGTTCGAGCTCGACCCGACGGCCACCCTCAGCAGCGTGAAGTTCTACCCCAAAACCGTGACCAACGCCTTGCTGCCCGCTGGCAGCGGCTTTCTGGGCGCGGGTCTGCTGGGCCAGGTCATCAAATCGCAGGGCGACTTCGACTACCAGTTCCTGCAGCGCAACGAGGCCCGAACGCAGTTCAACGTGGTGTTCCTCAACTTTGATAAGGAGAAAGGCGAAGCCGCCAAAGGCTACGTGGGCAACATCGCCTTCGGCGACAACGGCAAGTACGCCCTCGATAAAATCGACCTGACGAGCGGCGCTACCTACTCGTTTGTGTACCCCGCCAAGCCCGGCTACGTGCTCATCACCGACTACTACAAAAAGAAGAGCGAGCTGGGCATGAAGCTCGTGAAACTCAATATTTGAGCATTTTTGGGCTGGTTTTTACAAAAAAGGCTCGGCATTCGCCGGGCCTTTTTTGTGCGGGTTATTATGCTTTAGTGAGCAGCGCCGGGCTGGCCAGCAGCCGGGCCCCCTTAGCCGTGAGGTCGGTTTGCGCGGCGGCCCAGCCTTCGGCTGAGATAGCGCGCACGGCATCGGTGATGACGGTGGTGGCGAAGCCGGCGGCCAGCGCATCGAGGGCCGAGTAGTACACGCAGTAATCGGCGGCCAGGCCAGCTACGATTACGTCAGTCACGCTGCGGCCGCGCAAGTAGTCGGTCAAGCCGGTGCTTTTGCGGTGGCCGTTGTCGAAAAAGGCGCTGTAGCTGTCGATTTCCGGGTTCATGCCCTTGCGGAAGATGGCCTCGATGCGCTCGGTGCGCAGGGCAGGGGCCAGGGCCGCGCCGTTGCTGGCCTGGGTGCAGTGGTCGGGCCAGAGCACCTGGGGCAGGCCGTGCAGGTCAATCTGCTCGAACTGCGCGCGGCCGGCATGGCAGCTGGCAAAGCTCTGGTGGCCGGCCGGGTGCCAGTCCTGTGTAGCCACCACGAGGTCGAACTGCGGTTGCAAAGCATTCACGAGCGGAATAATTTCGTCGCCGGCCGGCACGGCCAGTCGGCCGCCGGGCAGAAAGTCGTTTTGAATATCGATGAGCAGCAGGGCACGCATGGGCAGGAGGGAGGAGCGGAGGAAACCCAAAGAACGTCATGCTGAGCGCAGCCGAAGCATCTCTACCGCCACGGTAATCATTGTCGATTGCGGTAGAGATGCTTCGGCTGCGCGTACGCCAGATAGACATGACGTTCATTCAAAAGGAATGTTGAATTGATTTTTCCCGGAGAAACCAAGTATTCACGGTGGGGTTACGTTAACGCAAGTATCATCCGCGAAAATAATTTTCCATGCCCAATCTCCAGAATCAAATTATCCTCGTGACCGGGGCCACGTCCGGCATCGGCCAGGTAACGGCTACCGAACTGGCCAAAATGGGCGCGCACGTCGTCATCCTGGCCCGCAACGCCGACAAGGCTGCCACGGCTCAGCAGGAAATTAAGGTCGCCGCTGGCCATGAAAACGTGGACGTGCTGCTGGCCGACCTCGCCGATTTGGACCAGGTGCGCCGCGCCGCCGCCGAGTTCAACGCCCGCTACCCGCGTCTCGACGTGCTGGTGAACAACGCCGGACTGATTCTGGGGGCGCAGCGGCAGGTTTCGCCCCAGGGCTACGAGTTGGGTGTGGCCACCAACCACCTCGGGCCGTTCCTGCTCACCAGCCTGCTGTTTGATAAACTGAAAGCCAGCCCGGCCGCCCGCGTGGTAAACGTAGCCTCGACCGCCTACCGCATGGCACGGCCTAATTTGGCCGATTTCCAGTCGGCCCGCAGCTACGGCGCATTTGCGGTGTACGCCAACACCAAGCTCTACAACGTTATGTTCACGCAGGAGCTGGCCCGCCGCTTGCGGGCGCACGGCATCGGCAACGTCACGACCAACGCGCTGCACCCCGGCGTGGTGGCCAGCAGCTTCGGTAGTGCCGCCAATGGCCTGATGAGTGCATTTGTGCAGCTGGCTCGGCCCTTCATGATTTCGACTGAAAAAGGGGCCGAAACCAGCGTTTTCCTGGCCTCGGCTCCGGCAGTGACCAGCACCAGCGGCGGCTATTTCGACAAGAAAAGGCCCGAGCCCGTCAAAAGCGCCTTTAACACCCCCGAGCACGCCCGGCAACTGTGGGAACTGAGCGAGCAGCTGACGAACACGCAGTTTCTGGCGTAATTGGCCGCTGATTCTGCTTTTCCCCTGCGCGCCATGCCCGATTCCGAGATTGATATTGCTGCCTACGTGGCCCGTATCGGCTACACCGGCCCGCTCACGCCCACCCGCGAAACCTTCGTGGCACTGCACCGGGCGCAGGCCTACAGCATTCCGTTCGAAAACCTGGATATTCACCTCGGCCGCCCCATCGGCCTCGATGCGGCCAGCCTGAGCCGCAAGCTGCTGGCCGAGCGCCGGGGCGGCTACTGCTACGAGCTGAACGGCCTGTTTGGGCGGGTGCTGCGGCAGCTGGGCTTTGCGGTGACCAACCTGGTGGGCCGCAACCTGATTGCCGGCGAACCCTTGCGCCCGCGCGCCCACCAGCTCCTGCTGGTGCAGGTAGCCGGGGAGCCGTGGGTGGCCGACCTGGGCTTCGGCGGCAACACGCTGCTGGAGCCTATTCCGCTGCTGGCGGGCCCCGAGCACCGCATGGGTTTCGACACCTACCGCCTGCAGGCCGCTCCGCAGCATAACTACCACGTGCAGCTGCTGATGGATGGGCAGTGGCAAAGCCTCTACACCTTTACGTTGGATGAGACCCAGCCCAGCGACTATCAGATGATGAGCTACTTCTACTCGAACTCGCCCGACTCGCCGTTTCGGCAGCAGCGCATCTGCGCCCGCGCCACGCCCGAATACCGCGCCACCCTGGTCGACCGCGAGCTGAAAGTCCGGCTACCGGATGGGAGCAGCACGGTTACCGTGCTGGCCGAAGATGAGGACTACTCGGCTGCCCTGGCCCGATACTTTGGCCTTAACCTGTCGGAAACCCAGGTGGCCACGTTACTCGCCTAGCCCCAAGGCTACTTTGCGGCGGCGGGGTCGGCTACGTCTAGCACCAGGCCCCAGTCGGCTTCGCTGCCGGGCATCCGGGATTGCACGGCAGCTTGTAGAGCCGATGCCAGAGCGGGTGCCCCCTGTTGCAGCGCTTTCAACGACAGCTTTAGGGGGCGTAGCTGGCCTTCGGGCGTGCGGAGGTAATAGTCGGTATGGTCGACGATGGTAGCGGCGCTGTGCCCGGCGTTGTAAGCACTCGGCAACTCGGCCGGAATCAGGGTTTTGCGGCGGTGGATGAGTACGGTATAGCGGCCCTGGTGCAGCACTTCAACGTAGCTGGTGCGCTGCACGGGCACGGGCGACTCCTCAAACCGGCGAAACCGGCGCTGGCGGCCGGGCCCAAGCGGCGTGGCCGGCTCCGAAAGCACAAAGCCAGCCACGCGGGCGTCGTCGAGTTCGAGCGAGTCGGGGCGGCCGCTCAGCTGCGGCCGCATCAGCAGCCGGTGGTGCAGCACGTCGTACTTGAGCGCCACGGGCGGTAGTGGGCGGGCGTGGGGCACGTCGAGCCGGGCCAACAGCCAGCGGTTGTCGGCGTAGGGCGAACCCACCACGCCTTCTTCAACACCGTTTGGGAGCACGGCGGGCAGCCCGCGGGCAAAGTCGCGCAGGTTGCTTTGGCCCGCTGCCCCTTCGAGGCCCATCGGGGCCTGCTGGGCGAATGCCAGTGGGCTGGCCAACAACAAGGCCAGCGTGCCAGGTAGAAGCAATTTCATGGTAACGAGGCAAAAGTAGACGGTGAAAAGCGAGCTAATTTACGCCGTTTTTGCGGCTGCGGGCCCCGGCCACAACTGCTCAGGCCGGCCCGGGAGCATGCGGGTGCAAAACGCGCCACTCGTCTTCCAGCATGCCCATTTCCACCAGCGTCCAGTAGCCGTCGCCGTGGCGTACCACGTCGCGCATCCGCCCTTCTTCCTGAAAGCCGCACTTGAGGTAGCAATTGATGGCCGCGTGGTTGAAGTCGTAGACACCCAAGCTGATACGGTGCAACTTCAGGTCTTCAAAGCCGATGCGCAACAGGGCCTTTACCATGCCCTGGCAGATGCCCCGGCGGCGCTCGGTGCTGTTGCCCACCAGCACCCGGGTGATGCGCCCGGCCCGGTCGCGCTCGCTGATGCCGCCCAGCGAAATGTGCCCGACGGTGATGCCGGTTTTCAAATCGACTGCTTTGTAGATGAAGACGTTGGGGTCGTTCACGTCATTCGAGCCTTCAATATACCAGCTCAGGCCGGCCTCGGTGAGGGGGAAAGAAAACATGGAGCCGCTCCATTCTTTCATCAACCGCTCGTCGTCGACCCATTCCATGAGTTGAGTGAAGTCGTCGGAAGTGAAGGGTTCAAGTTTAATCATGGAAAAGCAAAAAATAGCGCGGATGAAACTGCAAGTTAAGGGTGCGGCGCAGGTAGTGCCGGGCTTATTTGGGGCCGGGCACAACCGGACGGGCGACCGGTTTGTTGCCCGGGCCGTACTTGTTTATTTCCCCGCGCTGCTATGAACCTTGCCATCAACACTATTCTCGTCACGGGCGGTGCTTCGGGTATCGGCCTGGCGCTGGCCGTGCGCTTCCTGCGGGCCGGCAGCACGGTCATTATCGTGGGCCGCCGCGACGATAAGCTTTCCGAAGCCCAGCAAGCCTATCCTGGCCTGGTGGTGCGTCAGTGCGACATCGCCGACCCCGCCCAGCGCCAGGAATTGGTGCGTTGGGCCACCTCTACCTACCCCAACCTGAACGTGCTGGTGAATAACGCCGGTATTCAAAACCGCATTCAGCTGGCTCACGACCACGATACCGACTGGGAAACCCGCCGGCAGGAACTGGTCATCAACGTCGAAGCGCCTATTCACCTGAGCACCCTGCTGGTGCCGCACCTGCGCCAGCGGCCGGGCGCGGCCATCATCAATGTCACCTCCGGCCTGTCGTTTGCGCCGGCCGCGTTCGTGCCCATCTACAGTGCCACCAAGGCGGCGCTGCACTCGTTCACGCTCTCGCTGCGCCACCAATTGAAGCCGGAGGGCATTGCGGTGCTCGAAATCGTGCCCCCGGCCGTGAATACCGACCTCGGCGGGCCGGGCCTGCACACCTTCGGCGTGAACGTGGAGGAGTTTGCCGATTCGGTCATGGGCCGCCTGGCAACGGGCGAGGAGGAAGTAGGCTTTGGTACTTCCGAAAAGTCACGCCTGGCCTCGCGGGCCGAGCTGGATGAACAGTTTCGGGTGATGAATAACCGGTAGCCGCACCACAAAAAAGAACGTCATGCTTCATCTTGCGTCCGCGCAGCCGAAGCATTTCTACCGTAGCAGTAAATCAGTTTTACTATTGCGGTAGAGATGCTTCGGCTGCGCGGACGCAAGATGAAGCATGACGTTTCCACATATCGATTCCTGCTGAAACGGCAGTTATTCCCGGCCGCGCAACGGGTACTGCGCCGGAATGCCCTGCGCCTTCGCCGGCTGCTTGGCCAGGTCCTGCATAATTACTTCGATGGCTTTGGCTAGCTGCGGGTCGGCCCCATTCTGCGTATCGGCAGGGCGCACGTCCACTTCGATGTCGGGCGCGACGCCTTCGTTTTCGATTTCCCACTTGCCATCGGGGCTGTACACGGCGAAGCTGGGGGAGGTCACGCTGCCGCCGTCGATGAGCGGCGGGTAGCCCGAAATGCCCACCAGCCCGCCCCAGGTGCGCTTGCCGATGACGGTGCCCAGCCCGCGCCGCCGGAAAAACGCGGGCAGCGCATCGCCGCCCGAGCCGGCGAACTCGTTCACCAGCATTACCTTCGGCCCGTAGATGGACGAGCCCGGCGACGTAAATGCCCGGCCCTCGCGGGGGGCCCAGTAGCTGAGCAGCGGCCGATTGAGCAGGTCGAGAATGTAGTCGGCCACGAAGCCGCCGCCGTTAAACCGCTCATCCACAATCACGGCCTGCTTGTCGAGCTGGCTGAAGTAGTAGCGGTTGAAAAATTCGTAGCCCTCGGCCCCGGTGTTGGGCAGGTACACGTAGGCGACTTTGCCGCCGGTGAGCCGGTCGACCGTGCGGCGGTTTTCCTCTACCCAGGCAATGCGGCGCAGGGTGGCCTCGCTGGCCACCGGCACCACAGTTACCTCGCGGGCCCCGCGCTCGGTGGGCTTGTCATTCACCAGCAGCGTAAGCTGCTTGCCCACGGTGTTCTCGAAGAAGCTGTATACGTTGTCGGTACCACGTAACGGGCGGTTGTTCACGGCCAGCAGGTAGTCGCCAGCCCGCACGCCCACGCCGGGGCCGGTCAGCGGTGCACGCAGGCTGGGGTTGAAACTCTCGCCATTGAACACCTTTTTGAAACGATAGTTGCCATCCACCACCTCGTAGTCGGCCCCGAGTAGGCCCACCGGGTTGGCCGTGAGAGTGGGCATGTCGCCGCCGCTCACGTAGTTGTGGCCCACCACCATCTCGCCCATCATCTCGGCAAACAAGTAGTTGAGGTCGGCCCGGTGCGCCACGTGGGGCAGGAAGCCGGCGTACTTCTTCTTGGTCGCCACCCAGTCGAGCCCGTGCATGCCGGGGTCGTAGAAGTAATCGCGCTCCAGCCGCCACACCTCATTAAACATCTGGGCCCACTCGTGGCGCGGGTCCACGTAGGCATCAAGCCCGGTGAGGGCCATTTTGCCGTCGCCGGCCGCGGGTTTGCCGGCCGCTTCCACGATGCCGTACACATCGCGCGGAGCCATGTAAAGCAGCTTTTTGCCGTCGGCGCTCACGGCGTAGTCGTTCACTTCCGCCAGATACGGCTCGCTCTTGCGCTCCTTCAAATCGTAGCGGTGCAGGCGCTGGGTAGGGGCGGCCTGGGGCGCGTCGGGGCCGGCGGCTACGCTGGCGGGCAGTTGCTCGAGGTAGAAGATTTTTTCGCCATCGGCCACCTGCACGTTGCTGAGCTCGCCCACCACCGAGCCGGGCAGGGCCAGAATGCGCTGCCCTAGGCCCACGGTATCAATTTCCACTTTGGCGATGGCAGCCGGCTTGCGCGGTTTCAAGTCTTTCACCGCCACCTTGGGGGCGGGGCGGTTGCCCACCGGCTTGCCCACCACAATCGAGTCGGGCTTGGTGATGGCTTCCTTTTCCTCGTCGCTCTGCGGAGCGAAGGGCGAAGGGTCGCGCCGGTTGAGTACGGCCACGTACAGCGTGCGCTTGCTGTTGCGGTCGTACGACGACATATCGAGCCAGGTGGCGCGCAGGGCCACGTCGTTGCTGGCCGTGAAAAACAGGTACTTGCCGTCGCGGCTGAAGGCGGGCGCGGTGGCGTCGCTGCGGCCGTCGCTCACGGCCACGCGGTGGCCGCTGGGCAGGTGGTACATCCACACGGTGCGCATGTGGTTGGGCATCTGCTGGGCGTAGGCCAGCCACTGCCCGTCGGGCGACCACGCCGGGTCGAGGGCTGGTTCGCCCAGCAGCGGGCCGTAGGTGTCGGCGGCCACGCGGGTGGTTTTCTTCGAGGCCAGGTCGAGGTACCACAGGTTCAGCTTCTTGTCGGTGTAGGCAATTTTCCGGCTGTCCGGCGACCACATTGGTTTAAAGTAAAAGGAGTTCGGCCCCAGCGAGTAGGCCTGGGCCGGTTTCAGCCCGCGCTGGTCCTGCACCAGCAGCTGGTACTCGCCCGAAGCATCGGACACGTAGGCGATGTGCGCGCCATCGGGGGCCCAGGCCGGGTAGCGCTCATGCGAGGTGTCGGAGTGCGTCAGGTTGCGGCTCTCGCCTTTTTTGGCGGGAACGGTGAACACATCGCCGCGCGCCTCCACTACGGCGCGCACGCCGGTGGGGCTGATGGCCGCCCCGCGCAGCATGCCGGCCACGCTGCGGTACTGCGGCCGCAGGGCCAGCACCTCGGGCGAGATGCTGATTTTGAGGTCGGTGGTCTGGCCCGAGCCGGTGTTCAGCACGTGCAGCCGTCCGGCCTGCTCGTACACCAAATCGGTCCCGTTGCCGCTCAATGCCTTCACGTCGTAATCGGTGTGGCGGGTCAGCTGGGCCACTTTCTTAGTGCTCGGGTCGTACACGAACACGTTGTTGGTGCGGGCCCGGTCGCTCAGGAAATATACCTTGCCGCCCAGCCACAGCGGGCTGGTGTCAGTGGCGTTTTCGTGCGGAATCTCTTCCGTGGCCAGGGTCTGCAAATCCGTCAGCCAGATGGGGCCGGTCTGGCCGCCGCGGTAGTGCTTCCAGGTGGTGGTAGCGTTGGTGATGTGCGTGTGGGCCAGCATCTTGCCATCGGCCGAGTAGCTGCCCTTCTCACCCATCAGCAACGGCAGGCGGGTGGGCAGCCCGCCGCTCATGGGCACGGTAAACAGCTGCAACGAGCGCGCATAAGCCTCCTGCGAGCTACTGAATAGGATGCGCTGCCCGTCGGGCGTCCAGTCGCGCACTACTTCGGCCGAGGGGTGCCAGGTCAAGCGTCGGGGCTGCCCGCCGTTCACCGCCACCACGTACACGTCGGCGTTGCGGTCGTAGTCGCCGGTGAAGGCGATGGACTGCCCATCGGGTGAGAAATGGGGGCTGGTTTCCACCCCCGGGCCCACGGTGAGTCGCTGCGGGTTCGAGCCGTCGCGGCCCGCGAGCCAGATGTCGCCGGCGTAGCTGAAGGCGAGGTGCTCGCGGCTTAGGGCCGGCTCGCGCAGCAGAAGGGTTTCAGTGGGTGGCGTTTGGGAATAGGCCGTACCAGCCAGCAGCAGGAGCGGCGCGAAGAAGTAGGTTTTCAGCATGTTTGCGCAGATTGGGGTGTAGCGCAAAGCTAGCCGGAATTGGGGCTTTCGATGGATGGAATAGGATAAATAAAAACGTCATGCTGAGCGCTGCCGAAGCATCACTACCGCTGAAGTAAATAATTTTACTGATGCAGTAGAGATGCTTCGGCTGCGCTCAGCATGACATGCTTTTAACTCGTTATTAAAACCTACGCCTCCAGCCGCAGCACCGCGCGGCTGTGCTCGCGCACGGCCGCTGCCAGCGCCGGGGTGTCGGCTAGGTGCTGGCCAAACGAGGGCACCAGCTGTCGGAACCGGGCCTGCCACTCGGGCGAGGCGGCGCGCTCGGGAAAGCACTTCTGCACCAGCTCCAGCATGATGGCTACGGCCGTGCTCGCCCCCGGCGAAGCGCCCAGTAGCGCGGCAATCGAGCCATCGGCGGAAGTCACCATCTCAGTACCGAATTCCAGTACGCCACCTTCCTTCTTGTCCTTCTTAATCACCTGCACGCGCTGCCCGGCCACGGCCAGCTGCCAGTCGGCGGGGTTAGCCTCGGGGTAATATTCGCGCAGGGCGGCCGTGCGCTCGGCCGGCGTTTGCAGCACCTGTCCGATGAGGTATTTGGTGAGGCCCAGGTTGCGCGCCCCGGCATAGAGCAGCGGCCGGATGTTGCCCAGCTCGATGGATTTGAACAAATCCGTGTACGAGCCCGCCTTCAGAAACTTGGTGCTGAAGCCGGCGTAGGGCCCAAACAGCAGTTCCTTGCGGCCATTTATCTGGCGCGTGTCGAGGTGGGGCATCGACATGGGCGGCGCGCCCAAAGCCGGTTTGCCGTACACCTTGGCCTCGTGCCGGGCAATGACTTCGGGGTTTTGGCATTTCAGCCACTGCCCACTCACCGGAAAGCCGCCGAAACCGTTGGCCTCCGGAATGCCCGACTTTTCGAGCAGCGGCAGCGAGCCCCCGCCCGCCCCAATAAAGACGAAGCGGCTGCGCACGATGCGGCTTTCGCCGGTGGCCAAATCCTTCACCTTCAGCCGCCAGATGCCGTCGGCCTTGTGTCGGAAATCCTCCACCTCGTGGCCCAGGTGCATGTCCACGCCCGGCAGGCTTTGCAGGTGGTCGTAGAGTGCTCGCGTGAGGGCTCCAAAATTCACGTCCGTGCCCACGGCCATGCGCGTGGCGGCCACCGGCTGGGCCGGGTCGCGCCCGTCCATCACCAGCGGAATCCATTCGGCAATCCGGGCCGGGTCGGTGCTGAATTCCATGCCCTTAAATAGCGGCGAGTGGAGCAGCGCGGCGTGGCGCTTGCGCAGGTACTCCACGTTGGCCGCGCCCCACACGAAGCTCATGTGCGGGATGCTGTGGATGAAGGCCCGGGGGTCGGGCAGCGGTCCTTCCTGCACCAGCGAGGCCCAGAACTGCTTGCTGAGCTCGAACTGCTCGGCAATTTTATCGGCTTTGCTGATGTCGATGGAGCCATCGGCCCGCTCCGGCGTGTAGTTCAGCTCGCAGAAGGCCGAGTGGCCAGTGCCGGCATTGTTCCAGGCGTCGGAGCTTTCGGCGGCTACGGCATCCAGCCGCTCGTAGCCGCTGATGGTGAGGCTGGGGTCGAGGGCCTTGAGCAGCACGCCCAGCGTGGCGCTCATGATGCCCGCGCCAATGAGAATGACGTCGGAAACGGGTTTGGCAGGGGAGGAGTCGGTTGGAGTCATGAAAATGGGTGAGAGGGTACCGCAGGCAATACGGGCGAGAGGCGCTCCGGGCTGCGGTTGCGCGAAAAAGGTGCGTTGCTAAGCAGGACCCAGCCTTTGTCGCGTCGCGCTGAACGATGATTGCGCGGCTATTCCGGTATCGGGCAACAACGACGCAGCAAAGGCGGCGTGCTACATAATTGTTGCCCAACTTGCGCCGCGCATTCCCGTTTCCCCACCCCATGCCCGACCTCGACCTGCCCTTATTGCCCCTGCCCACCCGCGCCGATGCGGCCGATGCCACGGCTCCGCGCCTGCTCATCATCTACACCGGGGGCACCGTGGGCATGGCCCTGAGCCGCGCCGGCGACCTGGTGCCCATGCAGTTTGGCCGACTCGACCGCAAGATGCCCGAGCTCAAGCGTCTGCCTTTTCGGCTGGAGCTGCTCAGCCTGCCCGAACCCATCGACAGCAGCAACGTCACCCCCGCCGACTGGCTGTTCCTGGCTCAGCTTATCGAGCGGCACTATGCCGATTTCGACGGCTTCGTGGTGCTGCACGGCACCGATACCATGGCCTATTCGGCGGCCGCCCTCAGCTATATTCTCGAGCATTTGGGCAAGCCGGTGGTTTTCACCGGGGCGCAGGTGCCGGTGGGGGCCAACCGCTCCGACGCCCAGCGCAACCTCATCACGGCCCTCGAAATCGCGGCCGCCCGCCACCCCCGGGCCCGCACCGTGCGCGTGCCCGAGGTGTGCGTGTTTTTCAACGACGTCCTGATTCGCGGCACCCGCGCCAAAAAGGTCGAAAGCCAGCAGTTTGCCGCCTTCAAAAGCGAGAATTACCCGCCCCTGGCCCGCGCCGGCATCAGCCTGGCATTCGATGACAAAAGCATCCGGCTGCTGCCCGGTACACGTCTCAAGGTGCACCCCAACCTCGAAACCGGGGTAGCCGTGCTGCCCCTGTTTCCGGGCATTACGGAAGCGGTGGTATCGGCCGTGCTGCACGTGCCGGGCCTTCGCGGTTGCGTGCTCGAAACCTACGGCTCGGGCAACGCACCCACCGCCGAGTGGTTCCTTGAGTGCCTGGCCGAGGCCCGCCGGCGCGGCGTGTGGCTGCTCAACGTGAGCCAGTGCGAGGAAGGCCGCGTGGTGCAGGGCAAGTACGAAACCAGCGCGCGCTTAGCGGAAATAGGCATCGTGGGCGGCGACGACATCACCACCGAGGCCGCTGTCACCAAGCTGATGTTCGTGCTGGGCCTGGGCCTGAGTGAAGCCCGTACCCGCGAGCTGCTGGCCACCGACTTACGCGGCGAGATAACGCTTTGAAATCAATGAGCAATGAGCAACGAAGAATGAACAATCAGCCAATCGGCAGCAATTGTTCATTGCTCATTGTTCATTGCTCATTGTTCCGCCCTATCTTTGCCCCAGCAACCACCATCCTTGAGGGGTGTCCGAGTGGTCGAAGGAGCACGCCTGGAAAGTGTGTATGGGTCTCAAGCTCATCGTGGGTTCGAATCCCATCCCCTCAACAGTTATCTAAAAAAGCCTTGTTAAACGCTCCCAATGGGCTTTTTACGAGGCTTTTTTATTGGTGTGCGTGTGAGTGTGTGCGCTGGTGTTCAGGATTGTCTTCTATCAAATTCCAGTTTTTTGCCTCCGATAGGCGGCTCAGAGCACATTAAACTCCATGTAAATCAAGGGTTTGCATGGGGTTTTTTCGTGGTGTGCCTGTCGGTGTGCCTGAAGTTCTATTCAACTTCTTTTTCAACGCTTTGTGAATCCCTCCAGCCATTCTGATCCCCACGCCAGGTATCGTCCGCGTAGTGCCTCAGACGAAGAGGCTTTGGCTTTACGGGAATCGCTGGGTAACGCCACCAAAAGAATACTGCGGTTTGATTTGCCGTTTGTGATTCTGGTAGAGGATACCTTTACCGAAGTTGCCGGAAGTATGGCCATCGTAGAATCCGGACGGCCGTTTGTCGCAAGTAGCGCATTGGGCCAGGTCATGTTTTGGTTCCGCAAAAAAAACACCGCATCTACCTGCCTGATGCATGCAATTTGACGAGCATGCTTTTGCAGCCGAATTTATGGGCAGCATCAGCAAAAGCACGGGTTATACTGAAGTAGTGGCTGAATTTGAGGAGTTAGGAGAGCTTACTTCGGCGGGCCATACAACGGTGGACGACCGACGAGCTGAATTCATGACGGATGCGGCCTGTGAAGGTCTTAACGCCTTTCTGCGATATTACAAGAGCTTCAATTTGAAGCATTACGTGCCCACCGTTACCGCGCATACTGTTTGCCTCTTCGGCTTGTTGGAAACCTTTGAAAACAGGCAAACCAGCCCAGTGCTCATGCCGCGTCTCCTTGAACATCAAATTCCCTTCCATAACACCATCGGGTAAACAGCGGAAGCCAAAATCCAAGATGCGCTGGCTGTAGGTAAGCGGGATGCTGTGTTGGAGCTTCATTCCGAGGTGTGGTACCGCATATCTCTAAAGGGTTGGCGATTGGTCGTTATTAACTCGGTCGTGTTGTTAGAGGCTTTGCTAACCCCATTTTTAGAAGCACGGTACAAAGGACAGGGTTTAAGCAAAACGGCCATCACAAAGAAATTTAAAACCGGCTACCGGACCATGCCGGAAGGGATTGCGGAGTTATGTAAAAGCCTCGCTCGGGAGGATGCGAACGGTGCAATCGAGGAAGGCGCGGCGTACAACCAAATGATTCAAACGGCTACGGAGTCAATCGAATCCCTCTTTAGAGCAGGCGAAAAGCATTATCCAATGGGTATCTCTGAAATATGCGAAAAGCTGGTGCCCGAGGTGACGGGACAAGCATTTAAGGGAACCGACGTTTATAAGAATTTAGCGACCAATGCCATTGCCATTCGTAATCAACTTGTTCACGGCGAAAGAATCGATGTTAGCGAGGAAGAGGCCCAATTATGTGCTTGGAGTGTAATAAAGGCGGTGGGCGTCATAAATGCCCTCGCCTTGATAAAGGAAGCCCGTGAAGCCATGCCGCATGGAGAATTAATAATGCCACTGCCTGCGCACCCATACCCTTATATCACCAAAGCAGAGGAAGCTGGAAAGCTTACTTACCAGAGAAAATTGTGGTCCTAAAGGACTAATATTTAGTCCATCTGCAACAGCCACCCAATTGATTCTAGCAGTTGCATAAAAAAGGAGGTTGACAAAAAACGGCCGGAAAATCGAACCGTTTCCCCCAAGCTTGCAAACTGTTCGGTTAATTCGATGTGGGCGTTTGCTTGAAGGCTAATCACCCACGTTTCCCCTGCCGTTCCATCGCAAAGTTGGTTCTTCTCGTATCTGCCCACTTCATCTTAAAACCTGCAGGCTACCGGATGAAAGCCAAGGGTTAATACTTCCTCAACTGTTAGCAGGTTATCGTTAACGGCTTGGGTATCCATAATCAAAATTAAGCAATCGCGCTAACAGTGTGGTTTGACATGTAAGGCTTACGTCTCTGGCCTGTGACCCTCTACCAGTTCAACCAGCTTTCTTACGAGACCCAGCTCGTGGTCGCCCTGAACGAAGGCACGTTCCTGGCTACGCGCTGGCAGGCTGAGAACGAGGCGGTAAATCTGAGGTGGTCTAGTTACGCTGGACAGTTTAGGGCGTTGAGTTGAAGAAGCTGTTGGTGAGCGTGATAGGGCGCCTGGTAATCGATACTGGAGTGCAGCCGCTCGTGATTGTAGTAGTCAAAATAGTCGGCGACGCTGCGCTGGGCCTCGGCCAGGTCGGCAAAAACGGGCCGCTCGCGGACTTCCAGGACCTCCGTTTTGAGACGTGACCAGAGGCTTTCGGCCAGCGCATTATCGTAGCAGTCCCCGCGGCGACTCTGCGAGCGCAGGGCCTGGTGGTCGTGCAGCAGTTGCCGGTAGGCCTTACCGCAGTACTGACCGCCGCGGTCGGAGTGCACGAGCAGGCCCGGCGCGGGCGGCTGGGCCCAAAACGCGCGCTGTAAGGCCCTGGTCACCAATTCTTCGGGCATCGTCGCCCCGACTTGCCAGCCCACGACCTGCTTGCTGGCCATATCCTGAAAAGCACACAGGTAGGCCCAATCACCGTTGGCCAGGGGCAGATACGTGATATCCGAGACCCAAACCCGGTTGGCCCGGGTGAGCTTGGGCTGGTCCAGCAGCCGGTTCGGCGCGCAGCGCAGGCCGTGGGTGGAGTCGGTGGTGCGCGGGGTAAAGGCCTTGGGCTGCAGCGCACGCAGGCCCCGGCGGCGCATGGCTGTGCGCAGGCGTTGGCGCCCTACCCGGTACCCCTTTTTGCGCAGCGCGACTTGCAGGCGGCGCGTGCCATAGCAGCGCTTGTGCACCCCGAAGACCTTAACCAGGGCCGTTTCCCAGGCCGGTTCTGGCGCAGCGACGGCCGGCTGTTGCGCGTGGTGCCAGGCATAGTAGCCGCTGGCTGGCACGGCTACTACTTGGCAGAGCAGCCGCACGGGGTAGTGGTCCCGCTGCTCGTCGATGAAGCGGTAGCGGCTCATAGGTCGTCGGTCTGCGAGAAGATGGCGATGGCTTTTTTTAAAATGGCCAGTTCCTGCGCCTGCCGCCGGGACAAGGCCCGCAGCTGGCGCAACTCGGCAGCGGTAGCCGGGTCCAAATCGGCCCCGCGCGCCGCCGCGACGGGCGTCAGGGCTTCTTTCTGCCACTTGTAGAGCAGTTTAGGGCTGATATTGAGGGCGCGGGCCGCGGCCTGGGTCGAGCGGCTCTCGCCCGCCAGACGCAGAGCTTCGGCGCGGAAGGGGGCGTCATAACGACGACGTTTGGTGGGTTGGGGGCTGTCTTTCATGACATTCGAAAGATAAGACCCTATTCTGTCCACATTTACCCGACCACCTCAATCTATATGCGCTTTACTAATGCCGCTTATTCGCCGAGGTCACCTACGACACGGCGGCCAATGAGCTACTAGGCCTGCGCAGCTTCTGCGACCTGGAAGGATTCGAGGACTACGCCGTCAGCGTGCGGCTGCCGGGCTGGCTCTGCGAATAAGATGAGCACGCCCCTTCGTTTCGCCGTGGGCAGCATCGTGCACTTCGGGCAGGGCGGGCGCTACTACGAAGTGCTCTGGCGCGGCCAGCTCGTTGTCGGGCCGACGGGGCACCGGGTTGAGGTATACCTGCTTGGTGGCGATACGTGGGACTGCTACTACGGCAATGAGCTTTGGAGCATTGGCCAGCATCCGTTTTGAGCCAAAGGCCCCGGCCACATATTGGCACAATGATTGGACTGCGTAGGACATAGGGCTCGTCCCATTCATTTTAATTCAACCAACATGAAGATGTTTTTTCAGAAGTTCGCAACCGTAGTGCTTTTCGCTGGATTTGGTCTGGTAGGCTCCTCGGCGTATGCGCAAAAAAGTGTGGGTGCAGCCGTCCAGCAGGGCCACGGGGCGTATGTTTCCAAAATAGACAAGCCGGAGTGCATGACCAATACGTTGCTGGGCGTGCCCGCACTCGCCCCTTCGGGCTGCGTGTACATGAATCAGATAAAGTTCATCATCACGCCTTCGGGCAACTCCTCCTCCACCTGGGTGGGGACGGTGCCGGCGGAGTACCGCCCGGCCCAGCGCGTCGTGTTCAACTCCACCTACACCGAGGTGATTGAGGGCGTCACCAAAGGCGAAGTATACAACACGGTTGCCGTGACGGAGCCCAACGGTCAGGTGACGCTAATGTTCACCCTGAAAGCCAACGGCAACGGCAAGGGCAACGGCAAGGGCAACGGTAACGGTAACGGCCGCAAAGGCTAAGCGACCCGTCCTGTTACTTAAAAGCCCCGCTTCCTCGGTTGAGAAAGCAGGGCTTTTTTGTGTGTCTGGTGTTTTGCTCAGCTTATCCAGCAGCTGGTGACCGCATCCTAAATCGTCATGCTGTTAAAATTGTCATGCTGAGCCCGGCCACCTAGCCCGCCAGCCCAGCCCACAGCACCACGCGCAGCAGTAGGAGTAGCTCCGAGGCGGCGTAGGCCCGGCGGTTTTGTTGTAGCTCGGCATCATTCCAAGTGTTGTAGGCGGGGTAGGCGCGCATCGCCCTTTGCCACAGCCACCTGTCGGGGAAGCGGGCGGCGCGGGGGTCGGGGCTCACGTAATAACGGTCCACATAGGGCAATGCTCTGGCCACATTGAGCAGCGGGTTGAAGCGGTAGGTCCACAGACCGGCCCCAGCGCAGAGCAGGCCGGCGCAGCTTGCTATGTAAGGGGTAACCCCTGACATTAGCGCCGGAACTCCTGAAACCAGCACTATGGTCGCGAAGATGCCGGCCCGCTCCAGCATTTTTTGCCAATGGAAGACGACGTGGAAATCATCGGCGGCGGGCGCGGCATTGAATCGCGCGGCATCCCGCCGGGCGGCCCAGCTTGGGAGCCACCAGAACAGCGCCAGCGCAGCGGCGTGGGTGAGTAAGAGCAGCTAGGCCATTACCAGGAAGTCGCCCAGCATGGCCTGGCTCAAGGGCACCAACAACGTCATCCGCCTCGACCAGCAAAAAACCCGCTCTCAGGTGCAGGTGCCCGTGCTGGCCATGGCGCAGGAAATTCTGGACCGCTACCAGGAAGGGCCCCGCTCGCGGGCGCTGCCCGTTATCAGCCGCACCAAGTCGGCCGAGGCCATCAAGGAAATCCTGCAGCTGGCCGGCATCGACGCGCCCTTCGTGCGGGTGCGCTACAAGGGCACCAAAAAGCACGAGGAGGTGATGCCCGAGTGGCAGGCGGTGGCCACGCACACGGCCCGCCACACCTTCGGCACGCTCATGGCCCGCATGGGCATCGATGCCTTCACGCTGCGCAATTTTATGGGCCACACCGACATGAAGAGCACCATGGTCTACATCCACCTCGAAGCCCACCACGGCGAGCAGTCGATGGTCGAGGGCTTTAACCGGCTGGCCGCGCGCACCGAGGCGCAGGGCCAGGAGCGAACCCAGGAGCGGACCGATGCGCCGGCCGACGAGTGAGTGTGTGCGTGTGCGTGTGTGCGCAGCGGGGCACGCCGTACGCCGCTTCGCGCTGCCGAGTGATACTGGCAAAAGTGCCCGGCTTCGGTCTTAGAGCGTGTTTGGGAATTGGGTAGGGAAAAAAGAAACGAGTCAGTATGTTGGGGCGGAAGTTCCTAGGCTCCGGTTCGCCTTATGGTTGAGTGCTATCAACCCCTTACTGACTCGCAGTGGCAAGTTATTGCGCCGCTGCTGCCCCTGCAACGCAAGCGCCGCTTGTGCTTGCGCCAAGTCATTGATGCCCTGCGTTACGTGTGCCGCACCGGCTGCCAGTGGCGCAGCCTGCCGGCTTACTTCCCACCCTGGTCGGCGGTGTACTACTATTTTGCTCGTTGGCAAACCGATGGCACGTTTCAGCGGCTCAATCAGGCTGGTAACCGAGTGGACCGACTGGCGCGTAACCGGCTGCCCACCCCCTCGCTGGCCTCGGTCGACGCGCAAAGTGTCAAACTGGCCCCGCGCCTGAACCAGCAGCGCGGTCTCGACGCGCACAAACGCGTGAATGGACGCAAGCGCCAGGTGCTCTGCGACACGGGCGGCCGCATCTGGCAAGTCGTCGTGCACGCGGCCAGCGGCCACGATAGCCGGGCGGTCCAACCGCTCTTGCCCCAGCGCGACCAGCTACGCCCCGCTTGGGCCAGTCGGTTGCGGAAGGTGCTGACGGACAGCGCTTATCAAGGCCGTTTTGCCCACCAGGTCCAGGCGCTGGGCTGGCAGCATGAGGTGGCGAGCCGGCCGCCCAGTGCCGTGCGCGGCTTCGTGCCCGTGGCCAAGCGCTGGGTGGTCGAGCGCACCTTCGCCTGGCTCAACTGCTTTCGACGCATCGTCGTGGATTATGAACGCACCCCGGCGAGCCACGTGGCGTGGATACTGCTCGCCAATCTGACGATGAGTTTGCAAAGAGCTACCGCCGACTAAATTCCCAAACACGCTCTAAGCTGCTTTAAGGGGCGTGATGGGTGGAAAGGAGCGAATCCCATCCCCTCAACAAAAAACCCGTTTCCAGATTGGAAACGGGTTTTTTGTTGAGGGGATGGGAATCAACTTGGTTAGCGGTGCAGCAGCCGGCGCAGCTTAGCATACAGCTCGGGCTCATCGAAAGGCTTGGCCAGGCAGTCATTGAGGCCGGCGGCGAGGTAGCGCTCGTGGTCGCTGCGGAAGGCGTTGGCCGTGAGGGCCAGGATGGGAACGCTGGCCCGCACCGGGTCGGAATGTTGGCGTAAGTGGGCCGAGGCTTCCACGCCGCTCATGCCGGGCATCTGAATGTCCATGAGCACAGCATCGAAGGGGCCACCGGTTTCGAAAAGTTGCAGGCCATCGGGGCCATTCTCAGCCTCAATCACTTCAATACCCCAGTTCTGCATCGTCCAGGCGGCCACCATGCGGTTGATTTCGTTGTCTTCGACGAGCAGCACGCGGGCCCCTTGCAGCACGCCGGTATCAAAGTTATCGGCCGGCATGGGCTCGGGTGCGTGCTGGTCGGCCTTGGGTAGGGTGAGGGTGAAGGCAAAGGTGCTGCCCTGGCCGGGCGTGCTGGCCACGGTCAGGGTGCCGTTCATCTGCTCCACCAAGGCCCGGCTGATGCTCAGGCCCAGGCCGGTGCCGCCAAATTGCCGGGCAGTATCGGCATACGCCTGGGTGAAGCTCTCAAAAATACGGGCCACCACCTCGGGGGCCATGCCCATGCCGGTATCGGTGACCTCGAAGCGCAGGGTTAGCTCGCCGGCAGTTTCGGCCAGGGCCTCGCTCGTGACCAGCACCTGTCCGCCGGCGGGCGTGAATTTGATGGCATTGCTGACCAGGTTGAGCAGTACCTGGTTGAGGCGGTGCGCGTCGCCCACCACGGGGGGGAAGTGAGCTGCCGGCTGGTGCATCACGCAGGCGATGCCTTTTTCGATGGCTTGCAGCGAGAGCGGCTTCACCGCCTCCTGAATCGAGGTGCTTACGTCGAACGGCTCGGGGTTTAGCTCCAGCTTGCCCGAGGTGATTTTGGCCATGTCGAGCACGTCATTCAGCACCGTGAGCAGGTGCTGCCCCGAGCCCCGGATAATGCGCACGTACTCGCGCTGCTCGGGCGTGAGCGAGGTTTTGGCCAGCAGGTTGGCCACGCCCAGTACGCCGTTCATGGGCGTGCGGATTTCGTGACTCATGTTGGCCAAAAAGTTTTCGCGGGCGCGCACGGCCGCTTCGGCGGCTTCCTTGGCGCGCTTCATTTCCTTGCTGGCCAGCACCCGCTCGGTGATGTCGTGGCCGTGCGATACAATGTAGGGCTCCTGGCCGGGCTCGCGCACCACGTAGTTGTGGTAGTGCAGGTAGCGCAGCTGCTCGCTGCCGCGCGGATACACCGGTAGCACGCCCTCGGCTTCGCCGGAAAAGGTAATTTGCTGGAGGTAAAACGGGAAGCCCTCACGGTCCTCTTCGGTCATGTGCGCCGTTACGGACGTGCCCACCATGGCGGCCGCGTCTTCGCGCAGCAGGCGGGCCAGGGCCGGGTTCGCGGTGATGACCGTGCCCTGCATATCGCAGGTGCCAATAAGGGCCTGGCCGTAGGTCATCAGGTCGCGGTACTGCTTTTCGCTGCGCTCGAGGGTTTGCTGAATGCGTTTTAGTGCCGTAATATCTGTGCTGACGCCCAGCACCTGCACGGTGCCGTCGGGGCGCCGCAAGGGGCGGCGCACGGCCTGAAACCAGCGCGTGCTGCCGTCGCTGAGCGTGAGCGACTCTTCCAGAATTACTTCTTCGTCGGTGGCCAGGACCTGCGCATCGAGGGCCGCCGATTTCTTGAGTTCGGCGATGGTTTGCGGGGGCAGGGGCCGCGGGCCGCTGAAAGGCGAGACTTTCCACAGCCCATGCAGCGCCTGGTTGCCGAATACGAGCTGCTGGTTGGCATCGCGCACCATCACCGCCGATGGAATGGTGTCGAGCACCTGCTCCATAAACTGCTGGTTTTCGCGTAGCTGCAGGCGGGCGGCCTCCCGCTCCGTCACATCGGCAAAGTAGAGGTTGGCGTGGCGCTGCCCCGGCAAGGGCATCACCGAAACATCAAACGTGTGCCGGCCTACCTGAATAGCCAGCAGCTCGGGCGTGCCTTGGGCCAGCGCCTTGCGGGTGCCGGCGCGCAGGATGTGCTGCACCCGCACGCGCTCGGCCCGCGTGAGGTGGCTACCCAGGGCGCGAGCCGCCGAGTTGGCGTACAGCTGCTGCAGGTTGGCCCCGATGCGCACCACCGGGCTGGGGTTTTCGTCGGGCAGATAAGCCAGGGCCTGCACGGCCTGCTCATTGGCCTGCGCGTAGGCCAGGGCCGCCGTCAGCTCGTTGATGCGCTGCTCGGCGGCGGCCAGGGCGTGCGGGTAATCAATCTCAGTAGGTGAAGCAGCAGCGGAAGAAGTCATATGCAGCACGGCGGCAATGGGCCGACTAAAGGTACTAACCGCGCGCCAAGCTTGCGCCATGCTGGGCCGTTAATAACGGCCGCGCCGCGCTAGCTGGGCAGCAAATCTATCCAGCCATCTTCGCTCACCACCACGGCCAGCACCGGGTACTTGCTGCTATTCACGTAGCGCAGGGCCGAGTTGAAGCGCGAGCCGCGCGAAGAGTCGCCTTTTTCAGTGGCCAGACCATCCAGAATGGCTCCAATGGCGTGGCAGATGCCGTTGGGCTCGATTAGCACGGCCCCGTCGATGTTGGTGACGAGGCGCAGCACGGTGGGCGTCATGATGCGCGGCACCACCCGGAAGCACTGCCGGGTGAGGCGCTGCGCCTCCTGGGCCGCCCCGGCGCTGATAACCAGGATGGTGCCATTGGGCTGGGTCGTGGCTTTCTGGGCCAGGTCCCAGAGATAGTCGCTGCTGTCCACGCTCAGCTCCGGAAACACAATGCGGATGACCCGGGCAAAGTTGTCGGCCGCCACCTGGCCCTGGGGCAGGCGCGGCGTGTTGCTCACCACACGCATCAGCACATGGCCGGCGTGGCTCACCTCCCAGCTGTAGTGGTTGGTGAAGTGCACCGTCACCAGCGGCTCAAACTGCGAATCGGAGTGCGGCACCAGCTGGCCCAGGCCAAATACGTGCGAGGCATCCGAAATCAACGCCGTGTGGCCCTCGCTCAGCTCCAGCAGCTTGCGGATGGAGCGGTGGTCGCGCATGGGCACCGGCGTTTCGAGGGTGAGCACGGGCACTACGGCCGGGTGCAGCCGCCGGCTCACCAGCATGGTGCCGATGGCCTCGTCGCCCTCATGGCGCAGGGCGGCCACGCCGTTGCAGGCATCGTACAGGCCGTGGGTGCCGGCCGGGGCTACGCGCAGCATCAGCCGGCGGCCGGCCGAGCGCAGCAGCTCGTTGTAGTCGCGGTCGAGCACGGGCTGGTCGTTGTCGGCCGTGTCGGCTTCGCGCAGGGCCCGGGAGCAGTCGTGCATAAACTCCAGCACGGCCGCGTGGGGCAGGTTGATGGGCCGCCCGCCGCCGGGCTTGGGGAGCGAGTAGTAGCCGTCGTAGCAGTCGGTGGCCAACTGCAGCACCACCGTCACGAGGTAGCCCTGCAGGCTCACCGGCCCCGAGCAGAACGAGCGACGGTTCTCGCCCCGGCTGGCCGTAAGCTCGTTCAGGGTGCTTTCGGTGGCCTGGCACATCAGCTCATACCAATGCTGCTTTTCGGAACGGTCGTGGTCGTTCGGGTGCAGGTGGTACACGGAGCCCTTGGGCCCGGCATTCGCTTCGAGGGCTGCCGCGCGCGTTTTTACCTGCACAAATTCGGCCGGCGAATAGCGGTGCGAAGCCGGCTCGAGGACCACGGCCTCGGGCGCTTCGGCCTCGCGCCCGGCGGCGAAGCCCAGCAGAAAAACCTCGGGCCGCAGACTGCGGTCGAGCAAATTAAAAACTCCCTCGGCAAAGAGTTGGGCCGAGACGCGAAACAAGCTTTGGTGCTCCCACATGGACGATAACCGAACGGCCGCCCCCCGTTGCGGGTACGACTTCGCCCCGAACTACGGGAAAATCTGCTTAATAGAGGTGTTGTCGAACAAATTTCCTTCGTCGGCGCTTCATTGGTCGCCCGCGCCGACGTATCTTCGGTACCCGACTGGCCGTCGTCGGGGCTTCCCACTCACCACTTCAACCCATCCGCCTATGTTGTTTGTCGACATGATGTTCGTGGTGGCGTTGGCCATTTCGTTTATTCCGATTCTGACGGGCTACTGCGCCCAGAGCCGGGGCCGCTCTTTCTGGCTGTGGTTTGCGCTGGGTTGGCTGTTGCCGTTGGCCTCGTTCTTCCTGCTTTTCGCCCTCATCGCCCGCGATGAGCTCAATCCTAGCCGCCGCCTGCTCGGCGAAGCCCGCCAGATTCTGCGCGAAGCCGAAGAAAAAAATCGCGTGCGCACCGAGTCCTAAAAGCGGTAGCGGAAAGAAGCACGCAGCATGCCGAGCGCCGCAAAGCATTACGTTCCTAAAGGGTTGGCGATTCCGTTCGCTTATTTCCCCGCCGCAATGGCCCGTGCCACCCAAGCCCCGGTGCTGAAGCAGCCTTGCAGCAAATAGCCGCCCGTGGGGGCTTCCCAATCGAGCATTTCGCCGGCCACGTAGGTGCCGGGGCGTTGCCGCAGCATCAGGTGCTCATCTACCGCGGCGAACGGCACGCCCCCGGCTGTGGAGATGGCCTCATCGAGCGGCCGCAGGCCACCAACCGGCAGGGGCAGCGCTGTCAGCAGCTCCGCCAGCGCCTCAGCATCCAGGTTGGCGCAGTCGGGCCGTAGCTCGCGGAGCAGCGTGGGCACGGGCGTAGTCAGGTGCAGGGTCCGCTTCAAAAAATCGGCGAACGAGGCTTTGCCGCGCGGCTGGCGCAGCTTCTGGAGTAGCATGGTAGCCGGCAGGTCGGGTCTAAGGTTGAGCTGCAGCACCGCCGGGCTACCCCCCGCCAAGGCCGTGCGCACGGCCGGCGTGAGGGCGTACACCGGCGTGCCTTCCACGCCGTACTCGGTCAGCAGCAGCTCCCCGCGCATTGTCGGGCCATCGTTCACGCGCAGGGCAATGTTTTTCAAGGGCGCTCGGCCCACCTTCTGCCGAAAGAATTCGGACCAGGCTACTTCGGCTCCGCAGTTGGCGGGCGCAAACGGCACCGCCGGCACCCCAATTTTCTGCAACAGCGGCACCCAGGACCCGTCGGAGCCAGTCTTCGCCCAGCTGGCACCACCCAGCGCCAGCACCGTAGCGTCCGGCTCAACGAGAAACTCCCGGCCCGCGCCTGGCCCGGCGCTTTCGTCGCGCAGCCGCACGCCGGTGGCCCCTTCAAAGCCGAGCCAGCGATGGCGAGTGCTGATTTCCACGCCCAACACCCGTAGCCGGGCCAGCCAAGCGCGCAGCAAATCGGCCGGCTTGTGGGCCGCCACCGGAAAAATGCGCCCGCTGGTACCCACAAAGGTTTCAATGCCCAAATCGGCGGCCCAGGCCCTCAGTGCTGCCGGCGGAAAATGGCTGAGCAAGCCCGTAAATCGCGCCTGCTCAGCTCCGTAGCGGCCGGCAAAGCCCGCTGGTTCCTCACTGTTGCTCAGGTTGAAGCCGCCGTGCCCGGCCACCAGAAACTTGCGCCCCACCGTAGCCTGCGCCTCAAATAGCTGCACGCGGTGGCCGGCTTCGGCCAGCCGTTGGGCCGCCATCAGCCCGGCCGGTCCTCCGCCGATGATTACAAGGAACAATTAATAATGGGCAATTAATAATGAGCGATAAGCAAAAGTAATGGCTACTCAGCGCTTCCTTTTGCTCATTGCTCATCAAGCGCAGCATCATGCCTCGCTTTCCTGGATGAGCTGGCGGCGGTAGCGCACCAGGATAGTCGATTTCAGAATGAAGCCGATGTAGCGGCCATCCTCCTCGCACACGGGCAGGGCCCAGGCCCCGTAGCGGTCGAGCAGGGCCAGGGTATGTTCCAGGTCGTCGGTGGGGCCCACCACGGCGGGGGCAGCCTTCATTAGCTCGCCCACGGTAGTTGTGGCGTAGTGAGCATCATCAAACAGCGCATCGCGCACCGAGTCGAGCGACACCACGCCCAGCAGCCGTCCGCCGGCGGCCACCACCGGAAACAGGTTGCGCGAAGCGTGCCGGAAAACGTCGACCAGCTCGCCCAGCGTGGTCGTGGGCCGCACCGGAATAAAGTCGGTTTCGAGCAGCTTGCGCGGGTCGAGCTGGGCCAGCAGGCCGCGGTCGCGGTTGGCATAAACGTCGACGCCCCGGGCCGTGAGCTTGCGGGTGTAGACCGAATATGGTTCGAAGTACTTCGTAATCAAGTAGGAAGATGAGCTCACCAGCATCAGGGGCACAAACAGGGCGTAGCCACCCGTTATTTCGGCAATGAGGAAGATGGCCGTGAGCGGCGCGTGGATAACGCCCGCCAGCGTGCCAGCCATGCCCAGTACCACAAAATGCACTTCCGGAATGTGAATCACCCCGCTCAAGTTGATAATCCGGGCGAAGAAAAACCCCGCCAGCGCCCCCGCAAACAGCGACGAGCCGAACATGCCGCCGTTGCCGCCGCCGCCCACCGTGATGCTCGTGGCCACCACCTTCAGCATCATGCTGAAGAGCACCAGCACCAGCAGCAGCCAGGGGTTGTTATCCTGATACACGGAGAAAATACTGCCGTCGGTCATGCGTTCGGCGTGGCCGCGCAACAGCAGCTCCACCGTGTTGTAGCCCTCGCCATAGAGCGTCGGGAACAGAAAAATCAGCCCCCCCAGCATGGTGCCGGCCACCAGCACTTTGCGCCAGTTCAGGCCCGGCCAGCGTTCAAAAAAACGCTCAAACCACACGTAGGTGCGAATCATGTAGACGGAGAAAAAGGCCGTGAACAGCCCCAGCAATACGTAAAACGGTACCGCATCTACCGGCCAGCTGGTGGTGATGAGCACAAACGGCTGGCCCACGTACAACGCTTTCGAAACGACCGTGGCCGTGGCCGAAGAAATCAGCAGCGGAATAAAATACTGCGCTGGCAGCTCCATCAAAATAGTTTCGACCGCAAACAGCACGCCCGCGATGGGCGAGTTGAAGATGGCTGCCACGCCCGCCGCCGCCCCGCAACCCGTGAGCAGACGCCGCCGCCGCCGGTCCAGATGCAGCACGCGGCCGGCATTGGAACCCAGGGCCGCGCCCGTCACTGAAATCGGGGCCTCGGTGCCGGCCGAGCCGCCAAAGGTCACCGTCAGAAACGCCGTTACCAGCTGCGAATAGAGCTTGGAGCGCGGCACCACGCTGCCCTCGCGGGCCGTGTTATAGATAATCGGGGCAATCCCCCGTCCCAGCTGCCCACCCAAAAAAAGTTTGGTAAACAGGGCTGTTAGCCCAATGCCAATCACCGGATAAATCGAGAGCGCAAACACCCGGTTGGGTTCCGTTATGCCGTCGCGCAGCATCTGTTGGCCCCAGCGCACCGAAGTTTTCAGGAGCACTGCCGCCAGGCCCGCCGCCCCCCCCACCAGCACGCTCAGCAGCAGCATGTACATCCGTTCGCTGATGTGGCGCGCGCGCCACACGAGTAGCGGGCGCAACAGGCGATGAACGGCGTGGAGGGGCATAAGCGGCAGCGGGGAATAGGCGCATCAACAGCAACGCAAATTTCAGGCCGGCGGATGCACACCGGCCCTGTTTTCCCTTTGATGCCCTAGCTGGCTGCTGGTCGGCCCAGGCCGTAGCTCTGCTTCAGGTGCCGGGCCAGGTCAGGTAGGTTGGCATCGTGCGGGTAGAGCAGGTTGCGCCAAAGGCTCTGAATAAGGAGTAACAGTTGCAGCGTGGTGAGCTCGGGGCTGGGTGCGCCCACTTCAATAAAAGCCTGTTTGAGCAGATTGTCAATAGGGCTCATGAAGCGCTGAAAATATTTCTGCACCAGGGGGCGGTTAAATTCTTTGTCCTGCACTTTCCAGAAGTCGGGCTCATCGTGCACCAGCTTGTAGGGCAGGTCGATGACATTCTCGATGAGCACGCGCGGGTCTTTCTCGGCCACAATGCCCCGGTTGGCCTCCACAATACGCCGAAAGCCCTGCTTGATGAGGTATTCAAAAAGCTTTTCCTTGCTCAGAAAGTATTTGAACAGCAGCGCTTCCGACACGCCCGCCTGCCGCGCGATGAGGGCGGTAGAGGTATTGTCGTAGCCTTTCTCGCCGAAAAGCTGCAGGGCGGCCTGCTCAATTTTGGAATGACTGGTCATGGCCGGGCCCGGAGAGTGAAACGGCAAATAACGGCCCGGACGCGCGATATCGGCCCCAACGAGTCGCAAATAAGGGCTGCGAGCAACGAAAAATCATTGCCGGAACCTACCCAAAAGCGAGACAGCCGGCTAAATCGACACGTGGTCGAATCAGCCGGCTGTAACACGTTGAAACCCGGGTAACGTAGCTTCCCGCAAGCAGGAAGACCGAACGGCTTTCAACAAATATTCTCCGGATGGGGTGGGAGGCACCCGGAAAAAAGAGTAGGAATTGTTGGGAATTAGAAACCACCAGTGAACTGGTTTCCGGTACTGCGAGCAAAGGTAAGGCACGAATCAGCAGCTGCCGATGAGTAGGGCCTCACTTTTAAGTAAGTACGTACTCACCCGCCTTGTTACCAATACAATAATTTCCAACAATCGATGGCGGTACTAGCTATAATTCCATAATGTCTTCGTTCCAGAGCGCGGGCTCGGCTTCAATAAACTCGTTCATCATGTCCACGCATTCCTGCAGGTTGAGGTCGACAACTTCCACGCCATGGCTTTCGAGAAAAGCCCGCGATTCACCAAACGTGCGCGATTCGCCTACCATCACCTTCGGAATTTTGAACTGCACGATGGTGCCCGCGCACATGTAGCAGGGCATGAGCGTGGTGTAGATGACGGTGTCGCGGTAGCTCCTCTGGCGGCCGGCGTTGGTGAGGCAATCCATCTCGCCGTGCTTGATGGCGCTGTCTTCCTGCACGCGCTTGTTGTGGCCCTGGCCGATGATTTTACCGTCGCGCACGAGCACCGAGCCGATGGGAATACCGCCCTGCGAGCGGCCCAGGCGGGCTTCGTCGATGGCGGCTTGCATGAATTCGTCTTTGTTGTTTTGGTCTTGCATAATGTTGTTTTAAGTGGTCCATCCTGCGCAAGCGCAGGATGACCGGGAGTTAACGGGCGCAAATGCCCTTGTAGGGGCAATACTCGCATTTGGTAAAGTCGTCGGTTTTGCGGATAGGCTCGGCGGGGTCGAGGATGCGGAGCACGATTTTACGCACCAGCTCTTCGGAAACAGTTACGAAGTCCTCGCCGCCCTCGGTGAGGAAGCCGAGGTCGGCCGAGAGCAGGCCCTCATCGATGTTACGCAGGGAGAGGATAGACGTATCGGCCGTTTCGCGGTTGGCGGTGTGGGCCAGCATGAGGCGGTAGAGCCAGAGCTGACGCACTTTGTCGGCGCTACTGCTGGGCTCGTGCAGCAGCCGGTCGATGGCTTCGGGGGGGCTGAGCTTGTCGCGGTAGCCGCGCAGCTGCAGGTCGGCGCGCTTCACGAGGCCCGATTTGTAGTCGACCACGCGCAGGCGGCCGTCGGGCAGCTCATCCACGCGGTCGGCGTAGCCGAACAGGCGCACGGCCAGCGGCTCAGCCTGGCCGGGCACTTCGACAAAAACGGTGGCGGCCAACTCTTTTTCCAGGCCAAAAAGCCGGATGGGGAGCATTCCGGGCTGCGCGGTCAGGCTTTCGAGCAGGCGCACGACCAGGCGCGTGGCCACCTGGCCGTACACGTGGTTCAGGCCTTCGTCGGCGCGGGCGTGCTTTTCGGTGGCTTCCTGGCGCAGGGCTTTCTGCACCTCGGCAGGCGCTTGCCGGATAAGCTCCGGAATATCAGCGGCCGTAATCGGGCGGGCCTGCTGCTCAAAGGGCCGCATCAGGTTCTCCAGCGCCTCGTGTACCATCGTGCCGAAGCTGCTGGCTTCAAGGGTTTCCTCCACCGCGTCGTTTTCGTGGAAGCGGGCCACTTTCGAAAAGTAGAAGCGTAGCGAGCAGGCCAGAAAGTCGTTGAGGCGGGAGGGTGAGATGTTGCGCTCCAGCACGCCGCGCAGGGCGGCCAGCATCTCGGCATCTTTTTCGAGGACGAGGTCACCTTCGTAAGAGGAGTTAAAAGGTAAATGGGAAGCGTTAAAATCCGGGTATGCTTCGTTTGGTTTTAACCCTTCTCTCTTAATTTCTGACTCTTTTCCCGAATCCATTTCGGGAACCGAAACCGTCAAATCTTCCAGCACCAGTTGGGGGTTCTGGGGTAGTAAATCGTTCTGTAATTGCAGTAGGAAACGGCTGCGCTCGCCACTTTTCATGCCTTCGGCTCCGGGCAGCACGTGCACCAAATCAACGCGTTGCGCGCGTTGCAGCAAGCGCCAGAAGTTGTAGGCCGTAATGGCCTCGGCATCGGCGTAGGTGGGCAGGTTGGCGGCGGTGAGGACGTCGTAAGGGAACAGCGACTGCTGCTTTTTAGGCGCGGGCAGCACGCCCTCGTTGCAGCTGAGGATGATGAGGTGGTCGAAATCCAGGGCCCGGGTTTCGAGCAGGCCCATCACCTGCACGTCGGCCAGCGGCTCGCCCGAGAAGGGCAGGCGGGTGCGGCCCATCTGCTCGTACAGGAATCGGCGGAACGAGCGCACCGACAGGCGCTGTTCGCGGCAGTCGAAGGCCGAATCGAGCTGCTTGACGAGGGTGTAGAACAGGTACAGGTACTCAGCCCCGAGGCCGGTTTCGCGGTCGGTATCGGCCATTTCGGCCGAATAAACCTGGCGCAGCAGGTCAATTACCGCGTAGCAGGCGGTAATGATGTCGTCGCAGTTATTCCAGGTTTTAAACAGGGCCTCGATGAGCGGGTGGTGTGCGCCGAGCTTCAGCAGCTCTTCGGCGGGCAGCAGCACGGCGTTCAGGCGCACGATTTCGCGGCAAATCTGGTCGAGAATGCCGTGGTACTGGGGTTGGTCGGCCTGCTGGTCCTGCCAGTGCTGGTAGCGGCGCAGGAAGGGGTGCGAAAGTAGTTTTGTAACCGCTAGATGGTGGTAGCGCGGCACGCCATAGCCGGTTTCGCGGCTGCCCTCCCGAATGCCGGTGAGGTGCACCTCGAACAGCAAATCGACCAGGTTGAACAGCGGCGTGGCCTGAAAGCTCAGGCCCATGGTCACGTTGTAGTCGGGCACCTCGTCGGGCGGCAGGCCGTGCAGCACGGGCAGCAGCAGGGTTTCGTCGGGCAGCACCACGGCCACGGTGGCGTCGGGGTAGCGCTGGCGGGCTTCGGCCAGCAGTTGGCCGGCCAGCTTGCCTTGCATGCTGGGGTTGGCTACGCCCAGGTAGCGAATGTGGTGGGGCTGGCCGCGCAGCCGCTCGACCCAGCCGCCGAAGTGGTCGCGGGGCAGGTTCCACTCCTTCAGGTAGCGGCGCAGGTGCTGGCCGGCGCGGTTGGGCGAGCCTTCCTCGAGGTAGAAGGGGTCACCGTCGAAGTGTATTTCGGCCCGGCCGGCCTTGCGCAGCAGTAGAATGAGCTTTTCTTCCGAAGCCGACAAATTGCCCAGACCCACGAAAACGTGCACGGCCGGCGCGGGCGCGGCCGGGTCTTTCAGCGTCTTTTCCAGCTGCTCCACGGCGCGGCGGTAGGCCAGGCCGGGGTAGGCGAGGTGGTTGGCCAGCATGCGCTTTTTGAGTTGGTGGTATACCCGCTCCAGCTGGTTCCAGAAGCCGAACGAGTGCGCGGCGGCCTGGCTTTTGGGCGGTAGAGCTGCCAGGTCCCAGCGCTCCAGGGCTTTGGCTTCGCTCAGGTATTCAAATACTTTGTGAGTGTCGGCCAGGTTCTGGTCGAGGTTGGAGAAGTCGCTCAGCAGCGTCGCGGCCCAGCCCACGAACTGGTCGAAATCGAGCCCGGTATCGATGCCCTTCAGGATGTCATAGAGCAATAGCTGCAGGGCAATGGGCTCTTCGACCTGCACGCCGGCCAGCTCCACCATGTAGTCTTCCATGGCGGCCACGCGCGGGGCCCACAGCGGCGCGCCGCCGGGCAGGGCCAGGGCCAATTCGTTCTTCAGATACACCACGGCGCGGCGCGTGGGTACTATCACAATGATATCCGACAGCTCATCGAGCGGGCCCGAACCGTAGCGGTCGAGTAGCGCGCGGGCAGTGGTGGCCAGGAAGGTACCCGGCACAGCGGCCGGGGCGGTCGAAGCCGCGAAAGCAGCAGTGGTGGCAGAAGCAGGCATCAGGGTAAAGATACCGGGCCGGGGCCGCACGCGCTATCCCGGCACTAGTCGGGGCGGGCTTGGAGCTGGGCCGGGTCGCCGGGCCGCGTGAATTCGACCAGCAGCTCGACCAGCTCGGGCCGGGTGTGGGGCCGGGGCACGAGCAGGGCCGCCCCGGGTACCGGCACCGGGGCCAGTAGGCGGCGCAGGTCCTGGGCCTGGGCCGGAAATAAACTCATGGGGCAGCCCGCGAAGCTGGCGGTTTCGCTGGGCCCTTCGCTGAGCACCTGGCAATTGTAGTGGCGGGGGTCGGATACCAGACGCTGGTAATAGAGCGTGCGTACGGCTTCGCGCGGGCCTTCGAGTACCTGCAAAAAACGGCCGTCGGGGGTATAGAGCAGGATGCTGTTGATGCCGCGGTGTTGATTACGCACGCGGGCACTGGCCAGCAGCTCGGTCAGCTCGCGGGCTTCGGAGGGAATCAGCGAATAGCTTTGGTAAAGGAGTTGGTAGGTGCTCATGGGCGGCAACGAGGGTGAAATGTAGCTGCGTGACGAACAAAAAACCAGTAGTTGGCAATGGCGGTGCAAGTAGAGCGAGGCTCCGGAAAATATGATACTAGCAATATTAGCTATAAATGGTAAAAAGTCAATATCAACCCGTTGTAATTTCGAGATTGCCAAGCGCTCCATCGCCTCGTTAGTGCGTTGCTGCCCGGTGGGGCGTACATTTCAGCCCTAATTATCCTTCATTGCTTTGCTAACCGCTATGAAATGTTTTGCCCTGGCCTTGTTGCTGGCCGCGCCCGCCGCCGTGGCCCAAACCACGCCCGCCGTTATTCCGGCCCCCGCGCCGCCCGTCGCCGCGCCCGACCCGGCCTGGCATAAATCCATCAAAACCGGGCTGGGCCTGAACGAGTCGGTGCTGAGCTCGAACTGGCAGGGTGGTGGCGTAAACACCATCGGCTTCAACGCCTTGTTCAATGCCAAAGCCAACCGCAAAGTGGGTCCGCACAGCTTCGACAATGAGGCCGACCTGCTTTTTGCCTTTTCCCAAACCAAGGGCCTTGGCTACCGCAAGGGCCAGGACCGTCTCTACCTCGATACCAAGTACGGCCGCGCCCTCACCGAGCGGTGGGACATGTTTCTGTCGCTGAACCTGCTCACGCAGTTCGCGCCCGGCTACAAGTACGACACCGACGCGGCCGGCAATGCCCGGGCCATGCTTACTTCCGATTTCTTCGCGCCCGCCTTCATCACCGCCGCCTACGGCTTCGAATATCACCCGGCTACTTATTTCCACGTGCGTCTGTCGCCCTTTGCCCCGCGCATGACGGTGGTGAACCGGGTCGAGCGCTTCATCCTGAACCCCGGCGATACACCCTATGGTGTGAACCCCGGCCACAGCACCCGCTTCGAGGTGCTGGCCGCCCAAGTCCTGGCCGAGTACGATAAAAACCTCAGCCCTAACGTTAACCTCAAGGCGCGCTACGTGCTGTTTGCCAACTACCGCAACCTTAACTTCCAGGAAATCGACCACCGCCTCGACGTGGCCCTCACCGCCAAAGTGGGCAAGTACGTGAACGTGGCCCTGAACGGCATCGGCCTCTACGACTACGACCAAGACCACGGCGTTCAGTACTCACAGGGCCTGACGCTGGGCGTGGCGTATGCCTTCCAGAACTATGCGGACGCGAAAAAGTAGTCCGCAACTGCGAAGCCTGCCAACTCAGGAGGGGTGACACCCGGCTTCCGTTTGGGCCAGTACTTCTCCTGTCAGGCTTTAGTTTTTGTGCTTCAAGTAGCTGTCTTCAACATGCCGCTCCTACTAAGATTTGCGAAAATTGTTTCGCGTGAGTCGTGATTTAGAGCCGTTTGCAGATTGGTGTTCGGGAGTAGAAACACCATACTATAACTGCTTAAGTCATCTGATTTGCTGAGTGGATTCGCTAAAATCAGATTGTTAATGATTTAACGCAGCGCATAAATCCGCTCAATAATTTCCACTACTTTCAAGCCTTCGAGCGCGTTGGTGGTGGCGTGGCTGCGCTGCTGCACAGTATTCACCACGTTTTCGATAACTTGGACGTGGTTGGCGGCCGAGCCCTGGAAGGGGCCATAGTCGTTGGCGGCGTTGGTGGGGGGCAACACCGGCATCTGGTAGCCTTCGAGGTGGCAATATTCCACCTTGTCCATGTACTGGCCGGCGATGCGCAGGCTGCCGCGCTCGGCCACCACGGTGAGGGAGCTTTCAAGGTTGCGGTCCCACACGGCGGTGCTGTAGCTGAGCGTGCCGCTGCCGCCGCGAACGAGGTCGAAGGTCACGAGGCCGCTGTCCTCGAACTCCGTGAGCCCCTCGTGGGCGAAATCGCGGAAGCGGGCCGAAATGTTGGTGATGTCGCCAAAAACCCAGTACAACAAATCGACGAAATGGCTGAACTGGGTGAAGAGCGTGCCGCCGTCCAGCGCCTGGGTGCCCTTCCAGCCGCCGGGCTGGTAGTAGCGGGCATCGCGGTTCCAGAAGCAGTTGAGCTGCACCAGAAATACCCGGCCCAGGCGGCCCTCGTCCACAACCTGCTTTAGCCAGGCGGCGGGCGGTGAGTAGCGGTTCTGCATTACGCCGAACACCAGCCGGCCGGTTTGCCGGGCCGTAGCCACGATGGTTTCGGCATCGGTGGTGTGCAGGGCAATGGGCTTTTCGATGACGACGTGCAGGCCGTGGCGCAGGCCAGCCACCGCCTGCGGGGCATGCAGGCCATTGGGCGTAGCCACGGTGAGCACATCGGCCGCCGGGCCGGTTTGCAGGTATTCTTCGAGCGAAGTGAAAAACGGTACGCCGGGAAACTCCGCCGCCAGCCCGGCCCGCAGGTCGGCCCGCACGTCAATCAATGCCGCCAGCACCGCGCCATCGTGGCGGGCTACCAGCGCGGCATGGCGGCGGCCAATGTGGCCCACGCCGCAGATGGCGAAACGAACTTCAGGGAGAGAATTAGGCACGAAACAGCTTTAACTGCCAAAGAAAGCACTGATGCCTCCAATAATATATTCCTGCTGCTCCTCGGTCAGCAGCGGATGAATCGGGAGCGAAAGCACCGCGTCGCACAGCCGCTCGGCCACCGGGAACTGGCCCGGCCGGTAGCCCAGGTAGGCGTAGGCCGGCTGCGCGTGCACGGGCAGTGGGTAGTAAATCATGGTGGGCACGCCCAGGCGGCGTAGGTGGTTTTGCAGGTCGTCGCGCCGGCTGGTTTCGGCCAGCTGAATGGTGTATTGGTGGAACACGTGGCTGCTGCGCGGGTCGCGGGCCGGAATGGCGAGGCCGGGCACGGCGGCCAGAGCCGCGTCGTAGCGGGCGGCCACGGCCTGGCGGGCAGCCGTATTGTGCGGCAGCTGCGGCAGCTTCACGCGCAGCAGGGCGGCCTGCAGGGTATCGAGGCGCGAGTTGAGGCCGATGCGCTGGTGGTGGTATTTCTGGCTCTGGCCGTGGTTGGCAAGCTGGCGTAGCAGGGCGGCGCGGGCCTGGTCGTGGGTGAGCAGCGCGCCGCCGTCGCCGAGGCCACCCAGGTTTTTGGAGGGAAAAAAGGAAGTGGTGCCCACGCTGCCCACCGTGCCGGCAAAGGAGGTTTCGCCGTTGGTGAACCGGAACGTAGCCCCGATGGCCTGGGCGTTGTCCTCAATCAGGGCTACGCCGTGGCGGGTGGAAATGGTGCGCAAGGCCTCTAAATCGGCGCACTGGCCGAACAAATGCACCGCGATGATGGCCCCAGTGCGCGGCGTTAGCGCGGCCTCCACGGCGGCCGGGTCGATATTGAAGGTGTCGGGCCGTACATCAACCAGCACGGGGCGCAGGCCCAGCAGGGCGGCAGCCTCCAGCGTGGCCACGTAGGTGAAGGCGGGAATGATGATTTCGGCCCCGGCGGGCAGCTCCAGGCTCATCAGGGCCAGGGTGAGTGCATCGGTGCCGTTGGCGCAGGGCACGACGTGCGCGCCACCCAGGTATTCGCCCAGCTCGGTGGCAAACTGGCCCACGGCGGGCCCCTGAATGAAGGCGGCCAAATCCAGCACCTCCCGCAGGGCCTCGCCCAGAGTGGGTTGCAGCAGCGCGTGCTCCGCTGCCAAATCGAGCAGTAAAATAGGGGAGGGCGGCACTGGAAGAACAGACACGGAGGAAGGACGGCGATGAGACCCCCAAAGATAGATGCCGGCTCGGGGCAGCCGGACATGGCAACCGGGCGAAAGCATTAAAATCACCTGGTTTTTTGAACCTGTTCAGCGAAAGTTTCACAGGCCGGACAGCACCGGGTTATTGCTGATTTTTGGCGGATAAGCTGATGAATTTTAGATGAATGTACCGATTTCTTTACGCCGCTTCAACCATCATCTATCGGTGTTCGAACTGGCTTGGACAGGGGTAATGGATTGCTGGACAAGGCTATTCGAAGATAACCCCTGGCTGGCTGCTGCCGTTAAGCTACCGCAGCCGGGTGCCAATCGGCAGTTACCAGGCTGATTTTCTCACCAACGTATTGAAGCTATGTACAACCACAAGTCCTTCCTCCGCACGCTGGGTTTCGCCCTGTTGATGGGCGGCGTCACGGCAGCCAGTACCGGCTGTTCGCAAGCCGACAAACAGGAGGTTTCGGCCGAGCGCGACCAGGCGTACAACGACTTAGCCACTACCGTAAGTAATTCGGAAGCCAAAGTAAATGCCGTGGGCGACGAGTTACAGGCCGATTACACCCGGGAAACTGCGGAAATGCAGGCCGACTATGAGGCCAAAAAAGCGGCCGTTGCTAAGTATAACGACCAGTACGATGATAACCGTCGGCAGGAAATCGACCGGCTCAACACCCGTTATACCACCGCCTCCACCCAGCGCGCCAGTGCCTGGGACAACCGCATGAAAGTAGGCGAGCTGGGCCAGTACTACAAGCCCATGAGCCCCGCCGCCCAGCTCACGGCCGCCAATGCGCGCTCAACCTACGAGAAATTTGTGCGGAACGTGAAAGCCAACCAGGAGAATTACGACATCAACGACTGGCGCAATATCAATGCGGAATGGCGGTCGATGGATGAGGCTTATGACAAGGTAAAGGGGAATATTGCGGTCAATGACCTGGCCGAAATTCAGAAGGAAAAGCTGAAATATGCGGCCTTTAAATCCTGGGATAAAACCAAAATTCGCGCCGGCCAGGGGGCTGATGCCGTAGCGGGCAAAGCCGGGGAAGTGAGTGACGAAACCGCCGACGAGCGCAGCCGGGCCGGCCAGGCTATCAGCAACACTGCCTCCGACGTTAAGGAAGCCGGAAAAGACGTGGGCCAGGGAGCCGCCAAAGTTGGCAAAAAAGTGGGCAGCGCCGTGAAAGACGTATTCGATGGCAAAGACGATAATAAAAAATAACCTGCTTTCGCAGCAAACTTCCCAACCGGTTTTTGGCCTCGTGCCGGAAACCGGTTTTTTGTGCGGGCTCCGGCAATGCCGAACCCCGGGCTGCTGGCACTACTGCAACTGCTGCAAGAGCCAGTGCAGCTTCAGTAAATCGAACAGCCGCAGGTTTGGCGCGGGCGACAAAAGCTGCCGCCGCAAAGCTGGGGCGGCGGCCCACAATGCCGCCCGCGCCGCCGCTGCCAACCCCAGTCCGCGCAGCCGCAACGCCGTTTGCAGCAGCCGCGAATCGGTTTCCAGCCCGTTTTCGCGGTATACCCGGACCAGGTTGCATACGGCCTGCTCGCTTTTGCCCAAAAAAATGGATGCCGGTTCCAGCCCGTCGTGGATAACCGGATTGTCGATATGAAGCACCGCAATTCCCGCCGCCGCTAGCTCCGCGCCGAATTTAGTGTCTTCATGTCCGTAGCCGCTCAGGCGCTCATCAAGCGGGAATTCCCGGAAAACATCAGCTCGAATCAGCGCGTTGTTAATCGTGAGCTGACTGTAGGGCGCGGCCCGACGCGCGGCGGCGGGCCGCGCCTCCCGCGCCCGGCCGTAGTGCCAGCGCAAGCGCAGGGCCGGGTCGGTGGGCGGCGTGGCTTGGTAGCCGGTGCCGCCGATGAGGACGGCCGCGCCAGCGCAGGCCGCCGCGTAGCGGGCCAGGAACTGATTGTCAGGCAGCAGGCTATCGTTGTCCAGCAGCAGCAGCCACTCGTGCTGCGCGGCGGCGGCCAGCTGGTTGCGAATGGCGGCCCGGCCCACGTTTTGCGCCAGCTCGCGGTACTGCACGCTGCTTAGCGCGCCCAGTGGCCGGTTCTTCCGCCGAAATTCTTCGGCCGAGCCATCATCCAACAAAAGGATTTCGACAGTGCTGGGCCAGTCGGAAGCCTGCGCGAGCAGCCCCCGCACCAGCTCACCCACCTCCCGCTGGTACACTGGAATCAGCATCGACAACCCGGTTTCGGCCCCCGGCGGCATTAGACCGGTAGCGTGGCGCGCGCCGAATCCAGCAGCTCGCCGTCCTTGCAGGTGAGCACGCGGTGGGGGTACTGCTCGATAAGCGTGAAGTTGTGCGTGGCCATGAGAATGGCCGTGCCGGCGTTGTTAATCTCGCCAAAGAGCTGCATGATGCTGGCCGATACGTCCGGGTCGAGGTTGCCGGTGGGCTCGTCGGCCAGCATCAGCACGGGCTCGTTCAGCATGGCGCGGGCAATAACGACGCGCTGCTGCTCGCCCCCCGAGAGGCGGTGCGGCATGCGGTTGGCGGCCCCGCTCAGGCCCACGCGCACCAGTACGTCGCTGATGCGCTGCTGCTTCTGCGACTTGCCCTTCCAGCCCGTAGCGTTTAGCACGAATAGCAGGTTTTCGGCCACCGTGCGGTCGCTCAGCAGCTGGAAATCCTGGAATACTATGCCCAGCCGGCGGCGCAGAAACGGCACTTTGCCGGCCGTTAGCTTCGGCAGCGTAAAGCCCGCCACGCTGCCCGTGCCGCTTTGCAGGGGCAGGTCGGCATATAAAGTTTTCAGCAGCGACGACTTCCCCGAGCCGGTGCGGCCCACCAGGTAAGCAAACGCCCCTTTTTCGAGCGCAAACGACACGCCCTGCAACACGGCCTGCTGCTCCTGCATTATCGTGGCATCGTGCAGCTCAATAACGTTCTCAGTCATGGGTTACAAACTCAATGGCCGCAATTTGCCAAATTCCAAACCCGAAATCAACGCGGCCAGCTCGGTTTCTTTGCCTTCGAGGCCGTAGCGGTGCAGGTCCTTCAGCGGTCGGTCGGCCCGAAAGTAGGCGATGAGCACGAAGGCCTCGTCCCGCAGTTGGATGTAGTCCGGAATCTTCGCCTTGCCTTTTACTTTAATGATGTACATGGGACAGTTAAAAGTTAAGCGTTAAAACGTAGAAGTCAGCGCTCCATCGAATGGATAACGCTCAACTTTCAACTATTCACTAAGCATTTACGCGCTTGTGGTCGGCCAGGAAAGTAGCCAGGCCCTTGTCGGTGAGCGGGTGGCTGAGCAGGCCGTTGATGACGCTGAGCGGACAGGTGACCACGTCGGCCCCAATTTCGGCGCACTGAATAAGGTGCGGCACATGGCGTACCGAAGCCGCGAGCACCTCGGTTGGGTAGCCATAATTGCTGAAAATCTGCACAATCTGCTCTACTAATTGCAGGCCGTCGGCCCCGATATCATCGAGCCGGCCCACGAAGGGCGACACGTAGGTAGCCCCCGCCTTGGCGGCCAGCAGAGCCTGGCCGGCCGTGAAAATGAGGGTGCAGTTGGTTTTGATGCCTTTGTCGGCGAAGTACTTAATGGCCTTCACGCCGTCCTTAATCATGGGCACTTTTACCACGATATTGGGGTGCAGGTCGGCCAGGGCCTCTCCCTCACGCACCATGCCGTCGAAGTCGGTGGCGATGACTTCGGCCGATACGTCGCCGTCGACCAGCTCGCAAATCTGGCGGTAGTGGGCCATCACGGCGTCGAGGCCTTTGATGCCTTCTTTGGCCATGAGCGAGGGGTTGGTCGTTACGCCGTCGAGGACGCCCAGCTCCACGGCTTCGCGGATTTCCGCCAGGTTGGCGGTGTCAATGAAGAATTTCATTTGTTAGCTATTAGCAGTTAGCTATTAGCTGTTAGCCGCGGAGGCCACCAGAAAAGTAGCTGACAGCTAATGGCTATCAGCTAACAGCTAATAAAAAAAGAATCGGCCCCAAAGCTACTCATTGGCCCGCTAAAAGCGGAAAGGAGCAGCATCGGGGCCGACGCAAAAGGACAAAAAAAAGCAAGCCAAAATCGCACCGCTACAACCACTTACCCTTGCTACCTTCCGGTCCTGGGGGAGTTCAGCAGGAGCTGGTCGTTCTGACTTGCCGATGCAAAGATAACCACGGATTACTCGGATTTAAGCGGGTTTCATGGATTTTGTGGGCGGTTTGGCTGAAGTAGCCAGCTATGCTGCGTGTAAAGTGCTGATTGTTTACCCGCTAATGGCGGCGGCGGTAACCCGAAAGATTTCGCTGCCGAGAGGCTTTGGCCACGAAATCGGTGAAATCCGCTCAAATCTGAGTAATCCGTGATTTATCCGTGGTTAGCTTTGCAGAATGGAACGACTTATCATCCTTGATTTCGGCTCGCAGTACACGCAATTAATCGCCCGGCGCATCCGCGAATTGCACGTGTTCTGCGAAATTCACCCTTACACCCACGCCCCGAAACTCGTCCTTAGCGATGATATTCGGGGCGTTATTCTTTCCGGCTCGCCGTGTTCGGTGCGCGACGCCGATGCCCCGAATCCCGACCTGAGCCACCTGCTCGGCCGGGTGCCGGTGCTGGGCGTGTGCTACGGCGCGCAGCTGCTGGCCCAGCAGGGCGGGGGCGAGGTGCTGCCCGCCACCATTCGCGAGTACGGGCGGGCGCGGCTCTCGTCGCTCAATGTGGCCTCGCCGCTGCTGGCCGATATGCACCTGGAGTCGCAGGTCTGGATGTCGCACGGCGATACCATTCAGCGCCTGCCCGCTGGCTACGACATCATTGCCAGCACGCCCGAAGTGGCGGTGGCCGCCTTCAAAGTCGAAGGGCAGGACACCTACGGCATCCAGTTTCACCCCGAGGTAACGCACTCGACCGAGGGCAAGCAGCTGTTGCGCAACTTCGTGGTCGACATTTGCCAGTGCGCCCAAACCTGGACGCCAGACCACTTCGTGGATTCGGCGGTGGAAGCCTTGCAAAACACCATTGGCCCCGACGACCAGGTGATTTTGGGCCTCTCGGGCGGTGTGGACAGCAGCGTGGCGGCCCTGCTGCTGCACCGCGCCATCGGCCCGCGCCTGCACGGCATTTTCGTGGATAACGGCCTGCTGCGGCAGAACGAGTTTGCTACCGTGCTGAAGGCCTACGAAGGCCTGGGGCTGAACGTGACCGGCGTGAACGCCGCGCCCGAGTTCTACGCCGCCCTGGCCGGCATCAGCGACCCGGAGGGCAAGCGCAAGGCCATCGGCCGCACCTTTATTGAGGTATTCGACCGCGAGGCGCAGAAGGTGGAAGGGGCCCGCTGGCTGGCCCAGGGCACTATCTATCCCGATGTGATTGAGTCGGTGTCGGTGCATGGCTCGTCGGTCACCATCAAAAGCCACCACAACGTGGGCGGCCTGCCCGAGAAAATGAACCTGAAAATTGTGGAGCCGCTGCGCATGCTCTTCAAGGACGAGGTGCGTGAGGTGGGCGCGGCCCTGGAGCTGCCCGCCGATATTCTCAACCGCCACCCTTTCCCCGGTCCCGGCCTGGGCATCCGCATTCTCGGCGACATCACTCCCGAGAAAGTAGACCTGCTCCAGCGCGCCGACGGCGTGTTCATCAACCTCCTGAAAGAGCACGGCCTGTACGAGCACGTGTGGCAGGCGGGCGCTATGCTACTGCCCGTGCAAAGCGTGGGCGTGATGGGCGACGAGCGCACCTACGAGCGGGTAGTGGCCCTGCGCGCCGTAACCAGCGTGGATGGCATGACGGCCGACTGGGCGCATTTGCCCTATGATTTCCTGGCCGAGGTGAGCAACAAAATCATCAACCAGGTGCGGGGAATTAACCGCGTGGTGTATGATATTTCGAGCAAGCCGCCGGCCACGATTGAGTGGGAGTAACATCCGCTGCTTGAATAGTTTTTGAACGTCATGCTGAGCGCAGTAGAAGCATCTCGCGTGTATTAGTAACTCAATCGTTGAACCGCATTGATTGCTGCCCCACGCGAGATGCTTCGACTGCGCTCAGCATGACGTTCTTGATTAACCCATAATGACCTGCGAGAATGCGCTTTCACTGCCTGCAACATCTGCCCGATGAAGGGCCCGGCCACGCGGCCGACTGGCTGGCGGCGCACGGCCACGCGCTTGCATTCACCAAGTTGTTTGAGCCCAACCCGGTTTTCCCGGCGCTGGATGATTTCGACGGCCTGCTGATTCTGGGCGGGGCCATGAGCGTGCACGACGAGGAAACCCTGCCCTGGCTGCGCGATGAAAAAGCTTTCATCCGTGAAGCACTGCGGGCGGGCAAGATTACGCTGGCTATTTGCCTGGGGGCGCAACTGGTGGCCGAGGCGCTGGGCGGCGAAGTGCGGCCCAACCACGCGCCGGAAATCGGGTTCTGGACGGTGCGGTTCTCGGTGAAGTCGCTTGAGCACCCGCTGCTGCGCGGCTGGCCCGAGAAGGCCGCCGTGCTGCACTGGCACGTCGACACGTTTACGGTGCCGCCGGGGGCCACGCGGGTGGGCATGTCGGCGGCCACGGCGACGCAGGGCTTTGTATGGGGCGATGGTGTGATTGGCCTCCAGTTTCATCCCGAGATGACGGTACCCATGGTGGAGCAGCTCATGGCGTTTGAAGGCCACGAGCAGGCTGAGGAGCAGGAATTCGTGCAGACGGCCGAGCAGATTCGCGCCCGGCTAAAATCGGTGTGGAAGGGACGCAAGCTGCTGGAGACGCTACTGGAAAATCTGGTGGCGCTACAGACCACGGATGTGCACGGATTTTAGCGGATTTCACGGATTTTGTGGACGAACGGTGGTCAGTTGGCTATTAATCACAAAAAGCGGGCTAGTTGGCATATCTTTTTTGATGGGTACGGCAAACGAGATTCGTTCACAAAATTCGTGAAATCCGCTAAAATCCGTGCTCATCCGTGGTCTAGAATCCTTTCGGCAGCTCAATTCCTTTAATCGTCTTGTACAGACTCAGCGCGTTCTGGTCCGTCATGCCGGCCACGAAATCCGTCAGCAACAGGATTTTTTCATAGGCCGAAACGTGGGCTTGGTGGCCTTCGGCGCGGAACTGCTCGGGGAGTAGCAGGAGCAGCTTGCGGCTGCGGTGGCCTTGGCTGGCATCGAAGGCGGCGCAGAGGAAGGCATCGAGCAGGCCGCCAAGCACTTCGAAGCCGGCGGCTTCGATTTCGAGCACCGGGCGGCTGCGGTAGAGCTGGTTGATGCTCAGGCGCTGCACTTCCTGCAAATCGGCCCAGCAGCTGAGCTCCTTGATGAGGGGCTGGTCATAATCGCCGCGCAGAATGGCCGGCGCGTGCTGCGCGAATAAGCTAGCCAGCTCGGTCACCAGCTTGCCGATGAGGCGGGCACGGACGTAGCCCAGCTCCTCGCGCCAATCGTGCCACTGCACACTGCCCTGGCGGCCAGCCGGGTCGTTGAGCATGCGCTTGAGCAGTGGCAAGCCGGTTTCCGGTGCGATGAGGCCGAGCTTAAGGCCGTCCTCAAAGTCGATGATGCGGTAGCAGAGGTCGTCGGCGGCTTCGACCAGAAAGGCCAGCGGGTGGCGATGGTAGAAGCCGGCGGCGGCCTCTTTCTCAATCAGGCCCAGCTCAGCCGCGACGTGTTGGAAGCGGGCGCTTTCGGTCTGGAAATGACCATATTTCTTTTCCGAAGCGCCGCCGGTTCGGGCATTATTGGGGACCAGACTGGGCTTGGGATACTTGGTGAACGCGCCCAGCGTAGCGTAGGTCAGGCCCAGACCAGCGGTGCCGGTACTGTGGGCGGCGTAGGTGTGGGTGAGAATGCGAAACCCCGCCGCATTGCCCTCAAAATGCTGCAGGTCGGCGACTTCGGCGGCGCTCAGCTTGGCCAGGTACGGGACGGCGGCGGCACTCAGGAAATAGCTGCTGATGGCATCTTCGCCGGAGTGGCCAAAGGGCGGATTGCCAATGTCGTGGGCCAGGCAGGCGGCGGCTACAATGTCGCCGCAGTCCTGGTCGAGATTGGGCAGGAGCAGGGCTAGCTCAGCGTCGTTTTCCAGCAGGTGGCGGGCGGCGAGGCGGCCCAGCGAGCGGCCCACCACGGCGGTTTCGAGCGAGTGGGTGAGACGAGTGTGCACGAAGTCGGTTTCGGGCAGGGGCATCACCTGCGTTTTGCGCTGGAGGCGCCGGAAAGCCGAGCTGAATACGACCCGGTCGTAGTCCTGCACGAAGGCCCCGCGCACGGGGGCGGCAATGGCAGCGGGCAGCTGCTGGTCGGGGAAGCGGCGCTGCGAGAGCAGGCGCGGCCAGGTCATGGGGGCGGCGGACATGCGGCAAAGGTAGCCGACGGCGCTTGCAGCTCTGACGAAAAATGTTGCTGCTGAAGTACCTTCACAAGCAATAATGACCGGAAATTAAACCGCCCTTTTGCCTAATCTGCCAGATATGAAATTTCGCTTACTGCTCACCTCTCTATTCGTGTTCCTTACCATCGCGCTTAAAGCCCAAACGATTAAAGTATTTCACGAAAATAAAATCGGAGGGTTCGTACTGTATGCTAATAACGGCGAATTGTACCCGGTTTCTGTTGCGCTGAATCTGGAATCTTCTAATTTGTTCTTTTCAGGCGGAGGGAAAAGAATATTCGTTGTGCCGCCGGGGGGAAATAGATTTAAAATAGGCGAACTGAGTGTTATCGATGGCTCCAGTCGTTACACCTTTAATTATAAATTTATTTCGACCATGGGAGATGTTACTATTACCAATTACGATAAATTGTTTCAGTATGATTTGCCATTCCAGAAGGGTCAAAAATTTATGCTTCATCAAGGCTACCATGGGGTGTTTTCCCATCAAAACGAAAATGCTCTGGACTTTACCATGCCGGAGGGAACAGCGGTTTTAGCGGCGAGGGATGGCGTGGTGGTGCAAATTGAGAAAAATAACACAGAATCCTGTCCCCGGGAAGAGTGCAGCAAATTCAACAATTATATTGTTGTGATGCATCCCGATGGCAGTTTTTCCAGGTACGCGCACATCCGCTACAACGGAACCCCACTTGAATTAGGAAACTCAGTAAAAAAGGGCGATGTTATTGCCTACAGCGGCAATGTCGGATGGTCGAGCGGACCACATTTGCACTTCGTGTGTTTTTTGCCCGGGTTCGGAACGGCCAATTCTTTGGAAACGCAATTTAGAGTGGAAGAAGGAAATAAGGTGGTTTCATTGCAGCCGGGTAACTTATATTCGAGAGAATACTAAGGAGTAATGCGGTTGTAATTCCAAATTGCGTATCCGTTATTATAACAGGCCATAAGGTGCAGTTACTGCTTGGCCACCACTTCATCCAGTAGCCGGAAGGGGGCTCAGCTTTTCGAAGCGAATAACGAAGCGGATGCCGGTGGAGAAAACCTGTCGGCTCTCGGGGGTGCCATCCTGGTACTGCGAGCTTGCTATTGGGAACTGAAGCTGCCCGATTCCTCCGAAAAACGGCTTGGTCGGACGCCCGGTTAATACAGGCGCTGGCCCGTAGGGCGGCCGGGCAGAAGCTGCGTTTCGCCAGTGTCCCCCGTAGTTGGCGGACAGGTTGAGGGTACGGAGCCAGGAGGCGCGAGCGACGGTCATAAAGGTGCTGGACGCGCTATCGCGGCCTCCGGCCTGCTGGCGGTCAGAGAGGGAGGTTGGCGGCGGTAATCGGGGGTGCCGCTCAGTTCCAGTGGGAAATCAGACGGTGTGGTGCCTAGAACAAACCGCTCGCCAAACAGATGAAAGTATACCCGTCGGGTGCGTGGTTATTAGCGCAGTTAGCAGGCCTCGGCGCGCGGCAGCACCGCTAGCTTTGTAAATTACTGTAGCGCTGCCCCGTTTGCCCCGGGCGTGGATATGACCTTGGCAGCGTTGCCGGGAACCTACAGTGCAGGGGAGAAGGGAAGGGTTAACCGGGGAAATTGTGCATGCCCCGCATCCTGCCGCATACCATTCACCCGACGATTACTGGCTTATTCTGCCTGCGCCCGGCCCAGCAGCCGTACCGTGCCGTAGCCGAGTAGCAAAAACAGCCCGAATACCAGCGTCACGCCCCAGGTGCCCGGAAACGAAAAGGGATGCAGCACGCGGTTCATGATGTCGAAAAACAGCGTGAGCGGGTTGGTGAGGATATTCCAGGAATTGAAGCGCAGGTAGCGGCCCAGGTAGATGCCAAAGCCGCTGAGCAGCAGCGCCACCGCCGCGAACACCCACCCCGGCCAAAAACCCAGCCGCAGCTGCACCAGCCGCTGCATGTCGGAAAGCGAGGCGTATGCCAGCATCAGACCGTTCCACGCGCAGCTCACTATCAATGCCAAGTCGTACCAGAGCGGTACGCCGGGCCGGGCTTCGAGGTGGTAGAAATCGGTCAGGATATAAGGAGCATTGGGAAAAAACAGCAGCCACGCCGCTCCGGCCGGCAGCAGGATACGCGCCCGCAACGGCCCCCGCGCCACGAGCAGCATCGTGCTGATGGCATAGGGCACCACGGCCAGCAGCAGGTTCCAGAGCATGAATAAAAAGAACAGCCGGCCGGTGAGTGCTACCCGTCCCGCCACCAGCAGCACGCTGAGGGCCAGCGAAGCCGCCAGCACGAACGTGAGCGCCAGCCGGGCGCGGGTGAAGGGCCAAGGCGCAGTAGAATAGTCGGGCATGGTAATAAAGTTAGGTCGCAGCGCGCAGCTGGCATTCCGGCCGTGCGCACCCCTCAACGACAACGCCGCGGCTGGCCGGCTGCGTTCGGCCCCGGCTTTATGGCTAATTTTGTTGCACCGGCCACAAAGGCCGGTGCGTGTTCTGGTTCAATGACGTTTATTTCTTCGCGGCAGCGGCCGTTGGGTTGGCTACTGGCCAGCCTGCTGTTGGGCAGCAGCGCCCTGGCTCAAACGCCCGCCCGGCCCCAGCCTACCAAGCCCGTGACCAGCAAGCCGGCACCCGCCGCGCCGTTGGCTAAGCCGGCTGTAAATCCATCGGTGGCGGCCAAGCCGAGGCCAACATCAGCGCGCCCGGTGGCTATTCCACCCGCCGAGGCCAATGTGCGCTACCGGGCCGGCAAAAACCAGCTCGACCAGGGCAACTACGCCGCTGCCATAGCACAGCTCGAGCCGTTGGCCCAGCCTGCTGCCCGTTTTGCCCGCGCCGCCGATGCCGCCTACCTGGCCGCCGTGGCCGAGGCCCGCCTCAAGCAGTGGCCCGAGGCCGAGCAGCTGCTCAACCTGCTGCGCACAGAATACCCTTCGTACCCGAACCTGCCCGATGCGCTGCTGCTGCAGGGGCAGGTGTCCTTCGAGCTGGAGGACTTCGATACCGCGCTAAAGACACTTACGTTGCTGCCATCCGACAAGCTGGTGGCCGAACGCGAGAACCTGAAAGCGGCTTACCTGCCCCGTATTCAGGACCGCAACACTTGGCTGCGCAACCTGCGCCGCTACCCCGCCGATGCCACCCTGGGGCGTGCCTACGCCGACCGGCTCGTGCTCGGTGGGGCCTATACTGAGGCCGACCGCCCGCAGCTCGACGACCTCATCACCCGCTTCAGCCTCGACCGCGCCCGCTACACGCCGCGCCCCCGGCCGGTGTCGACGAAGAAAAGCAGCTATAACGTGGCCGTGCTGCTGCCCTTCGAGCTGGCCGACCCCAGCTGGCAGACCCAGCGCAAAAATCAGTTCGTGACGGACCTCTACGCCGGCCTGCGCCTAGCCCAGGATAGCCTGCAACGGGCCGGTCGCACGCTCCAGCTTTTTGCCTACGATACCGGGGCCGATACCCTCACCTTGAAACAAACCCTGGCCCTGCCCGAGCTGGCCGGCATGGATTTGCTCATCGGGCCGGTGTATAAGTCGGGGGCCCGGCTGCTGGCCCGCTACGCGCAGGAACATCAGATTGTGTGCGTAAACCCACTCTCGCAGGACGGCGACCTGGTGCTCGATAACCCCTGGCATTACCTCTACGCCCCCAGCGCAGCCACCCAGGGCCGCACCGCGGCCCAGTTTGCTGCTGGTGCGTTTGGCACCGGCCGCCCGGCCCTGGTGCTCTACGAAGACAGCAAGGACGACGCCGCCTTTGCCGCCGCCTACAAGGCCGCGCTCGAAGAGCAGGGCGGCAAGGTTGGTGGCCTGCGCCGTTTTAACCCCAACGTGGATGCCAGCCTCGCCACCGCCTTCGCCGGCCCCGAGTTGGCCGCCGCCGGCCACGTAGTAGTTGTGTCCGATGACCGCCGCGTGGGCCCGTACTCCCTGCGCCTGGTGCAGCAGCAACCTGCCGCCACCCGCCCCGGCTTGCTGGCTCCCGGTTCCTGGCTCGATAACCCGAGCCTCGGCGTAGGCCAGTTGAACGGCGCGGGCACTTACTTCATTCAGCCCAAATACTACGACGAACAGTCGGTTGGCTTCCGCCGGTTTCGCACGCTGTACTTGCAGCGGCAGCACCTGCCGCCGTCGGTTTTCGCCAGTCAGGGCTTCGAGCTGCTGCTCTATTTTGGCAATGCGCTGTTTCAGTATGGCCCCGCTTTTCAGGTCGGCCTCGCCGGGGCCAGCCAAACGCCCGGGGCCATTTTCGAGGGGGCCAGCTACTTCGGCGGGGCCCACGACAACCAAGTGGTACCCATCATCAAGCTCAGCGGCCTGGAGTACCAGGTGCTGAAGTAGTACGCCGCCTTGCGTAGCACGCAGCTTTTATTGCGTTGCCAGGCGCGCCGCTGGTTAAATAAAAACGTTTTTAAACCGAAGCCATTTTTACTGCTGCGCGGTTTTTACGGCGCATGAATCTCAACGCAGCCAAGGCTGCGTGCTACTTACCAACCGCTGTCTGCAATCTATGCTCAACCTCACCACTTCCGTTGCCCTTTTCGACCGCGCCAAAACCCTCATTCCCGGCGGCGTCAACTCGCCCGTGCGCGCCTTTCGCTCGGTGGGCGGCTCGCCGGTATTCATGGCCAGTGCCGAGGGTGCCTGGCTTACCGATGTCGACGGCAACCGCTACGTTGACTTTATCAACTCCTGGGGCCCGATGATTCTGGGCCACGCGCCGGCCGTGGTGCTCGATGCCGTCCGTGCCGCGCTGCCGCATTCGCTGAGCTTCGGCGCGCCCACTCACCGCGAAGTCGAAATGGCCGAGCTCATTCGGACCATGGTACCCGGCGTGGAGAAAGTGCGCTTGGTGAACTCCGGTACCGAGGCCTGCATGTCAGCCATCCGCGCCGCCCGGGGCTACACCGGCCGCGCTAAAATCATCAAATTCGAGGGCTGCTATCACGGCCACGGCGATGCCTTCCTGATTGCGGCCGGCAGCGGGGCCCTCACCGCCGGCGAGCCCGATTCGGCCGGCGTGACGAAGGGCGTGGCCCAGGATACGCTCACCGCGCCCTACAACGACCTGCCCGCCGTGGAGGCCCTCATTGCCGCCAACCCCGGCCAGATTGCGGCCCTCATTCTCGAGCCCGTAGTGGGGAATATGGGCCTGGTAATTCCTGCCCAGGGCTTCCTGGCTGGGCTGCGGGCGTTGTGCAATAATCACGACATCGTGCTCATTTTCGATGAGGTGATGACCGGCTTCCGCCTCGCCCCGGGCGGCGCACAGCAACTCTACGGCATCACGGCTGATATGGTGACGCTGGGCAAAATCATCGGGGGCGGCCTGCCCGTGGGCGCTTACGGCGGACGCGAAGACATTATGAACTGCGTGGCTCCGGCCGGCAAGGTGTACCAGGCCGGCACGCTTTCGGGCAACCCCATGGCCACCGCCGCCGGCATGGCCCAACTGCGGTACCTGCATGAGCACCCCGAGCTCTACACCGCCCTCGAAGCCAGCAGCGCCCGCCTAGCCGACGGCACCCGCCAAATCGCCGCCGAGTTGGGCCTGAACTACACCGTGAACCGCGTGGGCTCCATGTTCAGCCTATTCTTCACCGACCAGCCCGTCAACAACCTCGACGATGCTAAACGGTGCGACACTGCCGCATTCGGGCGCTACTTCCACGCCATGCTGAACCGGGGAATCTACCTCGCGCCCTCGCAGTTCGAGGCCCTGTTCGTGTCCACGGCCATCAGCGACGAGTTGGTGGAGAAGTACCTCACCGCCTGCCGCGAGTCGTTGGTAGAGGCCCATAATTTGTAAGCAGCGGCTGTCAGGCTGAACATGACAAATGAAAAAAAACAGTTGGATTGAATCCAAATCTGCGACCTTTGCCCGATGCTGAAACTCCGAGTACTTGCCTTTTTTCTGCTGATTGCGGCGTTCGCCCGCGCTGAAACTCCGGCTCAGGCCAACAAGCGCCTTTTCGATAAAACCATCGATGAGCTGAACTTCCGCACCATGGAAACGGTGTACGATAAGTCATTTACCAGAGGAAAGTTTCCGCTCACGTTGCGCACCGCCGCCGCCCGCCGCAGCTTCGACGGCTTCGGTGGCAACGCGGCCCTCAAGCAGCTTTTTCTGAACTACAACGGCATCGCCGAACGCTACAAAAATCGGTTCGGCAATGGCTCGCTCACCCTGGCCGAGTTCGATAAGCAGCTGAAATCGGTGCTGTTGGATAAGAATTTCGAATTCTTTATCCACAACCTGCCGCGCGATGAGCGAGTATCTCTCATCCGGGCCGAGCAACGCCTCATTCAGCAGGCCAGTGCCCAGTTTAACGATTCTGGCGCGCCCGCCGAAGTGCTGCCCGCCGCCACCAACGAGGCCCAGCCCGAAGCTCCCGTTACGGCCCCGCTCACCACTAATGGCCCCGACGGCCGCACCGCGCCCGAGCCGGCGGCCACGGCCGACAACGAAGAAGCGCCCCTTACCAGCATGCCCGCCGCGCCAGCCGGTCCGGCTCCGCGCCACGACTGGGTCGATTATCTCACGCTGCTGCTGAGCCTGGGCAGCGCCGGCCTGCTTTTTCATTTGGTTACCAACGTTTTGCCCGGCCTAAGTCGCCGTATCAACAATCTTGCTGCTGACCCCGAGCCGGAACCAGAGGCCCGCAGTATCGTCAGCCGACTGCGCCCCACGCGCCGCCCCGGCCTCCGCGAGGACCGCTACGAGGACGACGAGGATGAGGACCAAGCCGGCGGTGAGCCCGCCGCGCCCTACCGCCACGACGACGACTGAAACTGAGCTTCGGCCCCCATTGCTAGCGCAATGAAACGGTCATGCTGAGCTTGTCGAAGCATCTCTACCGCGCTACGCAATCAATGACGACTGCAACGAAGCGGTAGAGATGCTTCGACAAGCTCAGCATGACGTTCTTTTTAACCGGAATTACCACTACCCCAGCTACATGATTCTCACCGACCAGCAAATCCTCGCGGAAATCGAGAAAGGCACCATCGTTATCGAGCCCTACGACCGCAGCTGCCTGGGCACCAATTCCTACGATGTGCACCTCGGACCGTACCTGGCCACTTACCGCGACGCGGTGCTGGACGCACGCACGCACAACGAAATCGACCATTTCGAAATCCCCGAAGAAGGCTTCGTGCTGGAGCCGGGCACCCTTTACCTGGGGGTGACGCAGGAGTACACCGAAACCCACGCCACCGTGCCCTTCCTCGAAGGCAAGAGCAGCGTGGGCCGCCTCGGCATCGACATTCACGCCACCGCCGGCAAAGGAGACGTAGGCTTTTGCAACCACTGGACGCTGGAAATCAGCGTGTCGATGCCCGTGCGGGTGTACCGCCATATGCCCATCGGCCAGCTCATTTACTTCACCGTGCAGGGCGATGTGAATACTTTTTATAACCGCAAGCCAAACGCTAAGTACAACGACCGCACCGACCGCCCAGTAGAGTCAATGATGTGGAAAAACCAGTGGTAAGGTATAGCCAGGGCGCTATACTGGGGGGATAATGCCGAACCGCGACGGCGTTTTCTTCGTTATATAGGTAGCACCAGGCCGCTACTGGCTGGCCCGGTCCTTGCGTAAGTGTCCTACCAAAACCCTACGACTATGACGATGAAAACCGCTTTTGCTACTCTGGTGCTGGCCCTGCTGGCAGGTGCCGCCTCGGCTCAGCAGGCCCCCAACTCTCCGGTTGCCGTGCAGGATAAAACGCAGCCCAGTCCGCGCCTCAATCCCATTGCCTCGCGCGCCGACCAACTCAGCAACCAAATGGTGCGCGACCTGCGCCTCAATGGCTATCAGGCCGCTAAAGTACGCGCTATCAACGCCGACAAAGTAGCTAAAATGGCTACTATCCAGCGCAAAAATGCCGGTAATCCGCAGTTGGTCGATGAGCAGTGCAACGGCGTGTGCAAAGAGCGTGACAAGGAATTTCAGGATTTCCTGACTACCGACCAATACAGCGCTTACTACGGTGCTCGCGGGGCGTACAATAAGCTAGGGCGGGACTTCGCTTCGAACTCGGCTAGCATTCTGCTCACCGATGCCGTGCAGAATCCCGCTCCCGCCCGGGCCAACGATGCCACGGTGGGCCCGGCCGCTACGAAACCGGCCAACCGCCCCGCTGGCAACCTGGGCCGCAACGCCCGCTAGCCCCTTGCAGTGCATGTCATAGCATGCGCCACGAACACAAAAAGCCCCGCCGGATATTTCCGGCGGGGCTTTTTATCGGGAGCAGGTTTGTGTAGCGCACAAGCCGAAGCAGGCGCTACAAGGCTATTGCCCCTGTTCCTGCTTGTCGAGGTACTCCGACAGCTCTTTGCAGAGCGCGCGCATCTTGTTCGCCATTTCCTTGTCGTCGGTAGCCGTCACGATGTTCTCGGCCATGGAGCCGATGTTATCGACCACGAAGCGCTTCATCTCGTCCACGGGCATGTCCTTGGTCCAGAGGTCAATTTTCATGGTGCCGGCCTGCTCCCGGTCCCACAGCGCAATGTTGATGGCCTTGGCGAAGTGGATATCCGGCCCCGCATCGGTGGCCGTCCAGCTGATGGCCTCGGGCACTTTCTTATCGTCGAGGGCAATGCTGAAGCGGATTTCTGATTTTTTCATGGGTTGTAAAGTAAAAAATCAGAACGTCATGCTGAGCGCAGTCGAAGCATCTCTACCGCCGCAGTAATCCTGTCGATAGGATTAGTTGCGCGGTAGAGATGCTTCGACTGCGCTCAGCATGACGTTCTGAGTAAGCGCGATAAAAGTTAAACGTAGTTATTCAGCATCACCGGCATCACCAGCATCAGGATGCTTTCGTTGTCGTCCGGGGTGGTGGGCATCAGCAAACCGGCGCGGTTAGGCGTGCTCAGCTCCAGGGTGATTTCCTCGGAGTCGATGTTTGAAAGCATTTCGAGCAGGAAGCGGGCATTGAAGCCGATTTCCATGTCCTCGCCGTCGTACTGGCAGGTGAGGGTTTCCTTGGCTTCGTTGCTGAAATCGAGGTCCTCGGCCGAAACCACCAGTTCGGAGCCGGCCAGGCGCAAGCGCACTTGGTGGGTGGTTTTATTGGAGTAGATGCTGATGCGGCGCACCGAATTTAGCAGCTCGGCGCGGTTGATGATGAGCTTGTTGGGGTTGCTCACCGGAATCACGTTTTCGTAGTCCGGGTACCGCTCATCAATCAGGCGACACACGAGACGCATCTGGTTGAAGGAGAAGAAGGCGTTGCTCTGGTTGAACTCCATCTTCACCGGTGTGGCTTCCGAGGGCAGCGTGCCTTTCAGCAGGTTGAAGGCTTTGCGCGGGATAATGAGGTTGGCGGTTTGGCCCGCGCCCACGTCCTGGCGGCGGTAGCGCAGCAGGCGGTGGCCATCGGTCGCCACGAAGGTTACCTGCGAATCGGCCAGCTGCACCAGAATGCCCGTCATGGCCGGGCGCAGCTCGTCGGTGCTCACCGCGAAGATGGTTTTGTTGATGGCCCGCGCCAGCGACGACGACGGCATCTCAATCGGGGCCGAGCCCTTCACCACCGGTACGCGGGGGAAGTCGGCGGCATTCTCGCCGGCCAGCTTGTAGCGCCCGTTGGCCGAGCTGATTTCAATGGTGTATGTTTCCTCGTCCAGGGTGAAGGTCACGGGCTGGTCGGGCAGGTTCTTGAGGGTATCGAGCAGGATGCGGGCGGGCGCGGCAATGCGGCCGGTGTCGCGGGCCTCCACGGGTAGCTCGGTAATCATGCTCGTCTCCAGGTCGGAGGCGGTGATGGTGAGCTTACCGGCCTCAATCTCAAAGAGAAAGTTCTCCAGAATGGGCACCACGGGGTTGTTCGTCACCACGCCGTTGATGCTTTGCAGCTGCTTAAGCAGCGCGGAGGAGGATACAATGAATTTCATGGTGCGAGGCTAAGGTTGGGGGTTGGAGGGGGGCAAAGATAGGGGGTGGCGTTGGGCTTTGGAAGGGGAGTTTGCCAGCTTTGGGCATTCGTTGAACCAACCTAGCAATGATGACCGATACTATTTGAAAGGGCCTCCATGATTCCTGTAGACCGCAGCTATAAACATCAATAAGGCGCTTGATAGGAAATAAAAGCCGATTATCAGAACAGGCGGTATACGACTAAAATTGTTCTCTCGTAACTCGTAGCTATTTATAATTCTTTTATATCTGTTATTCCATAAAAAATAGCTAAAGGTCAGGAGCACTACGAAAGATGACCAAAACCATTTATATTCAGGTCGTAACCAAGAGCCTGCGTCCCAATTGAATACTCGTTCGGCAATTAAGGACAAAGTCAGGGCATTAATCATTGCGCATATAGCAACATGGCCAGCCGCACCCAGTTCCGGCATCCCTCCCCAATTTCCGGAACGTATAGCTGCCTGATACCCTTAGTAAAAGAGATGTTTATACATTGATTAATCTTTTTTACCCACCAAACCCCGCATAGCGCCGCTTGCGCCGCCAAGCCCGCACGGCTCCAAACACGCCCAGCAGCAGCAGCGGCGCGCCAAGATTCAGCAGTTGCCAGCGACGGCGCTGCTCGGCCAGCTTCACTTTGTCGAGGGGGCGGAGGGTGATTTGCTTGCCGCGCACGGCGATGAGGCCGGTTTCGTCGAGCAGGTAGTCGGTGGCGTTCAGGACCAGCTCGCGGTTGGCGAATTCGGTGTTGGCAAGGCGGTCGAAACCCAGGCGGTAGGGGTTGCCGGTTTTGGGGTCGATGTCGGAGCGGATGAAGTCGCCATCGGCCAGCACCAGGACTTTGCTGGGCTTGGCATTGGCCGGTTTCTCGGGCTGGAATTGCAGGGTGCCGGGCCGGGCGCGGTTGGCGAAAAGCGAGGTGAACTGGCCCTCCAGCAGGTAGGCTATCGGCTGGAAACCCTTCTGGTAGAGCTTGGGATTGGGTTCGAGGCGGGCGTCGTTGAAGTTGATGGGCACCGGGGCGGGCAGCACGCGGGTGTAGCGCGAGGTGCGCATCAGCGCGGTTTTGCGGATGCCGGTGGCTTTCACCGTGTCAAGGTTGCCGACAAACTTTAGGTACACCGCGTCGAGGTTGCGGGTGATGGGGTGGGGGCTAAACTTGTTAATGAGCGGGTAGAGCTGCCAGGGCATGGGCTCGATTTTGGGCTTGTTGCCGTCCATGCCGGTTACGAGCGGGATTTGGCCGCTATTTAGGTCGAGCAGTAGGTTCTGGTTCACCCGCAGGCCGTATTTGAAGAACAGGTCGTCGAGGTTGAGATTGTAGGGCGTGGCCAGCGCCACGCCGTTGCGGGCCACGCTGTCGAGGTCCACGCGCAGGGCATCGACGAAGAACATGGCCCGGCCGCCTTGGGTGATAAACTGGTCAAGCTTGAACTTGTCTTCTTCCGAATAAGGCGTTTTGGGCTGGGCCACTACGATGGCGTCGAGCGCGCTCAGGTCATTTACCTTTACCTTGCTCAGCGTCACCCGCAACACGTCGTACTGCTGCTGCCAGCTGCCGAGCATGTCGCCGGCCTGCACGTTGGTCAGCTCGCCGTGGCCTTCCACCACGCCAATGCGCTTGCGCAGTGCCGGTACCAGCCCGCGAATGGTGCTGGCCAACTCATATTCCAGCCCTTCAATGCTTTGGTTGAGGCGCACCTCGGCCGGGGCGGCCTGGTTGCCACGCAGCAGCAGCACGCTTTTATCATGGCCGCCCACGCTCACCACGGCGTAGGGAAAAATGATTTTCTCGACGCGCTTGCCGTTTTCGGTAGCCCCGAGGTTGGTGGGTTTCAGGCCTTTTTTAAACAGGGTTTGGTAGAAGGCATTGCGAGCCGCTTCGGTGCTGCCGGCGCTGGGGTCGATGAAAATGTAGTTCAGGTTGGCTCCGCCGTAGACCTGGAATTCGGTCAGCGTTTCGCGCACACCCTGCTCCAGCCGGCGGAAGGCGGGCGGGAAATCACCGGTGAGGTACACCGTGACGGTGACCGGCTGCTTGAGGTCGCGCAGCAGCGTTTTGGTGGCCGGCGACATGGTGTAGCGCTTCTCCTCGGTCAAATCGAGCCGGAAAAAGAAGCGCTGGGCGATGAAATTAAATAGCAGCAGCCCGCCGATGATGGCGGCAAAGGTGAGCAGGTCGTTGCGTTTGCGGGAGATAGCGGGAGCTTCCGCTTGCGCTGGTTCGAATGCGTTTTCGGATGGATTCATAGGTGCTAATTGATGGTAGGTGGGAACAAGCCGAAGCGTGTTCCGCTACCAATTCCGACTCCGCAAAGCCAGGCGCGTGGCCTGCAATGCCACCGCCACCACGCTGAAGAAATAAACCAAATCCCGCGAGTCGACCAAACCCTTGCTCAGGTCGCGGTAATGCGCCGCGATGCCGAGCTGGCTCACGTAATAAGCCGAGCTGCCTTGCAGCACCGAGGCCAGCGAATCGAAGCCTGAATACACCAGGAAGCAGCCCACCACCGCCACTAAAAATGCGATAATCTGGTCGCGGGTGAGAGCAGAGGCCAGGATGCCGATGGCCGCGAACACCGCCGCCAGCAGCGCCAGCCCCAGGTAGGAGCCCACCGTGGCGGCCGAGTCGATATTGCCCTCGGGGCTGCCCAGCTTGTACACCGAGTAGTAGTACAGCAGCGTGGGCACCAGCGCCAGCAGCGCCAGCAGCAGGCAGGCGAGGTACTTGCCGCCGATAATCTGCCCATCGGTCAGCGGCCGGGTAAGCAGCAGCTCAATGGTGCCGGCCTTCTTCTCCTCGGCAAACGTGCGCATGGTCAGGGCCGGAATCAGGAACAGGAAAATCCACGGGGCCAGATTGAAGAGCGTTTGCAGGTCGGCATAGCCGTAGTCGAGCACGCTGCTGTCGGGGAAAACCCAGACGAACAGGCCCGTCGCAATCAGGAAAACCCCCAGCACCACGTAGGCCACGGGGGAGTTCAGGAAGGCGTTGAATTCTTTTTGAAGGATGGTGAGCATTCTGGTTTTTGAACGTCATGCTGAGCGCAGCCGAAGCATCTCTACCGCGCAAGTAATTAATTAGTATTGGAATAGAGATGCTTCGGCTGCGCTCAGCATGACGTTCCCATTTGTCGTTCTGTTTGTTGGTTCTTATTTCGTCAACTCTCCAAACACCTCTTCCAGGCTCTGCTGCTCCTGCCGTAGCCCCAGCAGAATCCAGCCTTCCTGCCCGGCCAGGCGCGACACGGCGGCGCGCACGTCGGTGCTTGGCGCGGTGCGCAACAGCACCGCGCCATCGGGCGCTAGCTCGACGTGGCGCACGTTGGGCAGCTGGGCTAGCTTGGCGGTATCCACCGGGCCTTCAAACTCGGCGCGCACTACGGTTTCGCCGGCGGCGCGAGCCGCTAGCTCGGCCACCGGGCTGTCGGCCACCAGCTTGCCCCGGCTGATGATGAGCACGCGTGAGCACAGCGCCGTGACTTCGGGCAGAATGTGGGTGCTGAAAATGACGGTTTTATCCTCGCCCACCTCGCGGATGAGCTGCCGGATTTCCAGAATTTGGTTGGGGTCGAGGCCGGTGGTGGGCTCGTCGAGGATGAGTACGTCCGGGTCGTGGATGAGCGCCTGGGCCAGGCCCACGCGCTGCCGGTAGCCTTTGCTCAGCGCCCCGATTTGCTTGTTCTGCTCGCGGCTCAGGCCCACGCGGCGCACCAGCTCGGCCACGCGGGTGCGCAGGCCGGAGCCGCGCAGCCCGTGCACCGAGCCGATAAATTCGAGGTACTCGTGCACGTACATGTCCAGGTAGAGCGGGTTGTGTTCGGGCAGGTAACCCACGTGGCGGCGTACGTCGAGGCTATTAGTGAGCACGTCGTAGCCGGCCACGCGCACGGTGCCGGCGGTGGGGGGGAGGTAGCCGGTGGCAATTTTCATGGTGGTGCTTTTGCCCGCGCCATTCGGCCCCAGAAAGCCCACGATTTCACCCTTGCCCGCCGTGAAGCTGATGTTGTCCACGGCGTTTTGGGTGCCGTAGGTTTTGGTCAGGTGCTCGATTTCTACCATGTGGAACTGAGTGTCAGAAACAACGTCATGCTGAGCTTGCCGAAGCATCTCTACCGCGCAAGTAATTAGTTAGTATTGAGGTAGAGATGCTTCGGCTCCGCTCAGCATGACGTTCAATTAGAAAAGAAGCTATTTCACCTGCGCCGGCCGCAGCTGAATCTCCGATATCATCGTCGAGTCCGGCGCTTCGATGGCGTGCACAATGGCGGCGGCAATGTCTTCGGGCTGCATCTTGTGCGGGTCAGGCGTGGTGCCGGGCTCTTTGCCGTTGAAGTTGGTTTCAACCGAGCCGGGCATGATGCAGGTAACGCGAATACCCGCCGGTCGCACTTCCTTAAACAGCGCATCTGAGAACCCGCGCACGGCGAACTTGGTGGCGCAGTAGCCCGACATGCCGGCCGACCCTGCCGTGCCGGCCAGCGAGGCCACGTTCACGATGTGGCCTTGTTGCTGCTGCTTCATCGGGGGCAGCACGGCACGGGTGCACAGGAAAGTGCCCAGCACGTTGGTGTCGAACATCGTCTTCCAGTCCTCGGTTTTGAAGCCGTCGATGTCGCCCATGATGCCCAGGCCAGCGTTGTTCACCAGCACGTGGATTTCGGGCCCCAGCTCGCGCTGCGTGTTAGTGAAGGCTTCGGTGATGGAGTGCTCGTCCTGCACGTCGCAGGCGAAAAACTGAAACCGGTCGTGCGTCAAGCCTTCGGGCGCGGTGCGGGCCCAGCCGGCCACGGCCGCCCCGCGCGCCAGCAGCGCTTCGACGGTGGCGCGGCCAATTCCTTTGCTGGCGCCGGTTACGATGGCAACTTTACCGGTGAGGTCCATTTATCTTTGGGGAAAGTAAGGGGGATTATGCGCAATACGAGTTTGCGGCCGCAAGTTAGCGGCCTGGGAGGGTTTAGGATACTGCGCGCGCTTGGCCGCGCCGGTTTCGGCGTTATTCTCACCCTTGGCCTCAGCACCTGCGGTCCCGGCCACGGTAGCGACTGCATCAAGAGCACCGGCACCATCATCACCCAACGGCGCGAAGTAGCACCCGGTCTCGTCACCATCACGGCCTACGACAATGTGGACCTGCGCCTCGTGCAGGACCCCCTGACCTACGCCGAGGTGCGGGCCGGCGAAAACCTAATTGATGACATCGAATTCACCCGCAAGGGCGACGCCCTCGAAATTGCCAACACCAGCCGCTGCAACTGGGCCCGCAGCTACGACACGCCCCGCGAAGTCACGTTGCACCTACCCCGCATCGACAACCTGTTTCTGAGGGGACAGGGCAATGTGAGCACCGTGGGCCCTTTCGTGCAGGACCAGGCGTTCTGCCACCTCGTCGGGGCCGGCGATTTTGACCTCAACTTCCAGGCCCGCTACCTCTACATTGACCAGTATGAACTGGGCGATTTTAACCTGCGCGGCTCCGCCGACGAGCTCAACTTTACCGTCGGTGGTTCGGGCCGGCTCTTCGCTCAGGGCCTGGCGCTCAAACGCTGCTATTTCAAGATGACCCGCGACAGCGACGGCGACGCCCACGTGCGTCCCACCGCCGTGCTCGACGGCCTCGTGGCCGGCACCGGTACGCTCTACTACGCCGGCAACCCACCCGTGCTGGGGGTGACCATTACCGGTACCGGTGGCAAAAAGCAGGAGTAGTTTCTCGATTTCCCCAGTTGCTCATGACCGACTTTCTCACCACTTGGGCCTCCACACCGCTGGCAATCCTGAAATGGCTGCTGCTGGGCCTGCTGCTCACCAGTAGCCGCATCTGGAACAATACCCGGCTGGCCATTAGCATGGGCTTGGGTCTTTTATTGCTTGGCCTGGGCCTTTTATTTAAAGTTGAACACTGGACGTTTGGTGACCAGTTACTTATCAGCGGTTCGCTCGCCGTTGTGGGCACCTACGGCTTCTGGTTTCGCGCAAAGCCGCAGCGCGAGCTACTCGACTACCTGAAGCTGGCCTGGGTGCTGGCCGCAATGGGCGCGGTAGCGGCTACGTCCCTGTTTCGGCCCCTGATACAGCCGCTTGGCGGCATTGCCGAGGCCCTGTTCTGGGCCGTGGCCCTGCTTTTCGTCTACCAGCGCTGGATACGCCGGCCGGCGCGTGCTTCCGAGTAGCCAAAGCGCCTACAAGTCGCCCAGCTGCGGCCGAATCAGCAGTTCTTCCACCACGGCGTGAGCCGACATTGAATAAGCCGAAAACACCGCCTCGGCCACATCCTCGGCCTGCACGAACCGCTCGCGCGGCAAATCCACGCCCTCCCAGCTGGCCGTGAGGGTGGGGCCGGGCAGCACGGCCGTAACGCGCACGCCAGCTGTTTTCAGCTCCTCGCGCAGGTTGCGCGTGAAACCCAGCAGCGCGTGCTTGGCAATGCCGTAGGAGCCGCCGTTGGGGTAGGCGGTAACGCTGGCCGTGGAGCAGATGGTGAAAATATGGCCCCGGCCCCGCGCAATCAGGCCCGGCAGCAGCGGCAATGTCACGTCGTAGGCGCTAAGCAGGTTCACGGCCAGCATCTGGCGCAGCTGCGAGCCGTCGGCGGGTTCGTCCTGCAGGCGGCCGGGGATAAAGGCTCCGGCGTTGTTCACCAGCACCTCCACCGGCAGCTCCAGGGCCAGCACGAAGGCGGCAAAGCGGGCGCAGTCGGCCGGTTGGCTGAGGTCGGCGGACAGGGTGTAGAGCACGGCTCCGGGAATTTGGGCCGCCAGCTCGGTAGTGAGCGCGGCCAGGTCGGCGGCCGAGCGGGCGCAGGTGGCTACCGAGTAGCCGGCGCGCAGAAAGCGCGATACTACGGCGCGGCCAATACCTTTGCTGCCGCCGGTCACGACGATTAAATTTTCGTTGGTTTGCACTATCGGTTTGCGTTTTTACGTATGGTGGCCAGCCGCCCTTCGGCCCGGCTTCGATAACCTCCGGCCCCAAACTTCGGTTTTTATTTCCCAATCCTTTTCTATGCTCACCACATTCGGCTCGTTCGTTCTTTTTCTGCGCGGCATGGTTTCGCGCACCGAGCGTTTTAGCGTCCTCTGGAAACGCACCATCGACGAAGCCACGCTCATCGGCGTCGACTCCATCGTCATCGTTGCCATCGTGTCGGCCTTCATCGGGGCCGTAACCTGCGTCCAGATTGCCTACAACCTCACCAACCCGCTCATTCCGCAGTCTACTATCGGCTTCATGGTGCGCGAAATGACTATTCTGGAACTGGCCCCCACCATCACCAGCATCGTGCTGGCCGGCAAAGTGGGCTCCAGCATCGCCGGCGGCCTGGGCACCATGCGCATCACCGAGCAGATTTCGGCCCTCGAAGTAATGGGCATTAACTCCACCTCCTACCTTGTGCTGCCGCGTATTCTGGCTGCGCTGGTCATGTTCCCGATGCTGGTTATTCTGGCCATGCTGCTCTCCATTCTGGGTGGCTACCTGGCTGGTACGCTCACCGGCGTAATGACGGCCCAGGACTACATCGAAGGCATCCGTACCGATTTCATTCCCTACAACATCGTCTTCGCCCTCATTAAGGCAGTCGTATTTGCCTTCCTCGTGTCGGGTATCTCATCCTTTAAAGGCTACTTTACCACGGGTGGTGCCCTCGAAGTAGGCGCGGCCAGCACCGGAGCCGTTACCAATTCCATCATCGCCATCCTCATTGCCGACTTCGCCCTGGCGGCACTGCTGCTCTGATTTTTCGGCTTTTCGCTACTAGCTGTTAGCTGTTAGCTTCTCAACCTTCAACTGAAAAAGCTAACAGCCAAGGGCTGATGGCTAATAGCGAAAATTATGATTGAAGTATCCAACATTGAAAAGTCTTTCAACGGCACGCAGGTACTCAAAGGCATTTCGTGCGTGTTCGAAACCGGCAAGTGTAACCTGCTGCTCGGCGGCTCGGGCACCGGCAAAAGCGTGCTGCTCCAGTGCATCGTGGGCCTGATGAAGCCCGATATGGGTTCCATCACTTTCGACGGCACGGTTTATACCAACAGCAAAATCGATATCCGCCAGGAAATCCGCCGCAAAATCGGCATGCTGTTCCAGGGCTCAGCGCTGTTCGATTCCATGACCGTGGCCCAGAACGTCGAGTTCCCGCTCCAGATGCTGACGCCCGAAATGACCGTGGAGGAGCGCCGCGAGCGGGTCGAATTCTGTCTCAAGCGTGTGGGCCTCGAAAACGCCGGTAATAAAATGCCCGCCGAAATCTCGGGTGGTATGAAAAAGCGCGTCGGCATTGCCCGCGCCATTGCCCCGCAGTGTACCTACCTGTTCTGCGACGAGCCCAACTCCGGCCTCGACCCGGCCACCAGCATCAAAATCGATAACCTGATTCATGAAATCACCCACGAATACGGCATTACCACCGTCATCGTGACCCACGACATGAACTCGGTGATTGAAATTGGCGAGCACATCGTCTTCCTCCACCAGGGCAAAAAACTTTGGGACGGCACCAAGGACGAAATCCTGAACGCCACGGTGCCGGAGCTGCGGGACTTCATTTTTAGTAGCAGCTTGGTGCGTGCCGCTAAGCGCATCGACGATGAAACCGAAGGTGGCATGGCTGCCTTCGCAGAAGACAGCGAATCCGGGGGCGGTATCTAAATCGCTGATTGCCGCTGATTAACCTTGATTTTACTGACTTTTATTTAAAAGGCCGCTCAATGGGCGGCCTTTTGTTTGTCATGTCCTGATGGCGCTAATTGCCAGAAATGCCAGTCGCAAATCAAAGAAAAAGTAGAAGTCAGCGAAATCACGGTTAATCAGCGGCAATCAACGATTTTAAGTGCGCCAGGTGGTGCTGCCCGTGCCAGGCATACAAGGCCAGCGCCTGGTCGAGCGTAAAGGTGCGCTCGGTACCGGGGTGATAAAACGTTCGCTGCCACTCCGCGTCGCTCAGGTGCTGGAGCAACGTCACCCAGCGCGTGTGCAGGGCCTCCAGCAGCGTCAGCGATACGGTGATGGGCGTAGCGGCCACGTCAGGCAGTTCGGCCCAGGCCTGCTCGTCGTAGGGCCGAATGGTGGGGTTATCCTCCGTCAGGGCCAGCCGAAAGCGGAAGTAGCAGTTCATGTGCGAGTCGGCCACATGGTGAATCACCTGGCGACCCGTCCAGCCGCCGGGGCGGTAGGGGAGTTGCAGGCGCTCGCCACCCACGGCCCGGGCCGCCGCGGTAAGCTGGGCCGGTAGGTCGGTCAGCTGTTGCAGCAGGGGCGTCCGCTCGGCGGTTGGCAGCGGGCCTTCGGGCAGCTGGGGCCGGCCGATGGGGTAGCGCAGGGTGTCTTCGGATGCAGCCATATCATTAGGAAATGAGAAACGCTGCTTCTTATCAGGAGCAGCGTTTCAGCGAGTGGTATAAAAAGGGCGGAGAAGAGAATTTGACTACGTACTTATCCGTCAAATCTGCAAACACCTGCGGTTAGCCGTTGCGCTTGTTCAACTCATCGCGGATTTTGGCGGCCTTTTCGTAGTCCTCTTTGTCGAGGGCCTGGGCCAGCATTTTGCTTAGCTCTTCTACCGGCACCTGGCCGCTGGGCTCGCGGGCCTCGGGCTGGGCACGCGGGGCGCGGGGCGACTCGCTTTCGGCGTCGTCATCGTCGTCTTCATCTTCATCGCCGGCATCGCTTTCCACTTCGTCGAGGTCCGAAAGAATGATACCGGCTTCGCTCAGCACGCTCTCCACCGTGTAGATGGGCACGCCGAAGCGCAGGCCAATGGCAATGGCATCCGATGGCCGGGCGTCGATGTCGAAGGTCGTGGCTCCGTCTGAGCACACGATGCGCGAATAAAACACGCCTTCCTTCAGGTCTGAAATCACCACTTCCAGAATCACCACGTGCACATGCTCGGCAAACGATTTGAACAGGTCGTGCGTGAGCGGCCGGTTGGGGCTGATTTTTTCAATCTGGATAGCAATGCTTTGCGCTTCGAACATGCCGATAATAATGGGCAGGCGGCGGTTGCCGCCCTTCTCGCCCAGAATCAGCGCGAAGGAGCCAGACTGCGACTGGCTGGACGACAGGCCCAGGATTTCAAGCTGGATTTTTTTCAAGGTAATACGAGGTGCTAGGTGTCGGGGGGAGGGAAGAACGGGCCGGGCAGGGGCCCGTCCGGGGCTGCCCATTGGGATGGACGTGCAAATAAAGAAAAGTCCGGGCATCTGCCGCCCGAAACTGTTGCTGAAACCGGAATTGCGCCAAAAAGATTGGGGACCCAGACCCCGGCTTTCTGCGGAAAGCCGACCGCCTGGGTCCCCAACTCACCCGCCGGGGCGGGGCTTTTTTGTTAGTTCAGCGCCTTCACGGCGGCCGTCAGCTTGGGTAGTACGTCGAAAACGTCGCCCACGATGCCATAATCAGCGGCTTTGAAGAAAGGAGCCTCGGGGTCTTTGTTGATGACCACAATCACTTTCGAGCTGTTTACGCCGGCTAGGTGCTGGATAGCACCCGAAATACCGCAGGCAATGTACAGGTTTGGCGAAACCGTGATGCCCGTTTGGCCCACGTGCTCGTGATGAGGACGCCAGTCGACATCCGACACCGGCTTCGAGCAGGCCGTGGCCGCGCCCAGAGCTTTGGCTAGGTCCTCAATCAACCCCCAGTTTTCGGGGCCCTTCATGCCTCGGCCACCCGATACCACGAGGTCGGCTTCCGGGAGCAGAACGCCGCCGGCTTGGTCCTGCATCACTACTTGCGTAGGCGCATCGGCGAAGTCGGCATCGCCGAGCTGGGCCGAGAAGCTGGCTACCTCGGCCGTTTTGCCGGCCTCGTGCTTCGCCTCGGTCGAATTTTTCTTCACGGCGATGATTTTGCGGTCGCCGCTCAGCACGACGTCCGAAAACGCCTTGCCCGAAAACGCACCCCGCTTCACCGTGAACTGGTCGCCGCTGATTTTGGGCAGCTCCACCACGTTGGTGGCCAGGCTGGCCTTCAGGCGCACCGACAGGCGCGAGCCCACGGCCGCGCCGATGTTGCTGTTGGCCAGCACGATGATTTTAGCGCTTTCCTGCTCGGCTGCCGTGGCAATGAGTTTGGTGTAGGCATTGTTCACGAAGTCCTTGAGGCGGGGCTCAGCATCGTACAGCACTTTCGTGATGCCTTGCTCGCCCAGCTTAGCCAGGTTGGCCTCGTTGGCTTCGCCCACGGCAATGGCCGTGGCGGTGGTGCCCAGCATGGCCGCCACTTCGGCCCCATAGGAGGCTACTTCGAGCGACGACTTCTTTACTTCGCCGTCGGCGCATTCAACTACAACTAATACAGACATTTCTTTTCAGTTAACAGTTAGCAGTTAACAATGAACAGTTTATCAGAAAAGACGTGCGAACTATTGTTCATTGCTCACTGATAACTGTTCACTGAATTAAATTACTTTGGCTTCGTTGCGGAGCAGCTTGATGAGCTCGCCGGCGTTTTCGGCATCGATGAGCTTTACGCCCTGCTTCTTGGGGGGCAACGCGAATTCGGCCACGGTGGTGCGGGCGGGCTCCCCTACGGCGGGCACTACTTTAAGCGGCTTGGTGCGGGCCGTCATGATGCCGCGCATGTTCGGAATGCGGGGCTCGCACATGGGCTGCTGGCACGAGGCCACGAAGGGCGTGTTTACGCTCACAATCTCCTTGCCGCCTTCGATTTCGCGCTCCAGCGTAGCAGTATTGCCGCTCATATCGAGTTTCATGGCCGGGGCTACCGTGGGAATGCCCAGCATCTCGCCCACCATGCCGTGCACCTGGAAACCGTTGTAGTCAATGCTTTCCTTACCCATCAGAATCACGTCATAAGCCCCTTCTTTGGCAATGGCGGCAATCTGCTCGGCTACGAAGTAGGCATCCTGCGGCACGGCATCGACGCGAATGGCATCGTCGGCCCCAATAGCCAGGGCCTTGCGGATGTTGGGCTCGGTGTCGGCCTGGCCCACGTTCAGTACCGTGACGGTACCGCTGCCGGCGGCTTCCTTCAGCTCGATGGCGCGGGTGAGGGCGTATTCATCCCAGGGGTTGATTACGAACTGCACCCCGGCCTTATTGAACTCCTTGTTATCGGGCGTAAAGGCGATTTTGGTGGTCGTGTCGGGCACGTTGGAAATGCAAACCAGAAACTTCATCTAAGCGGGATTAGGGTGGCGAAATCGGAGAATAAAGGCTGCATGCATAACAACCTCTGAGATACGTACGAGTTTTAACAAAAATCGGGGGTTTCAGGCAGTACCGCGAAAAAGCCGCAATTTTGCCCCAAAGGTAAACAAATCTCCCCGCCGAATGAACACGCCCGCCACCCGATTGCAGCAACTCCTGGCCTTTTACGCCGACGACCCCACCGATGCCTTCACCATTTATGCCCTAGCCACCGAATACCGCGCCCAGGAACCCGAGCGGGCCTGGGAATTTTATCAAAAATTATTGAATGAACACGCTGACTACGTGGGTACTTACTACCACGCTGGCAAGCTACTGGAAGAGTTTGGCCGCAAAGACGAGGCCGAGCAGGTATATCAGAAAGGTTTGGTGGCAGCAAAGCAGGCCGGCCAGCAGCACGCCGCCAGCGAGCTTCGCCAGGCCCTGAACAGCTGCCTGGGCCTGGATTATGAGGATGAGTAGCCTTGAGTTGACGACTTAGCTATCGGTAATAGTTGTTTAGTGGACCAGCAAAATGGGAGTGGCGAACTCATTCGCCTGGGCTGTCGAACTGAACAACGGGTTGATGCGCTCAAAAGGTGAGTTCGCCCCGGAAACCAACCGGCTTGTCGTATTTAAAGAAAAAAATGTTTTTCAGGGTAGAACTTTGTGTTATTCAATCCTGAATATACTACGCAAGTTCTGCTGCTTCCTGGCCCGATTAACATGCAAAATTGTCTGCGAGCCATTCGGTTGGCTTTTTCCCGGGAGTTGGTGCGGCACTTAGCCGCCCGGCTGGGGGAGCGCGAATATGCAGTGGGCAAAGCCTTGAAGGGAATGGTCCCCCTGGTGCTGTGCCAACTGGTTATTCAAACCGGAGAAGGACAGGGCCGCGCGTTATTTTCCCCACTACTGGAAGCCGAGTGGGCAGGCAGCAAGGGAATTAACAACATTACGGAAGTACTGGCCCTGCTGGGGGGCGGGCCTGACGACAGCAGTGCTCTGGATGCGGGTGAAGGCCTGCTGTTCCGTTTGTTCGGGGCTAATCGACCCGCGCTGGACGGCTTAATGCGTACTTACGCCGGACTACGGCCCGCTTCTACTATTACACTGCTTCGGCTGGTGGCGGCGGTATTGGCGGTGGGGCTGGCCCGCTACGCATTCCGGCAGCAGCTGACCGCTCTGCGCCTGAGTGAAGAGTTGGCAACCGCTAAGCACCAGATTTACGGTTGGCTGCCGGCCGACTTGCCCCGATGGCCCGGTTTCCGGCGGCGCGCGGCGGTGAAGGCTCCGCACGCAGTGTGGGCCGCTGAACTGGCACGGCCTTATTGGGTGCTGGTGCTGGCAGTGGCCGGGGTTGCCGTATTGGTACTGCTGATACTTGGAGCGCTGGCCGAGCCTGCCAGCCGGCCGGAACCTACCGGCCGGCTACTGGCTGCTGCCGGCTCCGATTCGGTACGACAGGCAGTTGCTGGTGGAATGGATTCGACCCTGAGCCATTGAGCTTGCCCAGCCGACCCGCGCCGACCGCTTGGTGAATGCCGGCGTTGACCGAGGAAAAGCCAGGTTTCGTCGCATGAATTTCAGGTTCATTTTATCCTCACGCAAGGCCGCCAACCTTTGTCGGGTAATCCAACCAACTCATGTTTCGCAACGTTCTTTTGCTGGTGCTGGCCCTGGTGGCAACCAGTGCCCAGGCCCAGGTAGCGAGTCCCGCCGCCCGCTCGGCCCCCGCAACTACCCTGCCCGTGGCCACTGCCGATACCATTCGGCTGACGCTGCCCCAGGCCGAGCAGCAGTTCTTCCAGAATAACCTCGCCGTACTGGCCCAGCAATACAACGTGACGGTGGCCCAGGCTCAGGCCGTGCAGGCCCGCTTGATTGACAACCCCTCACTGTACGTAGAGCAGGACGTGTTGCGCCGCAAGATTTCCCGGCCCACGGTACCGGAGGGCACGGTGGGCAGCGAGGCCATCGTGACGGTGCAGCAGTTGTTTTCGCTGGCCGGCCGGCGAAAGGCCGCCGGCGAGGTAGCCCGCCAGAATGCCGTGGTGGAGCAGTACAACCTGCAGGATTTGCTGCGCAACCTGCGCTACCAGCTGCGCTCGACGTTCTACGACGTGTATTTTAAGCAGCAGACGCTGAAGACCTACGCCACCGAAATTACTTCGCTCACGCGCACCGTCAGCCTGTACCAGACGCAGTTTGAGAAGGGCAATATTGCGCTGAAGGAAGTGATTCGCCTGCGGGCCTTCCTGTTTACGCTGCAAAGCGAGCGGCAAGGCCTGCTGAATGACGTGGCCTCGGACCAGACCGATTTGCACGTGCTGCTGCGCGACGCGACCGGTAGCCAGTTCGTGCCCTTGGTAGACCTGACCCGCACCCGCGAGCTGAGCCTGACCACCCACCCGGAGCAGGAGCTGATTGATACCGCCCTGGTGCGCCGCACTGATTTGAACGCCCGCCGCGCCAGCCTGCAACAGCAAAACCTGAACCTGAAGCTGCAACAGAAGCTGGCCACCCCCGACCTGGCCGTGGGCTATACCTTCGACAAGGCTGGCTCCTACATAAATAATTACCAGGCCCTTACGCTGGGCATGGCCGTGCCGGTCTTCAACCGCAACCAGGGAAATATTCAGGCGGCTAAGGCCCAGATTGCCGGCAGTCAGTTGCTCGTCGACCAGCAGCAGCTGGTGGTGCAGAGCGAGGTGCACCAGGCCTACCAGCTGGCCGCCCGCAACGATGAACTGTTCCAGAACACCGACCGCGATACCGCGCCGTTTGCCCGGCTGATGGTGGGCATCGAGCAGAGCTACGCCAAGCGCATTTTGAGCGTGGTGGAGTACCTGGACTTTTTCGAGTCTTATAAGAACAACCTGGTGCAGCTGAACACTTTGCGGGCCAACCGCGTGCGGGCTTTCGAGCAGCTGAATTTTGCCGTGGGCAAGCCCGTGTTTCGCGCTGAGTAGCGTAAGTGCCCTTGGCTTTTTTGGCCAGAAATCCTTCTATCAATCATCAAAAGCCAACAGCTATCAGCTGAAGGCTAACAGCCCCAAATAATGAACCGCTCCTTTCTGGCATTGCTGACCGCCGTAACCCTGGTTGGCTGCTCCAAACCCGAAGTTAAAGAAGAGAAGAAGGAGGGTTTCCGCCTGTCCGACACCATGATGTCGCAGATTGTGCTCGACACGGTGCGCCTGCGCCCGGTGCAGGACGAGCTGGTGCTGACCGGCGAAATTGCCACCGACGGCGACAAAACCGTGAAAGTATACCCGCTGGTAGGCGGCGTGGTGGAGCAGCTGAAAGTGCAGCTCGGCGATAAAGTGACCAAGGGCCAAGTGCTGGCCGTTATCAAGTCGGGCGAGATTGCTGACGTGCAGAACCAGACCACCGCCGCCAGCTCCGACCTCGACATTGCCCGCAAGAACCTGGCCGTGGCCGATGACATGTTCAAAGCCGGCCTGAATTCGGAGCGCGACGTGGTGCTGGCTCGGGCTGAGGTGACCAAGGCCCGCGGCACGGTGGGCAAAAACGTGAAGCAGCTCAGCGTGTACGGCATCGGCAAAGATGGAATGTATGTGCTGCGGGCCCCGATTTCGGGCTTCATCACCGAGAAAAATGCCACCGACCACGAGCAGTTCAACAACGACAACGTGGGCAACCTGTTTACGGTGAGTGACCTGGATGATGTCTGGATTATGGCCAACGTGTTTGAGTCGGACATCTCGAAGGTGAAGGAAGGCTACTCGGCCGACGTGACTACTTTGAGCTACCCGGACAAGCACTTCCGGGGCAAAATCGACAAGGTTTTTAACGTGCTCGACCCCGACAGCAAGGTGATGAAAGTGCGCGTGCGCCTCGACAACCCCGGCTACCTGCTCAAGCCCGAGATGTACGCCCAGGTGCGCGTCGAGAACACGGAAGGGGCGAAGGCCCTGGCCGTGCCCGCCAAATCGGTGGTGTTCGATAAGGACCGCAACTTCGTGATGGTGTTCAAAGACCGCACCCACGTCGAAACCCGCCCCGTGACCATCAGCAAAACGGTGGGCGACTACAGCTACATCACCAGCGGCCTGAAGCCCGGCGACGTGGTGATTGCCAAAGACCAGCTCCTCGTGTACGACGAGCTGAACGACTAGCCAGACAGCACCGGGACTGACCCCGAGCAAGCGCATTTCGGCCTTGCTCCGGGTCAGTGCTGCCTTTTAACTCCGTCCGTACTTCACCGTTTCTTCACCGTTAGAGACTGAAAATGAATAAGTTCATTCAAGGCATCATTGCCTTTTCGCTTAAGAACAAGGGCTTCATTTTCCTCATGACGTTGGTCGTGGTGGTGATGGGCGTGGTAAGCTACCGGAATACGCCCATCGAGGCCTTCCCGGACGTCACCAACACCGAAATCACCATCATCACGCAGTGGCCCGGCCGCTCGGCCGAGGAGATGGAGAAGTTCGTGACCGTGCCCATCGAAATTGCCTTGAACCCGGTGCAGAAAAAGGCCTCGGTGCGCAGCACCACGCTCTTTGGGTTGTCGGTGGTGAAGGTGATTTTTGACGATGGCGTGGACGATGCCTTCGCCCGGCCGCAGGTAAACAACCTGCTGCGTGAAGTCGATTTGCCCGACGGCATCACGCCCGACGTGCAGCCGCCCTACGGCCCCACCGGCGAAATCTACCGCTACACGCTGGAGAGCAAGACCAAATCGGTACGTGAGCTGAAAACCCTCCAGGACTGGGTGATTGAGCGCAACCTGAAAGCCGTGCCCGGCGTGGCCGACGTGAACAGCTTCGGCGGCGAGGTGAAGGACTACGAAATATCGGTGAACCCCGGCAAGCTGCAGGATTTTGGCCTCACGCCGCTCGACCTCTACAACGCCGTGCAAAAGTCGAATATCAACGTGGGCGGCGACGTGATAAACGAGGGCCAGCAGAACTACGTGGTGCGCGGTATCGGCCTGCTAAATAATATCTCCGACATTACCAACACGGTAATTAAGAACGTGAACGGCGTGCCGATTCTGGTGCGCGATGTGGCCCGCGTGACCGAAAGCGCCCTGCCGCGCCTGGGCCAGGTGGGCCGCGGCCTGGAGGACGACAAGCTGGAGGGTATTGTGGTGATGCGCAAGGGTGAAAACCCCTCGGAAGTCATTGCCCGCCTGCACGATAAGGTGGACGAGCTGAATTCGAAAATCCTGCCCCCCGATGTGAAGATGAAGACCTTCTACGACCGGCAGCAACTCATCGATTTCTCGACGGAAACGGTGGTTCACAACCTGATGGAAGGCATTGTGCTGGTCACGCTCATCGTGTTTCTGTTCATGGCCGACTGGCGCACGACGGTGATTGTGTCGGTGATTATTCCGCTGGCGCTGCTCTTTGCGTTCATCTGCCTGCGGCTGCGCGGCATGAGTGCCAACCTGCTCAGCATGGGCGCGATTGACTTCGGCATCATCATCGACGGCGCGGTGGTGATGGTGGAAGGGCTGTTCGTGGCCCTCGACCACAAGGCCCACCAAGTGGGCATGGACCGGTTCAATAAGCTTTCGAAACTGGGACTGATTAAGAAGTCGGGTCGCGAAATGGGCAAGTCGATTTTCTTCGCCAAGGCCATTATTATCACGGCCTTGCTACCGATTTTCTCCTTCGAGAAAGTGGAAGGCAAAGTATTCAGCCCGCTGGCCTGGACGCTGGGCTTTGCCCTGCTGGGCGCGCTGATTTTTACCCTCACGCTGGTGCCGGTGCTGGTGAGCATTCTGCTGAAAAAGAACGTGCGGGAGAAGGACAACTTCTTCGTGCGGGGCGTGCACAACGGGGCCAGCCGCTTCTTCCGCTTCACCTACGCCCGCAAAACGGCCACGCTCATCATCGCCTTCGTGGTGACGGCGCTGGGGCTGTATTCCTTCTCGTTCCTGGGCTCGGAGTTCCTGCCGGAGCTGAACGAAGGCTCAATTTACGTGCGGGCCCAGTTGCCGCTGAGCATCAGCCTGGAATCCAGCAACGAGCTGTGCAACCAGATGCGGCGCGACTTTCTGAGCTTCTCGGAGGTGAGCGACGTGGTGAGCCAGACCGGCCGGCCCAACGACGGCACCGACCCCACAGGCTTTTATAACAACGAGTTTCTGGTGCAGCTCAAGCACACGCCGGAGGTGGAGAAGAAAATGAAATCCAAGGTGTATCGCGAGGACTTAGTGGAGCGTATGAAGGCCAAGCTCGACAAGTTTACCGGCGTCGATTTCAACTTCTCGCAGCCGATTACCGATAACGTGGAGGAAGCCGCCTCGGGCGTGAAGGGCTCGATTGCGGTGAAGATTTACGGCACCGATTTGGCTACGCTCGAAGCCAAGGCCCGCGAGGTGTACGAGGTCCTGAAAACGGTGAAGGGCATTGACGACCTGGGCGTGTTGCGCAACATCGGCCAGCCCGAGTTTCACGTCGATTTGGACGAGCGCCGCATGGCCAGCTACGGCGTGAGCAAGTCCGACGCGGCTGCGGTGCTGGAAATGGCGGTGGGTGGCAAGGAGGCCACGCAGCTGTATGAGGGCGAGCGCAAATTTCCCATCCGGGTGCGCTACGAGCCGCAGTTCCGCCAGACACCCACCGAAATTTCGGCCCTGATGGTGCCCACGCAAGCGGGTAAAACCATTCCGCTGACGGAAATCGCCAATATTGGTTCTGTCACCGGCCCGAGCCTGATTTACCGCGACGACAACCGCCGGTTCGCCGCCGTGAAGTTTAGCATACGCGGCCGCGACATGGGCTCGACCATCAAGGAAGCCCAGGAAAAAGTGAACCGCCACGTGCAGCTGCCCAAAGGGTACGAGCAGAAGTGGACCGGCGACTTCGAGAACCAGCGCCGCGCCCAGCAGCGCCTCTCGCAGGTGGTGCCCATTTCACTGGGTCTCATTTTCTTCATCCTGTTCATCCTGTTCGGCAATTTGAAAGACGCCGGACTGGTGCTGCTCAACGTGCCGTTTGCCATCATCGGCGGCATTGCGGCGCTGCTCATCACGCACACCAACTTCTCGATTTCGGCCGGTATCGGCTTCATCGCGCTGTTTGGCATCTGTATTCAGAACGGCGTAATTCTCATCTCCGTCTTCAAACAAAACCTGGTGAAGAAGCAGACGCTCGACCATAGTATCAACGAAGGCGTGATTTCGCGGGTGCGCCCCGTGGTGATGACGGCCCTCATGGCCACCATTGGCCTGATGCCGGCCGCCATTTCTACAGGCATTGGTTCAGAGACTTCCAAGCCGCTGGCCATTGTGGTAATTGGCGGACTGATAACGGGTACCATCCTCACGCTCTTCGTATTCCCGCTGGTGTTCGAGCGGTTCTACCGTTCGGAGCATACCAAGTACGTGCCGCTGCCCGGCGAAAAAGGCTACGTGGAACTGGTGGCGAATTGATGTGTCATGGACGCTGCGAGTCCGCATATCGCCCACCAATGCGCGGACTCGCAGCGTCCACGCTACACCAAAAAAGCCCGCTGCCCACCCAGGCAGCGGGCTTTTTCGTGCCCGGCTCTTCATACAACACTCATTGTTTTCTCACCAACTTTTCACCAGATTCTCATTCTTCGGCTCGTTTCGATTCAAACCGGCCATGACAGCAACCTGCCGCTCCGCTACTTCCCACTCCGCATTTGCATGAATAAGTTTATTTCCGGCATTGTCGCCTTCTCGCTGAAGAACCGCTTCTTCGTCTTTTTCATGACGGCGCTGCTGGTGGCCGGCGGCACCTACAGCTACGTGCACACGCCCATCGAGGCATTTCCGGACGTTACCAATACCCAGATGATTATCGTGAGCCTCTGGCCCGGCCGCTCGGCCGAGGAGGTGGAGCGGTTCGTGAGTACGCCCATTGAGGTGGCCATGAACTCGGTGCAGATGAAAAGCAACATGCGGAGTATCAGTATGTTTGGCCTGTCGGTGCTCAAGATTAACTTCGAGGACAACGTGGAGGATTTTTTCGCCCGGCAGCAGGTGAACAACCTGCTAAGCGGGGTGAATCTACCAACGGGCTGTGAGTCGCACGTGCAGCCGCCCTATGGGCCGACGGGCGAGATTTTCCGCTACACGGTGCAGAGCCGGGCCGGCCGCAGCACCAACGAGCTCCTGGCCATTCAGGACTGGACGGTGGAGCGGCAGCTGAAGTCAGTGCCCGGTGTGGCCGATATCGCGGCCTTCGGCGGCACGCGTAAAGTGTACGAAATCAGCGTGAACCCTGCGATGCTGGCCAAGTACGACATGACCCCGCTGGAGGTGTTTGAGGCCGTGCAGAAGTCGAACATGAACGTGGGCGGCGACGTGATTGAGAAGAACTCGCAGAGCTACGTGGTGCGCGGCATCGGCCTGCTCACCAAACCGGAGGACATCGGTAACATCATCGTCAAGGACATCAACAACGTGCCCGTGCTGGTGCGCAACGTGGCCCAAGTGAAGGAAAGCAACGCCCCCCGCGTGGGCCAGGCCGGGTTGGACGACCAGAGCGACGTGGTAGAAGGCATCGTGATTATGCGCAAGGGCGAGAACCCGGCCGAAGTGCTGGGCCGCGTAAAAGCCAAAATCGCGGAGCTCAACGAGAAGGTGTTACCCAACGACGTGTATCTCAAAACGTTCTACGACCGCGACGTGCTGATGGACCATTGCACGCACACCGTTATCCACAACCTGATTGAAGGCATTGTGCTGGTGACGTTGATTGTGCTGCTGTTTATGGCCGACTGGCGCACCACGCTTATTGTGGGGGTAGTGGTGCCGCTGGCACTGCTGTTTGCCTTTGTGTGCCTGCGCCTGAAAGGCATGAGCGCCAATTTGTTGAGCATGGGCGCAATTGACTTCGGCATCATCATCGACGGGGCGGTGGTGATGGTGGAGGGTATTTTCGTGGTGCTCGACCACAAGGCCCAGAAGGTGGGGATGGAGAAGTTCAACAAGCTGGCCAAGCTGGGTTTAATTCGGAAAACCGGCGGCGAACTGGGCAAGGCCGTGTTCTTCGCCAAGCTCATCATTCTGACCTGTTTGCTGCCCATTTTCGCCTTCGAGAAAGTGGAAGGCAAGATGTTTAGCCCGCTGGCCTACACGCTGGGCTTCGCCCTGATTGGAGCCCTGATTCTGACCCTGACCCTGGTGCCGGTGCTGTGCTCGCTGCTGCTGAACAAGAACGTGAAGGAGAAGCACAACCCCATTGTGACGTTCTTCGATACCATTGTTACCAGCGCATTCGGCTTCACTTACCGCAACAAGCTGCTCAGCTTTGGCGTGACGATGGCCGTGGTAGTGGCCGGGCTTTACTCGTTCAACTTCTTGGGCTCGGAGTTTCTGCCCGAGCTGAACGAGGGCGCGCTGTGGGTCGAAACCAAGCTGCCAATGTCGTCGTCGCTCACCGAAACCAACAAGATGGCGGCCAACTACCGCCGCATTCTGCGCTCGTTTCCGGAGGTGACGTCCGTGCTCTCGCAAACCGGCCGCTCCAACGACGGCACCGACCCCTCGGGCATCTACTACGTGCAGGCGCAGGTCAACCTCAAGCCCAAGGAGGAGTGGAAGCGCGACATCACCAAGGAGCAGCTGATTGACGAGATGGACAAGAAGCTAAAGGAATACCCCGGCATCGTGTTCAACTACTCGCAGCCCATCATCGACAACGTGGAGGAGGCCGTGGCCGGCATCAACGCGGCGCTGGCCGTGAAGATTTTCGGCAATGATTTGAAGGAGCTCGACGGCAAGGCCAACGAGGTGATGCGGGTGCTCGGCGGCGTGCGCGGCGTGAAAGACCTCGGCATTCTGCGCAACCTGGGCCAGCCCGAAATGAGCGTGCGCCTCGACCAGACCCGCATGGCGGCCTACGGCGTGCAAACGGCCGATGCCCAAACCGTGGTGGAAATGGCCGTGGGCGGCAAAGCGGCCACCCAGATTTACGAGGGCGACCGCAAGTTCGACGTGACGGTGCGCTACCCCAAGCAGAACCGGGATACCGAGCAGAAAATCGGCGAGCTGCGCGTGCCCACCATCCGGGGCAGCAAGGTGGCGCTCAAGGAAATTGCTGACATCGGTACCAGCAACGGCCCGGCCTTTGTGTACCACGATAATGGCCAGCGCTTTATCGCGGTGAAGTTCTCGATTCGCGACCGCGACATGGGTTCGACCATCGCCGAGGCCCAGCAGAAGATGGACAAGACCATCAAGCTCGACAAGGGCTACCGCATCGAGTGGGCCGGCGAGTTTGAGAACCAGGTGCGGGCCACCAAGCGGCTGGGGCAGGTGGTGCCGGTGTCGCTGGTCATCATCTTCATCCTGCTGTTCATCACCTTCGGCAACGGCAAAGACGCCGCGCTGGTGCTGGCCAACGTGCCATTTGCCCTCATTGGCGGCATCGCGGCGCTGCACCTCACGGGTGTTAACTTCTCGATTTCGGCGGGCATTGGCTTCATCGCCCTGCTGGGCATCTGTATTCAGAACGGCATCGTGCTCATTACCGTCTTCAAGGAAAACCTGCGCAAAAAGATGAGTCTGGCCGACAGCCTGCGCCTCGGGGTGGCCTCGCGCGTGCGCCCAGTGGTGATGACGGCCCTCATGGCCATGATTGGCCTGTTTCCGGCGGCCCTGAGCACCGGTATTGGTTCCGAAACGCAGAAGCCGCTGGCCATCGTGGTGATTGGCGGCCTAGTGACGGCCACGGTGCTCACGCTGCTGATTTTCCCGCTCATCTTCGCCTTCTTCTACCGCGAAATGAATCAGAACGGGCCTTCGCCTAAGCGGCGCAAAAAGGAGCAGCCGGTATTGGTGGGCGCGTAAGCGCTTATTTTGCAGGGAAAAGAACATTGACCGGGCAAACCAGTTGTTCCCGGCGCAACGTATTTTTTGCAACAACGCTCGAATATTCCCTCAGTTATGGCTTCTTCCGAAACCCGCGCCCAGGTGCAGGACTACTACGGCACCCAGCTGCAAACCAGCCAGGACCTACTCACCAACGCCTGCTGCACCGATGATATTCCGCTGGCGCACCGCCGCATTCTGGCACAGCTGGAATCTGAGGTACTAGAGAAATATTACGGCTGCGGCGTATGCATTCCCGATGCCATTGAGGGCATCACGGTACTCGATTTGGGCTCCGGCTCGGGCCGCGATGCTTACCTGCTCTCGAAGCTGGTGGGCGAAAATGGCCACGTCATCGGCGTGGACATGACGGAGGAGCAACTCGATGTGGCCCGCCGCCACATCGATGCGCACACCGTCACCTTCGGCTACAAAAAGCCCAACGTGGAATTCCGTCACGGCTACATCGAGGACTTGAAATCGGCCAACATCGCCGACAACAGCGTGGACCTGGTGGTGAGCAACTGCGTGCTCAACCTGAGCACCGACAAGGAAGCCACCTACCGCGAAATCTTCCGGGTGCTGAAGCCCGGCGGCGAACTGTTTATCGCCGACGTATTTGCCGACCGCCGCGTGCCCGAAACCCTGCGTCAGGACCCCGTTTTGTACGGTGAATGCCTGAGTGGCGCGATGTACACCGAGGATTTCCGCCGCCTACTGTTGCGCCTGGGCATCAACGATTACCGCCTGCTGAGCAGCCGCCGCCTCACCATCAACAATGCCGAGATTGAGGAAAAGGTAGGCAACATCGGCTTTTACTCGCTCACGGTGCGCGCCTTCAAGCTCGACATTGAAGACAAGTGCGAAGACCACGGCCAGGTGGCCACCTACCTGGGCACCATCCCTGGCCAGCCCCACCAATTCGTGCTCGACGACCACCACACCTTCGAAACCGGCCGCCCCATGCTGGTCTGCGGCAACACGGCCGCCATGGTGGCCGATACCCGCTACGGCCAACATTTTCGGGTAGTGGGCGATACCAGCCAGCACTTTGGCCTGTTCGACCGCGGTACGGCCCCGGTTGCAGCCAGTGCCGACGCCCTGCCGGGGGGCTGCTGTTAGAAGTCGTTGAACGGTGTAGGGGCGGGGCAAGCCCCGCCCGCACGTTTGCATCGTTGTACGCTACTCTTTGCAACGGTGCGGGCGTTCGGGCGGGGCAAGCCCCGCCCCTACATTTGCTTGCATATACAGCGCGTAAGGTCAGCGCCGGCGCACTTTCGCCCACAGCTCCAGCGCCTCCGGGGCGGTGCCGGTCAGCAGTACGCCCGCGCCGTAGAGCACGGTGAGCACGCCGCCGCGCATCAGCAGCGTGAAAAAGGCGCTGCCGGTTTCAGGCAATACCCAGGCTACAAAGCCCGCCATGGCTGCTACCGCCAAAATTCGAAGTGTGCTGCCATCAAACGGCTGCATGCCGTAATTGCGCCACACAAACCACGTCCGGACGGTGTTGATGCTGACCAGCGCGATGCAGTAGGCCAGGGCCGCGCCCGCCAGCTGCAGGCGCGGAATCAGCAGCCAGTTGAGGGCCACCACGGCGGCGGCGAGGGAGATATTGAACACCAAATCGAAGCGGTAGCGCGGCGAAGTGGCCACGATGATGCCGTTGACGCCGGTGATGCCGTCGAAAAGCCGGCCGGCCAGCAGCAGCAGTACCGCCGTGGTGCCCACCGCGTACTCCGGCCGGTGAATGAGGCCGTAGATAAAGTCAAGGTTCAGGCCGATTCCCAGCGCCAGGTAGCAGCCCAGCAGGGTGTTGATGCGGGTGCTGCGGCGGTAGAAATCGGCCATCTTGGCCATGTTGCCTTCTTTCCAGTATTCGGCGATGAGCGAATAGGCCGTTTTGTAGAGCGCCCGGAAGGGTAGCACTAGCGCCGTGCTCACATTGGTGGCAATGAGGTAGATGCCCGCCGCTGCCAGGCTGACTTTGGTGCCCACCATCAGGCTATCGATGTTGAGCAGCACCGTGCCCGAGATGTTGCTCAGCAACACAAAGCCCCCGAAACCCAGCATCTCGCGCAACGGCTTGATGCGCAGCGCCGCCCGCGTGGGCCGCAGGTGCAGCTCGCCAATGGCTGCCAGGTACACGGCCAGCAGCACGGCCACCACCGCATAGGCCCCCACGTAAGCCAGCACGAACCCGTGGAAACTGATAATGCCCTGACTGTAAGCTATAGCCGCACCTACCAGCATCAGCCGCAGCAGGATTTCCTGGCAAAACGAGGAAAAGGACGTGTGGTAGAGCGAGCGCAGATACGCATCCTGCAAAGAGCCCAGCATAATGCAGCCGGCCAGCGCAATGGCCGCCAGGTAGTGCGGGGCGAGCAAAGCCGCGTCGCCTTTGGCGTACCACTGCAGCAGCAGCGGCTTGCCCACCAGCATGGCCAGCGCCACCACCACCAGCCCGAGCAGCGGCGGCCCCAGCAGCAGCGGAAAGAAGCCCGCGTGATTGCGCCCCTGGTTGCGAAAAAACGGGAAATACCGGATGCCCATGTTGGCAAACCCGAACGAAGCAACCTGCGCCCCAATGGTAGCCAGCGGCAGCAATACGCTGGCCGTGAGACCAATCTGAGCCGGCGTGAGCAGGCGCGGCAGCACCAGAATGGTATTGGCAAAGCCGATGGCCAAGCCGACGTAGGAAATCAGGGTGTTGCGAATACCCTGGCGCTGAACGATGCCCAATTGGGGGAAGGAGTAAAGGAGTTGAGCACCTGCAATAGCTTGTGCATCGGGAAAAAGCACAAGCTACAGCAGGTGCTACGGGCATCAAAGTTCGGCTACAATCTGGCTTCCGGTGAGGAAGGCCGCGCCGCGTTTCTGCAAATAGCCCATGATTTCGGCAAACTGACGGGGACCGGTTGCAGTGTTGGCCGGGTCGAAATGGTCGTTGTGCCACAGGATGCTGGCCACGCCACCGAACTTTGCGATTTCGGTGAACATGGGCTGCAGGGCCGGCAGAATTTCGTCGGCCCGCAGCTGCAGGTAGTTGGGGTGATGCAGGGTGGTGTCCATCACCTGAAGCGGAATTTCCAGGAAGCTGTGCGCCCGGCCAGTGGCAAAATTGAACGGATAAAAAGGGTGGCAGTAGGAATTCCGAAAACCGAAATGCTCCGCAAAGCCCAGGGTCGAATCGTACTGCAGCCCGGCTCCAACGGCGGCTTCGAGCAGTGCGGGCGTCTGGCGGGGCTCCCAGCGCAGGTAGTGAAAGCGGTTGCCAACGGCAGACAGGCCCAACCGGTTTTCCTTCTCGTGCAAAAATAAGGGCAGATGAGTAGCAGTGCCGATGCTGGCGTGCAGCCCAATTTCGTGGCCCTGCTGCTGCAATTGCCGGAGCCGCTGCCGGAGCCGAGGGGTGAGGCGATAGTCGGCGTTGGGGGTGCCATCGGGGCCGGGCCGGTGCTCGGGCAGGATGAAAAACGTGGAACGTGCCCCGTATCCGGCCACCGTAGCGACCACCGCCTCCAGGTTGTCCCAGGCATCGGGCCGCGCCAGCCGCTGCCCCAGCCGCCGGCCGAAACGCAGGAGGCGGCCGGCGCGCAGGTCGGCTTTGGCCGGGGCTTTCCAGGCACTGTGTAGCAAGTCGATGTCGTGGGTGACGAAGGCCGCGAAAAGAGCGCCAGCACCCCAGGAGCGGGGCTTGAGCGGCTGGCCGGTAACGTGTTCGATGGCGGTTTTCAGTACATCGAAGTAGTAGTTCACCGCCGGCAGCGTCACGAAATCGTACTGCTGCTGCACGCTAGCGGCGTAGGGAAAGCGGCCGTGCCGGTCGCGCTCATCGGAAAAATATTCCTGCCAGCCACTGAGCAGGTAAAATGCCGCCGAAATGATATCCGCATTGATGGTAACCCGGCCCAGGCTTCGTTCAAGTAGGACTGCTTCGGGCTGGCTATCGAAGAAGAATGGCAACTGCTCACCGGTCCAGTCGCGGTAGTTGGGGGCCGGCGGGTGGGGCGTGCCCAACTCGAAAAACCGGTCCGCCCCGTCTACCACGGTAATGGCCGGGCGGCTGGCCGCATCGCCAATAGCTACCTCAGGAGCATCCGGGTACACCAGCCGGAAGTGTTGCAACACGTACGCCAGCCGCGCTTCGGCCGAAACCGGAACGTAAGCCAGCGGAGGCAGTGGAGCGGCGACTGGTGAGATGGACATATATTCAAAAGTGCAAGATTATCAGCTGGTTGGCATAGCCTCATTCAGCCAGTTATTTAAGATGCTGGCGGTGCGTTCGCGGCTGTGGCCCTCGTCGGGCGTGCCGAGGGTGGCGTTGTAGTAGGCGGCGTGCTGGTAGAGGTCGGCGGGCTTGTGTTGGGCATACTCACGCAGGGTGGCGGCCAGCGCGGCGGGGGTATTGGCGCGGGCTACCAGGCCGCGGGCGGCGTAGCCGTAGTAGTCATCGGTGAGGGGGTTGGCGGCGAAACGGTAGTAGATGCTGGCCACATTGAGCATCACGGCTTCGAGGTGGGTGGAGGTGTCGGCGGCCACCAGCGCATCCTGCTTCAACAGGAAATCGAATACATTTTCCTGCCGCGCATCCGACCATTGCAGGGCCGGCAGCAGCTGGCGCAACGGGCCAAAGTCGCGCCCGTCGCTGGGGTGCGGGCGCAGGGTCAGCGTCAGTTCGGGCAGTTCGTGGGTCAAGTACACGAGCGTGTCCGTCAGGGCCGGCAGTGGGTCGTGGATGTTGCAGGCCAGGCCCACACGGCGCACGGCCGGGGCAAGGTTGCGGCGGCCCAGGTAGGAATCGGCTTTGGGCATGCCCACCATTTCTACCTGGCCGGCGATGGGGCCGCACTGCCGGTATTTATCGAGGGCATCCTGGCCTTCGAGCAGGCTCAAATCGAAGCCCAGGGGCGGGAAGTTGGTGCTCACGCTGGCGTGCTGCACGTAGGCGGTGGGTACGCCCTCGGCGCGGCAAGCCAGCAGCAGCGAGCGGGTGTCGTCGTTGTGGTCGTTGGAGAACACCACGGCCCGGGGCCGGTGACGGCGCAGCGCCCGCCGGTACACCTCATAGTAGCCGATGGCGTAAAAAATGAAGTCGAAGAAGCGCGTGGCCCGGGCTCCCACTTGCCGCCGCAGCCCCAGGTAAGCTCCCGGAAACTGCCAGTAGTAAAGCAGCTTGCGCCGCAGTGAAAGCCGGTTCACCACGGCGTTGTAGCGGCCGATATTCTTGGCCTGTCCGGCTACCAGCACGGCGTCGGTTCGGGCCTCAGCCAGGAAGGCCAGCGCGTCGTAATTGTTGGCACTCACCACGTAGAGCCATACCTTGCCGGCTAGCTCGTCGCGGTTGTTGATGGGCTGGAACACGTTGCCCACCAGTCGCAGGCCCGCATAGCCCAGCACCCGCGCCAGCCGCTTCGCCGGGTTAGCCGGCGAAATATCGGCCAGCGCAGCCGGCGACAGGGCCGCGAAGATATCGGTGAAGCGTAGCTGCAGAACGTCGCGTAGCCGCGCAATGAGTGATAATTCTGGTCCCGGCATTAGAGCGAATCCCAGGTGAGCGGGGTGCCGGGCCGGAGGTCCTTCGCGGCCTTGCGGCCCAGTACAGTTTCCCAATGGCGGGGCCAGAGGCCATCGCCGGGACGGATGATTTTGAGGTTATCTGTCGTGAATTCCTCGCCCGCCGCGATGGGCTTCGAAACGTAGATGCTGCGCTTGTACATCCGGCTTTTCTCCTCGGCCGGCTGCACGCAGAGCTGCACGGTGCCCAGGGCCAGCTGCGCGCGCTCGGTTTCCTCCACCAGCAGCTTCAGCTCGTGGGGTTCCATCGAGAAGGCCGAATCGACGCCGCCCTCGGCCCGGCTCAGGGTGAAGTGCTTTTCGATGACGCAGGCCCCCAGGGCCACGGCGGCCACGCTCGCGCCCACGCCCATGGTGTGGTCGCTCAGGCCGATGGGGCAGCCGAAGGTTTCGGCCAGCACCGGGATGGTGCGCAGGTTGGTGTTTTCGGGCGTGGCGGGGTAGGTGCTGGTGCATTTGAGCAGCACCAGTTCGCGGCAGCCCGTCGCCCGCAGTACCCGCACGGCCTCGTCAATCTCGGCCAGCGTAGCCGCGCCCGTGCTGATAATGACCGGCTTGCCCGTGGCTGCGACTTTACGCAGCAGCGGCCAGTGGGCGTTTTCAAAAGAGGCAATCTTGTAGGCCGGCACGTCTAGCGACTCCAGGAAATCCACCGCCGTCTCATCAAACGGGGTGCTGAAGGCCAGTAGGCCATGCTGGCGGGCGCGGGCAAACAGCTCGGCGTGCCACTCCCAAGGCGTGTGGGCCTCCTGATAAAGCTGGTAAAGATTCTTGCCCTCCCACAGCGAGCGGCCCTCTTCGTCGATGGCGAAGCCGGTGTCCATCGTAATGGTGTCGGCGGTGTAAGTCTGGAGCTTGAGGGCATCGACGCCGGTCGCGGCCGCCGCATCGACCAGGGCCAGGGCGCGCTCCAGGCTCTGGTTGTGGTTGCCCGACATCTCGGCGATGATGAACGGCTTGTGGGCGGGGCCAACCCGGCGGCCGCCAATGGTGATTTCAGTCATGGAAAAGCGAAGCAAATTCGAGGGCGTAAAGGTACTGTGGCACGCCGCCTTTGCTGCGTGCTGCGCTACAGCTCGTCCAGCGACTCAATAACCCGAGCTGCCTCATGCGCGACATCGGCCACGTAGTGCGCGTAGTTGCCGCGTAAAATACGTATGGTATTGAAGCCTAATGGCTTAATGCCCACGAAATCCTTTTTCACGTTATCGCCCACGTAGGTGACTTCCGCCGGAGCCACGCCCTCGCGCTGGCAGATAAGCTGGAAAACGTGCGGGTCGGGCTTGGCGCGGTGGCGGCCGTAGCGGTTGGTGAGGTAGGCGTGATGCACCCTTTCGTTCAGCCCCAGGGCGGCCACTTTACGAGCCTGCACCTCTTTATGCCCGTCGGTCACGATGTAAAGCGGCTGGCCGGCGAAGCGGGTTAACGCCCGTTCTGCATCAGGAAACAGGCTGATTTGAGGCCGGTGCTGGCGGTAGGCGCGCAGGCAGGCGGCCACCAGTGTCTTGCTCCAGCAGCCATGCCGGTGCAGCACGTTGTCGAACACCTGGCCCCGGCCGTGGGCGGCTTCCTCGGCTACCAAGCCAATGGCCAGCGTTTCGGCCGGCACGCCCAGCAGCGGGCTCAGGAAGCCGGCCACGGCCCGGAAGCCACTGTGTACGTAGCTCAGCTCGGGGTAAAGGGTATCGTCGAGGTCGAAAACCAGAACGCTACGCTTAATGAGGAATGAAGAATGTGGAGTGAGGAATTTCGGCGGGCTCAATTCTTCTTTCTTCATTCCTCATTCATCAACAAGTGAAACGTTTTGTCCGTCGCGGTCCGCACCTGCCGCATCATTCCGGAAGCCGGCACAAACGGAAATGCCTGCAAATCCGCTCCGCCAGCTTCCTGCAAAAACCAGTAGAACGAATCGACCCCCGCCGCGATGCCCAGCGTGGAGGCTCCGCCGAAGCGGCAGTTGCACTCGATGAGGTGCAGACCGTCCTCATCCGTCAGCAGGGCCTGCAGCACGAACGGGCCATACAGGCCCAGCTTTTCGACCAGCGGCAGCAGGCGGGCCAGCAGGGCGGCATCGGGCAGGGTGGTCGTCACCTGCGACTCGCCGTGCATTACCACGTCGCGGGTGCGGGCCATAAGGCCGTGGACCCGGCCGGTGCGGTCGACGTAGCCATCCACGCTGATTTCGCGGCCGTGGATAAAGGGCTGAAACACGGGCTCCTGCAAGGTGCGGGCGTGGGCCAGGGCGGCGGCGGCCGTTAAGTTCAGGCCCAGGCTGAGGGAGCCCGCGCCGTGGCGCTCCTTTACGACGAAGGCCGTGGGCGGGTGAAGCTGGCGCTCAGTCAGGGTATCAATGTCGCGGGCCGTGGCGATAACGGGTAAGCCGTGAAGCTGCCCAAAGGCGGCAAATTCCAGCTTGTCGAGGCAGCGGTGCACGGCCTCGGGGGGACTTACCAACACGGCCACGCCGGCCTCGGCCAGGGTGGCGCGGTGCCGGCTCCAGAAGGCCAGCTCGCCGTCGCGCGTGGGGATGAGGTAGGCAATGCCGCGCTGTTTCAGGCTGGCCAGCAGCTCGGGCAGGGCCTCGTCGCGCAGGGCGGGCATGGGCCAGAAGTCGTCGGCCAGCGGGCGGGCCAGGGCCAGGGGGTTCAGGTCGGCCCCGACGACGCGGGTGGCGTAGTGCAGGCGGCGGGCGGCGGCCTGCACGGCGCGCAGCAGCGGGGCCTTGCCGGCCAGGCTCGTTATTAAAATGTTGCCTCGGTAAGCGCCCGTGGGCCGGAAGCAGCTGTGAAACACGGTGTCAACCAGCTGCCCGGCCACCCGTACGTGGCGCGGCAGGCGGGCTTCCTCAGTAAAGCCCTCAGCGGCAAGCACCTCGGTGAGGTAGGGGCGCACGTCGTAGGCTTCGGTATTGATTTTTTGGAGGCTCAGGTCCTCAAAAGCCACCTGGCGCAGCTGGTGCAGATAGGCGGCAAAGTCGGCTTGGAAGGTAGGAATATGGGCGTTGCGGCTGGTTTCGAGCAGGAAGGAAATCTCGGCCCGGCCCGCCAGCCAGTCAATGTGGACCAGCCCACCGTAGCCAATCAGCTCCTCATCGAGCAGCAGCGAAAACAGCAGCTGGGCTGGCTGCTCAGCGTCGAATAGCGGCGCAACGACCTCCCGGAAATACCTCTCTTGGGACTCGGTGCTCAGTGGTTCGGCCTGGCGCAGAATGTCCAGCTGGGCGTTGCGCCACTGGCGGATGGCCTCGCGGTCGTCGGGCCGGATGGGCAGCAGGCGGTAGCGGCCGTGGCGGTAGTCGTTTCGGCGCAGGATGCGGTAGGCGGTGGGCATGAACGGTGGGAAGTACGAATTATTAAAGCAGACCGTCATGCCGAGCGGAGCCGAGGCATCTCGCGTGTGCTAGCAACTCAATCGTTCAATAAAAGGGTTAGTGGTGGCACGCAAGATGCTTCGGCTGCGCTCAGCATGACTCCTCTTTAACTCATCACCGGCCCAAGGTCACACAATCAAATACGAAATCAGCGGATTCAACGGGCTGCGTCGCAGGGCGTAGTTGGCCACGCCGAATACCTCATCGAACGCCAGGGTTTCGCCGGGAAACTCCGGGCAGTTCAGCTCATCGAAGGCCACCACGGCTCCCTTGGTCAGGCGCGGGCGGATGGCTTCGAGGCAGGCTTTGGTGGGGGCGTAGATGTCGAAATCGAAGTAGGCAAAGGCGATGATGGTTTCGGGGTGGTCACGCAGGTAGCGGGGCACGGTTTCGGTGGCGTCGCCGGCCACGAGCTCGAACTTGCGCTTGTGCGGAATGGGGCTGTCGGCCTCGTGCAGGGCCAGGATGTCGGTGAGCTGGCGCTGGTAGTCGGCGCTCACGCCGTAGTCGCCGGGTTTCACCAGCCCACCGTCCTTGGCATCGACCGACGGGAAGCCGCCAAACGTATCGAAGCCGATGATTTTGCGATTGTAGTTGAAGGGCTCGTACATGCCGCGCAACGCGTGCAGCAGGGCCAGATTCTGGCCCCACCGCACGCCAAACTCCATGGCCACGCCGTGCACCGGGATGATGTGCTGGTAGAGCTCGGCCATGAATAGCAGGCGCGAAAGCGTCTGGCGGTTGAGGTACAGGCCCAGGTTACTCAGCAGCTCGGTGTTCGGAATGGGCGACTCGCGCAGGCTCTGGGCGAAGGTTGAGCGGCGCAGCTGCTCGGCGGGCAGCGCGCCGCTGAGCACGGAGATGGGGGAAGACATGAAGAGTAGGGCGGTTGAATTAACGAACACAAAGGAACGTCATGCTGAGCGGAGGCGCAGCCGCAGTCGAAGCATCTCTACCGCTTCGTTGCTTCCATTGGATTACTCCCCCAGTAGAGATGCTTCGACTGCGGCTGCGCCTCCGCTCAGCATGACGTACTTTTTGCTTTCTACTCCGGCCGCAAAAATGCCACCAGGTTGCGGCCCAGGCCCACGCCGGCCATGGCCTCGTAGTAGGCGGCTACGGCCGGCAGCGGGGCGGTGCGCAGCAGGAAGTTGTCCTGCTCGAGGCGGGCTTGATGGGCGGCTTTGCCCAGGCTGCGGTCTTGCACGTAGTTGGTGGCGGGATTGAACAGGTTGAGGTCAATGGGCTGGTCGCCAAGCAGGCGGGCGGTGCGCCAGCCGGTGGCGGCAGCCAGGTTGCGCAGGCCGGCGGGTCCGAAGTATGAGAGGTGGTCGGGCAGGGCCACCCAGAACGGTCGGTCGATGTGGCCGGCGGCCAGCAGGTGCTGCTGCAGGGGCGAAAAGTCGTTGGGTACGTCTACCAGCAGCACCCCGCCGGGGCGGGTGAGGGCGCGGCAGCGGCGCAGCAGTTCGGCGGGGTCGAGCACGTGTTCGAGCACATTGTCGAGCCAAAGCACATCGAACTGCCGGCCTTCGGTTATCAGGTCCTGGAGACCGGCGTAGAGGTCGCCGGCGCGCAGGCGGCCGCGCAGGTTGGGGTGAAACTGCTCCAGGCTGAAGCTGCTGAAATCGAGCCCCAGCACGTCCCAGCCCTGGCGCTGGAAGTAGTCGAGCGCCCAGCCCTCGCCGCAGCCCACGTCGAGAAAGGTATGGCCCGCAGGCATCGCCGAAGCCGCGGAGTCGGCAGTGGCTAACGGAGCGGGCGAATCATCCGGGGTGGCCTCCTTCCCCAGCTCCAGCAACTGGGCCAGCACATAATAGCGCAGGCGCAGCTTGCCTTCGATGTGCTCGCGCTCGGCTTCGGAATAGGTGGGCTGGTAGCTGCTGCGGTTTTCCTGGTAGTAGCGCTGGGCGTAGTAGTCGCGCAGCTCCTCGGGGGTGGGCTTGCGGGTGACTTCGTAGTAGCCCAGCTCGTTGCGGTGCAGGAGGTCGGCGGGGTTGGTTTGCGCGCTCATGCTCAGGTGGTTTTTTGCTCGACGTCGGCGTTCAGGGCCATGATTTCGGGATGGGCTTCGAGCAGGGCCAGCAGCTCGGGCAGGGCCAGCTGGTCGGCGTGGTGCTCCTCGATGAGGCGGCGCAGCACTTCGTAGTCCTCCGGCGTGTCGAGCGTGATGCGGAAGCGGCTGAAATCGCCGCCGGGCCACACTTCGTCCACGTTGCGGAAGCGGTGGGCGGCGGGGCCGGTTTTCAGGTAGGGCGTAACGTGTTCGCGCTCGTAGGGCAAGTCAGCGCGCTCGTAGGCTTCGGCCAGCATGGGCAGCGAGAAAATCTCGAAATCGAGCCCACGCGGGAAGCTGCGGATGATGGAGTTGGAGCGAAATTCCAGTGGGTCGGCATCGGCCAGGTAGCGGGCTACGGCGGCCCCAATCAGCGGGCCGTCCACCAGCGGGCAGTCGGAGGTGACGCGCACGATGACATCGAGGCCAAATTTGACGGCCGTTTCGTAGTAGCGGGCCAGTACGTCGGTTTCCGAGCCGCGGTGGTAGGGCAGGCCGTGAGCTTCGGCGTAGGCGGCCAGGGCGTCGTCGGCGGGCTCGGTAGTAGTAGCCAGGTACAGGGGCAAGCCGCTTTGGGCCAGGCGCGCCACGTGGTAGTCGAGCAGGGGGCGGCCGGCGGCGGGCAGCAGCACCTTGCCCGGCAGGCGGGTGCTGGCCATGCGCACCTGCGAGATGATTCCGGCGGTCTGCATCAGCCCGGCACTTTTTCGAGCAGGAACATCACGTCCTGGTTGCCCTGCTCGGCGTCGTTGATGTAGGGGTAGAGGTGCTGCTTCACCAAGCGCAGCTCGGGGTAATTCTCCAGGAACACCCGGGCAAAGTCGGTCTTCCACAAAAAGCCCTCGTTGCCCCGGTAATTGATGGCCGTGGTGTCGGGCGCATAATACTCGTAGCCCATGAGGTAGCGGCCCGAGCAGCGCACCATCTCGCCCATGATGCGCGGCAAGTCCTCGGGGGCAATGTGGATGAGCACGCCGTTGGTGCACACCAAATCAAAGTAGTTGTCCTTAAATGGCAAATCGAAGCCACTGCCTTCCAGGATGTTCACGCCGCGCACAAATTCGCGGGCCTTCTCCACGGCGTAAGCCTGCAGCTCGATGCCGTACAGATTGGTGAAGCCCATGGCCTGCAGGCCCACCAGCTGCATGCCAGTATTGCAACCCACTTCCAAAATACGGGCTTCGCGCGGCAGCTCCCCGATAAATTCAGCGTTCATCTCCAGCTTGGTGTGGCCGTAGATGCTGCGGTAGAACTCGTTCCACTCATCGAGGGGCCGCGAGTTGCGGTCGGTGTATTCGCGGCCGAAGTCGCCGGCCCAGAAGTCTTCTTGTTGGGTATGCTGCAAGGGGAACGTTGTTTAAGCAGGGTAGCAGAACGTCATGCTGAACGCAGTGAAGCATCTCTACCGCAGCAGTAATTAATTAGTGTTGCGGTAGAGATGCTTCACTGCGTTCAGCATGACGTTCTATAAATTCTTTAATGCACGCTACCACGTATCCCTGCTCCTCATCGGTCAGCGTCGGGAACAGGGGAATGCTGAGGCAATGGGCGTAGTATTCTTCGGCCAGCGGAAAGTCGCCTTCACGCCAGCCCAGGCCCTCGTAGTAGGGCATGCGATGCACCGGAATGTAGTGCACCTGCGAATATATCTGTTTGGTTTTGAGGAAGTCGTAGAGGCCCTTGCGGTCGGCCACCTGCACCACGTAGAGGTGGTAGGCGTGGCCCGGCCGGCCGGGGGCCAGCACCGTGAGGCCGTCGACGTGCGCAAACGCGGCGTCGTACTGAGCGGCGAGCTGGCGGCGGCGGGCGAGGCCCTCGTCGGCGCGGGCGAGCTGGCTCAGGCCGAGGGCGCAGTTGAGGTCGGGCAGGCGGTAGTTGTAGCCGAGCTCCTGCATCTCCATGTACCAGCCGCCGTCGGGTTCGCGCACCAGGTCGGCCGGGTCGCGGGTGATGCCGTGGGTGCGCAGGCGCAGCAGGTGGTGGTACAGAGCCTCGGAGTTGGTGGTCACCATGCCGCCCTCGCCGGTGGCAATGTGCTTCACGGGGTGAAAGCTGAAAATGGCTAGGTCGGCAAAGTTGCCATTGCCGCATTGCTGCTCTTTTCCTGCTGAATCAATAAAGAAGCCACCCGGCGAGTGGCAGGAATCTTCGATTATCCAGAGGCCAAAGGCATCGGCCAGGCGGCGGGCTTCCTCCAGGTTCACGGCCAGGCCGGCGAAATCTACCGGAATCAGACCCGTGAAATAACCTTTGGGATGGGCTTCGAGCAGGGCCCTTACTTTGGCCAAATCAATCAGCCCAGTGGCTGGGTCGATGTCGGCGAAATGCACCTCGCCACCGCAGTAGCGCACGCAGTTGGCCGACGCCGCGAACGTGAGCGGTGAGGTGATGACCCGCTGCCCCGGCTGCACGCCCAGCGCCAGGGCGCACAGGTGCAGGGCGGCCGTGCCGTTGCTCACGGCCACGGCGTACTGCGCGCCGATGTAGGCGGCGAACTGTTTTTCGAACTCCCCCACGGTGGGGCCCTGGGTGAGGTAGTCGCCGTGCAGGCTGGCCACGACGGCGGCCACATCGGCCTCTGAGATAAACTGGCGGCCGTAGGGCAGGGGGCGGGTGGGGGTGAAAGCAAGTTCGGGCATGGGCGGGCAAAGATAAGGAACCGCACCGCGCGCGCCGGCTTGGCCGGTTGGGGGGGGCAGGCTTACTTTGCAGCCGCTGCCCGGCGGTATGGTCGGGTGCTGGTCGTCCTTACCCCTTCCCTCATGTCATCTGCCTGTCTTCGCTTCGCGCTGCTGGCCCCGCTGTGGCTGGTGCTGGCGGCTCCGGCCCGGGCTCAGTTCGAGTTCAGCTACTGGCACTTTGGCTATCGGGCTGCCCTCAGTTTCTATCCCAGCGTGCCGGTGGGGCCGCCTCTCCCCGCGTCTATCAACTCGTCATTCTCGTCGCTGGAAGCCAGTGCTTCGATGTCCGACTCAACGGGGCGGCTGCTGTGCTACACCAACGGCGAGCAGGTATGGAACCGGCAGGACCGGCCCATGCCCAATGGCCAGCTGGTAGGCGGCTGTGCCTCCGCCGCCCAGGGGGCGCTGCTGCTGCCCCGCCCCGGTTATCGCCAGCAGTATTTCTTGTTCACGCTCGATTGCGCCGAGAACAGGCTGCGAGGTGGGCTCCGCTATTCAATAGTAGACCTGGCCCTGAACGGTGGCCTGGGCGATGTGGCGAAGCCCAGCTCGCTCCAGGTGGGTAGTTCGGTACTGAGCAGCGGCTACACGGAAGCCCTCACGGCTGTGCGCCACGCCGATGGCACGCACTATTGGGTGGTAGCCCATGGCTGGGAAACCAATTTGTTTTTGTGCTACCCGCTGTTGGCCACGGGGCTGGGCCCGCCCGTGCTGAGCCGCGTAGGCAGCGTGCACGGGCCCGCCAGCCCCTTCGCCGGCATTGGGGCCTACGGCTCGATGCGGGCTTCGCCCGACGGGACGCGGCTGGCGGTCACGAATCCCGACGGCGGGGTGGCCGAGCTGTTCGCCTTCGACAACCAGACCGGCCAGATAAGCGCCCCCCAGCTCATTCCCATTGCCCTGCCAGTCCCGAACCGGCCCTACGGCATCGAGTTTTCGGCCAATGGCCGCCTGCTCTACCTCACGGCTGGTCTCGACTTCGTGCCGCCCCCGGGGCCGGGACCCGCTCCCGGTCTGTTTCAGGTTGATGTGCGCGCCCCCGGCCTGCCGGTGCAGCAAATAGCCTCCGGCAGCATGGGGGCCTTGCTGCGGGGGCTCGACGACCGCATCTATGTGGCCAACCAGCTCGAGCGCCTGCCCACCAGCACGCTGGGCGTAGTGGAGCGCCCCAACGTGCCGGGCAGTGCCTGCCAGTACGTGCTGGCCGGCGTGAGCCTTGGGACCGGACGGCACGGCACGGGCCTGCCCAACTTCGCCAACCGTCTGCCTCAGCGGCTGCGGGCCGCGCGCGCAGGAGGCGGCTGCTTAGGCGAAATTTCCCGCTTTGCCGCTACTGCCGTGGCCCTGAGCCCCCCGGCAGCTATCGATTCGGTTACGCTGCGCTGGGACTTTGGCGAACCAGCCAGCGGCTCGGCCAATACCGCTACTGGGCCCAGTATCGCGCATCGGTACGCGAAGCCCGGTACCTGCCTCGTCACGCTATCGGCCAGCACGGCCAGCGGGGTGCTCGAGGCCCGCCTCCTTTGTACTGTGAGCCCGCTGCCCTTGCTGCGCATTGCCCCGCGCGATACACTCGTGTGCGAAGCGGCAGGCGTACTGTTGCAGGCCTCGCCCCAACTGCCCGGCACGAGCTACCGCTGGCAGGATGGCAGCACCGCCGCCACGCTGCTGGCCCGGGCCGACGGCCAGTATTGGCTTGAAGTTCAGAACGCCGCAGGATGTACCTCCCGCGACACGGTACGCGTCGTCACGAAGCCGTGTCCAGTGATTATTCCTACCATCATTACCCCCAATAACGACCCTTACAATCAGGCCCTGGTAGTAAGCGGCCTGCTGGCTGCCGACTGGAGCCTGCGGGTGTACAACCGCTGGGGCCGCGAAGTATATCAGCAGGCCAGCTACGACAATCGATGGGATGCCCCCGGCCAGCCCGATGGCAGCTATTTCTATCAGCTGCGGCAACGCACTACCGGCCAGGTGCTTAAGGGCTGGGTAGAGGTGCGGCGCTAGGCGCTACACCGCAAAGTTGGGGTCGACGTGCAGGCGGATTTCCTCCCTAATCTGCTCGGCATCCAGCCATTCCTCGTTGTTGAACGAGTCGTACTGGAAGCCCAGCGGCACGCGCTTGCCCTCGAATTCGGCAATAAACTTGTCCACGTTCCAGGTCGGCATCGAAGGTAGGATGACGTAGTAACGGGCCAGCTCCACCGTGCTCAGAGCGTCGGTTTCGGTAATCATGGCCTCGTGCAGCTTCTCGCCGGGGCGGATGCCGATGACTTTCTGCTCGCACGCGGGGCCGATGGCGCGGGCCACTTCCGTGATTTTATAGCTGGGAATTTTCGGTACGAAAATCTCGCCGCCCCAGGCGTGCTCCAGCGCGTAAAGCACCAGGTCCACGCCTTCTTCGAGCGAGATGTTGAAGCGCGTCATGTCGGGGTGGGTGATGGGCAGCACGCCCTTGTGCCGCTCCTGCAAAAAGAACGGTACCACCGAGCCGCGCGAGCCAATTACGTTGCCATAGCGCACCACCGAGAAGCGCAAATCGCGGCTGCCCTTCATGTTATTGGCCGCCACGAAGAGTTTATCCGAGCACAGTTTCGTCGCGCCGTAGAGGTTGATGGGGGCGGCGGCCTTGTCGGTACTCAGGGCCACCACTTCCTTTACGCCCGAGTCGAGGGCGGCGTTAATGACGTTCTCGGCCCCGAAAATATTGGTTTTGATGCACTCCATCGGGTTGTATTCGGCGGCGGGCACCTGCTTGAGGGCGGCGGCATGAATCACGATGTCGATGCCCTCGCAGGCCCGGTGCAGGCGCTGGGCATCGCGCACATCGCCAATGAAGTAGCGAATGGCCGGGTATTTCGCCGGGCTGAATTCCTGGCTCATCTCGTACTGTTTCAGCTCGTCGCGCGAGAACACCACCAGGCGTTTCACCAGCGGGAATTGTTCGAAAACGGTGCGAACGAACTGCTTGCCGAAGGAGCCGGTGCCGCCCGTAACAAGAATGGATTTGTGATTGAGGTCGAGAGCCATGAAAATAGATAAGCCAAAAACAGGACTGCAAAAGTAGGCGGTAGCTACGTAGCACGCCGGCTTTGCTGGGTAGCTGGCCCGGGCCGAAAGAAAGTGCCTGGGTATGCCCCGGTGGGCGCAAGGCCGTAACGGCGGCGCGCTTTCTGAGGCGGGTAAACTACTCGAAACAGGGGGCCTTGCACCCGATGCAGCAAAGGCTGCTTCCTACATTTGAGCCTCCGCGCTGCGCATGCTCTTCAATTCACTGCATTTTCTCGTCTTTTTTCCGGTCGTCGTCGGGCTCTACTATGGGCTGCCGCCGCGCTGGCGCGGGACTTTGCTGCTGCTGGCCAGCTACTACTTCTACATGAGTTGGCGGGCCGCGTACGCCCTGCTACTGCTGGCCACCACGGCCCTCGACTACTACAGTGGCGTGCGCATGAGCCGGCTGCCCACCAAGCCCCAGCGCCGCCCCTGGCTGGCCTTGAGCCTGATTAGCAACCTGGGCACGTTGTTCATCTTTAAGTATTTTAACTTCTTTCGCGATGCGGTGCTGGCGTTGGCCGGGGCCCTGCACCTGCCCGTGGGCACCGGCCCGGCACTGGGCCTGCTGCTGCCGGTGGGGGTGTCGTTCTACACGTTTCAGAGCGTGGGCTACATGATTGACGTGTACCAGGGCCGCTTGGCGGCGGAGCGGAATTTTGGGCGGTTCGCGCTGTTTGTGGCGTTTTTTCCGCAGCTGGTGGCCGGGCCCATCGAGCGGGGCGGACACATGCTGCCGCAGTTCCAGCGCGCGCATTCGTTCGACTATGCCCGCATCATCAGCGGGCTGCGCCTCATGGCCTGGGGCCTGTTCAAGAAAGTGGTGGTGGCCGACCGGCTGGCCCTGCTCGTGAACCCGGTGTTCAACCATCCGCGCCAGCACCCCGAAGGCCCGCTGCTGTTGCTGGCCACGCTGGCCTTCACCTTCCAGATTTACGGCGACTTCTCGGGCTACACCGACCTGGCCCGGGGTGCCGCCCGGGTGCTGGGCTTCGATTTCAACCTGAACTTCCGGCAGCCCTACCAGTCGGCCTCGGTGCCCGAGTTCTGGCGGCGCTGGCACATTTCGCTTTCCAGCTGGTTTCGGGATTACGTGTATATTCCGTTGGGTGGCAGTCGGGTAGCGCCGGCGCGGGCCTACTTTAACCTGCTGGCCGTGTTCCTCATCAGCGGGCTCTGGCACGGGGCGAACTTCACGTTTATTGTCTGGGGCGGCCTGCACGGGCTGTACCTGGTGCTGAGCACCTGGGCCCGACCAGGGCGCGAGTGGCTGGCCCAGCGCACGGGGCTGGCGGCGCATCCGGGGCTGCGGCGCGGACTCGGGGTGCTGCTCACGTTTGGGCTGGTGGCCTACGCCTGGATTTTCTTCCGCGCCAACACCCTGGATGACGCGCTGTTTATCAGCGGGCACCTGCTCAGCGGGTGGCAGCTGAATGGCCGGCAGGTGGCCACGCTACTCCTCGATTTCTCGCAGCACTACCGCCCCGAGCTGGCCGTGGCCGCCCTGGCCGTGGGCCTGATGCTGGTCGTGGAATACTTCGGCAGCTGCCGCGCCCCGCAGGCCTGGGTAGCGGCGCAGCCATGGCCCACCCGCTGGGGAGGCTACGTGGGCCTAACGCTGCTCATCCTGTACCTGGGTATTTTCAACAGCACTTCCTTCATCTACTTCCAGTTTTGAAGATGCTTCAGTCATATCCCGTTGCCAAGCTGCTACTGCGCCTGCTGGTGCTGGCGGTGGCGGGCGCGCTGGGCACCGCGCTGCTGCTGCCCGTGGTGCTGCGCGGCGGGGTCGACGCCTTTTATGGCCGCTTTGCCAGCCCGGCGGCGGGCTCGCTGATTTTGGGTACATCGCGGGCGGCGCAGGGCATCCGGCCGGCGGTGCTGGCGGCGCGGCTGGGTGGGCAGTTCGAGGGGCCGCTGCTGAACTACGCCTTCACCCTTACGCACTCGCCCTACGGCCCGGCCTACTTAGCCAGCATCCGGCGCAAGCTGCGGCCGGAAGTGCGCCACGGCCTGTTCCTCGTGGCCGTCGACCCGTGGTCGCTGTCAGCCAACGGCCCAACCGGGGCGGCCGAGGCCGACGTTTTTCCCGAGGCCCAGTCCTTTATCGGCCAACTGCACGAAGTCAGCCAAAGCCCCAATCTGGCCTACCTCGCCCACTACCAGACTAAGCCGCTCTACCGCCTGCCCCTTGACTTTGCCACCGCCACCGAGCGCCTGCACCCCGATGGCTGGCTCGAAGTCAACATCGGCCTCGACAGCGCCCAGGTGCGCGCCCGCACCGCCCGCAAGCTGCTCGACTACCGCCGGCTGGCCGCCACGCAGCACCTTGCGGCCGGCCGCCTCATTGCCCTACGCCAGACCGTCGAATTCCTGCAGGCACACGGCCGCGTGGTGTTGGTACGCCTGCCCGTGGGCCCCGGCCTGCGAGCCCTGGAGCAGCAGTATCAACCCGGCTTCGAAGCAAAGATGCGCCGGCTGGCGGCCGATTTCGCCGTTGCCTACCTCGATTATAGTGCCGCGCCCTACGCCACCACCGATGGCAACCACCTGCAAAAGGCTGCCAGCGAAACGTTCAGCCAGCAGCTGGCCGATGACCTTCGCCGCTGAATCAACTTAACCTTCAGCCTGCACCAGTCCAGTCAGCGCCCCCGTCAGCCCCCTGCGCGAATACCGCGCATTACCCAGCGCCGGTAAATCGAGGTTGGGGGTCACCAGCCAGTGGGCTACCAGCTGCTCCAGCGTCTGGCGCATCAACTTAGCGTCTTCGTAGGGGAGGGCTTCGCCCGCGCCGCACTCGCGCAGCAGGTGGTCGGCATCGCAGCCGCGCGGGCCCACGCACAGAATGGGCTTGCCGGCCGCCAGGTATTCGAACACCTTACCCGGCAGGATACCCATATTGCGCGGCACGTCCGGAATTGCCATCAGCAGCACCGACGATTCGAGCAGGTACTGCACCGATTTAGCGTGCGGCACGAAGTCGACGTACTCGGTGATTTCGCTCAGGCCGGCCCCGGCAATCTGCCCGCGCAATTGGGCCGATACCTGCCCCACAAACCGCAGCCGCAGCGGCACCATCGGATGCGCGGCGGCGGCGGCGGCCACGGCGTCGAGCAGGCGGTTGATGTGGTAGAGCTCGGTGATGGTGCCGGTGTGGGTGATGCGCAGGCAGTCGCGGGGCGGCTGCGAGGGCTGCCGGAAATCTGACTCGTCGTAGCCGTTGGGCAGCACATGAAATTTATCGGTCGGCAGCGCCGGGTTTTTGGCCAGAAAAAGACGCTTGGTTTCGGGCGAAGTTACCAGCACGGCATCGGCGTGGGCCAGCACCTGGCGCTCGTAGCGCGCATCGAGCCAGGCGGCGAGCGGCGTGTGGTGCAGGTCCTTATAGTAGTAGATGTCCGTCCAGGGGTCGCGCAGGTCGGCCAGCCAGCGCAGGCCGTGGCGGCGCTGCAGCTCCAACCCAATAAGCTGGGTGGAGTGCGGCGGAGACGACGTGAGCACGGCATCAAACTGCTCGCCGGCCGCCAGCAGCTGCTCCACCGCCGCCAGGGCGTGGCGGTTCCAGCCCCGGCGCGGGTCCGGAATAAACAGGTTGCCCCGCACGAAGCGCAGCACCTGCTGCAACGGCCCCGGCTTGCCCTCGTTGGCGAAGCCGCCGTAGGGCACGGCGCGGCCCGTGAGCCGCTTGTAACTCTCGAACGGCTCGGTGGTGCCGGTGCGGATGACGCGCACCGTGGCTGGCACCTCGGCCAGCAGGCTTTCGTCGCGCACGGGGTAGCTGGCCTGGGCCGGGTCCACGGTAATCACGGTGGGCTCCACATTGAAGTGGCCGAGGTGCTTCACGAACTTCAGGCAGCGCTGCACGCCCGCCCCGCCCGAGGGTGGCCAGTAGTAGGTGATGACGAGTAGGCGTAGCGGACGGGTAGCAGACACGGAAATCAGGTTCAGAAAGCGGGCCGCGAAGGTAAGGATTTGCCAACCGTTTGGCCTTTTGTGGCTACTTTTGAGGTTCAACAGCCTGACTACGGCACCTGGAGAGCAGCTATAAAATCCGTGCAATCCACCCGTAATCCGATTAATCCGTGATTCATGTTTGACAATCTCTCCAGTAAGCTCGACAAGGCTATAAAAACCCTCAAGGGCCAGGGCAGCATCTCCGAAATCAACGTCGCGGCCACCATCAAGGAAATCCGCCGTGCGCTGGTCGATGCCGACGTTAATTACAAGGTTGCCAAGGACGTAACCGACCGGATTAAGGACGCCGCCATGGGCCGCGACGTACTAACGGCCGTGTCGCCGGGCCAGCTCATGGTCAAAATCGTGTACGATGAGCTCACCGACCTGATGGGCGGCGAAAAAAAGGACATCGTCATCAAGGGCGAGCCGGCCGTGATTCTGCTTTCGGGCCTGCAGGGCTCGGGCAAAACCACCTTTGCCGGCAAGCTGGCCAACTACGTCAAAAAGCAGGGGCGCAGCACCTTGCTGGTGGCCTGCGACGTGTACCGCCCGGCCGCTATCGACCAGCTGAAGGTGCTCGGCGAGCAGATTGGCGTGGAAGTGTACTCGGAAGTCGAGAACAAGAACCCCGTCGAAATCTCGCGCAACGCCATCGACTACGCCAAGAAGAATGGCAAAAAAGTCGTCATCATCGACACCGCCGGCCGCCTGGCCGTGGATGAGCAGATGATGCGCGAGATTGAGGCCGTGAAAGCGGCCATCAACCCCAGCGAGACGCTGTTCGTGGTGGACTCCATGACCGGCCAGGACGCCGTGAACACCGCCAAAACCTTCAACGACCGCCTGAATTTCGACGGCGTGGTGCTCACCAAGCTCGACGGTGACTCGCGCGGCGGCGCGGCCCTCAGCATCCGGGCCGTGGTAGAAAAGCCCATCAAGTTCATCTCGACGGGCGAGAAGATGGACGCGCTGGACCTTTTCTACCCCGACCGCATGGCCCAGCGAATTCTGGGCATGGGCGACGTGATTTCGCTGGTCGAGCGGGCGCAGATGCAGTTCGATGAGGAGGAAGCCAAGCGCATCGAGAAGAAAATCCGGAAAAACCAGTTCGACTTTAATGACTTCCTCGGCCAGCTCGAGCAAATCAAGAAGATGGGCAACATCAAGGATTTGATGGGCATGATTCCGGGCATGAGCAAGGCGATGAAGGATGTGGACATCGACGACGACGCCTTCAAGCCCGTCGAGGCCATCATCCGGAGCATGACCAAGCAGGAACGCGCCAACCCCGACCTGCTGAATGCCTCGCGCAAGCGCCGCGTGGCCAAGGGCTCGGGCACCGAGCTGCAGCAGGTGAACGACCTGATGAAGCAGTTTGAGCAGATGCGCAAAATGATGCGCACCATGAACAAGATGAGCCAGACCAAGGGCGGCATGGCCCAGATGGCCAAGATGATGGGCGGCATGCGCGGCGGCGGCGGCATGATGGGTCGCTAAGCACCCGCTAACTTAAAAATAGTGCAAAGCCCGGACGAGCGTCCGGGCTTTTTTTGTGTCTGATTTCTGGGCTCAAACCACGAAAGCCCGAATTTTATTAGCAGGTAGTTCAACCACAGGCAACCATCTCCGGTTGTGGAACGAGTAAAGCTTATGGCACTCAGCCCAAAGCGCGCCACATTTATTTCACTTTTTCTATTCTTCCCCATGCGCATACCTTTACTTCGCTTGCTAGCTGCTACCACCGCGCTGCTGGCTGCCCCGCGGATTGCCTCCGCCGACCACCTGCGTCCCCAGCTGTTACTTACGGCCCGCCTCAGTGGCGACCAGGAAGTGCCAGCCGTGACGACGCCCGCACAGGGCGTTGCCGCCTTCACCCTCAATGGAACCCGCGACACGCTGTTTGTGCAGGCTGCCTTTAGCGGCCTGAGCGGGACCATCACCGGGGCGCACGTGCACGATGGTGCCGTGGGCGTGGCGGGCCCTATTATTACCAGTCTGGTGCCCATGGTGCGGGGCAATCGGCTGTCGGGCTTTCTCACGGGGGCCGACATCGCGCCGGCTAAGCTGACTAAATACCTGCGCGGCGGCTACTACATCAACATTCACACGGCGGCCAACGGCGGGGGCGAAATCCGCGGGCAGATTCGGGTCGAATCCGAAACCGGCCTCGTTGCCAACCTAACCGGTGGGCAGGAAGTACCGGCCGTGACCACCAGCGCCAGTGCCCTGGGCATCTTCACCCTCAGCCAGAACCAGGAAAAACTGAAGTTTCGGGTGACTCTGGCCGGGCTGAGCAGTACCATCACGGGCGCGCACTTCCACACCGGGGCCGCGGGCGCGGTTGGGCCCGTAGTGGTGAACCTGTTAACCTACCTCACGGGCAACGTGCTGGAGGGTGAGATTGTGCCGACGCCTGCCTTCCTGACTTCTCTCAGCCAGGGGCAGATTTACATCAACGTGCACACCACCAACAACGCTAATGGTGAAATCCGGGGGCAGCTCAGCTCAGAAATTCGCAACGTGCCCTTCGATGCCCGCCTTGACGGCAACCAGATGGTTCCCGCCAACGCCAGCACCGGGAAGGCCCTGGCCCTGGGCCGGCTGTCACCTACGCTGGACTCGATGACGATATTCGTGAGCTTTGCCGGCCTGAGCGGGCCGCCCACCAGTATTGCCGTTTATGATTCGCCGGCGGGAGTCGCCAACGGTACCGCCATCGGCGCGGTAACCATCGCAACCCCACCCGCCACCAACGTCGTGGGCTTCCGCTTTACCGGCCTCACGCCGGACGACGTAAACGCCTTCTTGCGGGGCAGCATCAACCTGGTTATTAATACAGCTGCTAATCCCAATGGGGAGGTCCGCGGCCAGCTACTGCGCCTGGCCCGCGAAGGCTACACCATCGTGCTAAACGGAGCCCAGGAGCGGCCTACGCCAACTACCAGCGCCGGCTACGGCGTGGGCATCGTCAGCATCGACCGCGACCAGAGCAACGCGCACTTTATGAGCGTATGGGGTGGCTTGAGCGGTGCCCCCATTGGCGGCCACTTCCACACGGGGCTGGCGTCGCAGGCGGGGCCGGTGGTATTCAACCTGATGCCCTTCTTCGACAACGCCACCGCTGCCACCGCCGCCTACGGCTATTGGAAGGATGATAATACGGGCCAGCCCTTTACCCTGCGTCGCTCGCTGCAGTTCCGCCGCGACAGCATGTACATGAACCTGCACACCGCAGCCTTCCAGGGCGGCGAAATCCGGGGGCAGGTATACCGCGGGGCGCGCAACCTGCAAGTGGTGCTAGCCACCCAGCCGGCCGCCCTTGTGGCCGAAACGTTCGGCACGGCCCCCAATCCCTTCAGCTCGGCTTTCACGCTGGCATTCGAAGCCCGGGCTACGGGTACCGGCCAGCTCCGCGTGACGGATGTGCTGGGCCGCGAGGTTGCCCGGCAGCTGGTAGCCGTGCGGGCGGGAGCCAATGCCTTGCCGCTGGCCTTGCCCGGGCTGTCGCCCGGCCTATACCTGCTCGTGCTACAAGTAGGCGATACGCAACTTACTACGCGCATTGCCAAGGAATAAAGCCACCCCTGAGCGGCTGCGTGATGTTAGAAAGTCTCGCGGCCGCTTTTAATTGGAAGAATTCAGGTTTTTTGGAAAAACGGGAATCTTTTGGTTCAATTCTTGTTGCTATCATCGTGAAAGAATAGTTTTTTAAGGTGTTTTGGTATGGAAAGAGGCGCTCCTTTGGGGTGCCCCTTTTTTTTGGCCCTGTTGGGCTGTAAGGTTGGCTGGCATATGCCGTCAGGCAGGGTAGGGCACGCGGCCCGAAGTATCTTGCATTGGTTTACAGCCCCAACCTGGATTTTATGAAGCAGCTCGTCGAAAAGCATCCGCTGGCCATTCGCTGGTTTCACTGGGTCAACTTCCCGGTTCTTAGTCTCATGATTTGGAGTGGGATGTGGATATACTGGGCCAACGACGTGTACCGTCTGGGCTGGGGTGAAACCACGGTGTTCAAATTCTTTCCGCAATCGTTTTACGAAGCCTTTCACCTCGACCACAAGCTGGCTCAGGGCATGAGCTGGCACTTCGTGCTGATGTGGGTGTTTTTCCTGAACGGGCTGCTGTACGTGGGCTACACGATTTTTTCGGGCGAATGGCGCTATCTGCTGCCCACCCGGCACTCGTTCCGGGAAGCCGTGCTGGTGACGCTGCACGACCTGGGCCTCTACAAGAAACCGTTGCCGGTGCGCAAGTTTAACGGGGCCCAGCAGATTGCCTACACCAGCGTCGTTGTGATGGGCCTGGGCTCGGTGCTCACGGGGCTGGCCATTTACAAGCCCACGCAGTTTGGCTGGCTTACGCAGCTGCTGGGTGGATACGAGTTTGCCCGCCTCCTGCACTTCGCGCTGACAATTGGCTACGTGCTGTTTTTTATCGTGCACATTGCCCAAGTGGTGCGCGCCGGCTGGAATAATTTCCGGGCCATGGTGGCCGGTTTTGAGGTGGTGGAAGTTGACTCGGCCACCCGGCAGGTGGTGGCTGGCCCCACGTCGCTGCCCGCCGCCGATGCTTCGCTCACGCCTACTTCTTCGCCCCGCTCGTGATGACAACCAACCAGAACTCCGCACCGGTAACGCCGACGCCCGCGCCCGAAACCCCGCTCCGGCCCGAAGCGGAAGTGCTGGCCCAAGCCCGCCGCCGTTCGCGTCGCTCCTTCATTGGCCTGGGCTTAGCGGGCCTGGCGGGCCTGGGCGGCTGGAAATGGCTGATTTCGCAGCCCGACGATTCAGGCATTCCGCACCCGTTGCGCCAGGCGCTCGATGCCAATGGCCGGCTCAGCCAGGCTTATTTCAAGGAAACACGGCTGGCTCCTGAGTTTGCCCGCAGCCGCGCCAAAGACCCGCGGGTAAACGGTCGCATTGGCCTAGCAGAGGAACTGGACCCCGCCGCCTGGCGCCTGCGCGTGCAGGGCTACGGCGCGGGCAAAACCCAGGAGTTCACCCTGGCCGATATTCAGGCCCTGCCCAAGGTGGAAATGACTACCGAGCTCAAATGCATTGAGGGCTGGAGCATTGTGGTGCACTGGGCCGGAGCGCGGCTGTCCGATTTCCTGGCCCGCTACCCGTTGGCCACCCGTAGCGGCCGCCCGGCCGACCCCCTGAACCCGCCCGCCGACCTCGCGCCCTACGTGGGAATGCAGACGCCCGATGAGAAATATTACGTGGGCCTCGATATTGCCAGCGCCCTGCACCCGCAAACCCTGCTGTGCTATGAAATGAATGGCGCGCCGCTCACGGCCGCGCACGGGGCTCCGCTCCGTTTAGTCACGCCCCTCAAATACGGCATCAAGCACCTCAAGCGCATCGGCACCATTGCCTTCGCCGATACCCGCCCCAAAGACTACTGGGCCGAGCTCGGCTACGACTGGAATGCGGGACATTGATGGCACAGTGGGTTAATGCACTACCCGCAGCTCGTAGCGGGCCGGGGTGCTGCCGGTGGCCGGTACCTGCCAGGCCCCAACGCGGCTGGGGCCGTAGCCCAGGTTCACTTTCACCCATTCATCGCGCGTGGGGAGCAGGGCAATGATTTCCTGTTCGAGCCGGGCCAGCTGCTGGTGTAGCTGCTCGGGGCTTTCACTGGTGCCATTGGCAGCCGGGGTATTGGTCTGGGTGAGGCGGCGCAGGGTTTTTTCGGCTTCTAAGTAAGCATCCACTTTTTCTACGAGCGGAAGGAGAGCGGGGTCGAGGTAGTCGAGGTTAGAGGCCATAAGCGGGGCGGAGAATCAAAATAAAATGCTGCGGACGACGCCCGCAGCTGGGTTACGGAACGGCGGATGTGCCCGAAAGGATACGACGGACGGGGTACCTTATCAGGACGTTGGGGTAGCGGTGCCGGCCTTTTGTTTATTGCGCTGGCATTTTTCGCCGCAGTACTTCACCTCATCCCAGTTGGCGCGCCACTTTTTGCGGTACTCGAACGGCCGGCCGCAGGTAATGCAGATTTTGGTGGGCAACTGGCCTTTACGCAGTTTGGCGGGCAGCATGGTACGGTGGGACTGATGGGTGTTAGACAAACGGCCGCGCCCGCCGCGAAGTTTTGGGTAATTTTGCCCGGCTTAATCTGCGCGCTGCCGTATCAGCAGGCGCGGAGCCCGGTCCCGGCCGCTACGGCCCGCTCTCACCCTTCGATTTATGACCACGACTTCCGCTCCCGACATTCTGGGCCAGGCCCTGCTGGACTATCACCACGGCAAGCACCAAGCCACCGTTACGGTGCATTGCTCGGCCGCCGATGACGAGCCGCTGCCGGCATCCTACTTCTTTCGCACACTGCTGCAAATGCCCGAGCTCGAGCGGCTGGCCCTCGACGAAGCCCGGGGCCGCGTGCTCGACCTCGGGGCCGGGGCCGGCTGCCACAGCCTCGAGCTGCAAACCCGCGGCTTCGACTTCGTGAAGGCCGTGGACGTGTCGGCCGGGGCCGCTCAGGTGATGACCGAGCGCGGTGTACGGGTAGTAGCCCGCCACGACCTGTTTGCCCCGCTACCCACCAACGAGCTGCCTTACGATACTATTCTGCTGCTAATGAACGGCCTGGGTCTGGTGGGCTCGCTCGAAGGCCTCGATAAATTTCTGGCCCACGCCCGGACCCTGCTGGCCCCCGGCGGCCAGCTTCTGGCCACATCCTCCGACGTGCGCTACCTCTATGAAGACGAGGATGGGGCACTGCTGCTAAACCTCAACGGCCCGTACTACGGCGAGGTCGAGTACACGCTCAGCTATCAGGGCAAGTCGGGCGAACCCTTCCCCTGGCTGTTTGTGGATGCGGCTTTGTTGAACGACGCGGCCCAAACTGCCGGCTACACTGCCGAGTTTCTCAGCGAGGATGAAAACGACCAATACCTGGTTCGGCTGATGCCGATGGGTAGTTAGCAATCAACAATTAACAATTCATCATTCAGCCTTTAAGTACTTATTCAGCAGTTGCTTACTAAACATCAATCATGTATTATGCGAACGGTCATGCTTCGACATGCTCAGCATGACCTGCTGGTGGTTGCCCTAGTACTGATTCGTAACGATATTAATACTGATTTTACTAGCTTAACTTTTAACTGACCTTGACCAACGCCACCACCTACCGCACCCGTTGGGCCGACATGGACCCGAACGGCCACATGCGCCACTCCGCCTACGCCGATTATGCCGCCGACCAGCGCCTCGTGCTATTGGCTGAATGGGGCTACAACATCAAGGAATTTGCCCGGCTGCGCCTCGGCCCCATTCTCTTTCGCGAAGAAACCGTGTTTCTGAAGGAAGTCCACATCGGCGAGGAAATTCGCGTCGATAGCCGCCTACGCAGCGTGAACGACGACGGCACCCGCTGGAGTATCCTGCACACCATCTACAAAACCGACGGCCGGGTGGCCGCTACCGTCACCGTCGACGGGGCTTGGCTCGACCTCGATAAGCGCAAGCTTACCACCCCGCCCGCCGAGCTGGCCGAGAGTTTCCGGGCGCTACCCGCCTACGAAGCCCCGGTGAAGTAGTAGCAGTTGGTGCTTGTGGGCGGCTAAGCCTGCGCGTCGGCCGTGCGTACCGGGCCGGCCGGGCGCAGGGCCTTGGTTATGCGTGCCATCTGCTGCTGGTGATGGAGCAAGTGGTCTACCAAGTGCTCCATCACCTGATAAATGGTGATGCGACCCGAGCGCGGATGCGGAAATACGGCCCGGCTCAGCTGCCGGCTCGGAAACTCGTTGAGCAGCCGTTCGAGTTGGCGGCGCGAAGCCTCCCAGGTTTTGCGCATTTCGGGCAACGTGGGCACTTCACCGGTATCGGTGAGCGTAGCAACTCCGCGCGGCGCTTTAAACTTGAGGCCCGGCAGGCGCAGCATGAGGCGCACAAACTGCACCCGAAGCCGGGTGAACAGGCTTACTTTGGGTAGTGCTTCATCGGCCTGCACCTTCTTCTGGACGTACTGGATAATGTTGCCTTCGATGAAGAGTAGGTGGTGCACCACCTGCACCGCCGACCATTGGCCGGCTGCCGGGGCCTTGGTTTTATCGTCGCCCAATGCTTCGGCCGAAGCAATGAGCTGTTCGGTAGCCCGTTCGAGCTGTTCGAATTTGAGGTGCAGGCGGTGGTTCATGCGGGTGGGAGGCGGTGAGGTGGCCAGGCTGGCCGGGTGGGGGGCAAAAGGTACGGCAACATTTCGGTTGGCGGTTTGCTCGCTGATGACCTGCCCGCTACCGAAACCATGCCAGGCCGGCCCGAATGCCTAGTTTTACGGGGCCTATGCCCCATGTTTCGTCCGTTTTGCGAGTGCCGTGGTCGTGGCGCTGGCGCGTGCTGGCCACGCTGCTCCTGTACGCCGCCTACCTGCCCCTTAGCGGCTACGGCCCCGGCCAGTTCCGTTTCGATGCGGCCGAGTACTGGGAGTTATCGTTGAAATTCACGCCTCCCGGCGGCTTTTCGCTGTTGGCATTCGATGAGCCCCTGCGCGGCTATCTGGGGCCGCTGCTGGTGCTGCCGGCGCGGCTGCTGTGCCACTTCACCGGCTGGAGCATGCTCGCCGGGGCACGGGTGCTGGGAGTTGGCTGGGCGGCGCTGCTCTTTGGCGTGGCCATCCCGGAGCTGTGGCAGCGTGCCAGCGGCCGGGCCATCAGCGGCGGCCGCTGGCTGGTGCTGCTGGGGCTGGGCTTCGTCTTCTGGCGCGATTATTTTAACTTCACCCTCAGCGATATGCCGGCCCTGACGCTGCTGGCGCTGGGGCTGGCCGCGCTGGGCCGGCGCACCTGGCTCTGGGCGGCAGGGGCGGGCTTGCTGCTCGCCGCCGCGATTAATATCCGGCCCATCTACGTGGCTTGCCTGCCCGGGGTGTTGTGGCTGCTGGCTGGGCAGGGCAGAAGCGGCGCGCTCCCGCATTTATCAAAGTTGCTGGCCGCGCTGGTTGCGGGGGCGGCACTCGTGCTCCTGCCCCAATTGCTTATCAATCAGCGTCATTTTGGCCAAACCAGCCCGCTGGTGCTGGCTCAGCGGCCCGGCAAAGAGCCGCTTTACCTGCGGCAGCTGGCCTGGGGCACGGCTTTCCAACGCTACGAAACCAGCCTCGTGCCCACCATTCCGCGCTCGCTGGTCTATGCGGACTCGACCGGGCAGCGGGCGCTGGCGGCAGTACCCGGTCGAAGCTTCAGCGGCTACGGAGAATTTCTGCGGTTTCTGGTCCAGCACCCCTTCAGCAGCGCCGCCCGCTACGCCCGCCACCTGTTCAACGGGCTGGATATTCGTTACCCTACGCCATATCCTACGCGGCTGCACCCACCCGGCCAAACCGCGTTGCGGATGCTGAATTATGCGCTGCTCGGTATAGGCCTGTGGTTGGCCTGGGCACGCTGGCGAGCAGTCCGTTCACTGAATGGACCAGTCGCTACCCCCGCGACTATTCGGCCTATAGCCGTGCTGCTGGCTGTTTTGCTGCCATGCCTGCTCACGCTGCCAACCCTGATGGAATGCCGCTTCCTGCTGCCGCTGCATTTGCTGCTGCTGACGGGTATAGCCGCCACGTGGCAGCCCCTGGCGTGGTGGCGAAGCCTGGGCGGGCCGGTGCGGCAGCTGGCCATGCTGGTGCTGGTCACCGGCTGGCTTTGGGGCTGCTGGCAATTGTCAGAAGGCACTGCCGGGCAGCGGCGGCCACCGAGCGAGGCCCCGCAATAACGCTATGCTGAATAAAAAATGAGGAATGAAGAATTAACCATCAGGCAATTCCCCATTCCTCATTTCCCGGCAAGCAAAGCGTTTATGCTTTGGCGTAGGTTACTTCTTTCACTGCTTTTACCACGCGGGCCACGTTGGGCAGCGAGGCCTCGATGAGGGTGGGGGCGTAGGGCAGGGGCACGTCGGCGCAGGTGATGCGGATAACGGGTGCATCGAGGTGGTCGAAGGCGCGGCGCTGCACGATGTAGGCCAGCTCGCCCGAGATACTGGCCAGCGGCCAGGCCTCTTCGATAACCACCATGCGGTTGGTTTTCTTCACCGAATTTACCAGCGTGTCGTAGTCAATCGGGCGCACCGAGCGCAGGTCGATAACCTCAGCTTCGATGCCTTCCTTGGCCAGCTCGTCGGCGGCGGTGTAGGCAATTTTCATCATTTTGCCGAAGCTCACCAGCGTCACGTGCTTGCCTTGGCGCACCACGTTGGCTTTGCCAATTTCGAGGAGGTACTCTTCTTCGGGCACTTCGCCTTTGTCGCCGTACATCAGCTCCGACTCCATGAAAATGACCGGGTCGGGGTCGCGGATGGCCGATTTCAGCAGGCCCTTGGCGTCGTAGGGGTTCGAGGGAATGACGACTTTCAGGCCCGGCGTGTTGGCAAACCAGTTCTCGAAGTTCTGCGAGTGCTGGCTCGACAGCATCCCGGCGTTGCCCGTGGGGCCCCGGAATACGATGGGGCAGGAGTACTGCCCGCCCGACATCGAGTAAATCTTGGCCGCCGAGTTAATCACCTGGTCGATGGCAACCAGCGAGAAGTTGAAGGTCATGAATTCGATAACCGGAATCAGGCCGTTGGCCGCCGCGCCCACGCCGATGCCGGCGAAGCCAAGCTCGGCAATCGGGGTGTCAATCACGCGCTCGGGCCCGAACTCGTCGAGCATGCCCTGGCTTACTTTGTAGGCGCCGTTGTATTCGGCCACTTCTTCGCCCATGAGGAATACCCGCGGGTCGCGGCGCATTTCTTCGGACAGGGCCTCGCGCAAGGCCTCACGGAATTGAATCTGACGCATGTTTTTCGTTTGGGTAAAGCCGCAATTGGGCCGTCTGGCAAAGCTACAACAGGCCGGGGCGTTGGGCAAACGCGGGGCAAGTGCGGGGTAATTCTAAGTTGGTGGAAGAATAAAAGGACGTCATGCTGAGCTTGTCGAAGTATTTCTACCGCGTAAGCAACTATTTACTATTGCGGTACAGATGCTTTGACAAGCTCAGCATGACGTTCATGGTTGACTCCTTTGACAACGCTGCTTAGCGCAGTGCCTCTTTGAACACTTTGCCCTGGGCATAATCCTGAAACTCGAGGTCTTCGACGGCGCGCTGGGCGTAGCTCCGGTCGAGGGCTACGGCTTGTTTCAGCAGGGTGCCCGCGGCGGCTTCATCCTTCTGGCGGGCGGCTACCACGGCCAGGCCGTAGATGGGCGCGGCGGCCGTGGGGCGCAGGCTTTGGGCCAGGCGGTACTGCTCCTGGGCCAGCTCGTAGTGCTCGCGGCCTACTTCGATGAGGGCGCGGTTGAGGGCGTTCTGATAGCTCGGGCCAGCGTATTGCAGGCTGCGCAGGGCCTCGTCGGGCTGGCCGACTTCGATTTCCAGGGCAGCCCGGTCGGAGAAAACCTTGCGCAACAGCTGCCGCTCGCCGCCCAGCTTGATGGCATAATCGTAGTTCTGGAGGGCTTCGAGGCGGTCGCCGGCGCGGTGGTAGGCGGTGGCGGCGTGGTAAAAGAACTCGGCCGTGGGCTGGCGATGGGCGGCCAGCGTGAAATTGGTAGCCGCGCGCCGGTAATAGGCCTTCCGAACTTTATCGAGGGGCTCCTTCTCGGCGCGTTGCAGCAGGATTACGCCCAGGTTGTGAAAAGCTTCCCAACTGCCGGTATTGGCAGCCGACACCTCGTAGATGCGCTGCTTTTCGGCCAGCAGCGGCGTGAGGTTGGCCGAGTAGCGCAGCTCCTCCGGCGTAAGCGCATCGGCTTCCGTCTGCTTCTCCACAATCTTTTTCGAAAGCAGGTAAAGCTCCGAATTGTAGCGCGGCGGCGCGGTGTAGGTCACGGCCACGGTGCCGAAGCGCAGCACGGGATAGATGTACTGCTCGATGTAGTCGAAAAACGAGAGCCGGTGCAGGGCCTTTTCCTTGGTTTCGAAACTGCCCCGGGTATCGTTGATAATGGTGACGACCGAGTCAATTTGGTCGGGCTTGAGGGCAGAGGTGGTCACCTTCTGGAGGAAGGTGTCCCACTTGCGCACATAGGCCAGCGTATCGAAGCGAATATCCTCATTCTTATTCAGATAGGAGAAATTCTTCACGCGCTGCTTGTAGTAGTAAAGCAGCATGCGCACGCGCTTGCTGGCTAATAGGCGGTTGTGGGCGTCGGTCGAGTCGGGCGAGTGGCCGGCGATGATGAGTACCTGCCGGGTGTGCTGGTTGGCGTCAATCAAATCCTCCAGGGCCTGCACGTTGGTGCCCAGATAGCCCCGGATAAACCACTGGTCCTCATCAAAAAAGAAAGGGAGCACGCGGGTGCCGCTCATCACGTTGCTGGCTTTTTCGGGGAGCAGGGCCAGCACGGTGTCTTCGCGAAACACGAGGCGGGCTGGGTCGGCAATGCCGCGGGCCACGCGCACATCGGCGGGGGCGCGCAGGATTTTGCCATTCTTCTTCAGCTCGCGCACCTGGCCGTGGGCCAGCAGCTCGCCGGGGTTGCGGCCGGGTGTGTTGGGAATGGTGAACTTCTGGGTGGCGACGAGCTGGCCCTTGTGCTCGTCGTCGTACACGTAGTTGCCGGGGGTGAAGGTGAGGCGGCCGAGGGTGTCCTCGCGCAGGCCGTGCTCGTAGCGGTAGCGCAGCAGCAACTCGTAGGCCACGCCCTTGTGCAGGTGGGCGGCGGGTACCCGGGCCACCACTTCGAAGGGTACGGCCTCGCCCGAAGCGGTGAGAACCGGCGGGCGGGTGCTTACCGACCGGCCGGATTCGGCCTGCTTCAGCACCTTGGGCAAGGAGGAGCAGGCGGCGAGCCCGGCCGTGGCGGCTAGCAGCCCAAAGGCCAGAGGCCGCAAAGAATTACTCATCAAATCGTGCAACGCGAAAATAAAAATCCAGCCTTATCAACGAAAAATCCGTTGGATTAGTCGAAGCCGGGGCGGTAAAATTACACTGCTGAGCTTGCCTCTGCCCGCCCAATGCCTTATCTTAGCCCATACAAACTGTTTTTCGCTAGCCGATTACGCCCATGAAACGCTTTACCGACTATCTCGAATCGCAGTCTTTCGGCCTTTGCTCGGCCCTGGCCCAGAAGTGGGGTTTCAGCACGCGCAGCGTACGGCTGTCGTTCGTGTATGCCTCGTTTTTCACCTTCGGCTCGCCCATCGTACTGTACTTCGCGGGGGCCTTCTGGATGAACGTGCGCCGGGCCATGCGCCAGCAGCGCAGCACCGTCTGGGATTTGTAGTGGCGGGCAGCTAGCTGACTACGGAGCTGTTTTTTCCGGTTCGGGCGTGGCGGCCGGAAGCAGGCGCGGGCCTTCGGCGCGGCGCTTTTCCTGGCGCTTGGCTTCTTTGCGGCGGCGGCGCTCGTCGTGGTCGGGGTTACGCTTCTTGGTTTTGTGCTTGGCGCTGTGCTTTACGCCTTTATTGGAGTGCTCCGATTTCTTGGTTTGCGACTTGCTAACATGCCCGATTCGATGAAACCACTGCGCGGTCGTCGGGCTAACCGAGGCCAGCAATAGAAACAGGCTGGTAACAAATTGAAGTAGCGGGTTTTTCATCTTGAGTTAAAGCGGGATAGTCGGGGAGGCAAATCTAAGCTCGAAACAGGCCCGCCAAATCAAGATGCAATCAGAAATTTCCGAGGGTTGGCCGTGGTCATTCCGACATTTTACGCATTAATTGGCGCGAAATCGGCGTGCGGTCGCCATGCGGAGCCTTCCGATTTCTCCCGCTTCGGCAGGATTAATCAGCGCAGGCGAAGCTCCGAAAACCGACGCTTGCCCCGGGCGAAATAGGCCCACACCAAGCTGCCATCGTACACTCCGGCCCGCTCCCGCACGCGCAAATGCGGCTGGGCCGCTGCCCGCCGCTGCCGCCAGTAGCTCAACTTGCCATAGAAGCTGAAGTGCGCCCGCAGCACCGCCCAAAAATTGGCGAACTCGCCGGCGGCCAGAAATCGCAGGCCGGCCACCCCGTCGAGCACGAGGCGCTGAAACATGGGCGCGAGCAGCTCGCTGGGCGCGGCATTTTTAAAAAGCAGCGCCAGGCCGTTGCGGAAGTTGAGGTAGGTTTTGCGCGGGTTGGTTTTGGGAAGCGTGCCGCCGCCCACGTGGTGCACGGCGCTGCCGCCGTGGTACCACACTTCGTGGCCCGCGTTTTGGAGCCGCCAGCAGAAGTCGATTTCCTCCATGTGCGCAAAAAAGGCGGGCTCGAAACCACCCAGCTCCAGCCAGGCGGCGCGACGCACCAGCATGCAGGCCCCGCTGGCCCAGGCCACGGCGCGCGCGTCGTCGTACTGCCCGAGGTCCTTTTCTAGGGTGTCGAAGAGGCGTCCGCGGCAGAAGGGGTAGGCCAGGCGGTCGAGGTAGCCGCCGCCGCCACCGGCGTGCTCAAACAGCGTGGGGTCGGCATGGGCCAGTATTTTGGGCTGCACGGCCGCAATGCGCGGGTGGGCTTCGAGCAGGCCGCGCAGGGGACGCAGCCAACCCAGCGTTACTTCCACGTCGGAATTCAGCAGCACGAAAAACGGGCTGTCGACCTGGGCCAGCGCCTGGTTGTAGCCCTCGCAGAAGCCGAAGTTGCGTTCCAGCAGCAATAACTCGACGGTGGGAAAGTCGCGGGCCAGCAGTTCAATAGAGTCATCGGTGGAGGCATTGTCGGCCACGATGACGCGCGCGCCGTCGGCGTGGGCGAGCACGCTCGGCAGAAAGCGGGCGAGGAAGCCCGCCCCATTCCAGTTCAGGATAACGATGGCCACATCGGTGCAGGCCGCACCGACGGAAGCCGCGGCGTTAGGCCCCAAAACCGCTCAAATCGAGGCCGGGCACGTTGGGCATCAGGCCGCTGGTTTTGCGTTTCAACTCCTGGGCGGCCAGCTCAGCGGCTTCGTCGAGGGCCTTGTTCACGGCGGCTACCACGAGGTCGGCCAGCATATCGCGGTCCTGCGGGGTGAGCAGGCTTTCGTCGATTTCAAGCTTGAGGATTTTGCGATGGCCATTGGCCGTGGCGCGCACCAGGCCACCGCCGGCTTCGCCCGTGGCCGTAATGTGCTGAATTTCCTGCTGGGCCTGCTGCATCTTGTCCTGCAGCTCTTTCACTTTGCCCATCATGCCGGTGATGTCGAATGCCATATTAATTTCGGTTATCAGTTATTTAGTCGTCAGTAAACAGTTGGTGAGGCAAAAGGATGCCCGGCACTACTGGATGGACACGGAATTCCTCCGCAAAGTTGGCGGTTGAGCGCGATTTCACCTGAGAATCGTGACCGCGCCCGAGCGCACATACGGCTGGCCATTGTCGGAAGCCTGCTGGAAGCGCCACACGTAGCTGCCCGGCACGGGGGCGCGGCCGGCAATGCGGCCGTCCCAGGTGTCGCTGCGCTTGGTCCCCCGGAAAACCTCCTGCCCGCTGCGGTCGACTACCACAAAAGTGTAGTTGCCCAGGAAACTGCCCTTCACTTCGAGCACGTCGTTCAGGCCATCGCCGTTGGGGGTGAAGGCCGTGGGAATAGTCAGCGCGGGCGTGCGCGCCACGCTGGCCAGGTTGGAGTAGCTGAAGGTGCCGGCCGGAAGCCCCGCCCCGCTGATTTGCAGGCGGTAGCTAATGGTCTGGTCGGTGGGCGGGGCCAGGTCGGTGTACGTGTTGCCGCTCACGGGCTGAACGCTGCGCACCGTGCCGTCGGCGTTGAGGAACTGCAGCAGATATATGGCCTGCTGGTTCGGGTCGGGGCCGCTGAATGGCGTCCAGGTAAGTTCGGTGGCAATGCCAACGGTGCCGGCGGCGGCCGTGAGCAGGCTGGGACACGCCGGCGCACTCAGGGGGGAGGCGTTGCCGCATACGTCGAGGAGGCGCACAGTATAGCAGGGTGGCGCGGCGCGCAGCACGGCCAGGTCGGCCGAGTCGCGGGGTGCGCGTAGTGTAGAGGCGGTGCCAAAATCGGTGGTAGTTGTGCCAACGGTACGGAAATAGCGCAGACTGCTGCCAGCGGGGAGGGCAGTGGGCACGAGCAGCGGCGTGAGCTCCACCACGTTGCGCAGGTTGAAGCTGGCTACCAGCTTCGGCTGCTGCGGCGGTAGCGCCGATACGGTGGCGATGCTCACCTGGTTCGAGACGGCAGCGCCGCCACCCGGCTGCCGGGCCGTTACCACGTAGGTGTAGGTGCTGCCGCACTGCACGTCGGCATCTTCGAACCCGCCCGGAATGACGCTGAAGACATTCAGTGCCTGACCGTTGCGGGTTATGGAGTACGTGTTGCCCGCGCCGGCATCGGCCAGCAGCAGCTGGTTGCGGTTGCGGGCAGAAGTCCCACTTAAACTCAGCGTGCAGATGAGGGGCGAGGCGGCCGGGCTGGTGCCGCACAGGTCGATGCGGGACACCCGGTAACAGCCCGCCGCCGGGGCCGGCAGGCTAATGCTGCTGCTGCCCGGGGCCACCGGCATCACATCTCGGAAGCCGCCGGGGGCAGTGCCATCGGCAATTTGCAAGGTGTATTGGTAGTCGGCCGGGAGCTGGCTCACGGCCAGTGTGGCCGCCCCACCGGGCAATGGCCCCGCCAGCGTGAGACTGCTGAAACCCGGCGTAACCGGCGCGGCGGCCGCGCGTAGCGCCTGGTTATTGGTGCCCTCGCAGGCTTCGGGGATGGCGTAGCGCCCGGTTACGGTGATGGTGGCCGCCCCGGCTGGCACTACCAGCACCGTGGGCTGATTGCGCGAAATGGCTTGGCTGGGGCCGCTGCCAGCCTGCACCTGGTAAGAATCAAATTTGGTATCCGTCACCGTGACCAGGGCCGAGCCCGTGGGGCAGGGCGCGATGGTGAAGGGCGGCGGCGTGGTGTCGTACACCCGAAAGGTGCGGATGTAGTACTTACTGCCGTTGTCGTTGGCCAGCTCAGATACCGTAACCATGCCCACATCGGCGAGGGTAGGTGTGTAGTAAGCGGGGTAAATGCGGTCGGGGGTGCAAGCCAGTGGGGTCGAGTTGATGAAGGTGGACCCAACGCCCGGCAGGACCCCGTACCGAATAATGTTTCGGTAGATGTCGGGGTTGCGGTTGGCGCAGGGCTGGAATTTCACCCGCTTTCCCACGCATAGCGCATTCACCGACAAGCCATTGTCGTCGATAAGCTCGAAGGTGCAGGCCGGGGGATTGGCTGCCAGGCACGATTGCGCCCGGGCCGGGCCGGCTCCAATGAGCCACAACGTCAGCAGAAAAAAGTAGCAGGTCAGAATTCTCATAAGCAGCAGTTGCGGCAATAACGCGCTGTCGGCCCGATTCGCATTGGTCGGTGGGCCATAGCGTGAATTTTTCCGTTCGAGGCTCAGGACAATTTTAGCCGCCCGGGGCCGCAAAAGACGAAGTTGGCGCTACGATGCGCTACACCACCTCCGCCCAGTCAAACTTACGGACGAAGTCGGCCGCCTGGTGCAGGTCGGCGTACAGCATCCGGTCGTGGCCCACAAATTCTACTTGCTTGCGGAACGCGGCAAACACCGCTTCGAGGGCTGCCGAGCTGCGACCCGGGCGGCGGAACTCCAGTGCCTGGCAGGCCGTGAGCAGCTCAATGCCCAGAATCTGCTCGGCGTTTTCGATGATGCGGCGGGCTTTGGTAGCGGCGTTGGCCCCCATGCTCACGTGGTCTTCCTGGCCGTTGCTGCTCACGATGCTGTCGACCGAGGCGGGGGTGCAGAGCTGCTTGTTCTGGCTCACGATGCCAGCGGCGGTGTACTGCGGAATCATCAGGCCCGAGTTCAGGCCGGGCGCGGCCACGAGGTACTGCGGCAGGTCGCGCTGGCCCGAAATCAGCTGATAGGTTCTCCGCTCTGAGATGCTCCCCAGCTCGGCCACGGCCACGGCCAGGTGGTCGAGGGCCAGGGCCAGGGGCTGGCCGTGAAAGTTGCCGCCGCTCAGAATCAGGTCTTCGTCGGGGAAAATGTTGGGGTTGTCGGTGACGGAGTTACACTCGGTTTCGACCACCTGGGCCACGTAGGCCAGGGCATCGCGCGAGGCCCCGTGCACCTGCGGCTGGCAGCGGAAGGAGTAGGGGTCCTGCATGGCCCGGCGCGGCTGGGCTTGCAGTTCCGAACCGGCCAGCAGCTCGCGCAGCCGCCGGGCCACCTGCACCTGCCCGGCGTGCGGCCGGATGCGGTGCAGGTGCTCATTGAACGGGTCGGCGCAGCCCCCAAACGCCTCGGTCGACAGCGCCCCAATGACATCGGCGGCGGCAGCCAGGCGCTGGGCGCGCAGCACCCCATCCACGGCGTAGGCCAGCATAAACTGGGTGCCGTTGAGCAGCGCCAGGCCTTCCTTGGCCTGCAGCACCAGCGGCTCCCAGCTGAAGAGGCTCATGGCATCGGCGGCCGCGAGCCGATATCCCTGGTAGTTTACTTCGCCCAGGCCCAGCAGTGGCAGGCAGAGGTGGGCCAGCGGGGCCAAATCGCCGCTCGCGCCCAGCGAGCCCTGCTCGAATACCACGGGCAGCAGCTCGCGATTGTACATGGCTACGAGGCGCTCGGCGGTGGCTACTTGCACCCCGCTGTGGCCGTAGCTCAGGCTCTGAGCCTTAAGCAGCAGCATGAGGCGCACGATGTTTTGCGGCACTTCGGCCCCGGTGCCGCAGGCGTGCGACATCATCAGATTGACCTGGAGCTGGGCGCGCTCCGGCGGGGCGATGCTGACATTATACAAGGAGCCGAAGCCGGTATTGATGCCGTAAACAGGGCGGTCGTCGTGAGCCAGGCGCTGGTGCAGGTAGTTGTGGCAGGCGGCGATGCTGGCTTTGGCATCAGCGCCGAGCTGCACGGGGCGGCCGTCGGCCAGTAAGGTTGCCAGCGCGGCCAGGGTGAGGGGCTGCGCGGGCGAAATAGTGTGGGTGGGCATTCGGGGGGGCGGGGGGATGGGGGGTGGCGCAAAAATAGCGGCATTTCCGGGGCCGGCGGTGGGGTTGGGCCGGCCGCCCGGCGGGTGGTAGTTGGCGGCCCGCGTCTGGTTGTCTGTCGACGGCCGGGTGACGCCAGGCGATAAAGCGAGCAGCCGGGAGTGAAAAAACGCACTTTTGAGCGGTGCCCGGCCCCGTGCCGCGCCGCGTGCTAAGCTCCCCAACCTTCAACCCGATACCGCCATGAAAACCACCTTCCTCCATCTCTCCCGCCGTCCGGCCACCTGGTTGCGCAGCGTTGGCCTGGGCGCGGGCCTCCTGCTCGGGGCCTGCCATTCGACCAGCGACCCCAGCCCCAGTCTCGACCCCTCGCCGGCCACCTCCACCTACCGCGCCGACGTGGCCGTGGGCTGGCTGGCCCTGCAGCTGCGGCTGACGCGGCTAACCCCGGTTACTCCCGCCAACACCTTTGCCCGGCCCTTCGGCTACACCGGCATCGCGGGCTACGAAGCGGCCGTGCCCGGCATGGCCAACCACCGCTCGCTGGCCGGGCAGCTCAACGGCCTCACCGGCCTGCCGACGGCCGATAAAACGCTGGTGTACAGCTGGGCGCTCAGTGCCAATGCGGCGCTGGCCGCCAGCAACCGCAACTTTTTCGCCAACACCTCGCCCGCGCTGCTGGCCACCATCGATTCGCTGGAAGCCGCTAACCGCATCACTTATTCAGCCGGCATCAGCACCGAGGCCAGTACGCGCAGCATTGCCTTCGGACAGCAGGTAGCCACCGCCGTGCTCGACTGGGCCCGCGCCGATGGTTTCGCGGTAGCCGGTGCCGCCTACACTCCGCCCACCGGGCCGGGCCTGTGGGCCCCCACCGCGCCCGCCAATGCGCCGGCCGTGCTGCCCTACTGGGGCAACAACCGCCTGCTGGTGGCCGGCAGCGGTGAGGGCAGCGACCCCGGCCCGCCGCCCGCTTATTCCACGGTGGCCGGCTCGCCGTTTCAGGCCATGGCGCAGGAAGTGTACGACATTTCGCAGACGCGCACTCCGGAGCAAACGGCCATTGCCCTGTTTTGGAACGACGTGCCCAACGGGCGCAGCTTCACCCCGCCGGGGCACTGGGTTTCCATTCTGCAGCAGGTGCTCGTGAAGGAAAACCCCGCCCTCGACCGGGCGCTGCTGGCCTACGCTAAACTTGGCATTTCGCTCAGCGATGCGCTGGTGACCACATTCAAAATGAAGTATACCTACAACGTGCTTCGGCCCATCACCTACATCCGGGGGGCCATGGGCCAGCCGGGTTGGCTTTCGCTGATTCCAGCCCCGGCCTTTCCCGAATACAGCGCGGGCCACGGGGTGGTGTCGGGGGCGGCGGCCGAAACGATGACGGAGCTGTTCGGGGCCACCTACGCTTTCACCGACCAGGGCTACGTGCCGTTTGGCATTGCCGCGCGCTCCTTCATGTCCTTCGAGCAGGCCGGGGTCGAAGCCGGAATTTCCCGGGTGTACGGTGGCATTCACTTCCGCCCCACCATCGACAAAAGCCTGATTCAGGGCAAGAAAATCGCGCAGAATCTGGATGCCAGGCTGAAGTTTGAGTAAGGGTAGGGCGGTACTCAAAAGCCAGGTGGTGCGACGACTTTTAGTCGTCGTACCACTTCGTATTCGCGCAAAAGCAACCGAAATGCCTAACCCAGCACTTCCTCCACGCGCGAGCGGAAAAGGCGGCCGATGGGCAACTCTTCGGTGGCTACTTCGATGTGCCGGGCACTGTAGGTGCGGATTTTGTCGAGGGCCACGATGAACGAGCGGTGGATGCGCAGAAAATTGCTTTCCGACAGCTTCTCCTCCAACCCGCTAATGGTTTGCTTCACCACCAGGGCCGGGCCTCCGACAACGTGAATTTTCACGTAATCTTTCAGGCCTTCGATGTAGAGAATGTCGCGCAGAATGACCTTCACCATTTTGCGGTCGATGCGGAAATACAGGAAGGCGTCGGGGTTGGCCAGGGGCGTGTGCACAGGCTCGGGGGCGGGCGCGCCGCCGTCCGCCGCGTGGCTCACTTTGGCCACGGCTTTCAAAAACCGCTCCAGCGATACGGGCTTGAGCAGGTAGTCTACCGCGTCGAGTTCGAAGCCTTCGTAGGCGTACTCGCGGTAGGCCGTGGTGAAGATGACCTGCGGCGGGTGGCGCAGGCTGCGCAGAAAATCGGTGCCCAGCAGCTTGGGCATCTTGATGTCGAGAAACATCAAATCGACCGGCTGGGCCTGCAGCAGGCCGAAGGCTTCGAGGGCGTTGCCGCAGCTGCCCACCAGCTCGAGGTGGGCCACTTCGCGCACGTAGGTTTCGAGCACCTCCAGCGCCGGGGGCTCATCGTCGACTAACAGGCAGCGGGTTTTCATGGCTGGGCGAGCAAAAAGGCGGAGGAAGGGGCAGAAACGAGGCCCGGCCCCGGCGCGAACCGCAGCCGCAGGGCCACCAGAAACGTGTCGGGCTCGGCCACGATTTTCAGCTCGTGGCGGTCGGGGTAGAGGCGTTGCAGGCGCTGACGCAGGGTGCGTAGGCCGGAACCCTCGTGCCAGGCGGCCGGGGCGTTGGGCTGACTGTTGATGACCTTGAAGGTGAGCGAGCGGGCCTTGGCCACCAGGTCGATGCTCACCCAGGGGCATTCCTGCCCGGCCCCGGTGCCGTGCCGAAACGCGTTTTCGAGCAGCGGCAGCAGCAGCAGTGGCGCAATGGTAGCCTCGGCCAGCGCCCCGCTGAAATGCAGCGACACCTCCACGCGTGGGCCCAAGCGCAGGGTTTCCAGGGCCAGGTAGTGGCGCAGCATGGCCACTTCGTCGGCAAGGGGCACGGCATCGCGTGGGCTTTCGTAGAGCAGGTAGCGCAGTAGCTCGGCCAGGTGCAGCACCGCCGCCGGGGCCTCGGCCGCCCGCGCCGTGGTGAGGCGGCGCAGGGTGCCCAGGGTATCGAACAGAAACGCGGGTTGGAGCTGGGCTTTCAGCAATTGCAGCTCGGCCTGCAGCTTGCGCTGCTGCAGCTCGCGGCCCCGGCGCTGCTGCGCGTGCCAGCCGTTCAGCACCTTGATGGTACTGGCCGCGCCGGCCGTGGCCAGCAGCACAAACCAGGCGTAGCCCAGGTCTTTGTAGGTGTACCAGGGCTGCACCGGAGCCGGGGGCTCGCCAAACCAGGCCGGCGCCGGGCCACGCTCGTAAAGTCCCCGCATCAGGTCCACGAGGTGGGTGCTGGCGGGCAGCCACAGTGCCAGCAGCAGCAGTACCAGCCCGAGTTGCCCGCGTAGCAGCCGGGGCAGTATCCCGTACAGCAGGGGGTAGATGGCCAGCATCGAAGCCGGCAGCTGCACGAAAAACAGCCCGCCCACGTACAGCGGCGCGTGTCCCAGCCAGTGCGCCGGCAGCTGCGCTACGAAGCTCAGGACCAGAGTGGCCAGCCAGAACAGGGCGTGCCGGGCGGCCCGGTGTTGCAACAGCCGCCTCATGGGCGGGCGGCGGCCACCAGCTGGCCGGCCGTTTCAGCCACAAGAAAATCCGCCCCGGGGGCTACTGGCGTTGGCGCGGGGGCTGCCGCTGAGGGCAACCGCAATGCCAGGTGCACAGCAAACGTGTGCTCTTCGGCCTGCACCTCGAAGCGGTAGCGCCGGGGGTAGAGCAGCTCTAGACGCTGGCGCACGTTGCGCAGCCCGATGCCGGCCGCCGCGCCGGGGGCCGGACCAGCGTTTTTGGTGTTCTCGACCACGCAAGTAAACCACCCGTCGGCCACGGCCAGGGCGATGCTGATGCAGGCGGCTCCCACCTGCTCGGCCGCGCCGTGCTTGAAGGCATTCTCGACCAGCGGCAGCAGCAGCAGCGGCGCGATGCGGGCGGCCGGGGTGATGCCCTCGGCCCGAAATTCCAGCGTGAGGCGACTGCCGTAGCGCAGCTGCTCCAGGGCCAGGTAGTTGCGCAGCAGGGCCACTTCGTCGGGCAGGGGCACCAGTGGGGCCGTGCCCTGCTCCAGCACGAAATGCAGCAGGCCGGCCAGGCGCTCCACCACCACCGGGGCCTGGTCCGACTGCTTCAGGGTGAGGGCATAAAGGTTGTTGAGCGTGTTGAACAGAAAGTGCGGGTGAATCTGGGCCCGCAGCAGCTGCAGCTCGGCCTGGTAGTTCTCCTGGGCCAGCAGGGCGTTGTTGCGCTCCTGGCGCTGGTGCTGCCGCAGCACGTGCAGGCAGGCCGCCACCCCGGCCGTGAGCAGCAGCGGCATGTGCGACCCGGTGGAGAAAACGAGGTAGTAGTCGGAGAACGGGGACGCCACACCGTGGTGCGAGGGCATAAAGAAAAAATACCGGTGGGCAAACGTGAGCGGCAGCCCCACCGCCAGCCAGCCCGTGAGCAGCAGCCAGAAGCGGGCGCGCTGCCCCGGCCGGTCCAGCCAGGGCAGCACGCCGTAGAGCAGCGAGTACGTGGCCAGCAGCAGCGGCGGCAGCAGTATCAGCGAGTCGCGCAGGGCCCGGTGCCAGTCGGTGGTCGAGTGCAGGCCATACAGGAACAGCGCCGTCATGAGCCCGGTGCGCACCGTCCAGAACAGGCCGTGCCGCAGCCACCACCGTTCGTCGAGGGCGCGCAGCACCCGTGCCATGCCGGATGACACCGCCGGGGCGGGGCCGCTAGTTGCCTGGTCCATGGGTAAATATATCGATTCGCCCTAAGCCCACCAGCGCCCCTGCGGCTTTGTAGACCAACAACCCGCCGGCGTCGACCAACAACCGCGCCTGCCGTTGGTCGCCGCGCGCGGGGCGTGTTGGGGCCGGGCGGCGACCCCGGGCGAATAGGCCAGCGGCCGCGCATCGGTAGGCGCACCTTTGGCAACGACTGGCGCGGGGCGTAACGCCCGGATTATTTGTTAATATAATAAATATAGTTTATTTATTATATTAACAAATACCCCCTTTATTCTGCACTCACCTCGCACTTTTCCCCCACTCCTACAAACCCTTGCCTATCATGAAAACGACTCAGCTCCCGTGCTCCTCAGCAACCGGCCTGTGGGCCTTACTTCACTTGCTAATGCTGTTGGTGCTATTGGCCCACCCGGCGCGGGCCCAGTTCCCCACGGTGGCCTCCCAAACGCTGTTTGTGTGCAGCGCGCCCGGCGTGCAGGTGGGCGTGGAGGCCTTTGCCGACGGTGCGGGCGGCGCATATTCCGTCTGGATTGATAAGCGCGGTGGCAACAATAGCGGCCCCGGCACGGCCCTCTACGCCCAGCACCTCGATGCCAACGGCACGGCCCTGCTGCCAGCCAACGGCCTGCGCCTGTTCCAGACCCGGGGCAAGGAAATTTGGGGCGTGCGCGCCATTCGGTGGCAGAGTGGCATTCTCGTGGCCTGGGTGCAGGGGGCCTTCGGTATCGGGGGCGACACCGTGCGCTGCCAGTACTACAGCGCGGCCGGGGTGCCGCAATGGGCCGCGCCCACCGTGGTAGCCTACCGCACCCTGCCCACGGTCATCTACGAATTGCAGTATGGTCTGAACATCTTTCCCATCACCACCGGGGCCACCATCGTCAATGACCTGACCCTGAACGGCGGCGGCGACTGGCTCACCTTCAACCAGGTGAGCTTCACCGGGGCGCTGCGCTTTGCCAACAACCAGATTCAGCGCGCCCTGCCCAGCGCCAACAGCTTGCTGACGCTGAGCGATGGCGGCGACGGCTTGTACGTGGTGAGCAGCTACGGCGGGCTGGGCTCGGCCATCTACGCGCAGCACTACGACGTGAATGGTGTCGGCTGGGCCAACGACCTCAACCTGAATGCCACCGGGGCCAACGGCCGCGGCAACCAGAACTGGCGGGCAGTGCGCGACCCAGCCGGCAACCTCTACGTTGTGTGGGGCTCCAATTCGGGCAACATCATTGGCGCGCAGGTCACGCCCGGCGGCGCGCTTGGTTGGGCGGCCCCCGGCTACCGCATTCTGTGCACCAACCCCTCGTACCAATCGGTACCCGATGCCTTGTGGCACAACAACGCCCTGTGGGCCGTGTGGAACGACGACCGCACCGGCGTGAACTCCCCAACCACCTATATCCAGAAGGCCGATGCCGCCGGCACGCTGGCCTGGCCAGGGGCGGGCGTGCTCGTCAACAGCCTGCCTGCCTACTCGCCCGAGCCCCGGCTGGCCCCGTCCGACAACGGGGCAGTTATGGCCCTCTACATCACCAACTACAGCGCCGGCACCGGCCTACGGGCCCAAAAAATCCGCCCCGATGCCTCGCTGGCCTTCCCCGCCGGCGGGGTGGCCCTGCACACCGCAGACCCCGACCGCGCCGCCAGCCAGGACCTCGTGCCCGTGGCCCAGCCCAACGGGGCGGTGCAGGTGTTTTGGGCCTCGGCTGGGTCCACTCCGGCGGGTACGGGCCAGGATATCTGCGCCGGTCGCGTGCAGAATTCCGGCAGCCTGCTCGGCACCGAGCGCGCCGCCGGGGCGCTGGGCTTTGCCGTGTATCCCAACCCGGCCACGAGTGAGCTGAACCTGCAATTCCCCATCGCCACCAAGCCGACCAGCTTGCGGCTATATGACGGGCAGGGCCGCTTGGTTCGGGCTTTCGCTGGTGCCACCGAGTCGTTGCCGTTGCGCGGGCTGCCAGTGGGGTTGTACGTGCTGCGGGCCACGCTGGCCGGGCAGCAGGTCAGCCGCCGCGTGATGGTGGAGTAGTGCCGCTAATAGGCGTCACTCCGCCGTCAGGGCCGCTACCACTTCGCCCAGGGGCAACACTTTTTCCTCGCCGCTTTGCATGATTTTTACTTTCACCACGCCGGCCGCCACTTCCTCGGGCCCCATGATGATGACCAGCGGAATGCCCTTGGCATCGGCGTATTTGAACTGCACGCCCAGCTTCTTGGCATCGGGATACAGCTCGGCGGGAATGCCAGCCGCCCGCAATTGCGCCAGCAGCGGCAGGGCCGCCCGGCCGCTGGCTACGTCGAAATGCGTGATGAGGCAGCGGGTGGGCGTTTCGCCCGTCACCGTGAACAAGTCCAGCGCCTCCAGGCAGTCGTAGAGCCGGTCGACGCCAAACGAGAAGCCCACGCCCGACACGCCCGGCAGCCCGAAGCTGCCAGTGAGGTTGTCGTAGCGGCCACCACCGCTCACGCTGCCCATTTGCACGTTGTTGATTTTGACTTCGAAAATGCAGCCCGTGTAGTAGGAGAGGCCCCGGGCCAGGGTGGGGTCGAATTCGAGCCGGTCGAACTGCTTGAAGCCCGAGGCCACCAGCAAATCGCGCACCTGGGCCAGTTCGGTGAGGCCCCGGTAGTTGGCGGCGGCATCCTCGTCGGCCGCGTCGGGGCGGGCACCGTCGGGCTCTACGCCGGCCGTCACGAAGCCAACCAGCAGGCGCTGGAGCTTTTCTTCGTAGCTGCCCTCCACGCTCAGCAGCGCAAACAGGGTTTCGATGGTGCCTGCCGAAAAGCCGCGCTCCAGCAGCTCCTTGCTCACGCCGTCGCGCCCGATTTTATCGAGCTTGTCAATGGCCACGAACAAATCCGTTTCGCGCCCCTCGCCGCCCAGCGCCTGGTAAATGTTGCGCAGCACCCCGCGGTGGTTGATTTTGATGGTGAAATCGTGCAGGCCGAGGCCGCCCAATACTTGCGCCATCATCAGCACGATTTCGGCTTCGCAGAGCAGCGAATCGGTGCCCACCACGTCGGCGTCGCACTGGTAAAACTCGCGGTAGCGGCCCCGCTGCGGGCGGTCGGCGCGCCACACGGGCTGCATCTGGTAGCGCTTGAAGGGGAAGGTGAGCGTGCCGCGGTTCATGGCCACGTAGCGGGCGAAGGGCACGGTGAGGTCGTAGCGCAGGCCTTTTTCGGCCACTTTGGGCAGCAGGGCTTTGCTGCCGGTGGCCAGGTCCTCGGCCGTCACGTCCTTGGCAAAGTCGCCGGAGTTCAGGACTTTAAACAGCAGCTGGTCGCCCTCGTCGCCATACTTGCCCGTCAGTACCGACAGGTTTTCCAGCGTCGGCGTTTCGAGCGGCGCGAAGCCAAACGACTCGAACGTGCGGCGGATGACGTTGAAAATGTGCTGGCGGCGCGCCACCTGCGCGGGGCCAAAGTCGCGGGTGCCCTTGGGAATACTCGGTTTTTGCATAGCGGGGCAAAGGTAGGCAGCCCAGTAGAACGAAATTCCGCTCCTTTTCAACCGAAGGGCAGCGAAATGGGGGAGGGAATTCGAGGGTAGTGGTATCGGTACCTATCCCCATAAGCAAAACCCCGCCGCCGGATGAACCGACGACGGGGCTGTACCCGATAGGGCCTCTCTCGCAGGAGGGAAGGGAAAAGCTACTCCTTCTTGAAATCGTATTCCTTGCCGCCCTGCTTCAGCTTGAAGGTGGGCTGGGTGGCGTCGAACTCCATGCCGATACCGGCCTGTTCGAACTTGAACACGTCCTTGCTCACGGCGTCGAGTGGGAAGGCCGACTGGCCGCTGGCCTGGGCCTTGAGCACGCCGCCCTCGCGGGTAACGACGATTTTAAGTGGCATTTGGGTGCTGGCGTAGCTGCCCACGTAGCGGTCGAGGTCGGCGGGGCTGGGCTTGAAGGCGGGGGCCAGGAACTCAGGTTTCAGGGCCACGCGGGCGTCGCGCTCGGCCAGGGCCCAGGCGGTGTGGAAGATGAGCTGGTCGCGCCGGGCCATGGCCGGGAAGTCGATGAACTCCACGTCGTCGGTGGCCTTGTGGTACTGCGGGTGCAGGCCGCTGGTATAAAAGATAATCGGCACGTTGTGCTTGGCGAAGTTGTAGTGGTCCGAGCGGTAGTAAATCTGCTCGGGGTCGGCCGGGTCGTTGTATTTGTAGTCGAGGGCCACCGGGTTGTACTGCTGGTTGGTGGCCTCGCTCAGGGTGTTGAGCTCGGTGCTCAGGCGGTCGGCACCCACCAGGTACACGTAGTCGCCCTTGCCCTGGTGCAGGCTATCCACGCGGCCCACCATGTCGATGTTGAGGTCGGTGACGGTTTTTTCGAGCGGGAACACGGGGTGGTCGGTGTAGTACTGCGAGCCGAGCAGGCCCTCTTCCTCGCCGGTGTTGGCCAGAAACAGCAAGCTGCGGCGCGGGCCGTGGCCCTCCTTTTTAGCCTGCGAAAAGGCGCGGGCCATGGCCAGCACGCTCACCGTCCCCGAGCCATCGTCGTCGGCCCCGTTGAACACCACGCCGTCCTTAACGCCGAGGTGGTCGTAGTGAGCCGATACGACGATGATTTCGTCCTTTTTATCGCCGCCTTCGAGGTAGCCCAGCACGTTTTCAGTCGTGAAGGGCTCAGTGCTCAGCTTGGCCTGGGCCGTGGCCCCGGCCGCCGGCTTGAAGGGCGAGGCCACCGCCTTGCCGGCCTTGGCCACGCTCTGGCGGTACTTGTCGAGGCCGGCCGGGGTAGTGCCCAGCAGCTTGGCCCCCATTTCGGGCGATACCACAATTAGGTTCAACCCGCCCTTTTTCTTCTCCGCGCCGTCGAAGGTGAGGTCTTCGTGGCCCATAATCTGTTCGAAGGTTTTGGGCACGGCCGAGTAGGCGGCGGCCGTAGGCATCACGATGATGATGGAGCGCGCGCCGAGCGGGAAGATGGATTTGCGCCGCGCCCCCAGGCCTTCCAGCGTAGCCGGGGCGTAGGGGCTGGCCTTGCCATCCATCCCGAGCAGCGACTTGCCCTGGGCATTCAGCGGCTCGCCGGCCAGGAAAACGATGTCCTTGCCCTTGTAGTCGGCCGCTGTGGCGAAGTCCGAATACTGCTCTTCCTTGATGCCGTAGCCCACAAACACGGGTTGCAGCGGAGCCGCCGTAGCGAAGGCATCGGTCATAAACCCGTAGAAGTCGCGCTTGCCCTGAAAGGTTTGGCTGCCCACTTTCACGGTGCTGGCCGGCAGGTCGAAGCTGGTGCGCTTCATGCCGAAGTGCTGAATGTAGGGGTTGTCGGAACCTGCCACGGGGCCGGCCAGGCCATCGGCGGCGAAGGCTTTGGCGATGTAATCGGCGGCCATCTTCTGGCCTTTCTTGCCGGTTTCGCGGCCTTCGTAGGCATCCGAGGCCAGCACGTCGAGGTCGGCTTTGAGGCCGGCGGGGGTGATGGTGGCGGCGTAGGGTAGCGACCAGTCGGTGGGCGCGGCGGCCGGCGCGGGGGCAGCCACGGCTGCTTCGGTGCGGCCGGGCTTCACCTTGACTTTGACTTTGCCCGATTGGGCCGAAGCGGTACCGGCGGCCAGCAAAAGCACGACGGCCAGGGAGAGTTGTTTTGACATAGTAGTCAGCGAGCGTGAAAAAAGGGTTGCAGAAAAAGCGGATGGTTTAGGCGGATTTCCGGTCCGGCGGCTCGAAACTACGGTTTCGGTAGCACTTGCGCGGTAAAGCAGCGTTGGCAGCTGAATCGCGCCGCCGCGCCGGGCATTACAGTTAGGCCGGTATTCCCGTTACCCACGGCCCTGTCCAAACCCAAACCCCGCCGCCAAACCAGCTGGCGACGGGGCTTCTTGCAGAAAAAGGAAGGTGAGAGAAGCGGGGCAATTCAGGCAACTCAGCCGCCGAAGCCGCCACCGCCCTGCGGCGCGCTCTCGATGCGGCCGGGCTTAGCCTTGCTGGCCCCGATGTACCACGTGAAGCCCAGCCAGCCCACGCGGCTTTCGTCTTTGCTGTAGCGGTAGCTGCTCAGGGCGTCGGTGCTGATTTCCGAGCGGTTCTGCTGGGTGTTCAGCACGTCGGCCAGGCGCAGGGTGAGGGCGGCGCGGTCAGAGAACAGGCGCTGGCGTAGGGCCAGGTCCAGTTGGCCCTGGGGCAGCTGGCGGCCCTGAGCCGTAATCTGGGCCGAGCGCAGGTTGCCGCTCAGCTGCACATCCAGCGTGGGGCGAATGGTGAAGTTATTGGTCAGGCGCACCGTGCCCACCAGGGCCTGGCGGTTGGCACCGAGGCCGTTGTTGGCAATCTGGGCGCGATACAGCGAGGTGCTGGCGTTGATGCGCCACCACTTGGCCAGCGGCTGGCTCAGGCTGAACTCCGCGCCGAGGTTGGTAATAGTACCGGCGTTCCGGTAGGTTTCGGCCGTGATGAGGCCCGCGCCGGGGCCGGCCAGGCGGGTGGCCACGGTATCGACGTAGCGCAGGCGCTGAATGGCATCGGTGGTGATGCGGGCAAACAGGGTGCTGGTGAGCGTGGCCGCGCCCAAGGTCAGCTGGTGGCCCAGCTCGATGTTGTCGCTGTACTCGGGCGTCAGGTGGGCATTGCCGAGGCGGTAGCTGCGTGGGTCCTGATAAATGGGCAGCGCCAGCTGCTGCATGAAGTTGGGGCGGTCGAGGCGGCGGGCGTAGCTCAGCTGCAGGCGGTTCTGGCCGGCTTCCTTGCCCAGCTCCCGGCTAATGAGGGCTGAGGGAAAGAGGTTGAAGTAGTCCTGGGCCAGGCTGCCGCGCTGGTCGATGCCCACGCCGCCTTCAATGCTGCCGCCATTGTGCGTGAACTCGCCGCGCAGGCCCAGCTGGGTGCTCCACTTCTTGCCCAGCGGGCGCTGAAAAGTGACGTAGCCGGCCGGTACCACCTGCTCGAAGGTGTAGGTGAGCGAGCGGGTTGGGTCATCCGCAAAAGCGCTGCTGGCCGACTCGCTCGTGGCGTAGCCAAAGGCGTTGGAGCCGCGGTTGAACTGGCGCTCTAACTTCAGGCCCGTTTCCAAGCGGCCCTTGCCATCCAGTAGCGGGTGCACGTAATCGACCTGCCCAAACTGGATGTTGGCCACCAGCTTGAGCTGCTGCCGGGTGCCCGGCTGGGCCAGCGCCGGCGAGCCGGTTTCGGCAAACTGGCGCTGCACCACCGGCACGTTCGCGTCAATCACCACACCGCCAAAATTGGCCGTCAGCTCGCGGCCTTCGTGCTGCTCCCAGGTGCGGCGGTAGTTGCCCGAGTATTCCAGCAGCTTCACTTTCACGTCCAACTCCTGCTGGCCGCGGGTGCTCGTGGCGGGGCCGTTGTTGGTGCGCTGGGTCAGAACCTGGCGTTCCGTTTCGAAGTTGCGCTCGGAGCCGGGCTGCACGCTCAGGCTCAGGGTCTGGTTTTTGGGCAACTCGATGTCCGCGCCCACGGTCAGCGAGTTGTTCACGTGCCGCTCCGAGCCAATGCCATTCTGGGTGGTGCGCACCGTGGCGGGCGTGCCGTCGAGCAGCAGGCGGGCGGTTTGCTCGGCGTGGCCGTGGCTTTGGTAGGTCACGTCGCGGCCGTCGTAGGCAGCCTGCCAGTTCACTTTGCCCTGCTTGCGGTTCAGGCTCAGCGTGCCGGCGTATTTGTCCTGGGTGCCCAGCTGCAGAGCAGCGGTGCCGTTGGTGCCGTCTTTGTGGTCTTTCTTGGTAATGAGGTTGATAACCCCGCCGCCGCCGGCCGCGTCGTACTTGGCCGAGGGGTTGGTAATCACCTCTACCTGGGCAATGCGCGAGGCCGGAATCTGGTCGAGGCGGGGGCCGCCTACCGCGCCGTTGCCCACGCCGGCCGGCTTGCCATCAATGAGGATAGTGAGGTTGGAAGTGCCGCGCATCGACACCGTGCCATTTACATCCACGCTCACCGAAGGCACGTTTTGCAGCACGTTGGCCGCCGTGCCGCCGATGCTGCCGAGGTCTTTTTCCACGTTAATCACGCGCTTGCCCAGCTCTTCGACCACGGTGGCTTTTTCGCCGGTTACCACCACTTCCCCCAGCCGGGTGGCGGAGGCCGCCGTCATTTCAAAAGCAGGAAACTCGATGGTTGAAGCACTGGCCGTCAGGTTGAAGCGGCGGCGCAATACCCGGTAGTTGATGTCCTGCACGCGCAGCAGGTAGGTGCCGTAGGGCAGGTTAAGGGCCTTAAATCCGCCCTGCTCGCTGGTCTGGGCTACGGCCACGAAAGTGGAGTCGGCGGCGCGCAGCAGCAGCACATCGGAGAAGGGCACTGGTTTGCTCGAGCCGGCTTCTACCAGGCTGCCGCTGATGCGGCCCGGCCCGGCAGTTTGCGCCGAGGCAGCACTCAGCGGAAGGAAAGTAACCGCCGCCGCGCCCAGCAATAGGCAGCTAAGTTTAGAAGCAACGAAGGAGGCGAGAAAGGTTTTCATGGTGCAGGAAAAAAAGATGAGGTCGGGCGAGGGGCGGCTCAGGTCCGGCAGCGGCCGCGGTTCCGCTGCTCGGGGGAGGGGTCCGGGGCCCAAATCCCCGGTGAGTGAAAATCCGCGCCAGCTAGCGGGTCGTCTTTGGTACACGTCGACGGCAGCTACTGGGTGTTGGATGGAACAAATGTAAAGCAGGTACTTTGCAACGCAAGGTACTGGAGAAATAAATTTCTATTAAGCCAAGCTTTCTAAATTGTTAGCAGTTGAAATTCAGATGGTAAGAGCCAAAAAATAATTTTGGCGCCCGGAGCATTCAGCTATTTCACTGGCTCGGGATTCGCGATGGTAGATGCACGGATACATTTCGCAGTTGCCTGCGCAGCCCTGTATTCCTCCGAAAAAGCAAAAAGCCCCGACCAGATGGTCGAGGCTTCGTAGAAGTAAACAACTTTGGGTGTCATGCTCAGCGCAGCGAATCAACTTGCCAGTACACACTAATGCTTACGATTAGATTGCATGGAGCGGGCAAGGTGCTCCGGCGCTGCCTTATGTGCAGAATGCGCTGCATGACGTTCAGATATCGGTGAGCGCTACTTGCGCTTTAGCGGGGCCCGGGGCTTGGCTTTGGGCTGCTTCACCGGGTCGGTTACCTGCTGGCCGTTGCGGTAAGTCACGGTGCGGTCAACGGTGGTGCCGTCTTCTTTGTAGTAGGTCCAGATGCCACTCTGGCGGCTGTTGCGGTACTGCCCGCTCACGGCCAGCGTGCCATCCTCGCGCTGTTCGCGGAAGGGGCCCTGAATCTGGCTGCGCACGTAAGTGGTTTCCTTGCGGAGCTTGCCCGAGGGAAAATATTCCTGTCCCACGCCACCCAGGAAGCCATTGAGGTACGGTTGGCGGGTCTGCATCTGGCCGTTCTCGAAATAAGTAATGCGGTCGCCCACCAGCCGGCCGCTGGGGCCGTAGGTTGCGGCTTCGCGCACGGCTTTGCCGTCGGGGAAGTATTCGCGCCAGGTGCCAGCGGGGCGGTTATTTTTGAACTGCTCCTCGGCTTGCACCACCTTGCCGGCCACATCCTGGTAGCGGGTGATTTTACGGTCCCGGCCGCCGTTGCTGTAATCGGTTTCCTCGTGCGGGTTGCCGCTCACGAAGTACTCCACGCCTTTGCCGGTCGGAATGCCGTTGCGGTAAGTCAGCTTGCTCTTCACCTGGCCGGTTTCGTAGTAGCTGGTGGCCGGGCCATCAAGGCTGGTGGTGCCGGTAGGCGGCAACACGCGCTTGGTGAGGTCGTCGCCGAGGGGGTTTTTCACCGGGCGCAGCGCCAGCGGGGCGGGAGCATAGGTGCTCTCCGTCTGGAGCTTGCCGCTCTGGTAGTAGCTACGGTAGCGACCGCGGCCGTTCTTGTCGGCCAGCACTTCCACTTCAATCTGGTTGTTGGGATAGCGGGTAATGTAGGGTCCCGACAGCAGCCCGCGCGTGAAGGTGCCCTCGCTCTGCACCACCCCGTTGGGGTAGTAGAATTTCACCGCACCGTTGGGCTGGCCGCTGTCGTAGTTCACCTCGGCCTGCACCTTGCCGTCGGGGTACACGGCCCGCAGCGCGCCGTTGGGCTGGCCCTTTACCAGCGTCGTTTTCAAACGAACGGAGCCATCCGGATGAAAGTAGGTGAGTTCGCCATTGGGCTCGTCATCCACGAAAAACCCCGTCTGGGCCGGCTTGCCATCATCGTAATACGTGGTGAATGGTCCCTGCCGCACGCCATCCACGTACGTGGCCTCCAGCCGCCGCGTGCCGCTGGGATGAAACTCGACGTAGGACGAGTCGCGCTTGCCCTGCCGGAAGCTGGTTTGCTGCTCCAGCCTGCCGGTGCGGTAAAAGCGCTTGTAGCTGCCCTGCGGCAAGGTATCGGCCGCTACCAGCGCGGTATACACCTCGTGCGGATGCACTTTGGTCGAGTCGTAGTAGGTAATCAGTCGTTTCAGCCGCTGCCCGTGCGAGGGAACCGCCAACAGCAGCAGAAAAAAAGGCAGTAAGTATTTCATAGGCGCAAGAACGCAGGAAAGGCGGTTTCCGTGCAGTCAGGAATGAGTGCTAAAATTCGGGCCAAAAAAAGCCCCGCCGATTTTATCCGGCGGGGCTCGTTCAATTAATTGTAAGTAACGTCATGCTTCGACTGCGCTCACCGTGACGTTCTGGGGTGCCTACAGCGCCTCTACTACAATGGCGCTGGCCCCGCCGCCGCCGTTGCAAATGCCGGTGACGCCGATTTTACCCCCCTCGTTCTTCAGCACGTTCATCAGCGTCGTCACGATGCGCGCACCCGAAGCGCCCAGCGGGTGGCCCAGGCTCACGGCCCCGCCGTACTTGTTCACCTTGCCACCGTCCAGGTTCAACAGCTTGTTGTTGGCCAGGCTCACGACCGAAAAGGCTTCGTTGATTTCGTAAAAATCCACATCGGCGGCCGTTTTGCCAGCATTCTTCAGGGCTTTCGGAATCGCCAGCGAGGGCGAAGTCGTGAACCACTCCGGGGCCTGCTCGGCATCGGCGAAGCCCAGAATGCGGCCGATGGGCGACAGGCCCAGGGCATCGGCTTTCTCGCGGCTCATCAGCAGCACGGCGGCGGCACCGTCGTTCAGGGTCGATGCGTTGGCGGCCGTTACGGTGCCGTCCTTGGTGAAAGCGGGGCGCAGGCCGGGCAGCTTGGCGAAATCCACTTTCAGGTATTCCTCGTCGTCTTCGATAACGGTCGTTTTGCCGCGGTTCTCGATGGTCACGGGCACGATTTCGTCCTTTTTCTTGCCGGCTTTGGCGGCGGCGGCACTGCGGGTGTAGCTCTCCACGGCAAAGGCGTCCTGCTGTTCGCGGGTGAAGCCCATTTCCTTGGCCGTGTTCTCGGCCGCGTTGCCCATGGCGTAGTCGTTGTAGGGGTCCCAGAGGCCGTCGCGCACGAGGCCGTCAATTACTTGTCCGTTGCCGTATTTGGCCCCAAAACGGTTTTTATCGAGGTAATAGGGTACGTTGCTCATGCTTTCCATGCCGCCGGCCAGCACCACGTCCGACTGCCCCAGCATAATGCTCTGGGCGGCCATCATAATGGCTTTCGAGCCCGAGGCGCATACCTTATTCACCGTCGTGCACTCCACGGTATCGGGCAGGCCGGCTTTTTTGGCCGCCTGGCGGGCCGGAGCCTGGCCCAGGTTGGCCGAAATCACGTTGCCCATAATCACCTGGTTCACTTCCGAGCCGGCCACACCGGCTTTGTCGAGCGCGCCCTTCAGGGCAATGGCTCCCAGCTCAGTAGCCGACAGCGAAGCGAGTGAACCGCCAAACGAGCCAATCGGCGTGCGCACGGCCGAGATGATGACAACTTCTTTAATCTGCATAATCAGGAAAATAAAAGGGTGGGGGGTGGGAGGTTGAATACGGCCGCAAAAGTACGGAGAACGCCGTCGTCGGTTGGTGTCTGGCTCATTCGCCATGAACAATAGTGTAATACGTCATGCCAAGCGTAGCCGAAGCATTTCGCGTGCCACCACTAACCTATGGCGTTGGGCCAATGGTTAACTTGTAGCAGGCGTCATGCTTCGGCTATGCTCAGCATGACGTACTCTCTCACCATTAGTCACTTGCTACTCACCACGTCGGCCGTTTCGGGTCGGCCTTCTGCGTGGCCGGTCGGGTGCGCTGCTGCAAATACTGTTGCTCCTGCGCCCGCAGGGCCTCCAGCAGCTGGCGGGCCTGGGCGGGGCTCAGGCTCATGGCCTGCAGGCGCTCGCGCTGGGTTTGCAGCGACAGGTCGGCCGCCGTGGCGTTTTCCGCACCCGGGCGATTGCCGCGATTATTGAGCGAGGCTGTTCCACCACCCGTACCCCGGTCGAGGCCGCGCTGGGTTCCGGAGTTATCCCCGCTGACGGTTGGTTGCGGCGAGCCGGTCCCGGGCGGGCGGCTGCCGGTTGCTGCCCCGGGCAGGGCCGAGGGCTGGCGATTGTCGGGTTGGCCGGCCGCATCCGGGCGCGGGGCCGGGGGCGTGCTGGCGTTGGCGGCCGGCTTGATATCGTTGATTTTACCCTGGCGGTCGGTGCCGGCTTTCTCGGCGGGCTTGTTGGGTTGCGCCCCATTCTTGTCGGGTGCCGCTTTCGGTTTCGACGCCGGCGCGGGGGGGGGAGGCAGGAGCTGTGGCCGGTTGGGTCGCCGGGCCAGGTAGTCGCTCATCAACTCAAAGTCGTAGCGCGCCCCGGCGTTGGTGGGGTCCAGCACAATGGCCTGGCGCAGTAGGGTGGCAGCCTGGGCCAGCTCGCCGCGCCCGGCGGCCAGCACGGCCAACTGCTGCCGCGCCACACTACTCAGCCGTGCCGGGCTACCGGCCAGCAGCTTTCCATAGGTGGCTTGCGCCGCACTCAGCTGCCCGGCCTGCGCCTGCGAGTGGCCCAGGTTCAGCACCAGGCGCGGGTCGGGGGTAGCACGCAGGCTGGCCGTAGCCAACGCATTTGTGAAGTTATGAGCAGCCAACAACGGTTCGCCGCGGCGGTAGGCGGCGGTGGCGTCGGCCACGGCCAGGTTGCGGTCGCGCACCATTGTGAGCAGGCGCAGGCCCGGCACTCCCAACACCAGCACTAGCAGCATCAGGCCGGTTTTCATGGGCGAATAACAGTTACGGTGAGTACCACATCCAGTGCCAGCAGCAGCAGCGCCGCCGCCAGCGGGTAGCGGTAGCGGTTGTCGGCCACGGCTACGGTTCGCACCTGCTCGGCTGGTCCCTGCATGGCCTGCAACGCGCGTAGCAACGGCTCAAAACCGTTGGCTTGGTTATTTAAAGCGAAATACTGGCCGCCGGTCTGGGCCGCCAGTTGCAGCAGCGGGGCCTCGCGCAGTCGCGTCTGGACTGCCTGGCCCCGGCCATCGACAATGAAGCCACCGCTGGCTTTGGGGATTTTGCTGCCCACCGCCGTACCCACGCCCACCGGGTACACCCGCGCCCCGGTGCGAGCCAGCGCCCGCAGGGTGGGTTCGAGGTTTTCACCAAAATCTTCGCCGTCGCTCACAATTACCAGCGCCGTGGCCCGGGGCGGCGTGGCCGCCGCCGGCCGGGCGAGGGCCGGGGCCGCGCTCAGGCGGGCCAGTACCAGCTCCAACGGTGCGCGTAGGGTAGTGGGGCCGGGCGGCAGCAGCCCCGTGCGCAGGGTACCCAGAAAGGTGAGTACAGCCTCTTGGTCATAGGTGAGCGGGCACTGTACCACGGCTTCGGCCCCGAAGGCCACCACGCCCAGCCGGTCGGCCGGAAACTGGGCCACCAGCTCGCGGAGCTCGGCCTGGGTGCGCAGCAGGCGGGAGGGGACCACGTCGGGCGCATCCATCGAGCGCGATACATCGACCAGTAGCCACACGTCTTTGCCGGCGGTGCGCACGGTGCTCTGGCTCACGCCTAGCGACGGGCCCAGGGCCGCCGCCAGCAGCAGCCCGCCCACCAGCACCCGCAGTACCATTTTCCAGCCGCGGTGCCGGGCGCGGGTGCCCAGCAGCCGCGCCAGCCGGCCGCTGCGCCGCCAGTACCAGCCCAGCAGCAACAGGGCTAAGGCCAGCAGCAAGGCGGCGGGTATAAAATCAGGATACGCCCAGTTCAGCAAGTTACGTTTGGCTAGGCCCCAATATTACGGCCTAATGCCCGGCCAGCCCCTGCCGGTGGCGGCGGGAGTACCGAGATGGGCTCGACGACTATTTTCAAATTTCTGAATAAATTTTTCGCAAAAAGTGCGGCCCTTTCACATCGGCCCGTATATTTGCACCCGCTTCGAACGGAAGCGAACAACAGCCGGAGAAGTGGGTGAGTGGCTGAAACCAGTAGTTTGCTAAACTGCCGTAGCTCTAAAGGTTACCGGGGGTTCGAATCCCCCCTTCTCCACTATAATGTTGGGTTGCGAAAGCAGCTTGTTGGGGCTCCAACCGACTAGTCGTTTTTTAAGCTCAACATTATTTTTTCCTCGGGGTGTAGCGTAGCCCGGTATCGCGCCTGGTTTGGGACCAGGAGGTCGTAGGTTCGAATCCTGCCACCCCGACATTTGATTGCCCCGTTTTCGACCCCGTAGCTCAGCTGGATAGAGCAACTTCCTTCTAAGAAGTCGGTCTTTGGTTCGAATCCAAACGGGGCCACCAATGTCCTTACAAAAGCCACCCCAACGGGTGGCTTTTGTTGTTTCCGGCCCCGCCGCTGTACTGCTTTTCCCTGCGGGTTTTGGTTTCGGCCTAAGGCGCTGAAACGCATGGATAAAAATAAAAAAATCCCGGGAAAAAAACCGCAGAAATACGTAAAAATGGGATATATTAAGTACTTTTGAGTGTTCAGTACCTGGCAGCCTATTGCGCTGTTTAATGACCTGATTTAATCCCGCCCTCATGAGCGAAACAACCGCAAAAATTCCCCAGTCGGACTATTCTGCCGACAGCATTCAAGTACTCGAAGGGTTGGAGGCCGTGCGCAAGCGGCCCAGCATGTACATCGGCGACACGGGTTTGAAAGGCCTGCACCACCTGGTGTGGGAAGTGGTCGATAACTCCATCGACGAGGCCCTCGCCGGCCACTGCGACCTGATTAACGTTACCATCAACGAAAATAACTCGGTTACCGTCCGCGACAACGGTCGCGGCATCCCCGTCGACTGGCACGCCAAGGAAGGCAAGTCGGCGCTGGAAGTGGTGCTGACCGTGCTGCACGCCGGCGGCAAGTTCGACAAAGGCTCCTACAAGGTTTCCGGCGGCCTGCACGGCGTGGGTGTGAGCTGCGTGAACGCGCTCAGCACTGACCTGAAGGTAACCGTGCGCCGCAACGGCCACATGTACGAGCAGGAGTATAAAATCGGCTTCCCGCAGTATCCGGTGAAGGAAGTGGGCGATACCCCCGAGCACGGCACCGAGGTGCAGTTCCTGCCCGATGCCAGCATCTTCACCGAAACCGTGTACCAGTACGATAAGGTGGCCGGCCGCCTGCGCGACCTCTCGTACCTGAACAAAGGCATCCGCATCACCCTCACCGACCGCCGCGAAACGGTGGAAGACGGTAGCTTCCGGAGCGACGAGTTTTACTCGACCGGCGGCCTGCGCGACTTCGTGCAGTACCTCGACGGCGAGCAGCGGCCCTCGCTGCTCTCGGAACCCATTTACGTGGAAAGCGAGAAGGGCGGCACACCCGTGGAAGTGGCCCTGCAGTATAATACTTCGTACCAGGAAAACGTCTATTCCTACGTCAATAACATCAACACCATTGAGGGAGGCACGCACGTAGCGGGCTTCCGCTCGGCCGTGACGCGGGTGCTCAAATCGTATGGCGACAAGAACAAGCTGTTCGAAAAAGCCAAAGTAGAAATCACCGGCGACGACTTCCGGGAGGGCCTGACGGCCGTTATCTCGGTGAAGGTGATGGAGCCGCAGTTCGAAGGCCAGACCAAAACCAAGCTTGGCAACTCCGAAGTGAGCGGCGCGGTGAACTCGGTAGTGGGGGAGATTCTGACCCAGTACCTGGATGAAAACCCCAACCAGGCCAACCGCATTATGGAAAAGGTGATTCTGGCCGCCAAGGCCCGCATCGCCGCCCGCAAGGCCAAGGACATGGTGCAGCGCAAGGGCGTGCTCTCGAGCAATAGCCTGCCGGGCAAGCTGGCCGACTGCTCGGAGTCGGACCCCGAAATCTGCGAGCTGTACCTCGTCGAAGGCGACTCGGCTGGGGGCACGGCCAAGCAGGGGCGCAACCGTGCGTTTCAGGCCATTTTGCCGCTGCGCGGTAAAATCCTGAACGTGGAGAAAGCGCAGGAGCACCGCATTCTGGAAAATGAGGAAATCAAGAACATGATTACCGCGCTGGGTGTGGGCTTCAATGAGCGCAAGTCGCTGGCATTTACGACCGACGATACGGGCGTGGAAACCGGCCCGCTGAACTTCGACAAGCTGCGCTACCACAAGGTCATCATCATGACCGACGCCGACATCGACGGCTCGCACATTCGGACCTTGATTCTGACCTTCTTCTTCCGCTACATGCGTGAGCTGGTGGACCGGGGCTATATCTACATCGCCCTGCCACCGCTTTACCTCGTGAAGCGTGGCAAGGAGGAGCGTTACTGCTGGACCGAAGAGGAACGCCAGAAGGCCCAGGAAGACCTCGGTCGCGGCAAGCCCGAAACCGTGAACGTGCAGCGCTACAAGGGCCTGGGCGAAATGAACGCCGAGCAGCTCTGGACCACCACCATGCAGCCCATGACCCGCACCCTGAAGCAGGTAACCGTAGAGTCGGCTGCCGAAGCCGACCACTTGTTCTCGATGCTGATGGGCGACGAAGTGGCCCCGCGCCGCGACTTCATCGAGCGCAACGCCAAGTATGCCAAGCTGGACGTTTAACCGGCCGCTTTCGTAAAAAAGGCCCGCTGCAAAGCGGGCCTTTTCTTTTGCCCATTTTTGAAGCTATTGCAATGCGACAATTAATTTCTTCCGGCGCTCCCTGGGAACCCATCGTCGGTTACTCCCGGGCCGTGCGCGTAGGCAACGTGGTGGAAGTAGCCGGTACTACGGCACAGGATGGCGACGTTGTTACGGGTGAAGCGGATATAAATGCCCAAACCCGGCGCGCCCTCGAGAAAATTGGGGAAGCCCTGATTGCCGCCGGGGCATCGTTTGCCGATGTAGTGCGAACGCGCATCTTCGTGACGGATATCGCGCAGTGGGAAGCCGTGGGGCGGGCGCACGGCGAGGTGTTCGGAGCAATTCGGCCCGTGACTTCGATGGTGGAAGTGCGGGCGCTGATTGACCCGCGATTGTTGGTGGAAATTGAGGCCACGGCCATTATTTCCACGTAATAGGTTATTTACAGGCGGCTGCTAGCGTATTTTGCCCCGCATTCCACTACCCAATTATGAAGCTCTTCAAGTCCTCCGACCTTATCCGTAAAAGCAAGTACATCAGCCGCGATTTGAGTTGGCTGCGGTTTAATTACCGGGTGCTCGACCAGGTGCAGGACGCCAGCCGGGGCCTGTTCGATAAGCTTAAGTTTCTGGCCATCACCAGCTCCAACCTCGACGAATTTTTTATGATTCGCGTGGGCTCGCTGTACAACTACCTCGACTACGGCAAAGAACGCATCGACTACTCGGGCCTGCGCGAGCTGCCGTTTCGGCGCAAACTGCTCGATTTCGCGCACCGTTTCGTGAACGACCAGAGCCTGACTTACCTGAATGAGCTGAAGCCGAACTTCGAGAAGAACGGGTTCAATATTCTGAAGATGAGCGACCTGACCGAGCTCGAAGTGAAGAAGGCCGACGGCTACTTCAAAAACACGGTATTTCCGCTGCTCACGCCGATGGTGTACGATTCGTACCACGGCTTTCCGCTGATGATGAACCAGATGCTCATCTTCGGAGTGGTCACGCGCATCGGCAACGGCTTGGCGGTGGGGCTCGATGGCGAGGCCGAGAAAGGGCAGGAGCGCCTCACCTTCGTGCAGATTCCGCAGAACCTGACCCGGTTCTTTGAGCTCACGCGGAAGGATAAGGTCATTTTTGTGCCCATTGAAGAAGTAGTGCGCGAGTTTTTGCCGCGTCTGTTCCGCAATGTGGAGATTTTGTCGGCCGACTTGTTCCGCATCAGTCGCAACGGGGATTTCACGCTGGAGGAATCAGACGACATCGACAACGATTTCATCAAGGAGATTCAGGTGGGCCTGAAAACGCGCAAGCGCGGCCGCGTGGTGCGCGTAGAAGTGGAGCCCAACGCCTCGCCCGTGCTCATGAACGTGCTGCGCGAGCGGTGGAATATCGATAACGGCAACGTCTTCGTCATCAATTCCCTCATTGACTTGAAAGGGCTGTGGCAGATTGTGCGCCACCCCAGCTTCCGGGGCCGCGGGGCCAAAACGCCGGCCTCGGTGCCGCCACTGAGCCTGCCCGAGGGTGCCGACGAAAACCTATTCGAATACCTGAAGCACCACGATGTGCTGCTGCACCACCCCTACAACAGCATCGAGCCGATGGTGCGGCTGCTGGAGCAGGCCGCCGTGGACCCGCACGTGCTGGGCATCAAGCAGACGATTTATCGTCTGGCCGACGATTCCCGCGTATCGGCGGCGCTGCTGAAGGCGGCCGAGAACGGCAAGCACGTTTCGGTGCTGTTCGAGGTGAAGGCGCGCTTTGATGAGGAGAAGAACATTCGCGAAGGCGCACGGCTGGAAAAAGCCGGCTGCTTCGTGATTTACGGGGTGAGCAAGTACAAGACGCACACCAAGCTGCTCATGATTATCCGCAAGGAGGGGGAGAAGGTGACGCGCTACGTGCACATCGGCTCGGGCAACTACAACGAGCAAACGTCGCGCCTCTACACCGACGTTAGCCTGCTGACAACCAACGACGTGTACGGTCACGACGTGTCCGAATTCTTCAATGTCATCACCGGCCACTCGCAGCCCGACGACTACGAGTACCTCATCACCGCGCCCAAGGACATGCGCCAGCAGCTCATTCACCTCATTCGGGAGGAAGTGAAGCACGCTAAAAAGGGGCACGAGAGCGGCATCGTGATGAAGATGAACTCCTTGGAAGACAAAGAGATTATTGACGAGTTCTACAAGGCCGCGAAAGCGGGCGTGCCCATTCGGTTTATCGTGCGCGGCATCTGCTGCCTGCGGCCGGGGCGGCCGGGCCTGAGCGAAAACATTGAGGTGCGCAGCATTGTGGGCGAGTACCTGGAGCACACGCGCCTGTTCTATTTCCACAATGGCGGCGACGCCAAGGTGTATGCCGGCTCGGCCGATATCATGGTGCGGTCCTTCGACCGGCGCATTGAGGCGCTGTTCCTGATTGTGAACCCGCAGCTCCGGCGCGAGGCCATCAATATTCTGATGATGAACATGATGGACAACCAGAACAGCTACGTGATGCGCGAAGACGGAGCGTATATCCGCCAGCGCCCCGCGCCCGGCGAACCGGTGGTGAACGTGCACAAAGACTTTTTCAAGCGCGACGAAGCGCAGCTGGCTACCGCTTCGCCCGAAGGCCTGCTGGCCCTGCTCGGGGTGCAGGCCCAGCGCCGCGCCGACGTAGCAGCCGCATTGCAGGCGTCGGAAGAGGCGGAAGCGCTCACGGTGCTGGAGTCGATGGAAGCAAAAGCAGCCGAAGCAGCGGATGAGGCCGACGAAACCTTCGGCGAAGGCGAGCACGACGAAGCTTGTGAGGAGGATGCCACGCCCGTGGGGCATATTGATGAGGCGGCCGTGGGTGCGGCAAAGGCTTAGCTGAAAGGGTATGAGGGTGTGAGGCTCGGAATTCAAACGCACACCCTCAACCCCTCACACCCTTTTTCATTACTCCAGCTCGGCCGGCTCGTTTCTCACGTCGGGCACGGGTGGGTGCTCGCTGTGGCCGCCATCAGGGTTCAGCTCGTCGAAAAACTCTTCGAACAGGGCCTGCAGCATCCCATCTTTTAGGCCGATGTCGGGCACGACCATGGTGTTGACGTTGGCCCACTGCATGGCCGAGAGGTAGATGTGGCCGGCGGGGATAATGACGTCGGCGCGGTCGGGGTTGAGCATGGCCACGTTCACGCGTTCGGTCATGCTCAGCCCCGAAAGGCGGTTGAGGGTAGCCTCGATGCTGCGGCGGGTAATGTGCTTATCGGGAGCCGACGAAGTGAGGCTGTATATTTTATTGATGTTGCCGCCAGTGCCAATGGCGCGCGTGACGTGGTACTGCCGGGCATTGTGACGCACCCATTCTTCCATGCGGGCCCAGAGCTCGGCCTGCGCGGCCGTGTTGGCGGTGCCACTTTCTTCCTGCTGCATGCGCCGGATAGAGCCGATTTCGAACGACTGCGCGGCTACCTTGCGGCGGTCGTGGTAAATATTGAATTCGGTGCTGCCGCCCCCCACGTCGATGTGCAGGTAGTGGCGCTTGTCCTCCAAAACGTGCTCGATGACGCGGTTGATGTAGAAGGCTTCGTCCTGCCCGTCAATGACCTTAATTTCCATGCCCAACTCTTGGCGCACGCGGGCGGCAATAGCCGCGCCGTTGGCCGCCGAGCGCATGGCAGAGGTGGCGCACACCAGGTAGTGGGCCACGTCGTGCACTTCCATCAGCAGGCGCAGGGAGTGCAGGAACTTGATGAACTTTTCCTCCTTGACGGGCGAAATCTCGCCGGTGGCAAATACGTCTTCGCCCAGACGCATGGGAAAGCGCACGTACTCCACGCGCTTCAGCCGGTAGCGACCCTCGTAATACAGCACGGCTGATATCTGACAACGAACGGCGTTGGACCCGATATCAATGGCGGCGAGCTTACGAAGAGGGAAATTCATACCGCAGATGGTAAAGATTTTAGGATGAAGTAAGATGATGACTGCCGGGTTGGCGTGGCCAAACGCGGTAATGTGTTAGGATTGCGTAAGTGTTGGCGGCACAAGGTTGTGGTCTGGGCCGGGCGCTTATTGGCTGTTGGGGAACAACTGTACTGATTTGGTGCTTATCAAACGCCGAAACTGTAAGCTCGGAGCGCCAAAATTGATGAGTAAGCCCGTACCGATGCCGAAAGCCTCTAAGTAGTTTAGTCCTTGCGCTAAATGCACTTTTTCTAATAAAGCAACGGCTTTCAATTCGACCAAAATTAAGCCCTGCACGAAGAAATCGACGCGGCGCAGGCCAATCTGCTGGCCATCGTAGAAAATAGGCATCTCTACCTCCCGTGCGAACTGAAGTTTTTGCTTCCCCAATTCGATAGCTAGCGCTAGCTGATAAATGACTTCGGCAAATCCGTTTCCTAGCACATTATGCACCTGCATGGCACTGCCGATGATAAGACCGGTTAGCTCCTTATGCTTGTAAAATGCTTCCATAACCACGGATTAGGTGAGATTTAAGATGAAGTAAGTTGCAGGAGTCGACAACGGTTCGAGGCACTTGACTACAAAGTAGCGTGGCGAATCTCACATCACCCTTAGCATCTTACTCAATCCTGAAATCTCACCCAATCTGCGGTCCTATTTATCCAGCCGAAAGCCGAGGCCAAACTGAATGAGCGAACTTTCCACCGATTTCTGGTACGACACGGCGAAGGCCAGCGTTTCGACCACCGGAGCGATGTAGAAGCCCGCGCCGTAGCCCGAGTGCCAGCCACCGGGCGAGGCACCCTGGTAGTACACCCGGCCCTGGTCGTAGAAGCCGAATACGCCGTAGTAGAAGGGCAGAAAGCCATTTTTGACCTGGCCGAGGGCAAGGCGTAATTCGGTGTTGTAATACAGGCTGGCATCGCCGCTGAAGCGGTTGCGGTAGTAGCCGCGCAGGCCTTCGTTCTGGCCCAGGCCGGCGAATTTGTAGAACGGAATGTCGTTATCAGGGCCGTAGTTTTTGGCCCCACCGCCTTTGAGCACCAGCGTGACGGGCAGGCCGATTTTGGCGGTGCCGTAGTACTCGGCGAAGCCTTGGGTAAGGCCAAAGCTGCTTTTGGTGCTCGTGAGCTGGCGGTAGGAGTCGTGCTGCACGCGGATGCGCACGCCGCGCTGGGCGAAGCTGGGGCGGTTGCGCAGGTCGAGGTCGAATACACCGTTCAAGCCCAACAGCCGCTGGTTGCTGGTATTGGGGCGCACATCGGCGGGGCGGGTGTTGATGGTGCCGAGGTAGGTGTTGCCGCCAAAGTCGCTGGTGTAGTTTTCAAACGCGGGGCCGACCCGGATGACGCTGCGCTGAAAGTAGGTGCGCTCCAGAAAAGCATTGACGGTGTAGCCCTGGTAGCGGGCGTTGTAGAATTTGTTGTCGTAGAGCGTCTGGTCGAAGCCGGTGTTATTGCCTAGCCCGAAGAAGCGGTAGAAGGGGAAGTAGTTGCCGTAGCTGGCCGTAGCGCCCACGTCGACCTTGCCAATGGCGTAGCGGTGCCGGGTGCTGGCCGTGAACTGGAACAGGCCGTTGAGGCTGCCCTGGACATCAAACGAGTACATGTTTTTGAAGCCCGGCTTGCGGAAGCCCTGCCGCAGAAATGTGATGCCCGCGCTGGCTCCGAAGCCGTCGTTGGCGTTGTAAAACAGGCCGATGCTGGGCTTGTAGGAGTTGAACTCGAACTGCTCGCGGTCGTACTCATTCACGCCGGGGCGGGGGCTGGTGCGGTTGTCCGACTCCGGGCCGAGCTGGAGGTCGGTGCCGGGCAAGTCGTAGATTTTGGTGCGGGCGCGCAGGCCGGTGGCCGTCGAGTTATCGGCAATTTTATCCTTGCTATCGCCGCCAATTAGGCGCACCAGAATGCTGTGCTTGCCGCCCTCGCCGGTGACGGTGAAAATATCCTTCCCACCGAGACCATAAAGGCATACTTCCTCGGTTTCGCGGGGCTTGAAGGTGCGGTCGAACAGGGCCGTGCCCTGGGGGGCTTCGGTGTCGCCGGCCCGGTCAAACATTTGAACGCGTACCTGCCCGTCGGGCATCCGGTTTACCTGGAAGACCTCGCCTTTGTTCGAGCCTACCACGTCGACGCGACGGGCCAGCAGCAGGTAATACGCGTCGATGGCCTTGGGCAGGGTCTGAATCCGGGCTTTTAGCTTGCGGTTGATGTCCTGACCCGACTTATCCTGAATTTCGGCCGGGAGCTGGGCCGTGGCCCCGTCGATAACGGACGGGGTAATTTTAGTTTGCAGGTACCGGGCCGTCTCCTGCCACTGCTCGCGGCTGAGGGATTGCAGCAGGAAGCGGTCGAGGTGGCGGGCGGGCCAGTTCAGGCTTTTCATGTCCTGAAACTCGGCGTTGAAGCCTTCGATGCTGGGCACGGCCCACTCGCGGTTGGCGAGGTAGGTGAGTAGGCCGTTCCAGAGGGTGAAACTCTGGTCGCGGTCGCGCGGGATGGGGCGGTAAAGTGTGCCACCATTTTTCTGCTTGTACCCGGCCCACTTCCAGTTATCCTCGTGCTTGCCGAAGTCGGCCACCAGCATGTCGAAGGCGCGGGCGCGGGCCAGGGCGGGGGCGTCCACCTTGTTGTCGTGGTCTTTGTAAAGCTTACGAAACAGCCCGAAGCTGCGCGTTACGTCGTCGGAGCCGCCAAAGCCGGGCAGGTTGGGCTTGGGGTCCTTCGGCGAGTCTTCGAGGGTGCCGAGCAGGCCCGCGTAGTCGGCGCGGTAGGGGCCAAGCTGCTGGTTGTCGGGCAGGCGGAACAGGCGCGGGCGGGCGTGCAGAATGTCCGTCTGGTCCAGCATATAGCTGATGGGCAGGTTGGAATAGGGGTTAGCCGTGGCCGTCACGTCCCGCAGAATATCGGAGGCGATGGAGTTGCGCAGCTCGGGCGGCAGAATCTTGGTTACGTCCTTGTCCACGGAGCGGAAAACGTACTCCGAGCTGTCGGCCGCGATGAACTTGAGGGAAGTCGTTTGGCGGCCGCCACCCTTGCCGGTGGGGCGCAGGCCGCCTTTCTCGGTGTTTAAATCCAGCGTTTTCACCGTGATGGGTTGCAGCCACGACGAGCGGTAGACCTCACCAATAAAGAAGTTTTTGCTGCCGGTGGGCTTGTATTCCGGCCCAGGTACCACGACGGTAGTGGCCTGAAAGGGCGCATCGGGCCGGGCTTCGGCGACGGTTTTGGTCGTGCCGGGACAAGTGGTAAGGAAAGGATTTGCAGGCGTTTTCTGGTCGCCGCCCTCAGCGCAGGCCGAGCGGAACAGGGTGGCGGTGTAGGCGTCTTTGGCCACCTGGGCTTTATCATCGAAGGTGAAGACGTGCGTTTTCACGGTGCCATCGGCGAAGTATTCCAGGGTGGTGTATCCCTCCTCGCTCTTACTGTAGAGCGACTGGCCTTTGGCCCCCACATGCTCGCTCTCGGCGAAGCTGCCGCTCACGAGGTGGTAGTTGCCCTGGAAAGGAGTGATTTGCAGGCTGAAGTCGTGCGCGGCGGCATAAATCACGCCGGGGTTGCTTTGCAGCGTATTCAGCAGCTCCTTCCGCAACTCCTGATAGCGCGGGTTGGCCAGGTCGCGGGGGGTGCCCACGTTCTGGCGATAGGCGGCGTAAATGGTGCCTAGCACGGGCGGGCTGAGGTGGCGCGCGAGCGGCTCGTGGCCCCCGTATACGCCATTGCTTACCACGGGGTGGTGGCCCAGCAGCAGCACGTTCTTGTTCTTGGTTTCGTCAATCAGGTCCTGAAACTGCTCGCGAAACTCCTCTTTGGTGAGGGTCTTGCAGTCAGTATCGGGCGCTTCGGGGCGGTCGAAGGGGTGCGTGAACCACGGCGTATTAATGGCCACCAGGCGCACCAGCGGGGCCACGTCTACCACCTCAGGGCCGGGGCAGCCGTTGGTGGGCACGAAGGCATTCTGGCCGGGTAGCTGCTGCTCGATGTATTTTTCGAGGCGGCGCACGGCCTTGAGGCCGGCGGGACCGGAGTTGGCCCAGTCCTTATCGCCGGGCAGGAAGTAGATTTTGCCCTTCGGCAGCCCCTTCACCAACGCAATCAGCTCATCGGCGCGGGTGCGGGTAGCTTGCGCCAGCGTGGTGTCGCCCTTGCCGGCCAGCCCGGTATTGCCCACGATGTCGCCAAGATGCACGACGGTAAAGGGGCCGGTTTGCTGCTCCAGCGTAGCGCGTAGCAGCTTGAGACGATTGGCCGGCAAAATAGTTTGGGCAGTGTTGCCCAGCAGAAAAACAGTGTGAGCCGGAGGGGCAATTTGAGCGGAAAGCGTACCAGTGGTAAGTCCGAGCGCGGCCAGCGCAGAGAGAAAGAGTAGGCGCATAAAGAATGAATATGCCTTGGAATACGCAGAACGCGGGATAAAGTACGCACTCCGGCCGCCGCGAGACTACTTATTTGCCGAGCCAAGCCGCTGGTGTTGCCGCCACCGCTGCCCCAGCAACAGGAGCATCAGGCAGGGCAGGCCCACCCAGACCGCTTCGCTAGCCAGCACCCGCAAGCCCTTGGCCCCCAGGAAGGCCCGAATGCTCAGCGGAGACACCTTAATGGGCCGAAAGGGAAAGAAATACCGTTCCGGGTGCCAGGGACTAAAAAATGCCACGCCCAGCCCGCCGGTCGTCAGGGCGTCGAGCAGGCCGTGCGAGGCGGTGGCCAGGAAAAGCAGCAGCGCCAGCCGTGCGGCGGCGGGCCGCCGGGCCGGGTGGGCTACCTGGCCCAGCAGCGTGCCCACGGCCGCCACCACGGCGGCCGCCAGCAGCGAGTGCGTGAGGCCCCGGTGGCCCCAGAGGCTGGCGTAGGGCACACCCAGGCGGTAGCCGACGGAGTCCACATCGGGCAGAGCGGCACAAAGGGCGGCCGCCACCCAGTAGGGCCAGTGCCGAGGGTGGGGAAGAAGCAGTTTGCCGAGGGTGGCACCCAGGGCAGCATGAGCGAAGGCGGAAGCCATTTTTTGATAAGGAATGGAGAATTTGCAAATGTGCTAGAAATGCAGCATTCCTCATTGAGCCGAAGGCATTAAGCTAGCTCCCGCAGCACCTTGGGTACGCCGGTGCTGGCGGCCTCGGCCACGTAGCGCACGCCGCGGCGGCCAGCTTCGGGCTGGTGCGGGTCGATGACGAAAACGGGGCAGGCAGCGGGGGCGTAGTGCAGCAGGCCCGCGGCCGGGTAAACTTGCAGCGAGGTGCCCACGATGAGTAAGGCATCCGCGGTGCTCACCGTTTCGGCGGCTTCTTCGATGGCGGGTACCAGCTCGCCGAACCACACGATGTGAGGGCGCAGCTGCTGGCCGTCGGGGGCGAGGTCGCCGAGGTGAATATCGCCGGGGCAGTCATAGGCGATGGTGTCGTCGGCCACCGAGCGCATCTGGTTCAGCATGCCGTGCAGGTGCAGCACGTCGGCCGAGCCGGCACGCTCGTGCAGGTCGTCCACGTTCTGAGTGATGATGCTGACGCGCCAGCCGGGCTGCTCTTCAAAGCCGGCCAGCGCCAGGTGGGCGGCGTTGGGTTGCACGGTGCGGGCCTGGGCGCGGCGCTGGTTGTAGAAATCGAGTACCAAAGCGGGGTCGCGGGCAAAGCCTTCGGGCGAGGCTACGTCCTCGACGCGGTGGTCTTCCCAGAGGCCGTTGGTATCGCGGAAGGTGCGGATGCCGGACTCGGCCGAGACGCCGGCCCCGGTGAGGACAACGAGGTGTTTCATGGGTTTTAAGGTAGGAGGGGTGAGGGTAAAAGTCACCAGCACGTCATGGCGAGCGTAGCCGAGGCATCTCGCTTGCAATAGTAAACCAATTACCAGAAAAGGGTTACTTCGGCACGCGAGATGCCTCGGCTGCGCTCGGCATGACGTGCTGTTAGCAATGCTGTAGCTGCTCCGCGACTACATCGTTATCTCGCCGTCTTCTTCGCCGTGCCAGAACTTGATGCGCTGAGCCTGCACGCGGATGAGCACGATGCCGGGCGTATCAATGCCGTCCTTAAACCAGCGTTTGAGTTCGGGCAGCCAGTGCTTTTCGAGGGTGGCGCGCTGCCGGATGAGGGTGGCGGTGCCCACCACGGAGACGTAGAGCCAATCGGGGCCGGAAAAGCCGAGGCTGACGTGCGGATTCTCGGTGATGTCGCTCACGGTACGGGAGCCTTCGTAAGTGAAGTAGTAGGAGTTGCCGTCGTATTCCACATCGCCGTTGTTGCTCATGGGGCGGGTGCTGAGTTTCCCGCGGCTGGTGTGCGTGGTGAGCAGTGCGATGTCGAGCTTCGCCATTTTGGCGGCGACGGCTCTAAGAGTGGTTTCGGCCATGAGATTTCGGGGATGGGGAAGATGTGAGCGCGGAATACGCGGCGCTTGCTTCTCTGGTTCCAGCAGCAGAAAATCTGCACGGTAAGGCCAAACTTTGCCGCTATGGCCAAAAAAACAGTTCCGGCACCGGGAGCCTCCGCGCCGGCCAACCGCCCGCCCTACATGCTCATCGGGGAGATTCGGGTGCAGGGATATAAGTCGTTGGTGGATGCCACGCTGCACGTGCGGCCGCTGACGCTGCTGGCGGGCACCAATAGCTCGGGGAAATCCAGCATCATGTACCCGCTGCTAGTGATAAAGCAGGCGATGGAAGCGCCGTATCAGCCGGCCGGGGCGCTGGTGCTGGATGGGGCGCACGTGCAGGCGCTGACATGGCAAAAGACCTTGTCAGATATGCTCTTTATAGCAGCGTAGGGACGCGAACTAAAAGTTCGCGCTGCTAATGGTTAATCGGGCACTCAATTAGCAAGAACCGCGCACCCGCCACGGCTTCGATGCTGACACTGTCCGTTTCCCAGATGCCGAGGCTGTCGCGAGTGCCTACTTCTTGGCCGGCCACCGTCACGCTGCCGCTGATGACGAACAGAAACAGCAGCTTATTCAGCGGCCGAAAGGTGTAGTCTACCGTTTGGGCTTCGGGATAGTAGCCGAGGGAGAGCTTGGCATTCTGATTAATCCAGCAGTGGGCTGCGCCTTCCTCGTTGCTCACGATGGTCGTGAGCTGGTTGGCGCGCTTATCCTCCGGAAACTGGCGGCGCTGGTAGCGCGGGCCCACGTTCTGCAGCTTGGGCTCAATCCATATTTGCAGGAAGTTCACGTCGGTGTCGCCCACGTTGTGCTCCTCGTGGCGCAGGCCGCTGCCCGCGCTCATGATTTGCACCCAGTCTTGGTGCACCACTTCGGTGTAACCCAGGGTATCCTTGTGGTTCATGCTGCCGGCCAGCATCACCGAAATGATTTCCATGTTGGCGTGGCCGTGGATACCGAAACCGCCGCCCGGCTGCACCACGTCGTCGTTGAACACGCGGAGCAGGCCGAAACCCGTGCGCTCAGGGTCGGGGTAGGGGCCGAAGCTGAGCGAGAGATGGCTCTTCAGCCAGCCAATGTCTTTGAGGCCGCGGTCGGCGGCGCGGGTGAGGCGGGTTTTCATGGAGTAGCGGTGGTGGGGTAGGGTTGTAAGTTTACGAATGTCATGGCGAGCGCAGCCGAGACATCTCGCGTGTGGTAGTAACTCAATCGGTGCAATGACGTGCGCGAGATGCCTCGATTACGCTCGGCATCACGTTCCTTTATTTTTCAACCAATCAGAATTCCATCGGTACTTCCATCAGCAGCAGCTCAGCGTTGCTGTCGGCGCTGATGGCCAGCTTATCGGTTTCCCAGAGGCCGAATCCGTCGCGGCGGTGCAGGGCCTGGCCGTTGATGGTGACGTCGCCTTCCAGCACAAAAGCGTAGACGCCGTTGCCGGCTTTTTTGATGGCGTAATCGGTCGTGAAGCCCGCATCGAGGTTGCCAAGATGAAACCAGGCATCCTGCTGAATATGCGGGTTGCTGCCATCGCCGGCGGGCGATACCACTTGCAGCAGCCGATTGTGGCGGGCCTCCGGGGCGAAGGTTTCCTGGCCGTAGTTGGGCTTGATGCCGTGCTGGTTCGGGAAGACCCAGATTTGCAGAAATTTCACTTCCTGCTTGCTGTTGTGGTTTTTCTCGGAGTGGGCCACGCCGGTGCCGGCGCTCATCACCTGCACGTCGTGCTGGCGAATGACGGTTTTGTTGCCCATCGAATCCTGATGCTCCAGGTCGCCGGCCAGCGGAATGGAGATAATCTCCATGTTGTCGTGCGGGTGCTTGCCGAAACCCATACCCCCCGATACGGTATCGTCGTTCAGCACGCGCAGCGCGCCGAAGTGCACGCGCTCAGGGTCGTTGTACCCGGCGAAGCTGAACGTGTGGAAGGAATTGAGCCAGCCGTGATTGGCGTGGCCGCGGGTGTTGGCGAGGTGCAGAACGGTGCGGGCCATGATGGGAGCAGTGACTAATTGGATTGTGGACACAAGTGTAGGTACATTTAATGTCTATACATCATTAAGCTGATAAAAGTTTTCCTGCTCCCGTTATTTGGGTTGAGGGCAATTTTGCCGTCTGCCACCCGGTACCTTTGCCACCAGCATACTTCCGCTTCCGCCCACATGATTCGTACTGTCATCTTCGATATGGACGGCGTCATTATCGACACCGAGCCCCTGCACCACCACGCTTTTTTTGCGCTGTTTGCCGAGCTGGGGATTGCGGTTTCGCCCGCTGATTACGCCAGTTTTCTGGGCAAGTCGACGCGCAACGTGTTCCAGCTGCTCAAGCAGCAACACCACCTGCCGCAGCACGTGGAAGCGCTGGTGCTGCGCAAGCGCGAGTTATTTAATCAGGCCTTCGACGAAGATGCCGGCCTCGACCTGCTGCCCGGCGTGCGCGCGCTCATCGAGGACCTGCGGCGGCACGGTGTGCAACTCGTGGTAGCTTCGTCGGCTTCCAAAGCCACCATTGCGCGGGTGTTCGACCGCTTCGGGCTGGACCCGTATTTCACCCACCGAGTCAGCGGCGAGGACTTTACCGAATCGAAGCCCAACCCGGCCATCTTCCTGCGCGCCGCCGAGCTGGCCAACACACTCGTCGGCGAGTGCATCGTTATCGAAGACGCGGCTAACGGTGTGGCGGCGGCCAAAGCGGCGGGCATCTATTGCATTGCCTATGTCAGCCCGCATTCTCAAGGCCAGAACCTGCACCAGGCCGACCGCATTATCCAGGATTTCAACGAGCTGAACGCGGCCGGCATCGCAGCCATCGAGCCGGTTCGGAACTAGCGGCTACTCAAACCGCTTCAGCTCCTCGCGGGCAAACGTCCACTCCGGCGTGTCAAATTCGGCTTCGGCCGGCCCCGGCACCGCAAACCAGGCCCCCAGTTTGGGCGCTTCGGTATTGCGCAGTACATGCACGCTCTGGGCCGGCATGTAGCTCTGGGCCAGCAGCAGGTACTTCTGGTGCGACAGCGGGTTTTCGGCCACGTCCACGACCAGCACCGCGTGCCCGGGCGCGCCGCCGTGGATGAGCACGTCGCCGGGCTGCACCGCCGCCAACGGCACCAGCCGCAGCTCCCGGCTCAGCGACAGCGTGCCCGCGTAACCGAACGCGGGCACCAGGTAGCGGGCCAGCGCCGCGTGAGTGGGCGCTTCGGCCGGCCGGGTCGCGGGCCGCACTTCCTCGCCCACCACCCGAAACGTACGGCCGGCCACAAAATCCGAAAACCAGAAATCGTAGCCCGTGGTGAGGTGGAAATGCACCTTATTGGGGTCGAGGCTGAATACATACTCGGCCCGCAGGCGAATCACGGCATCGGCGCACTGCTGCAAGTCCTGGGGCGGCACGTCGATGTCGACCACGGCGGCTACTACGTCCTGCCGGTCCTTGAGTTGGCCGTTGTAGAGGCGGGCTCTGGTGCCGGCTGGGCGTAGCGGCAGCCCGCGCAGCCATTCGCCCCAGCTGCCGGCCGCTACCGCCACCCGGCGGCTGCCGGGCGGGGGGGCAAAGCGGGCGGCCAGTGTTTGCGCGGGCCCCGGCGGCTGGCGCTGCCAGGGATAGTGTAAGTTGTGAGGCTGTACCTGCGCGGGCGGGCGGGCCGCCGTGGGCAGCGCGGCCGAAACGGCAAAAAAAGCCATCAATAGCCGGCTGACACTCAGCCCCCACAAACAGAAAAGAACAAGCATATTTGACGGTAAATAAAAGGGTGAATTTTCTCCCTCCATTTCGCTCTAACGCTGCCTGGCTACAATTATTGACCGGGTTATTTCGTTGGTCACCCGCCAGTAGCCAATTTCACCAACTCTTCAAACTGTATCGCTCAATTCGACACCATGAAAAAGCTTTTCCTGCTGCTTGCGTGTCTGCTGGCGCTGCTGGCTACTCCGGTTAAGGCTTCGGCCGGCGACCCGGACATCGTGCTCGTGCGCGTTTATGAAAATTACACCTCGGTATCCATGTCCATCACCCGTGGGCCGGGCAAATCCGAGTACCTGGAATTCATCAATGGAATCAGTGAGAAAAGGCTCCCAGCATCCGGCGAAGGCTATTATAAAGCGCTGTTTAAGCTTTATCAGGAAGGCTACTCACTGCAGAGCACCTTTACCACCCAGATTAGTACGGGTAGCTCACTTACCACGCTCGTCTTAGTCAAATCAGCGAAGCTCTGACGGAGGTCGGCTTCGACAGCAGAACCCCAAAAAAGCCCGCAGGGAGCGGGCTTTTTTGGGGTTCTGCGTCATAACTAAGTGAGCCGGGCTACTTGGCCTTTGCCGTCGGCTTCTTGGCAGCGGCGGTTTTGGCGGCGGGTTTCTTGGCGGCGGGTTTCTTTTTTGCCGCTGGCTTCTTGGCCGCCGGAGCTTTGGTGGCTTTTTTAGCCGGGGCGTCCAAATCCTTTTCCGCTTTAGCAGGAGCGGCTTTCTTGCCGAAGCGGCCCCCCTTGGCGGGCTTGTCGGGCGTGGCATCGGCCAGTTCCTGGCAGCGCTCCAGCGTCAGTTCGGTGGGCTCCTCGCCTTTGGGTATTTTCACGTTCTTCTTGCCCGCCACGATGTAGGGGCCGAAGCGGCCATTCAGCACCTGAATATCGGGGTTTTCGGGGAAAGCCTTGATGAGGCGCTCGGCGTCGGTTTTGCGCTTTAGCTCAATCAGGGCTACGCCTTCTTCGGCCGTGATGGTGTGAGGGTCCTGCTCCTTGGTGAGGGAGAAAAATTTGCTGTCGTGGCGCACGTAGGGGCCGAAGCGGCCGAGGTTGGCCGTCATGTCCTTGTCCTCGAACTGCCCCACGATGCGCGGCAGCTTAAACAGCTCCAGCGCCTCCTCCAGGGTGATGCTCTCGATAAACTGGCCCTTGCGCAGGTTAGCGTAGGCGGGCTTGGTCTCGCCCTCGGTGTCGCCCAGGGCCACGTAGGGGCCGTATTTGCCCAGGCGGGCCGAGATGCGCTCGCCGGTTTCAGGGTGCACGCCCAGCTCGCGGGTCGCGCCCACGGTGCTGCGGTCAATGTCCTGCCCGGCCTCGATGGTCGCGTGGAACTTGCCGTAGAAGCCGGTCAGCATCTTCGTCCAGTCCTCGTGGCCGTTGGCAATCTGGTCAAACTCGTCCTCCACCTTGGCCGTGAACTGGAAGTCGACAATCGTGGGGAAGTGCTCCACCAGAAAGTCATTCACCACCATCGCCGTATCGGTGGGGAAGAGCTTGGCTTTCTCCGCGCCGTAATTTTCGGTTTTTACTTCGGTCTGCACCGCGCTGCCGTCGAGGGTCAGCACGTTGAACTTGCGCTCCTTGCCCTCGCGCGAGTCTTTTTCCACGTAGCCGCGCTTCTGCACCGTGCTGATGGTAGGGGCGTAAGTCGACGGGCGGCCGATGCCCATCTCCTCCAATTTCTTCACTAGCGACGCCTCGGTGTAGCGGGCCGGCGGCGAGGAGAATCGCTCCGTCGCGCTCAGCCGCTGCAGGGGCAGGGCCTGGCCCACGCTCAGCGGCGGCAGGCCGCGCGAGAAGCTGCTTTCGCCGTCTTTGGCCGTGTCGTCCTCGTCCTCGTCGTCCTTGCTCTCGGCGTATACTTTCAGAAATCCCTCGAAGGTGATGACCTCGCCCGAAGCCGTGAGCGTCACGCCCGGCTGCGTGCTAATGCCAATTACGGCCGTCGTGCGCTCAATTACGGCCTCGGCCATCTGCGAAGCCATGGCCCGCTTGCGAATAAGGTCGTACAGCCGCTGCTCCGACGCATCCGAGCCGGCTTTTATCGTGCTGAAATCAGTCGGGCGAATGGCTTCGTGGGCTTCCTGGGCCGAAGCCGACTTGGTTTTGAACGTGCGGGTGTGGTGGTATTCGGCCCCGTAAGCCGCCGTAATGGTGGCCTGCGCCCCCGCCAGGGCCTCGCCCGACAGGTTTACCGAGTCCGTCCGCATGTAGCTGATTTTACCGGCTTCGTAGAGTTTCTGGGCCACGCTCATGGTCTGGGCCACCGAGAAGCCGAGCTTGCGCGAAGCTTCCTGCTGCAGGGTCGACGTGGTAAACGGGGCGGCTGGGCTCCGCTTACCGGGCTTTTTGTCCAAACTCTCAATTTGATAGTCAGCTCCTACGCAACGCTCCAGAAAAGCCTCCGCTTCGGCCAGGGTCTTGTAACGGATGGGCAGCTCGGCCTCCAGCACGGCCCCGCGGCCCGCGTCGAAGCGGGCCACGATGCGGTAGGCGCTGGCCCGCAGAAAACCGGCGACTTCACGCTCCCGCTCCACTACCAGCCGCACGGCCACGCTTTGCACGCGGCCGGCGCTCAGGCCGGGCTTCACCTTTTTCCAGAGCACGGGGCTCAGCTCGAAGCCCACGAGGCGGTCGAGCACGCGGCGGGCCTGCTGGGCATTCACCAGGTCCTGGTTTACCGTGCGCGGGTCGGCGATGGCAGCCAGAATGGCATTTTTAGTGATTTCGCGGAATACGATGCGGCGCGTCTTGGCTTCGGGCAGGTTCAGGGTTTCGGCCAGGTGCCACGAAATGGCTTCGCCTTCGCGGTCATCGTCACTCGCCAGCCAAACCGTTTCAGCTTCCTTCGAAAGTTTTTTTAGCTGCGCAATGAGCTCGCGCTTATCGGGCGAAACAACGTAAGTAGGCTTGAAACCATTGGCGATATCGATGGCGTTGTTGTCCTTGGGCAGGTCGCGGACGTGCCCGTAGCTCGAGCGCACCACGAAGTCCTGCCCGAGGTAGCCCTCGATGGTTTTGGCCTTGGCGGGCGATTCGACGATTACTAAATTCTTGACCATGTGGGCGGGGAGAGGTTGCGGCTGACGATTGCAGGCGGGCAGTTGTGAAACGGCCGACCACCGCGAAAAGTTGAAAGCGGCCGCAAAGATGTCGGAATATTCCTGCTAACCACGCAACCTCCTTCCGCCGGACCCGTTTGGGGCCGCACCCGATGGGGCATCCAGGCCGGGCTGCTGACGCTGTTTTCCCAGGCCAATTCCCGCCGCTTTGCTGGCCCTAATCTTTGGTTGTTCGCGGCTTACCGCCGTACTTCGTCCTCCCAATCTGCCCCCATTCTCCCCCGCCCGATACGCTCCCTCTTATATGGCATCTCCTAAGACTATGCAATCCAAGGCCCGCCAGGCTACGACGCCGACTAACCCGAAGGCAGCATCTGCCGACTCGCCCGATTCCGGTGCGGTGTCGGCCCTCGACGTGGTGCGGACCAATAATGACCTGACCCGCAAGCGCGGCGGCGAACGCGGCTCAATTGACACTCAAGACCCGGGCTACGTTAACGACCAGCTTAACCGGGTGCTTTATGCGCTCGATGCCTTTAAGAAAGGCGACGTGAGCGTGCGGCTTACCAAGCAGAACGACGACATTTTCGCCGAAATCGCGGAGGCCTACAACTCGATGGTGGACATGATTGCCGGGGTAGGGGGCGAGGTGTCGCGCATCTCGAAAGTGGCCGGCGTGGAAGGCAACCTGAAAGCCCGGGCCTCGTCGGACGGCGCGGCCGGTTTCTGGCGCGACATGGTGAACAACATCAACGGCCTCGTGGACAGCATCGCCGTGCCGGTACTCGAAGTGGGCAAGGTATTGAAGAACATCAGCCGGGGAAACCTGGATGAGAGCTTCCAGATTCCGGTATCGGGCGACTTCAAGCTGATGGCCGAAACCATCAACAAAACCATTGATAACCTGAACGTTTTCGCCAGCGAGGTAACCCGCGTGGCCCAGGAAGTGGGCACCGAGGGCAAGCTCGGTGGCCAGGCCAGCGTACCCAACGTAGGCGGCATCTGGAAAGACCTGACCGACAACGTAAATAACATGGCCTCGAACCTCACCGTGCAGGTGCGGGACATTGCCAACGTGGCCACGGCCGTAGCTAAAGGCGACCTTAGTCAGAAAATTACGGTTGATGTAAAGGGCGAGCTGCTGCAATTGAAGCAGAACCTGAACCAGATGGTGGACTCGCTGAACCTGTTTGCCGGCGAGGTAACCCGCGTGGCCCAGGAAGTGGGCACCGAGGGCAAGCTCGGCGGCCAGGCCAGCGTACCCAACGTGGCCGGCGTGTGGAAGGACCTCACCGATAACGTGAACTACATGGCCAGCAACCTGACGAGTCAGGTGCGGGACATTGCCATCGTGGCCACGGCCGTGGCCAAAGGCGACCTGACCCAAACAGTGACCGTTGACGTGAAGGGCGAATTCCTCCAACTGAAGGAAAACCTGAACCAGATGGTGGCCTCGCTGAACCTGTTTGCCGGCGAGGTAACCCGCGTGGCCCAGGAAGTAGGCACTGAGGGCAAGCTCGGCGGTCAGGCATCAGTACCCAACGTGGCCGGTGTATGGAAAGCACTGACGGACAACGTAAACGACATGGCTTCGGCTTTGACCTCGCAGGTGCGCGACATTGCCAACGTGGCCACCGCCGTAGCCCGCGGCGACCTCAGCCAGAAGATAACGGTGAACGTGAAGGGCGAAATCCTGGAGCTGAAAAACATCCTCAATCAGATGGTGGACTCGCTCAACATTTTCGGCGACGAAGTAACCCGGGTGGCCCGCGAAGTAGGTACCGAAGGCAAGCTGGGTGGCCAGGCCGTGGTGCCCCGCGTCGGCGGCACCTGGAAAGAGCTGACGGACAACGTGAACACGATGGCCAGTAACCTCACTTCGCAGGTGCGGGACATTGCCAACGTGGCCACCGCCGTATCGAAAGGCGACTTGTCGCAGAAAATCACGGTGGACGTGAAAGGCGAGCTGCTCGACCTGAAGGACAACCTGAACCAGATGGTGGACTCGCTCAACATCTTTGCCGGCGAGGTAACCCGCGTGGCCCGCGAAGTGGGCACCGAAGGCATTCTGGGCGGTCAGGCCAACGTACCCAAAGTATCGGGCACCTGGAAAGACCTCACCGACAACGTGAACACAATGGCCAGCAACCTGACCAGTCAGATGCGGGACATTGCCAACGTGGCCACGGCCGTGGCCAAAGGCGACTTGTCGCAGAAAATCACGGTCAACGTGCGCGGCGAGCTGTTGCAGTTGAAGGAAAACCTGAACGAGATGGTGGACTCGCTGAACATCTTCGGCGACGAAGTGACCCGGGTGGCCCGCGAAGTAGGTACCGAAGGCAAGCTCGGCGGCCAGGCCAAGGTGCCCAACGTGCGCGGTACCTGGAAGGACCTCACCGACAATGTGAACACGATGGCCAGTAACCTGACGAGCCAGGTGCGGGATATTGCCAACGTGGCCACCGCCGTATCGCGTGGCGACCTGAGCCAGAAGGTTTCGGTGGACGTGAAAGGCGAGCTGCTCGACCTGAAGGACAACCTGAACCAGATGGTGGACTCGCTCAACATCTTTGCCGGCGAGGTAACCCGCGTGGCCCAGGAAGTAGGCACCGAGGGCAAGCTCGGCGGCCAGGCCAGCGTGCCTAACGTGGCCGGCGTGTGGAAAGACCTGACCGACAATGTAAACTACATGGCTTCTAACCTCACCACCCAGGTGCGGGGCCTGGTGAAAGTAGTGACGGCCGTATCGAAAGGCGACCTAACCCAAAAGCTTACCCTGGAAGCCAAAGGCGAAGTGGCCGACCTCGCCGACACCATCAACAGCATGGTGGATGACCTCAACCGCCTCGCTTCGGAAGTGAGCCGCGTGGCCAAAGTAGCCGGGGTGGAAGGCAAACTCACCGAGCGCGCTACGGTAGGTGGCGTGTCGGGCTCGTGGAAAGAACTGGTGGATACGCTAAACGGCCTGATTGAGTCCATTGCCTCGCCGGTGCTCGAAGTGAGCCGCGTGGTGCGCGCCATCTCGGAAGGCGACCTGACGCAGCGCGTGGAAGTAGCTACTACGGGCGATATCCTGGCCATGTCGAACGCCCTGAACCTCGCCGTTGAAAACCTCAATGAGCTGCTCGGCGAAATCAACGAATCGTCGCAGATTGTAGGAACTTCTTCGGAAGAAATGGCTGGTAAAGGCCAGGAGATGAGCCGGGTAACCGTCGACGTGGCCCTGGCCATGCAGCAGATGGCAGAAGGGGCCCAGAACCAGGCCCTCAAGACCGACCAGGCCTTCAAGCTGATTGAGGAAATCATGCAGGCGACCAAGGAAACGGCCAACAAGGCCGATGTGGTGAACAAATCAGCAATTCTGGGTGAGCAGACCTCGCAGCTTGGTCTGAAAACGGTGGCTGAGGTGGTGAAGAACATGGAGGAAATCTCCAGTGCCGCTTCCCAGACCTCGCGCACCATTGAAGTGCTGAGCACGCGGTCGGGCGAAATCAGCAAGTCGCTGGGCGTAATCACCGACATTGCCTCGCAAACCAACCTGCTGGCCCTGAACGCTGCCATCGAAGCAGCCCGCGCCGGCGAGGCCGGCCGCGGCTTCGCCGTGGTAGCCGAGGAAATCCGCAAGCTGGCCGAGGGCTCCCGCAAGTCAGCCAACGAAATTGCCACGCTGGTGGAGGATGTTCGGAAGGACACCACCTCGGCCGCAACGGCTATTTCGACCATGGAAAACCGGGTACTGAAAGGCAAGAATGCTACCTTCGAAGCCAGCTCGGCCTTTAAGAACATTGCCACCAGCTCGGGCGAAACCCTGCGGACTTCCCGCGACATTCTCACGGCAACCGAGGTACAGAAAACCTCGATTGGCGATGTGGTCAAGTACGTAGAAGAAGTGGTGGCCATTGCCGAGCAAACGGCGACCGGCACCCAGCAGGTGGCCGGCACGGCCAAGCAGCTGTCCACGGCCATGCAGGAGCTTACGACCAGCTCGCAGCGTCTCACCGACATTGCCGACGACCTCCAGGCCGGCCTCGAAACCTTCCAGCTCAGCTCTTACGAGCCCGAACCGGAGCCCGAGCCGGAACCCGTTCGCCGGGGCATGGGCTCGCGCGGCTACCGCCCCCGCGAAATGCGCGAGATGTATGCGCCGCCGGCTGCTGAAACGGGCATGGCCGCCCGCCGCGTCAGTTCCCGCTCCGACAAATCTCCTTCCGGCCAAAGTTCGGCCGGTAATAATTCGGCTGGTGGCCACGGCGCGAATGAAGGTAGCGGAATGCGGCGCCGGGTAGTCCGTCAGGAGGCATCCAACAATTCCGCTGCTCCGGTGCCGGCTGAGCGTCGGGCCCGGGCACCTCGGGCCGAAGCGTCGGCACCAATCGCCACGCCCGCCCGCGATGCTACTGCCCGTAATTCGGCCCGGGCCACCGGCCAGCCGGCTACCAATGGCCAGGCGAAAGCCGCTCCGGCTAAAGGCAAGCCCGCTACCACCAAGTCCAAAGCAAAATAATCGGGCGGCCTAACCAGCGCCTCTCTTACCCAAATTACCCAACGCATGGCTCAGTCCGTTGCTGCTACTCCCACTGCCAAAGCTGAGCGCGCCAAACCGGCCGAGCTGGTTCAGCTTATCGTTTTCCGCCTCGGCGACGAGGATTACGGCATCCGCATCGAGCAGGTGAAGGAGGTGACCGTGACACCTGATGTGGCCCGCATGCCCAAGACGCCGCCTTTTATTAAAGGCATTGCCAACCTGCGCGGCGACATCATCGCCATCATCGACCTGGAGGAGCGGTTCCGGCTGCGCCCGGCGGGCCGCGCGCTGCCCGAGCGTAGCTACACCGTAGCCGTGGAAGCGGCCGACTACACCCTCGGCCTGATGGTGCGCGAAGTGCCCCGGCCATTCACCCTGCCACTGAGCCAGATTGAGCCGGCTCCGGAATTCGTGCAGGATTCGAGCACCCGCGACAAATACCTCGAAGGCATCGCTAAGCTGCCCGAAGGCGGTATCATCATCGTGCTCGACATGGGCAAACTACTTACTCCAAGCGAAATAATGAAGCTGCCCACGAAAACAACATCTTCGTAGCCCCCGGTCCGTACACAGGCAGCGGGCTGCTCCGGGCGGAGTGGCCACTTTCCCATTTATATTTTCACGTTACCCAATTCCATGAATAAGCGCATCCTCATCGTCGACGACTCTTTTTACATGCGCACGATGCTCAAGAACATGCTGACCGATGCCGGCTACGAAGTAGTAGGCGAGGCGGCTAACGGGGCACAGGCGGTGGAAATGGCCGCTTCGACCAACCCCGACCTCATCACGCTCGATGTGATTTTGCCTGATAATACCGGCCTGGATGTGCTCAAGAGCCTCCGCCAAATCCAGCCCAGTGCCAAAGTTGTGATGTGCAGTGCCGTAGGCCAGGAGGTTATCGTGACCGAAGCCATTGAAAGCGGGGCTTTGGCTTACATCGTAAAGCCCTTCTCGGAAGAGAAAGTGTTGGAAATCGTAGGCTCGGCGCTGAAAAACAACGACGCTGAAACGGCCGCCTAACGTGATTGACCAACGCCTCGCTTTGGCTTACCGGCCCGCCCCTTTTGGCGGGCGGTGGTCGCGCGCGGCTAATGGCCGGTTGGTTATTCAATTATTCATCGGCTTATGAAAACCCGCGACCAGGAATACCGCGAGATGTTCATGGCCGAGGCTTTGGAGTATTACGACTCCATGAGCCGACACCTGAGCGAGCTGGAACGCAATACTGACGCTGGACCAGCCCTGAATGAGCTGTTTCGGCTCATGCACAACCTCAAGGCCAATGCCCGGGCCATGGGATTCACCGACCTGGGCGAAGTGGCCCACCACCTGGAAACGCTGTTTGGATTGATTCGCGACAAGCAACGGGAGTTTGGTGGAGCGCTGGCCAAGGTCGTGTTCATGGGCGTTGATGCCCTGGGCACGATGATTCGGGCCGTGGGGGCCAACCTGCCTTTGCCCGATGCCACGGCCCTGCTCGAAAATCTCGACCGCTTAGTGCGGGGCGAAGCGCCCGTCATCGACAAAGAGGAAGAAGCCGAGTCGGAAGAAGAAGCGGGAAAGAAAATGGAGCTGTCGGACTTGGTATACATCCAGGTAAAGAAGCTCGATAACCTGCTAAACCTCGTGGGCGAACTGGTAATCGACCGCGACCGCGTGATGACCCTGGCGCAGGAACTCGGCAATCCGGCTTTGCTGGCGACGGCTCAGCACCTGTTCCGCATCTCCGACGACCTGCAGTACAGCGTGATGGATGCCCGGCTGGTCGGCGTAGGGGTGCTGCTGAATAAGTTTCCGCGCGTGGTGCGCGACGTGGCGACCGCCGAAAACAAGGAGGTCGAGTTGACCATGAGCGGACAGGACGTGCAGATTGACCGCAATATCCTGCAAATCATCACCGACGCCCTGCTGCACCTTGTGCGCAACGCCGTGAGCCACGGCCTCGAAACGCCCGCGCAGCGCCAACAGGCCGGCAAGCCTGCGGTGGCGCACCTCACCCTGTCGGCTCTGACCGAGCGTGATGATGTGCTCATCCAGGTGCGCGATGATGGCCGGGGCATCAACACTGAAGCGGTGCGAAAAAAAGCCGTGGAGCGCGGCCTGGTAAGCGCCGCCGAAGCTCCCCGGCTCGATGAGCAGCAGGTATGGGCCCTGCTGTTTGAGCCAGGGTTTTCGATGGCCGAAAAGATTACCGACATTTCCGGTCGTGGCGTAGGCCTCGATGTTGTGAAGCTGGCCCTCGACTCGTTGGGTGGGCAGCTGCGCGTGGAGTCGGAGTTAGGCGTGGGCACTACGTTTACGCTGGTGCTGCCTACTTCCATTGCCGTAAAAGGTGCGCTCCTGGTGGAAGTGGATGACCGACCCTATGCTGTGCCGCTCATGCACACCGATACGGTTCTGGCGCTGCATCCGGGCCAGCTTTCGCTGGTGGGCGGATTGCTTGTGACGCACTTTCAGGAGCAGGCCGTGCCGTTGGTACCGCTTCGCCAGCTGCTTTACGACGAAGGCGACGAGATGCTGCCCCTGGCTTCGAAAGACGACCTGCACGGCATTCAGCAGGTGCTCGTCGTCAACTACAACAACCGCCGTCTGGGCTTAATCGTCGACCGATTTATCCGGCAGCAAAACATTGTCATCAAACCCCTGAGTAAGCCGCTGGACACCATCGACTTGTTTGGGGGCGTCACGCTGCTTGGCAGCGGGCAAGTGTGCCTGGTCCTTGATGTGCCGGCCCTCACCCGCCTCTTTTTGGCTAAGCGCGCTTAATTTTCTTTTCTTTCACACCAGTCCTCGCCGCTGTACTTCCCCCTATTTTCGCCGTTATGGATTTATCGATGACCGAGTTAGAGCGTGATATAATTCGCGAGATTTTGAACATTGGCCTGGCCCGCGCCGCCGATTCGTTCGCCGTTATTGCCCAGGAGCGCGTGCTACTCGAAGTTCCTAGTATCGACTTGCTAATGAGCAACGATATTCTGGCTAAAGTGCGCGAATACCAGTCGCGGCACGTGCCCATTCAGTCCGACATTCGGGGTGACTTCAATGGTACCACGCTCATGTTTTTTTCGGGCCAGCACGTGCAGCGTTTGTCAAGGGTGTGTCTGCGGATGCAAACCACCGAAACGCTCGAAGTAAACGAGTTGCAGGAGTCGCTGCTGTTGGAAATCAGCAACATCATTACCGGGGCGCTAGTCACGCAGCTGGCTAATATCCTGAAGGCTAATATTTACGGAGCACCGCCGGTGGCACCGCGCGGCGATATTGCCGAGTCGATGCAGAACCTCGTGCCCGAGCAGCAATTGCAGCCGCTCATTTTCTCGGTAATCACGCAGTTCTCGGACCGCGACAACATGGTAGAACTTCCGCTGATGCTGTTTTTCGACCGGGTGACGTTTGAGAAAATCCTGGAGATTATTCGCAGCTACGACTTCCTGGGCCGCCAGATGTCGGCCTAAAAAGGTGATGATTACCGCGTCATGCTCAGCCGGCGTATACGCAACGAAGCATCTCTGCCATGTAAGTAAATCAATCATTCGGATTTACTGCTGCGGTAGAGATGCTTCACTGCAAGTACGCCGCATGAGCATGACGCGCTCATTTTGACGGGCTATTCCTCGTAACACGTTTGTTGATTGTTCGGCCTTTCGTGCCCATTGGTCGCGTTGTGCCCCAACCATCTTTACTTAATTGCCCCAATTGTTCAATCCGATGCCTAATTCTGACGCCCTCGCTCAAAAAATAGCTTCCTTCGACCCCAACGCTCCCGGCGAAGCCGAAGGCGGCCTGTTTGGCCTACCTTTCACTGCCGACGAAGCCCAGGTAGTCGTGGTGCCCGTGCCGTGGGAAGTGACGGTAAGCTACCGCGCCGGCACGGCCCAGGGCCCGGCCGCCATTCACGAGGCCTCGCTTCAGGTCGACCTCTACGATTCGGATATTCCCAACGCCTGGAAATTGGGCCTGGCCCTCGATGAGGCTGACGAAACCATTGCCACCGCCAGCCAGGAGCTTCGTCCGCAGGCTGCCGAATACATCAGCTGGCTCGAGGAAGGCCAGCCCGAGGCAGGCCGCAAAAAGTATGAGGGCGTGCCCGCCCAAGTGACCACGGCGGGCGTGAAAATGATTCAAAGCCTGAAAGCCCGCACCGGCGCGCTGCTCGATGCCGGTAAGGGCGTGGTGCTGCTGGGCGGCGACCATAGTACGCCGCTGGGCTACCTGCAGGCCCTGGCCGAACGCCACCAGGAGTTCGCTATTCTGCAGTTCGACGCGCACTGCGACCTGCGTCCGGCCTACGAGGGGTTTAAGTACTCGCACGCCAGCATCATGCACAACGCCCTGGAATTGCCTCAGGTAAAGAAGCTGGTGCAGGTGGGTATTCGCGACTTCTGCCAGCAGGAGGCAGAGTTCATCGACCAGTCGAACGGCCGGGTGGCGCTGTTCAGCCAGCGCTTTCTGAGCGACGAGAAATTTGCTAAGAAGTCGTGGAAGAAGGTATGCGGTAAAATCATCGCGCAACTGCCGAAGAAGGTCTACATCAGCTTCGACATCGACGGCCTCGACCCCAAACTGTGCCCCGGCACCGGCACTCCCGTGCCCGGCGGCCTCGAGTTCGAGGAAGCTACTTACCTCATTCGCTCCATTGTGCGCGAGGGCATCGAAATCATCGGCTGCGATTTGAACGAAGTGGCTCCCGGCGACACCGAGTGGAATGCTATTGTGGGCGCGCGCCTGCTCTATCAACTTTGCAACTGGATGGCCGTATCGCAAGGGCGGCTCACGGCCAAAGGCATGCACGCCGAATAAGCTTATCTCACCTTCTTACCCTTCTTTCTCATGCTGAGCTTCATTCTCAAATTTATTCTTTCGGCCGTACTCGTGTATGGCCTGAGCCTCGTGCTGCCGGGCGTCACGCTGAGCGGCGTAGGCGGTGCGGCCATTCTCATCATCGTGCTGGCCGTGCTGAATGCGATTGTGAAACCCATTCTGCAGATTCTGGGCTTGCCCATTACCATTATCACGCTGGGCCTGTTCCTGCTGGTCATCAACGTCATCATCGTGAAGCTAGCCGACTACCTGATGAGCAGCTTCGACGTGCACGGCTTCCTCAATGCTTTGCTGTTCAGTCTGGCCCTGTCGGTGGTAAACGCCATCGTGGATATGGTTATCGACTAAGCCGCGGGTGCTCCTGTAAAAAAAGCGCCTCCCGCAGCAGTGGGAGGTGCTTTTTTTATGTCGCGAAGTGCTCACGCCGCCAGTTGCCGCTTTCGCCACCGGCGCAGTCCCCACCATACCGTCGGAGCCAGCAGCCAAAGCGGCCAAACGGCAACCAAGCCAATAAACAGCCCCGTAAGCAGCGTCCAGCCGGTGTAAAACGATTCTACCACGCGGCTGGCGAAGGATACTACCGGGGCCTCGGGCACTGGCTGGGGCAACACCTGGTAGCAGGCCAGCGAGATGGTGGAGTAGCTCACCTCATCGTCGAGGGTTTTAAGGCGGCTTTCGGTACTTTCAATCTCCTCACGAACCTCCCCAATCTTACCTTCAATTTCGAGTATTTCGCTGATTTTGCGAGCCCGGACCAGCAGGTCGACGTAGCGTTTTTCGACGGCGCGCTTCGTGGCCAGGCGGGCGGCTACGTCCGCGTGCTGGGCGGTTACGTCGTCGGTGGTCAGCTTCTTTTCCTCCACGGTGCCCAAGCCGCCAAGGGCCGCGAGCAGCGCGTGGAAGCGCCCCGGCCGCACCCGGATGGTCATAAACTGTCGCCATTCGCCGTCGGCGCGGGTTTCGGTGGCGGCGCTCAGAAATCCTTCATTGCGACGTACCAGGCTATCCAGGCTGGCGCTGGCGCGGGGCAGGCTGGGTACTTTCAAGCGTAGGTCGGCGTGGTAGATGAGCAGGCGGGAGGGGGCTGCCACGCCGGTCGGAATGGGCAGCGGAGGTGCCGCCCCGTCCACCTCGGCCTCTTCATTGGGCGCTGCGGGCGGTGGGGCAGAAGCTACGCTGACTTCGGGCGCAGTATCCAATGGCATGGGCAACATCGCGGTTTCCCTTGAGGCTTTACGGTTCGCTTCGCCGCAGCCCGTTAAAATTACTACCAGCGCAAGCGTAAATACCCAGGAATTCTTCATGGTTTTCTGGTCGCTAAGTGAAACGGAATAGCTGATTTGGCGTGCAGTTTACAGCCAACGCAGTATGGCCGCGAATTCATATAGCTATGTTGAGAATTTTGATTGAGTCAGACTGCCAGGGGAGAATTATTCCACCACCGCCTGGCGCAGTTTCCAGCGGCGCAGCCCCCAGGTGCCCAGGGCCGCCAGCAGCAGCACCGGCCAAGCATAGGCCAATGCTACCGCGAAATCCATCAGCAGGGCCCAGCCCCAGCCAAAGGCCTGGTGAAATCGTGGGGCCACCGGCGACTCAGGCACTATCGGCTCGGTAGTAGGTAGCACCTGATAATAATAGAGCGTGAGCGTTGCCCATTCGGCCCGGTTGCCGAACTGCTGCAGCTGCGTTTCGGTAGCGCTGGTCTCGGCTCGCTGCCGTCGGACTTCGCCCTCCAGGCGGGTGCGTTCGGCCGGGGAAACAGCCCGGGCCAGCTGCTGACGTAGCTGCGCTTCGGCAGCGTGCTGCCCGTCGAGGTGTGCGGTCGTAGCCAGCACATCGGCCGTCATGTCGGCGGCAGAAATGTCCTTGTTTTGAATGTGGCCCAGCTTGCCAAGTGCCGCTACCAGCGCTACAAATTGCCGGGGCAACACTTGCAGCGTCATTTCCTGGCGGCGCTGGCCTTCGGCCCGGGTTTCGTGCGCCGAACTAAGGTAGGCTTCGTGCCGCTCCAGCAAATTGTTCACGCGGTCGGTGACCTTGTCAAAATCATCCACCGCCATTTTCAGTTCGGCCTGATACGCCACCGAATGGCTCGGCTGGGCCTTGGCAGTGGCTACGGCTTCGGTTGGGTGCTCGGGGGGCGTTGGTGCCGCCAACGGCCCGGACGAGGCCCCAACGGTGGCAACCGGGGTGTGCCGCAACTGGCTGGCTGACTTGGGTTCGGCAACAGTTTCATCGGATTTGGATTGGCTGCACCCGGCCAGCCCCAGTCCAAGCAGGACGGGAATTATCAGGTATTTCATCGGAAAAGGGATGGGAAAGCTGAATAAAAAAAAGACTCAGCGGCGCAGCTGAGGCTTTATCCAAATTCCGCTTTTCGGTAACCCGACGGGGCAAAAAAACAGCCCGACCAGTAGCGGTCGGGCTGTGGGAAAAACTGCTTCGGAAGGCCGTAATTGGCCTTTTGGGATTCTGGTAAAAAATTACAGTCGGCGAATATCCGCGCCCAGCGCATTCAGGCGCAGGTCGATGTTCTGGTAGCCCCGGTCAATCTGCTCCACGTTTTCGATGGTGCTTTTGCCTTCGGCCGAAAGCGCGGCGATAAGCAGCGCCACGCCGGCGCGAATGTCAGGCGACGTCATTGTGATGCCACGCAGGCGGGTGCGCTGGTCGAGGCCGATAACGGTGGCGCGGTGCGGGTCGCAGAGAATAACCTGCGCGCCCATGTCAATCAGCTTGTCAACGAAGAACAGGCGCGACTCGAACATTTTCTGATGAATGAGTACCGTGCCCTTGGCCTGGCAGGCCACCACCAGCACAATGCTGAGCAAGTCGGGCGTGAAGCCGGGCCAGGTGTGGTCGCTGATGGTCAGGATGGAGCCGTCGAGGTAAGTCGCGATTTCGTAATGCGGCTGAGCCGGAATATGAATGTCGTCGCCCCGGAATTCAATCTGGATTCCCAACTTGCGGAAGGTTTCGGGGATGAGGCCGAGTTCGGGAATCTGGCAGTCCTTGATGGTGATTTCGGAACCCGTCATGGCCGCCAGGCCGATGAAAGAGCCGATTTCAATCATGTCGGGCAGCATGCGGTGCTCGGTGCCGCCCAGCTTGTCGACGCCCACGATGGTAAGCAGGTTCGAGCCAATGCCTTGGATATTAGCCCCCATGCGCACCAGCATGCGGCACAGCTGCTGCAAGTAAGGCTCGCAGGCCGCGTTATAGATGGTGGTAGTACCTTCGGCCAGCACGGCGGCCATCAAAATGTTGGCGGTCCCGGTTACCGAAGCTTCATCGAGCAGCATGTGGGTGCCCTGCAGCTTGCCGTCTACTTTAATGCGGTAAAAATCGGTGCCTTCCAGGGTCAACTTGCCACCCAGCTTTTCGAGGCCCAGAAAGTGCGTATCCATCGGCCGGCGGCCGATTTTATCGCCGCCCGGCTTGGGCAGCTGGCAGCGCCCGTAGCGCCCCAGCATGGGCCCCAGAATCATCACCGAGCCGCGCAACGCGCTGGCCTGGGCCACGAACTCGGGCGTGTCCATGTAGTCGAGGTTGAGGTTCTCGGCCTGAAAAACGTAGGTATCCGAAGCCAGTTTGCCTACTTTAACGCCCATGTCGCGCAACAGCTCGATGAGCTTATTCACGTCGCGGATATCCGGGATATTACTGATAGTGACGGCCTCCGGGGTCAGCAATACCGCGCAAAGAATCTGGAGGGCTTCGTTTTTGGCACCCTGGGGCGTGATTTCGCCGCGCAGTGGTTTGCCGCCGCGTACTTCAAATGCAGCCATATTTAAGTGAGCTGTTAGCTAATAGCTGTTGGCTTTTAGCTATTAAGAGATATAGCTTAACGGTGTCTGAAACAGACCTTAGCTAATAGCCAACAGCTATTAGCTAACAGCTAAAAAAATTATTGTGGTGGCTGCTGCGGCTCCTGGCTGCGGCCCTTCTTGCGCTTCTTACCGTTTTTGTTACCGAAGCCATTGCCCCGTTCCCGATTGTCGCGGCCTTCGCGACGGTCGCGGCTCTGGCCATCGCGGCTCTGGCCATCGCGCTGCGCTGGCTGGGGCACGATGAACGGTTTAGTCCCCGCCGGAGCGGCCGGCATCTCAAACAGGTTTTCACTATCGACCAACCCTGCATCGAGCTTGAGCTGACCGCCCGAAAGCTCGCCCATATGCCGCAGAATGGTCACGTCCTTGGCATTTTCCTTGTTATGCTGGCGGTACAGGAACTTCATCGTCCGGCCAATCTGGATTGTAGCCTGCTCGCGGTCATCTGCATCTTCGATGGTGAGGGCCTTCGCAATCAGGGCTTCAATGGCCGCGCCATAAGCGCGCAGCTTAGGGGCCGTGCGGGGGTAAGGCACCCGGTTGGGTTTCTCAGTGCGCACCGTGAGGCTTCGCAGCGCTACCGGCGCTTCGAGGGCCACGTCTTCGCCGGCCATGGCGTGCAGGTGGTTCCAGAGGCGGGTCTGAATTTCGGGCAGGTCGCGCAGGGCCGGCTGCAAGCGTAGCATCAGCTGCACAATGGCGGTGGCACGCTTGGTGCGCTCGGCCACGTCCTCAATGTCCTTGAGGCCCTGAATGAGTTGGTAAGTGCTGTGCCCGTATTCGCGCACCAGCAGCTGCAGGTGGAAGGGCAGGGAATTAATATCGGTCATAAAAAGCAGGAGGGAGGCCGCCGGGGGCGGCGCTCAGGCCAAAGATACGGTGGCAGGCGTGTCGCGTGGTGCAGAAAATAACGTCGTGCTTATCTAACGTTCGCGCAGCCCAAGCACGACGTTCCGGGATGATGCATCGAAGGACTAATGCACCCGCAGCTTGGCAAAGCTCAGCAGCAGCACTTTTTCGCCCACCTCCTCAAACTGGATAGTGGCTTTAGTGGTCCCCTGCTGAGTTTCGAGCGCGCTCACCGTGCCGAAACCGAATTTGGCGTGCTCTACGCGCTGGCCGGTTTGCAGCTTGGAAGTGTCGGAAGGGGTGAAGTCGGCCGGGGCTACGTAGTTGGTGGCCTGCACCTTGCGTGGCGGCGTGGGCACCAGGTTCGAGCGCCGCTCAAACACGTGCTGGAACGGGCCCGGCTCGCCCGTGCCCGGCCCGGCGGCAAACTTGAAATCTACGAACCGCGGGTCAATCTCATCCAGAAAGCGGCTTTTCTCGCAGCTGCGCAGGTTGCCCCACTGGTAGCGCGAGGTAGCGTAGCTCAGCGTCAGCTTCTTTTCGGCCCGCGTAATAGCCACGTAGAACAGCCGGCGCTCCTCTTCCAAGTCGGCCCGCGAGGTAATCATCATCTGGCTCGGAAACAGGTTTTCCTCCATGCCCACGATGTACACGTTGCGGAATTCCAATCCTTTCGCGGAGTGAATGGTCATTAGCGTCACCGCTTCGCCCTCCTGGGCCGCGTCTTTCAGGTCCGAATCTGTCACCAGGGCAATATCCTGCAGGAAAGCTCCCAGGCTTTTATCCTCACGCTCGGGGTCGTCCACGTATTCCTTAATGCCGTTGAGCAGTTCCTGAATGTTTTCGTAGCGCGACAGGCCCTCAATGCTTTTATCGGCATACAGCTCCTCCAGCATCCCGGAGTTTTTGGCGATGAATTTGGCCGCCTCAAAGGCATCCTCCTTCTCGGCAATCACCATGTAGCTCTTGATTTTTTCAGCAAAACCCACCACCGGGTTGCTCACCCGCGCCGCCATAAACTGGTCGGCGTTGGCCACCACTTCCCACAGCGTGTGGTTAGCCTCATCGGCCGTGGTAATGAGTTTACTGATGGTGGTGTCACCAATTCCGCGCTTTGGGTAATTAATTACCCGACGAATAGCCTGCTCATCGTTTTGATTGACCGTAAGGCGCAGATAAGCCACCAAATCCTTGATTTCCTTGCGCTGATAAAACGACAGGCCACCAACAATTTTATATTTTATATTTAATTTCCGCAACGATTCTTCCATCGCGCGGCTTTGCGCGTTGGTGCGGTAGAGAATGGCAAAGTTGTCGTACGACAAGTGACCGTTCATCTTATCCTCGAAGATGGAATTGGCCACCAGTTTGCCTTCCTCGTTATCCGAAGCGGCTTTCAGGACTTCAATCAACGTACCTTCCTCGTTTTCCGAAAACACGTCTTTGCGTAATTGCGCCTGGTTATTTTTGATAACCGAATTCGCCGCCCAGACGATATTTTTCGTGGAGCGGTAATTCTGCTCCAGTTTAAATACCTGCAATTCGGGGTAGTCTTTCTCGAAATTAAGAATATTCGAAATATCTGCGCCGCGGAAGGCATAAATACTCTGCGCATCGTCGCCCACTACGCAGATGTTCCGCTCCTTTGCTGCGAGCTTGCGCGTGATTAGATACTGCGAATAGTTGGTGTCCTGGTACTCGTCCACCATCACGAACTTGAACATGTTCTGATACTTGTTCAGCACATCGGCGTGGTCGCGAAACAGCACGTTGGTGTTGAAGAGCAGGTCATCAAAATCCATGGCCCCGGCCTTGAGGCAGCGCTGAAAGTACTGCTGGTAGATAGCCCCGATTTTAGGCCGCAGCGCCGCCTCGTCGTCGGCCTTAATGGTTGGGTCGTTCAGGTACTGGTTGTGCGAAATCAGCTTGTTTTTGGCGGCCGAGATGCGGCCCAGCACCAGGTTGGGCTTGTAAAGCTTGTCGTCGAGCTCCAGCTCCTTCACAATCTGGCCAATCAGGGTTTTCGAATCCTGCGTGTCGTAAATTGTAAAGCTGCGGGGGAAGCCGATTTTATCGGCCTCGGAGCGCAGAATTTTAGCGAAGACGGAGTGAAAAGTGCCCATCCAGAGGCTGCGGGCCGCCGGGCCAACTACCTTTTCCACGCGGGCGCGCATTTCTTTGGCGGCCTTGTTGGTGAAGGTGAGGGCGAGGATGTTGAACGGGTCGACGCCTTTTTCGAGCAGGTTGGCGATGCGGTAGGTGAGTACCCGGGTTTTGCCCGAGCCAGCGCCGGCGATAATCATGCACGGGCCTTCGGTTTGCATCACCGCGGCACCTTGCGACGGATTCAGGAGGGAAAGATAATCTAGAGCCATGTGCGAAATAAGCCGCCTTTTGGGCGGGTATACAAAGGTACGGAGCCCTGGGCAGGGGTGGGCCATCATTTCGGGCGCGCGCTGCCGGGGTTATCTTTGTAAATGATTATTATTCAGGAAACGGTCATTTCCGACGACATCGCCGATAATTTTTTCGTCTGCAACCTCGAAGCCTGCAAGGGGGCCTGCTGCGTAGAGGGCGACCTCGGCGCGCCGCTCGAGGAGCCCGAACTGAAGATTCTGGAGCAGGAGTACGCCAACATCAAGCCCTTCCTCACCGAGGCCGGTAAAGCCGCCATCGAGGCGCAGGGCCTCTACATCAAGGATTGGGAGGGCGACTTCAGTACCACGACGATTGAGGACAAGGAGTGCGCCTATGCCCTGTGGGACGAGCGCGGCATCCTGAAATGCGGCATCGAGCAGGCCTACCTGGCGGGTGCTACTACCTTCAAAAAGCCCATCAGCTGCCACCTGTACCCCATTCGCATCACGAAATACGAAGGGTTCGACGCCCTGAATTACGACCGCTGGAATATCTGCAATCCGGCCTGCGACTTCGGTGGCAAGCTGGGCGTGAAGGTGTACCAGTTTCTCAAGGAGCCGCTTATTCGCAAATATGGCGAAAACTGGTACGGCCAGCTGGTGCAGGAAATCGAGCATCCTACTCCGGAAGGGAAGAAGTAGGGCCCGGTGGGGTATCCGACAAAAGAGAACGTCATGCCGGGCGTGGTCGAAGCAATGCTTCGGCTGCGCTCGGCATGACGTTCTCTTTTTATGCAGGAGGCCGCTTACGCCTCCGTCACCACGATTTTCTCGATTTCGTCGTTGGCCTGGATTTTATCAATTACCTCCAGCCCGTCCACCACTTTGCCGAATACCGTGTGCACGCGGTCGAGGTGCGCGGTGTTGTCGCGCGAATGCACCACGAAAAACTGCGAGCCGCCGGTGTTCTTGCCGGCGTGTGCCATGCTTAGCGCCCCGCGCTCGTGGTATTGGTTGCCGCCGCTGGTTTCGCAGTCGATTTTGTAGCCGGGGCCGCCGGTGCCGGGCTGGCCCTTAGCTCCTTCGCGGGTATTGGGGCAGCCGCCCTGAATCACGAAATTCGGGATGACGCGGTGAAATTTAAGGCCGTCGTAGTAGCCTTTTTGGGCGAGTTCGGTAAAGTTTTTAACGGTGTTCGGAGCATCCTGCTCGTAGAACTCAACTTTCATTACTCCTTTTTTGGTGTGGATTTCGGCAGTTTTCATGAATTGCGGATTTTTAGCGGATTAAACAATTTTTCCGGCAGCTACTGCTGCTTTCGGCGGGCGAAGGTAAGAATTTGGCGGGCTTGCAAAACATCCGAGGCCGGTAATTGCTTCGTAAGCTCACAACCGTAAGTACACTTACGGCGTTTATCGTTTTCCGCTTACCTAAATTCTTTTCTTTCAAGCCATCTGTTTCATGAAAAAATCATTTGCTCCCCTGTTGGCAGCCCTCGCCACGACCCTGATGCTGGCCAGCTGCAGCTCCGAAACCGCCAAAACGGAGGTGGCCACCACCAGCACCGTTAACCCCGCCGATTCGATGGCAGCTATGGCCGGCGACTCGGCCCGCATGGCAAAGCCCGAAGGCGTAATGGTAGACGGCGTGGCCATGACGGCCGATAAGGACATCGTTGACAATGCCATGGGTGCCAAAAGCGTAAGCACGCTGGTGGCCGCCGTGAAGCAGGCTGGCCTCGTGGAAACGTTGAAAGGCGCGGGTCCCTTCACGGTATTCGCCCCCACCAACGCTGCCTTCGATAAGCTGCCCAAAGGAGCCGTAGCCGGCCTGATGGACCCCGCCAGCAAAGCCAAGCTGGCCGGTATACTCACCTACCACGTCATCCCCGGCCGCCTGGTGGCTGCCGACCTGAAAGATGGCCAGGAGCTGACCACCGTGAACGGCGAGAAGCTGCACGTGATGGTGAAAGACGGCAAGGTGATGGTGAGCAACGGCAAAGACGCCCCCGCCACCGTGCAAATCGCCGACGTAATTTCGAGCAACGGCGTTACCCACGTAATTGACGGCGTGGTGCTGCCCACGGGCAAGTAATCGTAGCGCTGCATAAAGAAAGAGGCGGGTAGAATGGAGAGTTGCCCATTGGGTACTTCTTCATTCTACCCGCCTCTTTCTTTGTTCAGCACCCGTGCCGTTAGTGCCGGTTATCCTCGCCGGCAAGCATGCTCAGGTAGCTGTCGTAGCGCGGCAGGGCGATGCGGCCCTGGTCTACCGCTTCGCGCACGGCGCAGCCGGGCTCGTGGGTGTGCTGGCAGTTGTGGTAGCGGCACTGGCCCAGCAAGGCGCGAAACTCGGGGAAGTAGCCAGCCAGCTCGGCCGGTGGCAAATCCACGAGGCCCAGCTCTTTGATGCCGGGGGTGTCGATGATGTAGGTACCGGGGCGCACTTCCAGCATCTCGGCGAAGGTGGTGGTGTGCACGCCTTTATCGGAGAACTCGCTGATTTCGGCCGTTTTCAGGTCGAGGTCGGGCACCAGGGCATTGATGAGCGTGCTTTTGCCCACGCCGGAATGCCCGGCCAGCAGGCTTACCTTACCGTCGAGCAGCTGGTCGATTTCGGCTACGCCCTCGCCAGTAGTAGCGGCGCAGGTGCAGCTGGGGTAGCCCAGGCTGGCGTACATGCCCGCAATTTCGGCCTGATACCCGAAGCCTTCCTCGTCGTACAAGTCCGTTTTATTGAAGAGCAGCGTGACGGGAATGTGGTAGGCTTCGGCCGTTACCAGAAACCGGTCGATGAAGCCAAACGACGTAGCTGGCGATACCAGCGTGACGACCAGCATGGCCTGGTCGAGATTAGCGGCCACAATGTGGACGTGGCCGGTTTTGTGCACCGAGCGACGCACGATGTAATTGCGGCGCGGGGAAATGTACGAAATCACCCCCGCCCCCTCGGTTTGAGTTTCGATGCTGAAATCGACAAGGTCGCCTACGGCCAGCGGGTTGCTGGCTTTCAGGCCTTTTATTTTGAATTTGCCGCGCAGCCGGCAGCGGTACAGTTCCCCGGTTTCGAGGCCGCGCACCACGTACCACGAGCCCGTGGATTTTACCACGATGCCGTGCAGCAGGCCCGTGGGGCCATCGGGAAGGTAAGTGTCAGCGGTTTTCATGGGGCGGGAGTGAGGTGGCGCAGGGCGGCCATGATGGTGCGCGTGGCCCCGGCCTGGTCGTGCACGTAGTCGAGAATGGTGTCCTGCAGCCGCAGGCGCGCATCGTCGGTATTCCACAGATAGGTAAAGGCGGCTTCCAGCTCGGCCCCATTGTGCACGGGGAAGGCCCCTTTCATCTCCACCAGCTCCACCGCTTCCTGAAACTTGGCGTAAGCAGGCCCGAAAAACAACGGCAGACCGAAAGCCGCCGCTTCCAGCGTGTTGTGCAGGCCCTTGCCAAATGCGCCGCCCACGTAGGCGTACTCGCCAAAACGGTAGAGCTGGCTCAATAAACCCACGTTGTCGAAAAGCAGAATACGCGCCTGGCCCACGGTGGCCGCCTCGGCCTGCGAGTAGCGCTGCACCGGACCGGGTAGCAGGGCTTCCACCTGGCGCAGGTTGGCTTCGGTTACTTCGTGCGGGGCCAGCAACACGCGGAGCTGGCTGCCGTAGCGCTCCAGCAGCGGGCGCAGCACGGGCAGGTCCTCATTCCAACTGCTGCCCACCACCAGTACCGGCGCACTGTCGGCCACAAAGGCATCTACCAGGGGCAGCGAGCGGGCCGGAGCCAGTGCGGTGGCCACCACGGTGTCGAAGCGCGTATCGCCGGCCACACTTACCTTTTTCAGCCCCACCTCAAGAAGCAGCTTGGCCGAGGCCTCGTTCTGCGTAAATATGTGGGTGAACCGTCCAAGAATCTTGCGAAAGAAGCCGCCCCATGGCTTAAAAAACACTTGCTCGGGCCGGAAAATTGCCGATACTACCACCGCCGGAATGCCCCGCTGAAACGCTTCGTTTAGAAAGTGGTACCAGAATTCGTACTTCACGAATACTACCAGCCGGGGCTGCACCACCTCCAGAAAAGCGCGGGCATTGGCCCTTGTGTCCAGCGGCAGGTAGAAAATGTAGTCGGCACCAGGCCAGCTCCGGCGCACCTCATAGCCTGAAGGCGAGAAGAACGTGAGCACGACTTTGGAGCCCGGATGGGCCTGCCGGTAAGCGTCAATCAGCGGGCGGCCCTGCTCAAATTCGCCCAGTGAAGCACAATGGAACCACACGCGGGGCGCGGTATCGGCCCCAATCGTGTGGCGGATGTGGGCCAGCAGGCCCCGCCGGCCGGCTATCCAGGCGGCCGCTTTGGGCACGAACGGCGCTAACAGCCGGAGCAGCAGGCCGTACAGGCCCAGGGCGATATCGTAAATGAAAAGCAAGCCTCAAAATTACGCCATCGGCGCGCAGTATGCGATTTTGGTTGTCACTACGCGTCCTTATCGGCTTTCCAGTCTACGGGGCAGGCTTCGCCGTTATTCTCATAATATTGCAGCGCGTCAATCATGCGCAGGGCCTCGTTGAGGCTGCGGCCCAGTGGCCGGTCGTTCACCAGCTGGTGGCGCACGATGCCGTCCTGGTCAATTAAAAACAGGCCCCGGTAAGCCATGGGTGAGCCCACGTAGGTCATTTCACCCTCGGGCGTGTAGTCGTAGTGGCCACCCAGCACATCGTAGTTGGCCGAGATGGTTTTGGTGGCGTCGGCCACCAGCGGATACCGCACGCCGGCAATGCCCCCCTGGTCGCGCGACAGCTGCTGCCAGGCCAGATGCGCGTACTGCGAGTCGGTAGAACAACCTACCACGGCTACGTTGCGCTCCTCAAACTCAACCAGCCGGTCCTGAAACGCCAGAATCTCGGTGGGGCACACTTTGCTGAAATCGGCTGGGTAAAAGTAAAACAGCACGTGTTTTTTGCCCAGGTAGCGGTCGAGCGAAAAGTCTTCTTCTATTTTGCCATCTACCACGGCGCTGGCACGAAAGGAGGGAGCGCGCTTGCCTACGAGTACTGCCATGTGTTTTTAGGGTGTGGGGGTGTGGGGGGTAGGAGTGAGGTAAGGTTGGGCGTGTACGGGATTTACCAAAAGAACGTCATGCCGAGCGTAGCCGAGGCAACTCGCTCGCTTCGTGGCAATGCATTAGATTACTGCTGCACGCGAGATGCCTCGACTACGCTCGGCATGACGTTCTTTATCCATCATTATGCAAATTACCGCCCCTTAAACTCCGGCTTGCGCTTCTCTACGAACGCGGCCATGCCTTCTTTCTGGTCTTCAGAGGCAAACGTGAGGTAGAAATTCTTGCGCTCGAAGTGCAGTCCTTCATCCAGGTGGGTTTCAAAAGCGCGGTTCACCGATTCCTTGGCCAGGCGGGCGGCTACCGGGCTCATGCCCGCGATGGTAGCGGCCAGGCGGTAGGCTTCTTCTAAGTACTGGCCCACGGGCACTACCCGGTTCACCAGCCCTGAACGGTGCGCCTCCTGGGCCGAGATGAATTCGCCGGTAAGCACCATTTCCATGGCTTTGACCTTGCCTACGGCGCGCGTCAGCCGCTGGGTGCCGCCGGCTCCCGGCATGGTGCCAATGCGGATTTCGGGCTGTCCGAACTGCGCTGTTTCCGAGGCTACCAGCAGGTCGCAGGTCATGGCCAACTCGCAGCCACCGCCCAGCGCGAAGCCCGACACGGCCCCAATCAGCGGCTTGCGGAACTTGCGAATCTGGTCCCAGGTGCTGAACTGGTCGGTAATCAGCATGTCGATAGCCGTTTTGCCGGCCATCTGCTTGATGTCGGCCCCGGCCGCGAAGGCCCGCTCGTTGCCCGTAATAATAACCACCCGTACCGCCTCATCTTCATCTAAGGCCTTTAGCGCGTCGCGGACTTCGAGCATCAGCTGTAGGTTCAGGGCGTTGAGCTCTTTGGGGCGATTGAGCTGGATGAGGGCCACGCCGGGGCGGGACTGGGGAGTGACGAGGATGAATTCCATGAAGTAGGAGTGGTGAGATTTGAGGTCTGGAAGCACATCATGCTTCGGCTGCGCGGACGCCAGATGAAGCATGACGTTTTCGGATTTCGTTCAGCTACGCCGCGCACACAAACTGAAACGTGCCGCGCGTGCGCTGCTCCAGTAGCAGCCGCTTGCCTGCCGTAAGCGTTGCAATACTGGCCGAATCATAATTTTTAATCGTGAACAGCAGCAGTCCCGTGTTGTAGTGCAGCAGAAACTGCTCGCGCAACAAATCGAGCAACTGATGAACCCGCCGCTGCGAGAAATCGACGCAAACCGAGAAGCTGATGGCCGAGTTCTGCATCACGTTAATCTTGAGCTTGGCCTGGGCCAGGGCCGCAAAAATTACCGCCAGGTTCTCCTCGGAGATAAACGAAAAGTCCTTGCTGGCGAAGGAAAGCAGGCATTGGTCGGTCTTGCGGATGAAGGCCGGGGCCAACGCCGGGTGCTGGCAGTCGTGGATAAGCGTGCCCTCGGCCTCGGGGTCCAGAAACGATTTTACGCGCAGCGGAATGTTGCGGTCGGCCAGCGGCTTCAGGGTTTTGGGGTGGATGACCGACGCGCCGTAATACGCCATCTCGATGGTCTCGCGGTAGCTGATTTCGGGATAGCGCACAGTATCCGGAAATATCTTGGGGTCGGCGTTGAGCAGGCCCGCCACGTCCTTCCAGATGGTGACTGATTCGGCCCGCAAGCAGTAGGCCAGGATGGCGGCCGAATAGTCGGAACCCTCGCGGCCCAGGGTAATTGGGAGGCCGAAAGTTTCCGTACCACCCGTAAATCCTTCGGTCACAAAAATTTTTGCACCTGCTGCTAATTCCTTTTCTACAATGTATCTCGTTCGCGTTTCCGTTACAGACCAATTTACCTTGCCTTCGCGCCAAGTTTCGTCTGTACAAATGACCGATTGAACTGGCATATAGTGCACTGCGACAGCGGACACAAAATAAGTCAGCGCAGTTCTGACTAACAGGACAGAAAACCGCTCACCAAAGGATACTATTTTATCGTAGCCCTGGTCGTACGATTCAGGTTTATGAACAAGCTTCATAAACTGCATTTCCTCCGTTAATTCTAAAACAAGCTGCTGCAATTGCTCCCTTAGCTGCGACAGCTTTACCATCGGAATCAGGGCAGCTAACTCAACACATGCTCGTTCATGATAAGCTGTTAAACTTTCCATTTGCTGCGCCCAGTCCTGCCCTGAATACGCCAAATCGTAAATCTCCTCCAGCGCGTTGGTTGTTTTGCCCATCGCCGACACCACTACCACCAACGGCCCCTTGGGCCCAAAGTCCCGCACAATGCGGCAGAGGTTAAGAATCGCCGCCGCATCCTTCACCGACGCCCCACCAAATTTGTATACCTGAAGTCCCGGTATTTTCTCCATAGGCCCCAAAAGTAGCGCCGCCGACCGCAAATGCGGTTTTTGGGTATTCCGCTACGGCTCCGAAGTGTTCGGCCAACTGCCCAGGGTATTACGCTCACGATTTGCGGTTCTTCATCGCCCGGCAACCGATTGCGCGCGCCGCACGGTAACTTTACGGCCCCCGGCTAGTAGCTTTGTGCTGCGTTCCCGCCCACCATTTTGCTATCTGATTTCCTCTATGGACCACAATAAACTGGCCCTGCCCGTCGGCACTACCCTCGACCGCTTCATTATGCGCAAGCAGGAAGACTTCCCCTACGCCACTGGGGAACTCTCGCAGCTACTGCGCGATATCGCCTTGGCTGCCAAGATTGTCAACCGCGAAATTAACCGTTCCGGCCTCATCGATATCGCCGGAGCCTACGGCAGCCAGAACGTGCAGGGCGAGGACCAGCAGAAGCTCGACGTCATCGCCAACATTCGTTTTATTCGGGCCCTGCGCAACGGCGGCGAAGTCTGCACCGTCATCTCCGAAGAAGATGATGAAATGATTCAAACTGGCAACAACCAAGGCAAGTACGTGGTGGCTATCGACCCGCTCGACGGGTCGAGCAACATCGACGTGAACGTCAGCATCGGTACTATTTTCAGCATCTACCGTCGCGTGTCGCCCACCGGCCGCGAAGGCACCACCGCCGACTGCATCCAGCCCGGCACCCACCAGGTGGCCGCTGGCTACGTCATCTACGGCTCCAGCACCATGATGGTGTACACGACCGGCAATGGCGTGAACGGCTTCACTTATGAGCATTCGCTGGGCGAATTCTTTCTCTCGCACCCCGATATTCAGACCCCCAAAACCGGAACTGTTTACTCCATCAATGAGGGTAGCTCCGACTCGTTCTCCCCTGGTGTGGCTGCCTTCGTGCGGCAGTGCAAAGCCCAGAGCTTCTCGGCTCGGTACATCGGCTCGCTCGTAGCCGATTTTCACCGCAACCTGCTCAAGGGTGGCATCTACGTGTACCCCGCCACCGCCAAAAATAAAACCGGTAAGTTGCGCCTCATGTACGAGTGCAACCCCTTGGCTTTCATTGTAGAGCAGGCCGGTGGCAAGAGCAGCAATGGGTATCAGCGCACCATGGAAATTGAGCCCAAAGTGCCGCATGAGCGTTGCCCCGTTTTTATCGGCAGCAAAGAGCTGGTCGAGCAGGCCGAAGCCTGCATCGCTGAGGAGGTGGTTGCCGCTTCCTAGCCAGCTGCCCTAAGGCGTTTGGCACCACAAAAGCCCAGCCCACAAAAAAGCCGCTCCGGATACCGGAGCGGCTTTGTTGTTTATTTTCTTATAAACCCGGATATTACTCAGCTTTTCTGCGGCTTTTCTTAGCGGGTGCAGCTGCCTCAGGGTTGCCTTCGGCGGTTGGGGCTTCGTCAGGGGTACCAATCACACCGCCAGTGCTCAATGGTTCTCCGGCGGCGGGCTCTTCCGTTTTGGGGGCCTTGGCCTTCTTGGCTTTGGGAGCGGGCGTTTCGGCGGCGGTATCGGCTTCGGCAGCTTCTTCGGCAGCGGGTGCTGCTTCGGCGGCAACGTAGGGGCGGTGCTTGCTCACAATGCCGTACCAGGATGCCAGCTTCTTGATGTCGGACAGGTACACGCGGTCGCGGTCGTAGTCGGGAATTACGCTGGCCAGAAAGTCGGTCAGCTCGCTCTCGCTCGACTTGGCCGTAACCGGCGACGCCGCACCGTGCTTTTGATGAATGCGCTCGAAAACTTCCGTCAGCGGCACGGTTTCGTCGGCATCCTGGGTATAAATCGAAATTTCGGACAGCAGCGACACCTTGTTGCGGGCCGGCGCCAGCGTGCGGGTGGCTTTCTCATCGAGGCTTTCGACGAGCACGCCATGGCGTGCGGCACGCACCAAGCGGTACAGGCCGGGCATGCCGCTGATGGCGGCTAACTCTTGCAGTTCGTAGGGCATTCTCTTTTCAGTTAACAATTAACAGTTAGCAAAGAACAAGGGGCGCTGAGCGCCGCAATGCGGTGCAAAGAAACGACATTATTCATTGCGGCTTACTGTTGGTGGCGCATGGGCCTACTCGGTAGCGTTCGAAGCCGTGCTGCCCAGCTTAAAGGTGATGGGCAGGCTGGTAAGAATCGGATACTCGGGCTTTTTGAACTTCAGCAGGCGCACCACGCGCAAAGCTTCCTCACCGGTGCCACCACCCACTTGTTTCACCAGCTTGATGCCGGACAAAGTAGCGTCGGGATTTAAGGTGAAGCTCACAATGCACTGGCCCTGAATACGATTGCGCTTGGCCATGAGTGGGTAATTCAGCTCTTTAGCGATAAAGTCGTACATGGCCGTCTGGCCGCCTTCGTAATATTCAGCTACCGGAATAACCTTGCCTGCCGAAGCAATGCCGGTGCCCTTCTCGGCCGGGCTTTTGGGAGCGACGGGGGTTTGGGCCAGCGCCGGAGCGGCAGCGGCTAGCAGTAGCCCGAGTGCCAGTGGCGCAATGGCGGAAATGTGTTTAGCGAACATAATAAGTAGGAATGAAGCGAATGAGCGGACGCGAATGAAACCTGCATGCAGGCCGTGCGCCAAGGGCAATTACGGGGCCAAACTACGCCCCGGTAGCGGCATCAGCCGCCCATTGTTTGTTTATTTCGGCAATAAAATCCAACACTTCCTCGCGTCCCCGCGCGGTTTCGGCCGAGGTGAGGAAATAGCGCGGCAACTCATCCCAGATTTCGCTCATCTTGCGCAGGTATTCGGTTATCAGAACCTTGGTTTGGGCGGTCGACTGCTTGTCGGTTTTCGTGAAAATCATCACAAACGGAATGCCTTCCTCGCCCAACTTCTCCATGAATTCCAGGTCGGGAGCCTGTGGAGCGTGGCGCGAGTCAATCAGCACGCACACGCACATCAGGTTCGGGCGGTGGCGCAGGTAATAGTTTATCATCTTGGCCCACTCGGCGCGCGACACCTTACTTACTTTGGCGTAGCCGTAGCCCGGCAAATCGACCAGAAACCAGTCATCGTTGATAACGAAATGGTTTATCAGCTGCGTCTTGCCCGGCGAAGCCGAGGTTTTGGCCAGCCCATTGCGGCCCGTGAGCATGTTGATAAGTGACGATTTTCCTACGTTGGAACGGCCGATAAAGGCGTATTCCGGCAGCGAGGGAGCAGGGCAGAGGTCGGCCCGGGAATTACTGGTCAAAAAGCGGGCATCGCGAATAATCATAGGTAGCGGGCACCAGAAATGAAAAAAATAATGGACCGCAAAATTACATCCTATCCCGCTGCCGACTCCGTAGTTAAAAAAAACCCGGCTCAGTTGCTATTTCGTTGAGGCTTCTATATTTGCGCCGTCCCCCGGCTTGTCAGTCGGTGTCGCTCCCCCCAACCAGACTGTTTCTGAATGGCTCTAAAACCCTTGTTTTGCCGGTTTCGTACACAATCAGCCTATCTTTGCCCGCCAATAGTGACGACGCAAGTGGCAGGGCTGCCCGCAAATAGACGGTTACCTTCAGCGTAATTCGGCATAAAGCCCTAACCCTGCGGCTATTTTTCAGTATAAGCCCAAAATTGACCGCGGCGGCGGTCGTCCGTTTGGGCCGCATTCTCTTCTATAATTCCTTCAGAAATTTCTTTTTCTCAAACCTCTCCTCCAATGGACAACTTATCCAGAAGGTTACTGCAAGCGTCGTGCGCCGTTGCCCTCACCGCCTCCGTGGCTGCTCCGGCTCAAGCGCAAAGCACCCGCAAAGACCTCAAGACCGGCAACAAGTTCTTCGAGCAGGAAAACTACCGCGCTGCCATTCCTTACTACGAAAAAGTATTGGCTAAAGACCCGAACAACGCCAAAGCGCTGTTCAATGCAGGTATTTCTTATATGTCGTTCGACAAGGAGAAGGCCAGCGACTACATCTACAAAGCGCAGAAGCTGAAGCCGAAGGTTTCGAAGGACGTGGACTACTGGCTCGGTCGGGTCGACCACCTGAACTACAACTTCGACGAGGCCATTGCCCACTACCAGGCGTATAACGTTACGCTGAAGAAGAATGACCAGCGCAAGGAAGAGCTCTCCCAGCTCATCATGCACAGCAAAAATGCTAAGATTCAGTTCAACTCGCCGAAGGACATCTTCGTGAAGAATCTGGGTCCGTCCATCAACACGCAGTACTCGGAGCACAGCCCGGTTATTTCGTCGGATGACAAGGTGCTCATCTTCACTTCGCGTGGTGAGAACGTAACCGGTGCCAGTGGCAACGTGAGCGACAAAAAGAATAAGAGCGTAGCCGCCGACGGTGAGTACTACGAAGACATCTTTGAATCGACCCGCATCGATGACGAGAACTGGCAGAAGCCCCGCTCGCTGAGTGGCGTGCTGAACGGCAAAGGCCACGACGCTTCGACCCAGCTGTTCGACAATGACTCGAAGCTGTTGATGTATCGTAACGATAACAACGGCGATATCTTCGTGTCGGACAAATCGGGTGGCGACTGGAGCGCTCCCAAGCCGCTGGATGGCAACATCAACTCAAAGGCTTACGAAGGCGACGCTTTCATTTCGCCCGATGGGTTGTCGTTGATTTTCGCAACCGGTAAATACTCGGAAGATGGCACGCTGGACTTGTACCAGTCGACCCGTACCGCTATGGGCACGGACTGGGGTCCGGCTCGCTCGCTGGGCGCCAACATCAACACCAAGTACGACGATGACAGCCCCTACGTAAGCAAGGATGGCAAGACACTGTACTTTTCGTCGCGCGGCCACAACACCATGGGCGGCTACGACATCTTCAAATCGGAGTATGACGAGGCTGGCCGCAAATGGGGCCCGGCCCAAAACATGGGCTACCCGGTGAACACGCCGGACGATGACTCCTACTACCGCCTGAGCCCCGATGGCTCGTACGCCTACCTGAGCTCGTACCGCATTGGCGGTTACGGCGAGAAGGACATCTACACCATCAACTACATCAAAAACGCCAACATCATTGGCAAGGTGTTCTCGAAGCGCGACAGCACCACGGTGATTCCCGGCGTGGAGTTGGTGTTCAGCGGGCAGCAGGCCGACAAAACGGCGCTGAGCTTCCGCGACGTAACCAAGCCTGATGGCGCTTACCAGGTGGCCGTGCTTTCGGGCCGTACTTACCAGGTAGCCGTGAGCAAGGATGGCAAAAACATCGAAACGCAGGAGTTCCCGGTGCCCGTGTCGACCAACGACTCGACTACCATTACCAAGAACTTCTACGTTGATTACATTGATACGACGTCGGCCGGCATGGCCTTCAAAAATATCTACTTCGATACCGATAAGTACAAGCTGCGTCCGGAGTCAATTACCGAGTTGAACAACATTAGCCAGGTGCTGACCGCCAACACCGGCATGAACATCTCGATTGAAGGCCATTGCGACTCGCGTAATACCGACGAGTACAACATGGTGCTCGGCCAGAACCGCGCCGATGCCGCCAAAACCTACCTCGTGAAGCAGGGCATTGCTGATTCGCGCCTGACCACGGTGAGCTACGGCGAGCGTCGTCCGGCCGCGCCGAACGATTCGCCCGAAAACATGCAGCTGAACCGTCGCGACGAGTTTAAGGCCGTGCGTGCTGAAGGCTCGATGGGCACTGGTACGACCGGTACCGGCACGATGGAAACCGGTACGATGGGCACCAGCACTTCGACGACGACTGCCCCGACCCCGACCACTGCTGCTCCGCTGACTCCCGGCAAGAGCAAGGTAAAAATGGCTGACGGCACCAAAGTGAAAACCAAGGTAGACGAGGACTCGGACAAAGTGAAGGTGAAAACCAAAGGTCCGGACGGCAGCGAAACCAAGACGAAAACCCAGAACGGTGAAATTGACGCCAAGGCGAAAGATGCCAACGGCGAAAAGACTAAAGTGAAGACCAAGAACTAATTCGGTTTTTGTCACTCCACCCACGGGGAAGCGGGCCGGGCACCATGCCTGGCCCGCTTTTTTTGTGGCCTTAGCGCTAAGGCAGTGGTATTTGCCTATTGGCCTTAACAAACCGTTGGGTTTGGGCGTTGCAGGAGTATAATTTTTCCGCTTCACTTCCGTTCTTTGCGCCCACACATGGCCGTCGTACCCTACAAAGACAATTCCGCCGATAAGAAATCGCAGGTTGCCCAGATGTTTAATTCCATCGCGGGCAAGTACGATTTCCTCAATCACTTTTTGAGTGCCGGCACCGATATTTACTGGCGCCGCAGGGCTGTTGATGAGCTTAAAGCGCTGCGCCCGGCCCGCATTCTGGATATTGCTACCGGCACTGCCGATTTCGCCATCGAGACGCTGCGCGCCGCCTCGCCCGATGCCCAAATAACAGGCGTCGACATCTCGGAAGGGATGCTGGAGGTGGGTCGCCGCAAGTTGGCCTCAAAGGGCCTCGGCCACCGCATTCAGCTGGAGCTGGGCGATTCGGAAAACCTGCCGTTTGAGGATGGGGAGTTCGATGCCGTGACGGCATCGTTTGGTGTGCGCAACTTCGCACACCTGGAAAAAGGCCTGGCCGAGATGCGCCGGGTGCTTCGGCCGGGCGGCAAGCTGGTGGTGCTGGAATTCAGCAAGCCCACGGCGTTTCCGCTCAAGCAAGCATATAATTTTTATTTCAGCCGGGTGCTGCCGGTTTTTGGCAAGATGATTTCCAAAGACCAGTCTGCTTATACCTACCTGCCCGAATCGGTGCAGGCTTTCCCGGACGGCCCCGAATTTTTGGCGATTCTCGTTAAAGTCGGCTTCAAAGAACCTGCATGGCAACCCCTCACTTTCGGCATCAGCTCCATTTACACGGCGCACAACTAATTCGGCTGGTCCTGGTGGCCAGTGTGCTTGCCTTGCTGCCCTCGGCGGCCCAGGCCCAGCGCAAAGCCCGCGCCCGCGTGAGCCGCAGCTCATCGGGTGTAGTGAAATCGGTGACGGTGCAAAACCTGCCGGCCTACGACGAACGGTGGTTTCACCCGGGCATGTACCTGAGCTTCTCCGGGGCGAAATTCAACCTGGAACAATCGGATTATTACGTGGCCAATAAGTGGGTGACGGCAAATTCCATCATCAGCCCGAGCCTGGGCGTGGGCTTCATTGCCGACGCGCGACTGGGCGGGCCGGATTCGCCGTTTATTCTGCGTTTTGCACCAGGTGTGAATTTCCAGACGCGTAGCATTGAGTTTCGGCCGATTGGTTATCCGTCGCCCGATTCCATCGTGACGCAGAATATCACATCGACAATCGTGCAGTTTCCACTGCTGATTAAATACCAATCGGACCGCCGCCGCAATGCTCGTATGTACATGATTGCGGGCTTGAACCCCACGCTGACGGCCAGCAACCGCCGCAGCGACCCGCTACACAACGTGCTGCGTGCCGAGGGCAGCGACCTGACGCTGGAGTATGGCGTAGGGCTGGAGCTTTTTTATCCGCTTTTTAAGCTGGCCCCCGAGTTGCGTTTCTCGCATGGCCTGCGAAACCTGTTGGTGCCGCGCAACGACGTTTTCAGTCGTAGCCTGCAATACATGAGTACCAACGCGGTGACGCTTTATATAAACATTCAGAATTAATTGGTTGTCAGTCATTGATTGTCAGTTCTTAGTTTCTGCCCGCAAATTTAAAAAGACTGACAACTAACCACCGGCAACCGACAACTTGAAGATGAAAACTGCTTTTGTTACCGGCGCGTCGTCGGGTATTGGCCGGGCTACGGCGGTGGCGCTGGCCAGGGCCGGCTTTCAGTTGGTAGTGACTGGCCGACGGCGCGAGCGGCTCGATGAGTTAGCTGCCGAGTTGGCTCCGGTTCCGGTGCACGTTCTGGAATTTGACGTGCGCGACCGCGCGGCCGTGCAGGCGGCCGTGGCCGGGCTACCGGAAGCGTTGCGGGCTCCGGATATTCTGGTAAATAATGCTGGCGGAGCGCATGGTCTGAGCCCCATTCAAACCGGCGACCCGGCTGACTGGGACCAGATGCTGGACGCTAACGTACGCGGCCTATTGAACGTAACGCACGCCCTGCTGCCGGGTATGACTGCCCGGCAAACCGGCTTCATCCTGAATGTGGGCTCAATTGCCGGGCAGGAGGCCTATGCCAATGGCAACGTGTATTGCGCCAGCAAAGCCGCTGTGCAGATGCTGACTAAAACCATGCGCCTCGACCTGCTGCCCACCGGCGTGCGGGTAGCCGAAGTGAACCCCGGAGCGGTGGAAACGGAATTTTCGCGGGTCCGATTCAAGGGCGATGAGGCGCGGGCCGCAAAAGTATACGAGGGTTTTGAGCCGTTGAGGGCTGAAGATATTGCTGATGTTATCGTGTTTATGGTGACGCGGCCGCCGCACGTAACGATTGCCGAAGTGCTGGTGCTGGCCGGGGAGCAGGGCGCGGCCACTACGATTAACCGAAAGTAGACAACCTGGTCTGGGGAGTGATTAGAGGGTAATTCCATTCGGCTGGACGTTCTGTTTCGGACCTTAGCGCGCTTACGCTGCCAGGCTTTCCAGTACGGCACGGCTTAGCTCGTGGCGGCCTTCGAAAACAACTAAGTTGGGTGCGGCTCCCAATTGTACTAGCTGCTGTTGCTGCTCGGTAGCCTCGGCGACGGAAATATATTCGTCGGCGGTGCCGATGACGAGGCTCAGGCGCAGCGATGCGAGTAGTTTGCGGGCCGCATCAGCGGCAATATCGTTGGGGAAGCCACCGGCCCACAGGATGAGGTGTACAGGACGAAAAATTGCGCGTGTGAGCCAGCGGCCGACGGTGGCAGTGCCCTGCGAGAAGCCCAGAACCGTAATTTCTACCTCGGCCGGGCACTTAGCCAGTACCAGTGCTGCCAGCTGATTGAGAAAGCCAATGTGGTCGTCGATTTCGGCCAGGCGGTCGTCGCGCGTCATCCAGCTGGCGCCTACGCGGCCACCATTGCCTTGCAGGTAAAAGCGGGATAGGCCTTCGGGGGCGATAACCACGGTATCAGCCTGGTTTTCGGTCAGAAAAGCGAAGTGACGCACAAAATATTTCGCCAGCTGCCCATAGCCGTGACAGACAAACCAGACGCGCCGGGTGCGGTTGGAAAGCTCGCCCAACTGCTGGTAGCGCGCCGTGCGGGCTACGGTGAGATGGTGCTCCATATTGGGGGTGTAGTTGCCAGTTGGTCGTTGTTGGTGTTCAAGCTATTCAGGAAGCTATCCACTGCTTACAGCTGATAACGCACAATTGACAACTCAACATGAGCAATTAAATCGAGGGAAGGTCGTCGGCCGAAAAGTTGAAAGGCATGATGGCACTAAGGCTGCTGAAGCGCAGAATCTTGCCGTCGCGGCCGGGCAGCAGCAATGGAATAGCCTGGCCTTGCCGGGTTTCATACTCCAACATTACCTGGCGGCAGGCACCGCAGGGGAGGGCGGGACCAAAATCGCCGTCGCTGGGGCGGGCGGCCACGGCCATGCCTACGATAAGCGCGTGGCCAGGCTGCGCAGCGGCCAGGCCGAACAAGGCCGTGCGCTCGGCACAGAGGCCCGAGGGGTAGGCGGCGTTTTCCTGATTAGTGCCTTTGAAAACGGTGCCATCGGCCAGCAGCAGGGCCGCGCCCACATGAAACCCGGAATAGGGCGCGTAGGAGTGGCTGGTGGCGTCGCGGGCAGCCTGCCAGGTGGTTTGTTCGGCCGGGGTGAGGTCGGCGACAGCGTCCAGCGCTTCGAAATTAATGAGATGCTGGCGGGAAATGCGAGCCATGCGGATGGGTTTAGGGGGCGGCGAAGGTAATACGCTGCGCTTAATGAAAAATGAACAATGATGAATTATGAATTGGAAATAGCGGACAGTGCTTAAACTTCCTCATTCCTCATTCCTCATTCCTCATTCCTCATTCCTCATTCCTCATTCCTCATTCCTCATTCCTCATTCCTCATTCAGCTCAACGTTCTACTTTTGCCGCATGACTTCCCGCCTATTGCTACTTGGGGCCGGCCGCTCGGCCTCGTCCCTCATCCAGTACCTGCTACGCCACGCGCCCACCGAAAACTGGTTTCTGACCGTGGCCGACGTGAACCCCGCGCACTTGGTGCCGGTGCTGGCTGCTCATTCCGAATATGCCCGCGCCGTGCCCTTCGACCTGGCCAACGAGGCCCAGTTGGAAGAGTTGGTGAGCCAGGCCGATGCCGTGATTTCGATGCTGCCGGCTACGCTGCATGCGGTGGTGGCGCGGGCCTGCGTGCGCCACGGCCGGCATCTGGCCACGGCCAGCTACGTGAGCCCCGAGATTCGGGCGCTGCACGATGAAGCTGCCGCCGCCGGCGTCACCCTGCTTATGGAGTGTGGGCTGGACCCGGGCCTCGACCATATGTCGGCTATGCGGGCCATTGCCCACATTCGGGCGCGGGGTGGGGTAATTACCAGTTTCAAAAGCTACTGCGGCGGCCTGCTGGTCCCGGCTGCGGAGGGCGATAATCCCTGGAAATATAAGTTCACCTGGAACCCGCGCAACGTGGTGCTGGCCGGCCAGGGCACGGCCAAATTCCTTGAAAACGGGCTGCCGCGCTTTATACCCTACCAGCAGCTGTTCGCCCGCACCGAAACGCTGACCGTACCCGAGTATGGCGATTTTGAAGGCTACGCCAACCGGGATTCGCTGAGCTACCGTGCGCCTTACGGGCTCGATGCAGTTCCGACTATTCTGCGCGGTACGCTGCGCCGGCCGGGCTACTGCGCCGCCTGGAATGCCTTGGTACGCCTGGGCCTGACCGACGACACTGTGAACCTCGATAACCCCGAAACCCTGACCTGGGCCGAACTGGTGGCCGCTTACCTGCCCACCTCGCACATTCCGCACCTCGATGTGGCCCAGCGCACGGCCACTTACCTCGGTCTGAACCCCACCGGCGAAGAAATGAGCCGTCTGAGCTGGCTGGGAATATTTTCGGAGCGCCCCGTGGGCCATGCCCATGCTACGCCAGCCCAGTTGCTGGAGCGCCTGCTGGCCGAAAAATGGCAGCTGCAACCCCATGACCACGACTTGATTGTGATGCAGCACCTTTTCGAGTTTGAGCTGAATGGTGCTACGCATCGCCTCACCTCGTCGCTGGCCGTAGAGGGCGACGATGCCACCCACACCGGCATGGCCAAAACCGTGGGCCTGCCGCTGGGCATGGCCGTGCGCCGTCTGCTGCGCGGCGAAGTAGCCCAGCGCGGGGTGCTTATCCCGGTGGATGCTGATTTGTATGAGCCTATTCTCGACGAGCTGGCGGCTGATTACGGCATTCGCTTTAGCGAAGTGGAGGGGTAATTGCCGGCCCCGTCATAAGCGGGCGGGGTCTACGTCCTGGGCTGTTCGATGAAAGTGCTTGCGCCGCAGCTTGCGACGGATATCGGCCGGAATGGGATTGCCCAGCGCGTAGCCTTCGATAATGGCGGCTTCGCGCCCGGCACTGTAGCGCTCCGTTTTCACCATGCCGACGGCGGCGAAAGCGGCTCCGGCCAGCACGTCCTGCCGGGCTTCCTGGGCAGTGGGGCGGCCGTCGGGGCGTCGGGCGGTATACTGCGCTCGCGAAACGGCGCTCCCGGCGGCGGCCGAGTAGCCGGCCCCATCGGCCCGTTTCTCGCGAAAAAGCTTTTGCACGGCAAACACCGTATCGCGGCCTTGTGCAAAAGCGGGGGTGGCGAAGCTCAGCGCGGCAACGAGCGCGCAGAAAGGCAGCAGTAGGAAAAGCTTTTTGATGGGCATAATTAGTCACGCATAAGTTAAGCGTATTAAATGGAACGTCATGCTTCATCTTGCGTCCGCGCAGTCGAAGCATCTCTACCTCGTAAGTAATGAATGGGATGCTTCGACTATGCTCAGCATGACCGCCCTTTTGCTACGATTACTTGTGTAATACTGCTTAAAATTGCTTGATTAACAGCGGTTTTAGACGGCATTAATTGGGTGCTATTATGGTAGCTGGAATCTAGTTCAGGGTACTAATTAACTTAAAAATGGCCTGATGATGAACGCAAGGCAGAAAATTGGTACGACCTGCCGAGGAGGTTTTGCTAAGTTGCTGCTACGCTGGTACTAAATTCTGCGACCACTCAAAAGTCCGTCTACTCAATTTTCCATGGGCCTCCAGCTGCAGCCCCGGACAATAGTTCGGTAGCAGCCATCGTTACCACCGACATGCTGGCACTTCGGGCTTACCTGTTATTGCGCGTTCGCTTGCTGGGCCGCTTGCTGCGCGAAATTGGCTGGCTGCGGCTGGCGCTGTTATTGCCGGTGGTGCTGGTGGCCTTGGGGCAGGGCCTCGTGCTGGCCGCCCGGCACCCCCAGGCCCAATGGGGGTTGCCGCTACTGGTGGTAGGGCAACTGGCGGTAGGGCATCGGCAGCGGTCCGACTTACGCTTTCTGGCTATTAGCGCGCCCCATTTTCGGCGCTGGCTAGCCGTAGAGTACGGGTTTGTGGCGCTGCTGATTGCCGGGGTACTGGCTGCTTTTCAGGACTGGGGGGCGGCAGTGGGTACGGTGGTGCTGGCACCAATGGTGGCGCTGCTACCGCCGGCGCGGGATATTCAGCACACGCGGCACCGCGTGCGCAGCCTGTTTCGCAGCGAGGCGTTTGAGTTGGTGAGCGGGCTGCGTGGCGGCGGGCAATGGGGCTGGCCGGTGTTGTTGGGCGGGGCCCTGTGGCAGCACGCTTCGCCGCTGGGGCCGGGGGTGGCGCTGCTGGTGTGGTTGCTGGTGCTGCTGTCCTGCTACGGTACGCCCGAACCCGTTACCATGCTGGTGCTGGCGGCTCGTGCGCCGGGGCCGTTTTTGCGGCGGCGGCTGGGGCTGGGCCTGAGTTATGCCGCGCTCACGGCGGCCCCGTTTTTCTGGCTGCTGGCGGTGGGGCCGGCGGGCAGAGCCGGGGCGTTGGCCGTGGCCGCGTTCTGGCTGGGGCTGGTGGCGCTGCTGATTCTCACCAAATATGCCTTCTACCCCAATGCCGTGCATATTCGCACCACGCAGGCGTTGGTGGTGGGCGTGGCACTCACGCTATTTGCGCACCCGGTGTATCCGGTGCTGCTGCTGGTGGCCGTGGGAGGGCTCATCTGGCAAAGCCAGCGGCGAATGCGCAGCATCCTTGGCAATCCGATTATCCATGCTTGAAATCCTAAACCTGCGCAAAGCCTTCGGCCACCACATGGTGCTGCAAGAGGTGAGCCTAAACCTGCTTCCCGGTACTATTCATGGGTTGGTGGGAGCCAATGGCGCGGGCAAAACTACCCTCATCAATTGCCTCTATGGGCTGGAAAACGACTTTGCGGGTACTATTCAGGACACGGCGGGCACCCCGGTGCGCGCGCACTGCGGCCTGTTGCCTTACGAGCCGTACTTCTACCCGCGCCTCACCGGGCGCGAGTACCTGGAGTTTTGCTTGCAGGCCCGCGGCCGGGCGGTGGTCGACTTCACTGGCTGGAACAAGCTGCTGGAATTGCCCCTCGACCAGTACGCCGACGAATACTCGGCCGGCATGCGCAAAAAACTGGCCCTGCTCGCGCTGCTGGTGCAGCGCTTCAACTACCTCATCCTCGACGAGCCTTTCAACGGGCTGGACCTCGAAGCCAACCTGCTGCTGAAGGAAATTCTGAGGCGGTTGCGTAACAGGGGCACGGGCATCCTGCTCACCTCGCACATCCTGGGCGCGCTCACCGAAACCTGCGACGAAATATCCGTGCTGGTGGGCGGCCGCGTGCAGCGACACTACGCGGCGGCGGAATTTGGCACCCTGGAAGCCGATTTGCTCGATAGCCTGCACCGCGAGAAGCTGGGCCTGCTGGCCGGGCTACTGTAGCGGCTTACGGCAGCTGGCTTCCGCTTGTACCCGGCTGGCGGTGCTACGGAAGCCAAGTGAGTGCTACAGGGCCAAATAAAACCCCGCCAGCAACGTCCGAAACGCGGCCGAATATTCCGCCTCGTTTTCGGCGGTCCGAATCGTCAGCTCGGATTCCCGCGTTGGCCCCGCACCCCGCCGAAACCCGGTAATGTGGCGCAGCGGCCGGCTGCCAGGCCGATGCCGCACTACCAGGCGGGTAGCCGGGGGTAACCCCACCGCCGCCGCTACCCGCTCGAACGCCCGCATCTCCAGCGGCGGCAGCAGAACGGTTAGCAAACCGGTTGGTAGTAGAAATGCCGCCGCGAAAGCCGCTAACGATTCAAAAGAAAGCGAGTCGGCCGCCTCGTGGCGGGCGGTAGCACGGGCTGCGTCGGGCGAGCGGAGCGACTGCCGAAAAAACGGCGGGTTGCAAACAATGTGGCTGAAATACCGGGGTTGCGTGGCCGCGAAATCAGCCAAGCTCAGGGCGCGTACTCCGATACGGTCGGCCCACGGGCTGGCTGCCGCATTGGCCGCCGCCTGGGTTGCGGCCGACGCATCAATTTCCACCGCTTCGATTGCGACGGTGGGGTGGCGCTGGGCGGCCATCAGGGCCAGCAGGCCGGTGCCGGTGCCGATGTCGAGTAGGCGGGTGGCACCGGTGAGGTCGGCGGCCGCGCCCAGCAGGCAGGCGTCGGTGCTGACTTTCATGGCGCACTGGCTTTGCTCGATGCGAAACCGCTGGAACTGGAAGTAGTCGTTGGGCAACGGGGGCGGGTTAGGTTTTAAATGTTAAAGGTTGAATCTGGCTTTTAACTCAACGTTCAATCCTCAGCATTCAATCCGCCTTTTTCATACCCCTCATCCACCACCAGGCCTTTGCCCAGCGCGCTTTGCACGGCCAGCACGTCGCAGCGTTCGTTTTCGGCGTGGCCGGCGTGGCCCTTTATCCAGTGGAAGGTGACCTTGCGCTGGCGGTATATGCGCAGGAAGCGCCGCCACAAATCCTCGTTGGCCTTTTTGCCGAAATCGGGTTTCTTCTCCCAGCCAAAAACCCACTTTTTCTCCACGGCGTCGACCACGTACTTCGAGTCGGACACGACGCGGATGGGCAGCTCGGGGCGCGTCACGGCCTCGAGGCCAACTATCACGGCCAGCAGCTCCATGCGGTTGTTGGTGGTGTGGCGGAAGCCCTGAGTGAGCTCCTTCTCGTGGGGGCCGTAGCGCAGAATGGCCCCGTAGCCGCCCGGGCCGGGGTTGCCGCGCGCCGAGCCATCGGTGAACAGGTGAATCATAATTGGTGCTTGGTACTTGGTTGTTGGTGCTTAGTGTAGGCCATTCAACAGAAATAGCCAAGCACCAAGCACCAACAACCAAGCACTAAAAATTGGCTTTAAACAGCTTGATGGCGATGGCCAGCAGAATCACGCCGAACACGCGGCGCAGCACGTCTTCGCCAGCTTTACCGAGCTTGCGCTCAATCCAGGGGCTGGTTTTGAGCACGGCGTACACGAAAACAAGGTTGAGCAGGATGCCGACCAGGATGTTGGGCAGGGTGTAGGCGGCGCGCAGCGAGAGCAGCGTCGTCATGGTGCCGGCCCCGGTGATGAGCGGAAACGCCAGCGGCACAATGGAGCCGGTGCTGGCCGTGAGGTCGGAATGAAAAAGCTGGATGCCGAGTATCATTTCGAGCCCGATAAGGAAGATGATGACCGCGCCAGCCAGCGCAAAGCTCTCATTGTCGACCCCAAACAGATGCAAAATGCTCTGGCCCAGAAACAGAAAAGTCACCATCAGGCAGCCGGCCACGAAGGTGGCCAGCTCAGCTTTAATCTGCCCCTCGCGCTGCCGAATCTGAATGATAATCGGGATGGAGCCGATGATGTCAATCACCGCGAAGAGGGTGAGCGTGACGGAGAATATTTGCTGGAGGCTGAGCATGACGATAATTAAAAATTGAGAATTAAAAATTAAAAATGAAATAGGAGAACCCTTGACGGGTGCTCATTCTTAATTCTTTATTTTTAATTTTTAATGCATCTCACCCCGGAAATTCCTTGGCGAAAAACTGCACCAGTGCCTCGAAAGCGGCATCGGGTACGGCGGGGAAGTTGGCGATGCGAATGGTGGTGCTTTTGAGCGGGCCGTAGCCGCTGCCCAGCTGCAGGCCGGCCTCCCGGGCCTTGGCCTTAATTTCTTCGATGAGGGCCGCGTCGCCGGCCAAGCCGATGACGGTAGTGCTGCGCGTTTCGGGATTCGTGACGAAAGGCTTGAGCGGCGTGGCTTGCTCGAAGAAGTCGTAGAGCTTCTGGGCGCGGTCGGCCAGGTGCTGATGGATGGCTTTGATGGGCTCGCGGTCGGCCAGCACGCGGCTGAGCAGGTAAATGCCCAGCACATTGGGCGTGTAGTTAGTCTGGTGGTTTAGCATCTGGCTCAGCATGGCGGGCAGGCCGTTGTAGTGGGCGCGGTCGTTAACGAGCTTGGCCTGGGCCACGGCGCGGGGCGATAAAATCAGCACCCCCAGGCCGGCGGGTAGTCCGAAGCACTTCTGCACCGACCCAAACCACACGTCGGCTTTGATGTATTTCAGGTTAAGCCCGGCCAGCGAGCTGGTGGCATCCACGGCCAGCAGGGCCCCGCCGAGGCGATTATACAGGTTCAGGATGAAGCCCTCGCGCAGCTGGGTGGCAGTGCTGGTTTCGTTCTGGGTGATGCACACCAGGTCGGTATCGTCGGGGGCGAAGGGCAGGCTGGCCACGTCGGGTACCTCATCGAGCCCAAAGCTCAGGCCCGTACTATCCGGCCGCAGGGCCTTAGCGTACTTGAACCATTTTTCGCCAAAATCACCGTTGTACAGGTGAAATGAGCGGCGCGGCGTAAGGCTCTGAGTCAGGATTTCCCAGCTCTCGGTGGCCGAGCCCGTGAACAGCACGGTGTAATCCTGCGGTACGTTGAGCTTGGTTTTGAGGTCGGTCACGGTCTGGCGCACTAGGGCCGTGACCTTTTCAGAGCGGTGCGGAGCCGAGAGCCAGCCCTCATCGAAGGCATCGGTGAGGTACTGCCGAACGGCCGGATATACGGCCGAAGGCCCGGGATTGAAGGTATACATGAGGAAGAAAGGCTAGGGGAGAAGCGCGCCGCCGCTGCAAAGGTAGCGGCTATACCAACCGTCGAGCGAAGGATTTTGGTGCAAACGGACGCGGATGGTAATGGGCGGAGAACACTGCTGTTGTCGCTAACCGTAACTGATTTCATCCGCTCCACCGACAGTTTTTTTGTGTCAATAAGGGTCCGTATTGGCACATGCTGCCGCCTTTTCAAGCCGAGTGTAGCCCCTGAATCATCACACCCGAAAACCAACGCGTTTGGGCTGCTGGTTCACGAACCACTGCACGGCCAGCCGGTAGCTTTCGAGCCCGAAGCCGCTGATGCTGCCGGCGCAGTTGCGCCCCAGCAGGCTCTTTTGGCGAAAATCTTCGCGGGCGTGCAGGTTGCTCAGGTGCACCTCCACCACGGGCGAGTTGATGGCGGCCACGGCATCGGCCAGGGCCACGCTGGTATGAGTGTAGCCGCCGGCGTTCAGCACGATGCCGTGGTGGTTGAAGCCTACTTCGTGCAGCTTATCCAGCATCGCGCCCTCGTGGTTGCTCTGAAAATGCGTGAGCGAAAGCTGCGGGAAGGCTTGCTGAAGCTCGGGGAAAAAGTCGTCGAACGAGCGGTTGCCGTAAATGCCGGGCTCGCGGCGGCCAAGCAGGTTGAGGTTGGGGCCGTTGAGAATAAGAATGTCCATCGTTAAGGATAAGTTTGCTTACAAAAGAACGTCATGCTGAACGCAGTGAAGCCGCTCTACCTCGAAGAGTAATCATTTACTTACGCAGTAGAGAGGCTTCACTGCGTTCAGCATGACGTTCTTTGGGCTCAGAATATTCCTCCGCCCATGACCTGGCCCCAAGCCCTCAAACAGTTCGACGGCTACCTGCGCCTCGAAAAGTCGCTCTCGCCCAACTCGGTGGAGGCCTACGTCCGCGACATCAGCAAGCTCCAGCAGTTTCTTGTCATCCAAAAACTACCAATCGGCCCCACGCAGGTGAGCACTGCCGTGCTGCGCGAATTTCTCAGTACGCTGCAAGGCCTGGGCCTGAGCGCCACCTCGCAGGCCCGCACGCTTTCGGGCCTCAAGGCGTTTTTCAGCTTTCTCATCATGGAAGACTTGCTGAAAATAGACCCCACCGATACCCTGGAAGCCCCTAAAACCGGCCGCCACCTGCCCGATACTCTCAGCTACCCCGAGGTGGAGCAGCTGCTGGCCGCCATCGACTTGAGCACCGACGAAGGCCTGCGCACCCGCGCCTTGCTCGAAGTGCTTTACTCGTCGGGCCTGCGCGTGAGCGAGCTCTGCGACCTGCGACTAAGCAATATCTACGTCGACGAAGGCTTTATGAAAGTGGTGGGCAAGGGCAACAAGGAACGGCTGGTGCCCGTGGGCCGCGAAGCCCTCAAGCACCTCAACTTCTACCTCAGCAGCGTGCGCGGGCACCTCGACATCAAGCCCGGCAGCGAAGATTTCTCGTTTCTGAGCAAGAATGGCCGGCCGCTTTCGCGCATCACCGTCTTCACCACCCTCAAGAAGCTAGCCGAGCAGGCGGGCCTGCGTAAAACCATCAGCCCGCACACGCTGCGGCACTCGTTTGCCACCCATTTGATTGAGGGCGGGGCCGACCTGCGCGCCGTGCAGGAAATGCTGGGCCACGCCAGCATCACGACCACCGAGATTTATACCCACCTGGACCGGGACTTCCTGCGGCAGGTGATTACCGAGTTTCATCCGCGCAGCTAGGGTGGGGCAGGGGGGCGGCTCATTAAAAAACGTTATGCCGAGCGCAGCCGAGGCATCTCGCGCGGGGTAGCAATTCCATCGATTGATTTACTGCTTCACGCGGGATGCTTCGGCTGCGCTCGGCATGGCGTTCCATAATCACCTGTTGCATCCCGCCCGCATTGTGTAAATTTGACCTTTCTGCATCCGTCGAATGGCCGATAACCGTTATAAAAACACTCCCGCCGGCCCCACGGCCAACCGCCCGAACGAGCCCCGGGCCAACCGCCGCAACGAGCCCCGGGCCAACGACCCCGCGCCCGCGCCCGCCGCTCGTCCGGAGCCTCGCCCCGCCGCTGCCAACGTGCCCAAAACCGCTCGCGCCACTCAGGCCCCGGCGGCCAAACCCGCCAAACCGCCCCGCGCCCCGCGTGGCCCCCTACCCGGCGTGGGCAACCTGCTGAGCCTGCTGCGCGACCGCCGTTTCCACCTGTTCGTGGGCTTTGGGCTGCTGCTGGGCAGTCTTTACCTCACCATCGCCTTCACCTCCTTCCTCTTCACCGGCCACGCCGACCAGAGCGTGGTGGGGGCCATGAGCACCTTGCCGGTGAAGGAGGCCGGCGCGGAATCGCACAATTGGCTGGGCCTGCTCGGGGCCTGGGCCGCCGAACTGTTCATTTACAAGCTGTTTGGCGTGGCGGCTTTTGCCCTCATTCCCGTCGTGTTTTTCCTCGGATACAAGATTGTGTTCCGCGCCGCGCCGGTTTCGGTGAGCTACGTGCTGGCCTTGGGCTTGTTCGCGATGGCCTGGTTGAGCATCCTGATGGGCTATGTGGTGGTGAGCCTCGACGGGGCCGACCCCGTGCTGGCTCATCGGCTCGATTTTCTGTGCGGAGGTGTGGGCTACGAGGCTGCGTCGTGGCTTAATAGCCTCATTGGCTGGGGCACGGTGCTGCTGCTGGCCTTCCTGCTGATTTCGTTCGTGGTGTTCTTTTTCAACGTCACCAGCCTGAATCTGGGGAGCTTCCGCCGCCTCAGCACCGATGATGACCCCGACGAAGACGCCGAGCTCGAAGCCGAAATTGCCGCCGAGCAGGCCGCTGCTGTGCGCCCGGCCCCCGCGGCCGATGTCCCGGCTATGGTACTTAAAACCCGCCCCGGGGCCCCCGATACGGCCGTGGCAACACAAGCCGCTGGCCCCGCTTTGGAGTTGGCCGATGAGGATGAGGATGAAAAGGCGCTCGCATCAACCGCGTCTGCCGTGAAAGAGTATGAGCCCGCCCCGCGCCCCGGTGCCAGCTTGCCGTTGAGCGTCGCCGGAGCCGTCGGGGCCAGCGCAGTAGGAACCGCTGCCGCCGCTTCTTCGCTCGGCACATCGGTTGCCGGAGGCGCACTGGCGGCCGCCGTTGCGCCGTTGGCGGCCAGCGGCCCGGCTTTCTCCATCGAAATGCCTGTTGCCGAAGAGCCCGCTGCAACTCCTGGCATCCCGGTTTCCGCGATTCCTACGCCGCTCTCGCTGGCCGATTTGGCCGATGGGGACCTGCCCGCTACTCGCTCGCCGCTCCTTGGTTCCCCGCCTCGCCCGCTCGAAATTACGGTGCCCGGCCGCGACGACCTTGACCCCAACGCCGGGGCCGACATCGCGGCCGTGGCCGATGAGGACGAGGATGCCGACGCCATGCCGGCCGGCAACTATGACCCCACGCTGGAGCTTTCGCGCTTCCAGTTCCCCACCCTGGAGTTGCTCAACGACTACGGCGTGGCCAAAGCCCAGGTCACCAAGGAAGAGCTGGAGGCCAACAAGGACCGCATCGTGGAGACGCTGGGCCACTACGGCATCAGCATCGCCAGCATCAAGGCCACCATCGGACCGACGGTGACGCTCTACGAAATCGTGCCCGAGGCCGGGGTGCGCATCTCCAAAATCAAGGCCCTCGAGGATGACATTGCCCTGAGCCTGGCCGCGTTGGGTATCCGCATCATCGCGCCCATTCCGGGCAAGGGCACCATTGGTATTGAGGTGCCGAATACGAAAAAGGAGATGGTGAGCATCCGCTCGGTGCTGGGCTCGGAGAAGTTTGCCCGCTCGGAAATGGACCTGCCCATCGCCTTCGGCCGCACCATCACCAACGAGGTGTTCGTGGCCGATTTGGCCAAAATGCCCCACCTGCTCATGGCCGGGGCCACGGGCCAGGGCAAGTCGGTGGGCCTGAACGTGATTCTGGCCTCGCTGCTCTACAAGCGCCACCCGGCCACGCTCAAGTTCGTGCTCGTCGACCCCAAAAAGGTGGAATTGAGCATTTTTAACAAGATTGAGCGGCACTACCTGGCCAAGCTGCCCGACACCGACGAGGCCATCATCACCGACACGAAGAAGGTGGTGAACACGCTGAATTCGCTCTGCATGGAGATGGACCGGCGCTACGACCTGCTGAAGGAAGCCGGCTGCCGCAACCTGAAGGAGTATAACGCCAAGTTCATCGAGCGCCGCCTCAACCCCAAGAAAGGCCACCGCTTCCTGCCCTTCATCGTGCTGGTCATCGACGAGCTGGCCGACCTGATGATGACCGCCGGCAAGGAGGTGGAAACGCCCATTGCCCGCCTCGCCCAGCTGGCCCGCGCCATCGGTATCCACCTCATCGTGGCCACCCAGCGCCCTTCGGTGAACGTGATTACCGGCATCATCAAGGCCAACTTCCCTTGCCGCATCTCCTTCAAGGTGACCAGTAAAATCGACTCGCGCACCATTCTCGATACCGGCGGAGCCGACCAACTCATTGGCCAGGGCGACATGCTGTTCTCGGCCGGCTCCGACCTGATTCGGGTGCAGTGCGCCTTCATCGACACGCCGGAAGTGGACCGCGTCTGCGACTTCATTGGTGAGCAGCAGGGCTACTCCGACGCCTACCTGCTGCCCGAAGTGGCCGGAGCCGATGGCGATGCCGGCAGCGGCAACGAGGAAATGGACCCCTCGGAGCGCGACTCCATGTTCGAGGACGCGGCCCGCTGCATCGTGCTGCACCAGCAGGGCAGCACCAGCCTGCTCCAGCGCAAACTCAAGCTGGGCTACAACCGCGCCGGCCGCCTGATTGACCAACTCCAGCACGCCGGCATCGTGGGACCCTTCGAGGGCAGCAAGGCCCGCGACGTGCTCATTCCCGACGAATACCAGTTGGAGCAGCTGCTGAATTCGCTGAAGTAGACCCAACCAGTAGCGTAAGCAGCCGCTTGCGCTACTTTTTTTGGTTTCATTTGTACTTCATGGGCAATCTGGCCGGACGTTTGTTATTCAACTCCCGTATCAGGCACTCAAAGCGAGGCTCCTGCGCCTCTTGACAATTACTCTCCAAATGAAAAAATCCCTTTCCCTGCTGTTTTTCGCGGCCACGCTGGCCTTGCCAGCCGCCGCCCAGCAAGACCCTAAAGCCGGTAAAATCCTCGACCAGATGAGCGCCAAATACCAGGCGCTGAAAGCATTCCAGGCTACTTTTACCCAGACGCTGGAAAATCCCAGCGCCAAAGTAAAGCAGAATATCAACGGCGACATCGTGGTAAGCGGCCAGAAATTCCGCCTCAAAATCAGTGGTCAGGAAGTTATCAACGACGGTAAAACAACCTGGACCTACCTGAAGAACGAAAACGAGGTGAACATCTCCGACTCGGACCCGGATGCGCAGGAAATGTCGCCCTCCCAGATTTATACGATGTATAAGAAGGGCTACAAATACACCTACGTGCAGCAGGTGACTGAAGGCGGCGAGCCGCTCGACGTAATTGAGCTGGTTCCCGAAAACCGGCAGAATGACTTGTTCAAGGTGCGCCTGAAAGTGCGCAAGAAGGATACCTCGGTGAAAAGCTGGCAGATGTTTAAGAAGAACGGGAACCAGTATACTTTCCTCATCAAAAATTTCAAGCCCAATCCGCCCACCGATGCCGGTACTTTTGCCTTTGACAAAGCCAAGTACAAAGGCGTGAAGGTGGTAGACCTGCGCTAGTTTTCAGAAATAAGGTGATTTAAAAAACGGCCCGCTCCGAAAGAGGCGGGCCGTTTTACATTTGTCCCATGCGCGAAGATTTCTACCATTACGTCTGGCAGCACCAGTATTTTGATAAGGCCGACCTGCGCACGGTGGCCGGCGAGGAAATCCAGGTGCTGAAGCCCGGCCACCGCAACGCTGATGCCGGCCCCGATTTCCTGAACGCACGCCTGCGCCTTGGCGATGTAGAGTGGAATGGGGCGGTTGAAATTCACCTCCGCGCCTCCGATTGGAGCCGCCACCAACACCAGACCGACCCCAAGTACGACCAGGTTATTTTGCACGTAGTGGGCCAGCACGATGCCGACGTAGCCCGTACCAATGGCAGCCTGATTCCCGCCCTGGCCCTGCAAGCGAGGCTCGCTCCCGAACTGCTGGCCCGTTACCAGGCATTAGTAGATGCGCCGGCCGCCGCGCCCTTGCCGTGTGCCCCACTGCTGAAGCTGGTGCCCGAAATAACGCGTACGATGATGGCTGAGCGGGCCCTGATGGAGCGGGTCGAGCGCAAGGCCGACGACGTACTAGCCCTGCATCAGCATCTGGGGCAGGATTGGGAAGCCACCGCCTACCATGCGCTGATGGCCGCTTTCGGCTTTCAGAAAAATAGTGAGCCACTGGCGCGCCTAGCCAAAGCCCTGCCGCTGGCCGTGTTGCGCCGCCACCGCCACAACCAGCGCCAGCTCGAAGCATTGCTATTCGGGCAGGCTGGTTTCCTGATTGAAAATGAAGAGACCGCCGCTGATGATTACATCCGCGACCTGCGGCAGGAATACGAGTTTCTCCGCCACAAGTACACGCTAGCGGATGCGGCGCTGGCCGTGCACGAGTGGAACTACTTGCGGCTGCGGCCGGCTAATTTCCCGCCCGTGCGGCTCGGGCAGCTGGCCGGCCTGCTGCATGCCCGCCCGGCCTTGTTCGATGCCCTGCTCACGGCCTGTAGCGTGGCTGCGCTGAAAGCGTTTTTTCAGGTGCCTGCGCCGGAGTACTGGCGCACGCATTTCCGGCCCGGGCGAGTGGGCAAAGTACCCGGGCTGGGCAAAGGCAGCATCGACTTGCTCATCACCAATGTGGTGGTGCCGCTACGCGTGGCCTATGCCCGCCATGTAGGCCAACCGGAGCTCGTCGAAAGCACGGTGGCCTTGCTCAGCGAACTGCCCGCCGAGCACAACCAATACACCGATATGTACGAAGCGCTGGGCTTTACCCACCGCACGGCCGCCGATTCGCAGGGCCTGCTGGCGCTGCATAAGTCTTTTTGCGCCCCGCGCCGCTGTTTGCACTGCGCCATCGGCAGCCACTTGGTGCAGCAACCTCGCCATAGCTAGATGAGAATATTACTTGCAGTTATTATTAATTTAAGCTTACTGGCCTGGTTGCTGCCGTGGCTGCGGCGGCAGTGGCAGTGGGCCGCAACCGGCCCGTGGCGCGCGGTGCTGGTACTGGGTTTTGGCCTGCGGGTAGGAATGGGGTTAGCCCGATACTGGTCGCATCAACTCGACGCCAGAGGCATGAGCTCTGTTAGCGACGCGATTACCAATGACATTCTTTGGACTGACCCTGCGCACGCATGGCGTATGCTTACGGGGGCAGTGACGGTAATTCCGACGGGCACCTACGATGCAGTATTCCAGAATACGTCGAATACCTGGTTTTTAATTAAAATGCTGGTTATACTCAACTTGGGTTCCCTTACCATGGGTTGGCTTAACACACTTTACCTAAGCTTATTCGCCTTCGTGGGCTGCTGGATACTGGTGCGTAAGCTGGCCCAAGTGCTACCCAATACCCCCGCCGGGGCGGGAGTAATAGGTTTTTTGATGTGGCCCTCGATTTTTTTCTGGGCTACAGGAATCAGTAAGGAAGCCGTATTGCTCGGTAGTGGGGCCTGGCTGACGGCCCGGGTGGTGGGCCGGCTCTATGATGCTGCCGATGACCCGCTTAGCGAAGGCGCTAGCCCATTTCTGTGGTGGTTGGGAACAGCGGCGCTGGCATTTATGCATTTTCAAATGCGCTATTTTTTTGCTGCTCCTCTCCTCGGGGTGCTGGGCGGGATGGCGCTGGGCCACTGGTTAAATCAACACCGCCTCACCCGCGCCCGCTGGGTGCAGGCAGTAGTGATGGCTACCGTGCTAGGAGCAGTGGCTTGGGTGGCTCCCCAGCTAAGCGTGGCTTTTAGGATGAATAAATTTACGAATCAAGTGGTGCGGGTGTACACTTTTGAGGTGTCCCATACGGAGGGGCAGCCGCATTTCGAATACCCTAACCTGCGGCCCACTATCGAAAGTATTGCCGCCTACGCCCCGCTGGCCGTGGTCAACGCGTTGACCAGGCCGTGGCTCGGCGAATCGAAAAAGCCGCTTTACCTGGCGGCTGGGCTTGAGAACGCGGCGGTGTTGGCGCTCATGGCCCTGGCTGCGTTGGCTGCCTTACGCGGCCGTATTGGCAACATGCCCTTCGCCTTATGCCTGGCACTGGGCTTATTTTGTTTAATTCTGACCTTTCTCATCGGCCTCACAACACCGAACCTGGGTTCGCTCAACCGCTACCGAAGTGAGATACTGCCATTTTTGCTGCTGCTGCTGCTACAAAATGAGTATGCCGCAAAGCTATTAAGCTACCTGAAACTGGGCAGAGGTAACGAAACCAGGTTGGTGCCGCCTGAAACGCCCTCCCGGCCTGCGGCGTAACTTTGCCAGGGGTTTACCCAACGCCGCGAGTCCTTTTTCAGGGCACGGACGCGAAATTGACAAAGTAACTATCATGGAAAATCCTGTTATCATTCTCGGTGCTCAAACGGTGGGTACCGCTGCCCTCGATGCCTTTCTCTCCAATGATGTGGTGGTGTACTGCCTACTCGACGACGACCAGAAGCTCCAGGGTACCGAGCTGCTCGACGTGCCCGTAATGGGCAATACCGACGATGGCGAGCTGCTGAAGCTGCTGGGCAAAAAGTGTGAAGTATTCGTGGCAACCGACGATACCGCCAGCCGCCGCAGCCTTACCCAGATGCTACGCACGGAGTACGAAGCCGTACCCGTGAACGCCATCCACGAACGTTCCAGCGTTTCCATCCATGCCACGCTGGGCCACGGCAACTACGTCGGCCCCAATGCCGTGGTAGCGGCCACGGCCACGCTCGGCAATGGTTGCCTGGTTGGCCCCAACGCCGTCGTCGAAGCCCGCGCTACCGTGGGCGATTACGCCCAGCTCGGCAGCGGAGCCCTGCTCGGGACCGATGTGCAGGTTGGCGAGCAGGCCTTTGTGGGCGCGGGTGCCGTTGTGGTAGCCGGCGTCAAAATCGGCGACAAGGCCCGTATCGGGGCCGGCTCGGTAGTGGTAGCCGATGTGCCGAATGGCCAAACGGTATTCGGCAATCCGGCAGTGAAAGTATAAGGCGAATTAAAAATTAAAAATTATGAATTAAAAATTGGTTATCATCCAAACGCGAGCCCCCAATTCATGATTTTTAATTCATAATTTTTAATTAAAAAATGTATCAGGTACTTCTTTATTACTGCTACAGCCCCATTGCCGACCCCGACGCATTTCGCGACGAGCACCACCGCCTGTGCCTAGCGCTCGACTTGCGCGGCCGCATCATCGTGGCCGCCGAGGGGCTAAACGGCACGGTATCAGGCACGCGTGAAAGCTGCGCCACTTACATGGCTGCCCTCAAAGCCGACCCGCGCTTCGCCACGCTGGAGTTTAAGGTGGATGAGGTTGAAAGCCATACCTTTCAGAAGCTGCATGTTCGTGTAAAGCCCGAAATCGTGCACAGCAGCCTGCGCCATGTGCGGCCCCACGAAAAAACCGGCCAGCACCTTTCGCCTGCTGAATTTAAGGCCCTGAAGGACCGCGACGATGTGGTGATAGTGGATGTGCGCTCCGACTACGAGTACAACCTCGGCCAGTTCAAAAATGCCGTTACGCTGGATATGGAGAATTTTCGCGATTTCCCTGACCGCATCGAGCGACTCAAGGAATTTAAGGATAAGAAAATCCTAACTTACTGCACCGGCGGCGTAAAGTGCGAAAAAGCCAGCGCCTTTCTCTTGGAGCAGGGCTTCGAAAACGTATATCAGCTGCACGGCGGAATCATCAAGTACGGTATCGAAGCCGGGGGGGAAGATTTCGACGGCCAGTGCTACGTGTTCGACAACCGCGTGGCCGTGGACGTGAACCGCGTGAACCCCACCGTAATTTCGCGCTGCCAGCATTGCCAGCAGCCCAGCGCCCGCCTCATCAACTGCGCCAACCCGCACTGCAATGCCCACCTGCCCCTTTGTGAGGCTTGCGGTAGCAGCTTGCAAGGGGCCTGTTCCGAAGCCTGTGCTACCCACCCCGACAAGCGCGACTATGATGGCACGGGCTGCTATCCCAAGCTCAGCAACCACTATAACCCGGCCCAGGGCCTGGCCTCCTACGCAAAGGCTTGACGAGGAAGGAAGAACGAGCAATGAAGAGTCCGAATGGTGCCGGTTTCTCCTCTGCTTGCTCTCCCCTGCAATTCCTCATTCTTCATTCCTCATTTCTTGTTCAATATGATTCCCTCCTCCGAGCTCATCCTAAATCCCGACGGCAGCATATACCATCTTAATCTGCTGCCCGACCATATTTCTGATACCATCCTCACGGTGGGCGACCCTGCCCGGGTGGCGCAGGTGAGCCGGCACTTTGATTCAATTGAGTTTGAAACGACGCACCGCGAGTTCGTTACGCACGTGGGCTACTACCGTGGCAAGCGCCTCACGGTGCTGAGCACGGGCATGGGTACCGACAACATCGACATCGTGATGAATGAGCTTGATGCGCTCGTTAACATCGATTTCATGGCCCGCGAAGTCCGCCCGGCCGAGGAGCGGTTGAGCTTGCGCATTATCCGCATCGGTACCAGCGGCAGCCTGCAGGCTGACGTACCCGTGGGCACGCTACTGGCCACCGAGCACGCCGTGGGCCTCGATAGCCTCATGCAGTTTTACCCGCTAATGGAAACCGGGCTCGAAACTGAAATTGCCACCGAAATACAACAAACGCTGGCCTTGCCCTTCGCGCCCTACATCGTGCGCGGCTCCGACCTGCTGCGCGAGCAGGTGGCCGTGGGCATGGCCGTGGGTAATACGCTCACCTGCCCCGGCTTCTATGGTCCGCAGGGCCGCCGCCTGCGCCTCGACCTTCGCCAGCCCGACTATATTGCCCGTCTCCAGAATTTCCGCCATCAAAGTGCCGAGGGGGAATTCCGCCTCAGCAACTTCGAGATGGAAACGGCGGGTTACTACGCGCTGGGCCGCTTGCTGGGCCATGAAGTTTTGTCGTTGAACGCCATTGTGGCCAACCGTGCCACTGGCGAGTTTGCTGAAAATGCCGGCGCTATTGTCGATGCCCTGATTGAGCGTACCCTGCAGCAACTTATTGCTATCAACTAAACCAGCACTGCGCGGCTTCTAACCGAAAAAGCCGGACTGCCAAGTGGCGGTCCGGCTTTTTGCTAATTAGCTACCGAAAAAATATTATACTGGAAAAATGATAGAGAAAATCAACGGGATGGACGCGGATATTTTAGTAAAAGTCGAAACCCACTACGGCGCGGATAGGTAAGCTGGTACCCGACTTAAGCGTCAGGTGCTCGTTGGAAGTAGCCCAGACCGTGGTATACACCCGGTGGGAATTTCCGTCGGCCGTTTTGAAGTAGATATCCAGTTTGCCCTGATAATTATTGCCCAGCATGGTGGCCCGATTCGCGTCGTGCTGACGCTGGCGGCGCTGTTCGGCCGAATCCAATACATCTTCGGAGGAGAAATTGAGGTAGGGTAAGTATTCCTTTTCAACCGTGTCCGTGAGTTCCAACTGAGCAGTAGTCATGACGAAAGGGGAATGGGTGGGATTGAAGAATGAGCCAGCGAATTCGGTTGTTTCCAAATTGCTGCTGAAAGGTAGTATAACCAATAGCGGATGGGTCGTTTTATCGGTAGAGTGCAAAAAGGACTCGGCCAGCGCCAGCTTCTGAACGGTGAAGGGCTAACCTGCCTCGGTGGCCAGAAACTCCATCGTATCCACGCCATCGGCAAAATCGGCTATGCCCGGTTCCTGCGCGCGGCCAAAGGGCACGCTACCAGCAAATCTGCCCCCGGCAGATACCAGGCACTGCGTTTGGGCTGCTACATCGGTGAGCTGGTCTGTCAGGTCTATTTCCGACCCGTATTCGGTATAGTGCAGCACCGATATGGGCGAAACTAGCGCCTTACTGCGGGTCAGAAGCAAAAAACCAGTATCATAATGATGCACGCCATTTACCAGCAAAATGCTTTTGTTGTAGTCGTAATTATTCTGGTATTTGTGATGGTTGAGTACTTCCTCAGCAATCTGTAGGGCATCAAGCAAAGGAATAAAATCGTAGCCTTCGGGCACGTAAAGTTTGCTCACGTTGCGGCAGCCCAGGCCATAGTATTGAAAAATATCGGGAGCCAGCAGCGCTAGCTCTGAGCTGGTTTCAAGGCCGGTGAGCATGGCCACGCTGGTGCGGTTGCGCCGGATGAGATGGGGCCGCTTGCCGAAGTAGTATTCAAAATACCGGGCCGTGTTGTCGGAGCCGGTCGCGATGAAAGCATCGGCCGCATTCAGGCGCGGCACCACGCGGATGGCTTCGGCGAAGCGCGGCTCCACCGTCAGCAGCTCATCAATCAGCCAGCTCATCAGGGCCGTATCGTCGGCGCTGAGCTTGGCCAGCAGGATATGACCACTCAGCAGCACGCACAACAGGTCGTGAAAACCCACTAGGGGGATGTTGCCGGCCATTACCACGCCAATTTGGTGCACGGTGCGGGGCTCGGGCGGGTAGCGGGCCGCCCACTGGCGCAGGGGCGCTTCGGCCAGCAAGTGGGCAATACCGGCCACGGCGGCCCGCACGTTGGGCAGGTCGAACCAGGCGTTCTGGTTGCGGGCGCGGGCGGCCTGGGCGGCCAGCTCATCGGTAGTCAGGTGGGCGAGGCGGTGGCCTAGGGCCACGAAAGCGGCTAGGCGTTCAGAATGATTCATGCTAAAAAAAGGAGGCGATGGGTGCCAGCCAGGAGCCAGCGGGCTATTTGCCAGCAAAATTGGCTGAAACCGTGCGAACCCCGTCGTTGTTGGTTAATTTTGCGGGGCCGAAATACGGCGGGCGGCTCCGGTTTTACGTAAAGCCCGCCCGAAAAGCTTTGGTTTTTTCTTCCATTACTCTCTGACCCCCGACGCCCCATGGCCATCATGATAACCGACGAGTGCATCAACTGTGGTGCCTGCGAGCCGGAATGCCCCAACAATGCCATCTATGAAGGTGGTGCCCAATGGCGCTGGGCCGATGGCACGTCGCTGAAAGACGCTGCGCTGCCCAATGGCACGGTAGAGCCGGGCACGCTGCCCCACACGCCGGTTTCGGATGAGTATTACTACATCGTATCGGATAAATGCACCGAGTGCGTCGGATTTCATGAGGAACCCCAGTGCGCGGCCGTGTGCCCCGTCGATTGCTGCGTGGACGACCCCGACCACCGCGAAACCCGCGAGCGGCTGCTCGAGAAAAAAGAGTGGCTGCACCTCGCGGCTTAAGCACGATTTAATGTCGCAGAAAGGGCCGCATCCTTCAGGATGCGGCCCTTTCTGCGGTTTAATGAGTACCTGAAATCAGGTGCCGCAGTTAAAGAATTTATCGTAAGCTGATTCTGGAATGAGGTTGAGCCGGCTCATTAGCCAAATGGGCCCGCGCAATAGGCGCAGCACGGCGTAGCTGTTGGGGTAGTCGTGGAATGTTTTGGGCGCTGTGGCCACGAGCGTGTCGAACTCGGCGCGCGTGAGTCCTAAACGCTTGATGCACAAAGCAATTACGGCCTCATCCTCGATTGGGTTGATGTGCGAGACCCGCTCAAGCGCTACTTCGCGGCTCATCTGGCCCGAACGCACCAGGGCCGAGTAGTTGAACAAACGCCGGTCGATATTGAACTTGACCCGGTTGAGGTAATAGATGAGGCTCTGGTAGAGGTCGTCAAAATAATGAGCCCCGGGGTTTTGCCAGCCCAGTTCGCGCTCGATTATTTCGTCGACTTCGCTACGCACATAATCGAGGTGATAAAGTAGCGTTACGGTCCTGATACGGCGTATGAAAGCGTAGTAGAACATCTCCTTCAGGCCGAGGTTAAAGCCGGGGTCGGTGGGCTGCCAGGGGCGTAGCGGCACGGTGCCAAACTGCCGATGCACGGCGCGCAGGTAGTGTCCATCCAGAAAATTCCAGCTCAGGGGGGCAATTCCTTCGGTCCGAAACGACTGGCCGATAACTACGTGCCGGATATTTTCTTTGGCCGCTACGCCATAAAGTGCCGTGGCAATGCCCAGGTCGGTCCCTTCTTCCATATCGGGCACCGAAGCTTTGAGGAACGCAATTTTGAGGTCTTTCGACTCGCGCCAGTCGGAAGTGATGGTGCGCAGCTCTACGCCCAGGCGCTGGCAGGTGCGCACCATATTCTCACCGGCCACCGGGTTGCCAAAACCGTCGTTGAAATGAACGGCTAGGGGCCGCAGTTTCAGTTGTGTGACGCAATACCACAAGGCATAAGTGCTGTCGCGGCCGCCGCTCACGCCGATTACGCAGTCGTAGCGACGGTTGCGGCCAGCCCGGCGCATGGTCTGAGTATGCCGCTGCACGGTGCGCAGGCCGGCTTCGCCCAGCGGGAATGCGGTTTCCATGCGGTCGTGAACCGCGCAAAAGGAGCAAATGCCATGCGCATCGAAGCGAATGCCGGGTGCCATGGTGTCCATAATGCAGCGGCGGCACTGCTGGTACGCCGGGTCCATTTCAGTGGTGGCGCGGGTTGCGGCAGGGAGTACGAGAGATGGCAAAGGCAGCGGGTTTATGAAAAGTAGCGTGGCCTACTGTCGGGCACGCAGCGTCAGATGAGAGAATAGTATTTGGAAATAGGTAAGGAGTAGCCAGGTAGGGCCAGCGGAAATAGAGGTTAGGGCAACTGGTCGAAACGGTAGCCTTTGCGCTCGAGTAGGAGACCGATGTCGGTTCCGCATTCGGGCCGGTGGGGGCGGTTGAGGGTCGCCACCACGAGCTGGCTGGCAAACTCATTAAACGTGCCTTGGGCCTGCACGCCGTGGGCATCGACGGCCAGCGAGCAGCCCACGCTTTTTTTGCCTTCGTAAGGCCCGCCCACTATGTAGCCCACCGATGTGGTGCTGACCACTACTACGTTGTAAAGCTGGGCCAGGATTGAAAACGGCTTGAGCCATTTTTCCCGGTAGGGGTCGTGCTCTTCGGTGATGGAATAATCGACGGTCCAGGAAGCCGGGGCAATAATGAATTCGGCCCCCATGCGAGCGAGCGTGTGGCCGATAGGCAGGGCATCGAGGTAATTATCGGCGCAGATATTAACCCCTATTTTGCCCAGCGGGGTATCCACCACATTAAGCGTCTGGCCCACGGCGTAGAAAGGTTGCTCAACATCCAACAAGTTGATTTTGTGGTACTTGAGAATGATATGACCCTGCGGGTCGATAAGAATGGCCGCGTTAAAGTTGCGGCCATCAGCCGCCTGTTCGGTCAGGCCGGCGCAAACGTAGAGCCCGTGTTGGGCTGCTGCCGCGCAGAGGATGTCGCTGAATGGGCCCGGAATGGGTTGGGCTTCGTAGAGGGCACTGGGATGCGTCCAGGCAAAGTCTAAGGTTTCGGGCAGCAGCACCAGGTCGCATTTCTCGGCGGCGGCCTGCGCGATAAGGTCGGTGGCGCGGGCCAGGTTGCGAGCGGGCTCACCGCCCTCAACAAGTAGCTGGCCGAGGCCGATGCGCATCGTTCCCACTGGTGGGGGGACAACTGGCTGAGCTACCGGCGGTAGAGGCGCGGGCTTCCGAAAAGAAAAGAGCGTAGCCATCGGCAAACAACGGGATATCGGGTGCGAACACTCGGAAGGTACAAACAGAACGTTAGACTTTCATACCGCAGATTAGTTGCGATTTTTACGGGTAAAATGGCTCTCCTTAATAAAGTGATATCAGCTCAGAAGGCTATTCCCGCTTAATCACCCTAATTAATTTATAATCAAAAATATAAGAAATTTACCAAGGATTTCAGTGCAATAGGAGGGCATCGAAAATCTGGGGGATTGCAGAGGTGAATTTTGTGTGAAGTTGACCCTTGCCAGCGGCCGCATGTGCTGGTAGCGGGGCCGGCTGGGTTGAGTACTGGCTGCCCCGTTGCTTATGCCTATTTTTGCGCAGTCTGCACTCTGCAATTCCTCTTTATGTCGCTCGCCACCACTTACTCGCCCACCGATGTTGAAGCCAAATGGTATCAACGCTGGCAGGAGCAGGGCTTTTTCAAAGCCAAACCCAACCCAAAAAAGAAGCCTTACACCGTCGTAATTCCACCACCGAACGTGACGGGCGTGCTCCACATGGGGCATATGCTGAACAATACGATTCAGGACGTGCTGGTGCGCCGCGCCCGCATGCAGGGCAAGGAAGCCTGCTGGGTGCCCGGCACCGACCACGCCAGCATTGCCACCGAAGCCAAAGTAGTGGCCTTACTGAAAGAGCAAGGCATCAATAAAACGGACCTTACCCGTGAGGAATTTCTCTCCCATGCTTTTGCCTGGAAGGATAAGTACGGCGGCATCATTCTGGAGCAGCTCAAGCAGCTCGGTGCCTCGTGCGACTGGGACCGCACCCGCTTCACGATGGAGCCCGACCTGACCGATGCCGTACTGCGTGTATTTGTCGACCTCTACAATAAGGGGCTGATTTACCGCGGCGTGCGCATGGTGAACTGGGACCCTGAGGGCCGCACCGCCATCTCCGACGAGGAGGTGATTGCCAAGGACGTGCAGGCCAAGATGTACTACCTGAACTACGCCGTAGTAGGGCAGGAGGGCCAGTTTCTGACCGTGGCCACCTCGCGCCCCGAAACGATTATGGCCGACGTGGCCGTGGCCGTGAACCCCAATGACCCGCGCTACGCTCATCTGGCCGGGGCGCAGGTGCGCATCCCGCTGCTGGGCCGCGAAATCCCGGTGATTTTTGACGAGTACGTGTCGGTCGATTTTGGTACCGGCGCGCTGAAAGTGACGCCCGCCCACGACCTGAATGACTACGAGCTGGGCGTGAAGCACAACCTGCCGGTCATCGATATATTGGCGGATAACGGCACGCTGAACGAGAAGGCCATTCTCTACGTGGGGCAGGACCGGTTTGCCGCGCGTAAGCAGATTGCCAAGGATTTGCAGGATGCCGGTCTGCTCGTAAAAATCGAGGAATACGCCAGCATCGTGCAGACTTCGGAGCGTACTAAAGCCGTGATTGAGCCCAAGCTCAGCCTGCAGTGGTTCATGAAAATGGAGCACATGGCCAAGCCCGCGCTCGACGCCGTGGAAAACGACACGGTGCGCCTGCACCCGCCCAAGTTCAAGAACATGTACCGGGCCTGGATGGAGAACGTGCGCGACTGGTGCATCTCGCGCCAACTCTGGTGGGGACAGCAGATTCCGGCCTACTACTTGCCCGATGGCTCGTTCGTGGTCGCTCTCACCGCCGAGGACGCCCTGCAGCAAGCTATTGCCCAGACCGGCAAGGCCGATATGCAAATCAGCGACCTGCGCCAGGACGAGGACGTACTCGATACCTGGTTTTCGTCGTGGCTGTGGCCGATTTCGGTTTTCGACGGCTTCAAAGACCCCGACAACGCCGACATCAACTATTTCTACCCCACCAACGACCTGGTGACGGGGCCCGACATCCTCTTCTTTTGGGTGGCCCGCATGATTATGGCCGGCATCGAATACCGTCAGGAAGTGCCGTTCAAAAACGTGTATCTCACTGGTATCGTGCGCGACGCGCAGGGCCGCAAAATGAGCAAGCAGCTCGGCAACTCACCCGACCCGCTCGACCTCATTGCCCAGTACGGGGCTGATGGCGTGCGCACCGGCATGCTGTTCTCGGCTCCGGCCGGCAACGACCTGCTCTACGACGTGAAGCTGGTTGAACAGGGCCGTAACTTCTCCAACAAGCTCTGGAATGCCTTCCGCCTCGTGAAAGGCTGGGAGGCTGATGCCTCGCTGCCCTTCGTGAATGAAAAGGCGGTTACCTGGTTCAACGCCCGGTTGCAGGCCGCCATCGTGGAAATGGACGACCATTTTGAGAAGTTCCGGATGTCGGATGCGCTCATGACCATCTACAAGCTGGTGTGGGACGATTTCTGCGCCCTGTACCTGGAAATGGTGAAGCCCGCCTACCAGCATCCCATCGATGCCGAAAGCCTACGCCATACCACCGCCTATTTCGAAACGCTGCTCAAGCTGCTACACCCCTTCATGCCCTTCATCACCGAAGAACTGTGGCATGAGCTGGCCGAACGCGGCCCCCGCGATTACGTGACCGTGGCTCCCTGGCCCCGCGCCACCGCTCCCGCCAACAGCGCCGAAACCCTGGCCAATATGGAAAAGGCGCTGGCTATCGTGGCCGGTATTCGGGCCGTGCGCAACCAGAAAAACCTCGGCCCCAACAAGCCCCTGACGCTAGTAGCCAAAACCGACGAGCCGCAACTGGTAACCAATTACGACGGCATCATCCGCAAGCTGGGCAACATCTCAGAGGTGACCTTCGCTGATGCCGGCCCCACCGCCTCGGTGAGCTTCGTGCTCGGGGTCGGCGAGTTCTTCATCCCGCTCGAAGGCCACATCGACATGGCCGCCGAGCGTGCCCGTCTCGAAAAAGAGTTGGAATACGCCCAGGGCTTCCGCGATTCAGTGCAGAAAAAACTCGGCAACGAGAAGTTTGCGCAGAACGCCAAGCCCGAAGTGCTGGAAAAAGAACGCCAGAAACTGGCCGATGCCGAGGCAAAAATCGCGGCTTTGGAGCAGGCCCTCAAAGGCTTGTAGTCGCACATTAGTTCCAATACATTAAAAAGCCGCTTTCTGCTAGCAGAAAGCGGCTTTTTAATGTATTGCGGCGGGCTTCACTGGGGTACGCCGCCCGGCTGCTTCTTCTGCAAGGGCGCGAGTTGATTCTGCAGCTGAAACGTGACTTTCTGGCAATCAGCAAAGCGTTGCTCCGATACTTGCAGGGCCTTTTCGGTGGTGGTGAGTTGCTGATACAAATAGCCGATTAGGCCCAGAGCAAGTATCAGCGCCCCGAGGAAGATGAGGTTTTTCATGAGTTAATAGATAAAACAACGTCATGCTGAGCGCAGCCGAAGCATTTCGCGTTTGGTAGAAATCCCATTGGCTGGGTTTACTATTGCACGCGAGATGCTTCGGCTGCGCTCAGCATGACGTTCGAATTAATGCAGATGATGCGCTAAATCGCCGTGTTTGGGTCGAACTGCTCCAAATAGTCAGCCACCCGGCGCACGAACATGCCGCCGAGCGAGCCGTCGACTACGCGGTGGTCGTAGCTGTGGCTCAGGAACATGAAGTGACGAATGCCGATGAGGTCGCCCTGCGGTGTCTCAATCACAGCCGGCTTCTTTTTGATGGCTCCCACGGCCATGATGGCTACCTGCGGCTGCATGATAATGGGCGTGCCCATCACGTTGCCAAATGAGCCCACGTTGCTCAGGGTGTAGGTGCCGCCTTCGAGGTCGGCGGGGGTGAGCTTGTTGATGCGGGCGCGGGCAGCCAGGTCGTTCACCTTCTTGGTCAGCCCGTTTAGGTTCAGCTGGTCGGCGTTGTGGATGACGGGCACAATGAGGTTGCCGCTGGGCAGGGCCACGGCCACCCCAATGTTGATGTCACGCTTCTTGATGATAAAGTCACCGTCAATCGACACGTTAATCAGCGGGTAATCCTGGATGGCGCGGGCCACAGCCTGAATGAAGATGGGCGTGAAGGTGAGATTTTCGCCTTCGCGCTTCTTATAGGCATCCTTGTGCTTGTTGCGCCAGTTCACGATGTCCGTCACGTCGGCTTCCACGAAGCTGGTGACGTGGGGCGAAATCCGCACCGAATCCACCATGCGCTGGGCAATCATCTTGCGCATGCGGTCCATCTCAATCAGCTCCTGGCCGCCGCTCACGCTCGGGGCGGGTTTAGTGCTGACTGCCGAAGCAGCCGGAGCTGCTGTTGGGGTTGCTTGCGGTTGCGCCGCCGGTGTTGCGGCCGGGGTCGGAGTGGCAGCAGGCGCAGCATCGACAGCGGTAAACGAAGGCTTGCCGGCCGCCACATAGTCGAGAATGTCTTTCTTCGTCACGCGGTTTTCTTTGCCGGTGCCGGGCAGGTATTCAAGGTCGCTCATGCTCACCCCTTCTTCGCGGGCAATGCTGAGCACCAATGGCGACAGGAAGCGGCCGGGCTGATGCTCGGCTCCGGCTACCGGGGCGGCCTGGGGCGCAACAGCCTCGGGCACGTAAGGAACGGCGCTACCGTTGCTCGAAGGAGCAGGGACGGCCTGCGGGGCGGCGGGGGCGCTGGCCGGAGCAGCAGCACCAGCGGCGGCCGCATCCGTTTCCATGATGGCGATGGGCGCGCCCACGGCCACAACTTGGCCTTCCTGCACCAGAATTTCCGTCAGCACCCCGGCATAAATGGCCGGCACTTCGGTATCTACTTTGTCGGTGGCTACTTCCAGCACCGATTCGTCCTGCTCGATTGCGTCGCCAACTTGTTTAAGCCATTTCAGGACGGTGCCTTCCATGATGGATTCGCCCATCTTGGGCATCGTCATTTCCACTCGTGCCATAGGTAAGGAGGGGTATTTGAGGGTAAGTGAGGGTGGGGTGGGAGTTTAGCTAGCACTGACCTTGCGGTTGGTGCCGCAAAGGTAGCCAGAAAGCCGAACGCCCTCGCCGCTTCCTGCTGCTGGCGGGTTCTGCGGGTGTTGCGGGCCGCCGATTGGTTTGAAGCCGAACCCGGTAAAGACTACTTGCAACCAGCAATAGCCACAACTATGCCTTCCAACTGCGGTCTAATTCATCGCCCGAAAATGCTTATCGCGCAAGCGCCGACGTACCTCCGGCGGCAGGGACCAGCCCTGCTCGTACTGGCGCACGATGAGTAACTCACGGTCCGCACCGTAGCGCAGGGCTTGCCGCAGCCCAATTACCGTCGAAACCACCGTAAGCAGAGCATTCACGCCCACCATATCGTATTCGCCCCGCGCCGAGCTGGATATCATGCCGACGATGCTGGCGGCCCCGGTGCCCAAGGCACCTTCAGCCGAATGGCGATGCTTTTTGAAGAGCTGATGCACGGCAAAGGCTGAATCGCGCACCGGGTGGGACAGGGGAAGTAGGGTTTGGGCCGCGCCGGGCAGCGGCAGAACTGCCAGGAGCAGCCCACCCATAAAACCAATACAGCGCATCAAAGGGAAAGAAAAAATGGCCACGATTCCCGTTTAGGAGTCGTGGCCATTGGAGGTGGTTGCATAGGTGCTGGCTACTCGGTCACCGTAATTTCCGGCAGGCCTTCCTCCGTCAAATCGCCGCCCGTCTCCGCCGCGTTCTGCTTAAACTTCGAGAAGCAAATGGTACGGTTCGAAGCAAAGCGGCTGGTGGGGTCATTGATGATGACAACGTGCGGGAAGGTGCCGAACTCTTTGCCCTCGTATAGCAGCGTTTTTTTGATGCCCAAATCCGGCTTGTTCACCACGTCCACATAAATGTTGCGGCCCACGCCCTTCGGCCCCGGCTTGGCAAAAAGCACCGTGGTTTCGATGCTACCGTTGCAGGAATCGGCGCAGGAGGTGAGGATGAAGCAACTTGCGACCGCTACAGTAACCAAAGGTTTGAAGGAATAGCGCATCATATTTGGAAGTGAATGCTAAGCCCCAGCGTGGCGGCATTCGTCGGAGCAAATGTCAGCCAGCCGGGGCTGTGGGCCAGAAATTGGTGTGAACGTGCTACTAATAGGTTGCCACGCTCAGGCTGAATAATGGGTGCTTAAATCGTCGAGAAATCGAACGACTGCTCCAGGAAAGCCGTCGTGAAATTGCCCGCCTTGAAATCCTCGTTATCCATCAGCGCGAGGTGGAAGGGGATGGTCGTTTTCACGCCTTCCACCACAAACTCGCTCAGGGCGCGCTTCATTTTTACGATGCACTCCTCCCGGGTCTGGGCCACGGTGATGAGCTTGGCAATCATCGAATCGTAGTTGGGCGGGATGGTGTAACCCGCGTACACGTGCGTATCGACGCGCACGCCGTGACCGCCGGGAATGTGCAGGGTCGTGATTTTGCCGGGAGCCGGGCGGAAGTTATTGCGGGGGTCCTCGGCGTTGATGCGGCACTCCATTGCGTGCATTTTCGGGAAGTAGTTTTTGCCCGAAATCGGAATACCCGCCGCCACCTTGATTTGCTCCTTGATTAGGTCGTAGTTGATGATTTCTTCCGTCACCGGGTGCTCCACCTGAATGCGGGTATTCATCTCCATGAAGTAAAAGTCGCGGTTGGCATCCACCAGAAACTCAATCGTGCCCACGCCCTCGTAGCCAATGGCCGAAGCGCCCGCAATGGCCGCCTTGCCCATTTTCTCGCGCAGCGCGTCCGTCATAAACGGCGACGGCGCTTCCTCCACCAGCTTCTGGTGGCGGCGCTGGATGCTGCAGTCGCGCTCCGAAAGGTGCGCGACGTGCCCGAACTGGTCGCCCACAATCTGCACCTCAATGTGGCGCGGCTGCACTACGTACTTCTCCAGGTACATGCCGTCGTTGCCGAAAGCAGCTTTCGATTCCGTGCGCGCATCGTCCCAGGCTTTCTGGAATTCGTCGTCCCCGTGAATGATGCGCATGCCGCGCCCGCCGCCGCCGGCCGTGGCCTTGATGATGACGGGGTACTTGATTTTGTTCGCCAGCTTCTTGCCCTGCTCCACCGATTCGAGCAGGCCCACTGAGCCGGGCACCACCGGCACGCCGGCCTTAATCATGGTGGCTTTGGCCGTGGCCTTGTCGCCCATCTGGTTAATCATCTCGGGCGAGGCCCCGATGAACTTGATGCCGTTTTCGGCGCAGATGCGCGAGAATTCCGCGTTTTCCGAAAGGAAGCCGTAGCCGGGGTGAATAGCATCGGCGTTGGTGATTTCGCAGGCCGCAATCAGGTTGGGCATGCTCAGGTAGCTGTCTTTGGAAGCGGGCGGCCCGATGCACACGGCCTCATCGGCAAATTTCACGTGCAGGCTTTCCCGGTCGGCCGTCGAGTACACGGCCACCGTTTTGATGCCCATTTCCTTGCAGGTACGGATAATGCGCAGGGCAATTTCGCCCCGGTTGGCGATGAGTATTTTCTTGAACATGGGGGTGGGAACGTCAGGGTTAAAACCTGTCATCCTGAGTATTTTGCGAATAAAGCAAAGTCGAAGGACCTTATCACGTTTGAACGACTCGTTCCGACTTGATAAGGTCCTTCGCTCCGCCCAGGATGACAAATGGGGGAAAACTACTCAATCAAAAACAGCGGCTGGTCGTATTCCACCGGCGTGGCGTTGTCCACGAGTGCTTTCACGATGCGGCCGCTTTCCTCGGCTTCAATCTCGTTGAACAGCTTCATCGCTTCGATGATGCAGATAACCTGGCCTTTCTCCACCATGTCGCCCACCTGCGCAAAAGCGGGGGCATCGGGGCCACTGCTGCGGTAGAACGTGCCAATCATTGGGGCTTTCAACGACTTGTAGTTGCCGGCCGGTGCTTCGGCCGGGGTCGGAGCAGCGCTGGCTGCCGCGGGAGCCGCGGCAGGAGCCGCCACCGGAGCCGGGGCTGCTGCCGCTACCGGAGCCGCCGCGCTGAACACCGTTTTGGTATTGGGGTCGCGCTGCACCGAGATTTTAAACTCTTCGGTTTCAATGTTGACCTTGTTCAGGCCCGACTTGGCGATAAAATCAAGCAGCTCCTGTAATTCTTTGGCTTTCATGGCAGCGTCTTTTTCCTTTTTGGGCGAGTTGGACATATTCTTTAGCTGCTAGCTATAAGCTGCTAGCTGTTAGCTTTTGCAGAACGTCAGCCAACAGCTGAGGGCCGGATAAAGGGCCCCGCTGGCAGCTAACAGCTCAATAAGAGGCTACTTCACGCGCTCGACGTAGCTGTAGTCGCTGGTTTTGATGCGGATTTTAGTGTCAACATCAACGAACAGCGGCACTTGGATGCGGGCCCCGGTCTCTACGGTAGCAGGCTTGAGGGTGTTGGTGGCGGTGTCGCCGCGCAGGCCCGGCTCAGTGTAGGTCACCACGAGGTCCACGGTGGTGGGCAGTTCGGCGGTCAGGGGCTGTTCGGTTTCGGCGTGCATGAGGATGGTTACCTCCTGGCCTTCCTTCATAATATCGGCGAAAGGTACCAGCTCCTCAGGCAGTACTATCTGCTCGAAAGTGCTGTTATCCATGAAGTTATAGCCGTAGTCGTCTTTATACAGGAACTGGTGGGGGCGCTGCTCCACCCGGGCCGTTTCCACCTTCACACCCGCGTTGAAAGTGTTGTCGATGGTGCGGCCGGTTTTGATGTTGCGCATCTTGGTGCGCACGAAGGCGGGCCCTTTGCCGGGCTTCACGTGCTGAAACTCGGTGATGACGTGCAGCTCGTTGTTGTAATTAAGGACGAGCCCGTTGCGGAAGTCGGCGGTTGATGCCATTTTATTTGAGCTATTAGCTGATAGCCGTTAGCTATTAGCTTATTGTGGGTGTTTTAATTTATGCCATTAAGCAATGGTCGTTAACCATCGGCTATCAGGAAATCCAAAGGAGGGACAAAGCTAACAACTGGCAGCTATAAGCTAACAGTCACTTCTAGGCTGCTTTATCGCCATCGTACGCCCATTTGATATAAATGGAGCCCCAGGTGAAGCCACCGCCAAAAGCCGCGAGTATGAGATTGTCGCCCCGGCGCAACTGGCTTTCGTAGTCGGACAGGCACAGCGGAATGGTGGCGTTGGTGGTGTTGCCATAGCGGTCGATGTTGAGCATCACCTTCTCGGGCCCCACGCCCATGCGGTTGGCGGTGGCATCGATGATGCGCTTATTGGCCTGGTGGGGTACCAGAAAAGCCACATCATCCTTGCTGAGGTGATTACGCTCCATTACCTGGGCGGCCACGTCGGCCATGCTCTTCACGGCAAACTTGAATACCGTGGCTCCTTCCTGATAGATGTAGTGCTCCTTGGCATCCACGGTGGCATGCGTTGGGGGGCGGCGGCTGCCGCCGGATTTCTGGTGCAGGAAAGCTTCGCCCGAGCCATCGGTACGCAACACCTGGTCGAGAATACCGAAACCGTCGGTGCTGGGTTCGAGCAGCACGGCCGCCGCTGCGTCGCCAAACAGGATGCAGTTGGCGCGGTCGGTATAGTCCACGATGGCCGACATCTTATCGGCTCCCACCACAATCACCTTTTTGTGCGTGCCGGCCTGAATGTATTGCGCGCCCGTGGCCAGCGCAAACAAGAAGGTCGAACACGCCGCGTTCATATCAAAGCTGAATGCCTTGGTGATGCCCACGCCGTTGGAAATGATATTGGCCGTGGCCGGAAAAAGCAAATCGGGCGTGGTCGTGGCGCAAATCAGCAGCTCCACCTCATCGGGGTGGGTACCGGTTTTCTCCAGCAATCGCTGCACCGCCTGAATGCCCATCACGGAAGTACCCTGGTTTTCGCCCTTCAGAATGCGTCGCTCCCGAATGCCGGTGCGCGACAAAATCCATTCATCGTTGGTATCCACCAGCTTCTCAAGCTCGGCATTGGTAAGCACATAGTCGGGCACATAGGAGCCCACACCAGTGATGGCGGCAGTAATCTTCATACGGGCAAAAGTAGGCGGGGCAAGCGTAAAATGGGAAGGGGGCGGCGGCGCGACCGGCGCTAGCCACCCAACGTCCCGGCAATGAGTGCCCAAGCAGCTAAAAAAAATCCGGCCGAAGCCGGAGGTTTTTCACCACCGGGAACCGGAGTTAAGACTTAAAAGTAGCCTTAATTTGGTCAACAATTCCGGAATCGGCCATTTTGAAGCCCTGCATCAGCATGTTGCCGATGGCGCGGGGCGTGCTGCGGCCATGCCCGATAATGGCGTTGTCGTTAATGCCCAGAATGGGCGAGCCACCCACCGACTCATAGTTGAAATGGTCGAAAAACGGGTCATGAATTTTCTTTTCCTCCATGGCATCATAAATCGATTCCGCCATTTTCAGAATAATATTGCCCGTAAAACCATCGCATACAATAACATCAGCTTTATCGTTGAAGAGGTCGCGCCCTTCGATATTGCCCACGAAGTTGATGTGTGGATTGGCCTTCAAGCGCTGGTGAGCTTCCTGAATGATGGGCGTGCCCTTGCCTTCTTCCTCGCCGATATTCATCAGCCCCACCAGCGGCTGGGCAATGCCCAGCACATGTTGAGCATACAGCGAGCCGAGCTCGCCGAACTGTTCCAGCATCTCGGGCTTGCATTCGGCGTTAGCACCCACGTCGAGTAAAATTCCTACGCTGTTGTGCAGCTTGGGTAAGAAATTGGCAATGGCCGGGCGCATCACGCCGGGCACCGTTTTCACAGTGAACATGGCCCCTACGAGCATGGCACCCGTGTTGCCAGCCGAGCAAAAGGCATCGATTTCGCCGGCGAGAAGCATTTTGTAACCTATGGCAATGCTCGAATCCTGCTTCTGCTGGAAGGCTTTGGCGGGGTGCTCGCCCATGTCGATAACCTGCGACGCGGCAATGAACTCGAGGGCGGCACCGGCGGGGCCGGCGGCCTGCAGCAAGGGACGCACCGCGTCCTCCTGCCCGATAAGGACGATGGTGGCCCGGCCGGCGAGTTCTTCGGCAGCTAGCAGGGCACCCGCCACGGCGGCTTGGGGGGCGAAATCGCCGCCCATTGCGTCGAGGGCTATTTTCATGAAAAAGGTGTTTGGAGGGAGGTCAGCGGAAAGCAAAAGTACCAAAAATCCGGCTCCGCTGGCTTAAAAAAGGAGCGAAGCCGGACCAAGTGGTGCCGCGAAGTAACAACCAAACGCGCTATTCGTCGTCTTCGGCAACGTCGGCCGCAGGGGCGGCGTTGGTCTTAGCGTAGTTTTTGATGGCCAGCTGGCCGTTGTGGTACAGGTCGCCGTCGACCATATAGGCCTTGTGGCGCAGGTGCAGCTCGCCCGTGTTAGGGCACAAGGTCACGGCCTTAGGAGTCAGCTTGTAGTGGGTACGACGCTTGTCGCGAACAGCGGTGGAGGTGCGGCGCTTAGGATGTGCCATGGTTTAGTTGAAATTAGGGGATTGAAGTTGCGGTTAACGAGTGGGGAGCGACTCGGGGCACTGACGGTTTAATTCAGGTTGCGCAGCGCGGCCCAACGCGGGTCGGCCGGCTCGTCGTCGTCGGGCGCATCATCGGCAGGACGGGTGCTGAAGATGTGCTTGGTCGGCGCGTCGGGGTTATCATCGGCCTCGTCCTGGAAGCGCGGATGCAGCTTCTTCATGGGCAGGGCCAAACCAATGTAGTCGTATAGATGCTGAGCGAGCGGGAGGACCTGCGTCTCGGGCGTGATTTGCAGCACGTTGTCGTCCAGCTCTTTGGCCTCATCGCCGAAGCGCACCAGCAGCTGCTCGTGAATGTCCAGCGGCTGAGCAAACTCATCGAGGCTCCGGTCGCAGGTAAGCTGCACGGTACCGGTAATGTGAAAGTTGAGCGTCATCAGCCGCTCGGTTTTCACTACCTCCACATCGGCGTGCAACTGGCCTTCATCAACCAAAGGCTGGTCGAAAAGGGCAAAAAAGTCGGGACCCAGCTCGAACTCAAACTGATGCGTTTTCAGCGTCAGTCGGGCAAGGTTTAGGTCGAATTGGCTTTCTTTTTTCACGGTCGGCTCTGTAGCAGGGGGCAAAAGTAGTGAAAATTCGGCTTTTTGCCAAAAAAAGCAGCCAACTTTCTCTACCGTAGCCTCTTCAAAAAGCTATTCTGAAACTACCGCGCCGAGCGGGGCTGGGCGTCTTCCCAGCGTTGCTTCCAAATATCGCAGGCCAGATACACGGCGGCGCGAAACGATGATTCGTTGGCTTTGTACTGGCCGGCTAGGCCGTAGGCCGTGCCGTGGTCGGGCGAGGTACGGACTACGGGCAGGCCAGCCGTGAAGTTCACGCCGCGCTCGAAGGCCATGAGCTTGAAGGGAATCAGTCCCTGGTCGTGGTAGAGCGCCAGCGTAGCGTCGAACTGGCGGAACTGCTGGGTGCCAAAATAGCCATCGGGCGGGAAGGGACCCACGACGAGGTGGCCATCGTGGGCAAACTGCTGAATGACGGGCGACACAATGTCGCCTTCCTCTTTGCCCAAAAGGCCGTTTTCGCCGGCGTGGGGGTTGAGGCCGAGCACGGCGATGCGCGGCTTGAGGATGCCAAAATCGTTTTTCAGCGACTTGAGGAGCAGGGTGATTTTAGTGCGCAGCAGCTCGGCCGTGAGGCGGGCCGGCACATCCTTCAGTGGGATATGGCCGGTGACGGTGGCAATGCGCAAGCTGGCGTCCTCGTCCACCAGAAACATGAGGCTCTCGGGAGCTTCGAAAAAGCTGGTGAGAAACTCGGTGTGACCGGGGAAGCGGAAGTCGTCGGCCTGGGTATTGTCCTTGCTGATGGGGGCCGTCACGAGGCCGTCTAGCTTGCCGGCTTTTAGGTCGCGGGCGGCGCAGAGCAGGCTTTCGCGGGCGGCCGCGCCGGTGGCGGGGGAGGGCTGGCCGGGGGCCAGTACAAAATCCTCGTCCCAGCACGTCACGGCGTTGAGGCGGCCGGGGGCGATATCGGCCGCGTCGCGCAACTGGCGAAACTGCAGGTGCTCAGAATCGGCGGGAGTGGGAAAATCGTCGAACAGCGCCGTGGCCGTGCCGTAGATAACGGGCGTGCAGAGTTTGAGCAGGCGCTCATCGAGCAAAGTTTTGTAAATGACTTCGGGGCCGATGCCGGCGAGGTCGCCCACGGAAAAGCCGAGGCGGGGGAGGTTTTGGGGCATATTGTTAATACTAGGGCGTCATGCTGAGCGAAGCGCAGCGGAGTCGAAGCATCTCTACCTTAATACTATTCAATACTGATGGCAACGAAGCGGTAGAGATGCTTCGACTCCGCTGCGCTTCGCTCAGCATGACGTTCTATCTACGCCAACTGCTGCTGAAAGAACTCATACAAAAGCCGCACGCCCGTGCCGGTGCCGCCTTTGCCCCGGTAGTTCTCGGGGGCCGTTAGGTACGCGGGGCCGGCAATGTCGAGGTGTACCCAGGGGTAGCCCTCGGCGAAACGCTCCAGGAATTTGGCGGCCGAGATGTGTCCGGCTTCGCCTTTGCCCAGGTTGCTGAGGTCGGCGATGTCGGACTTGATGTGGTCGGCGTACTCATCCCAGAGCGGAAACTCGACGAGACGCTCGTGCACGGCGTGGCCGGCTTGGGCGAGCTGCTGCATGGTGGCGGGCCCGGCAGTGCCCATCGAGGCGGAGGCTTCGGTAGCCAGGGCGCGCACGGCGGCCCCGGTGAGGGTGGCCAGGTCGATAACCAGTTCCGGCTCGTAGCGCTTGGCGAAGCTGAGGGCGTCGGCAAGGAGCAGGCGCCCTTCGGCATCCGTGTTTTTAACTTCGACGGTGAGGCCGGAGTGCATCGTGATAACGTCGCCGGGGGCGTAGGCGAGGCCGCCGGGGCGGTTGTCGGTGGCGGGCACCAGGCCGATGACGTGCAATGGCACCGCGTTTTTGGCTAGGGCGAAGAGCGTGCCGGCCACGGCCGCGCCGCCGGCCATGTCGCACTTCATCATGTCCATGCTGTTGGGCGTGGGCTTGAGGCTGAGGCCACCGGTATCGAATACCACGCCCTTACCGACGAGGACGTAGGGCTTCTCGTTTTTGGCGTTAGCCGGCTTGTATTCGAGGATGCTGAAGGTGGGCGGCTCGGGCGAACCGAGGTTGACGGCCAGCAGGCCGCCCATGCGCAGGGCTTCGATTTTGGCCAGGTCGAGGATGTCGGTGCTATAGCCGGCTTCATCGCCGGCCTGGGCCATGCGCTCAGCAAACTGCACGGCATTCAGCTTATTGAGCGGGGCGTTGACGAGGTCGCGGGCCAGCATGACGCCTTGCAACAGGCCGTCGAGCTCGTGGATTTGGGCGACGGTAGCGGCGTTGCCGACCAAGTAAACTTCTTTCAACTCCGGCGCTTTGCGCGACTTCTCGTCGGTTTTATAGCCCTCGAACTGGTAGGCGGTCAGGGCCAGGCCTTCGGCGAGCAGCAGGGCGGCGTTGGGCGTTGCGCTCAGGTTTTGAATGAACACCTCATTGGTTTTTTCGGCCTTTAGCAGGCCGTGCAGCGCGTTTCCGGCGCGCCGCAACTGTTCGGCTACCTGGGCGGCGGTGGGCTTGTCGGCTAGCACCACGAAGTAGTGGTGGTGGCTGAAATGATTGAGGTGAACGAGCTTCTGGTCGCCGGCGAGGGCGGTGGTCACATATTGGCGGGCCGGTCCCGAAAGGTCGCCGACGGCGGCATCGGGCAGGGTGGTAGTGCCTGCGGGCAGGATGAAAACCTGCGTGGCTTGGGCGGGCGCAGCGGCGGCGTGAGCGAGGGCTAGGGACATAAGCGAAGTTGAAGGCCGTAGATTTGAGGCCGCAAGGTACTGTTACGGTGGCGAGGTTTTTCTGACGTTTGGGTTAGAACTTTGACCGCGCTTATTTGAACGTCATGCTGAGCGTAGCCGAAGCATCTCGCTTGCGGTAGTAACCAAGATTGTCGCACGATTGAATTAGTAATGCACGCGAGATGCTTCGGCTGCGCTCAGCATGACGTTCTGTATAACCTCTTACGCCCTCACCACTCCGTGAATACCGTTCGTCCCAAAAAGCACCTGGGCCAGCATTTTCTGGCCGACCCCAACATTGCCCGCAACATCGTGGGTGCCTTGCAGCTGCCCGACGGCGTGCGGGAAGTGCTCGAAATAGGCCCGGGCATGGGCGTACTCACGCAGTACCTGCTCCAGAACCCGGCCTACCAGACCAGCGTGGTGGAAATTGATACCGAGTCGGTGGCTTACTTGAAAGTGCATTATCCGGCCCTAACCGAGCGCATTTACGCAACCGACTTTCTGAAGCAAAGCCTAGCCGTGATGTTCCCGGACCAGCCGCTGGCCATCATTGGCAACTTTCCCTACAATATCAGCAGCCAGATTTTCTTCGCCGTGCTCAACAACCGCCAGCAGGTGCGCGAGGTAGTGGGCATGATTCAGAAGGAAGTAGCCCAGCGCCTGGCTGAGCCGCCCGGTTCGAAAACCTACGGCATCCTGAGCGTGCTGCTGCAGGCCTTCTATAAAATAGAATACCTGTTCACGGTGCCGCCGCACGTCTTCAACCCGCCGCCCAAGGTGGAGTCGGCCGTGGTTCGACTTACGCGTAATGATACCTTGCAACTCGACTGCGATGAGAAGCTGTTTTTTCGGGTGGTGAAGCAGGCATTTCAGACGCGCCGCAAGACGCTGCGCAATGCGCTGAAACCCTTCGGGATGCCGGCCGAAGCCACTACTGACCCCATTTTTGAGAAGCGGGCCGAGCAACTGGGCGTGGCCGAATTCGTGAAGCTGACGCAACACGTAGGCCAGCATATGGTGGGTGGCGCGTTGTTGCCGGATTTGAATATCAGCGACGTTACTGAGTAAATACCGATAAAGTTCTGTGATTATTGGCTCTGACTTTTAATGCCTGATTATCAAATATGATTCGCTAATGACTCTCGGACGCAAAGTTTTAATCGGCGCTTTGTTGATTTTCTGTGGTTGGTATATCGTATCTGATTATTTGTTTGACGATGACAATATCACGCATCTTACCGGTAGATATTACACTGGTAATTATGGTGATGGCGTCGCGCTGCATTTGTATGAGGATGCCGATAAGCCCTATGGTGAGCCATTGTTGGAGCAGGTTTATGCCATACAAATTGGCGGCCGTTATTTAGTTGCACGAGCAGGAGTAGACTTTTATTTCCTGTATCCGATAGCTGCTAAAACAACCGAAGAAGCTCAGCAAAAGAAAATGGGACCTCTGCTGAAAGCTGAATTGATGAATAAGCTGATTCAGCTAAATGGTGATACGCTACTCCGCACAACAGGGCCCTTCTAGCTTGTAATTATAATGAGTACCTGTCTAGTTGTCGACGAAATGCACCCCTCGCTGCAACCGCTGTTGCAAAGCATCGGGGTCGAAATAGATTATCAACCAACTCTCACCGCCGCCGAGGTGCCCGCCGCCCTTGCCGCGCAGCCCTACGAGGGTCTGATAGTGCGGAGCAAGCTGCGCGTAACCGCCGACCTGCTGACCCACGGTCCGCAGCTGCGCTACGTGGCCCGCGCCGGGGCTGGCACCGACAATATCGACGAAGCCGCGATGGCGGCGGCCGGCGTGACGCTGCTGAATGCCCCCGAGGGCAACCGCGACGCGGTGGGCGAGTTTGCCGTGGGCCTGCTGCTGGGGCTATTGCGCAACATCGTGCGGGCCGACCACGAGGTGCGCCAGGGGCAGTGGCGGCGCGAGGCCAGCCGGGGCGAGGAAATCGGCGGCAAAACCATTGGCCTGCTGGGCTATGGGCACATGGGCCGGGCCTTCGCGCGGCGGCTGGGAGCGTTTGGCTGCACGGTGCTGGCGCATGACAGCGACCCGGAAGTTACCACCGACGGCCATGCCACGCTGGTGCCGCTGGCTGAGCTACAGGCGCGGGCCGATGTACTCAGCCTGCACATTCCGTACTCGGTAGCCAACCACCATTTTGTGGATGCCGCGCTGCTGGCTGGTTTCGCCAAGCCGCTTTGGGTGATGAACACGGCCCGGGGTGAAGTGGTGGACCAGGCCGCGCTGGTGCAAGCCCTGCGGGCGGGCTCGGTGCGCGGCGCGGCCCTGGATGTGCTCGATAATGAGAAACTCAATAGCCTCAGCTCAGCGCAGCAGGCTACGTTCGATTTTCTGAAAACGGCTCCGAATGTGGTGCTCACGCCGCACGTGGGCGGCTGGACATTTGAGAGCTATGCGCGCATCAATGAAGTGCTGGTGGAGAAAATTCAGTATTTCCGGGCGGGCACGTTAGGGGCAGGCGCGGGGAGCTAATTCGTTTTGCGTATCTTTGCTGAGAACCTAAGGAGGGAGAACGGTTGGCAGTGCCAGCCGTTCTCCTTGCTTTTTAGCCAAACCGTCAAGCCTCTACTCTCATGGCCACCACCATCAACTATTACACCCCCGAGGGCCTCCAAAAACTGAAGGATGACCTTCAGGACCTCAAAGTTCGCGGCCGCGCCAAAGCCGCCGAGGACCTGCGCGAAGCCCGCGACAAGGGTGACCTGAGCGAGAACGCCGAATACGACGCCGCCAAGGACGCGCAGGGTCTGCTGGAACTGAAAATCTCGAAGCTCGAAGAAGTGCTGGGCAATGCCCGCCTCATCGACGAAACCAACATGGATTTCAGCAAGGTGCTCATCATGAGCAAGGTGAAGCTGAAGAACCTGAAGAATAACATGGTGCTCGACTACACGCTGGTGGCCGAGGAGGAAGCGAATCTGGCCGCCGGTAAAATCTCGGTGAAGTCGCCGATTGGCAAAGGCCTGTTGGGCAAATCGGCCGGCGACATGGCCGAAATCACCGTGCCAGCTGGCAAGCTGCAGTTTGAGATTCTGGAAATTACGCGGTGAAAATTGGTGCCTGGTTGTTGGTACCTGGTGCTTGGCAATTTGTTTGATGGGCAGTTCCGGAAAGGGGCTGCCCTTTTTTTAGGGCGCTTTCCGGCGTAGGCCGTTACTTGCATCGAATAAAACCAAGCACTAAGCACCAGCCACCAAGTACCAAACTGCCATGCCCTCGATTTTCTCCCGCATCGTTTCCGGCGAGCTGCCGGCATATAAAGTGGCCGAGGATGGCCGCCACCTGGCTTTTCTCGACATCACGCCGCTAGTGGAAGGCCACGCGCTGGTGATTCCGAAGAAGGAAGTCGACTACATTTTTGATATGTCGGCCGATGAGCTGGCGGCCCTGCACGTGTTTGCCCAACGCGTGGCCCGGGCCGTGCAGGCGGCCGTGCCCTGCAAGCGCATTGGCGTGGCCGTGATTGGACTGGAAGTACCGCACGCCCACATCCACCTCATTCCAATGAATAAAGTGTCGGATATGAATTTCGCCAACCCCAAAATCAAGGTTCCCGAAGACCGGATGAAGGAGTTGGCCGCCGCCATCGCCGCCAAAGTGGAGGGCGGCAGCGGGCTGGCCGAACCCAAGCCCGCCGGCGCTGCTTCCGATGCGGCCGTGCCCGCCGAGCTGCAAAAGCAAGTGGCGGGCCTGCGATTTATCAGCGAATCGGAGGCTCCGCTCGAAGCAGTGGCCTACGCCGCGCCGGGCGGCGAGCTCAGCAACGCCGCGCTGCTGAAGCTGCTGGGCGAGCCCGCCGATGCCAAAGTGGAAACCGGCGAGCTGACGCAATTTCTGCGCAATCATACGGCCGACGACGGCGTGCTGAGCGACGTGGCCCTCTCGAATCGGTACAAGGCGCTGCAAATGTTCATGAAGCAGGACATGAACGGCGTGCAGGTATACCGCGTGGGCAGTGGCCCGAAAATTCACGCCTACGCCCTGGGCCGGATGATGGATGGCACGTTGGCCGGTTTCAAAACGGTGCTCACGCAGACATGATTACGGGTAGCAGGTCCCGCATCTTTTGATGCCGGCTGCAACGTGGTGGGTGAAAGGCTGTCTGTACCGACAGTTTTTCACCCCCTTTCTTTTTTAGTCCTGACCATGCGCAGTATCCTACTCCTGGCGTATCTGTTCCTGCAAACTGCCGCTGCCTGGGCCCTGAAGCCCAGCCGCGAATGGGTGGCCACCCCCGATTCGCTGGCCCTGCGCTACCAGACCACGGCCCTCGCCACCCCCGACCACGCCCAACTGGCCGGTTGGATTGTGGAGCCCGCCGCCAACGTGCCCGACCAACACACCACGATGGTGCTGGCCTACGGCGACATGAACAACATGTCGCACTGGCTTTACCAGGCCCAGGCGCTGAGCCAGGGCGGCTACCGGGTGTACCTATTTGACTACCGCGGCTTCGGGCACAGCAGCGACTTCGCTATCGAGCGACAGCGGCTGTACTACCCCGAGTTCACCACCGACCTGCGTACCGTGCTGGCCGATGCCCGCCAACGCTTCCCCCGTAGTCGCACGGGCATTATCGGCTTTTCGATGGGCACCATCATGGGCTCGGAAGTGGCGGCCCGGGGCGGGTGCGATTTCCTGATTGCCGAGGGCTACTCGGCCAATCCACAGCGCATCGTAGCCGAGCAGTTCGGGCGCTACCAGAAAACGGTGACGCTGCCCGACGAGGCCGCCGACTACGCGCTGGTAGCCCGCCGCGTGCATTGCCCCTGGCTGCTGGTGGGCGGCACCAACGACAAAAACACACCCCTGGCCGATTCGGTGGTCGTAGCCCGCCAGGCCCGGTGGCGGCAACGCCGGCAGGTGCTCTGCTTCGACGGCGGACACCTGGAAGGGTTTTATCGGCTGACGGAGGCGGCCTACGGCGATAAGTATGTGCGGGAGGTAACGCGCTTTCTGGCCGGAAAGCGAAGCTAGAAGTACTACTCGGCCCGTCCGGTATCTACCAGCTTCTGCAGGCGGGCCTGGGCGTCGCGGGGTAGGGCGCTCAGTAAGTCTAAACCGGTGGCGGCTTCAATTTTATCCACGGAAGTAAGGTACTGCCGCCAGTCGGGGTTCACGGTGTTGTTGTCGTTGGGCGTATCGATGGCCAGCATGCGCACTCCAGGGTCGGTCGCGATGCGCAACAGGTCGTTGGTGCCGTCGGGCAGAATGACCATGATTTTCCAGATGCGGGCCGGCACGGTTACGCGGCCCTGGTCGAGGGTCTGCACGAAGCCGTTGCTGCCGGTTCCGCCGCGCCCGTAGCTGCCCATTACCACGTAGATTTCCTGGCCGCGCTGGATTTGCGAGCGGCCGTATTCTTCGAGGTGAGCCCAGGTTTGCTGATTGTTGTGCGGGGCCTGGGGCACCATGTTGGTCATCAGGAAGGTATTGGAGTTGGCGTCGAGGTCGGCGGTGCGGTCCCCGCTGGGGCAGTTGTGGCCTTTGTCGAAGCCCGAGCGGGCGTAGCTGGCGGGCGTCACTGCATAGAATTGCCGGGGCAGGGCGGCATCGGGCCGAAAGTTGTTCTGGCGCGGGGCCTGGCCGAGGTCGGCCCGGTCGATGTGCCAGCTCACCCAGGTTGGAATGCCACGCGCGGCATTGTAGCCGATGGTGAATTCGGGGTGGACCAGCAGGTAGTTGCTCGCATTGCCGGGGTCGGAGGTAGCGCCGCTGGGGTTGCCGAGGGCCAGGTTGGCATCGTTGGGGTCCTGGGCCGTGCCCGTGCCGGTACCGGCCGGATATTGGCTAGCAGCAGGCGCTGATGCGGCGGGAGTCGGGGGGCTGTTCCGATTCTCGAAATAGCCGCCCGACGCCCCAGTTCCCACGGCGACGGCGGGGCCAGCGGCGGTTTCGAGCACAATGTCGTCGATATCGAGCCGATTTTTAGGGCCGCTGGTTTTGCGGATTTCCAGGCGCAGCGGCTCGTTGGCCAGGCCTGCGAATACGTGCGGTACCAAGGTCGGGCCGCTGGTGATGACGGGCGCACCGGTGCGGGCATAGGTGCGGCCGCCGTCGCGGCTCAGCCACAACTCCCAGGTGCTGGGGCCGTCGGTACCATACGCGGCGGCCGAAATGGTGATGCGCCGTACGCCGGCCCTGGCATCGAAGCGCATGGAAACCCGGCCCAGATTGCGTAGGCGGGCCGCCCGCTCGCCCGATTTATGGTCTTGCGGGCCGCTGCCGACGAGGGCGTCCTGAAAATGCCAGCTGCCAGTAGCGAGCGGCTCGTCGGCCTCCTCATAAGAACCTTTAGAACCCGCTTCGAAGGTTTCGGGAAACGGAGCCGGGGCGGGCTGCTGGGCGGGGCGGGTTTGCGAAGCGCGGGTGGCGGTGGCCGTTTCGGTAGGCTGCTGGGAGCAGGCCAGGAGGCCCAGCGCGGCAAGGGTGAGGTAAGCGGAAGCATGCATGGGGCGAAGATATGCGCCGGCATGCAGCACTCCCGGCCTACGACACCCAGGAGCTGAAGCAGCTGGCGCTGCTGGGCGTGACGGAAGGCGAGGAGACGAGCAACAAAGCCTCCATCTTGGGCGCGCTCATACTGTACCTCGATTTCGTGAACCAGTTCCTATTTCTGCTCCTGCTGCGCATTTTTGGTCGTCGGCGCTAGCCATCAGCGCTGATGGCTGCTTAAGGAAGAGGCCCCGCTGGCATTGCCAGCAGGGCCTTTTACTTTCCTGGTGCCCGGCTATATCGGGACGGCCAGCTACTGCGTCGGCGGGTCGACCTAGCCTTGTTTACCGCCGTTGCTCATGGCATTGGTCCCGGTCTTTTTGAGTGTTTCATCTTCGTGGGGGGCGTTTCAAACGGGATTTTAGCGCGGCACTGCCGCTCCATTGGCCCGCAACACGTTGTTCAAAAACAGCACCTGATAGGGTAGTGCATTCTGCCAGTAAGGCCAGTTGTGGCCGCCGGGACGCTCGGTGTAGTCGTGCGGGGTGTTGGCGTAAAGCAGGCGGCGGTGTACTTCGCGGTTGATTTCCAGCAGGCCATCTTCCACCCCGCAGTCGATGATGATGGGCTGGCCATTGCGGTGGAACTGCTCCAGCAGGCTCAGTACCGAGTTGGCCGCGAAACGCTCGGGATTTTCGGTTTCCGCGCCCAGCACCGGGGCCCAGAGCCTGGCACGAGAGGCCGCGTCGGCGGGCGAAAGCTTGCGGTTGAAAGTCGTCAAATCGAGCGCGCCGCTCATGCTGCCGGCGGCGCAGTACAGGTCGGGGTGGCGGGCCGAGAGGTAGAGGGCCCCGTGGCCGCCCATGCTCAGGCCGGCAATCACGCGGCCCTTGCGGTCGGGCACGGTGCGGTAATGCTGGTCGATGGCCGGAATAACCTCTTTGGTCAGGTAGGTTTCAAACTGGCTGTCGGGGCTCACGGGGCTATCGAGGTAGAAGCTGAAGGTTTCGCCCTCCGGAGTCACGATAATCAGGTTGTACTCATCGGCCAGCCGGTGCAGCAGCAGCTTGTCGGGCGTCTTGTTCAGCCAGTCGCCGAAGTGGCCCCAGGCCCCGTGCAGCAGATACAGCACCGGGTAATTGGCTTTTTTATTCTTCGCGTAGGAAGCCGGGACCACCACCGCGGCGCGGTAGGTTTTGTGCATAGCCGCGCTCGGAATGTCCAGGGTATCGACGCGGGCCGCGTGGGCGGTGAGGGAAAATAGGAGGAGGGCGAGGAGGAGGAAGCGCATGGAGAAATGGATGGAAGGGGATAACAGAACGTCATGCCAAGCGTAGCCGAGGCATCTCGCGCGCAATACTAGCTATTCCGTATAACGAATTGATTACTAGCCCACGCGAGACGCTTCGGCTCCGCTCGGCATGACGTTCTGTTAAGAAGTCTTACTTCATAAACACCGGCCGAATCAGGTTTTCAAAGGTGAAAATCTCGTCCCATTTCTCTTGCGTCAAAAGCCCGCGCTCGGTTACGGCAATGTCGTGCACCGACTTGCCGGTTTTCAGGGCTTCCTTGGCAATCTCGGCCGAGGCTTCGTAGCCGATAACCGGGTTGAGCTGCGTGACAATGCCGATGCTGTTGCGCACGAGATTTTCGGCGTGGGCCTTGTTGGCTGTGATGCCGACGACGCATTTGTCGCGGAGGGTGCGGCAGGCGTTGGTCATGTAGGAAATCGAGGTGAACAGCGCGAAGCTGATAACCGGCTCCATCACGTTGAGCTGCAACTGGCCGGCCTCGGCCGCCATTGTCACCGTGAGGTCGGCCCCGATAACGTAGAAAGCCGTCTGGTTCACCACTTCGGGCACCACGGGGTTCACCTTGCCGGGCATAATGCTGGAACCCGGCTGCAAGGCGGGCAGGTTGATTTCGTTAAAGCCCGTGCGTGGGCCCGACGAGAGCAGGCGCAAGTCGTTGCAGATTTTGGAGAGCTTCACCGCCGTGCGCTTCAGCACGCCCGAAAGCTGCACGTAGGCACCGGTATCGTAGGTGGCTTCGAACAAGTCGCCGGCCAGGCTCAGGTTCAGGCCCGTGATGGTGCGCAGGTGCTCGGTCACCAATTCGGGGTAGCCGGTGGGCGCGTTGATGCGCGAGCCGATGGCCGTGGCGCCCATGTTAATTTCGTCAATCAGCCGGCGCGAGTCGTCGATGCGCAGCAGCTCTTCGCGCAGGTTGGTAGCGAAGGCGCGGAACTCGTCGCCCATGCTCATCGGCACGGCATCCTGCAGCTGGGTGCGGCCCATTTTCAGAATGTCGCGGAATTCATCGCCCTTCTGGGCGAAGGCATCGGCCAGTACTTTTAGGGTTTCTCGGTAGCCCACCAGCTTGTTGTTGAGGGCGATGCGGAAGGCGGTAGGGTAGGCGTCGTTGGTGCTTTGCGAGCAGTTGACGTGGTTGTTGGGGTGGCAAAACTGGTACTCGCCTTTAGCGTGGCCCATGATTTCGAGGGCCACATTGGCAATGACTTCGTTGGCGTTCATGTTCACCGAAGTACCCGCGCCGCCCTGAATCATGTCGGTGAGGAACTGATTATCAAACTCGCCGGTGGCCACGCGGTCGCAGGCGGCGGCAATGGCGTCGGCGATAGTGGCGGGTAGCACGCCAAGCTCCTTGTTGGCCAGGGCCGCGCCTTTTTTCACGAAGGCGAGGGCCTGCACAAACAGCGGTTCGTTCTTGATGGGAATGCCGGTGATATCAAAATTTTCGAGCGCCCGCAGCGTCTGAATACCGTAGTAGGCGGTGTCGGGCAGGTTGCGTTCGCCGAGGAAATCGTGTTCGGTGCGGGAGGTTGGCATAGGGAATTTTTGGGTGGGAGAATAGGGCTGGTACGGAATGGCCGGCTGGCCGGACAAACCTACGGCGGCGCGTTGCAATGTGGCCGGTTTGGGACGTTCCTTTGGGGGCGTTGCCACTGTAGAAAACACTCAATTGGTCCGTCATGTCGAGCGTAGCCGAGACATCTCGCGTGCAGCAGTAATCAATTACCCTTGCAACGAAGCGAGCGAGATGTCTCGGCTACGCTCGACATGACCGTTCTGCTATCGTTCAATCTAAACACCCACCCATGAAATTCCGCTACCTGCCCTTGCTGGCCCTGGCCCTCGCCAGCTGCTCCCAAGCCGATAAAACGGCAACCGCCACCGGCCCCGATGCCCGCTTTGATGGCTTCAAAAGCCAGTTTATCGAGGCGCTGTGGAAGCAGAACCCCGACTATGCCTCCGGCGTGGGCTACCACAAATACGATTCGCTGCTGCTGATTCCCAACGCTGCTCAGCGGCAGGCCGACGATGCTTTCGCGCAGAACAACCTGGCCGCGCTGAGCAAATTCACCCTCGACAGCCTCTCGCCCAACAACCAGATTGACCTGCGCCTGCTCCGCAACGAGCTGCGCGCCGAACGCTGGTACGCCGACACCCTCAAAAACTGGCAGTGGAACCCGGCCAGCTACAACCTCGGGGCCTCGGTGGGCGAGCTGCTGAACGGCCGGCACTTCCGGCTGGACCGTCGCCTACGCAATATTTCTGATAAAATCAGCCACGCGGCCGAGTACTACGCGGCAGCTCAAGCCAACATCAGCAACCCGACGAAGGAGCACAGCGAGCTGGCCATCAAGCAGAACGCGGGCGGCCTGGCGGTGTTCGGGGCCGCGCTGGCCGACTCGGTCCGGAAATCGGGCCTGACCGAAGCCGAGAAGAAGTCCCTGACCGCCCGCGTGGCCGCCGCCCGCACGGCCGTGCAGGGCTACCTGGATTTCCTCAAAAACGACGTGCTGACCAAGGGGCGGTTCCGCCCGTTCCGCATCGGTAAGGCGTTATTCGAACAGAGATTTGCCTACGATATTCAGTCGCGCTTCACCGCCGCCGAAATTTATCAGCAGGCCCTAAAGCACAAGGCGGAGCTGCTGCACGACATGGGCCACCGCGCCGCGCGGCTCTATCCCAAGTATTTCCCCGGTCAAAAGGCCCCAGCCGATACGTTGGCTCTCATCACGGCCGTCATCAACCAACTGACGCTGAAGCACGCCCCACGCGACGGTTTTGTAGACGCCGTGAAGCGTCAGATTCCGACCCTCGTGGCTTTCGTGAACGAGCACCAGCTATTGACCCAAGACCCCAGCAAGCCGCTAGTGGTGCGCGAAACTCCGCTCTATATGCGCGGCAGCGGCGCGGGGGCCAGCGTATCGGCCCCCGGCCCCTACGATAAGGGTGCCAATACCTATTATAATGTGGAGCCCCTGCCCGCCGACTGGACGCCCGCCCAGGCTGAAAGCTACCTGCGCGAATACAACGACTACACCCTCCAGATTCTCAATATTCACGAAGCCATTCCGGGCCACTACACGCAGCTTGTGTACGCCAACCGCTCGCCCTCGCTGGTGAAAAGCATTTTTGGCAACGGCGCCATGGTGGAAGGGTGGGCCGTCTATTCGGAGCGCATGATGCTGGAAAGCGGCTACGGCAACAATTCCGACGAAATGTGGCTGATGTGGGACAAATGGAACATGCGCTCGACCCTGAACGCCGTCATCGACCACGCCATTCAGACCGAGAACATGAGCGAAACCGACGTGGTGGCGATGCTGCGCCGCGAGGGCTTCCAGGAAGAAGCCGAGGCCCGGGGCAAGTGGTTGCGCGCCACCCTTAGCCAGGTGCAGCTCAGCAGCTACTTCACGGGCTACTCCGAAATCTATGCCCTGCGCCAGGAGCTGATGCAGCAGGACGGCAAAGCCTTCGACCTGAAAGCGTTCAACGAAAAATTCCTCAGCTACGGCAGTGCCCCGGTGAAATATATCCGCGAGTTGATGCTGCGAAAATAAGCCGAACCCTGCAGCTGTTTTCGGGGTTTAACGCTCCTGCCGGATATTGGGGCTTGCTGTATCATTGCACGCCGCCCAATTGAAAGCGCAGTGTATACCAGCTTATCAATTGCCTTTCATGACTGAACAAGAACGTAAGCGGGTGCTCGATACCGACGATGAGCACCTGCGTCGCCTCACGCACGAGCACCTGAAGGTGTTTGCTAAATTCACCTCCCTCGATTGCGCCATCTGCCAGGCGCTGGCCCCGCCCTTCGCCAAATTCGTGGATGACCCCGGCAACGAATCCATCCTCTTCCTGCGTCTCAATTCGGATGAGAACCCCGTGGCTAAAAAGCTGATGCAGCAGAAGATTGCCCCCTTTTTCGTGAGCTATTGCCAGGGCCGCATCCTGGATTGCGATAACCTTACTACGGAGGCCGAAGTGGAAGCCCAGTTGGCGCGCCTGCGCGCCTTCGTGCCCGACCACGTGTAGCCCGCGCCGGCCCTGCGCCGGCCGTGACGCTACCTTTGGGCATGTTTTTTCTGCTTTCCAAGGTTCTCGATTTTGTGTTGGTGCCCACCGTGTGGTTGCTGGCCCTGCTGGTAGTGGCCCTGCTGGCGCGGCAGCCCCGCCGCTGGCTGGTAGCCGCGTTGCTTGTGTTTTTCATCACGACCAATCCATTGGTAGTGAATGAGCTGCTGCTGGCCTGGGAGCGCCCGCCGGTGCCCCTGGCCGCCCTGCCGCGCCACGCCGATGCCGCCGTGCTGCTCACCGGCATCACCATCACCAGAAAATCGCCGCACGACCGGGTGTATCTCGGCTTGGGAGCCGACCGCTTCACCGATGCCCTGTGGCTGTACCGGGCCGGGCGGGTGCGCTGTATCATCGTGTCGGGCGGCTCGGGCGCAGTGCAGGCCAGGGCCCACACCGAAGCCGACGACCTCACCACGCTGCTGCGCTTGGCGGGCGTGCCTAACTCGGCCATCATCCGCGAAGACAAAAGCCGCAACACCCACGAAAATGCGTTTTTTACCAAGCGTTTGCTCACGCCCGAACAGGACACGCTCATCCTCGTTACGTCCGCTTTTCATCAGCGGCGGGCCATGGGCTGCTTTGCCAAAGTGGGCTTGCACCCCATCGGCTTCCCGGCCGGCTACCGCAGTACCGACCGCAGCCTTAGCCCCGATGCCTGGCTGGTGCCCAGCCCCGAGGCCATGTCCAGCTTCGGTTTGCTAACGCACGAGGTCGCCGGATGGCTGATTTACAAGGTGTTGGGATACGCGTAGGTAGGTGAATGGATATGGCAGAAAAAAGAAGTAAAGAAGAACGTCATGCTGAGCGCAGCCGAAGCATCTTTACCGCGCAGCGTAGTCCAATCAAATGGAATACTACTGCGGTAGAGATGCTTCGATCAGCTCAGCATGACATTCTTTTTTCTGCCAATGCTATTACTCCGTCTTCGCCTTCACTGATGCTACCACTTCCTTGGCCACCCAAATCGACTTCTGGTTTACGAACTCCCGAATGCCGAGGTAGGAAAGCTCGCGGCCATAGCCCGACTTCTTGACGCCGCCAAATGGCAGCTCGGGCATCGATTTTACCAGGCCATTGATGAACACGGCCCCGCTTTCAATCTGACGGGCCATGGTCTCGCCTTTTTTCGGGTCCGCCGTCCACACGGCGGCCCCCAGGCCAAAGCGCGAATCGTTGGCTAGTCGCACGGCATCGTCGGCGTTTTTAGCTTCGAGCACCAACGCCACCGGGCCGAACAGCTCCTCGGCGTAGGCGCGCTGGCCGGGCTTAACGTTTGACAGAATCATGGGGCGGAAGAGGGCGGTTCCGGGCTTGGCTTGGCCGCCGTGGAGCTCAATCTTCGCCCCTTTTTTTACCGAGTCCTCCACTTGCTGGGTAAGCTCGTCGGCCAGGTCGGGGCGGGCCAGCGGACCGTATTGGGTGGCCTCATCGAGCGGGTCGCCGGGGCGCAGAGCCAGCAGATGAGTTTTTAGCTGGCTGATGAACTCGCGGTACACCGGTTTCTCCACAATGAAGCGCTTGGCGGCGATGCAGCTCTGGCCGCTGTTTATCATGCGGCTTTGGGCGGCGATTTTGGCGGCCAGGGTCAGGTCGGCGTCGGCCAGCACAATAAACGGGTCGGACCCGCCCAGCTCCAGCACGGCTTTTTTGATGTGCTGCCCGGCCACGGCCGCCACGGCCATGCCCGCACCTTCCGAGCCGGTGAGCGTTACGGCGCGCACCCGGTCGTCGGCCAGCAGCAGTTCCACCTGCTCCGAGCCCACGAGCAGGGTGCGGAAGCAGGCCGCCGGTAGTCCTGCATCGTGAAAGATTTTTTCCAGCGCCAGCGCGCACTGCGGCACGTTGGAGGCGTGCTTGAGCAAGCCCACGTTGCCGGCCATCAGCGCCGGCGCGGCAAACCGCACCACCTGCCAGAAGGGGAAGTTCCAGGGCATTACGGCCAGCACTACGCCCAGCGGCTGGTAGCTGATGAAGCTGCGCCCGGCATCGGTTTTAATTAATTCATCGGCCATAAACGCCTCGGCGTGCTCGGCGTAGTACTCGCAGCAGGTGGCGCATTTCAAGACCTCGGCGCGGCCATCGGTGATGGGTTTGCCCATTTCCAGGGCCATGAGGCGAGCCAGGGCATCCTGGCGCTCGCGGAGCAAGGCGGCGGCCCGGCGTAGCACGCCGGCGCGGTGGGCAAAGGTGGTGGTGGCCCAAGCCTTATATGCTATATGGGCCTGACTGAGAATGCGTTGGGTTTTGGCCCAGGCAAAAGGGGTGAAGCGACGGAGTACCCGCCCGGTATGCGGGTTGTATGATTCGATGGACATAGCTCAGGTTAGAAAGAACAGGAAGGTAGCCGAAAGGTACAAGCCAGCGGCAACCCGGGCTGCCCATACCGGCTGTGCACCCGCCCGGAAACATTGCCTGAACATTGTAGCTCCCGGCGGGTACTGCTAGCGGCCCACCGTTGTTCGGTTGCGGGCCGCTCAATGCCGTATGGTAGCAATTAGCTGGCACCGCGTATTTTCGTGCGCTCACCAACAGGTTGTCCTACCGCTTTAATTCTCCACTTTTAGCTACTCCAGTGTCCGATAATCCCCTTATTTCCCTGCCACCTGCCGCCGAGGAGGACTTAGTCCGGCGCCTACAGGCCCGCGACGAATCGGCCATGACGCTGTTCTATGACCGGTATTCGGCCGCGCTATACGGCGTTATCTACCGCATTGTGAAAGCCGAAGATGAAGCCGAAGACGTGTTACAGGAGGCCTTGGTCAAGATATGGAATGCCTTCGCCAGCTACGACCCTAGTAAGGGCCGGCTGTTCACCTGGGTGCTGAACATTTGCCGCAATTTGAGCATCGATAAAATCCGCTCGCGACAGCACCGCGTAGGTAGCAAAACAACCGGGCTGGACGACAGTCTGGTAGCGCAACGGCAGGCAGCGCCCACGTCGTTTCGTCCCGAACATATTGGCCTACAAGAGATTACCCAAAAATTGATTCCTGAGCAACGCCTGATTATCGACATGCTCTATTTTGAGGGCTTCACCCAGAGTGAGGTGGCCGAGGAGCTTAACATTCCTCTCGGTACGGTGAAAACCCGTGCCCGTACTGCCATCAAAGTCCTAAGCAAACTTATTCGTTGAACCCAACCGTGGAAAATTTCCAAGAATATATCGAATCGGGCATCCTGGAGCTGTACGCTCTCGGAGAACTCTCGGCCGCCGAGCAGGCAGCCGTAGAGGCCCAGGCTGCCAGCCATCCCGAGGTTCGGGCCGAACTGGCGCAGGTGCAGGCTGCGCTCGGGTCCTACGCCGAAGCCCACGCCGTTGCTCCGCCCGCCGGAATGCGCGAGCGGGTGCTGAGCAACGTAATGGCGCAAATTGCCGCCCCCGCCGCTCGCTCCAACTCTTCGCTCCGGGCCGACGTGGATGCCATCATGGCTCCCGCCGCTGCCGCTCCCGCCGCTCACCGCCCCGACGAAGCAGTAATCCGTCCCATGGTTTCCGCGCCCGTTGCAACCCCAACCAGCCGCTCGAACTGGGCCGTAGCGGCTTCGGTAGCCTTGCTGCTGAGCCTCGGAGCCAACTTCCTGCTGTACTCGAACTGGAGAAACGCCAATGCCCAGGTAGTAGCGCTGCAAGGCGACCAGGCCCGCTTCGCCACCACCTCACAGGTGGTGGAACGCCAGCTAGGCGACCTGCGCCAGGAGAACCAGGTGTTGCGCAACGACGAATTCAAGGCTGTGGCCTTGGCTGGAACTAAAACCGCTCCCACGGCAAAGGCGCGCGTATTCTTTAATGTGGCGACCCACAAGGTGTACGTTGATGTTCGTAGCCTGCCGGCCCTGCCCGCTGGCAAACAGTATCAGCTTTGGGCGCTCGACAAGGGCCAGCCGATTGACGCTGGTGTGCTTACGGCCGCTACCGCTACCGGCGAAGGCTTGCAGCACATGAAGGACATTGCCAGCGCCCAGACCTTTGCCATGACAGTTGAGCCAACCGGTGGTAGCACCGGCCCTACGCTCAGCACGATGACAGTGGTAGGCAATATCTAGCCGGAAGCGAATAGGCTTATGCACTTAATATTGCAGCCGCCTGGCCTAGAGCAAACAATGCCGCCTGTTAGCCGTTTGGGCTGGCAGGCGGCATTGCTTATCCCGTATCTTGTCATTAATTCAGGTTTATGCACGGCACGATACTAACGCTTCTGAAGCGCTACGTACAAACGCAGTACGACCACAGCACCTGGGTGAAGCTAATGGAGCTTTCGGGCCTTGATAAAGTGGAATTCGCTGCTTTGGTCCCAATGAGCTGATAATTGACTACGTGTCGCCCCGTCGCATGGGCGGGCTGGCCGTAGGTATCGTGCGCGGGGTGGCTGCTTATTACGATGAAGCCGACCGCATCGACGTAATGCCTACTACCAGCGAAGATGGCGAGCGGGTTCGCATCCACGTGCGCCGCCGTTGAACCTTCAACAACTCCTTAACCTTCACTCTCAAAACGCCACTTTTATCATGAGCGATTCCTCCTACTACAATCCCGCCGACTTGGCCAAATTTGGCAAAATCAGCGAGTGGCAGCCCGAAATGGGTCGCAAATTCTTCGATTACTACGGCGAGGTCTTCAAGGAAGGTGCCTTGAGTGAGCGCGAGAAATCCCTCATTGCCCTGGCCGTGGCCCACGTGGTGCAGTGCCCGTACTGCATTGACGCCTATACCTCGGACTCGCTGCAAAAAGGGGCCGACGAGGCCCAGATGATGGAAGCCGTGCACGTGGGAGCCGCAATCAAGGGCGGGGCCACGCTGGTACACGCCACCATGATGATGAACAAGGCGAAAGAATTATCGATGTAAACCAGCGGAAGTGGGGGCCTGCCCGGGCTCCCGGATTCCGATTCTATTTTCCCCTATCTCACTTCCTGTGTCCCTGTCTCCTACGAAATCGCTCCACGCTCAGCACCATGCGCTGGCCGACTCCGCCTATCAGCTCGACGTGCTGAACCCGGCCCAAACCGCCGGGGCAGCCTTCCCCGCGTTTGCCTCTAAGCTGCGCGAAATTGGCCTGCTGCCCCTGCGCCCCACCGAAATGACGGTGCTGCAAGTGAACGTGGGCAAAATGTGCAACCAGGTGTGCAAGCACTGCCACGTGGATGCCGGCCCCGACCGTACCGAAATTATGACCCGTGAAACCATGCAGCAGTGCCTGGATGCGCTGGCCAAAACCAACATCGAAGTGGTGGACCTGACGGGTGGCGCACCCGAGATGAACCCCGATTTCCGCTGGTTTGTGGAAGGCATTTCGGCGTTGGGTCGTATTGCCATCGTGCGCTGCAACCTCACCATCATCGTCGCCAACAAGAAGTATTACGACCTGCCCGAATTTTTTGCCAAGCACAAGGTGCGGGTCGTTTCTTCTTTGCCGCACTTTGCCGCCGCCCGCACCGATGCGCAGCGCGGCGATGGCGTATTCGACAAATCGATGCGGGCCTTGAAGATGCTGAATGCCGTGGGCTACGGAGTGGAAGGCTCGGGCTTAAGTTTGGATTTGGTATATAATCCATCCGGCGCTTTTCTGCCTGGTAATCAGGTGAGTCTGGAGCGTGAGTTCAAGCAGCGCCTGAGCCGGGACCACGGCGTGTCGTTCAACAACCTGCTGGCCATTACCAACCTGCCGGTGAGTCGCTTCCTCGATTACCTGGTGGAAAGCGGCAACTACGAGGCTTATATGGATAAGCTGGTGCAGGCCTACAACCCCACCGCCGCTGCCAACGTGATGTGCCGCAGTACCATCTCGGTGGGCTGGGACGGCCTGCTCTACGACTGCGATTTCAACCAGATGCTTGACCTGCCGGTGGCCCGCACGGCCTCGCAGCACATCCGCGATTTCGACCTTGAGTCGCTCCAAGCCCGGGCCATTGTAGTCAACCAGCACTGCTACGGCTGCACGGCTGGTGCGGGGTCCAGCTGCGGCGGGGCTACGGCCTAGGCCGGCCGGCCGGCTTACCCTTTATTTCCCATGCTCACGCTCCGAATTTTGCGCGCTCGCTATTGCCTTGGCCTGTTGGCCCTGGCGGGTTGCGAGTCCGAGTCGGGGACGATGCCCACCAGCCCTGGCGTGCTTTATCAGCAGCTCCTCCGTACCGTCTACCACCACACCGTGCCCACGGTGCCCGCCACCGACTTGGCCCGCGAGCTGAAACTGGCTGCCCCGCCGCTGCTGCTTGATGTGCGCACGCCGGCTGAATTCCGAGTGAGCCACCTGGCCGGAGCCCGGTTCGTGAACTTTGACTCGTTGTCCACGGTGCAGTTGCCCGACGTTAGCCGGGCCCGACCGATAGTGGTATATTGCTCGGTGGGCTTGCGCAGCGAACGGCTGGGCGAGCGCCTGCACGCGCTGGGTTTCCGGCAGGTGCGCAACCTCTACGGAGGGCTTTTTGAATGGGTGAACGAAGGCCATCCGGTGGTGAATGCCTCCGGTGTCACGGCCGATGTGCACCCGTATTCCACGTTCTGGGGCACTTGGCTCCGGCGTGGCCGCAAAGTATATGAATAAGCTGAATTTGATGAGCCAAACGCCGCCGCCAACTGACCAACAACTGCTGGTGTTTGCCCGCGTGCCGGCCCTGGGCCGCGTGAAAAGCCGGCTGGCGGCCGGCGTGGGCCCGCCCGCTGCCCTAGCCGTATACCGCGAGCTGCTGGCCATTACCAACGCCGCCATTGTAGCGGCTGGTGTGCCCGCTACCGTTTGGCTAGCCGACACCGCCACCGCCGAGCCAACCGCCGCAGAGGCCCGCGAGTGGGCCGCCCACACCACCTGCTGCCAGCCCGAAGGCGACTTGGGCGAACGCATGACGACGGCCTTTGCCGCCGCATTTGCGGCCGGGGCCGGGCGCGTGGCTATTATCGGGACCGATTGCCCGGGCCTGCGCGCCAGTCACCTCACCCAGGCCTTCGAGGCACTGGAAACCGCGGAGGTCGTACTTGGCCCGGCCACCGATGGCGGCTACTACCTGCTGGGCCTGCGCCAGCCGCAGCCCGCGCTGTTTGCCAATAAAACCTGGAGTACCGACTCGGTGTTGGCCGATACGCTGGCTGATGCCCAGCGCCTGGGCCTGCGTGTAGCGCTGCTATCCGAATTGCGCGACGTGGATACCGCCGAGGACCTGGCCGCCTGGAATGCCATGCACCCGGCGCTGGCCGGGTACCAGCCCGCTAGCCGATGAGCGACCAGCGCCAATCAGAACGGGCTTAGCGCCTACTGCTACTTATGAACCGAAAATCACTTTCATTTGGCTTGGGCGCGCTGTTGATAAGCCTGGCCCTGCCCGCGTGTACTCCGGACGCTGAGCAGACCGACAAGCCGAAGCCCCGTGCCTCGGTGCGGGCGTTGCAAGCCATTATGCCCCATTTCGATGAGCAGTGGGCCATGAACAAACTCTGGGAGGACGGCCTGGCCGAAGTAGCCACCTACGATGCTGAGCGCATGGTGTACAAGAAAAAGCGGCAGTTCGAGTACACGCTTATCACGGTGAAGGAGGAATTCAACCAGCAGTTCAACGTGAAAACCGACGATTACAAGCGCGACGATTTATTTCCGGTGATGAAGGTGAATGCGTTTTGTCAGATTCCGGCCGACAACTACCCGTACCATTACCTGACTTCGCTGTTTTTTCGGCGCGACCAGCCGGTGGCTTTGTACAAAATGACCTCCTCGTCGCAGGAGTGGTGCGGCAACACCTTCAAAGCCATTGTAGACGACGGTGTCAGTTTCAAGGAGAACTATAACTCCTATTGGGACCAGCAGGGAGTGGGCAGCCGCGACCTGCGCCGCGACGTGCTGTTGGAAGATGCTCTGCCGTACACGTTGCGCACCCTGCGCTTTGCCCAGCAACCAGCCTTCGACCTGGTGGTGATGGACCTGCAGCAAACCAGCAAAGCCGCGCTGCCAGTATACTATAAGTCCCACCTCACCACCACCGAAGCTTCGGCCGCCGAGGCTAGCGAACCAGCCTGGCGAGTGACCGTACAGCTGGCTCCCGACAAGCAGAACGTGTACTGGTTTGCAAAAGCCTACCCCAATATCCTACTGCGCCAAACAACCTGGGACGGTCGCAGCCTACGCCTGAAGGGACAGCGGCGCTACGCGTACTGGCCGAAATAAGGTGCCGCACTTAATTGAGAATGAAGAATTTGGTACCAACCCGCTTATTCTTCGTTCTTGGCTACACGCAGTCTGAGCTCCCAAACCAGTACGACGCTCAGGATAAAGTATTCCAGGCCCACCAGCCACAGATTTTCGGTGTAATCGGTGGTGCGATAGGCTGCGTATGAAAGCACCGCTGCACCACCCCACACCAGCGGATAGCGGAAGCGGGTGAGTGGGGCCAGCGCAATCAGCGGGGTGATGTACCAGGGGTGTACCGTGGTAGCCAGGGCATAGTAGCCCGTGAACAGCAGCAGCAGGACTGCCGGAAGGGTGGCAAGCGTTGGCCGACGCTCGCGCCAGGCCAGGCCCAATCCAAATAACGCAGCCACCAAAGCCAGGGCCGGGCCGATAAGCGCGATTTTGTTGTAGCCGGTGAGGTGGTAGCCAATAGCGCGTAGCACGTAGTAAATGCTGGCGTTGAACTCGAAGCTGCGGAAATAGAGGTTGAGGCTCCGGCTGATGTTTACGACGAGCGCCACCGAAATAAACGGCGCGAACAGCACCAATAGCGTGCCCGCCACCACCGCCGAGTAGGCCGCGAAGCGCCGCCAGCCCAGCCGCCGCGCCAGCAGCGGCAGCGCCAGCAGCGGCAGCAGCTTGGCGGCTACGGCCAGCCCCATTGCCCCGGCCGAGCGAGTCCATTGCTGCCGGTGCAATAGCCAGATGGCCAGCAGCACGAAGCAGAGGGCCAGCGCCTCAAAATGAAGATTGCCGGTGAGTTCGACCACAACCAGCGGATGCAGCAGGTAGCGTAACGCCCGCGCCGCCGGCCAGCCCAGGGCCGGCAGCAGGGCCAATAGCAGCCAGGCGGTACCCGCCTCCGCCAGCAACATGGCCACGCGCAGGCTTACCACAAAGCCCCGTTCGGAGAAAGGAAACAAGTAGGCGGATGCTCCAAAAACTGCCTGACACACCGGCGGATACACCGAATAGTAGTGCGGTGAGTTTAGCTGGCGGTAGAGCTGCTGCAGCTCGGGCAGCACCCGGGCGCGCGTAGTGGCATCGGGCAAGGCGGTGCGGGCCCCGTCGGCAACCAGCTCATCGGGCCGAAACCGGAAGGGGTTTACCCCCTGGGCTACCAGCAGCCCGTCCCAGCGGAAGCGGTACAGGTCGTCGGACAGGGCGGGTTGCGCCGGCAGCCACAGCAGTCGGAAGACCAGCGCCGCGCCCAGCCCCCAGCGTAGCGGCAGCCGCGTGCGCAGCAGCCACGCGTAAGCCGCCAGGGCCAGCGCCATCAGCCCGGCCAGCTGCCCAAACTGGGCCCGGGGGGTGGCGTAGGCCAGGGCCGCGTACGCTACCCCCGAAAGCAGCAGCGCCAGTAGCTGAGAAACGGAGGGGAGCTTGAGCGGCAAGAAAATGGAAAGAATAGCGGTGTTGCGATGGCGGCCTACTTGTCGTCGCGCACCGAGTAATAGCAGATGGCCCCGAAACCAATAGTCAGCAGCGTGTGGAAGGGGAGCAGGCCGAAATCGTTGAAGTAAATGCCTGCCACCAGCCCAAAGGCGAAGTAGCAGGCCAGCACGCCTTCCAGCAGCACCAGCGCGCCCACGCCGCCGGTGCGGTAGCGGCGGCGCTTGGCCGGGCCACCGGTGCCGGCTTTGGGGGTGCGCACGAAGGGGGTGCGCTGTCCCAGCCAACCCAGAATTACGGCGCGGGCATTGTGCAGAGCCAAGCCCATCGAAACCGACAGAAACAGCAGAAAGAAGCCGGGGTAGCGCCACATCGACTTACGAGGGTGCGCCAGCCGCCAGGCCGTGTAATAGTAATAAACCAGCGGCGCGAAGCCCAGCAGAAATACCGAAGCCAGCCGAAACACGACTTTAAACTCGTGGTACTGCGCGCGCACGAACACCAGCGGCACGCTCAGCAGCGCCATGAGCATGATGACGATGTAGACGGAGCTATTGAGCAGGTGGAACGTGGCCTGCAGCTTCACGGCCAGCGGCTGCGACGAGCGCCACATCTGGCCCAGGTGCTTGCGGGCGGTTTCGGCTGCGCCCTTGGTCCAGCGGAACTGCTGCGATTTGAGGGCGTCCATCACGGCGGGCAGCTCGGCGGGGGCCACAATGTCGGGCCGGTACAGGAAGTGCCAGCCGCGCAGCTGGGCGCGGTAGCTCAGGTCGAGGTCTTCGGTGAGGGTGTCGGTGTGCCAGCCGCCGGCATCGTCGATGCAGGCGCGCCGCCACACGCCGCCCGTGCCGTTGAAATTGATGAAGAAGCCCGCGAAGGTGCGCCCCACCTGCTCAATCAGAAAGTGCGCGTTCAGCCCAAATGCCTGCAGGCGCGTCAGCAGGTCCTCGTCCTCGTTCAAATGGCCCCAGCGCGTTTGCACCACCCCAATTTTTTCATCCGGCAAAAAGTAGGGGATGGTGCGCTTGAGGAAATCGGCCTCGGGCACGAAATCAGCATCGAAAATGGCCACGTACTCGTCCGTATTGCCTTCCAGCCCGAAGCGCAATGCCCCGGCCTTAAATCCCTGGCGGTCTGTCCGCCGCACGTGGCTGATACTCAGGCCCCGGGCGGCGTGGTGCGCCACGCGGGCGGCGGCAAGGGCCACGGTGGCATCGTTCGAGTCGTCGAGCACCTGGATGTGCAGGCGGTCGGCGGGATAGTCGAGGGCAGCACAGGCATCGATGACGCGCTCCACCACATTCTGCTCGTTATACAGCGGCAGCTGCACCAGCACGGTGGGCCACGCGGGCGGGATGGGCGGGGCAGGTGGCAATCCTTGTTTGTAGGCTCGCCGCGCCAGGCGCGTCAGCTGCCACTGGCCCAGGCTGAACCCCAGAATGAACAGCAGGCATAGCCCGTAGAGCACCACCAGTAAAGTCGGCAGTACGGCCATCAGAAACAGAAAACGTAAGCGTGCGACAAAGCGAAAAAAATAGCGGAGCCCGGCTGGCGCGGCGCGGGCCGCAACTCAACCGGGTAGCCCGGGTTACCAGTATTTGAAAATCGTCCAGAGAATTTTGTAGCCGGCCCCGAGGGTGCCCTTCACCGTGCCCGACACCTTGCTCGTGCCGATGCGCTTGCGGTAGCGCACGGGCACTTCCACGGTGCGCAGCCCCAGGCGGGCAACTTTGACCTGCATTTCTACCGTCCAGCCGTAGGTTTTGTCTTCCATGCCGGTGGCCAGCAGGGCGGCGGCCGTAATAGCCCGGAACGGCCCCAAATCGGTGACGGTGCCGCCGTAGCGCAGGTTGAGCAAGCGGGCGGCCAGCCAATTGCCAAAGCGTTGCTGGGGCAGCAGCGAGCCTTTTTCGCGCTTGCCCAGCGCCCGCGAGCCGATGACCATATCGGCCTCCCCGCGCAGGAGCGGGGCCAGTAATTCGGGCATCTGTTCGGGAAAATCGGAATGGTCGCCGTCGAGAAATACGACGAGGTCGGGCCATTCGGATTTAGCGCCCCCGAAGGCGTGGGCCATGCCCGCCAGGCAGGCGTAGCCGTAGCCGGGGCGGGGCTCGCGCAGCACCGTGGCCCCACCGGCGCGGGCAATGGTACTGGTGTCGTCGGTCGAGTTGTTGTCGACCACAATTACCTCGTGCGCGAGCCCTGGCGGAATTTCGGCCAGCACCAGGGCAATGGCCCCAGCTTCGTTGTGGGCCGGAATGATAACGCTAATGCGGGGCTGCGACATGAAGGCAAGTTGACGAACGGGGCACAAAGATGACGCCTTTGCCCGCAAAGCCTTACACGGGCCGTACTTTGCAGCCTCAATTTATTGTTTTTTGCCATGCTTCAGGTAGGCCAGCCCGCTCCCGATTTCACCCTTACCACCACTTCCGGCCAGTCGTTCCGGCTCGCCGACCAGCGCGGCCGCCACGTCGTCCTGTATTTCTACCCCAAGGACGACACGCCCGGCTGCACCGCCGAAGCCTGCTCGTTCCGCGACCAATACGAGGATTTTAAGGACCTCGGGGCTGAAGTCGTGGGCATCAGCTCCGACAGCGAAGCCTCGCACCAGAAATTTACCCAAAAGCACCGCCTGCCCTTCGAGCTGCTGGCCGATACTGACGGCAAAGTGCGCAAGCTTTACGAAGTGCCCCGCGCCCTGCTGGGCCTGCTGCCCGGCCGCGTCACGTTCGTAATTGACAAGGACGGTGTCATTCAATATATTTTCAACTCCCTGAGCGGGGCCACCGACCACGTGCGCAATACCAAAGAGGTGCTGCGCGGGCTCAAATAGCCATTGTAAGCATGGCGCGTATTGAACTGGAAATGCTGGTGCAGGCCCCGCCGGCTGCCTGCTACGCGCTGGCCCTGAATGTGCAGGCGCATCTTGATTCAACCCAACAAACCGGCGAGCGCGTGTTGGCCGGCCCGCCCAGCGGCCAGCTGCAGTTAGGCGATGTGGTGACGTGGGAGGGCCGCCATTTTGGTGTCCGCCAACAACTCACGGTTAAAATCACGGCAGCCTCGCCGCCGCACTATTTCCGCGATGAGCTGGTACGCGGGGCGTTTAAAACCCTGCGACACGACCATTATTTCGAAGCCACTGAAGGCGGAACCCGGGTGCGCGACGTGTTCGAGTTCAGCAGTCCGTTCGGGCTGGTCGGGCGCTGGGTTGATACGTTTTTTCTGACTCAGTACCTGACCCGGCTGTTGCGAACGCGCAATGCGATTCTGAAGCAACGGTTGGAATCCGAAGTAAGGAGTGAATTTACACCGTCTGTAAAGTAAAAAAAGTTGGCTACTTAAAAGCCGACCCGGCAATGCCCATAAATTAGCCCGGCTGCTGAACAGTCGGGCTAATTTATGGGCATTGCCGGGTCGGCCCGGAAAATTATGGCTGGTTCAGCCTAAAACGACTGCACGATGTTGTTGCGCAGCGTTTTGGGGCTCCAGTAGCCGCTGGCGATGATGCGGCGGATGGTGAAGAGCGGGTCCTGCTGGTCGCGCTTTTCGGCCAACGAGAAGGCGGCCACGAAGCCGCGCTTCTTCAGCTCGGGGAAGGCCTGCGGGTTCCAAAGGCCGAAGGGGTAGGCGAAGTAGTTGATTTTCTTGCCCGTGATATCCTCCAGCGTTTTGGTGGGCTTATCGATTTGGATTTCCCAGTCTTTGCCCTGGTATTTCTTCACGTTGTGGTGGTCCCAGGTGTGCGAGCCGATGACGTTGCCCTCGTCGGAAAGCTGCTTTACCATGTCCTTGGTCATGTAGTGGGGGCGGCCCAGACTCACGGTCATCACGAAGTACATGGCCTTGTAGCCGTACTGCGCCAGCGTGGGCCGGGCAATGGTGAACTGGTCGAGGTCGGTATCATCGAAGGTGAGCATGATGGGCTTGCTCGGCAGCTTTGCGCCGGTCGTCATGTAGGCATACAGCTGGTCGGGCGACACGGTGTGGTAGCCCGAGTCGGCCAGCATCTTCATCTGGGCCTTGAAGGCGGCGATGGGCACGATGTAATCCTTGGCTCCTTTGGAATCGCGGGCCGTCCAGTCCCGAATCTGGTGGTAGCAGAGGATGGGTACCTGCGGGCGGGCCAGGATGCCGGCCGCATCACCGGCTTTCCCGGCCGGGATGGTTTTGGGGTCGGGGCCGGGGGTGGCATTGGCTTCGTCGGTCGCGGTGGCCTGGGTGCCCGAGGTTTTAGCCACGGCCGGGTCGGTTACCAGCGAATCGGCCGCACCCACGGTGGCTTTGCTGGTGGCGGTTTCGCCGGTGGTGGCGGTTTTTGAGTCGCAGGCAGCCAGGCTCAGGGCGGCCAGCAGGAGGGAAGCAAGGGAAACTTTCATGGAAACGCACGAAGCCGGGCTTCGCAACCGGGGGGTGAAATGGGGGTGAATGCCGAAACCTGCAAATCTGCGCCGCCGAATAGCGAACCGACCTGCTACTTTTGCAGCCCACAAAACTAACGCCCAAACTCCCGGCATGCGCACTCCTGGTTCCCATCTTCCCGCATTTCATGGCACTGGTGTGGCCTTGGTCACGCCCTTCACCCCGGATTTGGCCGTGGACTACGGTGGCTGGCGGCACCTGCTCGATTTCTGCATCGAGGGCGGCGTAGAATACCTCGTCGTGAATGGCACCACCGGCGAATCGCCGACCACTACGGCCGCCGAAAAAGCCGAGCTGCTCCGCACCGCCGTCGCGCACGTAGCCGGCCGCGTGCCGCTGGTGTACGGCATCGGTGGCAACGATACTGTGGCGGCCGAAGAGCTATTCCGCACCACCGACCTGACTGGCGTGGCGGCTATTCTTTCGGCCAGCCCCGCCTACAACAAGCCCAGCCAGCCCGGCCTTATTGCCCACTACACCCACCTGGCCGATGCCAGCCCGCTGCCCATCATCCTCTACAACGTGCCCGGTCGCACGGCTTCCAATATCACCGCCGAAACCACGCTGCGGCTGGCCCGCCACCCCAACATTATCGGCATCAAGGAAGCCAGCGGCAACATGGAGCAGTGCCTGGCCATCGCCGCCAGCAAGCCCGAGGGATTTCTGCTGCTCTCGGGCGACGACCTGCTCACGCCCGCCCTCATCGCCTGCGGGGCCGAAGGCATTATTTCAGTAATGGCCAATGCCTTTCCCAAACGCTTTGCCGAGCTAACCCGCGCCGCGTTGGCCGGTGACTTTGCCACCGCCCGCGCCGGCCTTTTCAGCCTGCTGCCCCTCAACCCCATGATGTATGAGGAAAGCAACCCCGTGGGCGTGAAAGCTGCCCTCGAAGGATTGGGCGTGTGTGGAGCTGCCGTGCGCCTGCCCCTGCTCGAAGCCACCGAGGGGCTGAAGGACCGGATTCGGAAGGCGCTGTAAGGTTGTCCTGGTCCGACCGCCCTAGGCGGTCCGACCGGTCGTCGTCTGGTCCAACCAATGGTCACAATACCGAAGTCTTAACAACGACAACCGGTCGGACCGCCTAGGGCGGTCGGACCGGACCATAATGACGAACGCCTACCAGCCGCTGGCCAGCACATCGGCCACGTGCAGGCATTTGAGCGGCAGCTTTTCCTTTTTAATGTAGGAATCGAGGTGCATGAGGCAGCTCACGTCGGTGCTCACGAGGTAGTCGGCCCCGGTTTCGAGGGCGTGTTCCACCTTCTGCTGGGCCATGGCGACTGATATAGCCTCGAACTTCACGGCGAAGGTGCCACCGAAACCGCAACAGGTGCTGGTTTCGGCCATTTCGATGCGTTGCAGGCCCACCACGCCATCAAGCAGCTGGCGCGGGCCCGGGCCGATGCCGCACTCGCGCAGCGCCGAGCAGGAGTCGTGGTAGGTATAGGAGCCGGCCAGTTGCGCGCCCGGCACGGCCGTGATGCCCAGTACGCCCACCAAAAATTCAGTCAGCTCGTACACGCGGTCCTGCACGCCGCGGCAGGCGTTTTGCTGCGCGGGCGTTTCGGCAAACAAGTCGGTGTAGCTGTTGCGCACCATGCCCACGCATGAGGCCGACGGGCTCACGATGTAGCGTCGGGTATCGGCGGCCGGGGCGGCAAAGTCCTCCAGAAACTTGTTGGCTACGGCCCGCGCCGCCGGGTGGTAGCCGGCGTTGTAGGCTGGCTGCCCGCAGCAGGTCTGGCCGGGGTTGTAGTTCACGTCCACACCCAGGCGCTCCAGCACTTTCACCATGTTCAGGGCCGTGGTGGGGTAGAGTTGGTCGACGAAGCAAGGGATGAAGATGTCGACGGTAATAGGCATGGTAATAAAGAAGTTAATGGCTAGGGAAAACAGAATTGGCCATCGATTGGGCGTGGCCGAACGCAGCCATATCCAGCCCGGTTTCGACGTTCTGCTCGGCTAAATAAGCCAGCAGGTTTTCGGTGGCCATGTTGCCGGTTAGCTCATCGGCTGCCATCGGGCAGCCGCCAATGCCGCCAATCGCCCCGTCGAAGCGGTGGCAGCCGGCCCCGTAGGCGGCGCTCACTTTCTCGCGCCAGGTGGTGGGCGTGGTGTGCAGGTGTGCTCCGAATTCAATGGCGGGGAAAGCCGGAATCAAAGCCGAAAAAAGCGGACTAATAGTAGCCGCCGTGCTGGCCCCAATGGTGTCGGACAGCGCCACGATGCGCACGCCCAGCCGGGCTAGCTGTTCGGTGAAGTTGGTCACAATTTCCGGGCTCCAGGCGTCGCCGTAGGGGTTGCCGAAGCCCATCGACAGGTAGGCGACCAGCGTTTTGCCGCTGCGTTCGCACAGCTTGTGCATGGCGGCCACGTCGGCTAGGGCTTCGGCGGTGCTTTGGTTGGTGTTGCGCCGCTGGAAGGTTTCCGAAACCGACAGCGGAAAGCCCAGGTAGCTGATTTCGGGGTGCTGCACGGCCGTTTCGGCCCCGCGCCGGTTGGCCACGATGGCCAGTAGCTTGGTGCGGGTCTGGCTAAGGTCGAGGCCAGCCAGTACTTCGGCCGTGTCGCGCAGCTGCGGAATGGCCTTTGGCGATACGAACGAGCCAAAGTCCAGCGTATCAAAGCCTACGGCCAGCAGCGCGGCGAGGTAAGCCGTTTTGGTAGCCGTGGGGATAAATTCGGGGAGGCCCTGCATGGCATCACGCGGGCATTCGATGAGCTTCATATACGAAGGTGAGGATGGGCGGGAGTGGCCCGTAAAGGTAGGCCTGGGCCGAAGCCTTTGCTTCGCTATCCCGTCAGGACGAATAAAAGGGCGCGCTCCGGTGCGCATTGCCGCGCCGGGCTGCGCCTGCGAACTACACCGTGCTGCCCGGGGTTTAGCCCACTATGCCCTTATTCCCTTTCCCTACCGGACTCCGGCTGGTTTTCGGTCGGTTTTTGCCCGTTGCCAGCGCACTTCTTTTCTTGCTGGCCGGATGTAGCAAGCAGCAAACGCTCCAGGCCATTTTTCAAAAATCAACGCCGCACCAGGCCTACGCCCGGCAACTGGCCCAGGCGGGCCTCGACCGCCGCCCCGCCGGCCGCCGCTGGCTGGCCGCCGCCGCCCAGGCCCTGCGCGACTCGCTGGTGGTGCCGCTGCCCTTCGCCGAAACCGGCTATTTCCGGGCCGAGCTGCCTGCTGCCGCCAGCTACCGCTACGCCGTGCGCGCCGGCGAGCAGGTGCACGTCAGTCTCACGCTCGCCCCGGGAGCCAACGCCCACGTTTTCCTCGATGCCTTTGAAGCAGCTCCCGGCCAGGTTCCTACCCCGCTGGCCAGCGCCGATACCGTGGTGCTGGATTTTCGCTACCGGGCCGAAACGACCGGCCAGCACCTGCTGCGCGTGCAGCCCGAGCTGCTGGCCGCCGGCCGCTACACCTTGCGCGTAGCCCGTGAGCCCAGCCTGAGCGTGTTCCCGGTACGGGGCCGCAACGATGCCGCCGCCGGCAGCTTCTGGGGGGCCGACCGCGACGGGGGCACTCGCCGCCACGAGGGCATCGACATTTTTGCGCCGCGCGGTACGCCCGCTTTGGCTGCTGCCGACGGCTTCATCACCCGCACCGGCGAAACGCCCTTGGGTGGCCGCGTGGTGTGGCTGGCCGATGCCGCCCACGGCGAACACCTCTACTACGCTCATCTCGATAAGCAGCTGGTGAGCCCCGGCCAGCGCGTGCGCGCCGGCGATACCCTGGGCCTGGTGGGCAATACCGGCAACGCCCGCACTACGGCCCCGCACCTGCACTTCGGCATTTACCGCAGCGGGCAGGGTGCAGTCGACCCCTTACCGTTTGTGCAGCGCGGTGCCACCGCGCCCGCGCCGCCGGCCGGCCCCGACCGCCGGGGCGAGTTCGTACGCCTGCGATTGGCTACTGCATTGCGGCCCACCACGGCCAAGGTTACCAGCCGCCGCATGGAAACACTATCCAAGCAGATGCCCTTGCTGGTGCTGGGCCAGCAAGGCCTGGTGCTGCGCGTGCAAACGCCCGCCGGAGATATCGGCTACGTTGCTGCACTGGCTGTAATTGAAGCGGGGCGCGCGCCGTTGCGCCGGCTGCTGCTGCCTGCAATAGTTGAGTTGCGGGACCAGCCCACTGCCACTGCGCCGGCCCGCGTGGCGCTGGCTGCCCGCACGGCCGTGGCCGTACTGGGCGAAACTAATGGCTTCAGCCTGTTGCGCGGCCCGCGGGGGGAGCTTGGCTGGGCTACCATCTAACTTGAATGCAATGCTTCCGGCAACCCGCGCCGGAGCCTTGCGTTAGTTGGCGCAGGGCCGTACTTTGCGGCCGGGCCGTCTGCCGGCGGCCTATTTACCTCCCCCAATTTTGTCATCATGTCCGAAACTACTTCCCCCAACTGGGCCGACATGGCCGCCTCGCTGCTCGGCAAGCTCTCGGGCGGTGTGGAGCTCAGCTGCGCCTTCGACCAAATGGAGCTGCAAGTGCCCAACCCGCAGAACCCTAATGGGCCCGCTGCCACCTGGAAGCTGAACGGTTCACTCCGCATCCGCACGCGTGGCGAGCAGCCGGGCGCTGCTCCGGCCGCCCCGCAGCCTCAGTTGGCCGCCAGCCACCCCGAGCCCGGTGCCTAGCGCGCTCGAAATCGAGGCCCAGCTGGTCATCAACTGGAACGGACACGCGCTCCAGCTGGCGGCGGCTGGTACCTACCTCATTCTCAATATTCCGAGCCAAGAGGTTCTCGACCAGCTCACGGCCGGCCCGCCCAAGCCCCCCGGCGCGCCCAAAGCGCCCAAGCCCGCCGGCCCCGACCCGCTCCAGCAAATAAACGACTTGGCGCGCGGCCTGGGTTGGGTGCTCGACCTGCGCGTGGGCGGCAAAACCTACGTGACGTTCGGGGTGCAGCGCACGCCAAAAATCACGCTCAATGCCGTTCTGGGCAAAATAGGCTCCTTCTTTAAGTGAGTGTGAGGCAAGCTGCCCAGCACGGGCCCAGCCGCCCGTAACATTTGGGCAAAAATCGGCCGGACGCAACTAATTCCTGCTGGTGTAGTTTGTTAGCTACACCCTCGGCGCTGCCCCAATGAACCCCGATTCCGAACGCAATAACCAGATTGGAGCCCGCCGGCCGGCCTCCTCGTTTGGGCACATCGAGCGCCTGCCGCCGCTGCTGATGGCCGGCTACCTGGGCATGTTGGCCATTGCCATCATGTTCGCCATTCTGATTGCGGCCTACGTGCAGGCCCGCGTCAATAGCGGGGTGCCGACCGGGCTCTACGCGTTGCCACGCTATTTTTCACTCAGTACCATCGTGCTGCTCATCAGCAGCTACACCATGGCCCAGGCCCCGCGCCTATATGCCCAGGATGATTTGGCCAGTCTGGCGCGCTGCTTAGGGGCTACGTTGCTGCTGGGCTGCATCTTTTCTGGTTTGCAGCTGCTGGGCTGGCGCGAGCTATTGCAGAACGGTGTGGCCTTTCGGGGCGAGGGTAGCCGCAGCAGCGGGCAGTTCCTCTACCTTATTTCGGCGCTGCACGTGGCGCACCTGCTGGCTGGTATGCTGCTGCTGCTGGCCGTGCTGCTGCGCGTGGCCCACGCCGGCCGCGATGCCGTGCGTACGCTCGTCTACATTCGTAACCCCTACCATCAGCGGCATCTGCGCCTGCTGGGCACCTATTGGCACTTCATCGACGTGCTGTGGGTCCTGCTGTTCGCGGTGTTTCTGTTTATGTATTAGCGTTAGCCGGTCCGCCGGGCGCGATGCTTAATGGCTGGCCGGACTAGTGCGCTTAGGGCTTTATTTCGAGCCAGCCTTTGTAACGCCGGCCATCGGTGTAAGTCGCCAAATAATAGTACGTTCCCGCCTGGCCTTGGCCGGGCCAGCGGAAATTTCGGTCCGCGGATTCGAAAACCGACTGGCCCCAGCGCGAAAACACCTGAATGCGGGCAAAGCGGTTGTCGCAGAAATCGACGGGCAGCTCGGGCAACCGGAACTCATCGTTCTGCCCATCGGCGTTGGGGGTGATGACGTTATAGAGCGTGAGGACCGGTGAGGCCGGCGGTTCTACCTCAAACCGCACGACTTGGCGCTGGGGCAGCGGCCGGCAGGTCGCATCCAGCAATTGAAAGGTGACGTCGAGCGGGCGGTGCAGGTTTACCGCGCCGCAGCCCACGTCCCAGCGGAAAGTGCCGGCCGCGCTACCGGCCCCGTTGCGGGCCGTAAAGGTCATGCCCGCCTCGGCCAGGGTAAAATTATCACTGCTGGCAGTCAGCGTCAGGTTGTCGCGGTTGGCATCGGTACCCGTGAGCTCCAGGGTGAAGGAAGCGCCCAATTGCCGGCTCACCAGCGAAATTCCATCCGGGCCGGGGGCTGGGAGGGGGCCCGTGGTGCGCAGCACTGGTGCGGCATTGGCGTAGCGAACCACTACGGCCACCTTCAACACAGCGGTTTGCCGCAACCCGCAGGGGACAGAAGTTGCCGTGAACTGAAACACCCGCACCGAATCACCCGTCAGCACGCGGCAATCGACGGGCCAGCGAAACCGGGCCAGCTGCGGATTGGTTGGGCCGGCGGGCGTGAGGCTGGCCCCCAAGTCGGCCGGAACAAAGTTTTGCCCGGCCAGGTCCAGCTGCACACTCTGGTTGAAGGGGGCCGCCGCCTGCACATCGAAGCTCACCACGTCGCCCACGCGCACCACCAGCGGCTGCGCGGCCGGCGCGGTGCTGCTTATCGTGGGGGGGCCGCTGGGGAGCGGCAGGGCCACAAAAGCCAGGCGCACGGTGTCGCGTTTAGGCAGGCTGCAGCCGTCGTCGGCCACTATCACATCTACCTGCCACACCTGGCCGCGGCTATCGAGGCAGTCGGGAAAACACAGGGTGCTGCTGAGCGTATCGGGCTGGCCGGCCGCGTGTACAATGCCCGCGCTGGGAGTACTGAAAGCTGGCAGCAGCCCCCGGAAATTCACCGGCCGCACCGCCAGGCTGAGCCGGCTATTCAGGTCGGGGTCGGTGAAGCGCACGCGCACGCAGCGGTTGCTGCCTGGCCCCAGACGCAGGGTATCGCGGCCGGGCCGGTAGCGCACGGGCCCCGTGGCACCGGGCAGCACCACCGTCAGGCTCGGGCGGGCATTGGGCGGGCAGCTGAGCACCATCAATTGGAAGTCGCGCCGCACTTCTCCGATTTTTTCGCCCTGGCGAAACTCCGAGCAGCGTATACCAAAGGCGTATAGGCCCAGCGCGGCTGGCCGGGCGCTCAGGCGGCCCGTGCGCCGGTCGATGCGCAGGGTGGGGGTTCCGGGCAGGGGATTGGTGGCCCCCAGCCCGGTAACCCAGGCGATGGGCGCGTACGGCGCGGCCGTGGCCGTGGGCCGGGGTACGTTGATGCTGGCATGCCCGTTGAGGGGGGTTGCCAGCTCGTACACTAATGAGTCGCCATCGGGGTCGGTACCGCCAAAGTCAAAATAAAATGGCTCGCCGAGGCAGGCGTAGTCCGAAAGGGCGGGGAACATTCGGGGCGTCGAATCAACAAAAGGCTGGCCGCTGCGCACCACCGCCGGAAACTCCAGGTAAAAGGCCTGGGCCGCGTTACCCGGGTTCACGATGTTGGCAATTGAGAGGTTGCGGCAGCATTGCTCCACGGCCACGTAGTAGCCCTGCGGGGCGCTGTAAGTGCCAGTGGGCAGGATAACTTCTTTGCTGTACACCAGCTTGCGCGTGCTGAGCGTGGGCCGGGCACAAAGCGGGTTGCTGTAGTTGACGAAGGTGTTTTCGACGATGGGCAAGGCCAGGTCCTGCATCCGGCCGTTGGTGGCTTTATCGAAAATACTGGCCGTCACGCTGCCTGCAATTAAGTCGGCCGTCCCGTTCACGGCATCGAAATACAGGTTTAGAGTAAGGACATACGATTGGCCGGTGGTGTGCGTTAGTTCCAGCTCGCCGCCCACGATGTGCGAGGCCCGGGCCCGCCCCGCCAGCAGCAACAGGCCACAAAGCAGCAACCAGGCGGCGCGGCTTCGGCCCGGTAGGCGGCGGGGCAACCAGGAATAACGGAAAAAGCGCATTCAATCTATATTATGCCGAAATATACTGCTGCGTCAGGCTTCTGCGGCTGGGCGGCGGGCGGGCCCGGTGCCGGACACGGGCCGGGTAGCGCGGCCATTCGCTATTTTTGCTCGGGCCCACCCACCAGCCCCGGGGTTTGGCCTTCATCATTGCTTTTGCTATCCATGAAAATTCGCCCTTTCGCGTTTTTGTTTTGCATGCTACTTGCGGGCTCGGGCCAGCACCTGCGTGCCCAATCCGGCACCCGTTCGCTCAAGCCCGAAGACCTCGAAGGCGGCTATACCTGCGCGGCTGGCCGCGTGGCTACCGCGCTGCGCACCACGACGGCTTCGGTAAGGCACCGCGCCAAGATGGAGCGCTATGACGTGAAGTACTACAAGCTGGACCTGGCGCTGGAAAATACCTCGCTCAACATTGCCGGCTCGGTGTGGATGCGGGTGCGGGTGGGCACCGTGGCGCTCGACTCGCTGGCGTTTGAGCTGTACCAGGGACCAGCCGGCGCGGCCACGCTGCTCATCGACTCGGTGGTGGTGAACGGGCGGCGCTCGCCCGGCATCCGGCGCGTGGGCAACGACGCGACGGCCGCCCTGCCCCAGGCTGCCGCTGCCGGCTCGCTCACCGATGCCCGGATTTACTACCATGGCACGGCTCCCAGCGGCAACTCGGCCGCCATCGGCAATGGGTTCAACAACCGGAATCAAGTGCGCGTGAATGGGGTTTTGCAGCCTTATAACGTTACCTGGAGCCTGTCGGAGCCCTTTGCCGCCCACGAGTGGTTTCCGTGCAAGCAGGTGCTCACCGATAAAGCCGACTCCAGCGACGTGTGGGTGACTACCACGCTGCCTAATAAAGTGGGCTCCAACGGGTTGCTGGCGCGCACGGTGCCACTGCCCGGCAACAAAGTGCGCTACGAATGGAAATCGCGCCACCCCATCGACTACTACCTTATTTCGGTGGCCGTAGCCCCTTACCTCGAAACCGTGACCTATGCCCACCCTGCGGGCGGCCCCACGGTGCCCATCGTGGATTACGTGTATAATCAGAACACCCTCAACTTTTATCAGGACGAGATTGCCCGCACGGCCGGCTTTATCGAGAACTATTCGAATCTGGCCGGCCTCTATCCGTTTGCCGACGAAAAGTACGGCCACAGCATGGCCCCGCTCGGCGGCGGTATGGAGCACCAGACCATGACCACGCAAGATGGGTTCACGTTCACGCTCACCGCCCACGAGCTGTTTCACCAGTGGTTCGGCGACAATGTTACCTGCGCCAGCTGGGAGGATATTTGGCTGAACGAAGGCTTCGCCTCCTACGGCGAGTACCTCTCGCTGCAAGCCCTGGCTACCCCCGCCGATGCCCGCAACTGGATGAACAATGCGCATGAATACGCCCAGCGCAGCTCCGGGACGGTTTACGTGGCCGACACCACCAACGTGCGTCGCATTTTCGACTACTACCTCAGCTACAAAAAGGGCGCGGCCGTCATCCACATGCTGCGCTATTTGCTGAACGACGACACCAAATTCTTCCGCGCCCTGCGCACCTACCAGAGCCAGTATCGCGGCAGCACGGCCCGCACCGCCGATTTGCAGCGCGTGTTCGAAGCCGAAGCCGGCCGGCCGCTCGGTTACTTTTTTGAGCAGTGGTTTCGGGGCCAGGGCTACCCCACCTTCGATGGCCGCTGGAACCAGGTGGGCGGCAGCGTGGTGCTGCGCGTAACCGAAACGGCCTCGGTGCCCGCCGTCACGCCTTTCTTCGATACCGACGTGGACTACCGTCTCACCTTTGCCAACGGCACCACCCAAACCGTGCGCCTACACCAGGGCCAGCCCGTGCAAACTTTTCAGTTTGCCGCCAGCGGCACCATCGTCAGCATTGCCGTTGACCCCGACCAGTGGGTACTCGACCTGCCCGCGCCCGCTCCGGTGCGCGACAATGGCCTCGCCCTTGCCACCCACACGGCCGGCAACCTTGCACCCCTCTCGCTCTTCCCCGTTCCGTGCCATGCCGTGCTGAACCTGGCCGCCCTGCCCGCGCCCACCGTGCGCGGCGAAGTCGTGGATGCCACCGGGCGGGTTGTGCTTCGCCAGGAGCTGCGTGCGGCTCAGCCCCAGCTAGTTACCAACGCCCTGGCCCCGGGCCTATACTACCTGCGCCTGCTTGGGCCGGCCGGCGAGCTGCTGGGCCGGGGCCAGTTTGTGCGCGAGTAGGGTTTGGTAATTGGCAAAAGCAAAGCGCCAGGCTCCGTAGGGGCCTGGCGCTTTGCTTTGTAAAAAGCTCCGCATGAGTTTCAAGCGGGCTCGCTGAATAACTTCTCCGGTTAGAACCGCTGGTAATATTCCGGAATCAGCGCCTGCGTTTCTGGGGTGGGCGGCGGGGCGGCTAGTAAATCGCGCAACAGCTCTTCGACCGAAGCGGCGGGCGTAAAACCCGGCTGAAGGACTGCATTGCTGGCTACGCGAATGAACAGGGGCTCTCCATTCACCGCCACCAAGTCGATGGTGACCAGGCCAAAGCGCTGGTTGCAGTCGCCGGTGTCCGGGCAGTCGGTAGGGTCGGGCTTGAACAGTTGCTTGAGCGTGGTTTCGGCCAAGTGCTGGTTGCGCTGGGTGCACTGGTCGGCACAGGCGCGGTGGTATCCCATGCTCAGCATCCGTTCGCCCAGGTGCTCGTAGAAGTGGCGAAAGTTGCCGGGCCCGATGCTGGTATGGTACAAGAACAAGGCTCCTTCGCGGCCAACCTCGTGCAGGGGCTGCACCTGGAAGCTGCGCCGGCCCCCGGCCCCGACTTTGTGCAGGTGATAGGCCTTGTAGTAGGGTTCGAGCCAGTTTAGAAACACATGCTGCTCGACCCAGCGGGCGTGGCGGCGGGCCTGCGCCGGGGTGAGCACCACAGCATGCCAAGCCGCTGGGGCGGCGGCTTGCGGACGAAATAATTTCTGGATGAAATTGAACAAGGCAGCGAAACTTAATGAACTCAAAACACGGGTCCCGGCAAATAGTTTAGGCGACCGGGCGGCTGGATGGTCCTCAGGGCCGTTTTCTGAGTGCGCGAAAGGCTGAAATCAGGCTATAAAAAAAGGCCGGCTCCCCGCGGGAAGCCGGCCTTAAAAAGTAAATGAGCTAGGGCTTATTTCACCCGCGTCCAGGTCTGCGACTTACCGATGAGCGAGAAGCCAATGTAGCCTTTCACTTCCATCGTGTTCTGGCTTTCCATTTTCATGTAGCACGAGTAGGTTTTGCCGGTTTTGGGGTCGTAGATTTTGCCGTCGTCCCACTTGTTATCGCTGTCGTACTTGAAGCCTTGCATAAATACTAAGCCTAGGCGTGGGCGGCTGCGCAGCTTGGGGTCGGGGTTCTCCGTGTCGGTTTTGGGCTTACCAGTTTTGGGGTCGTTGGGCACGGTCAGGCTCACGATTTTACCGCACAGCTTGTCGCCGCACTTATAAATTTCAAACGTGGCTTCCTTCTCAGCATTGGTCCATACGCCCAATGGCGACATGGTTTGGGCCGAGGCCATGCGGGAAACGCCCAACACGAGAAGGACAAGGAGGAGCAGGGTTTTTTTCATTTCAAGATGAAGATTGAGTGGGTTTTCGGAGAAAAGATAAGGGAAAATTCCTGTCGCGCACCAGCTAAGGCATTTTTATGAGTGATTGCAAGTTTACGGCCAGATTTCAATTCGACCCCTCAAGCCAGCTAATATCTTTTGCAACGCAAAAAAACAGGTCTGATAATCAGGGCTAAAACCACTAAAAACCGGGTTTTGCCAGAAAAAAGCCCTATAAGCTTTGAACCTTAGCCCCGGCTATTAACTTTACCGCTCAGTAGTGAGTGCTACGACCTCGCTCAAGCAGCCCTAAGGTACTGGGCCGCGCGAGCGGAGGAAATGTCGAACGTAAAGAAAGGAGGTACAAAATGTCTAGTAGTCCCAACCAAATCCTGCCAAGCCTGTCGAATGTCGTACGCTTCACCGCAGTACGCGCCTAACAACAGCTTCGTGGGGTAGCTCCTAAGGCTGCCCACATTCGGCCAGGTCTTATCCGAAAGACGCCGGAACTGCACCCCAGTTTCGCCGCTTGGTAAGATTTGAAGGATTAGATGCCCGGTTTGCCCAGTCGCCCTTCAGTGGGACGGCAAAGGCAAGCCGGGCATCGCTGCGTTTGGGCGGGCCGCTAGTGGGCAGCAGTGCGCGATTTCGTCGTCGTGGCTTTCTTCAAATTGGCTGCCCGGGGCTTTACGGCCGATTTCACGGCTGCGCTGGTAGCTGGCCTGGCACTGGCTTTTCGCGGCTTACGCGCTATTGCAGTTGGCTTGCGCACTGCCACCTTTTTATGGGCCACCACGGGATGGGGCACGGCGCGCTTCGGCAGCGTATGGGGCAACGGCACCAAAGCAGGATGCTCCTCCACCGCCACGGGGCGAGCGGCCAGCACCGCCACCGGAACTGCGGCCCGCGTGCTAGCGGCCGGCGTAGCACCAGGTACTTTGGCCCGTGCCGTATTCACCAATCCCGTACCCGGCCCAAGTACCCGGCGCACCTGCATAAAGCGCCGCTCGTAATCGGACCCTTCCACCTGGCTCACTTTCACGAAGGGTTCGCGGCGCGAGGAGGAGGCGTGCACGAATCGGAGCGGCAACTCGCCCCGGCGTGAGATTACAATACCCGCGTGGCCGGGTGTGGTGCTGGCTTTATCAGTACCGGTGAAGACGACAATGTCGCCGGGCTGGGCTTCGGTACGGGTCACGGGCCGACCTACGTCGATAAGCAGGGAGGTGGAGTGCGGGATGGCCACCCCGAAATGCGCGAATGTGTACATGATAAACCCCGAGCAGTCGAACCCCGTGAGGGGCGAAATGCCCGCCCATACGTAGGGCGTGCCGCGCTGCGCCAGGCCGAAGGCCACGATGCTATCGGCCCTGACGAGGTCGGCACGAGCGGAGGGGCCGAGCCCGACGGGGGAGTAGGTCACCTCCTGCCTGGCTGGCGTGCCACCGGGCACCGGTGGCACGTCACGGTGGCTCAGACGAGGTAAAACCACCAGCATTGCTATTAACAACCCCCCAAAAATCATCCAGACAAACCTCATATTCCTGAAAAAAACATACAAGTGGCCGGGTAAGCGCCACGCTAGCTCCTAACGGGGCCGGGCGGTGCTAGGTTAGAGACAACCCAGTGGCCTTACTTTGTGCCCTTGCTAGTCCCTCAACTAATTCAGAATGCCTAAAAATCCCACTGCCGCGCTTCGCGCTTTCGCCCTGGCCGGGCTGCTGACTTTTCAATTGGGAGCCGCCACAGCCGCCCCAAGCCCACTGGCTGCCGTGCCGACGCTGCGCTACACGCTGGCGATGCCGCTGCCCCAGTCGCACTATTTTGACGTGAAGATGGAGTTGGGCGGCTTTGGGGCCGACTACACCGACCTGAAAATGCCCGTGTGGGCTCCGGGCTCTTACTTGGTGCGCGAGTATTCGAAGAACGTGGAGGGATTTGAGGCCCGCACCGCCGCCGGCCAGCCGCTGGCCTTCGAAAAACTAAATAAGAATACCTGGCGGGTTAAGCACCCCAAGCAGGGCGGTTTCCGGGTAAGCTACCGGGTGTATGCCTTCGAGTTGAGCGTGCGCACTTCATTTATCGATGCCGACCACGGCTACCTCAATGGCAGCAGCATTTTTATGTATGCGGCCGATAACAAGATGCTGCCCAGCACCGTCGTGGTGCAACCTGCCGCGGGCTGGAACCAGGTGAGCACGGCCCTGCGCCCCGGCCCGGGCAAGTTTACCTACAAGGCCGCGAGCTACGACGAGCTGGCCGATTCGCCGATGGAAATCGGCAACCAGAAAATCCTCGAATTCACGGCCAACGGCACGCCGCATCAGGTGGCGATGTACGGCCAGTACACCGGCGACGATGCCAAAATCGTGGCCGATATGAAGCGCGTGTGTGAAGAAGCGCACCGCGTGGTGGGCCAGAACCCGCTCGACCACTACCTGTTTATCGTGCACAACCTGGAGCGCGGCGGCGGTGGTCTGGAACACCTCTACTCGACCACCCTCGAAGTGGGCCGCACCGCCTACAGTACCGACGCCGGCAACAAGTCGTTCCTGGGCCTGGTGGCGCACGAGTACTTCCACCTCTGGAACGTGAAGCGCATTCGGCCGATGGCGCTGGGGCCATTCAACTACGACCAGGAAAACTACACCCACATGCTGTGGGTGAGCGAGGGCATGACCGAATATTACTCGAAGCAGATTCTGGCGCGTGCCGGCGTGCTGACGAAGGAGGAATACCTGGGCCGCCTCGGCAACGCCATTACGGAAGTGGAGAACACCCCCGGCAACCGCATTCAGTCGGCCGCCGAGTCGAGTTTTGATGCCTGGATTAAGTATTACCGGCCCAACGAGAATTCAAACAACACCCAAATCAGCTATTATTCGAAGGGCGACCTTATTGGCACCTGGCTCGATTTGAATATTGCCTACGCCACTCAGGGCAAGAAGCATCTCGACGACGTTTTCCGTCTGCTGTACGACACGTATTATCTGAAGGCCAAGCGTGGCTTCACCGACCAGGAGTTTCAGGATGCCGTGGCTACCGTGGCCGGTCGCCGCTACGACAGCTTCTTTCAAAACAGCGTGTATGGCACCCAACCCATCGATTTTACTGCCCCGCTGGGCTATGCCGGTCTCAATCTCACGGCCACGCCGGCTACGCAGGGCACGCTGGGCGCAGCGTTCTCGAACCGGACCGGCAAGCTGCTCGTAGCCGCCGTAGAGCGCGACGGGGCTGCCTGGACCACCGGCCTGAGTGCCACCGACGAGGTCGTGCTCATCAACGGAGCCGCGCCCAGCGAGGAAACCGTGAAGGCCCTGGCCGGTGGCCCCGTGGGCAGCGAAGTAACCCTGCAAGTGCGCCGCGACGGCCTCCTGCGCGACATCAAGCTGAAGTTGCTGGCCGATACCGACCGCAAATTCACCATTCAGCCAGTGGCCAGCCCCACACCCGCCCAACAGGCCGTGCTGGCTCGGTGGCTGGGGAAATAACAATTCGGGGTGGCGCAGCTTTTACGTCAGTATATATATAACTGATTAATTGCGCACAACCTCATGCTGGCCGCCCTTTTCTGGTTCGCGTACATGTTTTGCATCGGCTATTTTGCCCTGAGGCTGCTACGGGAAACCGATTCCGAGAAGAAGCATTTGATGATGTTGCTGGCCGTCGTGGCTGCCGTCATCTACGTGGCCTACCGATTAGCCACCCGTTGATTGGGCGACACCGGACGACCCGCTTCGCTACTCTATCCATCAAAAAAAGGCCCTCTGCGAATAGCAGGGGGCCTTGTTGTTTTAATCGTTCGGGTGCTCAAGTCCGTCGATTTAGTTGAAATCTGGGGACTTACTTAATTCGCTTCAGCGCTACTTCGCGCACGGGCGTAATCACCAGCGGCACCTTCTCCACTTTCACCGAGGAGGTGTCGAGGCCGAAGTACTGGTCTTCGGAGGCGATAAACTGGCGGATGTAGAAGTAAGCCTGCATCACGAGCTTCTCCTGAGTGGGGAAGTCGTTTTCGACTGAGAGGAATTTTTCCAAGACTACGAAGCGGAAATCGCCGGTGACGTGCTGCTTATTCAGCGACTCGTAGCGCGAGGTGATGTCCACTTCCTTGTTGCGCACCAGGTCCTCAATTACCTTGCGGAAGTAGAGATTGATGCGCTGCTGCACCCGGAAACCGAGGCGGAAATTGATGCGGAATACATCGTCCTTGGCCACTTCGGTTACTTTATACTCCATGGTATAAGGCTCATCAGTCGTATCAACGTGGATGAACCAGTAGATGTCGGCCCGCTTGGGGCGCTTCTGAAAGATGGAGTAAATGATTTTCTGCTCAATCTCGGAGTTGCGCTCGGCTGAGGTGAGGAACACCAGGTGGGTTGAGTATTTCGGGATAGACTCGTCGTCGCTCAGTTGTTTGAGGGCATCGACATAGGGCTCCAGCTTCACGAATTCCGTAAGGCGACGCTTGATGTAGTAAGCCTTCAGCCACACGTACATCACAGCCATGAGCGTGCCGCCGATGGCCAGCGATACCCAACCGCCGTGCGGAAACTTAATCATGTTAGCAACCAAGAACGAGCCCTCGATGATGCCGTACACGACCGCAAATAGAATAATAAGCGGCGTGGCCACCTTCTTCGCCTTCAGCCAGACGGTGAGCAGAATGGTGGTCATCAGCATGGTGAGCGTGATGGCCAGGCCATAAGCGGCTTCCATGTTGGTCGACTCGCGGAAGTAGAGCACCACCCCAATGCAACCCAGCAGCAGCAGCCGGTTCATGCTGGGCACGAAGAGCTGGCCCTTCACATCGGTGGGGTAGTTGAGTTTCACTTTGGGCCACATATTCAGGCGGATGGCCTCCGCTACCAGCGTAAACGAGCCCGTGATGAGAGCCTGCGAGGCAATAATGGCCGCGATGGTGGCGATGCTGATACCGATGAGCAGGAACCACTGCGGCATCAAGGCATAGAACGGATTTTTGCCATTCAGCATCTGGCCCTGGTGAGCGAGCAGCCACGCGCCCTGGCCCAAGTAGTTGAGCAGCAGCGCAGATTTAACGAAAGTCCAGCTGATGCGGATATTGCCTTTGCCGCAGTGGCCCAGGTCGGAATATAGCGCCTCGGCCCCGGTCGTGCACAGAAACACCGAGCCCAGCAGCCAGAAGCCGCCGGGGTAATGCACCAGCAGGTCGTAGGCGTAGTAGGGGTTAAAGGCTTTCAAAATGACCGGGTTCTGGATAATCCAGCTTGCGCCCAGCACGCCCAACATGGTGAACCACAGAAACATAATCGGCCCGAAGGCCTTGCCCACAATCTGAGTGCCAAAGCTTTGGAGTAGAAATAGCCCCGCGATAATACCGATAACGATGTAAACAACAACATCCTGCGTGAGCGTCGGAAATACGTTCTTTAGTCCTTCGACCGCCGACGATACCGAAATGGGCGGCGTAATCACGCCATCGGCCAGCAGGGCCGAACCACCGATGATGGCCACGGCCGAGAGCCAGGTGCCGCGCCGCCGTACCAGGGCATAAAGCGAAAAAATGCCGCCTTCGCCATTGTTGTCCGCATTCAGAGTGAGCAGCACATACTTGACGGTGGTTTGCAGCGTCAGGGTCCAGATAACGCAGGAGATGCCACCCAGTACCAATTGCGCGTCAATTAAATCGGGTACCCGCCCGCTTTTTAGGATGGACGACATCACGTAGAGCGGCGAGGTGCCGATATCGCCGTAGATAATGCCCAGGGCAATCAGCAGCCCCGCCCCGGAAATGGCGGTATGCGAATGTTTCGAATCAGAACTCATGAGGTAAAAGTCAGGTATCGGGAGTGGCAGGGGCGGTTAGTGGTTTACGGGGCGCGAAGGTAGCAGGTGCGCCCCGGCTGGCAGCCTTACGGCAGCGCGAACCGCAAGGTGACGTAGCTAGGCAGGAAATTCATTTTCCGGGTAGAGGCGGGTTGTTGGGTCGGCCGCCGCCGCCGCTTCGGCAGCTAGTTGGGCCGCCAGGCGCATTGCTTCGTCGGCGGCAGCCAGCTCTGCGGCGGCCAGCCGGGCGGCGTGGTCATGCACCCGAAAAATGCGGCGGTTGAGCTCGGCAACAAGGCGCTGCCAGGGTGGCGTTTCGCCGGGCAGGGCAAAGTTGACGACCTCCCGGCCCAGCCGGTGCAGGCGCAGGCGGTTGGTGCCGCGGTGCCCATAGGCTAGCAACAGGCCCGTCAGGGCCATGCCCAGCATAGCCGGTCCGGTCCGCAGCCCGTTCTGCAAATAGGTAATCATCACAAAAGCCAGCCCCAGCCCGCCCAGCAAAAACCACAGTATCCAGCGCACGTGGGCCACATCAGCGCGCTCGAGCTCGCGGAGTAGGAATTCGCGGCCCGCTACCGTCACCGTGCTATCGGTGATAAGCACGCGGCCGTCGCCCGAACTGACCACGGGCAAGGGCGCGAGGTCGGGCAGCAGCCCGGGAAGCGGTTCGTACGTCGGGCCGGGGGCCTCCCGGGCTGGTATGGCGGGTGTAGTCAGCAAAGCGGCCCCGGAAGGTTGTTCCGGGGCCACGTTGGGCTGGTGAGCGGGAGGCTGGGCTTCGGAGGGAGTCATGGACTTGGAAACAGCCGGAAAAGTACTGGTTGGAGGGCTCCAGGTTGCGGCTCCCAGGCGGGTAGCGGCGGGGTTTCCTACCGGGTACAACCCCGCCGCTACACTCGCTCAGTTATTTACTTTCAGCAGCTCAACGTCAAAAATCAGGGCCGTATCGCCGGGAATGTCGCGGCCCGCGCCGCGTTTGCCGTAGGCCAGGTCGGAAGGTATGTAGAGGCGGTACTTCGAACCCTCGGGCATCAGCTGCAGGGCCTCAGTCCAGCCGGCAATCACGCCGTTCACGGGGAAGGTGGCGGGCTGGCCGCGCTGGTAGCTGCTGTCGAACACGGTGCCGTTAATCAGGGTGCCGTGGTAGTGCGTGGTTACCGACGATTTCAGGCTGGGCTTGGCACCCGTGCCTTCGGTAATTACCTCGTACTGCAGGCCGCTGGGCAGCGTGGTAACGCCGGCTTTGCCAGCATTTTCGGCGAGGAAGGCTTCGCCTTCGGCTTTGTTGTTGTTCATGGTTTCGGGGTCTTGGGAATTATCGTTTTCATCAGGGCCGCCCATCTGCTCCTGCAGCTGTTGCATGGCGGTCTGCATCTGCTCCTGCGTGAGGCGGCTGGGGAGGCCCTGGAGGCCTTCTTTCAGCGCCCCGGCCAGGGTGTCGACGTCCAGTTCGAGGCCTTGCTGGGCAAAGTTGCGGGCTAGGTCGCGGCCAATAATGTAGCTCACCTGAGCTTGGTGGGAATCGAGGTTCATAAAACCAGGAGGGGGATTGGTGAGGCGGTGGAGCAGCATGTCGCCGTCTGCCGTTGTGAATAAGGGTTGCCACGGATTACGCCGTTGCGCGGGCAAAGTTCCAAAAGCCGCGCCGAACCCGCCGGGCCCGCCGCATTGGCCGGAATCTCAATAAAAAAGCCCGGCTAATGTACCGGGCTTCTTTTATAAATAATGCGAATAGGGTATCCTAACGATAAAAATAGCGCCTAGTGATAGTGATAATGGTCGTCGTCGCCGTGGAAGAAAAACGTCAGGTCAAGGCCCGCCAGTTTGGCAGCCAGGTAAGCTACGCCGCCGGCCAGCAGCAGCGAGGAGAATGAGAAGGCAGTGGTCTTTTTCATAATCAGATGGCGAAATAAGCAGGGGTTAATTCTGATGCAAATATACGACAGCGCGCGGAAAATGTTATGCATGCAGCATAAATAATATTGCGGTCATTTGGGATGGCAGGCTGAGAGCCAAGCTGGTGCAAACCTATGCGCGGGCTACAAGCCCGCGCTACAAGCCGAAATCGGCTACTTCGCGCACTTCGCCCGAGGCCAGCTCGCCCAGCCAAATATCCGCCACCCGCACCCGCACCAGGCGCAGGGTGGGAAAGCCCACGGCGGCCGTCATCTTGCGCACCTGCCGGAACTTGCCTTCCGTGAGGGTGATGCTGACCCAGGAGGTGGGGCCGTGGCGGTCGTCGCGGATTTTGCGGGTGCGCGGGGCAAAATCCGGGGCTGGCTGGAGCCGGGCGGCGGTGCAGGGGCTGGTAACATAGCGCACGTTGTGAATGCCGATTTCGACGCCGGTTCGCAGTTGGGTGAGGGCCGCGTCGGTTATCAGGCCATCGACCTGGGCGTAGTATTCCTTCTCCACTTTTTTGCTGCGCACCAACTCGCTCGTGCGGCCGTCGGTGGTGAGCAGGAGCAAGCCTTCGCTGTCCTCATCAAGCCGGCCAATGGCCATAATGCCTTCGGGGAAAGGATGGAATTCGCCCAGTTTTTTCTTTTTGGCTTCGCCTACAAACTGGCTGAGGTAGCCGTAGGGCTTGTGAATAAGGAAATGGCGGTGCGACATGCGGAAGGGAAAGGACCGCCGTTCGGGCAGTGCCGGCAGGAGCGGATATCAAAATTAAGCCGGCGAAATACGTTTATTCTATCTCCTGCACCTCCACCCGGCGGTTGCGCACGTCGGGCGAGGGGTAGAGCAGGCGCGTGTCGCCGTAGCCCACGGTGCGCAGGCGCTCGGCGGGTATGCCGGCCTGCACCAGAAACTCCTTCACGGCTTCGGCGCGCTGTTCGGAGAGCGCCTGGTTTTTATCGGGCTCGCCCACTTTATCGGCGTGGCCGGCAATGCGCAGCTTTAAATTGGGCCGGGCTTTAAGCTCCGTGGCCAGCTGGCCGAGGGCCGGGGTGGAGCCAGGCAGCAGCTCGGGCTTGCCCACCTTAAAGAGCACCGTGGGCAGCAGGACCGGGGCTGGCGTGGTGGGCAGAATGGGCGTGGGGGCAGCCGTAGCAACCGCCGTATCTGCCGGTGGTGGGGTAGGCGCGGGGGCGGGTTTCGCGAGCGGGGCTTTGGGCGGCGTACCGCTCACCCGAATGGTGATGGGCACCACCGGGCTCTCTTTGGAGGAATAGTAGCCCTGCCGGAGAAAGAAGGTGGTGGTTTTGCGGAGCCTCGCCCGGTAGGTGTTGCCGGCAGCCAGGGGCTGCCGCAGTTCAGCATCGGCAAACCAGCGCACGTCGCGGCCCGATACGCGTAGCGTGCTTTCGGCCCCGGCCGGCACCATAGCGGCCGATTTTAATTTGATGCGATAGAGCGTGAGCGTGCCCACGGTGCACTCGCCTTTGGGTTCGTAGGCGGCGTGGCCGGTAAGTTTTTCGAGGGTGGGGTCGTAGGTGAAGGTAATGGCCCCATCGCACCAATAGGTGCCGAAAATGCGGCCGGTTTCGTTCAGCTTCTCGCCGTGCTCGAGGTACAGGCCTGTAGCAGTGCGGGTGCCCTGCATTTGGAACGTAACCGTGATGCCTGGTTTTCCCCCAACTTCTTCGTAGAGAATGCCGAAAACATTGCTGCCCTTGCTTTTCTGCAAGCGTAGCACCGTGGGCCAGTAGCCGCCGGGCTGCCCGGTGTCGGTTTCAACGCCCTGCCAAATGCCCGTCAGGGATTGGGCCGGGGCCGGGCCCGCGAGTAACAGCGCCCCGATGCCATACCAAAAGCTGCGTTTCATGCTGCAAAAATAGCAGATGGGGTAATTCAAGTTGCGGCATTCGGCAGAATTATTCCCCTCCTTCAGCGCCATAATGGAAGCAACACGAAAGAACTTTATTTTCCAAACTGCTTGTGAATGCGCTTCAACAGCATCACCACTAACCCTTTGTAATAGTATACAAATGTCTCGCTGAAATCATCGACTATGTATTTATCGCCGTTCGACAAGTCCTTGAGATACAAGTCTACCATGGTTGGCGAGCTGGGATTACTGCCGCTGCCTCGAAAAGTGCCGTTTACAAAAGAATTAAAGGAATTATGCATGAGCACATACCGATAACCCCGCTCCTGATAGTAAGCAGTTGAGTCCTGCGTCGTAATTCGGTAGGCATAAGGGTATTCTGCGGTGGCTTTTACCAATTGCTCGTTGGCGTGCGGATAATTTACCGCGTGTTGCTCCAGCAGCTTATAGTCGCGTCGGGACATTTCCGTTGGCCGCTCAACTGGCACAGCGGCCGGGCTGAATTTTATAAATAAAATCTTTGCTTTTGGTAAGTCATCGGGAAGTTTTTTATTAAATACCTGGCCCACGCCTCCCGAAGCACCAGTACTAGTTTGAGCAATGCTTGGGCGGGGTGCACTGATGCTTAAAGCCAGAATAAAGGCTGAGTAGAAAACAGTTCTCATTCTTGTTGTAAAAGTAAATACGGCTCAAGATACGCGGAGCGATATTACTTTGATTTGAATTTCTCAGATTCAAAAACCAACCGAATTTTATTGAATTCGGGGGAGTGGTTTATTGGTCCGCATAATACACCCAAGATGCTCGGGCCTTTCTGAATTAGGTGGTCATGCTGGGCGCATTAGAAGCATCCGCACCGACGTAGTAATTACCCTAAATACGCCATATCATCCGCGCTCAGCTTAATATCTGCCGCTTTCATATTCTCCTCAAAATGCGCGAGCGACGAGGTGCCGGGAATCGGCATAATCCAGGGTGATTTATGGAGTAGCCAGGCTAGGTTAATCTGGGCTTCAGTGGCACCGTGTTTACGCGCAATTTCAGCGATTTTATTGTCGGCTTTTGGAAGTGAATTCACCAGCGAGAAAAAGGGGATGAGCGGTATGCCCCGCTGCTCGCACAAATCGAGCACTTCCTCGCCGCCGGGATTGGTGCCGTAGGGGAGCACCACAGTTGTGCGCTGCCCGTGGCCGTACATGTTTTCCACGGTGGCGATTTCTCCCAGGCGAAGGCCGGCTTCCAGCTCCGCGTGGGTGACGTTGCTGAGGCCTACGTGCAGAATTTTGCCTTCCTGCTGCATCTCGAACATGGCTCCAAGCTGCTCCTCGAGGGGTACCGCGCCGTGGCCCATCAGCCGCAGGTGCACCAACTGAATCTGCTCGCGTTTCAGCGTACGCAGGTTGTTGTCGATGCTGGTACGCAGGTTGGCGGGGGTGTTGTAGGGCACCCAGCTTTTATCGGGGCGGCGGGTCGCCCCCACTTTGGTGCAAATCACCAGGTTGGCGGGGTAGGGGTATAGGGCCTCGGCAATGAGGCGATTGGTTACGTCCTCACCGTAATAGTCGGCGGTGTCGAGGAAGTTTACGCCCGCCTCAACGGCTCTTTTTAGGATGGCCAGGGCCTGGGGGCGGTCGGCCGGCTCGCCCCATATTTCGGGGCCGGTGAGGCGCATGGTACCGTAGCCGAGGCGGTTGACGGTTAGGGGTTGGGTAGATTCTGGAGCGATGGTGATGGTCATGAGCAAAAATAAAGGGCTGGTAATGGCAAGACGGTTTACGGGCCGGAATATTTTATGCTATTGAAGCGGTTTAGGAAGTCGTCAAAAATAACCAGCATGACGTGTTTTTGACTCGCTAGAGCAGATTCGTGGTCAGTGTACATGGTAGCTAAAGGCGTCACTTACCAGCCTGAAAACGGGAACTTGCGAGTTAAATTTCCGCACTCTCGACCAGCCTGTTGAAATTGCGAGTAAAGACAAGCCTAGAACTGGCTAATGGGTGCTAATTAGCGGTACACCTGTAATAACCGAAACAAGGTGAAGTTTGACCGGGTATTATGCTGGTGCAAAGGGCTAACCGGCAAAAAGGCGAGTTGGTGTAGCCAAGCTATGCTTCTGACCTTGACGATGGCAATGTATTCGATAAAAACAAAGACAAGGTGTACGTTGCCATCGGCCAGATTCCCCAGGGCTTCGACCGCCGCGCCGATAAGTTGGAATAACGCTCCGAGCTCAGGGCTAAACAAAAAACCGCCGAATGCATATCCGGCGGTTTTTTATTTAGCCCTGAGCTCGGCCAAGTGTTAATTTGCAACAGTCCAGGCTGGGCCTAGGGCTACATGGAGCGGTGCTGGGCCGTGCGTTTGCGCAAAGCTTCGTAGTTAGCGGCCGCTACGGCGTCGATTTTGCGGGGTTCCAGAAAATTGGTTTTGATTTGCTCCTCGCGCTCGGCACCGCCCATGATGACGTTGATTTCGCCGGCCAGCAGGCCCTCGATGGAAGCCTTGGCGACATCCTCGGCCGAGTCCATGCCCTTCACCACGGCAGTTTTCATCATGTCAGTGTCAGTAGCGGAGGGGTACACGGTCATCACATGCAGCGAGTGCTGGAAAAGCTCGCGGCGCATGGCATCGGAAAACTGGCGGATGGCGGCCTTGGTGGCGGCATACACGCTGTAAAAGGGCATGGCCAGGTAGCCGTAGCCCGAAGAAATATTCATCAGCGCCGCGTCGGGGCTTTGCAGCAGGAGGGGTAGGGCTTTCTTAGTGAGTAGAATCAGGCCGGTCAGATTAATGTTGATTTGGCTAATGATGTCGTCGTCGGGCTGGTCGGCGAGCAGGCCGGCACTCACCACTCCGGCGTTGTTCACCAGGATATCGAGCCCTCCCCATTCGCGGGTAATGGTGGCCACGGCGCGGTCGAGGTCGGCGGGCTGGCCTACATCGCCGGTGATGAGCAGCAGCCGGGCGTCGGGGAATTCTTGTCTCAGGGCGTCGAGGGCTGCCTGTTTGCGGCCCATCACGGCGAAGTCGCGCACGCCCTGCCGGGCGAATTCGGCCAGCAATGCTTTGCCTATTCCGGCGCTGCCGCCGGTTATAAATACCTTCTTGTTTGCTAGCTCCATCGGGCAAAGGCTGACGGATTGATGAGCGTACAGCCAAGTTGGTTGTACCCGTCCGGCCCGCGAAAGGTTAGGGTTGGTGACCTCTGGAACCGGGGTCCGAAGCCTAATTACACAGCCGCAGGCTGAATGCCCTGACGGGTTTTGATGAGCACCGGTAGTTTGGCTTTGCCTTTGGCCCGTCCTTTCTTAAAGGTAATAGTCCAGATGCTGTCGTAGTCATTGTCGGGCCATTCCTGGGGTTCTGCAATACCCAAAGCCTCGGCAATTTTCACAATGTTGTGATGCTCCCACACCAGCAGCACGATGCCGCGATGGTGCCGAAGCTCTTTCACAAGACCCTTAATTTCGTCGGGGGCGTAGTCGCTGTTAATGGTCAGGTTGTGCTGCACGGCATAAGGCAGTACCGTTTGCATCATTCGTACGCGGGTCGTGTCCTCCTTGTCGGTACCGATGCACGGCACGTAGGTGAAATGGGGTGGCCGGGGCAGCAGGTTGTTGAGTACCTCGGGTAGCGCCAGCGCCCGTTCCAAGCCTTCGGGAGAAAGGTTGTCGCCCGCAGTCGGCTTTTCGCCGTGCCGGATGATGACAATTTGGAGTAACGGGCCTTTAGGGACCGGTGGGGCCTTGGGGTGCACCGGATTGAGATGATACAGCAGGAAAAGCTTAGTTCTATCTAATTCGGTCAGACGGTCAATCATAAAGTAAAAACAGTGATAAAAGCCCGGAAGCACATCCGGAATGCAAAATACGGCAACCCGTTATCTGCGGCATACTAGCCGAGTAGGCGCAGGGTTACAAACAGGCGTTGCCAAGCGCTTGTCAATACCAAACCCTAAACAGGCACTCCCGCCCCAAGCGCCCAGCCACTACTTGCCGTAGTTAGGGCCATAGCAGAAACGGATGTTGAGGCTCGTGCCGTCGCACAGTAGTGTGGCTTAGCCGGCCGCCCTAGTCGGAATCAACTCATCGCATCACCCCGCCCTCCAGAAGTTGGAAAAGCAGAAGAGCGTGAATCACTATAGGGGGTGCTAAAAGCGCATGTTTTGTCTTATTTCTTTGCCTTAAATTGCTTCTCAACGCGTTTTAGCAGCATACCAACTAATCCTTTGTAATTATAAATAGTCGATTCGCTGAAATTATCTATCACGTATTTATCCCGCGACGATAAATCCTGGATGTACAAATCAACAAAAGTATCGGCAGGAGCATTTGCGTTAGCAACATCTACGATGGCACTACCTGCGGTGTTCCCCTTTGAGCCTTTGTAGGTTCCGTTAGTGAATGCATTAAAGGACTGATGGAAAAGCACGTATTTATAGCCTTGTGCGGAATAATAAGACGTTGAATCTAACGTAGTTACCCGATACCCAAAAGGATAGTGCGCAACTGCTGCTGCCAATTGCTCATTGGCGCGAGGGTAGTTAACCGCGTGTTGCTGCAATAGCTTGTAATTAGTGGGCGACATAGTCGTGGGCCGCTCAGCGGGAACCGGAGCTGGCACGAATTTGATAAACAAAAGCTTGCTGTTGGGTAGGTCGTCAGGTAATGACTTGCTATACACATTGCCTGATGCGGGCACTTGTTGCGCAAGCGCAGGCTGCATCAGGCAGTAGCTGAAACATAAGAGTGCAATCGGGAGGAGTGTTTTTTTCATAAAGCCAATAAATAAAATGTGATGCTGCCTATCGCTGTCTACCGAGGGAAGCGTTTCGAACTGTCACTAAGCACGAGCCATATAGTAGAGCCACAAGAGAATGCCGTTTCGGTAAATGCGATTCTGATAACCACAAGTCGCGCGTCCGCAAGGTAGGTTAAGCGCCGCTATTTCGTTGGTTTAAACGGCGTATATGCCGCTGCGCTCGCTCAATGGCTGTACACGAAGCATCAGGCTTAGCCAGCTTGCTCATTGTCGGCAGCATTCCTTACAAGTACAGTGTGGCAGTGACCGGGTTTACCCGCGTTTCAATGCCGCAAAAGTTCGCTCCGCCCAGTGCGCCAGATACGGTACGATAGGAGCTAGTATTGATACGATAGTAGGGCAATTGCCAAGCTCGCCCTAAAGCGCCCAACCGCTACTTGGAGCGGCGGGAGAGGCAGCCGCTTATAGAACATCCTAACAGCCAGACCCCTCTGTAATGCTGACGAAGGAAGCATCTTATAAGGTCAGAATCGGTCGTGCGGCGGCGATATGATGCTTCCATCGTCGGCATTACAGACGTTGTGCGGCTTGCAACCCCCCAGCGCCCCCGCCGCCGCTTGGCGTGGCTGGAGAGGCGACAGAAGCCGTTGCTGAAGCCTGGAGCGTCGTGGAGCAACTCCTGGCTGGCCGGTTTGGATAGTGCATTTTTATGCCCGACGCTCTCCACTCCCAAGTTTGAAAAGGCATAGTGCCGGTGTAAGTAAGCCTATTAGAGTTTTTCTGGTTGCTCAATAGTTACTCCGCAACAAATGTAGCTGGAATTCATAAGGCCGAAATATCTATTCTCCCTGTTGCTCCTTAACCTCGTTTTCATATTTGTCCTTTTGTATTCTAGCCTCGGCAGCTTGACTAAGAATTACCTCAAACATCTTCTTAGGTGCTTCAACTACTGAATAATCCTCATCAAATAAATCCTTGTATGTATTTACGAAAAGGTCGGTTTCTCGAAAATCATCAAATAACGGCCACGTCTTATAAGCTGTTTTATCAATATCACCTTCCTTTCCTAATTTCTTCATTATTTGAGCAACATTTTCATGATTGCCTAAAAGCGCTTCTTTTGCAATTTTGAACTTGTCACTACAAGCACTCCAATCTTTGCTAGAAACTAGTTCATTACAGGCCTTCTGGTTCCCTCCTAATTTGAAAGACAATGCTTTGTTAATAAATAGCGTATTCTTGCTCTCTTCATTGTGGTGCTTTTTTAATGTTGTCGTGGCAAAATCTAGCAGTACATCAGAAATATTGAAATGCTTTTGATGTAATAAATCATAGCAAATTTCGTTCAAACTATTATCAGCTTCTTCTAGGTCTGTTGACAGAATTTTGCGCCAAACCACTTGTGTCAGTTTAACCGATAGCTCGTAAAGGCACTTGTAGGCTGATTCAAAATATTCTGAGTCCACCACCAATTTATCGCCTGGTTTAAGTCCTTTTTTTAATTTAACTTGGTTCTGTCTGCAAACAAATAAGTATTGGCTAGAAACAATTCCATCTAAATGGACAAACAAATTTCTGCGTTCTGTTAACTCGATAAAGTCCTGCCAAATTGGTAAATCTTTTCTCATCGGAATACCGAGTTTACTTTCTAGCCAAATAAAATGGTCAGTATGACTGTCCCTTAAAATTGTTTCTACTTCTTTCTCAATTAATGACTCTCTTGCTTCTTCAATAGACTTTAATTCTAAGAGCCGGGCAAATGTCAAGCTCTTTTCACTTGAACTTAAAATCTCAGGTCTTACCTGAAAAATTTCTTTAATAAGTTTTCCGATAAAAGAGTCAAACTGGCTAACTAGAGATACTAGTAAACTGCTTGGAATAATTGTTGATGCTACTGAAGCATTTTCTGAATTCCTTTTTAGAATTCTATACTTGTGACTGTCTTCTGAAGAAAAGGTGTAGTACTCCTCATTATTTTCGTCTTTTTCTTCTATGCCATTTGAGTTAACAAAATCTAACAAAGCTTTACTTGCATCTGAATTGCTAGCTGTAACAAAAAGCATTACAATTGGAAAAGTATCTCTTAAGCCGTCGATTTGTTTAATAAATTCCTTATTAACACTGTTAAACTTATTAGTGGATTTAACCGCGTCTGATGTTTCAGTAGACATACGTTTTAGATGAAGCTTAAACAAAAAAAGGTACTACCTCAGCAAGATAGTACCTTTTTTGTATGTCATAACGAATCAATTCCTACATATTCCGCCGGTACTGCCCGCCGACCTCAAACAGCGCATTCGTAATCTGGCCCAGCGAGCAGTATTTCACCGTTTCCATCAGCTCGGCAAACAGGTTGCCGTTGGCCACGGCGATTTGCTGGAGCTGCTTGAGGCGCGCCGGGGCCTGGGCGGCGTTGCGCTGGTGCAGCAGGGTTAGCATGTCGATTTGGTACTGCTTTTCCTCCTCCGTGGCGCGGATAACCTCTGCCGGCACCACCGTGGGCGAGCCCTTCGACGAGAGGAAGGTATTTACCCCGATAATGGGATATTCGCCGGTGTGCTTCAGCATCTCGTAGTGCATGCTTTCCTCCTGGATTTTGCCGCGCTGGTACATGGTTTCCATGGCCCCGAGCACGCCGCCGCGCTCCGTGATGCGGTCGAATTCGAGCAGCACCGCCTCTTCCACCAGCTCGGTCAGCTCCTCGATGATGAAAGAGCCTTGCAGCGGGTTTTCGTTTTTGGCCAGGCCCAGCTCGCGGTTGATGATGAGCTGAATGGCCATGGCGCGCCTTACGCTTTCCTCGGTGGGGGTAGTGATGGCCTCGTCGTAGGCGTTGGTATGCAGCGAGTTGCAGTTGTCGTAGATGGCATACAGCGCCTGCAACGTGGTGCGGATGTCGTTGAAGTCGATTTCCTGGGCGTGCAGGCTGCGGCCCGAGGTCTGGATGTGGTACTTCAGCATCTGGCTGCGGGCGTCGGCGCCGTACTTCAGCTTCATGGCCTTGGCCCAGATGCGGCGCGCCACCCGCCCAATCACGGCATACTCCGGGTCGATGCCGTTGGAGAAGAAGAAGCTCAGGTTCGGAGCGAAGTCGTTCACGCTCATGCCCCGGCTCACGTAATATTCTACGAACGTGAAGCCGTTGCTCAGCGTCAGGGCCAGCTGCGTAATCGGGTTGGCCCCGGCCTCGGCAATGTGGTAGCCCGAAATCGAGACGGAGTAGAAATTCCGCACCTTCTCCGTGATGAAGTACTGCTGCACGTCGCCCATCAGGCGCAGGGCAAATTCGGTGCTGAAAATGCAGGTGTTCTGCGCTTGGTCCTCCTTCAGAATGTCGGCCTGCACGGTGCCGCGCACCTGCGTCAGCGTGCGGGCTTTAATGGTGGCGTACACATCGGCGGGCAGCACCTGGTCGCCGGTCACGCCCAGCAGGCGCAGGCCTAGGCCGTCGTTGCCGGCCGGCAGTTCGCCTTGGTAACGGGGGCGGGGCTGCCCCAGCGCCGCGTAGATGGCGTCAATTTTGGCATCCGTTTCCGCTTCCAGACCGTTTTCCTGAATGTAGAACTCGCACTGCTGGTCGATGGCCGCGTTCATGAAAAACGCCGCCAGCGTGGCTGCCGGGCCGTTAATGGTCATCGAAACCGACGTGCTGGGGTTGGCTAGGTTGAAGCCCGAGTACAGCTTCTTGGCATCGTCGAGGCAGGCGATGCTCACGCCCGCGTTGCCGATTTTGCCATAGATGTCGGGCCGGTGGTCGGGGTCCTCGCCATACAGCGTCACCGAGTCGAAGGCCGTGCTCAGGCGCTTGGCTGGCAGGCCCATGCTCACGTAGTGAAAACGTCTGTTTGTCCGCTCCGGCCCGCCTTCGCCGGCAAACATGCGGGTCGGGTCCTCGCCCTCGCGCTTGAACGGAAACACGCCCGCCGTGTACGGGAATTCGCCAGGGAAATTCTCCTGCATGGCCCAGCGCAGCCGGTCGCCCCAGCCCGTGTAGCGCGGCACCGATACCTTCGGAATCATGTTGCCCGATAGCGACTTGGTGTGCGTCTGCACCCGAATTTCCTTGCCGCGTACCGAGTACACGTATTCCGGGTCGCGGTAGTTTTGCAGGGTGCTTTCCCAGTTTTCCAGAATGGCCTGGCTGTCGGCATCGAGGCGGCGCAGCTGCGTCTGCTTGTTCTTGCCGAACTCCTCCACCGTGGGGTCGTCGGCTTTTTTCTCGGCGCGGTAGTGCTCTTCCAGCTTGGCGAAAGCCCCGGCCACCTCGGCAATATTGGCCTGCTCGCGCACGCGCTGGTCGTAGGCGCGGTTGCTTTCGGCAATCTCCGAGAGGTAGCGCGTGCGGTGCGGCGGGATAATGTAAATCTTCTCCGAGTCCTCGCCGCTGGTTTCTAGGTGCGAGGCGAAAATGGCCCCGGTCTTGGTTTCCAGCATCTTCAGCACCGCGCGGTACAGCCGGTTCATGCCGGGGTCGTTGAACTGCGAGGCAATCGTGCCAAATACCGGCATCTGGTCCGTAGGCGTGTCCCAGAGGCCGTGGTTGCGCTGGTACTGCTTGCGCACGTCGCGCAGCGCGTCTAGGGCCCCGCGCTTGTCAAACTTGTTCAGCGCAATTACATCGGCAAAATCGAGCATATCGATTTTCTCCAACTGCGTAGCCGCGCCGTACTCCGGCGTCATCACGTACAGGCTGGCGTCGGAGTGCTCAATGATTTCCGTGTCGGACTGCCCGATGCCGGAGGTTTCCAGAATAATCAGGTCGTAATTGGCGGCGCGCACCACATCCACCGCGTCCTGCACGTAGCGGCTTAGCGCCAGGTTGCTCTGGCGCGTAGCCAGGCTGCGCATGTACACCCGCGGCGAGTTGATGGCATTCATCCGAATCCGGTCGCCGAGCAGCGCGCCGCCCGTCTTGCGCTTGCTGGGGTCCACGGAAATAATGGCAATGGTCTTGTCGGGGAAGTCCATCAGAAACCGCCGCACTAACTCATCCACCAAGGACGACTTACCCGCGCCGCCCGTACCGGTAATGCCTAAAATTGGTGCCTGATGCTTGGCGCTTAGTGCTTGGTTCTGGCTTTTCTCCTCCAGCTGAAAATCCGAAACCAACTGGCCTTTCACCCGCTCAAACTCCTCGGGGAAGTTCTCCGCCGCTGAAATCAAGCGGCCAATGCTGCGCGCATCCTTCTCCTTTACGTGGCCCGCCTCGCCGTTTAGGTTCTGGCCGGTGGGAAAGTCAGCCTTTTCCAGCAGGTCGTTAATCATACCCTGCAGACCCATGGCCCGGCCATCGTCGGGCGAGTAGATGCGGGTGATGCCGTAGCCCTGCAGGTCCGCAATCTCAGTCGGCAGAATCACGCCGCCGCCGCCGCCGAAGATTTTGATGTGCCCCGCGCCGCGCTCCTTCAGCAGGTCGAAGATGTATTTGAAATACTCATTGTGCCCTCCCTGGTAGCTGGTAATGGCAATGGCCTGGGCGTCTTCCTGAATGGCGCAATCCACGATTTCCTGCGCCGAGCGGTTGTGCCCGAGGTGAATTACCTCCGCGCCGCTGCTCTGAATGATGCGGCGCATGATGTTAATAGCCGCGTCGTGCCCGTCGAACAAAGCGGCGGCGGTGACGATGCGAACGTGATTCTTCGGTTTGTAGGGCGCGGTGGGAGCGGGGTGCATATAATAGGGAGGGCTTCAGCCCGCCGTTAGTAAGCGTGAAAAACGTACACAAAGGTACGGAAAACGCCCCGGCGGGGTGGCCGGGGCGTTTCAAAAAACGACAAAATTGATTTGTCTATAGCCTAAGCAGTGGCCACTGCTTTAGCATTGAGCTTTACGTTGGGAATAAGGTTGTGGGGGTTAATCACAAACTTCTTCGCCACACCGCTATCGAATTCGGCGTAGCCTTTGGGGGCATCGTCGAGGCTGATGATTTCCACATTCACGGCTTTGGCAATCTGCACCTTGTCGTACAGAATGGCCTGCATAAGCTGGCGGTTATAGCTCATCACCGGGGTCTGGCCAGTGTGGAAGGAGTGGCTCTTGGCCCAGCCCAAGCCGAAACGAATGGACAGGTTGCCCGTTTTAGCGGCTTTGTCCTCGGCACCGGGGTCGGCCGTAACGTACAGGCCGGGAATGCCAATAGAGCCACCTGCACGAGCAATTTCCATTAGCGAATTTAGCACGGCGGCGGGCACTTCGGTTTTTGCCTGGGTGCCGTGGCCGCTCGCCTCAAAGCCCACGCAGTCGATGGCGCAATCGACTTCCGGCACGCCTAAAATCTGGGCAATCTGGTCGGCCAGGTTGGCATCTTCATTCAGGTCAACCGTCTCGCAGCCAAAGGAACGGGCGTGCGCCAAGCGGGCCTTGTTCATGTCGCCCACAATCACCACGGCCGCGCCCAGCAACTGGGCCGAAGCAGCGGCGGCCAAACCTACCGGGCCGGCTCCGGCCACGTACACCGTAGTGCCAGGGCCGACACCGGCTTTTACGGCCCCGTGGAAACCGGTGGGGAAAATGTCGCTCAGCATGGTCAGGTCGCGGATTTTCTCCATGGCCTGGTCCTTATTCGGAAATTTCAGCAGGTTGAAATCGGCGTAGGGCACCAGCACGTATTCGGCCTGGCCCCCAACCCAACCACCCATGTCGACATAGCCATAAGCCCCGCCGGCGCGGCCTTCGTTCACGGTGAGGCAGATGCCGGTTTTCATCTCCTTGCAGGTACGGCAGCGGCCGCACGCCACGTTAAACGGCACCGAAACCAAATCGCCTTTTTTTAAGAACTCGACATCGTCGCCCGCCTCTACCACTTCGCCGGTTATTTCGTGCCCCAACACCAGCCCGGCCGGGGCCGTGGTCCGGCCGCGTACCATGTGCTGGTCGGAGCCACAGATGTTGGTGGAAACCACTTTCAGAATTACGCCATGGGTAATTTTTCTCCCCTTAGGGTTTTTTAACTCGGGAAAATCAATGCTTTGAACCTCGACTTTGCCGGGCCCTAGATATACGACACCTCTGTTGCTAGCCATGATGCTGGGGGTAAGATGAAAAAAAACGCCATGCTAAGCAAGCTCAAGCACGGCGTTCGAGGTAGGGGAAGGCGGCTTCAACTACCGCTTGCCTTCGATGGCCAGCTGGCCGGCTTCGGCCACGGCGTGGTCGTCTTCTACCGTGCTGCCTGACACGCCAATAGCACCCATCACCAGGCCGCCATCGCCCTTAATGGGGATGCCTCCGGGGAAGCTGATGAGGCCACCGTTAGAGTGCTCAATGCCGAAGAGCGGGCCGCCCGGCTGCGACACCCCGCCAATGGCCCCGGTGGGCATGTCGAAAAAGCGCGCCGTTTTGGCCTTCTTGATGGAGATGTCGAGCGAACCCAGCCAAGCATCATCCATGCGAATAAAAGCCACTAGGTTGGCTCCGGCATCAACCACCGCAATGTTCATTTTTACGCCCATGGCCAGGGCTTTTTCGTGAGCGGCCTGCACCGCCGTTTGAGCTTGTTTGAGGGTGATTCCCATAATAAAGGTGTTGGTAAGGTTGGTGAAAAGGGGTGAAAGTAGGCAGGCGAAAAGAGCATACCGCACGCGGTAAACTGCTTTTTAGCCCTTGTGGTTGGCTGGGAGGGCGCAATTGCGACAATAGAGGACCATTTTGCGAGAATATTATCAGGGTCCGGCAGCGACCGCCGCAAAGTCGGAATGGTCGACACGGACCACCCGGTACCAGAATTGTCGTGGCGGCAGGGAAAAAATGCCCGACATGCCGTATGTTTCCCCCCCTTTGATGATTGCTAGCCAAAGGTCACCGGTGGGCTCAGAGCCAGCCGCCAAACCACGGCCAGCACAACGGCCAGCCCAATCAGCCCCCAGGCAATTCGGGTAGCCTGCGGCCGTTTAACGGTATCGGAAAACACTTCGTTCAGGCAGCCCAGGGCCATGGGAGTTATCAAAAGCCCCATCATGGCTAGGTGCAGTGCTTCCTGAATCGTCAGATAGGGCTGTTTTAGGAGCATGATGAACAGGCTGCCGGCCACCCAAGGTGCAACCAGTGTACTGAACACCATTTTTTGGCGATTATCGTAGCGCATCACCGTTTTAGAGTCATGGGCCTGCAAGAAGGCGATGGCCCCGAAGTAGCCCAGGCCCAGTTGCACCAGCCCGGCCAACAGGGCCAAGCCAATATTCACTGCGTTGCCCATGCGCAGTAGCCAATCGAATACGTACCACGAGCCCGATTGCGTAAACGTATCGGCCAGCAGTGCTCCGAATACGGCATTGCACGCCTGAAAAATCACCCATAGTAGTAACAGTTTGCGCTGCCCGCGCCGGGCCCGCTCGCTCCGCCAATACCAGCGAAACACCACCAAGCTCAGCAACAGGCACACCAGCGGCCCCACTCCATACACCGTTACCACGGCCGTGCGCCACCATTCGCTGTCGTTGAGCGTATAAACTACCCGGCTCGGGTTCCAGCTGCCCCGCAGATGAAAGTAGCGCGAAGCCAGCACTTTCGCTGCCTCGTACAGGCCCCACACCAGGTAATAGGCTAGCACGTAAAGCCCTGTGCTATTGAGCGCTGAAATGATAAACTTGTTTTTTTCGGCGTCGGCTGTCGGGGATGATAACGTAGAAGTTTCCGGGTTCATAGGCGCAGGGCAGGTAAATAATCAGGGCAACCGGTAAAACTAAGCACTTAGACGCAGATGCCCCAGCATACTGCCGGGCTTGGCAGCCGGCCTCCGGCTGGCTTTTGCGCCTCGTGGTTCGTACCTTCGCCTTCTGAAAAACCGCCCTCTGTGAAGAATATCCGCAACTTTTGCATCATTGCCCACATCGACCACGGGAAAAGCACCCTGGCCGACCGCCTGCTCGAATTTACCAGCACCGTGGCCAAGCGCGACATGCAGGCCCAGTTGCTCGACAACATGGACCTTGAGCGGGAGCGTGGCATCACCATCAAGAGCCACGCCATTCAGATGCAGTACCCCTACAAAGGGGAAATCTACACGCTGAACCTGATTGACACGCCCGGCCACGTCGATTTTAGCTATGAGGTGAGCCGCAGCATCGCGGCCTGCGAAGGTGCCCTGCTCATCGTCGATGCCTCGCAGGGCATCGAAGCCCAGACCATTTCTAATCTCTACCTCGCCATCGGGGCCGATTTGGAAATCATCCCCGTGCTCAATAAAATCGACCTCCCGCACGCCATGCCGGAGGAGGTGACCGACGAAATCGTGGACCTGATTGGTTGCGAGCCCGACGATATTCTGCACGCATCCGGCAAAACCGGCATCGGCATCGAAGCCATTCTTAATGCCATCTGCGACCGTATTCCGGCCCCGAAAGGTGACCCGGAGGCCCCGTTGCAAGCCCTGATTTTTGATTCCGTCTTCAATTCCTACCGCGGCATCGAAGTTCTGTTTCGCATCAAAAACGGCACCATGCGCAAGGGCGACAAGGTGAAGTTTATGGCCACTGGCAAGGAATACGGGGCCGACGAAATCGGCATTCTGGGCTTGGCCCAGGAGCCGCGCACCGAAATGAGCGCCGGCAACGTGGGCTACCTCATCTCGGGCATCAAGGAAGCGCGCGAGGTGAAGGTGGGAGACACCATTACCCACGTCAACCGGCCTACCGCAGACGCCATTCAGGGCTTTGCCGATGTAAAACCGATGGTATTCGCCGGCATCTATCCCGTCGAAACCACCGAGTACGAGGAGCTGCGCTCCAGCATGGAAAAGCTGCAGCTCAACGACGCCTCGCTGGTATGGGAACCCGAAACGTCGGTGGCCTTGGGTTTCGGCTTCCGTTGCGGTTTTCTGGGCATGCTGCACATGGAAATCGTGCAGGAGCGCCTCGAGCGCGAGTTCAACATGACGGTTATTACCACCGTGCCCAGCGTGCAGTTCCACGCCATCGGCACCAAGGACCAGCTGCTGACCATCAACGCGCCGTCGGAAATGCCGGAGCCCAACCTGATTAAGGTGATTGAAGAGCCGTTTATCAAGGCTCAGATTATCACGGCTTCGGAGTACGTCGGCCCCATCATTACGCTGTGTATGGACAAGCGCGGCATCATTAAGGGCCAGTCCTACCTCACATCCGAGCGGGTGGAAATGACTTTCGAATTGCCCCTGTCCGAAATTGTATTCGATTTCTTTGATAAGCTGAAAACCATCAGCCGCGGCTATGCTTCGCTCGACTATGAGCTGATTGGATTCCGTGAGGCTGATATGGTGAAGCTCGACGTGATGCTGAACGGTGAAAAAGTCGATGCCCTGTCGGCCATCGTGCACCGCTCCAAAAGCTACGAGTGGGGCAAGCGCCTCTGCGAGAAGCTGCGCGAGCTGCTGCCCCGTCAGATGTTCGATATCGCTATTCAGGCTTCGATTGGACAGAAAATTATCGCCCGCGAAACGGTGAAGGCGCTGCGCAAAAACGTAATTGCCAAGTGCTACGGCGGCGACATCAGCCGGAAGCGCAAACTGCTGGAAAAACAGAAGGAGGGTAAGAAGCGGATGCGTTCCGTGGGCTCCGTCGAAATACCGCAGGAAGCCTTCCTGGCAGTGCTTAAAATTGATTGATTTGTAAAAAGGCGGCTTTCGGGCCGCTTTTTTTATGGTCGTGCTGACGAAGGAAGCATCTTGTCACGGTTGCCTTCATCAGATTTGAATCACTACGGCTCAAGGCGTGAAAAGGTCCTTCGCTGTACTCAGGATGACTTACCGATGACGACGTCCCCCGTGCAAACCACCAACAACCTCATCGACGGCAAGCAGACCGCCGAAGATATCAAGGCCGAAATTGCCCTCGAAGTAGCCGCCCTGCAAGCCGCTGGGCAGAGGGTGCCCCACCTTGCCGCCATCCTCGTGGGCCACGACGGTGGCTCGGAAACCTACGTGCGCAACAAAGTGCTGGCCTGCGAGCGCGTGGGCTTTGCCTCGACGCTACTGCGGTTCGAAGACGATATAACCGAAGCCGAACTGCTAACCCAAGTCGACGACCTGAACCGCGACCCTGAAATAGACGGCTTCATTGTGCAGTTGCCTTTACCCAAGCACATCGACCCCGAGAAGGTCATCGAGGCCATCCGGCCCGAGAAGGATGTCGACGGTTTCCATCCCATGAACATCGGCCGAATGGTAGCCGGCCTGCCCGCTTTGCTACCCGCCACGCCGTCGGGCATTGTGGAATTACTAAGCCGTCAAGGCATTAAAACCAGTGGCAAACACGCCGTGGTAATTGGCCGTTCCAACATTGTTGGTACACCAGTTAGTATACTGTTGGCTAAGAATTTAGATACGGCCAACTGCACGGTTACTTTATGCCATTCGCGCACCGAGAACCTGGCTGAAATCTGCCGGACGGCTGATATCGTGGTGGCCGCCATCGGCCGGCCCGAGTTCGTGACAGCCGACATGGTGCGGCCCGGCGCGGTAGTCATCGACGTGGGCACCACCCGCGTGCCCGACGCCTCAAAGAAGAGCGGCTATACCCTCAAGGGCGATGTGAATTTTGCCGAGGTAGCCCCACTGGCCTCAGCCATCACGCCGGTACCCGGTGGTGTCGGGCCGATGACCATTGCCATGCTTCTGCTCAATACGCTGCGGGCGGCCACTGGTAAAATCTACCCTCGCCCGGTGAACTGATTTTTTGGAATATTTGGTTAAGCTGTCCCAGTGCTGTACTTTTAAGTCCGGCACTGGGAACACCTTGCCTTGTTGCCGGCGTTATGGATGCTTCGCTTCCTGACGCCTTTTTTATTAGTACTCGTGACGTTACATTCTTCTGAAATTATTGCACCTTTTGGTGAAGTGGCCGCGCCGGTATCGGGCGCGATGCTGCCCGTTATGGAGCAGTTTTACACCATTCAAGGTGAAGGCTACAACACTGGGCGGGCGGCCTATTTTATCCGGCTGGGCGGCTGCGACGTGGGCTGCGTGTGGTGCGATGTTAAGGAGTCGTGGGACGCCGATGCCCACCCCCGCCAATCCGTGGCGCAACTGGTGGCCGCCGTGCTCAAATACCCTGGGCGCGATGTGGTGATTACCGGCGGCGAGCCCCTCATGCATAATCTGGAACTGCTCACGGCGGCGCTACGGGAGGCAGGCTGCCGCACTTGGCTCGAAACTTCAGGCGCGCACCCGCTTTCCGGTTCCTGGGATTGGATTTGCCTGTCGCCGAAGAAATTTAAGGCACCGTTGGCCAATGTGCTCGCGGCGGCCCACGAATTGAAAGTGGTGGTGTATAACCGGCACGATTTTGCCTGGGCCGAAGAGCATGCGGCCCTGGTGCCCGCCACCACCCGCCTGTATCTGCAGCCCGAGTGGAGCCGGGCGGCACAGATGACCGCTGAACTGGTCGATTACGTGAAAGCGCACCCGCGCTGGCAGGTATCGTTGCAGACTCATAAATACTTAGACATTCCGTAGTTCATTCTATGCGTCGCGATTCAGTGTTGGGGGCCGTGCGCCTCGGAATGATGTGCCTGCTGAGTGTGGCCACGGCCCAAACAGCCTGGAGCCAGCTCCCGCCCAAAGTGCAGACGCCCGGGAACACCAAGGCGCGCAGCCTGTTGGAAAAAGCCCAGCAACACGTTAAGGAGCGCGACTTTGTAAAAGCAGTGGCGGTGCTCACGCAGCTCAACCAGAAGTTCCCATCCTTTGGCGATGGCTTTCTGCTGAAGGGCTCGTTGCTGAAGGCCATGGGCGACAATCGGGGGGCGCTGGCGGCTTACCGCGATGGCTTGGCCAAAGTGTCCGTTGAAGGAATCCATGCCTCTGAATACCAATTGGTTGGTGACTTAGCCCTTAGCTACGGGGAATACCAGACGGCGCTCGATGCCTACCGCCAACTAATGAAGGTGGCTCCGAAGACGCAGAAGAATTTGGCCAAGTCGCAGCGCCAGCTCCTCACCTGCGAATTTGCCCTTGAAGCGCTGAAGCACCCCGTTGGTGAGGCCCCGGTGCCGCTACCCGCGCCTCTCAATGCGTTCAAGTTCCAGTACTTTCCCGACCTCACGGCGGATAACCGCTTTCTGCTGTTCACGGGTCGCCCGGCCGCCAGCAGCGGCGAAGACCTGTATGTGAGCCGCCAAAACAAAGACGGCAGTATGGGCGAGCCCCAGCCCATTTCTCCGGCTATTAATTCCAGCTATAACGAGGGGGCCGGCTCGATTTCAGGCGATGGCAAGACATTGGTGTTCGCCTCCTGTGACCGACCCAAGGCCATCGGCAACTGCGATTTGTACATCTCGCGGCGCACCGGCAACAACTGGAGTGCTCCCGTAAACCTGGGCCTGAACGTGAACTCCACGGAATGGGACTCGCAGCCGTCGCTTTCGGCCGATGGCCGCACGCTCTATTTCACCTCCACGCGCCGCGGTGGCCAGGGTCAGGAAGATATTTATATGAGCACGCTGCAGCCCGACGGCAACTGGAGCCCCGCCCAAAACGTGGGTACGCCCGTGAACACGCCGGGCAAGGACATGGCTCCGTTCATCCACGCCAGCGGTACCACTTTGTATTATGTAACCGATGGCCTCGTGGGCATGGGAGGGCTGGATGTATTTCGCTGCGAAAAAACGGCTGCCGGTACCTGGACTTCCCCCACCAACCTGGGCTATCCGCTAAATACGTTCGAGAACGAGGCTTCTCTGTTTATTACTTCCGACAACCTCAAGGGATTTTGCTCGCGCAGCCGGGCCACCGAAGAGCCAACTGGTGGCTACCGGTTGGCTCGCGAGCGGCCGGTCGAGCTGTTTAGCTTTGCCGTACCACCGCCCGTAAAGGCCCGCGAAACTAGTACCTACACGCAGGGCCGGGTGTTCGATGCCAACACCAAAAAGCCGCTCAAGGCCGAGGTGAAGCTCTACGACCTCGACACCGACGTGCTTACGCAGTTTGTGACTTCTGACCCCGAATACGGCGATTACACCGTGGTGCTGAATGAAGGCCACCATTACGCCATGTACGCGGCCGCCAATAAGTACCTGCTCAAAAGCCTCAGCTTTGATTACAGCAATCAGCACGCCTTTAACCCCACCGCCCTGGACATTTATTTGGAGCCCGTGCGTTCGGGCCGTAGCGTGGTGCTGAACAACCTGTTCTTCGATACCAATAAATTTGACCTCAAGCCGCAGTCGCGTACGGAGCTGAACCGGCTTATCGAGTTTCTGCGCCAGTACCGCGACGTCCAGATTGAGGTATCCGGCTACACCGATAACGTGGGCTCACCAGAAACCAACTCGATACTCTCGCAGCGTCGGGCCCAGTCAGTAGTCGAATATCTGTCGGCTCACGCCATTTCGCCCACTCGCCTGCGTTCGCGTGGCTACGGCGAAACGCACCCGCTAGCCGCCAACGATACCGAGGCTCATCGGCAACTCAACCGGCGTATCGAGCTTCATATTCTGTAAGGGCTAGCCGCAATTGCGGCATTAACAAGAAGGCACGCTCCGGCGGCTGATAACGGCTTTTGCCGGTATTAGCCGCCGGTTTTGGTTGAATCAGGTGTCAACAGGCAATCGTTTTAAGCTTTATAGCCTTCATTGGAGCACTTGGATGTGGTTATGATGTGAAGGCATGTTGGCTGTCGAGTACCGACCCAGAACCTATTTCACTTAAAGTAAGGCTTTAAGTAAGTGTAAATATAATTGGATTCCCCCGGTAGAAATATATGGTTCGCCTTATGGCTGACTTTTTTTTTGATTAACTACTTACTTTTTCTGTAAAATTCAACTAGCCGAATATGAGCTGATTATATAGTACTAGGGCAATGATGAGGTGAAAAAAGTGACAAAAAAAATATTTTTCGTTCAAATGATTTTTTTGCCTACGTTTGGATTGGTCAAACACTCGAGTTCTGGCCGCTTAACGCAACTTATCACCTTCACCCCCCAATTCCATGAAAAACTTGTTTCTGGCAACTTGCATCGCCGCGGGTGTTATTATTGCACCAGCTGCTATGGCCGGGCCCGGCGAAGGCGCTTACTCATCGGCTATGATGAGCCGCGCCACGACCCTTACCCGGGCTCTGGCCCAGCACATCCCTTTCAACGAGGCCCAGTACCTCGCCGTTAAGCAGCTGCACCTGCAGATGCTGACCGAGCGCCGCGACTTGGAAATCATTCTCAACGGGGCCAGCGCCGAAGAGCGTGACACACAGCTTGCCACTGCTCAGCAACGGTACGAGACTGAGCTGAGCCAGCTGCTTCAACCCCAGCAGCTGGTGGCGTACCAAAACCTGCGCACCAGCTTCACCGCACACCGCCTGAAATAGGGGAGGAGCCCGTGCCAACTGAACACGAAAAAGCCCGCTTTGCAGAGCGGGCTTTTTGTTTGTCATAATATGGATTAACCTAGCGGGCCTCAATGGACGCGTAGTTACGCTCCAACTCGCCGGTATAAATCTGACGGGGGCGGCCGATGGGCTCCTTGTTCTCGCGCATTTCCTTCCATTGAGCAATCCAGCCGGGCAGGCGGCCCAGCGCAAACATCACCGTGAACATCTCGGTAGGAATGCCCAGGGCTTTGTAAATGATACCCGAGTAGAAGTCCACGTTCGGGTACAGCTTGCGCTCGATGAAGTACTGGTCGGTTAGAGCGGCCTGTTCGAGCTCCTGCGCAATTTTCAACAAGGGGCTGTCCTGCATGCCGAGGGCCTGAAGTACCTCGTCGGCGGCTACCTTGATGATTTTGGCGCGTGGGTCAAAGTTTTTGTATACGCGGTGGCCAAAGCCCATGAGCCGGAACGGGTCGTTCTTGTCCTTGGCTTTGTTGATAAACTTGCTGGTATCACCGCCATCTTTTTCGATGGATTCCAGCATTTCGATAACTTCCTGGTTGGCACCGCCGTGCAACGGGCCCCAAAGGGCGTTGATACCAGCCGAAACCGAGCCGTAGAGGCTGGCGTTGGCCGAGCCTACAAGACGCACCGTGCTGGTCGAGCAGTTCTGCTCGTGGTCGGCGTGCAGGATGAGCAGTTTGTTGAGGGCCCTTACTACGACAGGGTTGATTTCATACTTCTCGGTAGGGAAGCTGAACATCATGTAGAGGAAGTTGGCGCAATAGTCCATGTCGTTGCGCGGGTAGTTCAACGGATGGCCCATGTTGTTCTTGTAGGTCCAGGCCGCGATGGTCGGCATCTTCGCCAGCAGGCGAATGATGTTGAGCTCCATCTCCTCGGGGCTGAGGTCGGGCGATACGCTCTGCGGGTAGAAGCCGGTGAGCGCGCAGATGAGCGATGACAGGATGGCCATGGGGTGCGTAGCCGATGGAAAACCATCGAAAATCTTGCGCATGTCCTCGTGCACCAGCGTGTGCTGGGTAATCTGGCCACTGAAGTGGTCGAGCTCGGCCTGAGTCGGCAAAATACCGTAAATCAGCAGGTAGGCGACTTCCAGGAAGCTCGATTTCTCAGCCAGCTGCTCGATGGGATAGCCGCGGTAGCGCAAGATGCCCTCTTCGCCATCAAGGAAAGTAATGGCGCTTTTGGTGGCACCGGTGTTCTTGTAGCCCGAATCGAGGGTAACGTAGCCGGTCTGGTCGCGCAACTTGCCAATGTCGAATGCTTTTTCGTGTTCGGTACCTTCGATGACGGGCAAGGTGATGGACTTGCCGTCGAGGATGAGTTCAGCAGTTTCTGCCATGGGCGGGAGGGGTAAGGGGGATTTAGAGTGCGAAACTACGCCACAGGTCGTAAGCCGGGAAATTTTTTCGGCTCCGGTGACTGCAAGCTTTACACGTAAAGGGCGCGGGAGGTTTCCATAAACCCCCTAAACGGCTGTTTTTTTCAGAGCGGCCAACCGTGGCGAAAATTCTGCGGTGGTGCCTTACCAGCCGTTCACAGCACCTGCTACTTGCCGATGCAAAACTGAGTGAAAATGCTGGTTAGCAAATCTTCGGACGAAATTTCGCCGGTAATTTCGCCCAGCGCCGCCAGGGCATGGCGCAGGTCCGCGGCCAGCAGCTCAGTACCCCGGCCGGTTTCGAGCCCCGCCTGGACGGCGGCCAGATGAGTAGCCGCGATTTCGAGGGCGCGGGCATGGCGCACATTGGTCACGATGGTAGCAGAAGCATTGTTTTCCAGTGCCGAGCCCCGCACCTGCTCAACCAGCGCAGTCTGCAGGGTTTCGATGCCCTGATTTTGAGCGGCGGCCAGTAGCAGCAGCGGAACTGGCGGTTCATTTTCGGGCTGGCTGGCCCGAAACCCGGCCTCAAAAGCAGCCAGCGCCTCGGCCGATGCCAGGTCGGTTTTGTTACCGACGGCTAGTACGGAAAGGCTGAGGCCGGTAGTTAAGGCCTGAATTTCAGCCCGTACTTCAGCGGGAGTCAACTCAGTCACATCGAATAAGTAGAGCAACAGCGCCGCCTGGCGCACGCGCTCCCGGGTGCGGGCCACCCCAATGGCTTCGACCTCATCGGCGGTATCGTCGCGCAGGCCAGCCGTGTCCACGAAGCGGAAGCGCAGGCCGTCGATGCCCACTTCATCTTCGATAAAGTCGCGGGTAGTGCCGGGAATGGCCGAGACAATGGCGCGCTCTTCGCGCAGCAAAGCGTTGAGTAGAGTGGACTTGCCCGCGTTGGGCCGGCCGGCGATGACGGTGGTAATGCCATTTTTGATGACGTTGCCCAACTCAAAGGAGCGGAGCAGGCCCAGTACCACGCCGTGCACTTCGGCCAGCAGCGCGGCCAGGCCGGTGCGGTCGGCAAACTCGACATCTTCTTCACCAAAGTCCAGCTCCAGCTCCAATAGCGCGGCAAACTTGACAAGGCGGGCACGCAGCTCGCGCAGCTCCTGCGAGAAGCCGCCGCGCAGCTGGTTCAGCGCAACGCGGTGGCTGAGGGCGGAGTCGGCGGCGATAAGGTCGGCCACGGCTTCGGCCTGGGCCAGGTCCATGGCTCCGCTCAGGAATGCGCGCTTGGTGAACTCGCCGGCCTCGGCCAGGCGCGCGCCGTGGCGCAGGAGCAGGGCCAGTACCTGGCGCACCACATAACCGGAGCCGTGGCAGCTGATTTCGACCACGTCTTCGCGGGTGAAGGAGCGCGGGGCGCGGAAGAGGCCAACCACCACTTCATCCAAGATTTCGCCGCCGCTGGGGTCGCGCAGGGTACCGTAGTGCAGGGTATTGCCGACAGCTTCGGCGAAGCGCTTTTTGGAGAACACGGCGGCGGTAATGGCTACGGCCGCTGGCCCGGAAAGCCGGATGACTGCCAGCGCGCCCGCGCCCGACGGGGTCGACAACGCAACAATGGTATCGGAGGAAAGGGTGGTCATGCCGTTACAAACAGGTTGCGGCTTACTTCGGCTGAAATAAGAGCCGTACGCTCACGGTTTATTCTGAGCTCGAAGGAGTTGTCGAATGCTACCTTATCCAGTACTTCAACCTTAGCTCCGAGCTGCAGGCCCACTTTGTCGAGATACTGGAGAAAGGGCGCGGTGGTATTTTTAACGGCAGTCAGCGTGCCAGACTCACCCGCGCACAAGTCGGCCAGCAAGCGGTGGGCAGGGCGGCGCATGGCCCCATTTTCGGCTGGTATGGGGTCGCCATGAGGGTCGAGGGCGGGGTGGCCCAGGAAGGCGTCGAGCCGGCGCATCAGCAGCGGCGACTGCACGTGCTCCAACTCCTCGGCCACCTCGTGCACCTCATCCCAGCTAAAGCCGAGCTGCTGCACCAGGAAAACCTCCCACAGCCGGTGCTTGCGAATGGTGAGCAGGGCCAGTCGCTGGCCCTCGGCGGTGAGCTGCACGCCGCGGTATTTCTCGTAATTCAACAGGCCTTTTTCGGCCAGGCGGCGCAGCATGTCCGTCACGGAAGCGGCGCGCGTAGCCAGGGCCGCGGCGATGCGGTTAGTGCTCACGCCCGACGCCTCGGGCTCGGCCTCGGCCAGCTTGAAAATGGCTTTGAGGTAATTTTCCTCGGTGTGGCTGGGAAGTTTGACGGGTGGCAGGCTGGATGCGGAGTCGCTCATTCGGGGCAGGGCTGGCATGGTGAAGCCAGTGCAAAGCTGCATTCAAAATGAAATGCACGCTTCGCACTGGCCCCCAAACAGTCAAAATTCAATACTTAAAACTTCAGCAGTGCCGAGGCCCAGGTGAAGCCCGAGCCAAAGGCGGCGAGGCAAACCAGGTCGCCGCGCTTGATTTTGCCTTCCTGCACGGCTTCGCTGAAGGCCAGAGGTACCGAGGCGGCGGTGGTATTGCCGTAGCGCTGGATGTTGCTGAACACCTTGTCATCGCTGAGGCCCATTTTCTGCTGCACGTACTGGGTGATGCGCAGGTTGGCCTGATGCGGGATGAGCATGTCGATGTCCGAAGCCTGCATGCCATTCTGGTCCAGCGCCTCCTTGATGACCTGCGGGAAGCGTACCACGGCGTGCTTAAACACGTTCTGGCCGTTCATGTAGGGATAAAGCTCGGCTTGGTTGGCCACAATGTACTCCACGCGGTTGTTGCGGTTCGAGCTGGGCTCTTTCACGATGAGCTCCTCGGCAAATTCGCCCTGCGCGTGCAGGTGCGTGCTCATAATCAGCTGGTTGTCGGAGGTGCTTGGCCGCAGCACCATGGCCCCGGCCCCATCGCCGAAAATAACGGCTACGCCCCGGCCTTCGGGCGATTTGTCGAGGCCGGAGGAATGGATTTCGGAGCCCACCACCAGCACCGTGTCGTACATGCCGGTCCGGATAAACTGGTCGGCCACCGAAAGGGCGTACACAAAGCCGGAGCACTGGTTGCGCACGTCGAGCGCGGGGCAGTTGTTGGTCATGCCCAGCTCGCGCTGCATCAGCACACCCGAGCCGGGGAAGAAATAATCGGGCGAGAGCGTGGCGAAGACAATCAGCTGCACGTCGTTGGCTTCAACGCCGGCCATTTCCAAGGCCTTGCGGGCGGCATTGGCACCCATATTGGCGGTAGTATCGGTGCCTTCCTCGAACCAGCGGCGTTCCTTAATGCCGGTGCGCTCCTGAATCCAGGCGTCGGAAGTATTCATCATTGGCTCCAGCTCGGCGTTTTTAACCACGCGGCTTGGCACGTAGTGGCCGACCCCGGCAATGAATGAGTGACGTAAAGTTGCCATGAATGGTGGGAGGGGAAATGAGGGGCTGAAGGGAGAGAAGACCGACGGCAAAGCAGCGTTAACAACGGTGACTTACCTACGTGCTGCGAGCAAATTGGGGCGCAAAGGTGGCAGGTTAAATCACAGAATCCAGCAAATGCCACAATTTTTTGCCTTCGCCGGCCCACCGCACGTCGGCCGGAATGCCGTGGGGATAGAACGAGTGGGCTTGCAGGCGGGCCACAAGGGCGGCTCCATCGATGGGCTGCCCGAAGTTGACTGGCAGGCCCGCACCGTGGGCATTCAACAATTCCAGCCACAGCGGATTGGGCGATGCCAGCACCGGCAGCCCGTGGGCCAGGTACTCGAACAGCTTGGTGGGCCGGCAGCGCTCCGTGCTCGGGTGCGGTTGGTAGGCCAACAGCCCGAGGTGGCTATTATCGATTTCGGCCACGATGCGGGCATGAGGTACCATTTCAGCCCCGCCAATAAGCGTGAGCCAGCCGGAGTTTTGAGCCGCATTTTCCTCCAGCTGCCGCAGCAGCCCGGGCTGCTGGCAAAAGCCGATGATGGTGAGCCGCACCCCGCCGGGCCACGCGGCGCGCAGCTGCTCGGCCAGGGCAATCGCGTCCCATATCCCGTTTAGCTCCGAAATGGTACCGGAATACAACAGGCGTAGCGGCTCGTTGCGCGGCGGCAGCGCCAGTGGTTGCTGGCGCAAAACCTCGCCCGGTTGGGGCTGGTACTTGTTTTCGAGTATCACCACCCGATTAGCTGGCAACTGACTCAAAAATGGCAGTTCGGCGGCGTAGCTGGCTTCGGCCAGGATAACTCCGGCCGCCCGCCGCGCCGCGCGTGCCTCTACCCAGCGCAAGCCGGCCGCCAGCCCGCGTCGCGTGAAGCCCTGGTACACGCGCTGCGTACGCACGTTGAGCGCGTAGTTTTCGCGGATGTCGTAGAGGAATTTGCGGCCCCGGCCCAGCGCCTGCCAGAGCAGCGTGAGCGGGAGCAGCTCCGGGGCGTGCACGACGACGACCGTAGGATGCAGTCTTTGTAGCAAGCGCCAGTAGCGGGCCTGCGCCGCCAGCCGGTCAAGACTCGTGCGGAAGCCATCAAAAATGCGATGCCGATACACGCCAAAAAACTCGTCGGCCATTCCAGTTTCGGTGCCCACGGGGCCGCGGCCAGCTACATGAACCTGAGTGGTTGGTCGCTCAAGCAGCGTTTCAGCAAACTTGCCCCGCATGCGGGTATCGTCTACGGGCTTCAAAACGGAGGCCAACAGAATGACAAAAGGAGATGGTTGGGAGCCAGGCACGGGCCAAAGATGCTAGTTTTGCAGCTTCCAAGCGGCTCTTTTATTGTCTGGCCGCTTAACCAATACTTATTTTGCCTCCTCCAATGTCCGACCTGCAAACCCAAATCGAAGCCGCCTGGGCCGACCGCGCCCTGCTCCAAACTTCCGAAACCAAAGCTGCCATCGAGCACGTCATCGAAGAGCTCGATAAAGGCCGCCTGCGCGTGGCCACCCCGCCCACCGAAGACGGCGGCGAATGGACCATTAATGAGTGGGTGAAAAAGGCCGTGATTCTCTACTTCCCCATCCGCCAGATGAGCACCCAGGAAGTCGGCCCCTTCGAGTTTCACGACAAAATGCGGCTTAAAACCGACTACGCCGGCCAGCAGGTGCGCGTGGTGCCGCCCGCCGTGGCCCGCTACGGTGCGTTCCTGGCCCCCGGCGTCATCCTGATGCCCAGCTATACGAACATCGGCGCCTACGTGGGCGAGGGCACGATGGTGGACACCTGGGCCACCGTGGGCAGCTGCGCCCAGGTGGGCAAAGGCGTGCACCTGAGCGGCGGCGTGGGCCTGGGCGGCGTGCTGGAGCCCGTGCAGGCCGCCCCCGTCATCATCGAGGACGGCGCGTTCATCGGTTCGCGCTGCATTCTGGTCGAAGGCTGCCGCATCGGCAAAGAAGCCGTGATTGGCGCGGGTGTCACCATCACCGGCAGCACCAAAATAATCGACGTCACCGGCCCCGAGCCCAAGGAATACCGTGGTTACGTGCCGCCGCGCTCGGTGGTCATTCCGGGCACTATTCCCAAGCAATTCCCGGCGGGTGAGTACCAGGTGCCCTGCGCCCTCATCATCGGCCAGCGCAAGCCGAGCACGGACTTGAAAACGTCGCTGAATGATGCGCTGCGGGATTTCGGGGTTAGTGTATAAACACGCCAGTTATGAGTGCTTATTATTTTGATGACGAGGAAGTAGGCTTGGCTCGGGAAACGAGCCATCCGCTTTTAGTAGAAAATGCCGCCGCCGAATTCTATTATGATTGTACCGATGATTTTTCCCCTTTTGGTAACGATTCAGGGAACGACACGCTAGCTAATCTTGAAGAATGGTACCAGCAACGGACTGCAGGAGTTGAGGCAGCAACATTTCTGCGCAACCTGTTAACCAACGATTGGGGATTTGATACAACTTATCTTGATGTGACAGAACTCACGCAACTGGATGCAATGTCACGAGATGAATTGTCATTGAATAGCGAAATTGACCGGGCTGTGGTTGCCACTGCATTCGGACAATTCAAAATTGCTGGTCAAGCTGACAACGCTGTATTACAAATGGCTGCTGATGCATTTCGACGTCAACGCTACGAAGCCGAAAAAGCAGGTAAGCGTGAAATTCATCCTTGGGAATATGCTGAGCAATTCCTAGCCCGGCTCGATGCAATGGAAGCCGACCTAGCCAAAATGGCCAACAAAAAAGCCCGCTAATCAGTGGGCTTTTTTGCTAGTCGAAATTAATATTGGATTACACGCCGGCCTTCAGCTTCTCGCCGAATAGTGCCTTCACCTTGTCCACTTTGGGGCGGGCCACAAACTGGCAATAAGGCTCGTGGCCGTGCAGGTTGAAATAGTTCTGGTGGTAGTCCTCGGCGGGGTAGAAGGTGGGGGCGGCCACAATTTCCGTCACCACCGGATTGGGGAAGGCATGGCCCTCATTCAGCTTCTGCTTATACTCCTCGGCGAGCTGCTTTTGCTCGTCGTTGTGGTAGTAGATGCCCGAGCGGTACTGCGTGCCGGTGTCGTTGCCCTGGCGGTTGAGGGTGGTCGGGTCGTGGGTTTTCCAGAATATCTCGAGCAGCTCTGTGAAGCTGATAATAGCCGGGTCGAAGGTGATGTCAATCACCTCGTTGTGGCCCGTAAGGCCGCTGCACACTTCCTTGTAAGTTGGGTTGGCAATGCGGCCGCCGGCATAGCCGGAAACCACTTTCTCCACACCGTTCAGGTTCTGAAATACGGCCTCGACGCACCAGAAGCAGCCGGCGCCAAATGTTGCTTTTTGCATGGGTAGGAATATTGATTCGTTGGTTGCGATAACAACGCGGTAGACGTAGCGCAGGTTGTTTCCTTACGTGATGAAGTGGCTGTAACAAAAGAATGTCATGCTGAGCGCAGCCGACGCAGCGCTACCGCAATAGTAAATAATTACTTACGCGGTAGCGCTGCGTCGGCTGCGCTCAGCATGACGTTCAGGGGGAGCTGGCGTGGGCCTACTTCCGGAACCGCGCGGCCACTACCAGCTCCTTCGAGCCGGCGGTGTGCTGATAGAAGCCCTCGCCCGACTTCACGCCCAGGCGGCCGGCCATTACCATGTTCACCAGCAGGGGGCAGGGAGCGTATTTGGGATTGCCCAGACCATCGTGCAGCACCCGCAGAATGGCCAGGCACACATCCAGCCCAATAAAATCGGCCAGCTGCAGCGGGCCCATCGGGTGGGCCATACCCAGCTTCATTACGGTATCAATCTCCTCTACGCCAGCTACGCCCTCAAACAGCGTGATGATGGCCTCGTTAATCATCGGCATCAGTATGCGGTTGGCCACGAAGCCGGGGTAGTCGTTCACCTCCGTAGGCGTTTTCCCCAGTTGGCGCGACAGCTCCATTACCTGCTGCGTCACGGCATCGGAGGTGGCGTAGCCCCGAATCACCTCTACCAGCTTCATCACTGGCACGGGGTTCATGAAGTGCATCCCAATTACCTGCTCCGGGCGCTTGGTGACGGCCGCGATTTTAGTAATGGAAATCGACGAAGTGTTCGATGCCAGAATGGCCTCGGCGGGCGCATGCTGGTCCAGGTCGCGGAAGATTTGCAGCTTTAGGTCGACGTTTTCAGTGGCGGCTTCCACCACCAAGCTCACGCCGGCCACGCCTTCCTGTATGGAGGTGAAAGTCTTCACTCGGCCGAGGGTAGCCATCTTGTCGTCCTCGCTCAGGGTGGCTTTGGCTACCTGGCGGTCGAGGTTTTTAGTGATGGTGCCAAGGGCCCGGTCCAGCGCCGGCTGGTTGATATCAATGAGAGAAACGGAAAAACCATGCTGGGCAAATACGTGGGCAATGCCATTGCCCATGGTGCCAGAGCCAATTACGGCGACGTTCATAAAGTGCGGAAAAAGAGAGGGTGGGATGAGAAATGTAGCCATGACGGCGACTTGGTACAAAGCTAAGCCCACAAGCGAAAGGGTCATTTTGTTTGGCGCCTCAGAAAAAAAATGATAAAGAATTATATCCTTTTGAATTAGTACCCCGTACAAGCCCCAGAGACACTTCTTACTCTCTTTTTCACCTCCCCTTCACACTCTTTCAAACTTTCAATCATGGGTAATCTCCTGTATATCATCGCCGTCATTCTGGTCATCATCTGGGCTGTTAGCTTCTTCGGTGGCTTCTTCACGGGCGGTATCATTCACGTACTGCTGGTTATCGCCATCATCGCCATCCTGCTGCGTGTTATCAGCGGCCGAAGCGCGGTATAGTCTTTCCCGCAAGGGTTAGCTAAAAAACACAAAAAGCCCCGCTGGAATTTCCAGCGGGGCTTTTTGTGTTCAAATATTCGGGCTAGATAAGCCCTATTTACCAAAGTTGAACAACAAGCTGAATCGAACTACCAGGCCGGGGTAAAGCGAATACAGGCTGTTGTCGAAATTATAAAGCCCGACAATATCAATAGCCGCGTTCTGGCCCAGGTAGGAGCGGTAGCCGATGCCGGCCAATGGCGTGGCTACAGTGCGCTTATACTTATAATAGCCAGTATTCGAGTCGAAATCAATGAGTTGAGCATTGGTAACTTCGTACTCGGCATGAACAAAAAACTCCTTGTACACGATGTACTGGGCAAATGCTTTCAGCCCGATGCTGCTGGAGCTGATGCTCTTGTCGCCGTTCAGGTTTAGGGCGAAACCAGCGTTGCGCGCCTGATTATCGAGGCTGTAGCTGCTGTAGGCGTAGGAAATACCCGGGCCAACGGCAAATTTATTGGAAATCCGGAAGCCTACGGCGGGCGAGATACTTGCGTTGAACTGGTTTAACCCATTTACGGAAGCGAAGCCCAGGCCGACGTTGGTGTAAAGAAACTTCTTGGTTGGCGGCACATCCTCCGCTCCGCCGGCCTTGGTGGTTTTTCGGTTCGGGAAATCCAAGCCGGATGGCGCAGATGGCGACGACTGCGGGGCCGGCGTGTTGGGGTCGTAGGTGGGCGTAGAGGCCGGTGCGGTGGGCTCGGTAGCTGGCACGGGCACCGGAGCCGGCGTAACGGGCCGTGGTGTCACGGGCGGCTGGCCGGGAGGTGCCGTGTTGAGCACCGGCTTATTGTCCTGGGCCTGGGCCCGGAGGGTGGGCAACCCGATAGCTGCGGAAACCAGCAGCATTAACGGAAGCAGACGACGATTCATGCGAAAAGCGAAAAAAGGAGGGAATTGGAGCGCACACGCGCAGACCGGTAACGAAAGCGGCCGGAAAATTATTCATTTTCCGGCCGGTAATCGTCAATTGCTTAGGCCATTTTGTACATCTTCTGGCGCTGGGCCTTCAGATTATCATCGGCCAGGTATTCTTCGTAGTTCATGCGTCGGTCGATAATGCCGTCGGGGGTGAGCTCGATGATGCGCGTGGCCACTGTGTCGATGAACTGCAAATCGTGCGAGGCAAAGAGCATGGCCCCCGGATAGTCACGCAGCCCGTTATTCAGGGCCTGAATGGATTCGAGGTCGAGGTGGTTCGTCGGGTCGTCGAGCACGAGCACGTTGCCGCTTTCCAGCATCATCTTGCTTAGCATGCAGCGCACTTTCTCGCCGCCGCTCAGCACGTTGGATTTCTTCTGCGATTCCTCGCCCGAAAACAGCATCCGGCCCAGCCAGCCACGCACAAAGCTCTCGTCCTTATCGGTCGAGTACTGGCGCAACCAATCCACCAGGTTCATTTCACCCGACTGGAAGTACTGGTTGTTTTCCTTGGGGAAGTAGCTCGGCGTGATGGTGGTGCCCCACTTGAAATCGCCGGTGGCCGGGGTGGCATCACCAAACAGCACGTCAAACAGCAGCGAAGCGGCCCGGTCGTCGCGGCCCACAATGGCTACTTTATCGCCTTTGTCAAGCGAGAACGTCACGTTCTTGAATACGTGCTTGCCATCGACTTTGGCGCTGACGTTTTCTACGTTCAGCAGCTGGTTGCCGGGCTCGCGCTCGGGCTTGAAGGCGATGTAGGGGTAGCGGCGCGAAGACGGCTTGATTTCCTCGAGCGTTAGCTTTTGCAGCAGCTTCTGGCGGCTGGTGGCCTGCTTCGATTTCGAGGCGTTGGCCGAGAAGCGACGCACAAACTCTTCGAGCTCCTTGCGCTTGTCTTCGGTTTTCTTGTTCACGTCCTGGCGCTGGCGCAGGGCCAGCTGGCTGCTCTCGTACCAAAACGAGTAGTTGCCGGGGTACATCGTGATTTTTGAGAAGTCCAGGTCGGCCATGTAGTTGCACACGGCATCGAGGAAGTGGCGGTCGTGGCTCACCACAATCACCGTGTTCTGGAAATTATCGAGGAAGTTCTCCAGCCAGAGCACGCTCTCGGCATCGAGGTTGTTGGTCGGTTCGTCGAGCAGCAGCACGTCGGGGTTGCCAAACAGGGCCTGGGCCAGCAGTACGCGCACTTTTTCGCTCGCCCCGAGGTCCGACATCAGTGCGTAGTGTTTGTCTTCCGTGATGCCGAGGCCGCTGAGCAGCTCGGCCGCCTCGTAGTCGGCGTTCCAACCTTCGAGGTCGGCAAACTCGCCTTCCAGAACGGCGGCACGCTCGCCGTCGGCATCCGAAAAATCGGCTTTGGCATACAGCGCGTCCTTCTCGCTCATCACCGCAAACAGGCGCTGGTGGCCCTGAATGACGGTGTGCAGCACTTGCTGGTCGTCGTAGGCAAACTGGTTCTGCTTGAGCACGGCCAGGCGCTGGCCGGCGGGCATCTCCACCGAGCCGGTGTTGGGCTCAAGCTCGCCCGAGAGGATTTTGAGGAAAGTCGACTTGCCTGCGCCGTTGGCGCCAATAAGGCCGTAGCAGTTGCCGGGCAGGAATTTAACGGTGACGTCTTCGAAGAGAATGCGCTTGCCGTAGCGCAGGCTAACGTTGGAGGTGGAAATCATTCAAGCAAAAAATAAGGGCGCGGGCACCCCGCATCCAAGCAGGGCCAGCCACAAAATTACATAATAGGAGCCGGGTCCGAATCCGATTAGCGGAAAGGAGTAGCTTAACCTGAAGAAAATAACTATCTAGCGGGAAGATTAGTGCCCGCCGCACACTGGCCAGTCAACCGCTAGCGACCCCCCGCGTACAACCATCGCGCGGTATCGCGTGTTGCACTTCTGTCTAAAGGCTCTTTAAACCGGCTAATCTGGCCAACTTTCACCTGTTAACGCAAATTCAAGTATGGCTGCCCCAACTCTGACTTCCGAAAAAAACGGCCTGCGTATGGGCGTATTCACCGCATTGGCCCTCGTTGTCTACACTGGCGTGGCTGCCCTGGCCGGTTTCCTGGGCCAGCTCGAAGCGGGTACCCTCGATATTGTGCTGCTGGCCGGCGGGGTGGTGTTTGCCATTCGGCGGCTCAAAAAGGCTTGTGGCGACCGCATGACCTACTTTGGCGGCTTCAGTACGGGCATCATCACCGCGATGGTGGCTTCGGCGCTGCTGGGCGTTTTCTTTTGGCTGCTGGGTGGCATCAGCCAGGCGGCCATCAGCCAGATTGAGGCCCGCGACCTGTTCGGGTCCGACCTGGGCGTGCTGATTAGCGGCCTGGGCATCATTTTACTTGGCACCATGACGGGCGTTATCACATCACTCGTTGCCATGCAGTATTTTAAAAGCACCGAACACCAGGCAATGGGGGAAATGGAAAAAGTATAATTGCCGTAGCCCCCAATCAGTAGTAGCCTGAAAAGCAGCCTCCGACGAGGCTGCTTTTTTTATGGGTTCGAATATAGAAGTGGTGTGTTATTGTGAAAAAAGATAGAACGGATTGAAACTTTGCGTTGCTAAATCGACGTTTAAGGCGTAAATTTGTTTTAGCCGAAGAAAAAATTGACTTATGCGTTTCTCTATTCCCTTCTTTATCGCGCTGTGCTGGTCTTTGGCTTCGTTGCCGGCCCGTGCACAAATGGCTGACCGGATTACCGAAAAGCCCACGCCTCGGGAGGCTTCCCAACGTGAGGTTGTGTCCTACACCCGGGAGATGGCCAACCGCCTCCACCTGAATGAAGGACAGTATCTACAGCTGCTCCCTCTGAACCGCACCCGGCTAAGCACCCTCAACGGCATCAATCGTGAATACCGCACCGATGCTGCCACCCGTGCCGCCAAGGCGGCCGAGCTCGAAGCCCAGTTCGAGCAGGAATGCAGCCGCATTCTCACCCCTTCACAGTTGAGCCAGCTGCAGCGTTCTGCCCCGCCCGTTACCGCGCCCGCCACCACCGGCAATGGCCTGGGGTAATCCCGCCTCAAAGCGGCTCATTTACTTAAAATAAAAGTTAAAAGCAACGGCCCGCCAAGTAATGGCGGGCCGTTGCTTTTATACCACTTCAGCAGTCATTATGGTTGCGCCGGCCTCCGGTTTGCAAGCGGACGAATGACGACTCTTACTTCAATGAAACAAATCGTCTACCTTCAAAAGGAGGCTATTTCTTTAACGCAACGGGGTTAGCGGGTCACTCAGTACTTCCGTAACCGTGCCGAGCGGGCCAAAGCGCAGGCTGATGCGTGGGGCGGCCGAGCGCACATGGCCGGCCGCGCATTGCGTGCCGGGTTCTAGATAGTAGTAATACACTTTTTCGGTGTTGGCGCGTAGCTCCTCCTCATCGGGCTGGCCAAGGAGCGCATTCACGTCATCGGCCCGGGCTTCGTAAAGATTCTCTTTAACGCGCAGCAGGGCCGGCACGGCCGCCCGCCGCTGGTTGTGGCAGGCGTAGGGGTCGGCGCGCCAGGCGGCGGCATCAAAGTTGGGGATGTTGGGGAGCGCGTGGCCGCAGCCCGCCAATGCCGGGCTTGCCGCAAGTAGGAGAAAAGAAAGGTGCCGGCGAACGCTCAGGCAGTAGGAAAAATGCGTCATGAGCGATGAAAATAAATTAGAAACGAGAATATGAACAAAATTAAGCACTATTTTTGGCCTGGTGCTGTCTACGACCTACGCTGACTAAAATACAGATTTATATAATTTATATTATTGGAATGTTCAAAAGGATTTTAGTTGCGAGCGCGGTAGTGGGCTTGGTTCTGATGGGCGGTGCGGCCCAGGCTCAAACCGTGCCGGCCGCCGCACTGGCTAAGTTGCCCGAAAGTGCCCGCCGGGCGTTCAACCAGACGGTGTTTGAGCGCAAAGCGGCAACGCTATTTGCCCGGTTAGGGGCCGCCGACCTGCCGTTTAGCCTGCTGCGCGAAGGATTGGTAGGCTTTTATAACGTGCGGGCGGCGGGCCGCGCTGCTGGCCGGCCGGTACTTACGCTGGTCGATTTCAGCCGACCCAGCCAATTGAAGCGCCTGTGGGTGATTGACGTGGCCGCCGGCCGCGTGCTGTTTCATACGCTGGTAGCACACGGCAAGGCCAGTGGGGGCGACTTGCCGGTAGCGTTTTCGAACCAGGAAGGCTCGGAGATGAGTAGCCTGGGCTTCTACCGCACGGCGCCGGCTACTTACGTGGGCAAGCACGGCCTCTCGCTGAAGCTGCAAGGACTCGACCCCGGCTTCAACACCAATGCCGAGAGCCGCGCCGTGGTCGTGCACGGGGCCGACTACGTGTGCGAAGAGTTTGTGCGGGCCCACGGCCGGCTGGGACGCAGCCAGGGCTGCCCGGCATTGCCGGCTGGGCAGGCGGCGGCTATCGTGCAGGCTATTAAGGGTGGGAGCGTGCTGTATCTGCACGGGCCGGCCCAGGCTGGCTACCACTCGCGCTGGCTCGAGGTAGACGGGGCGACGGCTTCGTGGGCAACCCCGGACGGGGGTGGGGCGGGCAATTAGCATAACCAGAATGGCAGGGGTGCGTTAAAAGCGCAGCGCGCCGGGCTTCGCGCCCGGCGATTTTCTTTTTCATCCTTTTTTGATTGTTTACCATGCGCTTAAATCTCCGCTTCATCATCGGGCTCATCGTGGCGGCGGTGTCGCTGTTCGGCTACTTTTTTAATACTTCCAAAAACGAAGTGACCGGCGAAACCCAGCACGTCAACATGAGCACCGACCAGGAAATTGCCCTGGGTCTGCAGGCCGCGCCGCAAATGGCCGCCGAATACGGTGGCGAAAGCCCCGATGCCCGGGCCACCGCCGCCGTGCAGGCCGTGGGCCAAAAAATTATTGCCAGCACCAAAGCTGGCCAGACGCCCTACCGCTTTCAGTTTCATCTATTGGCCGACGACCAGACCATCAACGCCTTCGCGCTGCCGGGTGGCCAGGTGTTCATCACCAAAGGCATTCTCAACAAGCTGACCACCGAAGGCGAGCTGGCCGGTGTGCTGGCCCACGAAATTGGCCACGTGGTGGCCCGGCACTCGGCCGAGCAGGTCGCCAAGTCGAACCTGACGCAGGGCCTGGCTGGCGCGGCCACCATTGCGTCCTACGACCCCAATAACCCCGGTAGCTCAATTGCCAAGGGAGCCATCGCGGCAGCCATTGCCAAGGTGGTTTCGCTGCGTTTCAGCCGCAACGATGAGCTGGAAGCCGACAAGCTGGCCGTCGATTTCACGCCCAAAGCCGGCTACGACCCCCGCGCCATGATTCAGGTGATGCAGATGCTCCAGCAGCAGGGCGGCCGCAGCAGCACGCCGGAATTTATGAGCACGCACCCCGACCCCGGCAACCGCATTGGCGAGCTGCAAAAAGAAATTGCCGCGCAATATCCGCAGGGCGTACCAGCGGGCTTGAAGCAATAATATCGGACGAGTACAGATTTTGCAGTTAACTCGCAACGAAAAAAGGCTTGCCCATCGGCAAGCCTTTTTTCGTTGCTGTTCAGGAAGTCGCCAAAAACAACCAGCCCGTCATGCTGAGCTTGCCGAAGCATCTCTACCGCGCCGTTGGACGGCCCTGACAAAGCAGTAGAGATGCTTCGGCAAGCTCAGCATGACGGCCTTTTGACTTCCTAGACAGCTTCATATTCTTGATTTAGCCGCTCAAAACAGATTGCAACATCCGAGCAATTCGCTAAAAATCCTCCTGTCCGTGGTCCTAGAAGTTCGGGGGGGTGAGGTTTTTAAAGTGGCCATTCAGGCGCACCCGCTCCTTGAGGCGCTCGGTTTCGAGCACAACGGGCAGGATGGTGTCGAGGTGGTCGCGGACCATTTCCTGGCGTTCGAGCTCGCTGGTGGTGGCCAGCAGCTGGTATTCCTGCTCGGTGCTGAACCCGATGTGGTGAGCCACATCGAAAATGGCGTAGTCGGGAGCTAGTTCCAGCAGGAGCTTACGCAGGCCCAGGGCCTCGTAGAGCTGGCGAACCTGCTTCGTGATGACGGTGCGCAGCACAGGGTCGGCCTCCGTATCCTGGGTCACGTTTTCGACAAGGGCACCGGCGTAGAGCTTGCCGGGAGCCTGGCGATAGAACTTATTGATGCGGAACACCCCCACGGCCTTGGAGCGGATATCGAGCTCGCCGCTGGAGTAGGTTTGCTCGACGCTGAGCAGACGCATTTCAGTGCCGAGCTCGCTGAGGCTGTCGTTGAGATAGGGCGGAATGCCGAAGGTGGTATTTTGCTCGATGCATTCGCGCACCAGCTGGCGGTAGCGGGGCTCGAAGATGTGCAGGTTGAGCTTTTCGCCCGGAAACACCACGAGGTTGAGCGGAAACAGCGGAAGCAGGCGGGCCATGGGCAAATAAGTACTGGGGCGGAACGTAACTACGGGCGCAACAAGTGGCCCCCGGCGTTGGGTTTTGGCCCGCCCGGCAATACGGCCGGCGGCGGAGCGAGTAGCAAGGTAGGCGGGAATGCCGAAAAGCCGCGCAGGGCGCTACTTTTGCGCCCCATGTCCTCTTCCACCAGCTTAATTCCTGACGTTCGCACGCTGCTAAAAAAAGCCGGCCGGCTGCTGCTGCAACTGCTGGCCGCGCTATTTCTGACCTCGGTGGCCTGGGTGCTGCTCTACCGCTGGGTGGCCCCACCCGCCACCTGGCTGATGCTCGACCGCCGCGCCCACGCCCCGGTAGGGCTCGGCTACTACGGCATTCAGCCCGCGCCGCGCCGCATCCGCTACGATTTTCGCACCCTCGATGAGGTGGCCCCCACGGTGCCGCTGGCCCTGGTGGCGGCCGAAGACCAGCGCTTTCTGCTTCACCACGGCTTCGACCTCGATGCCTTGACCCAGGCCGCCCGACGCAACTGGAATGGCGACGGCAAGCACATCGTGGGCGGCAGCACCATTTCGCAGCAAGTGGCCAAAAACGTGTTTTTGTGGCAGGGCCGCAGCTACGTACGCAAGCTGGCCGAGGCCTACTTCACGGTGTTGATTGAAACACTTTGGAGCAAGCGCCGCATTATGGAGATGTACCTGAGCGTGGCCGAGATGGGCGACTGCACTTTCGGAGTAGAGGCGGCCAGCCGGCGCTATTTCGGTAAGTCTGCCAGCGAGGTGAGCCCCGCCGAAGCCGCGCTGCTGGCTGGCGTACTGCCCAATCCGCTTCGCTTCCGGGCTTCGAACCCCGGGCCGGTGGCGCGGGCCAAGCAGCTGCGCGTGCTGCGCAACATGCGCCGGCTGGGCGGCACCCGCTACGTGGCCGAAATGCTGAAGTAGGCGCGCTAGCTGCGCTTAGAAATTTTATTGATGCTGATACTGCGCTGCCGCGTGGATTTAAAGCGCCCGTCATCGACCGGGCTTTTGGCTTCGTGCTTGGTGGCCCGGCCCTGCACCCGGGCGCGCCAGCGGCGCCAGGAAGAAGCCTTCAACTCGCGGCGCATTAACTCGATAACGGCTTGCTCGCGGAGCCCAAACTGCTGTTCAATGGCGTCGAAAGGCGTACGGTCTTCCCAGGCCATTTCGATGATGCGGTCAATATCCTGGTCGGTGAGAGTGGGCTCGGTCATGGAAAATCAATAAAATCAGGGCCGTTACAGCAGTAGCAACTGCTGCTGCTGTAACAGCGCAAACCGTCGTTTGGCTAGCCAGCCTATGCGGTTTACGGGGTTTTGGGCGAGATTGGGGTCAGAATCTAAAATTTCTCCCATTCACCACCGATAAACCAATGGCTAATCTGAACATAACCCTGCACTTGCTAGTGTGCCTGGCCGGCGCACACGGGGCTGCCGCCCAGGCCACTCCCAAAGCCAAGCCGGAGGCCGACCGCCGCGCCATCGTGCAGGTGCTCACTACCCAAACCGCCGCCTGGAACCGGGGCGATATTCCCGGCTTCATGCAGGGCTACTGGCAGTCCGATTCGCTGGTGTTTATTGGCCGGAAGGGGCCAACCTACGGCTGGCAGCCCACGCTGGCTAACTACCAGAAAAACTACCCCGACGCGGCCACGATGGGCCAGCTCGATTTCGGCGGGCTGCGGGTGTCGCTGCTGGCCCCCGGCGCGGCGCAGGTGGTGGGGCGCTGGCACCTGGCCCGCCCCGCGGCGCTGGGCGACTTGCAGGGCTATTTCTTGCTGGTGATGCGGCAAATCAACGGCAAGTGGGTGGTGGTAGCCGACCACACCAACAGCAGCCAGTAACAACCACCTTACTGCCGTAACTCACCCACCATGTCGTCACCGTCGTTTGAGAGGGGCGCTGGTTAAGCCACCAGCCCCATTGCCGCCGCGTGTGCCGCTGCCGCCGCGTAATCGGGCACCAGCAGCATGGGCACGCCCGCCACTTTCAGCTCCTCGATGATGGGGCCGACGAGCAGAGCCCGCGCCGGTACCTGCACGTCGCGGATGTAGATAGCACGGATGCGGCCGGGGTGGCGGCGCACTACTTCGCGGTAAATGCGGGCATCTTCCTGGCCGCTGTCGCCGCAAAGCACGAAGGGCAGCATTGGGTAGGTGGTCAGGATGTCGTCGATTTCGTGGAGCTTGTGGGCGAAGTGGATGGCGGCCGAGCCCGTGATGCCGGGCGGGGGCGTGGTGCGCGGCGTGCCAATGGTGAAATCGCGCAGCAGGAGCGGGCCGGGGGGCAGCTCGTGGAGGCCCATAAACTCGTCGAGCATGTCGTAGAGGTTCCAGGGGCTGCTGCTCACGTAAAAAAAGGGGTTGTCGGGCTGGCCGGTGCGGCCGCGCTGGAGCTGGCGGTAGAACGCGGCCACCCCCTCGAAGGGCTGGCGCGAGTGGGCGTTGCTGAGCAGCGTGCGGGCCAGCATCTTGAACAGATTGGTGGCCCGGGTTTCGAAAACGGTGTCGTCGAGGTCGGAGATGACGCCGAACTCGGCGCTGGGTGGGGGCACCAGTACGCTGGCGGTGGCCTGTACGGCGGGCTGGCCGGGACCGAAGGGCGGGGGCAGGCGTGCCACGCGCACCGAAATGGGGTACCAGAGGTAGGCCGCCGGGGCAGGCAGGGCCTGGGGCTTGAGGATGAGCGTGAAGTAACCCTCATCGTCGGTCGTAACGAGGTGCTGGCTGCCGTCGGGTAACTCGGCCACGAGGTCGGCCCCGGCGATTTCGCGGCTGTTGAAGCGGCGCACCATGCTGCGAAAATTGCGCCAGCCGGAGTCGGTAGCTGTTTGGGGCTGCAGACCCCGGTCGCCAAGCAGCCGGCCTTTCACATAAATTCGGGAAGCCGTGCCGTAGCTGCGGTAGGCATCGAGTTGCAGGCGCTGGAGGCGGCCCTTGCGGACGAGGTAGCGGGTAAGAAAATGGTCGGTCCACTCGTTGAACGCGGACACGGGGTTAAGCAGATTCATGTGGCAAAACTACGGCCAAGGGCTGGTGCCGCCGTAGCTAGGACGTAGCCCCGCCGGCATCTTTTCCGTAGAATGCCGGTGCCCGAATTTCCGACTCCTACATCACTGACTATGCCTGCCGCCACCACTGCCCGCCCAAAAACCCGTAAAAAGGCTTTATCACCCCAGGATGAGGCCCATATCCTATATAAAGACCCCGCCCGCCAGGCCCAGATGGCCGGCCTGCGCTACGCCACCGACCAAGGCCCTGGCCTGACACGCAAACCCACCCGGGCCGGCAAATTTGCTTACTACGACGCCCACAACCAAAAAATCAGCGACGATAAGACGTTGGACCGCATCGGCAGCTTCGTAATTCCGCCGGCCTGGACGGAGGTGTGGATTTCGCCCTCGGCCACCACGCACCTACAGGTGACGGGCCACGACGCACTGGGCCGCAAGCAGTACCGCTACCACCCGGCCTGGGACGAGATGCGCAGCCTGACCAAGTTTTCGCGCCTGCGCACTTTCGGCGAAAAGCTGGAGCCCCTGCGCCAGCAGCTGAACAAGGACCTGGCCCGCCCGGACCTCGACCACGACCGGGTGGTGGCCCTAGTGATTACGCTGATGGACCAGTCCTTTATCCGGGTCGGCAATAAGGAGTACGCCAAAAACAAAGGCGGCAAAAAGGCCAGTTACGGCCTCACCACGCTCAAAGATGGCCACGTGGCGGTGAAGGGGGCCGACGTGAATTTTTCTTTCGTGGGCAAGAAAGGCGTGCCGCACGACGTGACCGTGCACGATGCCCGCCTGGCCCGGCTGGTGCGCAAGTGCAAGGAGATTCCGGGCCAGCACCTGTTTCAGTACTACTCAAAAGAAGGGCAGCGCCGGGCGCTCGAATCGGGCGACGTGAACGAATACCTGCAACGCCATACCGGCCTGGCGCTTTCGGCCAAGGACTTCCGTACCTGGGGCGGCACCGTGAAAATGGCGGGTTGCCTCGAAGCCGTGCTGCGCGACGAGCCCGACCTGGCTCCGGAGAAAGCAATCAAAAGCGCCGTGAAGGAAGTGGCCGTGGGTTTGGGCAACACGCCCACCGTGTGTTCCAAATACTACATTCACCCGCAGGTGGTCGAACTGTTCAAGTCGGGCCAGCTAGTGGAGTTCCTGCGCCGGCACGACGCCGAAACTACGCCCGACGACCTACTGCTACCCATCGAGCGGCTGGTGCTGAAGATGCTGGCGGACGCTTAACGCAGCAACGGCAGCAGGCGTGGGACTTGTCCCTGCCATGCATGTTATCGCAGGCTATTCTTCCGGTAGCTTATCGAACGCCTGGCCCGCCGGGGCGCTGCCCTGCTCGAAGCGGAGGCCGCGTCCCGGCGGGCGCAGTTCGTCGTTGCCCGGCCCACCGTAGATGTGGATGGCCGGCTGACGATTGGCCGGCGCACCATGAGTGGTGACGACAAATACGTCGTCGCCGCCCAGGCCTTCGAGCTGGATATGGCGGGTTTCGGCTGGCACGAAGGCGCGGTGGTAGAAGGCAACCGTGCCCTGCGCCGGAAATATCGTCACCACGGTAGAGTCGGCATAGCGGTGGATTTCGAACCGCTCCGCTGCTTGGGTGCCCGCAATGCGGGGCTGGCGGGCCAGGTCGCGGTAGAACGTCTCGGCCAGGGCGGGTAAATCGTCGCGCCGTGCCCGGAAGGCGGCCAGGGTGCGAGCCCCTTCAAGGGCGTATACGGCGGGTGGCAGGCGGCGCACGGCACGTTGCAGCACCGAGTCGGGCAAGCGGCGCTGCAGGTCGAGCGCGGCCGTCTGAAACTGGGCCCGCGTAAGCTGGTTGAGGGCGCGGCGGTCGAGGTATTCGCCGTTGGAAAGCTGAGCCACCGGGTTCTTGTAGCGCGGCCCGAACGTGACCCAATGCCGAATAGCGACGTGGCCAATCAGCCAGCCCAGCACCCCATCATCGAGGCGGTAAATAACCATGTCGCGGTCTTTGGGCAGGGGGCTGATGGGCGCGAAGCCGCCGGGCGTAGGCGCGGCCATGGCCCAGCTCCACTGGCCGGCGTGGCGGTCCCAGTCGCCTAGCCAGGCATCGAGCAGGCGCGCGCGCAGCAGCGCCGGTTGGTCGAAGCGCCGGTTGGGGCTGGTAAAAACGCTGGCGAAAGCCTTTTCACTGTTAACCACGCTGATGGGGGCGGGCTGCCCGGGAGCCAGGGCCGCTTTTTCTTCGAGGTACGCCAGCTGCCCGCGAAAATGGACCAGCGAATCGGATTGAAAAGCCGGGTCGTCGGGCCGTACGTAAAACAGCTGCGGCGAGGAGTGGGGCACGCCGGCGGCCCGGGCCAGTGGTGGCACCAGCAGGGCGGCATACGGGTTGGTAGAGGACACATTGTCGCGCAGCACATTCACCAGAAAGGTGCCCCGCACGGCTTCCGGCGTAGCCCGAATGGGGTCTTTATCAACGGTGCGAAGCACGTAGGCGTGGCCATCCCCGGCCGTCAGGCTCAGGCTGGTGCTGTTGAAACCGCCACCTACTTTGCCCGGGTGCAGGCCGCCGGGGCGTGCCGTACTCAGCCGAAATACCGGGGCCGTGACCGGGGCTGCCCAACTGGGACGGTGGTGGCGGCCCACCATTGCGTTGTACACGCCGCCGTGGCGGGCGTATTGCCGGCCCGCCGTCACATTGCGTACGCTGTCGGCCGAGGCGGATAGGAGCATGCTGGTATTGAGCCGGGCATCGGGCTGGAAAAAATTCTTCCGGACGCAGCCGCTGGCGAGTAGCCCGGCCAGCGTGCCTGCCATTAAAGTATAAAAGCGCAAACGAAACAGCATCAAGAGGAAGCAGGGGAATTAGGGGCGGGCGTTGAACGGAGGCGGGCCGAAAAAGGCTGGCGGGTAATGATGAACAGGCAATGGGTGGCGCATCGGCGTTAGCCACGCGGCTCTCCGGTTGAACGATAACAAATGAACGGACCCCGAAGGCTAAAATTGAACTGGTCATTCAATATTCAAACCTACACCAGCTTGTTTTACTGCCCTAGTCATCATTTAGGCGGTCGTAGGCCCGGTGCTTCTTAGGTGGCAGGCTGGCGCGGGGAGCGCCGGCGGCCGTCAGGTCGGAGGCTTCGTCGTAGAGGGTTAGCCGGCTGCTGCTGCCTTGCAGGCGCAGCTGGTCGTGGCCTTCGCCGCCATAGAGCTGCAGCCGCATGGGGTGGGCAGTGTTGATGGTAGTCAGCTCAAAAACGTCGTCGCCGCCCAGGCCATCGAGGCTTAGACAGGTAGTTTCCTGCCGGAAGTAGGTGCGCTGGAAATGCAGCGAATCGCCGGCCGGCGACTGGGTTCCCGAGTATATCTGCACCGTGGTCGAATCGGCGTAGCGGTGCACCACAAACCGTTCGGCCCGGGCGGTGCCGCCGAGCGTGGGCGTGCGCGCCAGGGTCAGGTAGTACGCCTCGGCCGCCTGGGGCAGCGTTTCGCGCCGGGCGCGAAGGGCATTGCCCAAGCGCTGCCCTTCGAGGGCATACACGGCGGGGGGCAGCCGGTGCAGGGCGCGTTCGATAACCGAATCGGGCAGGCGGCGCTGCAGGTCCAGCGCGGTGCGGTGGAAGTCGGCCCGGGTCATGCCCGAAAGCCCGCGCTGGTCGATGAACCGCGCCTGGTACACGAGGCCGTCAATATTATTGTACTCGTTGCGAAAAGTCTGGAACTGGGGCGCAATAAAGGGCCGGGCCGCCAGCCAGGGTATCAGGCCGTCATCGAAGCGGAAATACACCTGGTCGCGGTCCTTCGGAATGCTGAGGTAGCGCACCCGGCCGTTGGGTTCCCGGAATTCGGCCCAGCTCCACTGGCCCTCGTGGCGGTCCCAGTCGCCGAGCCACACATCGAGCAGGCGCGCGCGCAGGAAGGCCGGCTGGTCGATGTAGTGCGCCGGGTGGCGGTACACCTGTTTCAGCATGGCTTCGCTGCCTTCAAAACCGGCCGCGTCGGCCACGGCGGGCGTGCGCGAGGCCAAGGCATCGAATTTCTCTTCGAGCAGCGCTACCTTACCCCGAAACCGCTCGGACGATGCGCCCAGGCCGGTTTCATCGGCCCGCACGTACACCATACGCGGGCGGGTGTGCGGCACACCCGCCGCCTGGGCCAGCGGCGGCACCGTGAGCGCGCCGTAGGGCATTGCCGCCGAAGTGGCGTCGCGCACCACGTTCAGCACGAAGGTGGGGCGCAGCATTTCCGGCAGGGTTTTACTAGGCTCCTTGTCGAGGGCGCGCAGGGCGAATGCGCGTTTTTGGCTCCCCTCGAGCGTCATGCTGATGCTTTGGTAGCCGCCGCCGGCTTTGCCCGGGCGCAGGCCGCCGGGCGCAGCGGTGGCCATGCGCAGCACGGGAACCGCCACGGGCGCGGCCCACACCGAGCGGTAGTGCCGGCCAAAAAACAAGTAGTAAAGCCCGGAATGGCGGTTGTATTGGCGGCCGGCCGTGGCCAGCACCGAATCGGCGGTGGCGGGCAGCGGCTGGGCGCTACCGACTCCCACGCGGGCATCGGGCTGAAAATAATGAGGACGGGCGCAGCTGCTGGTGGCCAGGCTCAGGCCCAGCGCGGCGAATAAGCGCCACCGGTATCGGGCTTTAGAAAGATAGAATAGTGGCATCCGAAGAAAAATCGCGGCGGCAGGAATGAGCCTTTAACGCAGCTTAGCCGTAAAGGTGGGCCGGCCCGGCTTGCTGCCAGCACTTTCGGGCCGTTGCCAAAGGGGCCTCTTATGCCGAAAAGAATACGTGTACATGGTGGAGGGCTAGCCATAATGGGCCTGCTGGGGGCGTTGGGGCTGGATAGCTGCACCGGCCCGGCCGCCGGCCCGCCGCCCGCGCACTGGGCCGCCGACTCGGCCTCGGTACGCGTGGTGCCCGGGCCGCAGTATGCGCGTGGCGCGGTGTGGAGCGCGTTTTTCGGCCAGCACTACCGTTCCTGGTGGAACACGCCCGTGACGGTGCCGGTCATTCGGCTGGCCTCGGCCGTGCCCGGCGGACTGGTGCCGCTGCAAGCCGGCGGCAGCTACCAGAGCCACACGCTGCGCCTGCGGGCACCCGATGGCCGCGAATACGTGCTCCGCTCCGTGGATAAGGACATGAGCGCCGCGCTGCACCCGGGCTGGAAAAAAAACCTGCTGCGCGGCCTGCTCAAGGACCAAACCAGCGCGACTCAGCCCTACGGGGCGTATCCGGCTGCCTTCCTCGCCGAAGCGGCCGGGGTGTTGCACGCCAACCCGCGCCTGGTGTACGTGGGGGCCGACCCCGGGCTGGGCAAGTTCAACGCCGAATACCGCGATGCGCTTTACCTGCTGGAAGAGCGGCCCGATGGCGACCAGCGGCCGGTGGCCAGCTTTGGCCACTCGCCCAACGTGGTGAACTCGGCCCACATGCTGGCCGCTTTGCGCCGTAGTTCCCGCTGCTACGTGCCCGCCCGGGCCTACCTGCGCGCCCGCTTGCTCGACCTGTTGGTGGGGGACTGGAGCCGGCGCGAAGACCAATGGCGCTGGGCCAGCTTCCCCACGCCCGGCTCCGTCGCCTATCGCCCCGTGCCCCGCGACCGCGACCAGGCCTTCTTTCTCTTCGATGATGGCTTGATTACTCGGCTGGTTTCGTGGTTCGCACCCAAGTACCAAACGTTTCGCGGCTCCATCCGGCTCGAAAACGTCGACGGGCTCACTGCCACTGCGCGCGCCCTCGACCGCACCCTGCTTACCAGTCTGAGCGCGGCCGATTTCCGGCAGGTGGCCGATTCGGTGCGAGCGGCCTTGGCCGATAGCGTGCTGGCCCGGGCTTTCACCCAGGGGCCGCCCGAAACGCGGGCCGCCATTGCCGCCCGGTTTGTGCCCGCGTTGCAAGCCCGGCGCGAGCAGCTGCCCATGGTGGCGCAACGGTATTTTGAGCTCCTCAACAAGGAAGCCTGGCTGATTGGTACCGACCAAGCCGAGCGGTTTGTACTGAGCGGGGCCGACGGCGGCAAGTTGCGCGTACAAATGCTGGCCCACCGCGCGGGCCGGCCCGATAGCCTGATAACCGACCGCACCTTCGCGACGGCCACTACGAAAACGCTCGATTTGTACGGCCTTGGTGGGAATGACCGGTTTGAGGTGCACAGTGGCTTGCCGGTTGGCATTGCCGTGCGCGTGTACCAGGGAGCGGGCCAAAACCAGCTGCTCGTTTCACGCGGGGCCACCCCCGGCGACGTAACGTGGTACCTGGTACCCGGCGAAAAACGGACTCACCTGCCCGCTGGGGTGCAGGTTGAAGCCGACCCGCACCCCACGCTCACGGCCAATGCAAAGGCCTGGCTGGCGCGCTACAATCTGGATGATTGACAGTAAATCACGGCCCGGGCTTCCTGCTAAATTGCGAATGGGCCAGTATTATACTTTGCGCAAAGTGTTTGGCGGAAAAGGAGAAGATATGGAAAAGCGGTAGGGTACGGGGCTTGCTCCCGCACCCTACTTCGCCACGAGTGTTAGCCAACTTTCGAAGCCAATTGGGACGGTTAGGGTAGCAGGTCTGCCAGGGGGTTGTGGCCGTCGAGCGTGCCTTGGCTGCCCAGCACGCGGAAGCGGGCAAACAGCTCCTCGCCGTACCATTTTTCGCGGCGGGTGAGTTGAATTACCTCGCGGTGGCGGGCATCCTTGTACGCGTATTCCTGCATGGCCCGCGCCGATTCCCACACGCTGAACGTGGCCTGCCGCACCACTGGCAGCTCGCCCAGGCCAATGGCAGCCCGCACGCCGGCCGCCTGGGCCAGCGTCGCGCTCGTGGGCTCGACAAACTGCCAGAAGCGGGGCGCTTTACGCCAGCGAATGCTGGCCCGCGTGAGCACTGCCACCGGCGCATCCGGCGCATCCGTAGCTGGGGCCAGCTCATTCGCCGCAAACGGGTTTTGCCCGTCCCACAGGCCCTGGGCTTTGTATGGGGCCAGGTGCACGGTCCACTGCTCGGCGCTGCGCTGCTGGTATCCGGCCCAGAGCGGGTGGCGCGTAAAGAAGGCTTCGGCGGCGGCGGCATCGTCCCACACCCCCATAAAACCGTAGCGGTCGAGGTTGGGCCAGAAGCCAAAGCCGTTGGCCGCACCGCTGCCCAGGAGCTTAAAAAACCGCAGGCCGGCTACTCGTTTCAGCGGGCCAGGTGAGGTACCCATCTGAGCGAGGCCCCAGCGGCGGCGGCCGGGTTTGAGGGTGAAGACGGTGAGCGTAGTGAGCGACATACGAACCTGAAGGTCCGGGAAAATTCGGGCACTACAGGTTTCAGGCAACAAAAAAAGGCCGGAATTGCTTCCGGCCTTTCGCAAATTAGGCGTCGGGGCCTTACTTGGGCTGCACCTGAGCGTGCTGGTTCACGTCATCGTCCTTGCTGCGCTCGCCGGTTACTAAGGCGCGCGCGTAGGCGTAGGCCTGGCTGAGCAGGCTGCTGGGCGAATCCCAGAATTCGGCCTTGTCGATGGTGATTTTCAGGATGTTGATGCGTGGGTCGTCTTTGCCCTTGGGAAACCAGCCGCGCATGGGCTCGCTCCAGAGTTCGGCAATCTGGGCTTCGTCGCGGTAGGCATTGGCCTTGCCCGATACCGAAGCATAAACATTGCTGCTCGGGTCGGAATAGCTCAGGTTAACCTGGCTGTCTTTTTTAATTTCAAAGACTTTGGCCGATTCCGAGTCGGTGAAAAAGTACAGGGCCTGGTCTTCGCCGGGCTTAATGGTGGCCATGGGCCGGCTGTGCAGGCTACCGTGCTCGTCGGTGGTGGTGAGCATGGCCATGCGCACTTCTTTGATTTTTTCGAATAGCTGGGTCAGGTCGTGGGTTACGGGCGACTTATCGGACATGAGAAAGAGTGTTGGGGAGGTGAAAGAACCGGCCGCTTCCAAACCAGGCTGGCGGCTGAATTGCTTACGGCAGCCGGCCGGCCGGGGTTGAATAAACGCTGCCCGAACCCGTATCTTGCCGCCCCCAATGAACTTCCTGGCCCATCTTTTCCTGTCCGGCGCGCCCGGCTCGGCCACTTACGCCGACGTGCTCGTGGGCAATTTTATTGCCGACTCGGTGCCCGGCCGCCAGCTCGAAAACTACCCGCCCGCAGTGCAGGCCGGCATCCGGCTGCACCGCGCCATCGACACCTTCACCGACCAGCACCCCGTGGTGCGGCGCAGTACCCAGCGGCTTCGCGCGGCCGGCTACGGCAAGTACGCCGGCGTGGTTTCAGACATGTTTCTCGACCATTTCCTGGCCCGCAACTTCTCCGAATTCTCTTCTGAAAGCCTTTCCGATTTTGCTCAGCGCGTGCATATTGTGTTGAGGGCCCGCGAACCCGAAATGCCGCCCCGCGTGCAGCAGATGCTGCATTACATGGTGCAACACAGCTGGCTGCGGGGCTACGCCGAAACCGAAGGCATCCGCCGCGCGCTCGGCGGCCTTAGTAGCCGGGCCTCGGCTGGCTCGGGCATGGAAACCGCGGCCACGGAGCTGGTGGCAAACTACCCGCACTACGAGGCAGATTTCCGGGAGTTCTTTCCTCAACTACGCAACTATACCGCCGCCGAGCTGCTGCGGCTGATGGCTAGCCAGCTCTGATGCGAACGCAGCGAGTTCGTGCATTCGAACGCTCAAGCGCGCGGAGGCACGGCGTCCGGGCTACTTGGCTTCCGCATCAATCCCGGGCTTTTCAATCAGCTTTAGATAGAGAATAACGCTGCCCAACAGACCGCAAACCAGGTTGGTAAAAATGATGGACCAGTCGCCGAGCAGCAGCCCATACGCTTCCCACAGGCAGGTTCCCAGAAAAAGCATGATGTACGTTGGCAGCGAAAGGCTGGCCGTGGAGCGCGTTTTGATAGTTTTGTAGGCCTGGGGCACGTAGGCCACCGTGGTAAGCAGGGCGGCAATCGCGCCAATGGCGGAAACAGTAGTCATAAGCCGAAAAAAAAGCGAGAGGGCGAAACGGACGGTGCGGCTGTTGGGGCCTGTGGCAGCGGGCCTGCCCACCAAAAACGGGAGCGGCCTGCCAGCTGGCAAACCGCTCCCGTAAGGTAGGGCGCAAGGGGTGGCCGGCCGCCGGGGCCGGCGCTGGGCTTAGTGCTGGTGGCCGCCTTCGCCGTGCGCGTGGCCGTGGGCCAGCTCTTCGGCGGTGGCCTCGCGCACGTCTTCCACCTTGCCGGTGAAGTGCATGACCATACCGGCCAGCGGGTGGTTGAAATCCATCTGCACGGCTGTGTCGCCGATGCTTAATACCTTGGCTTGCATGTGGTTGCCCTCGTTGTCGGCCATGGGTAAGAAGTTGCCGGGCTGCAGCATTTCCTCATCCAGCTTGCCGTCGATGAGGAAAACCTCCTTGGGGATTTCGACCAGCGCCTGTTCGTCGTACTCGCCGTAGGCTTGCTCGGGGGTGAGGCTGAACTGAAACTCGTCGCCGGGATTTTTACCATCGAGCTGGGTTTCGAACTCTTCGGGCAGGCCGCTGTGGCCAAACAGGAAGACCATGGGCGCATCGGCTTCGGCCGACTCCACCAATACTTTTTCCTGGTTTTCGTCGGTCACGCTAAGGTCGTAGGTGATGGTGACGACTTTTTTATCGCTGATTGCAGCCATGATGGGGTAGGTGAGGTTTGGTAAGAGATACGAAGTACGGAATTTGTCGGAAAACCAGCCCGCTCAATCAGCGATTTCCCAGGCCGTGCGGTAGCCGCCAATGCGCTCCACGTACTCAATCAGCGACTTGAAAAATGGGTTGGCACTCAGGGTTGAAGAATCGCCGACGAGCAGCAGCTTTTTACGAGCGCGGGTCATGCCTACGTTCATGCGGCGGATATCGGAGAGGAAGCCGATTTCGCCGTGGTTGTTGCTGCGGGTGAGGGTGATGGCGATAATGTCGCGCTCCTGGCCCTGGAACGAGTCCACGGTGCCCACGCTGAGCTGGCGGTGGAGCATGAAGCCGCTGAGTTCGTCGTTTTCCTCAATGGCATCCTTTAGGTAATTGATTTGGGCCCGGTAGGGGGCGATGACGCCGATGCTGAGCGGGTCTTCCTCATGGTCGGCGGGGTCGTAGGATTCCAACAGCTGGGCGAGGCGCTTGAGGAGCAGGTCGGCTTCTTCGGGGTTGGCGGTGGAGCGGCTTTCGGGAATGGTGATTTCGGTGAAGCCGAAGCCGGCGGTGTCGAGGAACTCCACGGGCAGGTCGGGGGCGAAGCGCAGGTCGTAGGCGTCGAGGCCGGCGTGGGCCACGGTTTCGTAGGCCACCAGCTGGCCGTCGTAAAACTGGTCGGAGCTGAACTGCATGATTTGCTCGTGCATGCGGTACTGCACCGTGAGCATGCGGGCGGTGGCGGGTTGGCGCTTGATGGCCTTTTCGAACAGCGTTTCGCGCAGCGCGCCGGCCTTGTCGCTCTTCACGGTGGGCGGCAGCTGGTGGTGGTCGCCGGCCAGAATCACGCGCTGGCCCTTTGATATGGGAATCCAGCAGCCCGGCTCCAGCGCCTGCGCTGCTTCGTCGATGAACACCGTTTCGTAAGTGAGGTGGCGAATGTTGCGGTTGCTGGCACCCACCAGCGTGCACGTTATCACCTGCACCGATTCCAGCAAATCCTCGGTGATGTAGCGCTCCAAATCATCGGCCTGCTGGAACAGCATCCGCGCCTCCTCCTTCAGCATCCGGCGCTGCTGCTGCTCCTCGTAACCGAAGTTGCGCACGTGCTTGCTGGCGGTTTCGCGGTACTGGTCGGCGGTTTGGCGCATCGAGCGCATCTCGTTGTAGCTCTTGTGGTTCATCACCTGGGCATCGAGGGTATGCTCCAAAAGCAAATCGGAAACCCGCGACGGGTTGCCCATGCGAATGACGTTTACGCCGCGCTCGGCCAACTTTTCGGTGAGCAAATCCACCGCCGTGTTGCTGGGCGCGCATACCAGCACCCGCCGCTCGCGCCGGATGGTTTCCAGAATGGCCTGCACCAGCGTGGTGGTTTTGCCAGTGCCGGGCGGACCATGGATGATGGCCACGTCCTTGGCCGCCAGCACGTGCTTCACGGCCGCTTGCTGCGACTCATTCAGCGGGCTGGGGTAGAAGATATCGGAGGCTTTTTCTTCGCGGAAACGGGCTTCTTTGGCCCCCAGCAGGATATCGCGCAGGTCGGCCAGGCGGTCGCCATACGCGCCCATCACCTTGCCCAGGGCGTAGTCCATCTCACGGTAGCTCACCTCATCAAACGTGAGGTCGATGCCCATTTTATTGCCCTCGGTTACCCAGTCGGGCAGGTCTTCCTTGGTGGTGGCGAGCCGCAGCTTGTTGCGCCGCACGCTGATGATGACGCCGTTGAGTGTGGGCCGGTCGGTGGCCGAGCGGCCGGGCACGTTTCCAAACAAAGCCGCGTTCTTGCCCACCTGAAACAGGTGCAACCCGGCTTGGCCGGCGGGCCGCTCCAGCTCCAGCACCACCTTGCCACCGAAGCCAATGTCTTCCTGCGTGATGGTGACGGGGTACCAGGTGAGGCCGCGCTGCTGCCGCTCTGCTATGCTGGCCTTAGCGTTTTTGAGCTTGAACTGCACCAGGTCTTCCTGCTGCTCCAGCTTCATGAGGGCCTGCACTTGGCGCAGCTCTTTTTCGATGGCGTAAGGGTCGACGGGGGCGAAAGTGGGGGTAGTGTCGGACAAAAGAAAGCGGGTTGGGTTCGTTGGTTGAATAACAACGAAAAGAGGAAATGAGTGGCTAAAGGGGCAGAAAAAAGAGCTGCCGACTTTAATTTATGACAGGCCTGAATTCAGGCAATAGGTGCACATTAATTCGGATGGAGTCGCCGCGCTGAACGTGCAAAGACGGCGCTTCGGACCAAAGCAATCCAACGCCACCCACTCGCACGTGGTGCGAGCCCGAGCCAATTACCTGTACGTAGTTGCCAGCTTGGTCGGCAAAGATATGGGCATCGTCGATGGTGATGATTGGACCGGGCAGGGGGGTAAATTTACCGTTCTCCTCTTGTATATCAACGTAGCCGGCAATCACTGGATTACCTGCCGGATTCGTGCGGCGTAGGCGCGTGAAGGAGGTGGGTGGTCCTTGCCAATTGGCTTGCTTCCGATGCGGTTTGTAGTGGCGCACATACTCTTGTCCCATAGCTACGCCTTGCTTATAGCTTGTAATGTGAATGGTATTTCCAACTTGGCAGCTGACCAGCCATCCTATTGAGATGAATAGAAGAAAATTAGGAAGGCGAATGGCCAAATGAAATAAATTGTGCATGACCAAATGTGTAGGATACAGATGTTTTAGCCTTGGAAACGTACCTGCTGCGCCCGCACCGATAGTTAAGTACTCGTGCATAAGTAATCGTATTCGCTCGAGCGTCATGCTTATCTGGCGTCCGCTCGTCGAAGCATCTCTACTGCTTCGTTGAACGGCTCATGCGAAGCGGTGGAGATGCTTCGACGAGCGGACGCCAGATAAGCATGACTGCCTTTTTACTGTGCGCTTACTTAGGCGTGAGTACTTGCCAGGTTAGCAAGTCTATGTGCCAACGTGATTTTCGTTGTTGCCTAGGTGACAATTATTCCGGCCACATGGGAGCGCAGCGGCCAGCCCGCCAGGTCCGGCGGTTTCGCTGAAAACGCCACGCAATACGTATGTGGAGCACGAACCCACCTGCTCATACTTCCAAAAAACCATGGCTGATACCGCTCCGAAACCCCTTCCCGGCCCCGACCTCTTGGCCGACGGCCTCGCCCTCACCGACCTCGCCGATGGCGCGATGACCACCGGTCACGCCTACGGCGAAGCCGTGCTGCTGGCCCGGCGCGGCGAGCAAATTTTTGCAATCTCCGCCAAGTGCAGCCACCTGGGCGCACCCCTGGGCGAGGGCCTGTTACTCGACGACACCGTACGCTGCCCCTGGCACCACGCCTGTTTCAGCCTGCGCACGGGCGAGGCCCTGCGCGCCCCCGCCCTCAACCCGCAGGCGTGCTGGACGGTAGCGCAGCGCGCCGGTCGGGCCTACGTGACTGGTAAGCAGGAGCGCGACCCGCTGGCTCCCGTGGCAACGACCAAAAACCCGGCGCACCCCGCCGCGGTGGTTATCGTGGGGGCCGGCGCGGCCGGCAGCGCGGCGGCCGAAATGCTGCGCCGCGAGGGCTACGAGGGCCGCATCACCGTGCTCGATGGCGAGGCCGAAGCCCCGTACGACCGCACGATGCTATCAAAAAGCTTCCCGGCCGATGAGAAGAAGCCGGTGGCGCTACGGCCCGCCGGCTTTTATGCTGAGCATAATATAGACGTGGTGCACGGCGAAGTAGCGGCGCTGGACGTGCCCGGCCGCCGCGTGCTGCTGGCCAATGGCGCGGCCCATGCCTACGATGCCCTGTTGCTGGCCACCGGGGCCGCGCCGGTGCCGTTGGATATTCCCGGCCACAACCTGCCGCAGGTGCACACGCTGCGCTCGCTGGCCGACCACCGCGCTATCGTAGCCGGGGCCGAAGGCGCGCGGCGAGCCGTGGTGCTGGGGGCCAGCTTCATTGGCCTCGAAGTGGCGGCCGCCCTGCGTGGCCTCGGAATCGAGGTGCACGTGGTGGCTCCCGACGAAACGCCGCTGGCCAAGGTGCTGGGGCCCGAGCTAGGGGCGATGGTGCGGAAGCTGCACGAAGAAAAAGGGGTGATTTTTCATCTGGAGCAGCAGGCTGAGCGCATCGAGGAGGGCGTGGTGGTGCTGCAAAACGGCGAGCACCTGCCCGCCGATTTGGTGGTGGTCGGCATTGGAGTACGGCCCCGGCTGGCGCTGGCCGAGGCCGCCGGGCTGGCCATCGACAAAGGCGTAACCGTGAATGAATACCTTGAAACCAGCGCCCCCGGCATTTTCGCGGCCGGCGACATTGCCCGCTGGCCCGACCCGCATAGCGGCCAGCCTATTCGGGTGGAGCACTGGGCGCTGGCCCAGCGCCAGGGCCAGACGGCCGCCCGCAACATCCTGGGCCAGCGGGTAAAATTCGACGCCGTGTCCTTCTTCTGGAGCAAGCACTACGACCTATCCATCCGGTACGTGGGCCACGCCGAAAAGTGGGATTCCGCGCCCATCAGAGGCGATTTGGCCCAGCCGGAATTCTCGATTGCATACCAGGTCGACGGCAAAACCCTGGCCGTGGCTAGCGTGAAGCGCGACCTTGAAAACCTGAAAGCCGAGGTGGCGCTGGAAGCGAATGATGAGGCCGCGCTGACCGAGTTGCTGGGTGCCGGGTGAGGAACGCGCACTATTTGGGCTGGGTACCGGCAGCCGGTCAAGGAAAAGGCTGCGTGGAAAGGGGGGGACTAAAAAGGAAAACCGGGACCAGTTTTTGAGCTGCGGGATACCTCTTAAAAGGGAATTTCAGCTAGCCAAACCCGGCCGAAAGGCTCCTGCCTGCGTAGAGATGGGATAAGAACATCCAAACGGAATGTGGCATACAGCCCGATTAACTGCTGCGATTTGCCAGGTTTTCCAAGTCTGGATATAGTTGCGGCAGCAGTAGATTACCCTTTGTTTATGAATGAATTAATTGAAATACGCCACCTTCTTAAATCCGATTACGAAGCGCTGAAAACGGCCATGCTGCTCGCTTACCCGCGCATGCAGAGCTACTGGCGGCGCGGGCAAGTCGAGCTATTGGTTGACCTGTTTCCCGAAGGCCAGTTTGTGCTGACGGTGAACGACGAAATCGTAGCCGCCGCCCTGGCCCTGATTGTAACGCACGACCAGTTTGGGGCCGTCCACACGTTTCAGGACGTCACTGGGAACTACACCTTCAGCACCCACAGCGCTGCCGGTGACACCCTCTACGGCATCGAAGTATTTGTGGTGCCGGCCATGCGCGGCCGCCGGCTGGCCCGCCGCCTCTACGATGCCCGCAAGGAGCTGTGCGAGCGGCTGAACCTGCGCGCCATTGCCTTTGGGGCGCGCATCCCGGGCTACCACGAGCACATGGCCACCCTCACGCCCAAGCAGTACGTGCAGAAGGTGAAGGAACGCGAAATCGTGGACCCTTCGCTGAATTTCCAGCTGGCCAACGACTTTCACCCCGTGCGGGTGCTCAAAGGCTACCTACCCGGCGACGCGGCCTCGGGCGACTATGCCCTGCTCATGGAGTGGGACAATATGCTGTACGACACCAGCCCGGTGCCGGCCGTAGCCCAAAAAACCCAGGTGCGCCTGGGCCTGGTGCAGTGGCAGATGCGTCTCTATGAGGGCCTCGACGACATGTTCCAGCAGGTGGAATACTTTGTGGATGCGCTGGCGGCCTACCGCGCCGACTTCGCCCTGTTTCCCGAGCTCTTCCACGGCCCGCTGATGGCCGAGGCCAACGAGCTGTCGGAAATTGACGCTATTCGCAAGCTGAGTCGCTTTTCCGAAGAAATTCTGGCCCGTTTCACGGCGCTGGCCGTGAAGTATCACATCAACATCATCACCGGCTCGATGCCCGAAGTGGCCGCCGACGGCAAGCTGATGAACGTGGGCTACCTCTGCCGCCGCAATGGCTCGACGGAACGCTACGAGAAAATCCACGTCACGCCCAACGAGGCCAAATACTGGGCGCTCACCGGCGGCAAGCGCCTGCAAACCTTCGATACCGACTGCGGCCCCATCGGCGTGCTGATTTGCTACGACTCGGAGTTTCCGGAGCTGGCTCGCCTGCTCGCCGACCAGGGCATGAACATCCTGTTTATCCCGTTCCTGACGGATACCCAGACGGCCTACTCGCGGGTGCGGCACTGCGCTCAGGCCCGCGCCATCGAAAACGAGTGCTACGTGGCCATGGCCGGCTCGGTGGGCAACCTGCCCCGCGTCAAAAACATGGATATTCAGTACGCGCAGTCGGCCGTGCTCACGCCCTGCGACTTCGCCTTCCCCAACACCGGCGTGAAAAGCGAAGCCACCGCCAACACCGAAATGATTTTGGTGACGGACGTGGACCTGACCATTCTCGACAAGCTGCGCCACAGTGGCAGCGTGCAAAACCTGCGCAACCGCCGCCACGATATCTACTCTCTGAGTGCTGCCGAGCTCATGCCCAAGCACTAGATAGTTGCGACGTATTATCCGGCAGCCCCAGCGGGGCGATATGTCGGTAGTACAGTCAGTTGAAAGCACGTTAAAGCCCCAGCGGGATGACACTCGTTCAACGAGTATCGCCCCACTGGGGCTTTAACGAATCAGAATAGGTCTAATTTATTATCAACATATCGCCCCGCTGTGACTGTCGAATAACACGGTGCAATATGGATTTTTTAATCAGGTCGAGCACCTGGACTTCAAGCTGATTCCAGCTTTTGCCCCTGAATGGCGCGGGCCATCAACTCCGGAAACTTCGCCGGCGTGCAGGCGAAACTAGGAATCTCCAGCGCCGCCAGCTGCTCGGCCACGCGGCGGTCGAAGCTGGGCGCGCCATCATCGCTCAGGGCCAGTAGCACTACGATATTCACGCCGGCGGCTTTGAGAGCGGCGGCGCGCTTTATCATTTCCTTTTCATTTCCGCCTTCGTAGAGGTCAGTGATGAGGACGAGGATGGTGTCGGTGGGCCGCGTAATCAGCTGCTGGCAGTAGGTGAGGGCCAGATTGATATCGGTACCGCCGCCTAGCTGGACGCCGAATAGCAAATCGACCGGGTCGTGTAGGTTTTCGCTCAGGTTCACCACGGCGGTATCGAAGACGACCATGTGGGTTTTCACGGCTTTCAGCGAAGCCAGCACCGCCCCGAATACCCCTGCGTACACTACCGACGAGGCCATCGAGCCGCTTTGGTCCACGCAGAGCACGATTTCTTTCATTGCTTGCCCACGCCGCCCGAAACCCACCAGCCGCTCCGGAATAATGGTTTTGTGCGCCGCCTGGTAGTGCCGCAGGTTGGCCTTGATGGTCGCGCCCCAGTCGATTTCGTGGTAGCGGGGGCGGGGGTTGCGCACGGCCCGGCTCAACGCGCCCTGCACGGCCTGGCGCAGTGGGTTGCTGAGCTTCTTTTCCAGTGCGCGTACCACTTTGATGATGACCTCGCGGGCGGTGGCCTTCGCTTTTTGCGGCATCACCCGGCTCAACGACATCAGCGTGCCCACGAGGTGCACGTCGGCCTGCACCGTGCGCAGGATTTCGGGCTCCAGTAGCAGCTGGTTGAGGCCCAGGCGGGTCATGGCGTCTTGTTGCATGATGGCCACCACCTCAGTCGGGAAATACTCCCGGATGTCGCCCAACCAGCGGCCCACGCGGGGCGCGGAGCTCCCCAGACCGGCCTTGCGCTCGCCCTTATCGCCGTCGTAGAGGGCGGTGAGCACGTCGTCCATGCGTCCGTAATCGGGCGGCAGCGGCACGGTGTTCTGCGCATCGGCGGCTGAGCCGAGAACGAGTTTCCAGCGGGTGGCGGTGTTGGGCATGGGTTCGTTTGGGGTGATATTACAACGTCATGCTGAACGGAGCCGAAGCATCTCGCGTGGGGTAGCAAATCTCTTATTTTAACGATTGATTTACTTGTGCACGCGAGATGCTTCGGCTCCGCTCAGCATGACGTTCTTGTTTTAACTGCGTTTGAAAAACTACATCCCCAGAAGCTCCCGCAATCCCGGCAGCACCCGCGCCCCGCGCTCCCAGTCGAAATCGACCTCCGAAGCGGCTACCGGCTGGGCGGCATCCGTGCCAGCCAGCTCCAGAATCTGCCGCCGCTCGGGCAGCGAGAAGTCGGTGAAGGCGCGGCGCAACAGGGGCACTATTTCGCGGAAGGTGTCTTCCGGCAAGCCAGCCAGCCACGTATCGAGCAGTGCAAATAATTCGCGGTGATGGATGAGCAGCAGGCCGCTGCCGCGCAGGAAGCCCTCAATCCAGGCAGTGGCGTAGTCGGTGGGTTGGGCGGGGGCCAGGGCCAGGCCCAGGGTGGTCGCGGTGGCAGTGGCATCGGCCTGCTGGGCATCGAAGAGAAGGCGGGCGGCGGTGCCGGCCAGCAGGCCGCTGGTGGCGGCGTGGCGCTGCACGGCGGCCAGGGCGGCGTACCAGTCGGCTTCGTGGGCGTCGTTTTGCAGCAGGCGGATGGCCTGGTGGCTGGCTTCGAGGCGAACCAGCAGCGCTTTAGCAGCATCGTAATCGAGGCCGGCGCAGGCGGCGGGTAGGCCGATGCACAGGCGCGGCACCAGCTGCTGCACTACCTGGGCTACCTGCCGGGTATCGGTGCGGCGCACGTTGCCGTAGCGCAGCACCTGGGCCAGTGGGGGCAGGGCGGCCAGCAGGTGGGTCACGTCGCGGGTGCCGGCTCCGATGGTTTCTAGCAGCGCCACCAGCGCCGGAATGGCCGGGCCGAGGTCGGCGCGCAGGGCCTTTTCGAGTAGGGTGCTCACGGTTTCGAGGCTGGTGGCTTCGGCGGCGCGGGCGGTGGCGTGGGCGGCGGCGGCGGCCAGCACGGTATTGCCCCAGCGGCCGGCCTCAATCACGGCCAGGGCCATTTCGGGCTCCCATTCCAGGGTCCAGAGCTCGTGGAAGGTGCCGCTTTTACCCGCCACCTCCTCCGGCTCGCCCCAGTTGATGTCGAGTAGGCGCAGGCGGTGCAGCAGGTGACTGCGGTCGAGCTGGGCGGGCTGGCGCAGGTCGAGGTCGAGCGGCTTGGGCGTAGCTTCGGGCTTGAGGCGCAGTGACTTCTGCTGCTGGGTCAGGTCCTGCTGCAAGGGCGTGGCGGGCAAGCCGGCGGGCACCTCGCCCAGCTTCACGCCAATCACCAGCTCCCTATGCACCAGGGCCAGTGGCTCGGCGTAGCCTCCACCCAGGATGGCCACGGCGGCTTCCTGCAGCTCGTCGATGCCCGGCAGGGCCAGCCCGCGCACGGCGGCCAAGGCCGCCGCCAGCCGCACCCCCTCAATGGCGTGGGCCGAGGACGCATCCACGTCCTGTCCGCGCAGCAGGCGGGTGGCGCGCACCATCCAGTGGGTCAGAACTTCGGCCCTTGGCTGGGCAAACAGCAACTCGTACCAGGCCGGCGAGAGCACGCCCGCCCCATAGCCGGAGCTGAACGAAAGCCGCTCGTAGGTCCACGGAATCCAGGTGGTTTCGGTGGCGACTTTCTTCAGCCCTTTCAGCCGCGCTTTGTCTTCTTTTTTGAGTAGCTCGGCGCGCAGCACGGGCGCGTGCCAGGCTCCGCACACTACCGCCACGCGCGGGTAGCCCTGGGCCAGGGTGGCGCGTAGGGTTTCGCGCATGAAGGCTTCGCGGAGCAGCGTTTCCTCGGTTTCGGGGCGCTGCAACTCCTCGCGGAGGGCCGTCATCAGCTCCAGCACCACGGCGAAGGTGTCGGCGTTGCCGGGCGCGTGTTCGAGGTGGGTTTCCCACCACTGCTCGGAGTCGGTGTAGCCGGCTAGGCGGGCGATGTAGGCGACGGGGTCGGTTTCGGGTTCTGGGCCGCCCTCCGCGTCAACCTCACCCCCTGACCCCCTCTCCAAAAAAGAGGGGGCACCGGTCATGTTTTCTTCGGCTTGTTCGGGAGGTATTGTTGCTTCATTGTCTGCTGCGGAAGCATCAACGGGCATTTCCGGTGCCCCCTCTTTTTTGGAGAGGGGGTCAGGGGGTGAGGCTAACGCCTGCACCGCATCGCGCATCCCAAACCGCAAACTCATCGGCAAATCCATGCACCGCACGTGCGCCCCATTGCGGGCGCACCACTGAACCGCCTGCCACTCCGGCGAAAACTCGGCAAACGGCAGAAACGAGGCCTGCCCCTGCTGCTTGGGGTTGTAAACGAGCAGGGCCACGGGCGGTAGCAGCTCCGGATTGGTCGCCGTGGCGAGGGCCGCCTCGGCATCGGCGGGGCACTCCAGCAGCACGATATCGGGCCGGAAAGCTTCGAGGGCGGCCACGAGGCTGGCGGCGCTGCCGGGGCCGTGGTGGCGAATGCCGAACAGGCGGAGGTCGGTGGGCATAGAATGCTTGGGTATAACGTAAATAGTTACTTCTGAATATTACTTTTCGATAGCTGTCTTTCCATCTCAACACAGCTTGTGTATAGAGTTTTGATTTTATTGTTCCTTAAATATATATTCTTGCTTGTTAAACAATTATCACAAATAATGCAGGTTTTTGAAGAAATACAATAGGTCTCCCAATTTGAAATTTCAGGATTGGCCGCACCTGCTAATTGAGGATGTGATTTGAGTACGGTTTGGCCAAATGCCGAGCACTCACCGGTTAGAGATAAAATATTTGGATATAAATATCCGGCCTTTAGATAGCTGTGATTGATTTTTAACATCAAAATAACTATCGCCTCCTTCGCTTTTAAATTTGACTTTGAGTTAATTAGACTTGCTACATAGTACTTGTATTTTTCAAAACGCAGCAAATCCTTTTCTGAGTCTAAATGAATTGTGTCTGCAATAGTGTAAAGGTCATCAATGCTTAATTCTACAGAGTCTGCTGAGATTTTTGATTCCAGCTTATGAGAAGGCTCACGAATATTATCTGCTGAATTACATGCAGTAAATACAGGTGCAAATAGCATCCCAAGAAACGTAATATAGGCAATGCCAATGAGGGCGATTTTTTTCTCATTCATGTAGTGGAGCTGTTATGGATGAAGCTGTTTAGAAAGTCGCCAGAACGGCGTAGAGATGCATATTTGCGTCTTGTCGTTGAACGGAAACCGCTGTTATCATCCAACGACGAGACGCAAATATGCGTCTCTACATCAGCGAACTCACTTTCTAAACAGCTTCGTTGTTTACTCCGCCACCTCCCGACACGCCCGGTATAAATCCTTCCAGCCGTCGCGCTCCTTTACCACAGTTTCGAGGTATTCGAGCCAGACTACGCGGTCGGGGGCGGGGTCTTTGATGACAGCGCCCATTAGGCCGGCGGCCAGGTCGTGGGCGCGCAGGGTGCCATCGCCGAAGTAGGCGGCCAGGGCCAAGCCGGCGTTCATCACCGAGATGGCCTCGCCGGTGCTCAGCGTGCCGGTGGGCGACTTGAGCTTGGTTTTGCCGTTATCCGTCACGCCCGCCCGCAGCTCGCGGAAGATGGTGACCAGGCGGCTGATTTGCTCTAGCGCGGGCGCCTCCACGGGCAGCTGGAGGGCCTGGCCCTGCTTGGCCACCCGGGTTTGCACGATGTGGACTTCCTCGGCCAACTTGGCGGGCAGGGGCAGCACCACGGCATTGAAGCGGCGGCGCAGGGCGCTGCTCAGCTCATTCACGCCCCGGTCGCGGTCGTTAGCCGTAGCGATGACGTTGAATCCCTGTGTGGCCTGGATTTCGGTGCTTAGCTCGGGGATGGGCAGCACTTTTTCGGAGAGCATGGTGAGCAGGGTGTCCTGCACGTCGGAGGGGATGCGGGTAAGCTCCTCGATGCGCACCAGCTGGCCGGTTTGCATGCCTTTGTAGAGTGGGCTGGGCACGAGGGCGGCCAGCGAAGGGCCTTCGGCCAGCAGGCGGGCGTAGTTCCAGGAGTAGCGCAGGCTGTCTTCGGCGGTGCCGGCCGTGCCCTGCACCAGCAGGTTGGTGTGCCCGCTGATGGCGGCCGTGAGGTGCTCTGAAACCCAGCTTTTGGCCGTGCCGGGCACGCCGAGCAGGAGTAGGGCGCGGTCGGTGGCCAGGGTGGCAACGGCAATTTCCATCAGCCGCCGCTGGCCGATGTACTTGGGCTCGATGTCCAAGCCATTATCCAGCTTGCCGCCCAATAAGTACGTGACCACCGCCCAGGGCGAGAGCTGCCAGCCGGGCGGCTTGGGGCGGGTGTCGGCGGCGCGCAGGGCGGCGAGCTCTTCGGCGTATAGGTCTTCGGCGTGGGGGCGGAGCAGGGTGGGCGTCATGGCGAGTTTGGGCGGGTAAGAGAGAGGAGTCAGCGGTATCATTCCGCCGGTTCGGTGAGGCTGGTGTGGAGGCGTTGGCGGAAAACCAGGCCTTCATTGAAGGAATCGATGAGTGGAGCTACCAGTGGGTGGGCTTCGGCCACCGGGTGCAGGGTTTCGGCGCAATGCGAGGCCAGGGTGGTGGGCGCGTAGCGCTCCAGGCGATAAAACAGGCTGGACAGGCGCTGGTGCGGCTCTCCATAGGGATTGGTAATGGCGGGTGCGAGTACTTCGGCCACGTAGCGCAGCGCCGCCGCTACTAGGTCGGGTGGCCAGGGCGCGAAAATGTATTTCAGAAACTCGGGTAAGAATGCTGGTAGCGCGGGGCTGCTCGCTTTTAGCTGCGCCCGGAGCAGCGCGATTTTTTCGTCATCACTCAGTACCCAGGTCAGGTGCGTGGCTTGCTGGTGGTGCAGCCAGTTGGGCTGGTGGAAGTGGCGCAGTAGCAGCGGCGCGGCAAACGCTTTGTCCTGATGCAAAAACGCGGCCCGCGCCCAGGCCCGCAGTAGGAGCAGCTTCCATTCACTGGCTTCGGCCAAGGTCAGGAGCTCCTCGGGCGTGAGGTCGAGGTGCGCGGCCCAGCGGCCGGGCGGCAGCAGCGTGAGCATCTGGCCCAGCCAGGCGGCGCGTTGGCCACCCTCGAAGCTGGTATCGTGCTGCTCGATGCCGTCGGCCAGCCAGGTTTTGTCCCAGCCATCGGGGAGGGCGATTTGCAGCTTGGCGCGGCGCAGCAGCGGGCGCTGCACGCTGAGCAGGGGAGCGGCCCGTTGCCAGAGCCGCTCCAGTACGGGCGCGCCGGGCAGCCGCGCCAGCAGAGGCAGCACGGTTTGGCGTACTTCTTTGCTTTTGGCGGTGAGGTATGTTTCCAGCAAGGGCGCGTCGGCCGCCGTCACGGTGTGTTCCAGCTCGCTGAGCAGGGCCGCCTGGGTAGCGGCCGGCTCGGTGGGCAGGACGGCGGCCAGCAGCTCGCGGGCCTGGCTGGGGTCGGCCTGATGCAGGAGCTGGATGAAAAACCGGCGGGCGCGCAGGTCGCCGGTTTCCCAGGTTGCGAGGTCTTTAGAGGGGTGCACGGGGGCCACCAGCGCCTGCCAATCGGGGTTTTGCCGGGCCAGCCAGCGCCCGCGCTCCCCCAAAATGGCCGAGGTGTCGCCGGGCAGGTGCAGGCGAAAATCCTTATGGTTGAGTACCGGCACCAGAAGCGCCGGGGGCACGGTGCGCTGCTGAGCTTGCAGCAGCGCAATGTAATCGGTGCGAAAGCCGGTGAAGCGGTTGCCGTTCAGCAGGGCGCGCAGGCACTCGGCCCCCGTGGGTCCCAGCGGGACCCAGGTTTCGGCGGGGGCCGGCGCGGGCGGGGCCGTGGTTGGGGCCGGTGGCTGGTGGCCGGCCTTGCGCATGAAGGCCAGCGTGCCGGCCGCCAGCAAAAGCTGCTGCTCGGCTGAGGGAGCCAGCCTGGGGAAGACGGGAATGGCCTCGCCACTTTGCCGGGTGCCCAGCAAGGCCACGCGCAGGAGTTGCGGGCCATTCACCTCACGGAACTCTTGCAGGGGCGGCCCCGCATCTAACTTATCCGCAGCATCCGGCTGCGAGTGCGAACCTGAAATTATCAGGGTGATGTTGTTCGGCTCCTCCCTCCACAGAGTTGGGGCTCCGAGTAAAGTGTTTAGCCAATTGCTGAGCGGCCGGAATGCCCGGCCGTCCCACTCTCCAAACAGCGTGATTGGCTGGCCGCCGCTTTCGGCCAGCAGCTGCCAGCCCGCATTTTCGTCGGCGAAGCGCAGGGGTAAGGTGAGCGGCTCAGTGGCGTGATGCAACTGCCACTGCCCGTCGGCCTGGCGCACCGGCAGCACCTGGGCGAGGGTGGCGGGCCACTCGCGCAGCCAAGGCTGGCGGGCCAGGGCGTTGGCATAGTCGTCCAGCAGCTGGCCGATGGACTGGCCGGGCGGCACTACTTCCGGCGGCACCGTACCATCGAATTTCAAACTCAACGGGGCGGCGCGCAACGGTAGCAGGCCGGGGTAAAAGGCCAGCTCGCCCACGTAGCTGCCCTGCAAAATAAGCGGCGTAGCAAAGGGCTGGCTGCCGAACGAAAACTCCAGTACCAGCGCCGTGCGGCCGGTATTGCGGCCGTGCAGCCAGGTGCGGCGGGCGGTCAGGCGCTCCTCTTCCCACCGGAACTGGCCCAGCACGCGCCAGGAATCGGCCACGGGCGCGGCGGTGGCGAGCAGGTCCTCTTTCTTCAGGTTGACGCCGACTTGCTGCAATACATCGGCTCGCGCCTCAGGAACCAGGCCGGGCAGATTGAGAAAAGCCCGGGCCAGCAGATATAGCTCGCCCAGGCGGCCCAGCAGGTGGGCGGGCCAGTCGACGTGGGCGTGGCGCAAGGTGGCCAGCTCCCGCACGGTGGCGGCTAGGCCGGGCAGCTGGTTATCGACGAGGCGGGCTCCCTGGCTTTCCCAGTACCGGGCCGGCTGCTTATCGAGGGCGGCCAGCCCGGCGCGCAGCAGGTCCTCGAGCCAGGCCACGAGGTCTTCGGTGCCGGCCACCATGCGGGCCAGGCGTTTGGGGTCGACGGCGATTCCCCCAACCGACGCAACCTCATCCCCCGGCCCCTTTTCCAAAAGCGAAGGGGAGCCCGACGGCACCTTTTCGCCCTGGAATAGCACGATTGCTGAAGTGTCTCCGGAGGCTTTGGCGGTGAACACGGCGGCGGTGTCGGGTGCGGGTTTTACCGGCTTTTTCTCCTGGCTATGCTGGCGTTTTTCCAGCCATTCGCTCAGCCAGGCCGGCGGGGTACCGGCTCCAAAAAGTGCGGGCTGCCGGGCCATGAGCAGCAGCAAGCCCGCGCCGTGCTTGCACGGAAAAACGCGGCTGGGGCAGCTGCATTTGAAGGCCGGCTCGGTCAGGTCGATGCCGGTGAGGTAGGGTTTGCTGCCGCTGCCGGCGCAGTCGCCCCAGGCGGCGGTTTCGGTGCGGCCCAGGTTGGCCCATTTGGTGGGTTTCAGCAGCTCCTGGCCTCTTTTGAGGGTGCCGGGGTCGGTGATGAGGGCGAGGGCCTGCGCTTCGGAATAGGAAATCATGCGGGGCGGAGTAGGCACCAGAAAGGACGCCGCCCGCCTGGCAACACGCAGCGGCGAACGGTGGCTCAAGCTACATCAGCTTTCCGAATACTGGTCAATGAAATCACGCGAAAAAGTCGTCTGGGTCGGCCTGGCCCAGGTATTTGCGCAACTGTGCCAGTGAGCCGAAATAAGGCAGCACGCAAGCCAGAAACTGCTCGGCAATGGCCGCGTTGCTGGCGTAGGCTACGAAGGCGGTGCCGCTTTCGGTGAATTCCAGCTCATCGAGCAAGGCGGGGCAGTGCTCTTCCACGATGGTTTCGAGGTGCTCAGCCCAGGAAGCGGGCGTGCCGCCAAAGCCGAAGTGCTGAAACAGGGCATAATACTCTTCGAGCCCGCCTACGTCGGCAAAAACCAGCATCTCGTACTCGGGCGAGATGGGAGCGGGGGCGGCGGAAAGCTGAAAGGGGAACGTTGCGGACATGCGGCGAAGGTACGGCGGGGCCAATAGCGTGATAGTATAAACGGTCATGCTGAGCGCAGCCGAAGCATCTCTACCAAGTAAGTAATTCTTTTACTATTGCGGTAGAGATGCTTCGGCTGCGCTCAGCATGACTGTTCTGCTATACTCATTTTGGCAAAGTCCGCGGGGCTACTTGCTCCAGGTGCGCACGTAGCGCTGCTGCGGGTCGTAGCGGCGGGCCTGCTGGGGCACGTCGAAGGCGGTATCGCGCACGTCGGTGCCGGTGCCGGCGATGTACTTCCAGTTGCCCCAGTTCGAGGCCGCGTCGTGGTCGATGAGCTGGTGCTCGAACCAAGACGCGCCCCAGCGCCAGTCCTGGTGCAGGTCGTGGATGAGGTAGCTCGCCACGTTCTGCCGGCCACGGTTGCTCATGAAGCCAGTGGCGACTAGCTCGCGCATGTTGGCATCCACGAAGGCGTTGCCGGTGCGGCCGGCGGTCCAATTGTCGAACACCGCCTGGTCGGGCCGGGCGGGCTTGGGCAGCTGCTCGCGCAGCCCGCGCCAGCGGAAGAAATCCGGCCCGGTGCGCTGGGCCAGTAGGCGGAAATAATCGCGCCACAGCAGCTCCAGCCGCAGCTGCATGGCCCCTTTGCTGCGGGCCCCGTGGGTGGCATCGTAGGTATCGATAGCTGCCCACACCTGCCGGGCCGAAAGGCTGCCATTGGCCAGCCAGGGCGAAAACTTGGTACTGAAAGCCTCACCCAGCATTTCATTGCGGGTATCGTCGTAGCGGCCGATGAGGTGGCGGTCCACGGCGTAGTCGTGCAGGCGGGCCAGGCCGGCGGTTTCGCCCCCAGGCAGTGCGGGCAGGGCCGTGCGGCGGTCGGGCACCGGGCCTGCTCCCGCCGGTAGCCCCATCGCGGCCGCTATTGAGGCGGCGGTGGGCAGCGGCGCGGGCGCAAACTCGGTGGGCAGTGGCGGCAGCTGGCCCGGGGCGGGCAGCGGGGGCCGCACGCTCACCTTTGCGGCCACATCAAACCGAAACTTGCTGAACGAGAGCGGCAGCCGGCCAATGGGAATGGGCAGGTCGTCGGGGTGCAGCAGGGTCAGGGTTTCGAAGCGACGAAGGGGGATTTGCGGGCCCAGGGCGGCGGTGAGGGCATCTTCGGCTTCTTCTTCCTCGGTGGTGTGCTCGGTGCTGGCGAAAACGGCCTGCGCGCCCAGCTGCCGGGCCAGGGCGGGCAGTACTTCCTCGGGTGGGCCCACCGCGAAGTGAATGCCGGAGCCCAGCCCGGCGTAGCACCGCTGCAAATCGGCCAGGGTTTCGAGCAGGAAAGCCAGGCGGTGCGGGCCGGTGCGGGGCAGGCCCAGGTAGGCGTCAGGGCCCAGCGTCACGGGGTCGAAGCAGTACACGGGCAGCAGGGCGGTGGTGCCGGCCGGCAGCGCGGCCAGGGCTTCGTTGTCGTGCAGGCGCAGGTCGTTGCGCAGCCAGTAGAGAACGGTCATCAGAAGGAATTAGCGGGTTGGCTACGCTAACATTTTGCCGGGCAATTTGTCCCGGCCAGTCCCTGGTTTTTCTGCCCGAGCCCTATGCTACAGCTCCGTCGCGTTACCTGCGCTTGCGGCGGACCACCACCAATCCCACGCACAGCACGGCCAGTCCCGCAATCAGGGCATCGCGCACAAAGTGGCCCTGTTTGGCCTCAGCCACTTCGGCTTCGAGGTCGCGCATTTTGGCGAGCTGCTGCTTCTCGCGCTGGTGCAGGTTTTCGGCTTCGTTGGTGAGTTCCGAGAGGCGCTGGGCGGTGAGGTTGCGGTCGTCGCGCGAGCTGGTTTCGAGGTGGGTAGTGGTAGCAGTCAGCCGGGCCGAAGTGGTTGTGGCCTGCTGCGCGGTTTCGTTCAGCGCGTCCACTATTTGCTGGTCCTTGTCCACAATGCCTTGTAGCGCATCCACCACCTCCTGAAGGTCCTTTTTGGAGGGCTTGTTGCCGAACAGGCTGTGGCGCTGGGCGCTGGCCTCGCGGTAGCGGTCGGTGAGGGTTTTGCGCTCGCTCAGCAAGCCGGGCAGGCGGCTGTCGGGACTCACGGCCGGAGCCTGAGCCGCAGCGGGCATGGCCGCCCGGAGCAGCAGTAGCACCAGCGTAGTGCGAACGGGGGAAGTTGAGAATCGGAAGCGAAACATAGCAAGGGCAAATATTACGGCGTTTCATACGGGCAATCCGCAGCCATGGGGGAATTGGGCTTACCAAAATGCCCGGCTGCCGTGGTTCATTCCCTCCGGCGGCAAGCAGTGGCAGCGGTATATTTAACGTTCCAATCTACCCTCGTGCTCATGCCTGCCCGCTATTACACTCGTCTCGCCGCCCTGGCCGCCGATGCCACTGCCGCTCCCGCCGACCAGTTGCCCAAGCTGCGTAAGCTGCTCGAAACCGTGCTGCGCGACGACTGTAAGGCCCGCGAAGCCCCATTTATCGACCTCAACCAGGCCATTGGGCAGGCTGCCTATTCCCACGAGCTGCCCGCCGCCCTGCGCCAGCAGCTGCAAGCCCTGCGCCTGGCCGCCAACCTCGTGGTGCACGAAAGCTACGCCGGCACCCGCGCCGAGGCCGCAACTGGTTTTGCAGCGGTGGCGGCGCTGGTGCTGCACCTCACGGGCACGGCCTACGCTGGCCCAGCGCTGCCCCAGCCCATTGCCGAAGCCGCCACCACGCCCGCCTTAGCCGCTGCCGCTGCCTCGCATATTCCCGAGGCCGCTGCCAGCACCACCTGGCGCGTGCGGGTGGTGCACGCCGACCTGGCTACCGGCACGCTCACCGTCGAGATGGCCGCGCCCGCCGATGGCCGCCCCTCCGGCCCGTTTGGCCTGCTGCTGCCGGCGGCCTACGAAAACGTGCTGCCGCTGGCCGCCGCCCTGCATCCCACGCTACACCTCATCGGCCCGGTGCTGCTGGCCGATGGCAGCGTGCGCGCCCGCCGCGTAGTACTCGAGCCCGACTACCTCATCAGTGTGACGACCATTGCCGAATGCGCCCAGCGCGACGGAACCATCCCCGAATGGGCGCTGCTGAACGCGTTTCTACCCGATGAAACCTCGCGCCCGCTGGTGCTCGGCAACCTGGTAAACCTGCTGCTGGATGAAGAAGTAAGCCACGCCGGGCGGCAGGAAGAGCTGAAAGGAAAGCAGGAAGCTGCCGAAAAACGCCAGCAACTGGAGCGTCTGGCGAAGCTAGCTAGCCCCGCCACTGCTCCCGCTGAGGAGGAAGAAGCCGAGGCCAACGAATCGAAACCGTCATCGGTTGACAGCCAGTCAGTAATTGTTAAGGAATTCGACCTGGAAACGTTCTTTCGGGGCCGCCTTTTCCGCTCGGCGCCGCTCTCGCTCAGCACCTTGCCCGAGTTCCAGACCCGTACCGGCGTGCCGGAGCTGCTCAACGACCTGCGCCGCCACCACCGCACCCTGCGCGAAACCCGCGCCCTGGGTTTCGTAGCCGCCAGCCGTACTGGCTACCAGCAGGAGCCGTTGAATCTGGCCGACTGCTTTCTGGAGCCCACCTTCCTGTCGGCGACCTATGGCTTGCAGGGCCGGCTCGATTTGCTGCACGAAAGCAGCACCGGCTACGACCTGGTCGAACTGAAAAGCTCCACCAAAGTGCCCCACGCCGAGCCCTGGACCAACCACGCGGCCCAAGCCCAGCTCTACCGTTTGCTGCTGGAATCGGTGTTCGGGGCCGATGGCGAAACCGCCGGCCGGGGCCGCACCAGTATTTTGTACTCGAACGCGGCCAGTGGCCAGCCCGCCGTGCGCCGCGTCGACCAGGACCAGGACCTGATTGACCGCCTTATCTCGGCCCGCAACCAGCTCGTGGGCACCGAGCTGCAGCTGGCCCGCGCCACCGGCCCCCGCCAGACGGCCGCCCTGCTGGCCCCCGTGCTGCACCCCAACCTCATGGCCCTGCCGCCCTTCGGCAAGGCCAAAGCCGAAAAAGTGGCCAACGCCTGGGCCGCCGCCGACCCCGTGGAGCGCGCCTATTGCCTGGAACTGGCCCGCTTTTCGGCCCGCGAAATGCGCCTGACCCTGCTCGGCGACGAAGCCCGCCCCGGCGACGCCGGCGGGCAGGCCGGCCTTTGGCTGCTGCCCCAGGCCCGCAAGTATCAAAACTTCAGCCTCCTTGATGACCTCGAACTTATCGAGAACCACAGCGGTGCGCCCGATGATGCCCGCGATGGCCTTGGCCCGCACCTCATCTTTCAGCGCCCGGCCGGGGGCCGCGAAGTCAACTTCCGGGCCGGCGACACGCTCATTCTGTATCCGCGCAGGAAAACTGCAGCTTCCGCAATAGCAGAAAGCGGAAATTCCAATCCCGAAGCGTCCCGGACCCTAAGTCCCCTCGACAGCCAGGTAGTCAAAGTGGTGCTGGCCGAAGACCTCGGGGCCGATGGCCGCGTGGTGCTCAGCGTGCGCAACCGCCGCATGGCCCCGCGCTACCTGCTGGGCCATTCCCACTGGGCCCTGGAACCCGATACCTACGATACCTTTCGGCGCGAGTGGGCTGGCCTCTCTTCCTTTCTGATGCTGCCCGCCGACCGCCGCCAGCGCCTGCTGGCCCGCACCGGCCCGCGCGAGCCCGAGGGCTGGAGCCCCGCCAACGCGCCCGCTACCACGGCCCCCGAAGTGGTGGCCCGCGCCCTGGCCGCGCCCGACTGGTTTGTGCTCTGCGGGCCGCCCGGTACCGGTAAAACGCGGAGCGTACTGCGCGAGCTGGCCGTCAAGCTGTACCAGGAAGACAAGCAGGTGCTGCTGGCCGCCTACACCAATCGCGCCGTGGACGAAATCTGCGAACAGCTGGTGGAGGCAAAACTGCCGTTTATTCGGGTGGGCTCGCGGCTGGGGACGTCGCCACAGTACCGGCCGTACCTGCTCGATGCCATGATTGCCGACTGCGGCAGTCGCCAGACCGTGCGCGCCCGCCTCACCGGCACGCCGTTTTACGTGGGCACGGTGGCCAGCCTGCTGGGCAAACCCGAGCTGTTCATGCTCAAGCAGTTCGATGTGGCGGTGGTGGATGAGGCCAGCCAGGTGCTGGAATCGCCAATGCTGGCCCTGTTGGCTAAGGTGAAGAAGTTCATCCTCATCGGCGACCACCGCCAGCTGCCCGCCGTGGTAGCCCAGGAGCCTGAAACCAGCGCCGTGGCCGCCGAAGTGGCCGATTTGCTGCGCGAAAACCTCGGTCTCACCAACCTGCGAAACTCCTATTTCGAGCGCCTGTTTCGGCGCGCTGAGGCTCATTGGCCCCACGCCCACGGCACCCTCGCCGACCAGTATCGCATGCACGAGGCGCTGGCCGTGCTCGTCAACCAGGATTTTTACGACGGCCAGCTGCGCTGCCCGCAGCCCTGGCAAGCGGCCCCGCTCGACCGCGCCGCCTGGCCCGCCGACGCCGATGAATTAACCGCCGCGCTGCGCCGGCAGCGGGTGGTTTTCGTGCCCACCCGCCGCCAACCCGAGGATTTATCCATGAAGGAATCGGCCGAGGAAGCTGAGCTGGCGGCCCGCGCCGCCGCCTACGTGGCCCAGGGCTACGGGGTGGCTTTCAACCCCGAGACCACGCTCGGCATCATTGCCAGTTACCGCAACCAGGCGGCCCGCATCCGCGCCCGGCTGGCCCAGCTGGCCGTCGAGCTGCAATTGCCGTCCCTCGCCCAAATCAGTGTTGATACCGTGGAACGCTACCAGGGCAGCCAGCGCGAAGTCATCATCGTGAGCTTCTGCTGCCACCACGAACACCAGCTCGAGCTCATGGTATCGCCCGACGAAACCGGGCAGGTCGACCGCAAGCTCAATGTAGCCCTCACCCGCGCCCGCCAGCAGCTCGTGCTGCTCGGCAACGAAACGATGCTCAGCCGTGCCCCGCACCACGCGGCCCTGCTGGCCCGAGTAGGTGTGCTTTCGGTTACTGCTTAAATAATTAAAGCCCTCGCTTCCACATTTGGAAACGAGGGCTTTCCGGCCAATGCCTTACATTCAGACTATTGAATGTTGGTAAGCTCTACTTCGAAGCGGAGAATTGAATTTGCCGTGATAACGGGGGGACGCGTTTGCGAGCCATAAGCCAGGCCCGACGGTATCAATAGGATGCTTTTCTCATTTTTTTTCATCAGGGCAATGCCTTCGTCCCAACCGGCAATGACCTGGCGGGCCCCCAGTGTGAAGGAAATAGGCGTGTTGCCGTGCTGCGACGACGCATCAAAGACCGTCCCATCCAGCAGGGTGCCGGTGTAAAGCACCGAAACACTGCGCCCCGCCGTGGCCTGCGCCCCGTTGGGATTGGTGATGACCGGAATGTAGTACAGACCCGAAGGCTGCTTTTTTGCGTTGGTGATTTTGTTGTCGGCCAAGTATTTCTGGATGGCCGCATCATCGGCGGCCGAGAAATCCTGCTGAGTAACCACTGCCGGCGAATCCTTCGAGCACGAGGTGGTGGCCAGCGCGGCACCCGCCACGAGCATTGGGAACAGCAACCGGGCCGCAGCCCCGGAAATATATTTCTTCATCATCAGTTTTTTGGTAAAAATAAGCCTTATGCGCCACACAACCGCTGAAGCCCGTTCGAAAGTGCCGCCGGTTCGTCCGTGCAGGCTGAATTTTTCGCGGGTCAACTAGCACGCCGGGGCAATGCAACTTCAGCATGGCACCAGCATGAGTTAAACTGATGCCGGATGGTTGCTTCGCTGTTTCTGAAGTGCCGCCGTTGCCGCAGGCTGCCCGGCCGCTGCCGGAACGGAGCCGGCCGGTCTGCGCAGGTTTTCGGCGGCTAGCACCAGTAGCGCCCCCAGCGAGTATGCCAGCATATCGCCCCAGGCAAAATGGCTGCCGAGCACAATCCGGGCGAGCCGGAAATGCTGCCATCCCAGCCAGCTCAGCAAATCGAGATACTGTAACCCCTCAATCAGGTAAGAAATCAATAGCACGGCCATCAGGATGCGGGCACGCCGGGCCACCCCGAAGCTGCGTACCAAACAGTACAGGAAAACGGTAGCCAGCAAATCGCCCCCGTACGGCCGGATGATTTGGTCGTGCGCGTAAAGCGCAATAACGACTTCGGTAAGAAGCAAGCCACAGGCAACCAGGAAGTAACGTTTGCGAAAGTGAAGCATAAAATAACCGAGCATGAAGGGCAGTAAACAAGGTCACAATGCCTGCTTGGCGGGCCTAGGATTTGATTATTTGGAACCCTCAGTGCATCGGGCAGCGGCGGAGCAGCAGGGGGCTTGGCGTTTCGGCGGCTGGCGGTGCGGCATCGAGGGCCTGAATACGGGCCCGGTATTCGGCGGGCAGCATGGCGCTTTTGGCCCATTGGCTCAGCGCCAGGTGGCGGGTGGCGCGGTAGGCCGCCACGGCTGGGCGCACGGCTGCACCACCGGTCAGGCCCAGTAGTTGACGTACCCGCTCGGGTACTACCAGGCCCTGCACCAGTCGCAACAGCTGGTAGCGCGGGCCGCCCAGGTGCTTGCGGTATTGTTGGTACAAATCGGTCGTGAGGGGGCTGGCGGCCGTGTCGGCGGCCAGGTGCTGCCGCCGCGCCACCCGCCAAGCCGCGTAGGAATCCGGCAAATCGGGAATGCCCATGCGCTGCCCAACGCGGCAGAAAACCGCGGTTATCTCCTCACATTCGGCCGGCGTGAGGGGCCGTTCCAACACTTCAAAAGCCCGGATGGAATAGGCAATCAGCATAAACAGCACGTCGCGGTAGGCCCAGGCCGGAATGGCCTGCCCGCGCCTGGCTTCCACGGCCGCGTGAATGGCGGCAATGCTGTCGATGGCCTTTTCGGCCCCGGCGCGGTCGGCAAACACGATGCGGCGGGCGTAGTCCACCGTCGAAAACAGGCGGCCCAGCGGGTCGGCGGGCAGGCGGCCGGTGAAATACAGCCAATCGACGGCCTTGTTGAGGGCAAACTCGGCGGCGGCCCCGGCGAAGATGAACAGCACGGTGTCAGACGAGCCCCAGATGCGGCGCACAATGGAAGCAGGAGGAACAAAATGCGTCATGTGAAAAGAACTTTGAAACACAAAGCTAGAAACCAATGCCCTCCTTTGCAAGCCGATAGTTGGTCCCTTAGGGCGTAACTTGACCGCACTGCCAGTGTGATACGGACGCGCCTATATTTCTGCCTCCAATTCGCCGGCCGTAACCTGGCCGTGATTGAGCAGCGCCACCAAGGTGGTACCGCCCAGAATGTTGCCCAACAGGGTCGGGACGACGAACAGGCCCACTACCTGGCCCCAACTGGCCTGGCCCATAGCCGCCACGGTAAACGTTTCGATAGACCCCGCAATAATGTGACTGAATTCGCCGATGCCGACCAGGTACGTGATGAAGATGATAACCAGCACCCGCGCCGATTCGGCATAGGGCAGCAGCCACACCATGAGGGCAATCAGCCAGCCGGCAAATATGCCTTTTAGCAACGTGGTGCCGAACCCGTGGGCGAGCGCCTTGTGGCCGATTTCGGCGAAAGCGGCCTGCGCCTCCGGTTCGAATGCCGTGGTGTGCGCCACGGTCAGCGCCACGGCCAACGCGCCAATCATGTTAGCTACCAGTACAATGGCCCACAGGCGTAGCACATTGCGCAGCGTGGCTAGGTTGAGATGTTGCAGCAGGGGTAGGATGGGGGTGAGGGTGTTCTCGGTGAATAGCTGCTGCCGGCCCAGAATAACCACCAGAAAGCCCGCGCTGTAGCCCAGTTTGGCCACCAGCGGCCGCCAGGGTGCGTCGGGCAGGTGGCTGGCCAGCAGCCCTTCCATGAGCATCGAAAAGCCCATCGAAAGCCCAGCAGCCAGCCCCGACCAGAACAGCGCCGCCGATGGGCGTTTCAACTCCTCTTCGCCTTCGGCCAAAATGGTGCGGTACACAACCTTGCCACTGGGTGCACTGCGCTCTTCAGCCTCCTGTTTTTCTTTGGCTACTTCGGAGGCAGCGGGTGCTTTGAGCGGTTTTTCCATGATTTCGAAATGGGCTGCTGAGCAGAAAAGCGGTTATCGTGATTCTTCAGCCGCTTCGGCTTGGATTGGCCTAGCTGGCAAGCCAGAAGTTGTATTGCTATTCTTAAGCCATGAAATACACGCGAATAACCGATTCTGTTTTCACAACCATGCACATTCCACTTCGCGACGGGTGTAACTAGGCAAGAATGCCTGTAACAGCTTGTGCTGAGCGAAATACCAGAGCCATCATCACCACCGGTAGAAGCACGGTCAGCGCCGATATTCACAACAGACATGGGTTTTACAACCAGCTGTTGTGCTGGCGATATAGCACGGACCTATTAGTTTGCTTTCCCCGCGGCACTGGGCTTAAGCAGCGCAGGGACGAAGGCCAAGAATCCTGCACCAGAGCCGGCCTACTCCTGCGGTACGGCCAGCTCCTGCTGAACCACGGCTCGGGGCTTGTGCCGGTAGAAAAACAGAATCAGCAGTGGCAGCAGCGTGAGCTCGGCCACCACGCCGAACAGCAGCGTGAGGCCAATGAGCAGCCCCACGTAAAACGTGCCATCGAACGACGAAAACAGCAGCGTGGAAAAGCCGCCCACCAGAATCAGAGAGGTAACGATGACGGCTTTACCGGCCAGCAGGTAGGTATGCTTCACGGCTTTAAACAGATTGTCCTCGTGGCTGAGCGTGAGGCGTAACTTGCTGATGAAGTGAATAGTATCGTCGACGGCAATACCGAAGGCGATGGTGAAGATGATGCTCGTGCTCACCTTCATGTTCACGCCGGCCAGGCCCATCACTCCGGCCACGATGAGGATGGGCACGAGGTTGGGAATGAGCACCACTACCGTCATGCGGAACGATTTGAACAGCGCCAGCACGATAATCATGACCATCACAATGTCGATGCTCATGCCGGTTATCATGTTCAGCGTGAGGTTTTCGTTGTTTTTATCGATGAGGTTGCTCGAACCCGTGAGGCGAGTGCGCAGCACCGTGGTGTCGATGCTGGTGCGCAGGTAATGGCGCAGGGCATCGTTGAGGGCATCGGCGCGGATGCTGCCCACATCCGCCATGCGGCCCGTGAGGCGGCCGGCCGAGCCATCGGGCAGGGCCAGGGCCCGGAACTCCGGCTTTTTGCGAAAGAGCTTGAGCTTGCCGCGCAGCCGGGCCAGCTCCCCGGAATCGGTGGGCAGGCGGTACTCGGCCAGGCCGCCGCCGTTGAGGGCTTTGCGCACCGATTTCACGAGCGTGACGGGCGAGGCGGCGAAGCGCAGGCCGTAGGTGTCGCGCAGGTAGTTTTCGATGCGCTCGGTCTGGCGTAGCACGCCCAGGTCGTAGATGTCGCGGCCGCCGACGGGCTTTAGCTCCAGCTCGAAGGGGCGCACGCCGGCGAATTTCTGCTCGAAGAAGCCGAAATCCAGCCGCACGGGGTCGTTTTTCGACAAGTCGTCGAGCATCACGGAGTTGATGCGCACCCGCGTGGCCAGCCCGATGGAGGCGGCCAGTACTAGTCCGCTCACTACAAAAATCAGCCGCCGGCGCACCAGCACCGTCCGGAACAGGCGACCCAGCACGCCGTCCCAGCTGTGGCCCTGCGCGCGCGGCACCCGCAGCTGCGGCTTCTTGAGCAGTAGCAGCAGTGCCGGCAGCAGCGTGAAGCTGAGCACAAAGGCTAGCAGCACCGCGATGCCCGTGAAGAGCCCAAAGTTATAAATCGGCCGAATGGTGCTGGTCATCAGCGTGAAAAAGCCCAGGCTGGTGGTAAGTGCCGACAGCCCGGAGCCAAAGCCCGACTCCTTGAGCGTGACCCACAACGCGGCTTTTTTGCTGGCCCCGTAGCCCAATTCGCTCACGTAGCGGGTGATGATGTGGACGGTATCGGAAGTGCCTACCACAAACATCATCACCGGCAGCAAGGCCGTCATCAGGTCAATGCTGATGCCGCTGGCCCCCATCACGCCCAGGCCCCACAATATGGCCCCCAGCACCACCACCAGCGGCAGCACCACGCCCCACCACGTCCGGAACGTGAACCAGAGCAGCCCCGTCACCAGCAGCACCGACAGGCTCATGAACACGGCCAGCTCCCACTGCAGCCGGTCCACAAACACCGATTGCGCTACGGCCCGGCCCGCGAAGTGGTAGCGTTGCGCCGGGAAATGCAGTTGGGCCAGGCCGCCGCGCAACGTGGCCAGCAGCGAGTCGCCGGGCGGTTTTTTAAGGTTGGGCGTGGTTTGGATGACCAGCGCCACGGCCCGGGCGTCGGCGCTGAAAACGTTGCCCACCAGGCCGGGCGTCCGGTAAATCAGGGTTGAGTCGGCGGCGCGGCGGCCGGGTTCGGCCGGGTGCAGGTAGGGCAGGTTGAAAAAGCCAAGCCCTTCCACCACCGGGTTGCTGATGGTGGTGGGGGAGGTGACGGCCACTACGTGCGGCGTTCGCCGGGCCAGGCGGGTTAGCGAATCGACCTGGGCCAGGAAGCCTGGCGCAAAAACTGTTTGCCCGGCGGGTGCTTCCAGGCCCAGCAGCAGGTAGTCGTTGTCGTTGCCGAAGCGGCGAGTGTAGCCCTGGTAGTAGTCGAGGTCGGGGTCGCCGGCGGGGTAGAAGTCGTTGAAATTGTAGTTGAAGCGCAGCTGCGCCACGTAATAGGCGCTGAGGGCGGAAAGCAGGCCCAGCACCAGCAGGGCTAAGTGGGCGATACGGCGAAGGGACATGAGGGAAGCGAATAGCTAACAGCTTTTAGCCACTAGCTTAAAAAAGGAAACCGTAATCCCTAACAAGCCACTGCCCACAACGTTCGGCCCGCCCCGCCCTGAGATATTACTTTTCGGGCAAAGGCTTGTAATTATCATCGCAGCGGCCTTTTTAGCGCAATTCGCGCCCCTGCCGGGTTCATCTTTGTGGATTGTTTCGCTCAAAATATATTGCTGAATCTGGATATGAAGCGCGTTTTGTTATTTGTTGCTACCCTATTCTGTTTCGCCACTGCCGCCCAGGCCCAAACGCCCACGCCCGCCCAAAGCCTGAAAAAAGCGGTGCTGAAAAGCGACCTGCCCACGGCCGAAGCCCTGCTTAAAGCCGGCACCGACCCCAACGCGGCCATCGAAATCGTGCCGGGCTCGGCCACCACCTACCTCATCACGGCCGCCACCAACAACAGCCTCGAGGTGGTGAAGCTCCTGCTGCAAGCCAAAGCCCAGGTGAACCAAGTAGACGCCTTCAAAACCACCGCCCTGATGACTGCCGTGAGCAAAGGCAACGCCGCCATGGTGGCGCTGCTACTGGCCAGCGGGGCCGATGCCCGGGCCAAAGACGACGACGGCAAGGATGCCCTAGCCCTGGCCAGGGAGACCGGCAACGCGGCAATCATCGCCCTGCTCGAAGCCAAGCTGAAATAGAACGCCCGCCGGGGAAATTAAGTCCGGCCGGTGCGTATCTTAGGGTTGCGGATGTCGCTGGCATCCGGTTTCACCCCTTCACTTTAACTTCGTTTCTCATGAAAAAGACCCTGCTCGCCCTCGCCCTTTTTGCCTTCGCCGGCAGCACCGCTTTCGCCCAGGACGGCCAAGATAAAGACGGTAAAAAAGCCAAGAAAGAAACCTGCTCCATGAAAGGTGGCATGGCCGCCGGTAGCTCCTGCTGCATGAAAGGCGGCAAAACCGCCGCCGTGAAGCCTGCCCCCAAGCCGGTAGTTGCCGTCAAGCTGTAATTTCCCAGCCCTGGCCCCGGCCGTCGCTGAGTATCAAAAAGCCGCTTCGGAGACGAGGCGGCTTTTTTAGTTTCGATTACTGACGGTCTTTAAGCAGATGCCGGGCTGCTGCTATCGCCGCCGGAACAAGCGCATTAGCAGAAATAATTCGGGTTAGTTCCTCCGATGTTTTTCGGGCGAATCTGTATTTGAATTCCTCGATTACGATTAATTCCTGTTGCCGGGCTTTTCCTTCAGATGGTTTCAAAGCGGCTAGGACGGCACTATTTATTTGGTCGGTATTGGTCAAATAAACTAATAAGCCGAAAGCTAAAGCCACTAAATTAAGCCGTATTTGGGAATCTTCGTAACCGATATTAAACGAATGTTGTGTTGGCGTAAAGCTTATGATGTTGAATAGCGTTAGCAGTAGAATTGCTGCTAACATGTACTTGTAAAAACCGCGAAAACGGAAGAAAGACAGGGTAGCAAGGGCTAAAATTGGGAAGGAGCAATAGTGCTTTGCGGTGGGCGCAAAATCATAGGATTCACTGTCGAGTATGATGTTGCCCTGAATTGCAGTCACAACAGTAATGAAAGAACAAATAGCCAGAAAAATAACAGGGACAAGCTTTATATAACGTTGTATCATAAATATTTATGGGTAGTACAGGGAGGTTAATGTGAATAGTTAAAAGATGTTCTGTACTCTTAAACTGTGGGGCAAGATAATGGGCTGTTGAGACATCTGTAGTCTTGCTGATATACGGCTGCGCCCGAACCTTCCCCGCCGCCAATTGTAGCACTAGCGCCCATTATTACGCCTGCTATGCCTGCCATTCCTCCCGAGTGCCTCCTGCTTTTCCCCCACCAGCTCTACGACGAGCACGCGGCCCTGCGCTCCGAACGGCCGGTGACGCTACTGGAGGAGCCGCTGTTTTTCACGCAGTTTCGGTTTCATCAGCAGAAGCTGGTGCTGCACCGGGCCAGCATGCAGGCCTACCGGCAGCGGCTGGAGGCGCGCGGCTTTACCTGCCAGTACGTGGAAGCGCGCCAGCCCACCGCCGATGTGCGCCAGTGGATTGCCCAGGAGGCGGCTGCCGGCTTGCGCGAGCTGCACGTCATCGACCCGGTGGACGATTGGCTGAACCGGCGCATCGAAAAGGCCGCCGCCCGGGCCGGAATCAATCTCACGGTGCATCGCAACCCCAATTTCCTAAATGAGCGGAAGGACGGCGACGCTTTTTTCGCGGGGCGCAAGAAGTATTTCCAGACCGATTTCTACGTGGCCCAGCGTAAGCAGCGCCGCCTGCTGCTGGAGCCCGATGGGCAGCCCACCGGCGGCAAATGGACGTTTGACACCGACAACCGCGAGAAGTTTCCCAAAACCGAAACCGTGCCCGCGCTGCCCTGGCCCGCGCCCACGGCCGAAGTCCGCGAGGCCATTGCCTACGTCGAAACGCACTTCGCGGACCACTACGGCCGGGCCGCCGATTTCCGCTACCCCACCACGCACGAGGCCGCCCAGGCCTGGCTGACTGATTTTCTGGCGCGGCGGCTGGCCAAGTTTGGCGTGTACGAAGATGCGCAGGTGGCCCACGAGCCGGTGCTCTACCACGCCCTGCTCACGCCCATGCTGAACATCGGCCTGCTCAGTCCGCAGCAGATTATTGATGCCACGCTGGCCCACGCCGCCCGGCACGACGTGCCCCTGAACTCACTGGAAGGCTTTCTGCGGCAGATTGTGGGCTGGCGCGAGTTCATCCGCATCGTGTATGAGCGGGAAGGGCGGCGGCAACGCACCCGCAACTTCTGGGGCTTCGAGCGTAAAATTCCCAAGGCCTTCTGGACCGGCACCACGGGCATCGGGCCCGTGGACATCGTGATAGAGAAGGTGCTGGCCGGGGCCTACAACCACCACATCGAGCGGCTCATGGTGATGGGCAACTTTATGCTGCTCTGCGAGTTCGACCCCGACGAAGTGCACCGCTGGTTTATGGAAATGTACATCGATGCCTACGATTGGGTGATGGTGCCCAACGTGTACGGCATGACGCAATTTGCCGATGGCGGCCTGATGACCACTAAGCCCTACATCAGCGGCAGCAACTATTTGCTGAAGATGGGCGACTGGCCCAAGGGCGACTGGCAAGCCACCTGGGACGGTCTTTTCTGGCGGTTCATGCACGTCAACCGCGACTTTTTCACCAGTAACCCCCGCCTGGGCATGCTGGTGAAGATGTTCGACAAGATGAGTGAGGCCAAGCGGGACGCTCATCTGGCCCACGCCGAGGCTTTTTTAGCCCAATTGGATGCCTGGAACGAAGAATCGTAGCGCCTAGCCCGGCCACGCAGAAGCCGGCCCGCCCGCGTCCGTCGCCGGCTCCCGTCCTCGTTTTATCTTTGCCTCCCCATGATTCAATACCAAGCCCTGCTCCGCCAAATCCTTGCCACCGGCACCCTTAAAACCGACCGCACCGGTACCGGTACCGTGTCCATTTTCGGGCCCCAGATGCGGTTCGACCTGGCCGAGGGTTTCCCGCTCGTTACCACCAAAAAGGTGCATCTGAAGAGCATTATTCACGAGCTGCTGTGGTTTTTGCAGGGCGATACCAACATTGCTTACCTGAAGGAGCACGGCGTAAAAATCTGGGATGAGTGGGCCGATGCTAACGGCGACCTCGGCCCCGTGTATGGCCACCAGTGGCGCTCCTGGCCCGACGGCCACGGCGGCCACATCGACCAGATTTCGCAGATTATCCAGCAGCTCCGCACCAATCCCGACTCGCGCCGCATGGTGGTATCGGCCTGGAACGTGGCCGACCTGCCAGCCATGAAACTGCCCGCCTGCCACGCCCTGTTTCAGTTCTACGTGGCCGATGGTAAGCTCTCTTGCCAACTTTACCAGCGCTCGGCCGACGTATTTCTGGGGGTGCCCTTCAACATTGCCAGCTACGCCCTGCTCACCCTCATGGTAGCCCAGGTGACGGGCCTGCAGCCCGGCGAGTTCATCTGGACCGGCGGTGATACCCACCTCTACAGCAACCATTTGGAGCAGGCCCGCCTGCAGCTGGAACGGGAACCCCGGCTGCGGCCGCAGATGCGCATCAACCCGGCAGTGACTGATGTTTTCGGTTTTAGCTACGAAGACTTTGAACTGGTAAATTATGACCCGTACCCGGCAATAAAAGCACCGGTTGCCGTTTAGGTGGCATGAGACTGTTGTTGCTGGCCGCTTTGTTTTGCCTGGCCTGGTGTTCGGCTATGGGCCAGAACGGCGGAGGAATATATGCTGCCCCAGGCATGCCGCTGCATGTGCAGCGTGGCGTGCCGAAATCCCCCCGCCCGGTGAAGAAGGCCGGGGTTTCCACAGCAAAAAGGAAAGCAGACACGGCCAACGCAACTGCACCGATTGTTTCTCCGGTTTTTGCTCGTTTCTGGCATTTGGCCGGGCTTCAAGGTGCTCAAGCTGGCCAGCTGTATTACCGGTTTCAGCAGCAAAATATTCGATATCCGGTTACGTCCCTGCGGGCAGGCGTTGGCGGCACCGTGGCGGCTCGGCTGACGGTTTTACCCGATGGCAGGGTAGGAACGGTCCAAATAACCCGACGGGTATACGATAGCGCTGTCGCATCGATTGAGGCACCTTCTTTGGCCGCCGAAGCTGCCCTTGATGCGGAATTTATTCGGGTCGTAAGTCAGCTGAAGTTTGAACCAGCGGCAATTCCGGCAGATACTGTGACGGTCAATCAGCGCTTTGTAATGCAATAAATTGGGGAATGGCTGACTGAAAAGTGTTGGTCGCGATAGTTAACACAGGACGCACCGCCGCCACGTTCGCCGTGAATACGGCCTCTGCTGCCAGCAACTCCTGCTTACCAAAAAGACCCACCCGGTACTCCACGCCCGCAGCCTGCGCGGCCCGGAGTACCTGCGCGCGGCGCACGCCCGCCAGGCAGCCACTTTCCAGCGCCGGTGTGAACAGCACCTCATCCTTCAGCCAGAAAATGGCCGCTGCGCCGGCCTCCGCTACATGCCCGGCCGCGTCGCATAGAATTATTTCATCGAGCCCGCGCTGCTGCCGCTCGTGGGCGGCCCGCACGTAGAGCCACGCCTGAGGCCCCTTGCAAAAGCTCAGCGGAGAGAGAAGGGAATGGTTTTCAAGGGCGAAGTCAGCTTTTGCAATTGCCGAATAATCGGGAACGAAGGCTTCTGCAGTGGCCAGCCATTCGGCAGCATCCGTGGGGGGCGTGTAGCGGCCGCCCCCCGCGCGCCAGAGCTGCAGGCGAAGGCGGGCAGCGGGCAGTTGATTGGCAGCGGCGAGAGTCGCTAAGGTGGTTTCCAAGGCTTCGGCCGAAGCCAGGGCGGCGGGCAGCGTGAGATATAGGGCTGCGGCAGCCAGCTGCATGCGGGCGTGGTGGTCGGCGGCCAGGCGCAGGCGGCCGGCTTTGAAAATCAGGGTTTCGAAAAAGCCGTCACCGAAAGCCAAGCCACGGTTGGGCAGGGGTAAGCGAAGTGAAACCTCCTCCAAAAGCTCATTACTCAACAAAACCTGTTTCATTCTACTTCCACAAAATCCGAATAATCCGTTCAATCCGATAAATCCGCGGTTCAGACCAGCGCGAACTTCTTGCCTGGCAGCGCCCGCACCACGCCCCGAAACTCCAGGCCCAGCAGCAGCGATGCCACGGCATAAATGGCAATCTGGGCTTTCCAAGCTAGTTCGTCCATTTGCATTTCCCGGCTGGGCGCGGCGGCCAGCACGGTTATCAGACCAAATTCGTCGGCCGTAAAATCGTCGGCCGAGTAGGAGGGGGCGGGCTTAAACTTGCCCGACTGGTGCAGGGCGGCATCCCAGTTCAGGAGCTGTTCGAGGTCGCGGGGCTCGGCGTAGAGGGCGGCTTTGTTGTCCCGAATCAGCGCATTGCAGCCCTCCGAGGCGGGCGAGCTTAGGTTGCCGGGCACGGCCAGCACGTCGCGGTCGTAGCCCAGAGCCAGCTCGGCGGTGATGAGCGCCCCGCCTTTTGTGGCGGCTTCCACTACCACGGTTCCATCCGAGAGGCCCGCGATGATGCGGTTGCGGGCCGGGAAATTGTAGCGGTCGGGCGGGGTGCCAAAAGGGAATTCGGTGAGCAGACCGCCTTGTTCGCGCATTTTCTCGGCGGTTTTGCGATGCACGGCAGGGTAGATGATGTCCAGGCCGGTGGCCATCACGCCCACGGTTTCCAACCCCTCCTGCAAAGCGGCGCGGTGGGCCATGATGTCGATGCCGTAGGCCAGGCCGCTCACCACCAACGGCCGGTGCGGCAGCAGGCCCTTCACGATGCGCTCGGTTTGCTCGCGGCCGTATTCCGTGGCCTTCCGAGTGCCCACGAGCGCCACCGTTTTGGGGGCGTTCAAATCGGCTGTTCCCTGGTAATAGAGAATAGCCGGGGCATCCGGAATCAGCTTGAGGCGGCTGGGATAGCGCTTGCTCGTGTAAAACAGGATTTCGACGCCGTCCTTCTCAGCCTTCTTCAAATCGGCTTCCGCTTTGCGAAAGGCGGTTTCGCGGTCCTTGCCGGTAAGAATGGCCACGGTGGCCGCGCCCACGCCAGGGATACGGCGCAGCTTGCCGGGCGGCATCATCAGCACGTTTTTGGCCGCGCCACCGTAGCTCATCAACTGCCGCGTAAGCTGCGGCCCGATGCCGGGCAGGAGGGTGAGGGCGAGTTCGTGGAAGAGGAGGTCGTTGGTTGTAGAATTGGTCATAAAAGCCTTAAGCACGATGAACGCGCTGGAAAAGGAGGGATATGGGTATTAATCCTTATCCTGAAAGTCCTGTAACCAGTTCCACCCAGGATTATGAAGAATTCGAGCGACCAGTTCCGAGCCGACCAGCAAATCCCCGCAGTCATTGTCTACCAATACCTGGTCGTTATTGGCTATGCTGACAATCACCTGCTTTACTACCTCAATACTGTGGTAAGCAATGCTGTAGACATAACGAGTTGACGGAAATTTTCTGATAATCAATTCGATTTCAAAATCTTCCCAACCAATTGATTCCAGACTATCGTTTTCGACTTCGACCCAAATTCGACCACGACTTGAGAGTTCTAAAACGAACCCAGGTCGGCCACCTATGTCAGAAATGGCGGCGGTTGGGAAAACAGATTTGAGAGTACTCTTAAAAACCGGCAACAATTCTGAATTGTCCGCAATGAGCATTACCGATTCCATCGCAACTACTCCGCATCGGCCTTGCCCGCCGCCTCTACCTCCTTCTTAAGGCTCATCAGAAACGCCCGCACCTTTTCCAGGCTCTGCACCACGTCAATCTTCTCCTTCAGCTGCGGACCCTTTTGCTTGAGCATGTCGCGCGCCCCCGGAATGGTGTAGCCGCGTTCCTTTACCAAATGGTAAATGGTGCGGAAAATTTCGATGTCCTGCGGGGTATAAAGGCGGTTGCCCTTCTTGCTGCGGCGGGGGCGCAGCTCGTCGAACTCTGTTTCCCAGAAGCGCACCAGCGACTCGGCCACCTTGAATTGGGCGGCCACTTCGCCGATGGTGAAGTACTGTTTCTCGATGCTGCGCTCTTTATAGGGCATATGGCTACCTTTGCAATTACTCCGAAAAGTAGCCTAAAATTCGCAGCTATGTATAGTTGCGGGCTTATTTGGTGGAGATATCCAACGGTTTCTCATCATTCGCCAACTCCCGGTTGGCGCTGCTTATGTCTCTCCCCACCGCTTCCGCTGTCCGCCAGCAGTTTCTCGATTTCTTTGCCAGCAAAGGCCACCACATCGTGCCCTCAGCCCCCATTGTGGTGAAGGACGACCCCACACTGCTGTTTATCAACTCGGGCATGGCCCCGTTCAAAGACTATTTCCTGGGCAACAAGCCCGCGCCCTACAAGCGCATTGCCGACACCCAGAAGTGCCTGCGCGTGAGCGGCAAACACAACGATTTGGAGGAAGTAGGCTACGATACCTACCACCACACCATGTTCGAGATGCTGGGCAACTGGTCGTTCGGCGACTACTTCAAAACCGACGCCATTGCCTGGGCCTGGGAGCTGCTGACGGATGTGTTTAAGCTGGAAAAAGACCGCCTCTACGTCACCTACTTCGAAGGCGACAAGGGCGATAACACCGGCCCCGATACCGAAACTCAGAACCTATGGCGGCTTTACACCACCGATGACCGGATTTTGCCCGGCAACAAGAAGGACAACTTCTGGGAGATGGGCGACACCGGCCCTTGCGGCCCGTGCACCGAAATCCACATCGACCTGCGCTCCGAGGAAGAGCGCGCCGCCACCCCCGGCCGCGACCTCGTGAACGCCGACCACCCGCAGGTGGTGGAAGTCTGGAACAACGTATTCATGGAATTCCAGCGTCTGGCCGATAAATCTCTCATCAAGCTGCCCGAGCAAAGCGTGGACACCGGCATGGGCTTCGAGCGCCTGATGATGGCCGTGTCGGGCGTAAAGTCGAACTACGACACCGACGTTTTCCAGCCGCTCATCCAGTTCATTGCCAAGGAAGTGGGCGTGGAGTACCACGGCACCGCGCCCGCCAAGGTAACCGACCAGCCCACCACGGAGAACGAGAAAACGGACATCGCCATCCGCGTCATCGCCGACCACATCCGCACCATCGCCTTCACCATTGCCGACGGCCAGCTGCCCAGCAACGTGAAGGCCGGCTACGTGATTCGCCGCATTTTGCGCCGGGCCGTGCGCTACGCCTTTTCATCGCTCAATCAGAAACAGCCCTTCCTGTATAAGCTGGTGCCCGTGCTGGCCGACCAAATGGCCGGCATCTTCCCCGAGCTAAAAGCCCAGACGGCCTTCGTGCAGCGCGTGATTGAGGAGGAGGAAATTGCCTTCCTGAAAACGCTGGAAACCGGCCTGCGCCGGCTCGATGCGCTGGAGGAAAGCGCCCGCGCCAACGGCGGCGTTATCGACGGCAAAACCGCCTTTGAGCTGTCCGACACCTTCGGCTTTCCGCTCGACCTCACCGCCCTCATTGCCCGCGAAAAGGGCTTGAGTGTAGACGAGGAAGGCTTCAAAAAGGAGCTGGAGCAGCAGAAAAACCGCAGCCGCAACGCCCAGGAAACCGAGCAGAGCGACTGGGTAACGGTGGCTGATTCCGACGAGCAGCCCGCCTTCGTGGGCTACGATTTGGACGAGGCCCCGGCCAGCATCCTGCGTTACCGCAAAACCACCGCCAAGGGCAAAACCGAGTATCAGCTGGTGCTCGACCAAACGGCCTTCTACGCCGAAAGCGGCGGGCAGATTGGCGATACCGGTTACCTGGAATCGCCGCTGAGCAAGGTGCGCGTGATTGACACGAAGAAGGAAAACGACCTAATTGTGCACACCGTGCTGGAGCTGCCGCAGGACCTGACGGCCAGTTTCCTGACTATTCCCGACGCCGCCCGCCGCACCCAGATTCGCCAGAACCACTCGGCTACGCACTTGCTGCAAGCCGCCCTGCGCGAGGTGCTGGGCAGCCACGTGCAGCAAAAAGGCTCGTTGGTGAATGAGAAGCTGCTGCGCTTTGACTTCTCGCACTTCACGAAAGTGACCGAGGCCCAACTGCGCGAGATTGAGCAGCTGGTGAACGGCCGCATTCGCCAGCAAATCCCGCTGGTGGAGCGCCGCAACGTGCCCATTGCCGAGGCCAAGGGCCTGGGTGCGATGGCGCTGTTCGGCGAGAAATACGGCGAGTTCGTGCGCGTCATCACCTTCGACCGGGACTTCTCGGTGGAGCTTTGCGGCGGCCTGCACGTCCCGAACACGGGCACCATCGGCTACCTCAAAATCACGACTGAAAGCGCCGTGGGCGCGGGTGTGCGCCGCATTGAGGCCGTGACTGGCCTCGGGGCCGAAGCTTACGTGGACCAGCAAATCGACTTGCTTAACCAGGTGCGCGAAACGTTGGGCAACCCCCAGCACTTGCTCACCAGCCTCGAAAAGCAGAACGAGGAAATTGCCAATCTGCGCAAGCAAATTGAGCACTTCGAACAACAAAGCATCAACCAGCAGAAAGACCAGCTGGCGGGCCGCGTGAAGGAGCTAAACGGTGTGAACTTCCTGGCCACGCTGGTGCAGGCCGGCTCGGCCGAATCGCTCAAAACTCTGGCCTTCAACCTGCGCCAGGCCGTGCCCAACCTCGTAGCCATTCTCGGGGCCGAAATCGAGGGCAAGCCCCAGCTGGCCGTGATGCTGGCCGACGAAATTGCCCAGGCCGGGAAACTTAATGCCACCACGCTGGTACGTGAGCTGGCCAAGGAAATACAGGGTGGCGGCGGCGGGCAGCCCTTCTTTGCCACGGCCGGCGGCAAGAACGTGGCCGGGTTGGCGGCGGCTATTGCCAAGGCCGAAGCGGCGGTGGTGGCCGCGCTTTAAGCGTGCATTTGCTCGATTCAAGCGTCCGAAGCGGCGGCTCCAGAGTAATGGGGCCGCCGCTTCTACGTTACCCATGCGGGCACTGAGAGGGCGGGGCGGGGTGCGACTTTGGTGAGGCAGTGGAAAACCCGCTATTTTCGTCCTCTTTAAACAGTCGAAATCATATTCAACGCAGTTGAATCACGGCTTCTTTCATCAGTATCTCAACCAACGTTTCTACCACTCATGACCAGGTTTTGGAGCACCATACTCGTACTGGCCTGCCTGAGTGCGGCCCCGGCCGCCGCGCAACAAGCCGTGCCGCCTACCCGCCACGAGCTGCTCGATTCGACTCATACCGTAATCAACACCGCCACTGGGGCTCGCTACCGTCGCGACACCGAATACGCCGACAGCATACGTGGGGTGGTGCGTGAGTTCACGCTGGCCGGCCAATTAGTGCATCAGAGCCACTACGAAAACCTGCGAACCAGGCAGCTTGATGGCATCGCCGAATCGTGGTGGCCCAACGGGCAGCTCAGCGCGCACGAGGAATACGCGCACGGCAAGCGACTGGGCGATATGCGCCTTTACTACCAAAACGCTCAGCTGAAGCGTCGGGCCCGGTACGACGAAAGCGGCGCGAGCACGGGCGAATGCTTCGGCCCGGAAGGCCAGCCGGTGGCGTTTTTCGAGTACGAAATAATGCCGCGCTACTCGCGGGGCGACGGCGGATTTATGGCCATTGTGCAGGCCATTGCCAGCAACGTAAAGTACCCCCGCGATGCGCTCAAAGCCAAAGCGGAGGGCCGCGTGTTCGTAAAATTTGTAGTGGACAAATTGGGTAAGGTTGCCGATATTGAGCTGGTGAAAGGCGTTTTCCCGTCTCTCGACCAGGCGGCTATGCAGGCCGTGCGCGAGCTGCGGGCATTCACACCGGCGCAACAGGATGGGGAGGTTGTCGCCGTGTCGTTCACGGTGCCCATCACGTTCAGGGTCCAGTGAAATTTAGACAAGCAGTTTCAGAAGCCAGGTATTCCTTAAGTAGTCGTGCAGAAGGAACCGTATTCACTCTTGACCGTCATGCTGAGCTTGTCGAAGCAGCTCTACCGCGATACTAAAATTAGTTGGTAGCACGGTAGAGCTGCTTCGGCAAGCTCAGCATGACCGTCTTTTTTGCTGCAATTGCTTTTGTACGAATACTTAAATGGTGTTTGAACGGAGTAGAGACGCAATGTTTTGCGCCTCATCGCAGAATAATGCGGCGAACAAAGCCCGCCCGACATCCAAACGACGCGGCCGACGAGACGCAGCATGTTGCATCTCGTCGGCCGCGCTGAATAACTCAAATAGCTTCTTCGGGAAAATAACCCCATGTTTAGGCGGCTAGTAAGTGGCGTACCCAGCCCAACTCTTACCGCACCCCCAGCCGGTTCCGCCGCCAGCCCGAACCCTCCGTTCCGGCCGCCTCACCAGTTTCAGCCACTGCTTTAGGTTTCTTATTTTGCAGCAGCATGGCACCCAGGGCTGCGGCTACTTTGGCCGTGGCTTCGTCGGGTGTGGTAGGGGCTAAGGTGGTGGGGGTGAAATGGTCTTTGATGAAGTTGGTGTCAAAATCGCCGCTCACGAAAGCCGGGTGGCGGAGCACGTAGGCACCGAAGCCCAGCGTGGTTTCGATGCCCGTAATTTTATACTCTTCAATGGCGCGCAGCATTCGGGCAATGGCTTCGGCGCGGTCGGCCCCGAAGGTGACCAGCTTGGCAATCATCGGGTCGTAGTAAATCGGGATGTCCATGCCCTGCTCAAACCCGTCATCCACGCGCACACCGGGGCCCTGGGGGCGCACGTAGGTGGTCAGGGTTCCGATGTCGGGCAGAAAGTTGTTCTGCGGGTCTTCGGCGTACACGCGCAGCTCCAGGGCGTGGCCGGTGATGGTGAGGTCGGCCTGCGAGAAGGCCAGGGGCTCGCCCTGGGCCACTCTAATTTGCTCCTTCACGAGGTCGAGGCCGGTGATTTGCTCCGTTACGGGATGCTCTACCTGCAGGCGGGTATTCATCTCCAGGAAGTAGAAGTTGTGCTGGTCGTCGAGCAGGAATTCCACGGTGCCGGCGCCCGCGTAGTTGCAGGCACGGGCCACATCCACGGCGCAGCGGCCCATTTCGGCGCGCAGCTCGGGCGTGAGCACCGAGGAGGGCGCTTCCTCAATCACTTTCTGGTGGCGGCGCTGAATGCTGCACTCCCGTTCAAACAAATGCACGATGTTGCCGTGCTCATCGCCTAATACCTGAATTTCGATGTGGCGCGGGCCGGTTACGAATTTCTCGATGAACACCGCCCCATCGCCGAAGGCCGAAACGGCCTCATTGATGGCCAGCTGCATCTGCTCCTCAAACTCGTCGGCCCCGTTCACGATGCGCATACCCTTGCCGCCGCCCCCGGCCGACGCCTTTATCAGAATCGGAAAACCTACTTCCTGCGCAATCAGCTTGGCGGCGGGCACGTCCGAAATGGCTTCGTCGGTGCCGGGCACCAGCGGGATGTTATAGGCTTTTACGGCCTGCTTGGCCGAGAGCTTATCGCCCATCATTTCCATCGCCTCGGGGCTGGGGCCTACAAAAATGAGGCCCGCCGCGCGCACGGCCCGGGCAAAGCCGGCGTTTTCGCTCAGGAAGCCGTAGCCGGGATGAATGGCATCGACGCCGAGCTCCCGGCAGACCTCAATAATCTTGTCGCCGCGCAAGTAGCTGTCTTTCGAAGCGGGGGGGCCTACGCACACAGCCTCGTCGGCGTAACGCACGTGCAGGGCGTTGCGGTCGGCTTCGGAGTAGATGGCCACGGTGGCAATGCCCATTTCCTTGGCGGAGCGCAGCACACGCAAAGCAATTTCGCCCCGATTGGCAACCAGCAGCTTGGAGATTTTTTTCATGGGTGGGAGGAGGGCGGTGGGATGAAGGCAGTGTTAACGAAGGGCGTCATGCGTAGCCTGACGTCCTCGTTAGCCCGTTTGTGCGCCAATGGCCCACAAAGAAACTGCGAAACCGCAACCCGCCACCAAACCCTGCGGGCATTATCCTGTTATTAAGCCCAAATTATGCACATCGGCAGCCTATGGTTACCTTTGTAGTTGGGCCTGTTGAGAACTTACGAAAAAACTCCTTAGCGGCCGTTTCAGCGCGTTACACCACCACCTAATTTCCGTTTTTTCAGTGGATATTTTCGACCGGGTTTCGGCCAACCGCGGCCCCTTGGGTTCGCAATCGCATTACGCCCACGGCTACTTCGCTTTCCCGAAGCTGGAAGGCCAAATCAACCCCCGCATGCTGTTTCGGGGCAAAGAGGTGCTGACCTGGAGCCTGAATAATTACCTGGGCCTGGCCAACCACCCCGAGGTGCGGCAAGCTGACATCGACGGGGCCACCGACTACGGCATGGCTTACCCGATGGGAGCGCGCATCATGAGCGGCAACTCGACTAACCACGAGCGCCTCGAAAACGAGTTGGCCGACTTCGTGCAGAAGCCCGGCGCGCTGCTGCTCAATTTCGGCTACCAGGGCGTGGTAAGCATTATCGACGCGCTGGTGAGCCGCCACGATGCCATTGTGTACGACGCCGAGTCGCACGCCTGCATCATCGACGGGGTGCGCCTGCACCAGGGCAAACGGTTTGTGTTTAACCACAACGACATGGCCAGCCTCGAAAAACAACTGGAGCGCGCCAAGCGCCTGACCGACGAATCCGGCGGCGGCATTCTCGTCATTACGGAGGGGATGTTCGGCATGTCGGGCAACCTGGGCAAGCTTCCCGAAATCATAGCGCTAAAGAAGAAATTCGACTTCCGCATCTTCGTCGACGATGCCCATGGCTTCGGCACTTTGGGCCCTACGGGGGCCGGAACCGCCGAGCATTTGGGCTGTATTGAAGGCGTGGACCTGATTTTTTACACCTTCGCCAAGAGCATGGCCAGCATCGGCGCATTCGTGGCCGGCGAAGAAAGTGTGATTGAATATTTGCGTTATAACATGCGTAGTCAGATTTTCGCCAAATCGCTGCCCATGCCGCTGGTTATTGGTGCGCTGAAGCGCCTGGAGCTGATTCGCAACCACCCCGAATACCGCGAAAAACTCTGGACCGTGGTACGCGCCCTGCAGGGCGGGCTAAAGGAAAAGGGCTTCAACATTGGCACCACCGAATCGCCGGTTACGCCCGTACTGCTGAACGGCGAATTATCGGATGCGACGGCCCTAACCTTCGATTTACGCGAGAATCACGGCATTTTCTGCTCCATCGTCGTGTATCCGGTGGTGCCCAAGGGCGTAATTATGCTGCGCCTTATCCCAACGGCCATGCACTCGCTAGCCGACGTGCAGGAAACGATTGCAGCGTTTGAAACCGTGTCTGCCAAGCTCGATAAGGGGCTTTACAGCAAAGCGAACACTGCGCCGCAAACAGCTTAAAACAACGCCCCAGCGCGTATTTACGCCGGCTGTCCGTGAGGACGGCCGGCGTTTTGTTTTTGAACAATTCTAAGCTAAGCGCATTAGTGCTACTTGCTGCAAATGGGGTTTTTAAACCCAAAATCGGCCTCTGAAAGCCGGGAAGGGGGTTTTTAAAAATAAGGGAAAAAGTTGCTTGCATTTGAAATCCCTGTATATTAGGGCCGGCTTAACACCACTAATCATTCATTTTTCACACCCAAACCACAACCCCCAATGAACAATTTCAGCAAACTGAAAGACCTCGTGATGTCGCTCGAAGACGATTTCTCGAAATTCTACGACAAGCAGAACGCCGCTGCCGGCACCCGCGTGCGCAAAGGCATGCAGGAGCTGAAGACCATGGCTCAGACGTTCCGCACCGAAGTGCAGAACACCAAGAACACGGCTACTGCTGCTGCTCCCAAGGCGGCCGCTGGTGCTAAGAAAGCCGCTCCGGCTGCTAAGAAAGCCGCTGCTCCTGCCAAGAAGGCCGCTGCTCCTGCTAAGAAGAAGTAATTCTGGCCTGACGCGGACTTTACGGAGTTCGCCGATTGCTTTAGTAATGAAAAAGGCCCCGCCAATTGGCGGGGCCTTTTTTTATAGTTGGCTAAAGCTGTTCGCAGGATTTGAAAGACGGGTGTTAGCCTCCCACTACACCAATTCGACCAGGAAGTAGTTCTTCTTACCCTTCTGCACTACGAGGTACTTGCCGGCCAGGTGCTGGATGGCTGACACGGACGCCTCGGGTGAAGCTACTTTTTCGCGATTAATACTTACGCCGCCGGCCTGAATCATTTTGCGGGCTTCGCCTTTGGAGGGGAAGATTTTGTGCAGGGTGAAGTCGCTAAGGAAAGTGGCGGCGTTGAGTTCTAGCAGCATTTCCTCCCGGAGCACGCGTAAGTGGGGTACACCGGCAAACACGTCGAGCAGGGTGGCTTCGTCGAGCGTGGCGAGGTCGCCGCCGCCGAAGAGGACCTGTGAGGCGGCGATGGCGGCTTCGGTGGCCTCGGCGGAATGTACGCGGGTGGTAACGTCGGCGGCCAGGGCTTTTTGCAGGAGGCGCAGGTGCGGGGCGGCGGCGTGCTCGGCTTCCAGTTGCTCGATTGCCGGCTGCCCGAGCAGCGTGAATACGCGGATGAGGCGCGGGGCATCGGCGTCGGCGGCGTTGAGGAAAAACTGGTAGAACTGGTAGGGCGAAGTCAGCTTGGGGTCGAGCCAGACGGTGCCGGTTTCGGACTTGCCGTACTTGGTGCCGTCGGCCTTGGTGATGAGCTGGCCGGTGAGGGCGTAGGCTTTGGCTTCGCGCTCATCGGCGTTGGCAAGGCGGCGGATGAGCTCGGTGCCGGTGGTGATGTTGCCCCACTGGTCGCTGGCGCCCATTTGCAGGGTGCAGCCCAGGGTTTTGTTGAGGTGCACGAAGTCGTAGCCCTGCAGCAGTTGGTAGCTGAACTCGGTGTAGCTGATGCCGGCGCTCTCCCCGCCGTCTTCGGTGCCACCGATGCGGCGCTTCACCGAATCCTTGGCCATCATGTAGTTTACGGTGAGGTGCTTGCCCACTTCGCGCAGAAACTCCAGGAAGCCGAAGTTCTTGAACCAGTCGTAGTTGTTCACGACCAGCGCCCCAGTAGGGCCTTCGCTGAAGTCCAGAAACTTCTCCAGCTGGGCTTGAATACCGGCCTGGTTGTGGCGCAGGGTGGTTTCGTCGAGCAGGTTGCGCTCGGCCGACTTGCCGCTGGGGTCGCCAATCATGCCCGTGGCCCCGCCCACGAGGGCGAGGGGGCGATGCCCGGCCCGCTGAAGGTGCACCAGCAGCATAATGGTGGCCAGGTTACCGATGTGCAGCGAGGCGGCCGTGGGGTCGAAACCGATATAGCCGGTGATGGGCGCATTGGTAGCGAGGTGCTCGGCGGTGCCGGGCATGGCGTCGTGAAACATGCCGCGCCAGGTCAGTTCAGGGATGAAATTCAAGTTAAAAGTTAAAAGTTAGGAGTTAAAAATCAGCATATAAACTGCCGCGTGACGTTTAGCAAGGAGGCAACATGCGACCGCAAAGGTAGCCGGAAGCGTAACTTCGCAAGGCAGATTCTGCGCCTTCAAAGCTTCCTTTTTTAACGCTCAACTTTTACCTTTTAACTTGATACAGGAAGCCGACGCGATAATTAAGCAGCTCCAGCAGCGCCAGTTTCAGCCCGTGTATTTTTTGCAGGGCGAGGAGCCGTACTACATCGATGTGGTGGCCGATTTGATTGAGAAAACCGTGCTGGCCGAGCACGAGCGCAGCTTCAACCAGATGGTGGTGTACGGCAAGGACGTGGACGTGACGGCCATTCTGAGCCAGGCTAAGCGGTTTCCGATGATGGCCGAGCGCAGCGTCGTTATCGTGAAAGAGGCCCAGACCGTGGCCGACCTGGAGCAGGAGCGGAGCTGGCCTTTCCTGGAGGCCTACCTCAAAAACCCGCTGCCCAGCACCGTGCTGGTGTTCTGCTACAAGCATAAGACCCTGGATTCGCGTAAGAAGCTCGGCAAACTGCTCGCCGGCAAAGACTCGCTGGTCGTGCTCATGACCAGCAAGAAGCTCTACGACAACCAGGTGCCGCAGTGGCTCACGGCCAACGTGCGCAGCCGGGGGCAGCAGATTACCGGGCAGGCCACCGCCATGCTGGCCGAGTACATCGGGGCCGATTTGGGCCGGCTGGCCAACGAAGTCGACAAGCTGGCGCTGAACCTGAAGCCCGGCCAGCCAATTGACGAGGAGTTGGTGCAGCGCATGGTGGGCATCAGCAAGGATTACAACATCTTCGAGCTGCAAAAGGCGCTGGTGCAGCGCGACGTGCTCAAGGCCAATCGCATCCTGGCCTACTTCGCGGCCAATCCCAAGGCCAACCCGCTCATCCCGAACCTGACGCTGCTGTTCAACTTTTTTAGCAAGCTGCTGGTGCTGCACCAGGCCGGGGCCAACCCGCCCGATGGCGTATTTAAGAGCTTGGGCATTGTGAACAGCTTCGCGCAGAAAGAATACCAGCAGGCGCTGCGCGTGTTTCCGCCCGAGCGGGTGGTCGGGCTGATTCACTCGATTAGAAGGGCTGACGCGCAGAGTAAGGGCATCGAAAGCGGCTCAATGGACGATGCCGAGATTCTGCGGGAGCTGGTGTGGCTGATTCTGCACAACGTGCCGGCCGGGGTGTTGGAGTAACGTTCGGGGCAATGCGGGCGTATCAAGGTAGTTATTTCACTTCAACCTGATTTCACCCATGAGCAATAATTCCCGCAGCGGCACACTTGGTGGCCTACTGGCTGGCCTGATTAGCGGCCGAACCAACGAAGATGGAACCCGTGCCAGCGGTTCCAAATCTGGCACCCTGGTGAAAGGTGCGCTGCTGGCGGCTGGCGCAGCTTATCTATACAAACGCTACAAAGCCGGCGACCTGAAGCTGCCGGGTATCAATCTGCCCAAATCCAAGTAGCCGGGTAGCTTCAATCGGTTTGAACCCTGACAGGCCCCGTTAGCAATTGCTGACGGGGCCTGTTTTATCGGAAGGAGCCGAAGCCGGAGAGCTGCTTTTGGAGCATTAAGGCCCGGTTTGCCATTCAGATTGAAAATCGAACTTGTGGACTTCAGAAATACGAAGACCGGATAATGCTGGTGAAGGCCTTGGACGAAGAAGGTGCGCAACACAAGCTGCTTCCGGGCTTCAAAAGCTACGCGGAGCCCTATTTGAACTCTGCGGGCCTACTGGTCCGGTGGCAGTTCGAGAAGTTTCTGGATGCCTATTCAACCGATGTCCCTTCGTTGCAGGCATTTCTGCACGATGAAGGGGTAGAGGTGTTTTCGGAACTTGGAAACAGAAAGCTGAAACCTGGCTTCGAGTGGTTGCGGTTAGAATCAGGCAGTTGATTACCCAATTTAGAATGGATTAGCCAGCCAGATTGGATACCGCGCGCAACAATGAAAACCCAGCTTCCAACGTTGCCGGGGCAACCTACGGGCAATTATCGCTACTTTTGGCGAGTTCCCGGGCCCGGTGCGGCCCTCCACGCAAGGACATTACATGAAGCTATTTCCCCGGCTGGCGCTGGCCGCCGCCCTGAGTGCCGCAGCCCCCGTGGCTGTCTACGCCCAGCAAACCCAGGTATTTGCCGCCGATGAGCGACACTTTCAGGAAGGATTGGAGTTGTTTGACCGCGGCCAGTACGGGGCTGCTCAGGAAGCCTTCCGGCAGTACTTAGCCATCGAGCCGGTGCGCGCCGGTCAGGCCGGCCCCACCGCCACCGACCGCACCGCCGACGCCGAGTATTACTACGCCGTGAGTGGCCTCTACCTGTCGCATCCTGATGCTGAGGGACTGATTCTGGACTTCGCGGCCCGGCACCCGGCCCACCCGCGCGCCGCCGTGGCTTACTTCGAGCTCGGCAAGTTCTATTTCGACCAGAAGAACTACGAGGCGGCCATCCGCTACTTTACCAAGGTAGCCCCCGACAACCTGAGCAACGACCAGCGCGCCGAGTCCGATTTCAAGCTGGCCTACAGCTACTTCGAGCAGAAGGACTACGACAAGGCCCGCCTGCTGTTCGACCGCAGCAAGCAAGTGCAGAGCCAGTACAAATATGCTAGCTCATACTACGCTGGCTACCTGGCCTACCGTGCCGGTGACTACGCCGCCGCCCGCACCGACCTGGGCGTGGCTGAGCAGAACGATGCCTACAAGCACGTGGTGCCGGCCATCATGACGCAGATTTACTACAAGGAGGGTAACTACGATGGCTTGATTGCCTACGCCGGCAAGGCCCTTCAAAACACGCCGCCACCGCAGAACTCCGACGAAATCCAGTTGCTGCTCGGTGATGCTTACTACCAGAAGGAGCAGTACAAGGAGGCCGCCGACAACTTCGATAAGTACGCCGGGCTGCACCAGGGCCGCATCGAGCCGGCTCTGCAGTACAAGATTGGCTTTGCCAATTACAAGATGGGCGACTTTAAGGGGGCCATTGCTAGCCTGAAGAACGTGGCCGTGTTGCGCGACTCGCTGGGCCAGAATGCTGCCTACCACTTGGGCCTGAGCTATATCCAGACCGGCCAAAAGCGCGAGGCCGTAACGGCCTTCGAAGCTGCCCGCCAGGGAACCTTCGACAAAGCGGTGGCCGAAAACGCCACTCTGAAGCTCGGCCAGGTGCAGTATGAGTTGGGCAATCTGCCCGAAACCATTGCCGTGCTGCGCGATTTCCGTAAGCGTTTTCCCCGCTCCAAAAATCAGGCGACGGTGGACGATTTGCTAAGCACCAGCTTTCTGTCGAGTACGGACTACGCCCAGGCGCTGGCCTACCTCGAAGGCCTCGATGACCGCGGGGATAAGTTGAATGAGACTTACCAGCGGGTGGCCTACTCTCAGGCCGCCATGCTCTACAATAACAGCAACTACGCCCAGGCGCTGCCGCTGCTCGATAAGTCGCTGCAGTTTCCGGCCGATGACGGCCTGCGTGCAGCCGCACAGGTGTTGCGCGGCGAGATTTTTAGCGTGGGCCAGCAATACCCCGATGCGATTACGGCTTATGCGGCCGCGGCCCGCTCGGCCCGGCGGGGTGGCGTGAGCCCCGAGGAAGCCGACTTTGAGCAGAAGGCCCGCTACGGCTTGGGCTACGCCTACTACAATACCAAGCAGTACGACCGCGCCCGCGCGCAATTCCAGGCTTTCCTGAACGATACTGACGCCAAACCGTCGGATATCAATTACTACGACGCCACGTTGCGCCTGGCCGATACCTACTACATCGCCAAATCTTACCCGCAGGCCCTGACGCTGTACGATAAAGTTATCCAGGCCAACGCGGCGGACAAGGACTACGCCTATTATCAGAAAGGCCGCACGCTGGGTGCCATGGGCCGGCGCGAAGAAGCCGGCAGCACGCTAGCCGCACTGCTCAAAACCAGCCCCAACTCGCGCTATGCCGAAGATGCCGTATTTCAGCAGGCCCAGCTCTCTTTCGAGGCCGGGGAATATCAGCCGGCCGTCACGGGCTTCTCGAAACTGATTGATAACCGGCCCAACAGCGCGCTCATTCCGCAGGCATTGCAGAAGCGCGGCGTAGCCTACGCTAACCTTGAGCAGCAGGACAAGGCCGTGGCCGACTTCCAGCGCGTGCTCACGCAATACCCCCGGAGTGAGGCCGCCTCCCAGGCTTTGTACAGCCTGCAGGAAAGCCTCACGGCCCTCGGCCGCACCGAAGAATTCGATGCCGCGCTGGCTGGATTTAAAACGCAGAACCCCGATAGCAAAGCCACGGAGAGCGTCGAATACGAAGCCGCTAAGTCGTTATATCTGTCTGAGAAATACCAACCTGCTATTTTGCGCCTGGAGTCTTACTTGAAGCAATATCCGCAATCGGCGCTGGGGGCCGATGCCCGTTTCTTCCTGGCCGACTCTTACCTAAAAACCGGCGACCGCCAGCAGGGCCTGACCCGCCTGCGCGCCGTAGTGGAGGAAGGCAAGTCGGAATTCGTGAATCGCGCCGTGGGCCGCCTGGCCGACTTGGAATTTGAGAATAAGGACTACCCGGCTGCCGCCAAGCTCTATGAGCGCCTGCGCGGGGCCAGCACCAACCGCCGCGAAATGGCCAACGCTACCCTTGGCCAAATGCGCAGCCTCTACGAGAGCGCCGATTACCCCGGCACCCGCCGCGTAGCCGAGGAGTTGCGCGCCCAGGCTGGCGCGACCGCCAACGCAACCAATGCCGCACTGCTGTACCTGGGTAAGGCCAGCCTGCGTAGCGACCAACTCGACCAGGCTGTGACCGAGTTGACGGCCGCTGTTGCTGCGGCACCCAACGACGTCAACGGAGCCGAAGCCCAGTATTACCTGGCCGAAACCCTGTTCAAGCAGAAGAAAACCGAAGATGCTAAAGCCGCCGCATTAAAAGTGAACGCCAACTTCAGCAGCTACTCGCTGTGGCTGGGGCGCGCCTTTTTGTTAGTGGCCGATATCTACGCGTCGGAGGGCGATACTTTTCAGGCCCGTGGTACGCTGAACTCGCTTATTGATAACAACTTTCCGGTGCCCGAAATTCTGGAGGCCGCCCAGCAGCGCCTCAAAGGCCTGGGGGCTGACCAGCCCGACGAAGCCACCGAACCGGTCCCAACCAAAAAGCCGCCGGTAAAAGCCCCCGTGAAAGCGCCCACCAAAGGCCCGGCCAAAACCACCGCCCCGGCCAAGGGCAAAGCCACCGTGCCCCGCCCCAACCTGCGCGGCACCCTCACCGCCCCGGCCGACACTACTCAACGTTAGCCGCGTTCCCTCTTTTCATTGAATCCCCCTTGCTGATGAAGCATTTGTCGATGGTTATTTCTCAATCATTCCCACGTTCCGGCGCTGGGCTGGTGCTAGCGGCCGTGCTGGCCGGTGGCTTCAACCCGGCTTCAGCGCAAACGCAGCCGCCCAAAAAGCGCACCGGTCAGATTGAGGAAGCCGAGATTGAGATTGTGAAGGAACGGGTGAACCAGCTGCCCGAAGCCACCCGCAACTACGAAAAAATAAAGCTGCCGGCCCCGCCCAAGGTCGAGCGCAAGGTGGCGTATACGTTCCCCGATTTCCGCTTACCTGCCAATCGCCTCGCCCCGTCGGTAAAGGTGCTGACCATCCGGGCCGAGGAGGCCACGCCGCTCACCGGCAATTTCGTGAAGGCGGGGATTGGCAACTACGGTACATTCTACGGACGCGGTTACTTCCACAGTACCCGCGATACCGACCACGCCTATGGGCTCGATATCAAGCACGTTAGCTCCATTCAGGGTCCGGTAGATGGCAAGAACTCGCGCATGTCGGAAAGCAGCGCCCACCTCATGGGCGAGCTGTACCGGGGCACCGGAGCATTCGGGGCCACCCTCGATTTCGGCCGCGAACGCTACAATTTTTACGGCTATGAGAAGGCTGCCAATGGCGGCCCACTGACTACGCCTGAGTCGGCCGATATTAAGCAGATATTCAACCGCTTCGCGGTGAAAGCCTACGCTCACAATCGCAACCCCGACCAACAGCTGACCTACGACGCCGGCATCGGCTACCGCTACTGGGCTGATAACTTCGCCGCCTCGGAAAACGATGTGCGGCTGAACGCCAAAATGGGCTACGCGCTGGGCGAATTGAGCCGCCTGACCGTGGCCGCCGATGCTTCCTTTATTTCCGACAAGGACCTGTCGGTACCCTTGGCGGGCCAGCCCCCGGCCTCGCTCAGCCGCACGCGCACTTTTGTGCAGGCCACGCCGGCCTACGAGTTTCTGAAAAACAATATTGCCGTGACGGTAGGGGCTACGCTGGGCTATTCCAGCGACACCACCACCAACGTGAGCAAGGCCGTGGCTTACCCGGCCATCCGGCTGGGCTACACCATCGAGCCCGAGAAGTTTATGGTGTACGCCGGCCTGGGTGGCGCGCTTCAACGCGTCACGCGCTACGACCTGAGCACCGAAAACCCCTGGCTGAACCGGGGCCTGAACGTGGCCGACACGCACCGCGGCCCCACCATCTACGCCGGCTTCACTTCGACGCCCGCCCGGGGCCTGGAGTTCAATGCCCGCGCTACCTACGCCCGCGACCGCAACCTGTATTTCTACCTCAACAGCCCGCTCGACCCTTCGCGTTTCGACCTTGTGTATGACCGGCAGGCTACGGGTGTCCTTAATATCCACGGCGAGCTGCTTTACAACGCCGCCGAGAAGTTTCGGCTGGGTACGCGGGTAGACTACAATAAATACGCCCTTAAAAACCTGCCCGAGCCCTTCCACCGGCCCGAGTTCCAGGGCTCGGTGTTCGGCACCTACAACGTGTTCGATAAGCTGATGCTTGGCGTCGAAGGCTACTTCTACTCGGCTAGCTACGGCATCAGCTACCGGCCGGCCACCGTCCCGGGGGCCACGCGCACCCCCGATTTTTACCGCGCTACCACGCCGATTATCGACCTTAATCTGCGCGCCGACTACCGCGTTACGCCAAAAATATCCATCTTTGCAATGGGTAACAACCTCGTCAACCGTCAGTACCAGCGCTTCTACGGCTATCCGGTGAAGGGCATTAATGTGCTGGGCGGGGCAACCTATACTTTTTAAGTGTTGAATGTTGACTGTTGAGTTTTGATTGAGTTGAATGGTAAAAGGGCCTGTGTAAGGAACTTAACTTTCAACTAAGCCCTCGAAGCTCAGCACTAAAAACTTCCCATGATGCACCTCGCTGACCACATCCGTCCTTTGCTCCGTGACCACGACTGCGTGATTATTCCGGACTTTGGCGGGCTTGTGGCCGACGTGTCGCCGGCCCGGGCCCAGCCCGGCCGCCAGGCCCTTAGCCCGCCCACCAAGCTCGTGGCCTTCAACCAGGCCCTCATGCGCAACGATGGCCTGCTCGTCGATGCGCTCAGCCAGCACTTGGGCCTGCCCATTGCCGAAGCCCGCGAGCGGGTGCGCGTTGCCGTGGCCGGGCTGCACCAGGAACTCGACGAGAACAACCGTACCGAGCTGCCGGGAATTGGTATCTTCCGCCGCGCCGCCGGCCGTGGGCTGGCCTTTGAATACACGGGTACCGACAACCTGCTCGCCGCTTCTTTTGGCCTGCCCGAATTAGTTGCCCGCCCCGTGCGCGCCGGCGATAGTCGTAAGCTGCCGCAGCCGGTTTTACGCGCTACCCGTACCCGCCTGGCTCGTTTCGTGCCTGCTAGCATTATCGCCGTGGCCGTGAGCCTGCTGCTGCTGGCTAACTACCAGGTGGCCCTCAAAGCCGGTTACCTGCCCACCGCTCTGCGTAGCTCGGTGCCCAAGTGGGAGTGGGCCCAGCGCCCTACCGAAACGGCCGCAGTTATAACCGCCGAGCCTCAGCAAGCCGCCTTGGGCCAGCACGACTTCGGCAGCACCGCGCCGGAAATGCCCGAAGGGCTGACCCCAATTGCAGAAGCTCCGGCTACCGTGCCCGAAATGACGACGGCCCCCGACCTCACTGGTACCCCCGTACGCAAAGTTCCGGTTGTACGCGCCGAAACTGGCACGGTTCCCGCGCCGGTTTCGGCCCTGCCCATTGCCGCCGCCGCAGATGAGGCCATGGCTACGGCTAGTGTCGCCGTCGTTCCGGTTCCCGCCGCGCACATTGCCGCTCCGGCCGTAGTGGCCGCGCCGCGCAAAGCTGCCGCGCTTGCGAATACCAGCACAATTAAAACCAGTACGGGCCGTTACTACGTTATTGCCGGGGCCTACAGCAGCTTGGCCCGGGCCGAAGCAGGCCGTCGTAACCTGCTCCGCGCCGGGCACCCGTCCCGCATCATCTTGCCCCATTTTGGCACGCGCCATTTTCGCCTCACGGCCGGTGACTTTGCCGACCAGGCCTCGGCCCAGCGCGAGGCGCAACGGCTGCGCGTGAGCACCCGCTGCGATTACAATACGCTGAAATATTAATTGACCGCATGTCCGTATTCCTCCTGCAAGTGGTTCCTGCCGCTGCCGATACCCTTAATACCGCCGCCACTGCTGCACCCCTCGCCTCCACCGACGTTCCGGTTATCGACCTGCTGATGCGGGGAGGCTTGATTATGATTCCGCTGGTAGCCCTGTCGCTGCTCTCGTTTTACATCATTCTCGAACGGTACTTCACCATCCGCAAGGCTGCCGGCGACCCGGATTCCTTCATGGCCAGTATCCGCGCCCTGATGGTGAAGGGCGACCTGGCCGGGGCCAAGCTGCTTTGTGCCCAAACGGCTTCCCCGCTGGCCCGTATGGTCGAGAAAGGCTTGCGTCGTATCGGCCTGCCGCTGAAGGAAATTGAAACCAGCGTTGAGAACGTGGGCAAGATTGAAATCGCACGGCTCGAAAAGAATATCAGTATTCTGGGCATTATCGCCGGTATCGCGCCGATGATTGGTTTTGTCGGCACGATTATCGGCGTTATTAAGATTTTCTATTCGATTGCCGCCACCAAGGAGTTTGGTATTCCGCAGGTCGCCGACGGGCTTTATGTTAAGCTTGTGACCTCCGCTACGGGCCTCATTGTGGGCATCATCGCTCACGTAGGGTATCATTGGCTCAGCATTTTGGTCGAGCGCATGGTGTTCCGGATGGAAAACTCGGCCATCGAGTTCATGGATATTTTGCAGGATAATTAATTGATGTGGAAGTGTGAAGTTTTGAAAATGTGCTGATTGGGTGGTCAGTAAACGACCAGCAATTCATTTTCACATTACCCTGTTCTCTCATTAGCCAATGAACCTTTCCCGCCGTCACCGTCTCACTTCGCACGTCGAAACCGGGGCTATGAACGACATCATGTTTTTCCTGATGTTGTTCTTTTTGATTGCCTCTACGCTGGTAAATCCCAACGTTATCAAGCTGTTGCTGCCAAACGCCAAATCCAGCAAACAGGTTATGAAGCAGCCCATCACTATTTCGGTGGATGCGGCCGGTACCTACTACGTGAATAAGAAGCCGGTGAATCCGTCGGCGGTGGAGACCGAGTTGGTGGCACTGGTGGGGCCCACCACGCCCACCAGCGAGCAGGCCACCGTGGTGCTGCGTGTTGATAATTCGCTGAACGTGCAAAAGCTGGTTGATATTCTCGAAATTGGCAACCGCCTGAAACTGAAAATGGTGATGGCCACGCAGGCCCAGCAGGCGGCCGGCAAATAAGGAGCAGATTGGTTAAATTTGCTCAGTAGGTAATCGCCGCACTCAGCAATCAGTAAATCGAGAAAATGGCCATTGACTATCCCGAACCGCATCGCCGGCAAGCCCTGATTGGTACCCTGGTGGTGCACGGCCTGTTGTTGTTGCTGTTTTTGTTCACGCATTTCCACGGGCCCAACCCCCCATTGGCAATGCTCGGCGGCGATGGCGTAGAACTGAACTACGGCCTCGACGAGGCCGGCTCGGGCTATATTCAGAGCATGGCTCCGGCCAATAACTCCCCTAATCGCGAAGACAGCCGCCCGCCCAAGGCCAGCCCCGACCCGCAGCCGCGCCCCGTGGCCACGGCAACGCCCGACCCGACGCCACCCGCGCAGGAAAAAATTATTACCAGCGATGCCGAGGAAAGCCCGGTAGCTGAAACCCCCGTCGAAACGCCTGCACCACCCAAGGAGGAGGTGAAAGCCGCGCCCCGCGTGCCGCGAAAAGTAGCCGTTACCTTCGCCCCGAAAGGCAGCGCTACCGGCGGCGGCAATGGCGTAAACGGAACCAGCAACGCGCCCACCGGCAACAACAACGGCGACCGTCCGGGCACTACCGGCGACCAGGGCGACCCCAATGGTTCGCTTGATTCCAAAGCCCTGTATGGCGCTGGGGGGCGCGGCGGCACCGGCAGCAGTCCTGGCAGCGGCGGCCTGGAGATGAGCGGCTGGGCAATCCAAAACGTGCCGAGCATCCCGAAACTGGACGACAACAACGGAGTTGCCAGATTCAAGATTGTCATCGACGCAAATGGGGAAGTAGAATCCGTTACAAAGGTGTCAGGCAGTATCTCGGCTGAGCAGGCCAAGGCCGTGCGCGATGCCTTGCTGAGTGCTTCTTTCCGTAATGTGAACGGCATCTCCGGGCGTGCTACCGGCTTCTATAACTTTCGGTACACCGTGCGCTAATCACACTTGCAACCACGAAAACGCCCGCGACCTTTGTTAAGGCTGCGGGCATTTTTATTGGTGCGTGGCCCGCTGAGCCGTAATTTGGCATCTCAACGCATTACATACCATTGCTCCGTGACATACGCCGAAACCCTTGCCTATCTATACGAACAGCTGCCGATGTTTCAGCGGGTAGGGGCAGCTGGGTTTAAAAAAGGATTGGGTAATACCCTGGTGCTCGCGGAAGCCCAGGGACATCCGGAACAAAAATTTCGCAGCGTGCACGTGGCCGGTACCAACGGCAAGGGCAGCAGCTCGCACTTGCTGGCGGCTGTGTTGCAGGCGGCTGGCTACAAGGTGGGCCTCTACACTTCGCCGCACCTGCGCGAATTCACCGAGCGCATTCGCGTGAATGGGCGTGAGCTATCGCCGGAGTATCTGGTGCAGTGGGTTGCGAAATGGCGGCACTTATTTGAGCAGGTGCAGCCCTCGTTTTTTGAGATGTGCGTGGCGCTGGCCTTTTCGTACTTCGCCGAGCAGCTCGTGGATGTGGCCGTGGTGGAGGTAGGCCTGGGCGGGCGCTTCGATTCCACGAATATTATCACGCCGCTGGTTTCCCTCATCACCAACATCAGCTTCGACCATCAGGCGTTACTAGGCAATACGCTGGTCGAGATTGCGGGCGAAAAAGCCGGTATCATTAAGTCTGGCGTGCCAGTGGTGGTGAGTCAGTTTCAGCCGGAAGTAGCCGAGGTATTCCGGCGCGAAGCGGCTGCTAAACTGGCCCACTTGGTCTTTGCCGATGAAATTTATGGCGCGCAATTTTCCGCCGAGGCCGACCCCGAAACCGGTTTGCGGCCGCTGGCCTTGCGCCAGCACGGCCGGCCGTACCTGCCCAATGCCGAGTTGGGCCTGCCCGGCGACTACCAACAGCTGAACCTTACCGGCGTATTGGCTACGCTTGACGAGCTGCGCGCCCAGGGTTTCCGCATTACCGAGGCGGCGGTGCGCGCCGGGCTGCGGCAGGTTACCAAGCTCACGGGCCTGCGCGGCCGCTGGAGCGTGATTGGCCGCCGGCCGCTGGTGGTGTGCGACACGGGCCACAACGCCGCTGGCCTGCGCATGGTGATGAGCCAGCTAGCGCGGGTGCCGCACAAGCTTTTGCATTTGGTAATTGGCACCGTAAACGACAAAGATGTGCCTGCGATGCTGGCGCTGCTGCCCAACGAGGGTGTTTTCTACTTTTGTGCCGCCGCGATACCACGAGCCCTGCCCGCGGCCGAGCTGGCGGAACTGGGCCGGCAGGCTGGGCTGAAAGGCCAGGCGTACGAGTCGGTAACTGCGGCGGTAGCGGCCGCCCGCACGGCTGCCGGGCCCGATGATGCGGTGTTTATCGGGGGCAGCACCTTCGTGGTGGCCGAAGTGGCCGAGCTCTATGCCGATGCTTAAGCGTCGGGCGGCGTAATTTTGGGGCTGGCCCGGACCGTCGACTGCCCAAGCAGGCGGCAGCGGGCTTTTTTAAACTCCTCATCACCCTCTGCTTTTGGCCCGCGTTAAGCTCCAGCGTTTTCATGATAACGCTACCCGTCCCGATATTATTGAACCCGGTAAACCCGAATACGAGCAGCTTGGTGGCCGTTGGCGTACCGATTTTTTCTCCAATCCGCATCCACTAACGCTGGAAGTAGGTTGCGGCAAAGGCGAATACACCGTGGGCCTGGCCCAGCGCCATCCGAACCGTAATTTTCTGGGGCTCGACATTAAAGGCGAGCGCATCTGGCGGGGCAGCAGCCGCGCCGCCGAAATGGGCCTGACCAACGTGGGCTTTGTGCGGATGCGGGCCGAGGCGCTGGCCGCACAGTTTGGTGCCGGTGAGCTGGCCGAAATCTGGATAACCTTTCCCGACCCCCGGCCGCGCGACCGCGACATCAAGCGTCGCCTCACCTCGCCGCGTTTCCTGGCGCTCTACCAACAGTTACTCACTCCTGGAGGCCTGCTGCACCTAAAAACGGACAACGAGGACCTTTTTGAATATACCCTCGAGGTGCTGGCAGCCCGGCCGGGGACGGTGGTTGAGCGGTTTACCCGCGACCTATACGCCGAGACGGATGTCGAGTTTGCCGAGGCACAGGCGATTCAGACCAACTTTGAAGGGAAGTACCGGTCCATCGGAGTTCCCATCAAATACGTTCGGTTCCGGCTGAGCTGACACTTGCCGAACCAAGCGCAGGGAAGTCTGTGGAAGCCGCCGATTCAGCGACCATCAACTATTTTACTGCGCTCACCCTGGAAAACCAGTGATTAAATCATTCTAATTCCAGCGCTTCGAATACGGCTTCGAGCTGGTCGAAATCGCGCAGGCCGGGCTTCACTTCATTGCCCGATGGGAATGACAACCCCGCCAGGGGAAGTTGGGTGGCCGCTTCCCGTGCGCGCTCGGGGTGCAGGCCCGGGCCCAGCCACAGCGGCCGCTGGGTAGCTAGCGCCGCCAGGAACGGCGAAGTCAAAGGGGCATCCATTGGCAGCTCAACCACGAAGCCCACCGGTACAGCTGGTAGTTCACCTATTCCGGCCGCGACTTCGGTGGCGTTCAGTTCCAGGTAAACCGGAGGGGCGATTTCGGCCAATTCTTCCGGGGTGCGGAAGGAGCGGAGCAGGACGGCATCGAGGCCGCATTCGGCGGCCAACGCGTTTATTTCCGGAGCACTAAGCTGGCTGAACTCACCTATCAGTTCAACCCCGGCAATCCAGCCGGCCAGCTCTTTCACGGTTTTGGTATCGAGATGGTCGGGCAGGGCGGGGTCGAGCACGAAAGTGAGTTTGTCGGCACCCATCCCGGCGCAGTAGCGGGCGTCGGAAAGATTGTTGATGCCGCGGATGAGCAGGGGAACGAGGTGAGGCACGTTAAGTCAATTAGCAATGAGCGGTGAGCAATGAACCCAGGCCGGGAGCGGAAGTGAGCCGTGCCGGGCGGGCACAAAAGTAGAGCCGCTGGCGCGGCCCGGCGGCATTCGGGGAGTGCGGCGGGCGGCTGTATCTTCGTGCCCATGAACACAACCCGTAGCGCCCCGTTGCTGGCCCCATCGTTTCTGGCCGCCGACCTGGCCAACCTGCAAGCCGAAACCGAACTGCTTGCCAACAGCGCCGCCGACTGGCTGCACTTCGATGTGATGGACGGCCGTTTCGTACCGAATATTTCTTTCGGCCTGCCCGTGCTGCAAGCCGTGGCGCGCTACGCCAAGCAGCCCATCGACGTACACCTGATGATTGAGGAGCCGCAGCATTACCTCAGCGCGTTCCGCGACGCGGGCGCGGCCGGCATCACGGTGCACTACGAGGCCTGTTCGCACCTGCACCGCGTAGTGCAGCAAATCAAGCAGCTGGGCTGCCGGGCCGGCGTGGCGCTGAATCCGGCTACGCCCGTAGCGCTGCTCGAAGACATCGCGGCCGACCTCGATGTGGTGCTCATTATGTCGGTTAACCCCGGGTTTGGTGGTCAGGCCTTCATTCCAAACACCCTGAAAAAAGTGGCTATGCTGAAAGAGCTGCTGCTCGATACCGGCTCGGATGCTTTGATTGAAGTAGATGGCGGCGTGAACATGGACAACGCCGGCCCGCTGGTTGAAGCCGGGGCCGACGTGTTGGTGGCCGGCAACTTCGTTTTCAGCGCGCCCGAGGGGCCGGTCGCTACGCTGGCCCGGTTGCGCGAACACCTGACCGGGCTTGAAATGGGTGCCGAGGCTACGGGCCGGCGGCAATAGGTGCGTGGGTCCTTCGTTCTCTGCTTCGTGAATCAACCCACTACGCCGCTCCGGCCCGGTCTGCCGATTTCGTCTTTTGCTTTTCCCGGCCGCTGGCTGCTGGCCGGCACGGTGGTGTTGGCACCGCTGCTGCTGTTTCCAACTTTGGTCCGCGCTCAGACAGAGACTCCAGCCGCTACTCCGCGCGAGTACACCCTTGCCGGCCTGCTGCGCGATAGCAATGGGCAGCCGCTGGAACTGGCCGCCGTGGGTGTCGAAGGCCAGACGACGGGCGCCAATACCGCCGCCGATGGCAGCTTCCGCCTGCGGATAATGGCCCCGGCTTCGGGCCAGTCGTTGGTGCTGGTGGTGCGCCGGCTGGGCTATTTGCCTATTCGCCAAACCCTGCGCCTGCCCGCCGATGCCAACCGGACCCTGCGCCTAACCATGCGCCTGGATACAAAAGCGCTGGGTGGCGTGAACGTGACGGCCCGTGGCACGCAGGGCGATACCCGGGAGGAAGTAAGCCTGACCCGCATCGACCCACGCCAGGCCAAGGAGCTACCCTCGCCGTTCGGCGATTTCAACGCTATTCTGAAAACGTTGCCGGGCGTCATGTCCAATAACGAGTTGAGCAGCACGTACAACGTGCGCGGCGGCAACTACGACGAAAACCTGGTGTACGTGAATGGCTTTGAGATTTACCGGCCATTTCTCGTTACCTCGGCGCAGCAGGAGGGACTTAGCTTCATCAATGCCGACCTCGTGAAGCAGGTTGAATTCAGCAGTGGCGGCTGGCAGCCGAAGTATGGCGACAAGCTGGCTTCAGTGCTGAGTGTGGACTATAAAACGCCCGAAAAATTCGCGGCCTCACTCACGGCCAGCCTGGTCGGGGGAGCGGCTCACGCGGAGGCTCGTTCGGCCAACGGCCGGGTGAGCTACCTGGCTGGCGTGCGCTACAAGAATGCCCAGTACGTGCTCAACTCGCTGAGACAGGCACAGGGCGGCTATAACCCAACGTTCTACGATGCGCAGGCATTTGTGAATATCGGCCTGGGCCACAAGGACGACCTGCAGCGCACTACGTTGGGCCTGATGGGCGTGGTGGCGCACAACGATTACCGATTTGCGCCCGCCACGGGCGAGTCGACGTTCTCAACCGGCGTAAACCAGCTGACGCGGGTGTTCATCGGCTACGGTGGCCGCGAGCGCATGCAGTTCGATACCTACCAAGGTGGCCTGAACCTGAAACACGACTTTTCCTCCCGGTTACAAGTGGAGGTGCTGGGTTCGGCCCTGATTTCGCGCGAATTTGAATACCGCGACGTAGAGGCCGCTTATCGGTTTGCTGAAATCAACCGCGACCCCAATTCGCCCGACTTCAACCAGGCCGTGCGCGAGCGTAACCTGGGCTCCGAATTTAAGCACTCGCGCAACAACCTCACGGCGCGCATTTTTACCGCCGAAACCCGGGGGCGTTGGGCCCCGGCCGCCAACCACACCCTGCGCTGGGGCGCTAAAATCGGCCGCGAAAAAATCGCCGACCGGCTCGACGAGTACAGCTACGCCGACTCGGCCGACTTCGTGCCCGATGCCCGCCGTACCCGCCTGCTTTCCGACCTAAGCCTGCTGAGTACCCGCAGCCAGGGTTTCGTGCAGGATACCTGGAACTTCGATTCGCTGCGTACGCTCACCTACGGCGTCCGGGCGCACTATTGGACCACGAATGGCCAGCTTGTTATCAGCCCGCGCGTGCAATTTTCGCAAATCAGCCGCCGCCACCCCAACCGTTCGCTGAAAGCGGCGGTGGGTGTGTACTACCAGCCGCCGTTTTATCGCGAGCTGCGCACCCAGGCCGGCGAACGCACCAGTTCCAGCCAGCCCCTGGTGCAAACCGGCCAGTTGAACGTAGAGCTGCGGGCCCAGAAATCCTACCACTTCATCGTGGGTAAGGACGTTACATTCCAGGGGTTTGGGCGGCCGTTTAAGTTCTCCAGCGAAGTGTATTACAAGTACCTCACCGACGTGGTGCCCTACGATGTCGATAACGTGCGGCTGCGCTATTTCGGCAAAAACAACGCCCGGGCCTACGCCGCTGGCTTCGATGCCCGGCTCAGCGGCGAGTTTGTGAAGGGGGCAGAGTCGTGGTTCAGCCTGGGCATTCTTACCACCCAGGAAAACGTGGCCGGCGACTCGGCCAACGTGTTCGATGCCGACGGCAAAACCATTGGGCGCGAGGCCAAAGGCTTTATTCGCCGGCCCCAGGACCAGCGCTTCAACGTTGGCGTGTTTTTCCAGGACCATTTGCCCAACAACCCCTCGGTGCGCGGCTATGTGAACCTGGTTATCGGCTCGGGGCTGCCCTTTAGCCCACCCAACCAGCCCGATTTGCGCGGAACAGATGCGTTGGTACGGAGCTACAAGCGCGTCGACCTGGGTTTTTCAAAGGTCATTGGCCTGAAAAATACCGGGGCCCCCAAGGCGCATTTCTACAGCTTCGACAATTTATGGCTGGGCCTGGAAATTCTGAACGTGCTCGGCGCGAACAACGTGGGGGGCTACAGCTACCTACAGGATGTGAACGGCGTAACGTACTCCGTTCCGAGTTACCTGTCGCAACGCCTCGTCAATCTGCGCCTGATTGCCCGGTTCTAAGTGGTTTCGTCCGTCTTGTGCACGTCCTGGAAGCGGAGCATATCGAGCAGGCGCTCTTCCTTGGCGGGGTCGAAGCCACAGGAAGTTGTGAAGGTGGGTGGATTGTAATAGGTGCCGAACAGCATGTCCCACCACACAATATCGCCGTAATTACCGGCGTGCTTTTCGTATTCGTGGTGTATCCGGTGCATCTCCGGGCGCTGAAAAATATAGCCTATCCAGCGGGGGCTACGCACGTTGGTGTGGTAAAAGAACTCACCCAGTGCGGTGCAGAGCGTATAAATGGCTCCGGCCTCTGCACTCAGCCCCAGCAAGGTGTAAATGAGTAGTCCACCGATTATGGAGTTCACCGTCATCTCGACCGGATGCTTGTAGAACGAGGTGATAACTTCGATGCGTTGAGGACTGTGATGAATCTGATGGAAATGCAGCCACAGAAAATCAACCGTATGGCGCCATCGATGCCACCAGTAGAAAACGAACGTAGCCACGAAATAGGCCAGTAGCCCACCGGCCCAGGCCGGCACGTGCTGCGAGAGGTGGAAAAGGGAATAAGCGGACAGCCATTTCTCCCAACTCAGCCCCGCGACTATTACCACCAGCAACTGCACGAAATTTACTGCCAGCACCCGAACAGGCCAGGTGGGCACGGCCGGAAGCTTCCAGCCAGGAATAAGGCGCTCGAGTACGAAGCAGCCGGCGAACACGGCAAAAATGATGAGGAGCATACGGGTTGGGTTTGCGGTGATTGAATGCCTCAAAATTCCGCTTATCGTCCGTCGGCGTTCATGACAAAAGTCATTTTCGACCCTGCTTTTCGCGTTTAAGGCTGCTTGTTGCGCAGGCGGCTCAGGGTTTCCGGGGCCATGCCGAGGTGGGAGGCAATGTGCTGCAGGGCTACCCGCTGAAAAATGGTCGGAAAGTCGCGCAGCAACTCCTGGTACCGCTCGTGGGCTGTGCGCGCGCGCAGGTGCTGCGCGCGCTGCTCACTCATAACATAATATTTCTCAATCAGAAGCCGCCCCACGTAGTTGAACTCGGGAAACGCCTGGTATAACTGCTGCAGCTCGGTGTGCGTGACGGAGTGCACCACGGCCGGCTCCAGCAATTCCAGGTATTCGGTTGAGGGCTGCTGCGTGAAAAAGCTCAGAATGGAAATGACAAAATCGTTTGCCTGCATAAACCACGACGATACCTCGCGGCCGTGCAGCAAGGTGTAGCCGCGCACCAGGCCCGATTCAATAAAATATACCCGCCGGGCCACCTGCCCGGGCCGAAGCAGCAGGTGCCGTGCGGGCAGCATCTCGCTGCTGGTAGCAGCCTCCAAGGCGCTCCGGAGGGCGGGGCTGACTGGCTGAATGGCATCAAGAAACGCAAGAAAGGGAAGCATGCAAAATCCTTTGGTGATGGATAAGGAGCGAGTAGCTAGCACTTGTTTTTCGTCGGCCGAAAACTTTTCGCCCCGTTCAAAAGTATTGGCAGCAACAAAATAAGGTTGCTACATGCCAACTGCTGGCATCTTCGTACTACCTTTGTGCCCGATGAGCTTATTCCCTGCTGTTATTTGCGCTGTTGTAGCTGCCCCGTTGGCAGCCGGCCAGGCTGTTGCGGGTGTCCACCATCACCACCATCTGTGGGAGGCCGGGCTGTGTGCCGGGTGCTGATATAGCGCCGGTAGCTCGAGTCTCCACCTCCGCGCTTGGGGGCTCGCCAGCTTCCAGACACCTCTTTATATTTCCGGGAAATCAAACAACGGCCCGCCGTTGGCTGCTTATTAGGCCGCGTGCTCATCGAGCCGCGTTTTCCGGTCACATACCCGTTTCATGCTCCGTTTAGCCATTCAAAAGTCCGGTCGCCTCAGCGAGGACTCGCTTGCTCTCATCCGCGAATGCGGCATCAGCTTCATCAGCAGTTCTTACAAGCTGAAAACCGAGGCTACCAATTTTCCGCTCGAAATCCTGTTTCTGCGCGACGACGATATTCCCGGCTACGTGCAGGACGGCGTGGCCGACCTCGGCATTGTGGGCCAGAACGTGCTGGTCGAAGCCGGCTACCCCAGTCTGGAAGTCGAGGCCCTCGGTTTCAGCAAGTGCCGCCTGAGTCTGGCCGTGCCCCGGGCCGATGCCTACGCGTCAATCGCAGCCCTGCAAGGCAAGAACATCGCAACTTCCTATCCCAATATTCTGGGCCGCTACCTGGCCGAAAACGGGGTGCAGGCCAATCTGCACACCATCAGCGGTTCGGTCGAAATAGCCCCCAGCATTGGGCTAGCCGAGGCCATCTGTGATATTGTGAGCAGCGGCTCGACCTTGCTTGGCAATGGCCTGCGCGAGGTTGAAACGGTATTCCGTTCCGAGGCGGTGCTCATTGCCCAGCCAAACCTGAGCGCCGAACAGGCCGATTTGCTCGCTCAGCTGCTGTTTCGCATGCAGGCCGTGCGGCGTGCCAAGCGCAGCAAGTACATTCTGCTGAACGCCCCGGTGACGGCCCTCGACGAAGTACGCCGGCTCTTGCCGGGCATCAAGTCGCCTACCGTCACGCCGCTGGCCGAAGCCGGTTGGGTTTCGGTGCAATCGGTGGTGCAGGAAGATGATTTCTGGCACATCACCAGCCAGCTCAAGGCCGTTGGGGCCGAGGGTATTCTGGTGTTGCCCATTGAAAAAATGATTGCTTAGCCGCTCCGCCATGCAGTTTATTACTAATCCCGCTCCCCAGACTTGGGTCGAGCTTCAGCAGCGTCCCGCCGCCTCCGAAGCACCCCAGGTAGCCGCTCGCGTCCGGGCTATTTTTGAGCAGGTGCGCACCAACGGCGATACCGCCCTGCGCCAGCTGGCGGCCGAGCTCGACCAAGCTACCCTGCATGACCTGCTGGTTACTGCGGATGAGTTTGCTACGGCCGTGGCGCAGGTTCCGGCAGGCCTCCAGGCTGCTATCCGCCAGGCAAAATCCAACATCGAGGCTTTTCACACCGCCCAGCGTGAGCCCGAAATCCGACTTGAAACCATGCCTGGCGTGGCCTGTTCGCGGCGCTCGGTGCCGGTGCAGCGCGTGGGGCTGTACGTGCCCGGTGGCACGGCCCCTTTGTTCAGTACCCTGCTGATGCTGGGTGTGCCAGCCCGGCTGGCCGGCTGCCCCGAGGTAGTGGTATGTACGCCGCCGCAGCCCGACGGCTCCATCAGCCCGGTTATCCTGTTTGTGGCCCAGCTGCTGGGAATCAACAAAGTTATCAAAGCTGGTGGGGCGCAAGCCGTGGCCGCGCTGGCACTGGGCACGGCCACGGTGCCCGCTGTCGATAAGATTTTTGGCCCCGGCAACCGCTACGTGACTGCCGCCAAGCAATTGGCGGCGGCGGAGTTTGGCGTGGCCATCGATATGCCCGCCGGCCCGTCGGAAGTGCTGGTTATTGCTGATGCCAGCGCCAACCCTGTTTTCGTAGCCGCCGACCTGCTCTCGCAGGCCGAGCACGGCCCCGACTCGCAGGTGGTGGTGCTGAGCGACTCGCAGCAGGTACTGGAAAGCGTGCAGGCTGAAGTAGCGCGGCAGTTGGAAACGCTGCCCCGCCGCGAGGTAGCTGCGCTGGCTTTGGACAACAGCCGCGCCATTCTGCTGCCTGATGCGGCGGCTATGATGGCTTTCTCCAACCAATACGCGCCCGAACACCTTATTCTGGCCACCGACAACGCCGAGGCACTAGCGGCCCAGGTCACCAACGCGGGCTCGGTTTTTATGGGCCACCTCACCCCCGAGGCCGTGGGAGACTACGCCTCCGGAACCAATCACACTTTGCCGACCAGCGGCTATGCCCGGCAATACAGCGGGGTGTCGCTTGACTCATTCGTAAAGAAAATTACTTTTCAGCGCCTGTCGCCGGCGGGTTTGCAGGCCCTGGGCCCGGTGGTGGAAACCATGGCCGAAGCTGAGGGCCTGGTTGCCCACGCCCGCGCCGTGACCCTACGCCTGACCACGCTGGCTGCTGATAATACTGCTGCTCCCCACGACTCAGCCTCAACAGCAAATCCTTACGCCGGTCTCGTCCGCCCCAGCGTGGAGCGCATGCAGGCATACTCCTCGGCCCGCGACGAGTTTGAAGGATTGGCCGCGGTCATGCTTGATGCCAACGAAAACAGTCTGGGCTCGGTGGGCCCCGACGACTTCAGCCGTTATCCCGACCCGCATCAGCGGGCCATCAAAGCCGATTTAGCGAAGATTAAAGGAATTCGTCCTGACCAGATTTTCCTCGGCAACGGCTCAGATGAGGCGATTGACTTGCTCGTGAGGCTCACCTGCACGCCGGGGCAGGATAGCATAATCATCTGCCCGCCAACTTACGGGATGTATGAGGTAGCCGCAAACCTAAACGACGTTCGCGTCGAGCGCCTGCCGCTTACGGCCGATTTTCAGCTGCCGGCTAATGCCGCCGAAATGCTCGCGGCTTCGCGGGCCAAGCTGGTTTTCCTGTGTTCACCCAACAACCCCACGGGTAATTTATTGGCTCAGGAAGCTATCGAAGCCATCCTTGCTAATTTCAGCGGCTTGGTTATCGTTGATGAAGCCTACGCTGATTTTGCCGACGCCCCCAGCTGGATTACCCGGCTGGCAGAGTTCCCGCGCCTCGTGGTGATGCAGACTTTCTCGAAAGCCTGGGGGCTGGCCGGCTTGCGCCTCGGGGTGGCTTACGCTTCGCCCGCGCTCATCGGCTACCTCAACAAAATAAAGCCGCCGTATAATATTTCGGCTGCCACTCAGCAGCACGCCCTGGCCGCATTGGCCAATGCTCCTCAGCTGCCCGAGATGCGTTCCGAGCTATTGCGGGGCCGCGACTGGCTCGGCCAACAATTGGCGCATCTTTCTATCGTGGAGCACATTTTTCCTTCCGATGCTAACTTCCTTTTGGTGCGTTTCAACGTGGATGCCACCGCGGTGTACGATGCGCTGAGTAACCGGGGAATTGTGGTACGTAACCGTACCAGCCAGCCCGGCTGTGCGGGTTGCCTGCGCCTCACCGTTGGCACGGCCTCCGAAAATGCTCAATTAGTTCAGGCCCTGGCCGAAATAGGAGCGGAGGTAACCAGCGCCTAGTGGCCATTGGAAATCTCAGCACTGTCCATTATTCACTGATTATAATAAATTGATTTGAAAAAGGCTCTGTTCATCGACCGCGACGGCACCATCCTAGTGGAGCCCCAGCCCAGCCAACAAATCGACGGCCTCACGCCCGATAAATTCCAGTTTTTGCCCGGGGCCATCAGCAACCTGGCGCGCATTGCCCGCGAGCTGCCCGAGTACGAGCTTGTTCTCGTGAGCAATCAGGATGGACTGGGAACTGCCAGCTTCCCCGAAAACACATTCTGGCCGGCGCACCAGCTGATGCACGACATATTGGCGACCGAAGGTGTGCACTTCGCCGCCGAACATATTGACCGCAGCTTCCCGCACCAGAACCTGCCCACCCGCAAGCCCGGAACGGCGCTGCTGGCTCAGTACCTCGACCCGGCCCATGGGTATGACCTTGCCAACTCCTACGTAATCGGCGACCGCCTCACCGACGTGCAACTAGCTGTCAACCTCGGCAGTCAGGCCATTCTAATAGGAGAGGAGCCGGACCCGCGTGCCGCTCTCACGACCACAAGCTGGGACGACATTTATCGTTTTCTGCGTTACCCGGCTCGCGTAGCCGTCATCGAACGTAACACCAACGAAACGCAGATTACCATTCGCCTGAATCTCGACGGCTCAGGGAAATGCGACATTCACACGGGTCTGGGTTTTTTCGACCACATGTTGGAACAGCTTGGGCGGCACAGCGGGGTAGATTTACACATAAGTGTAAAAGGTGATTTGCATATCGATGAGCACCACACGGTTGAAGACACCGCTTTGGCGTTGGGTACGGCTTTCTCCCAGGCCTTGGGCGACAAGCGTGGTCTGGCGCGCTATGGATTCTTATTACCCATGGATGAAGCCTTGGCCCAGGCTGCCATCGACTTTGCGGGGCGGCCCTGGCTGGTATGGAACGCTGATTTTAAGCGGGAACGGGTAGGAGATTTACCCACTGAGCTGTTTTTCCATTTCTTCAAATCTTTTACCGATAACTCACGGGCAACGCTGAACATCTCGTGCCAGGGCGATAACGAGCATCATAAGATTGAAGCCATCTTTAAGGCAGTTGCCAAAGCCATCAAAATGGCATTGCAACGAGATGAATCGGGAACGATTCCCAGCACCAAAGGGATTTTGTAGAATTGATTAAGTTTATCCAAATCAATCAAAATCTTGTTTGTCATTTGGATAATAAAGTTTCTTGCTATGGAAATTGCAGTAGTAGATTACAAAGGCGGTAACGTGCAGTCGGTTCTGTTTGCCCTTGAACGCTTGGGCGCTCGTGCCACGCTCACTGCTGACCCCGAGGCATTGCGCCGGGCCGACAAGGTGCTTTTCCCTGGCGAAGGAGAAGCATCATCGGCCATGCAGGCCCTGCGGGAAGCCGGCCTCGATGTAGTGCTGCCTACGCTGACCCAGCCGTTTCTGGGGATATGCTTGGGTATGCAGCTGCTCGGGCAACACAGTGAGGAAAACGATACGCCAATGCTCGGGCTGCTGCCCTTCCACGTGCGGCGTTTCGTGGCTGACCCCACTCACAAAGTGCCGCACATGGGCTGGAACAACCTTCAGGCTTTGCGTGGGCCGCTTTTCGCAGGCCTGTCCGAAGCCGACCACGTTTACTTTGTGCATAGCTACTACGCGCCTGTCGGCGACTACTCCACCGCGCAAGCGACTCACCCGGCTGCCTTCAGTGCAGCGGTGCAACATCGAAATTTTCACGGGGTGCAATTCCACACCGAAAAGAGCGGAGCAGTTGGTACCCGGATTCTGACCAACTTTCTGAACCTTTAATACTTCTAACAACAGCTGCCAACGTGGAGATTATTCCCGCTATTGACCTTATTAACGGGCAATGTGTTCGGCTTAGTGCCGGGGACTTTGCTCGCCAGACTACTTACGACGCTGACCCGGTAGCTGTGGCACAACGGTTTGCCGATGCCGGCCTACGCCGCTTGCATTTGGTAGACTTGGATGGTGCCCGAGCGGGCAAACCCGTTAACCTGGCTGTGCTGGAAGCCATTGCCCGCCATACCAGCTTGGATATCGATGCTGGAGGGGGAATCCAAACCGACGACGCGTTGGCTCAGGTACTCAATGCCGGTGCCCGCCACGCCACTGCTGGTAGCCTGGCGGTGCGCGAGCCGGCTACCGTGCAGCGGTGGTTGGCCAATCATGGTCCTGAAGCTATTTTCCTGGGTGCCGATTTCAAGGGCGAGCACATTCTAATCAGTGCCTGGGCCGAGCAGAGTACGCTCACACTGGCCGCCTTTATTGAGCAATATCTGGCAGTGGGTGCCACAACCTTCATCTGTACCGATGTTAGCAAGGATGGCTTGTTGCAGGGGCCGGCGCAGGCAACTTATCAGCAGCTGGTGCGTCAATTTCCCGCGGCGCGTTTCGTGGCGAGTGGAGGAGTTACCACTATTGCTGATTTGGAAGCACTTGCTGAAATAGGCATGCATGGGGCTATCATTGGCAAGGCGCTCTATGAAGGTACTATTGCCTTGCCTGACCTCCTCCGCTTTTTATAAGCCATTGATTTAGCCTATCAAATGCCTGTCACCCATTAAGTCCACTTAAATTCAAACAATCCGTGGTAAAGAAACGACTCATTCCCTGCCTCGATGTGCGCGATGGGCGTACCGTTAAGGGCATCCAGTTCGAGGGTTTGCGTGATGCTGGCGACCCTGTGGCACTGGCCGAGCGCTATGCCCGGGAGGGGGCCGATGAGCTGGTTTTTCTCGATATCACGGCCACTAACCAACGCCGCCAGCCACTTACTGAGCTAGTGCGTAACGTAGCGCGTGTGCTTGATATTCCATTCACCGTGGGAGGAGGAATCAATACCCTGGCCGACGTTGAAGCACTCTTGCTAAGCGGAGCTGATAAGGTTTCCATTAATTCGGCCGCACTGGCCCGGCCTGAATTTATCAACGAGTTGTCGCGCCGCTTTGGCTCGCAATGCGTGGTGGTGGCTGTTGATGCCCGGCTGGTTGATGGTGAATGGCAGGTGATGACCCGCGCCGGTACCACGCCCACTGGGCGTGAAGCCGTTGCCTGGTGCCGTGAAGCTGCCGAGCGCGGTGCCGGCGAGATTTTATTGACGTCGATGAGCCATGATGGTACGAAATCTGGGTTTGCCCTAGAGTTGACCCGTGCCGTGGCCGATGCTATCTCAATCCCCGTAATTGCTTCGGGTGGAGCAGGTCAGCTCGCCGATTTCACGGCTGTATTCCAAGCCGGTGGTGCCGATGCCGCTTTGGCTGCCAGTATTTTTCACTTCAATGAAACGGCAATACCCGCTCTAAAGAGTTACCTTCTAGAGCAAGGTATCGCGATACGTCCCTGATATTAGGAGCTATCTGGCTGTTTTCTATTCGTTTTAATCCACTATCACTATAATGTTTGCTCAACCTGCTTCTCTAGATACGCTCCGCTTTGATTCCGTCACCGGATTAGCCCCGGCAATTGTGCAGGATGCCGCGACTGGCCAAGTGCTGATGCTGGGCTATGTTAATGCTGAGTCTTGGGCCAAAACCCGAGAGCTGGGACGTGTAACTTTTTTCTCACGCTCAAAAAATCGGCTTTGGACTAAGGGCGAAGAAAGTGGTAACTTCCTGCAGGTCGAAAGCCTTCATGTCGACTGTGATGCGGACACTGTGCTAATTCGGGCTACGCCGGCAGGACCTACCTGCCACCGGGGTAGTATTAGTTGTTTCGAGCAGCCTGACCAATTGGTTGCCCCAGATGTCGCAGTCGGTTTCATCGCTCGACTAGAGCGCTTGATTGTTGAACGGTATCAGTACCCTGAGCGAGCACCAACATCCTACACTGTCTCGCTTTTCAAGAAGGGAATGCCAAAAATAGCGCAGAAAGTAGGAGAGGAGGCAGTGGAAACGGTTATCGATGCTGTAGCGGGACACCGCGAAACCCTTCCTGGTGAGGTTGCTGACCTTTTATACCACCTTCTGGTTCTGCTTGTAGGGGCTGGTGTTCCGCTACATGAAGTTATTGGAATACTAGAAGAGCGTCATCGTATCCCAAGTACCCGCCATTTAACTGAAGGATAGTCAAACAGTCATAAACACAAAAGCCCATCTGCTTACAGATGGGCTTTTGTGTTTATGACTGTTTACACTTAAATGGCAGACCTGAGCTGTCTTCTGATTTTTTCTAAAAGTGCAATGGCTATCCCAATATCGTCTTCGTCGATAATATCAAGTGAGCTATTGACTCCGGGGCCACTCATTTGCATTTGATATATCACCGTGTTAGACTTTTGCGATTCTATAATGTACGGGACTGGATGAACAGGATTAAAATTTTGATAAGCTTTTTTTTGTTCGGTAGAGGTAGTATCATTTTCTCGATTACCCTCGTAATCTGTTATTGACGTATCTGATGCTGTGTCTGCTTGTTTTAATAAGTCTAAACCAAAGAGCGTAGCAATTGGGTCGTCTGCAGCAGCTTTTTTGTGACTTGTACTCTGACTTTTTTGTTTTACCTGGTTGCTTTGCTGATTATACAATCCAAGTGCTTCTTGAATATCAGTAATTTCTGGTTTACCGATAGTAGGAGGATGCGATAACTCGTTAGTTACCGCTGTGACATCCATTTCTTCTGCCACAGATTTCTGTATTTCTGGCGCTCTATCTATAACCATGCGCCTGGAGGCGCGATTGGTTGCAACATCGATGTCGGCAATGATATTTCGTTCATCAATCAACCCGCACATTCTACAGCCGTCCACAAAAGCTCTCGCCACATTCTGCGCGTTAATCTCCTCCACTCCGAACTCTCGGATGAGCATCACATCCAGCATTTGAACCGGTAGTTCACGGTCCCGAAACTTTCGGCAGATTTGAGTGAAAAGCGGTGGCGTCAAAAAAGCTTCTCGGTGGAACTGTAGTTCCTCAGCCTTGTCGTAGGCGTGCTTGATGCGTCGGAAAAGGGTAGTGGTTGTGAGCAATTCCCTTTTGCTGGTCATTAGCCCAAATTTTACCGCTGAGCCAATAATTGCTTTGAATGAGCCGCTCACTTTTCTATCTAATTTTCTAGCTGCGTTCTCAACTGAACATTTGCCACCCGTATCATCAACAATTTCTGATAGTTCCCAGGCTCCAGTATAGCTAGTTCTAGGATAGTCTATGAGTTTAGGCATAACAGATTTATTGGTTTGGATGGTAAACGTGTACAGTATAAAAAAGTTTTTGACCAATAAAAAATATGTACTTTTTTATGCTGTACATATCCTACTTGGTATTTTTGACTATCACTTGTGTAGCATAAGAAGCTTAAGTTTCTTAAGTTATGAAGCTTTATAGTATATAACTGATGTATCTGTAAGAGTGCTATAAATTCATGAATCTACTTCTAATTATAGGTATTAGAATAGTTTGAATTCATGTATAGTAATTAAAAGTATATAAAATTCTCATAATTAAAACTTTTTTATACTTTAAAATAAAAGGCAAATATTAAACTGTTAATAAGAGGAGGGAAGACAGCAAATTTGAGGTCGTAGATAGAAACATGAGTTGAGTGAACGACAGTCAAATAACAGAATTGAACTTGGGGCTATCATTGATGAGAAACAAGCTGAAAATGGTTAGCACGGTGTACGTTAGGAAAATCCTAACTCTAGAGAGTAAGCCCGGTTATCATCCCAGGTTCAAATAAGCGAAGTGATGAATGGCTTTGAGCCGAACTACGGACAGCTAATCAATTTGCTGCTGTCGAGAAGTCAGACATTGACACAACTGCAGAAAGATTATACCATGCGCGACGTATAGGTAATTACCTCGACGGCTCATATAACCACGCTATATTAAGCAGAATGGTATCTGAACCAAGTGCTCTTATGGTCTAAAGGTGGCAAACATAATGAAGGTGGTGGTGATATACAAAGACCTTCTGCCAAAGAAAGCGCAGCAGATACATGTATCGTAGGTTCCAATGGTACCGGCAAATTGAATTTAATAATCACTTGTAATACCTAACGCTTAAAAACAAGGTAACGTAGTAGGATGACGTAGCAGATAGAAATAACAAATTTAATAGTGTCTTATAATTTATATTATGTTAAGTTGAAGGGCAAAGTAAGAGGCCCGGTCAGTATAACCGGGCCTCTATGCTCCTACTAAAAGGAGACTTATTTCTTATCCATAGCATCGATACGCGCCTGCATGCGCTCCGAATCAGCGTTGCGGCCTAATCGGAAATAGATTTTCTTCAATGACGTCAACGTATTGCGGTCGTTAGGCTGGACCTCCAAGCCATGCTCGAAGTATGGAATAGCTGATTCGAAGTATTTTTTACCGTCAGCTTCCAACTTTCGGCCTGAGACTTGGTAGGTCTTCAAATCCATCTTACTGGCCTTCGTGTAGGCATCAGCAGCTTTGTTATAATTATAAACACCTAAGTTGAATTGAGCATCAAAGTTTTTTGGGTCAAGCTCAACTGCTTTGCGATAATCAGCGACTGCGAGGTCAGTCTTCTTCTGCTGGTCATAAAGGGAACCTCGAACCGCGTAAAGGTTGGAGTTCGTAGGGTCGGCAGCAATTGTCTTGTTGATTTTTGCTATTGCATCTTCCCCTTTGCCACCGGCCAGCGAGGCATTCAAATCCTCCAGCATAAAGTTTTTATTATTCGGATAAGCAGCCAATGCTTGCTGAAGTATTTTGGTAGCTTCAGCATTATCGTTCTGCTGGCGAGCAATTTGGAGCAAACGATTATAAACAGCCGCCGACTTATAGTTCATACCCAGCAATTGGTTATAGCTGGCTTTAGCACCCGTAAAGTCCTGCTTAGCTTCATAGGCATAAGCCGAATAGAGCACTGCGGTTGTATCCTGGGGTTTGATTTGAGCCGCTAGCTTGTAGCTACCAATGGCTTTTTCATAATCCTTGGCATTGTAGCTGTTAACCGCGTCATTAAAAGCCCTAGCATACAGTGCATCCATTCGTGAGCCTGCTTGCTTACCAAATTCGCCGTCTTTGGTATCGATTTCGATGGTTTTAGTGTAAGACTCATAAGCTTTTTGCAGGCCTTCACCTGGTTGCAGCTGCTTACTATAAATAGGGCTTTCAAGCATACCCTCGTAAATCTGCCCCCGTGTTAACCAGGTTTTGGCTTTGCCGCTGGTTTTCTCATTCACAATAGCTTTATCGATTTCTACCCGAGCTTTATCGAGCAGACCAGTACGTTGGTTCAGGATGGCATTAGTGACGGCCGACGTTTGGGCCGATACCATCAGGGGTGCCCCAGTGGCCAGCGTGGCGGCAGCGGCGAGCGTCAAAAAAGTCTTCTTCATGAGGTTAGGGATGTGCTGCTTCAACTTACTTGTGACCCGAAAGAACTGGGCATAACTAGTTGAGCAACTACGTGAAATTGAAAAAAAGTGCGGGATAAGTACCTTATTTATCGGGTCACAAACGCCAAAGCGCGACCTTGGGTTCGCCAAAAATAAATGGGGCGGCCCAAATGGACCGCCCCGCTCCTACTTCAGCAACTATGCCAAATCTGATTCATCTTCAGAATCCACTTCATCATCGTCTTCGTCAAGGTCATCTTCATCCTCCATGTCACTGGCATCATCCTCGTCAGCATCTGCGTCATCAGCCAGCGTTGAAGTAGTCATCACCATGCCGTTTTCAGCGATGGTCTCCCCTGCTTCACCAACTAATACGGCGGCTAATTCAGCATCCTCCTCCTTCTCTTCAGCCGCAACTTTCGCCACCGATGAGATTTCGTCATTTGCACTGATTTTGATAAGCCGAACACCCTGCGTAGCACGCCCAATGGTGCGCAAATCGCCGATGCGCAGACGGATGGTAATACCTGACTTGTTGATAATCATCAGGTCATCGGTATCATTCACGTCCTTAATGGCGACCAAATTACCCGTTTTATCGGTGATTTTCATGGCACGCACACCCTTGCCACCCCGCTTGGTAATACGGTATTCTTCGAGTACACTACGCTTGCCGAAGCCATTTTCACTAACCACTAGCAATTCCTGCGTGGGGTCAGATACGCAGACCATACCCACTACGCGGTTGCCGGGCACATCTTCGAGGCGAATTCCACGCACGCCAGCAGCGGAGCGGCCCATTGAGCGGGCTTCGCTCTCGTTGAAACGAACGGCCCGGCCAGTACGGGAAGCCAGAATAACCTCGGCGTTCGGTGCCAGCAGCTGCACATCGAGAATACGGTCGCCTTCGTTAATGGTGATAGCATTGATGCCGGCCGTACGAGGACGCGAGTAAGCTTCAAGTGGCGTTTTCTTCACCGTGCCCTGCTCGGTGCAGAACATCAGGTAAGTATTTTCCAGATAGTCCGGGTCTTTCAGCCCACGTACGTTTACGACGGAACGAACTTTGTCTTCGCGCGGAATCTCGATGAGGTTCTGGATAGGGAGACCTTTGGTCGCCTTCCCTCCTTCCGGCACTTCGTATACTTTCAGCCAGAATACGCGACCCAGCTCGGTAAAAAACAGCAGGTATTCGTGCGTAGTGGCGACAAACAAGTGCTCGGTGAAGTCATCTTTCTTCGAAATGGCCCCACGCGAACCGGCACCGCCCCGGCCCTGAGCACGGTACTCGTCGAGATTGGTACGCTTGATATAGCCTTCGCGGGAGATGGTAATAACCATCGCCTCATCAGCAATCATGTCTTCGGTCGAGAAGTCGCCGCCCTGATAGTTGATTTCGGTGCGGCGGGCATCGCCATAACGCTCCCGGATGTCTTCGAGCTCGGTTTTGATGATACCGCGCTGCAAAACGTCCGAAGCCAGCACCGACTTCAGGTAATCAATAAGCTTCATCAGCTCATTGTATTCAGCCACGATTTTATCGCGCTCCAGGCCGGTAAGGCGCTGGAGGCGCATATCGAGAATAGCGCGGGCCTGTACCTCGCTCAACGCAAAACGCTCGATGAGCTGGCCACGGGCTACCTCGGGGTCGCGTGAACCCCGAATGAGTTTAATAACCTCGTCGAGATGGTCGAGCGCAATGAGCAAGCCTTCCAGAATATGGGCGCGCTTCTGCGCTTCCGCCAACTCGTACTTGGTGCGGCGAATAATAATTTCGGCGCGGTGCTCAACGAAGTAATGAATGAGCTGCTGCAGGTTCAGCGTCATCGGGCGGCCTTTTACCAGGCACACGTTGTTGACGCCAAACGAGCTTTGCAGCTGCGTATACTTATATAGGTTGTTGAGTACCACGCTGGGCATGGCGTCGCGCTTGAGGTCGTAAACGATGCGCATGCCGTCGCGGTCCGACTCATCGCGCATGTCCGAAATGCCCTCAATCTTCTTGTCATTGATGAGCGCAGCGGTTTTCTCAATCATCGACGCCTTATTCACCATGTAGGGAATTTCGGTAACGACGATTTGCTCCTTGCCAGTTTTCGAGGTCTCAAAAGTGGCTTTGGCACGCATTACGATGCGGCCACGGCCAGTCTCGAAAGCCTGCTTTACGCCCTCGTAACCGTAAATAATACCACCGGTGGGGAAGTCTGGGGCCGTCACGTACTGCATGAGCTCAGTCACCGTGATGTCAGGGTTGTCGAGGTAGGCAATAATGCCGTTCACAACTTCCGTCATGTTGTGAGGGGCCATATTCGTGGCCATGCCCACCGCAATGCCCGACGTGCCGTTCACCAGCAGGTTAGGGAACTTGGCGGGCATTACGCTGGGCTCTTCCAGCGAGTCGTCAAAATTAGGCTGAAAGTCTACCGTGTCCTTGTCTAGGTCACTCAGCATTTCATCCGAAAGGCGCTTAAGGCGCGCTTCGGTGTAGCGCATGGCGGCTGGCGAGTCCCCGTCAACTGAGCCGAAGTTACCCTGGCCATCTACTAGCGGGTAGCGCAGGCTCCAGTCCTGGGCCATGCGGACCATGGTGTCGTACACCGAGCTATCGCCGTGTGGGTGATACTTACCCAGCACTTCACCCACGATACGGGCCGATTTTTTATACGATTTATTGTAGCCCACGCCCAACTCGCTCATGCCGTAGAGCACGCGGCGATGCACGGGTTTCAAGCCATCGCGCACGTCGGGCAGAGCCCGGGAGATAATAACCGACATCGAGTAGTCGATGTACGCCCCGCGCATCTCGTCTTCGATGTTTATCGGAATGATTTTTTCGCCTTCCGCCATTGAGGGGGTTGCTAGGCGGCTAATAAAATCCCAATGAAGGGGCTTTATAGCCGCACGGTGAATGGTTCTTTATATGCGTGCGAAGATACAACAAAAAGGCCGCAACGACAAGCGCAGCGGCCTTTTTTGAGGGCAATCGAATGGACTAATTAACGGCAGATGACAACACTGTAGCAACCCGCAAATGAACAATTCCGCCCGAAGGCCCAACCACTTAAACCTCGACCTACGGGCTGGTTATTTCAGCGTTTTGCTACGGTCGTTATTGGGCAGATAGCTTTTATCCTTGTGCGTCTTGATTTTCTCGCCGATGGCAGGATTTTGCTTTTTCCAGAGCGGCTGCCCCCGATACTTAATGCCATTGTGGAAATGGACCTTACGAACATGACAAGTATCAATCGGGCAGGAGCGGCAACTAGCCAGCACGAGCAACAATATGGGCAACAAACGCAGTATCGGCTTCATGGCAGCAAAGGTACGGGCTGTGGGCGCTAGGGATATTGTCATTCTGAGGCAGGAAAAATCCAACTGGTCTTTCCCCCGGGTAGCGGAGTTGGCACCCCTAGCCAATTCCATCCCACTCGGCCAGGAATCGGGCCACGTAAGTTTCCATGAAGGCGTGGCGTTCGGCAGCCACGGCACGGGCAGAATCGGTATTCAGCCGGTCTTTGAGGTGCAGCAGCTTTTCATAGAAATGATTGAGCGTCGGAGCAGTATTTTTCTGGTAGCTGGCAAAGGAGTCGTGCGCCACAGGCGGCACGGCAGGGTCATGCAGGGGGCGGCCCTTATGCCCCCCATAGGCAAAGGCGCGGGCAATACCAATGGCTCCAATGGCATCGAGCCGGTCGGCATCCTGCACCAAAGCGGCTTCGCGCGACGATACCGGTGTAGCCACTCCCAACCCCTTAAAGGAAACCTCGCGAATAACCGTTTCGACCCGGGCAGTAAGTTCTTCATCAGCCCCTTGGCTTATCAACCAGGCACGCGCCGCTCGGGGGCCAGCCTCGTAGTCACCGTCGTGGAACTTCCAGTCGGCGATGTCGTGCAGCAAAGCGGCCAGTTCGGTTACCTGCGCATCGGCTCCCGGCTCGGTGGAGGCCAGACGGCGAGCCATTAGCCAAACCCGACGGATGTGGGCCCAGTCGTGGCCGCTCCCTTCCCCATCAAAAAGGTGCTCAATGTGCGCGGCGGTGGAGGTAATGATGTCGTTATTCATAAACGTACAACGGTTAGTCGGCTCAGGAAAAGGCAAACAAAAAGCGGCCGCTACCAAAGCAGCGGCCGCTTGTAAGACGGGCAAACTTACTCCCCAAAGTCCATTATTGCTCGTTCAGCGCCCAATTGTAGGTCATGTAAGTGAGCGTGGCGTCGGGCTTTATCTTGGTATCAGCGTAGCGATTAATAAAGTCCTGCACTGATTTGCTGCCGTTTTTGGTGAAGTCCTTTGGATAGAAATTGAAGATGGACGACACCTGAGGCTTGTCGGCTGGGGTAAGCTTGTTTTTGGCGGGGTTGTTTACGAAGTAATGCCCCTGTTCATCCAGTTGAGCGTTGAGCGTAGGTCCGGTATAGGCATCGTTGCGCAAACGTGGGCACGACATGGCCGCGCACACCAAGGCCAAGTGAATGCGATTGTCCGCAAACTGTTTCCGAATAATGCGGTGCTCGATGTCGTTCAGCGAATAGTCTTTGCCATCAAGATGAATAAAATGTTTGTCCCAGGGAGTATTAACGAAGATTTTATCACCACCCAAGTCCTTGATACTCTTCACTGGGTAATTGCGAATAATGAGCTGCGCCGTGTAAGCGTTATAAGCGTTAATCCAGTAGGCAAGCCGGTCATTATCCGTCCAGCTTTTGCTAGGCAAATGGGTGGCCAGGTCCTGCAAATAAGTATTGAGGGCCAGGCTATCGGCGCGCAGCCCCCGGTAGTTTACCAGGCCGCGCTCGTTCACATACTGTTTTGCAAGAGCATTCCAGCCGGCGTGCGTGGGTGGCGAAGTCTCCGTTGCCGACATTGGGTTGAGCGGAATAAGGTAGCGAATGTAGCCGCAACTTGATAAGCCACTGGCGCTGAGCAGCAAGATTCCAAAAGAGAATAAGCGAAAAGAACGAGACATCGTTAAGAAAAAAGAAAGAGTGAAGACTACCTTTCAGCAGCTGGCTAAAGTACGTAGCCCACGAGATTTTTGGTGGGTTCCGCTACAATCATAACCAGGTTTTCATGCAATCAGCCGTTTCTTCGCACTATCGTTCAAATTACTACCGGTATGACAACCCGCTATTCTGTTCTGCTTGCCCTGCTCCTGCCCCTTTCGGCCGCCGCACAGGTATCCGCGCCAGCACCCGCCGACACGACGCACAAATACGAAAATCCAACCGGAATAAAATCGACGACCAAAAAGCCGTTTTTTAAAAGCAAGGGGTTTCGGGCGGCCATCGTGCCGGCGCTGCTCATTGGCTACGGCGCGAGCACGATTAATGGCAATGGCCTGTATAGCTCCTACGACGTTCACAACGATGTGCGGCACGTATTTGGGGGCTACCGCAGCCACATCGACGACTTTTTACAGTGGGCACCTTATCTGGAGATTCCCGCCGTGCTGCTGGCCGGCGTCGAGTCGCACAACGACCGGGTGAACCTGGGGCTGGTACTGGTGAAGAGCGAGCTGATAATGCTCGGAGCGGTGTACATCGTCAAAACACTGACTCAAGTGGAGCGACCCGACGGCTCGAATAATCTCTCCTTCCCATCGGGCCACACGGCGCAGGCATTCCTGGCGGCCAGCATCGTACACACCGAATTTAGGGATAAGAGCCAATGGTACGGTATCGGGGCCTATACTCTGGCAACGAGTGTGGCGGCTTATCGGATGATTAATGACAAGCACTGGGAGTCGGACGTAATTGCCGGGGCAGGTTTCGGAATCCTTTCGGCCCACCTCGCCTACCTTTCACACCGTAACCGCTGGGGCCACAAGCCCACCGGACGCGGCATTGGCGACACCAGCCTTGTACCGATGTGGACCCCAGCCGGCGGTGCGGGCCTTGGTTTCAGCTGGCGGCCAAAATAGCTGTCTAAGCTGAACAACAATCCTCAATTAGCGTACTCATCAACTTTCCTTGTTTCCCCACTTTAGCACTCATTACCATTCATGGAAACCACTCTGCTCACCAAGTACCGCATTTTTAAGCTCATCTTTGAATCCAACGTAAACGACTATGGTTCGATGTGGACTTACAAGCACATCCAGGGTGAGAAAAACCACGAATTCGACAGCGAAAAGGACGCGTTGGAATGGGTACAGGAAAACCCGGAAATCATGATTAGGTGCCGGGAGTTTGTCATCATCCCCGTTTACCATTTGGCGGTATCCTAAGGCACTTTACCATTTTTGACAACAAAAAGCCCCATTGCATCGCTGCAATGGGGCTTTAAGCTAACTGGAGCCGCCTGTCGGACTCGAACCAACGACCCTCTGATTACAAGTCAGAAGCTCTACCAACTGAGCTAAGGCGGCAGGTTGGTGGTGCAAAAGTAACCAGCCCACGCTAAATTTTGGGCCTTACAACCACTATTTAATAAAAAAAGGCGCTGCGCAATCGCGCAGCGCCTTTTTTGCAGCTGAAAATAAGGCGCTTAGCTCCGCACCATTTTCAGCTGTTTCTTCAGCGCGTCGATGCGCTTCTGGCCTTCGGCAATACGGCCCTGATACTCCTCGCGCAGCTGCGAAGCATTTTTGGACCGCGCGAAGAAGTCGAGGTTGGTTTGCAGGGTGGAAGCGTCGTTTTCGAGCTCGTTGATTTCTTTACGCAGCGCCATCTCCTTACGGGTAAGCTGTTGCTGGGCGTGCGGCCGCGCTTTCAGGCGGGCTACTTCGGTTTGAAACAACAAGTCGGTGCGGTCGGTGTAAGACAAGGCCGGCACTTGGTCGAGATACTTACCGAGTAGTTTAAGCAGCTGTTCTTCACTGGCATCGCCGGTGCCGCGGTTGGGCTGCTCATCAGAAGGGTCAAAAGCGTTGGACCAGTCGGACAGCAAGGCGCGGAATCCTTCGAGGGAGCCGGGATTATCGGCCGAAAGTACCTCAACCTGCTGAGCAACGGCTTCGAGGTGCGCAGTCTGCTCGGCCGAAGCCTGCTGCACTTTTTCCTCGCGCTGACGGAACTCCTGCTTCGGCCGCTCAAAAACGGCATCGCACGCGGCGCGGAAGCGGTGCCAAAGCTTATCGGCAAGCTTGTCGGGCACGCGGCCCACGTCCTTCCACTCCTTCTGCACCCGGATGATGGTCTGGCGCGCGGCGTCCTGGTCGGCGTTGTTCTGCGCTTCCTCAGCTTGGTCGATGAGAGCCTGCTTGGCCTTTACGTTGGCAGACTTTTCGTTGTCAAGGGACTTGAAGAAGTCGTTCTTCCGGTTGAAGAAAGCCTTGTAAGCAGCCCAGTACTGCTTGTTCAGGGCGTCGGCCTGGGCACGGGGCACAAGGCCGGCGGCTTCCCACTCCGTTTTAATTTCCTGGAGCTCATCGGTTTTGGAGCGCCACAGATTCACACGGTCCGTTTCGAAAGTGGCAAAAGGCAACACGCGCTCCAGCAGAGCCTGCTTCACCACGAGGTTGGCCTTTTCGACTACCGAGCGCTGGTCGGCGAACTCCTTGCGCCGCTGGTGCAGCACATCCGAGGCCGCGATAAAACGCTGCCACAGCGGCTCGCGCTGGTCGTTGGGCACGGGCCCTATGTTCTTCCAGTCTTCGTGCAGCTTAGTTAACTCGTCGAGGGCCTTATTGATACCGGAAGCCGAACCCAACGCCTCAGCCCGTTTGATGAGGCCTTCCTTAGCCTCCAGGTTGCGGCGGCGGTCCAGGTCCTTCATCTGCAGAAACTGGCCCTGCTTGCTGTAATAGATATCGAGTAAGCCGTGATAGGTATCCCAAATCGACTGACTATCGGTTTGCGGAACAGCACCAGTAGCTTTCCACTCCGATTGCAGCGTTTTCAGCTTAGCAGAGCTGTCCTTGGTTTCAGCACCTTCTACCAGCGTGCGCAGCTGGTCGAGCAGAGCTTTTTTCTTGGTGAGGTTATCGCCCCGGCTGGCATCTTCGGCCTTGGCATCCTTCACGCGGCTCTCGCGGAATTCCTGCAGGGCCTTATTAAGCTCCTGTTGGCCTTCGGGCTGCTGAAAAGCGAAAGCTTCGGCCCCTTCACCACCGGCGGCAAATTTTTCGCGCGCGGCGGTGCGAGCCAGACCGACGTTGGCTTCGTACTGGCGGGTAAAGTCCTGAATCTGCTTCCGGTAGTTGCGGGCATCGGGCCGGCGCAGCAGTCCAACCAAATAGGTGGCCTGCGCCGGCAGGTCAAGGCCCGTGAAATCAGGGACTAATGCTTCGGGAGCAGTTTCCGTCGTGGCAGACGCGACAGCAGCTTCTTCGGTCGGTAGCGGCGTTTCGGATGAAGTTGGGAGGGCCGCCACTGGCTCAGTGGCGGCTTCCAGCTCGGCCGCATCGTGCAGCTCCACCACTGGCAATTCGGGGGCCTGGTCCTCTACCGTTTCGGCCTGCGGGGCGCTCAGGGTTTCTGGGTCGGCAATGGGAGCCGGATTGACACTGGCGATATGCTCGTCGGCGGGGTAGGCCTCCGGATTGGGAGTGGGCTCGGGCGCGTCGGCTCCGGACTCAGCTGCGGGCGCACCATAGTGGGCCAGCGCGCGGGCCTGGGGAGCCGAGATGTCGCGACCTTCCACGGTGACGGAATCGGGCAGGTTATGGGCCGTGACGGCAGCAGCAGCGGCTTCGAGCGTGCCGGAGTCGGGAGTCAAGGAACCAAGGTCGGTGGCGATAACCGCCGCCCCGGTGGCTTCAGCGGTGCCAGCCCCTTCGGGTTGGCCGGCGGCCAGCTCGGGCGTGCCCTGGGCGGGCATTTCTACCTGGGTTTCGCCGCTCGCATTGGGCACAGCAGTAGCTGAGGGTGCCGGCTCATCGTCGGCACGGCCCTGAATTTCGGCCAGTCGGCGTTGCAAAATGGTCATCCGGTCTTCAGCGGACAATTCGGAACCGCCGGCTTGCGGCGAGGTGGGGGTTTCTTCAGCAGCCATAAATCTTCGTATTAGCCGGCCCACGTTGGGGCCAGAGGAGCGCGCAAAAAATTGTAAAACAACAAATAATCCGGCCCAGGGGGCCGCCTTAATTCAAGCTGGGGTCGACGGGATAATTGGCCAGCACCTTGTAGCGCCCTCCTTTTTCCCGCAGAATGTCCCGCCAGAAAGCATCAGATGCCAAAGTAAACACTTTCCCGGCGCTTGCGGGCTGCCGTATCCAACTCTGGTCCTGCATTTCGACTGCCAACTGCCCGCTGGACCAGCCCGAATAGCCAACGAACAAGCGCACATCGTCGGCGGCCACGTCTCCGCTACCCAGCAGTCGCAGCAACATTTCAAAATCGCCTCCCCAGTACACTTCCTGGCCAAGGTCCTGCGCGCCGGCCAGGTCGGCCCGCTGATGCAGGAAATGCAGCGTATCGGGCTCGACGGGGCCCCCAAGGTAAAGCGGCACGTTGGCAGCGGCATGCTCGGGCGTGGGCAGGTCGAGCACGTCGCCCAGCGTAAGGTTGGTGAGCCGGTTAAGCACCAAGCCGAAAGAGCCATTGGCGGGCTCATCGCGGCACAGCAGCACTACGCTGCGCTCGAAGTTGGGGTCGCCGAGAAATGGCTTAGAGATGAGCAGCGTGCCAGGGCGCATATTGAAACAGATTGAGGTAGAGAGGAGATAAGCGGTTGGCTGCCCGGCGGCGACCCAACGCGGGTTACTGGTTGAAGCAAGCAAAAGGGCCGCGAGCTTTAACGGCAGTAGTACCTTGCGCCCGCAAAACCGACTGGACGCGACCCAGCGATTGATATAAAGACTGTGGCATGCGGAAATTTGTTCCGGCTATGGTAATGGCCACCGTCACTCCGCTCCCACTTCCCTCCTGCTTCCAATGAATGATTCTCAACTAGCCGACCTGCGTAAAACGTATGCGCAGCGCTCCCTTTCCGAAGCCGACGTGCTGCCCGATGCCGTACGCCAGTTTCGAGCCTGGCTCGACGAAGCCATCGCGGCCAAGCTCGACGAGCCCACTGCACTAACTTTAAGCACAGTTTCGGCTTTGGGCCAGCCATCATCCCGCGTGGTACTGCTTAAGGGCTTGCCCGATGATGCGGGCTTTTTATTTTATACCAACTACGACTCGCGCAAGGGTCAGGAGCTGGCCGCGCAGCCCTTGGCCGCGCTCAACTTCTTCTGGCCCGGCCTGGAGCGGCAGGTGCGGGTGGAAGGCCGGGTCGAAAAAGCACCAGCTGAACTCTCGACCGAGTACTTTCAGAGCCGCCCCCGCAGCAGCCAACTTGGGGCCTGGGCTTCGCCCCAAAGTCAGGTTATCAGCAGCCGCGACGAGTTGGAAGACCGCGAAGCAGAAGTAGCCGCAAAATTCGGTGACCAGGACCCATTGCCGCGCCCACCGTACTGGGGGGGATTTATCCTGCGGCCCACTCTAGTCGAATTCTGGCAGGGCCGACCCAGCCGTTTGCACGACCGAATTGTGTACGAGCTGGAAGGCACAACCTGGAACCGCAGCCGCCTGGCTCCCTGATGGGGGTTGGATGCGAATGATTGACTATTAAAATTCAACATTATTCGCTCAGCTTTTCCAATCCTCAACATTCAAGCCCTTTATTTACTTGGCTGAGATTCAACCCCTGCGCGGCTGGCGCTACAATCCGACGCTGAGCGCCAACATCGATGCTTACGTGTCGCCGCTGTTCGATGTGGTTTCGGCGAAGCAGCGGGAGGCCCTGTACCGGAACCCGCTCAACTCCATTCACCTCTCGGTGCCCCGGGCCGACGACCCCGCCGCAGCCGCGCTGGCGCGGCTGCGCGAGTGGCAGGCCAGCGGTGTGTTGCGGCAGGATGAGCTGCCGGGCATTTACGCCTACTACCAGTATTTTCGGCTGCCGGGCAGCCCCCGCGAATACTGCCGCAAGGGCTTTATGTGCCACATCCGGGCCTACGATTGGGACGAGGAAGTGGTGCTTCGCCACGAAAACACGCTGCCGGCCTCGGTAAACGACCGGGCCGAGCTGCTGGCCCGTACCCAGCTGCAAAGCAGCGCTACCCACGGGCTATACCGCGACCAGGACTTTGAGCTGGAAGCTTTTCTGGACGAAGCCATGCGTACGCCGCTGGTCGAAACCGAGGAGGACTACCAGGGCGCACGCGACGTACTGGCCGTAATTCAGGATGCGGCGGTAATCCGGCGGTTTCAGGCGGTACTGGCGGCCCGGCAGGTGATTCTGGCCGATGGCCACCACCGCTACGAGGGTTCACTGGCCTACCGCCAGGCCCGCGAGCTGGCCGCCGACGGCCAAGCCACCGGCCGCGAGCCCTGGAACTACCACCTTATGTACCTGACCAACGCGGCCGCCGACGACCTGCGCATTTTACCCACCCACCGCTTGGTGCTGGAGTTTCCGGGCGACTTAAGTGACCAGGAATTACTATTCCGGCTGGAGCCGTATTTCACCGTAAGACCCTTGGACGATGCCAACGACCTACCCGAAATAATCGCGGGCAAACCCTGGGCCTTCGGGTTGTACTTGGACGGCCAGGCGTACAAAATACGGTTGCGGCCCGAGGTTCAGGCCCAGCTCGACTGGGACACCACCGAAGCCGTAAAAAACCTTGATTTGACCGTACTGCACTATTTCGTACTCGAGAAGTGCCTCGGCATCGTCGGGCCCGACGCTCAGCGCGCCTGGCAAGGGGTGGCCTACGTGCGCAATTTTGCGGAATGCCTGCAACGCGTGGACCGGGGCGAGGCCCGGGCTGCCTTCATTGTAAACGAAGTGAGCATGGCCGAAGTGGAAGCCGTGTGCCACTCGGGCGCGGTGATGCCCCCCAAGTCGACCTTTTTCTACCCCAAGACCATTGGCGGCTTTCTATTAAGCAGCGTTGCCGACGAAGAAGGCAGCAACGTTTTTCTCGATTACTTTCAGTCGCCTGTCACCGCGTGAAACTTATTCTGGCCTCCAATTCGCCCCGCCGCCGGCAGCTGCTGACCGACCTGGGCCTTGCTTATGAAATTCGCCTGCTGGAGGTAGATGAGGAGTTTCCTCCCCATCTGCACCGCGCCGAAGTGGCCGAATATCTGGCTGCCCGCAAAGCGGCTGCCTACGTAGCCAGCCTGGCTGCCGATGAAATACTGCTCACGGCCGATACTATCGTGTGCCTCGGGCCCGACGTCCTGAACAAGCCCGCCAACCGCGCCGAGGCCCAGTACATGCTGGGCCGCCTGCAAGGCCGGGCGCACGACGTATTTACGGGCGTATGCCTGCGCACCGGCGACGGCCGGCAGGTGGTGTTTTCGGACCAAACCACGGTGCATTTCCGCTCTCTCACTACGGCCGAAATCGACTACTACATCGATACCTGCCAGCCCTACGATAAGGCCGGAGCATACGGCGCGCAGGACTGGCTTGGCATGGCCGCCATCGACCGGCTCGAAGGTTCGTACTTCAATGTAATGGGCCTGCCCACCCACCGCGTGTGGGCTGAGCTGGAAAAGCTGGGCGCGCTGGCTACGCAGCGCTAGCTTCTCGCCACATGCTCAGGCCCCCGCAACCCAGCGCTGTCTCCCATCGGCGCGACCGCCTGGCAATCGTGGGAGTGGCAGTGGCATTGCTGCTGATTACCGGCAGCGGCCTGAGCTGGCTATTCGTTCCCACTCAGCTGCAACAGCTAGCAAAGCTGGGCGAGCTTCGTTATCACGAAGACGGGTTCCGGCATCTGTCGCTGGCGCTGTCTCCCGCCCGGCTGCTGGGCTTGCAGCTAACCATGGGCGGCACCTTGCTACTGGGCCTGGGAGGGTGGCTGGCCATTGGGTCGCGGGCGGTGAAGGTTATCGGGCCGCAGCTGCTGCGCGCCATTGGACGACTGCGCGGAAATTGGCAGCGCCTGCCTGCAAGCTTTCAACGCTACACCCTGCTACTACTCACGCTGGTGCTGGCAGCACGCCTGTATTACCTGGTGGCATTCCCCTTGAGTACCGACGAAATAGCATCGTTTGACTATTTCGTTAGCCATGGGCCGCGCGTTATCTTCAGCTATTACCCGATTCCGAACAACCACTTACTCTACAACCTACTAGCCTGGCCCCTGCGCCTGACCGCGCTGCCGCCTCTGCTGGTGATGCGCCTGCCGACCTATGTTCTGGGGGCCATCAGCCTGTTGCTGACGCTGGGATTGTTAAGCCGGATAATTGGATGGCGGCGCGCGCTGCTTATTTCTGCACTAACGAGCCTTACCCCTTTAAGTGTGTATTACGGGGCCGTTGGACGGGGCTATGGGCTGCAACTTGGCATGCTTCAGGTTGGCTTTTTTGCCGTGCTGGAGCTGCTGCGGCCCAAAAGCAACTACCGGCAGCTCGCCTGGGCGGCCCTGATGCTAAGCAGCGTTGCGGGCCTGCTACTGGTGCCCAGTTACGTATATCCGCTCGTCGCCCTGCTGCTGGGGGCGGCCGCTGGCATGTGCCGCGACCGAAACTGGCCCGCACTCGGTTCGCTGACAATGGCGGGTGCCATTATCGGAGTGGTAGTGGTATTGCTTTATAGTCCGATAGGCGCGATATCGGGCTGGGACCGGCTACTCGCAAACCGCTACGTGACCAGCCGGGCCGCCGCTCAGTTCTGGCCCGGTTTCCGCCCGCGCCTTTACGAAGTAGCAGCGGAGCTGTTCGGCCTGCCGGTACGGGTCAGCGGGCCGCTCTGGTTAGGAATTGCCTTGCTCGGCGGAGCCATCAGCGGGCGCATGCTGGGCGGTGCGCGCCGCCGGGCGGCCCTATTGGCGTGGCTGCTGGTAGCCCTCCCCATCGGGCTGTTGGCAGCGCAGCGGGTGTTTCCGCTGGCGCGGGTGCTGTTGTATATTCCCTGGGCCGGCGGCTTATGGCTGATGCTGGGCGCACCTCGCCTGAAAAGCACTGGACGAGCCAGAAAGTGGGCCTTACCTATTGCGGTAGCCGGGCTGGCGGGGATGGGACTACATGGCCTCTACCTGCGCGAGCCGCAGCGACGCGGTTCGCAACGCGAAACCCGGCTCGTGCAGCAGGCCTACTCCTGGCTCCGGCATGCAGTGCGGCCGGGCAGTCAGGCTCCCGTGGTAGGGCTCCAAGCTCCTATTCATGAGTTGTTTTTTGCGCATTACCTGGCGCTGAGCCAAAATCCGTCACTTCACCTCGTTTCTTACCGCACGCCGCAACCGGATAAGCAATACGATTTCATCGTACTCACCCACGCGGCGGAAGCCGCCGGGAGCCGGGTACCTAAGCCTTACCTGGCCAGCTACTCGGATATTTTGGTGACTATCTATACCAACCCTGCCCCACGCCAGCAGCCGGCAGCAATCCCCTAAATTCACTTACCATCGTGTTGTCCGAACCACTCGTTAACACCAGCTTTATAATCCCGAGCCCAGTCGCAGAGAAGCTGCCCTTCCGTTTCTTCGGACTAATGGTCTGCGCAGTTGTGACGCTGACCGCTGGTTTTGCGGCGGCGGTACTGCGCCAAACCAGCCCGGAGGAGATACGCCAGCTTGACCGCATCTTCCCCTATTATCATTGGCACGTTCAGGAAATAAGCAGCCCCAGGCTACTGGCAGGGGCAAGCAGCCTGGGGCTGCTCAGCGCCGTCGCCTGCTTACTTTTTCTGCTGTTACTTTTTGGCCCCAGAGCAAAACGCGATAAGAATACCTGGTGGGGGGAATACCCGCGCGCCACTACCGGTTGGAACACCCTGACACAGTTCCAACGCCGGCTGGCAACGGTTGTCATACTGGCCATAACAACCGTGCGCCTCGTCCAAAGTATCCCGGCCATTACACCGGCTTACGATGATGCGGCTTCCTATGCGCTTTTCGTGAGTCGCGGGCTACTGGCAGTTACCAGCTACTACCCATTGCCCAACAACCACGTACTAAGTAACCTGGTCGACTGGCTGTTTTTTCAGGTGAATCCTGGTTTCTGGTGGACGATGCGGCTGCCCGTTGTGCTTGCGGCCACGCTGGCTACCGGGCTGCTGTTTGGGGGGCTGTTGCGGGCACGGGTACCCTTCCGGCCCTCTTTACTGACAGTGGTGCTATTCAGCCTGAGCCAGCTGAGCCTGTACCACGCCACGGTGGGCCGGGGCTACTGGCTGCTGATGATAGGCGCTGCCCTGGTATTCTTTGCTACCCTCGATTTGAGCGGCCCCTCTCCGGCCCGTGCGCGGCGGGCCTGGCTGGCGTTAATTTTCGGAGGCATCATCGGCACTTACGCCGTTCCCACCTTTGCCATGATGCTGGTGTCGGCCTTTTCGTGGCTGGGGCTGCAGGCGGTGCGACGGCAAGACTGGCGACAGCTGCTGCAAACAGCCATTTCCGGGGGTATCATTTCGGCGGGAACCTTGCTGGTTTACGCGCCGCTCATGCTCATCTCCGGGGCCGATAAACTATTTGGAAACGGGTTTGTGGCACCAAGGCCCTGGCACGAATTTCTGGCAGGCCTGCCCCGCTACCTGTGGGAAACCGAAGGCTTTTTGGCCGGCCAAGTGAAGCTGGGAGCGCTCATCACCATTGTGGTGCTCCTGGGCACGGCTTGGTATCTGCGCCAGGCCCACCAAACTGCGGCTGCGGGCATATTAACGGCTGTTTGGCTGCGCTTGGGAGTTATCAGCCTCTGGTTTATCGGCATCCCTTATCTGTTGCTGGTAACGCAACGGGTATTTGCTCCGGGCCGGACGCTCTTCTACAAATCGTTCTTCCTGTACTTGCTGCTGGCTTTACTGGTCGAGGAAGTGTGGGACACGACAAAACTACGTCAAGCCAAACAGTTAACTCTACTGGCGGTGGCAATAGGCTGGACGGCCTACCAGTTTCGGAGCCTTAGCCGCGACAACCAGACGCCCCGCCAGCACAACGCCGCCTACCACGATGCATACGCCTGGCTAGCCCGTCACGAGCCCGGCCCTACCCTGGTCCCCGAACCAACTCACGGCATCTTTCTCACCTTGTATTTCCACTCCGAATCGCCCGGCGTGCTCTGGAGGCCCGACTTTGAGCCCCTGCCCGGCCGCGCCTATAAGTACGTCGTAGCATTCCCCAATGAGCGCGGCTATTTCCAGCCCCGCTTTACCTACGCTCCCGATTTCAAGAACGCCGAAGTGGAAATCTACCGCGTCCGGGAATCGCAGCCCGGACCCGGGCTGCCGGCCTACTGGCACCTGGCTAACTGAGGAGGCTACTGCCCGCGCGCCAGTAGCGCAATGCCCACCACGATGCACAGCAGCCCCCCGGCCTGCGCCAGGCTCAGGCTTTCGCGCAGCAGCCCCAACCCAAGTAAAGCCGTGAGCAGCACCGAGCCGCCCACAATAACGGGAGTGCCAACCGACGACGGCACACCCCGCTGAAACACCACGAAGGTCAGAATTTCGGCTAATCCTACGCCCAAGCCGGCTAGCACCGCCAGCCCCAGCCCAGCCTTGGTTAGGGTAATCGGCTGGCCTTGCAACTTGAGCCGGAACAGCCACGCGGCTCCCAGCGCGGCGGCCACCAGCTGCAACACCACCGCGCCCACGGCGGGCGCGACATGCCCCGAAGCCAGCTTAATAAAGAAGTTGTAGAACGCCAGACACAGGGCCGTAAGCAGGGCAAGCGGGAGCCAGGGAGCCATAGCTAAATTCAGGTTTAAAGCAGCTCGTAGTTACGGTACTCGCCCAGGCGGTAGCCCGTCAGGCGCTCCAGGGCCTGCTTAAACCGGTCCTTGAAGCGGTAGCGGTTGCGGGCAATATCGTGGTTAAATTGCCAGTTCTGGGCGCTAATGCGAGGATGCATAGTGGCCGGGTGCGTGCCGTCGAACCGTTGCAGGGAATCGACCTGACTGTAGTCGAATTCCTCGGCTTCCGCTACGTTTTGCGCTACCCACTCGTCCGAATGCCATAGCTTGTTGAAGGTTTCCTGCTTGCGCTGCATGGCGGCCGGGGGCTTCACCCAGCCGTAGTGGTGCACGGTAGCATCGAGCAGCTTCACGCGCAGCTTGCGGTTGTCAGCCCGCCGGAAACCCTGCGCATCGCGGTACGACTGCACCCCGATGCCGGGCCGCACGATGCGGATTTCGCGCCGATACCAGCGGTAGGAGTCGCCCACGTAATCGTAGGAGCCGTAAAAATGGCGGTAGCCCAGCAGCAGCCCTTCCACCGTTTTATCCTCCTGCCACCGCGCCATGCCGGCCCGGATGGCGGGGTAATCAGCCTCGTGCAGCACCTCGTCGGCCTGCAGGTAAATGGCCCAATCGGCATCAGTCGGCACGGCGGCCAGGGCCTTATCGGTTTCCACGGCCAGCACCCGGCCGCCCTCGCGCAGACTGTCGTCCCACACCGTTTCGATGATGTGGATTTTAGGCGAGGCGATGCTTTGAATCAGGGCCAGCGTACCGTCTTCCGAATTGCCCACGGCTACGACAACTTCATCGCACAGCGGCAGCAGTGAGGCGATGCTTTCTAGTACAGGGTAATCGTACTTGAGCGCGTTGCGCACGAAGGTGAAACCGATGACTTTCATCCTAACCCAACCGCGTTAAAAGCTCATGCTGCACCTGCTGCCAGTCGTTTGGCTCACCACCTTCAGCCCACAATTCCTGCAACTCGGATTCGCGTATAATCACAGAAACAGCCTTACGTGCTTGTTGTATTATCTTTTGATTCGCTTCAAAGCCCATTTTTTCAATAGCCGCCGATAACTCTTCGGGCAGGTCAGAAGCCGCCCGTCCAATTATAGCTGCAACGATTTCTGCCGCAGCCAAGGCTGCTGAAGCTTCATCTACTTCAATATATTCTTCATCCGCTCTGGCATCTATCACAAATCCTAGTGAAGCCGAAATTGCAACTTCAGATGGTGATTCCAGAAATTCACCAACAAAATCCATGGCCGAATCATTTTCAAAATTGCGACGTCCCCACGCTCCCATAAATTCTGATTTTTACAGTTGAGTTTCCTTTAAAATCCTCGATTAGAACTACCGCAGCTTCTCCTTCAGCAGCTCCATCTCCACGGCTGGCGCAATGCGTTCGTACAAAATGTTATACGCCGCCTCCGTAATCGGCATGTTGACCTTCAGCTTCTTGTTGAGCTCGTGAATGGACTTTACGGCGAAGTAACCCTCGGCCACCATGTTCATTTCCAGTTGCGCTGATTTAACTGAATACCCGCGGCCCACCATGCTGCCAAACGTGCGGTTGCGCGAGAACTGCGAGTAGGCCGTTACCAGCAAGTCGCCGAGGTAGGCCGAGGCCGACAGGTCGCGCGGCTGCGGATTGATGGCCTGCAAAAACCGGCGGATTTCCTGCACCGCGTTGCTCACCAGCACAGCCAGAAAGTTGTCGCCGTAGCCCACACCGTGGGCAATGCCGCCAGTAAGGGCGATGATGTTCTTCATCACGGCGCAGTACTCAATGCCGTCGAGGTCCTGGGCCGGGTGGGCGCGCACGTAGCGGTTGCGCAGCAACTCCGAAAAGTCCTCGGCTAGTGCCGCGTCAGGCGAGCCGATGGTGAGGTAGCTCTGCTTTTCGAGGGCCACCTCTTCGGCGTGGCAGGGGCCGGCAATCACGCCCAGACGGGTGTGCGGCAGCCGGAACCGCTCGGCCACGTAGTCAGTTACGAGTTGGTTTTTGCCCGGAATCATGCCCTTAATGGCCGACACCACGCGCTTGTGCTTCAGCGCGTCGCGGTCGAGCTTGTCGAGCACGGGCTGCACGTAGGCGGCGGGCACGGCCAGCACCAGCCAATCGGCTTCCTCCACGGCGTCGTCGAGGTCGGTGGTAGGATGCACGCGGTTCAGGTCGAACTGCACGGCCGAGAGGTAGCGCGGATTGTGGCGGGTGCGCAGCAGGTGCTGCACGTCGTCTTTCGAGCGCAGCCACCAGTCGACGCGGGCCCCGTTTTCGCTCAGGATTTTGGTTAGCGCGGTGGCCCAGGAGCCGCCGCCGAGCATGGCGATTTTTTCCAATTTTGGAGGAGTTGGGATGGGAAGTAGAAGCGCAAAGAAAGCCTGACATGCAGGGTCGAAACCATGCTACGAGCTATTTAGCCGCGTCGGGGTCTTCTTTCAGGGCTTCCTTGTTCAGCGTTTTCAGGTCCTTAATCTCGACCACGGAGCCGTCCTTCAGCGTTTTTGCCACGGCCCGGAATGGGCCGCTCACCACGGTGGCCCCAGCCGGCACCCCACTCAGAATCTCAATGTTCTGGAAGTCGCTGATGCCGGTTTTCACCGGGGTCAGCACGGCCTTGCCGTCTTTCACGACAAACACAACCTCCTGAATTTCTATTTTCTGGGTCTTGTCGGCGTTGGCATCCACGGCAGTAGCGGTGCCATTGGCACGCCCGCCCACGCGCGGGCCGCCGGGGCCAGCCTCCGCCTTGGCGGCAGCAGAGTCCGAGCGCGTCGTCACGGCGGCCAACGGTACGCTCAGCACGCCGGGCTTGCGCTCGGTAATGATGTCGACCGAGGCCGTCATGCCCGGGCGAAAGGGCACCAGGGTCCGGCCGCGCACGTTGCGCAGCAAATGCTGGTAGCTTTCGGGCAGCAGCCGAATACGCACCTCGAACTCCGTCACGGCTTCGGCCGTGAGAGCATCCTTGGCCGTATTGGCAATGTTGGTGACGAGGCCCTTAAACTTCTCGTTGCGGCTTGTATAGGCATCTACTTCCACTTCCACCGAGTCGCCCAGGCTCACGTTGTTCACGTCGTTCTCGTTCACGTTCACGCGCACCTCCATGTTGTTGAGGTTGGCAATACGCATGATTTCGGTGCCTGCCATCTGAGTGGTACCCACCACGCGCTCGCCCTTCTTCACGTTGAGCTTGCTCACGGTACCGCTTACAGGAGCGTAAATGGTGGTTTTATTGAGGTTTTTGCGGGCTTCCTCCAACGAGGCCGAGGCGGCACCTACGGTGCTTTGCGCGGCCCGAATTTGCTGCCGGGCGCTGTTAATTTCCTCTTGTGAGGCATTGTAGGCAGCCTGGCTGGCCTCGTAGTCGGCCTGGGAAATCACCTTTTGCTTATAAAGCGAGGCATTGCGGCGGTACGTCAGCTCGGTTTGCTTGGCCGAGGCAATGAGTTGCTGCAGGCGAGCCTGGGCCTGGCCCACATTGGCGCGCTGGGTACCCACCTGGGCGCTTTGCACGTTCACCTGGGCCTGGTAGTTGTCGGGCCGGATGCGGAGCAGTAGCTGCCCTTTGCGCACGGAATCGCCCTCATGCACGTATAACTCGATGATTTCGCCCGACACGTCGGGCGAAATTTTCACTTCGGTTTCGGGCTGCACCTTGCCCGAGGCACTCACCTTCTCCACGATGGTGGCCGAGCCGGAGGTAGAAACCAGCACTTCCACGCCGGTGGGCTTGCCTACCCAGCCCTGCTTTTTAGCCACGGTGTAGCCAATTAGCAGTACCAGCACCAGGCCAATCAGCGAATACAGTAAACGGTTGTTTTTCATGTGTTGGTTTTCAGTGGTTTTGTTGTCAGTTGTTAGGCAGAAGCATTACCCGTTGGCCCTGATAGATAATTCTAACAACTGACAACGAGCAACTAACAACCAATTACAGCGTCAGCGGCTTGCCCTGGTAAAAGTCGAGCACTTTGTAGCGGAAGAAAAATTCGTATTTGGCCTGAATCATATCCGATTCGGCGGCGGTGAGGTTGTTGCGGGCGATGTTGAAATCGGTGCCGTTGAGCAGGCCGTTGTTGAAGCGAATTTCAGCATTGCGGAAAGCCAGCGTCAGGGCCTCCACCTGGCGGGAGCTGGCGGCGTAGCGGCGCTGGGCGGCCAGGGCATCGGCGTAGCTCTGCTGAATGGTCTGGCGCAATTGCAGCTGCACCTGCTCAGCGCGCAGGCTGGCTTGCTGCACGCTAATCTGGGCCCGCTGCACGCCCACCCGCGTTTGCAGGCCGTTGAGAATAGGCACGTTCAGCGAAAGCTGCACGAACTCGCCCCGGTTGTCGGCCAGCTGGTCCAGAAACTTATAGGGCAGCGTCGTGACGGTCGCCTGGGGCGAGAGCAGCACGTAGGGCGAGGCGGAGTAGCCGCCCGGTACGGCCGGGTTTACTTGCAGCACGGGCACGGCAATGGGTTCGCCCAAGGTGCGCACGGCCTGGGTGCGCACCGACGAAAAGCCGGTTTGCACGCCACCAGCCACCGTCAGGCGCGGGTAGTAGCCCCCCCGGGCAATGTCGAGCCCGCGCTGGGCACTGTTCACGCGCAGGTCGGCCGCTTTGATTTCGGGCTGGCGCTGGCGGGCAATCTCGAAAGTCGCGTTCGGGTTCATCGCGTCGGCGGCCGGGGCCAGGGTGGCCGGGTCGGGCAGCGTGGGTGCCACCAACGCGAACTGGCTGGCCGTGGCCGGGTCTAGGTTCAGTAGCTGCACCAGCGAGAGCTGGGCCAGGGCCAGCTGGTTCTGGGCCGTAACCAGAGTGCGCTCCTCCCCAGCCAGCTGGGCGCGGCTGTCGAGCACGTTGCCCTCGGCTACGGCCCCGGCCTTCAGCAGCTTTTCGCTGCGCGAAACCTGGGCCCGCGTGGTGCTCAGGCGCGCTTCAGAAGCCCGGATAAGCTCCTGGGCCAACAGCAGCTGCAAAAACGACGAGGCCACGTTCAGCGACAAATCATTGCGCGCCTTCTCAACATCGAAGCGGGTGGCTTCGGCTTCGAGCACGCCCTGCTTAATGGTGTTGCGCAGCTGGAAACCCGAAAACAGCGTGGCCTGACCCTGCAAGGAAAAGTTATTACCCCGCACGTTCACCGCCTGAAACTGGTTGGTGAACGGGTCCTTGTTGGTGCCGAAGCTAAAACTTTGCGAGCCGTTCAGGCCCAAGGTCGGCAGCAGGGCGGCCCGGTTGAGGCGAACGCTGGCCAGCTGTTGTTGCGCATTCAGGTCGCTGGCCCGCACCGTCAGGTTGTGCGCCAGGGCGTAGTCGACGGCCGTTGGCAGGGTCCAGGGGCCGGTGGGGGCCGCCGCCGCGGGCGCGCCCAGCACCGTGGGGGCTGGCGTAGGGGCCGGGGTTTGGGCGGCGGCGTTACCGGCAGCTAGCCCACTCAGGGCCAGGCCACCGGCTACGGCCCGCAGGCTTCGCGGCAAAATCAGGGTATTCCGTGGTTTCATAGAACAAAAAGCTAGGCAATGCGGGGCGCGAAGCTGCGCGCTGACCATACATCGTTTTCGGAGTCAGATTTATTACTGCGGGCTTAATCCAGCGTGGCAATATTGGTGATGTGGTGCACCCACCGCAGCTGACGCAGATAAGCCAGCGTTATTTCCTTGATGGGGCTGTCCATCTCGATAAACTGCCGGGCCGCGTCGTTGCGGCCCTTGCGGCTCACAAACATGGTGGCGATGTTGCATTGGTCGTGGGCAATAACCGAGGCAATGAAAGCAATGGAGCCGGGCATGTCGTCGGCATCGATAATAAGCGTGTGCAGGCTGCCCGAAAAGTCGGCCGGAAACCCGTCCACTTCCACGATGCGGATAACGCCGCCGCCCCGGCTCTGGCCCACTACCTCCACCCGCCGGCCGGTCGCCGCGTCGAGCAAATTCACCTTAATCGTGTTCGGGTGCATGGTCGAGGCATTGCCCACGCTCTGAAACGTGTAGTGCAGCCCGGCGGCCTCGGCGTGCTCGAAGGCGGTGCGAATGCGGGTGTCGTCGGGCGCGTAGCCCAGCAAGCCCGCCACAATGGCGCGGTCGGAGCCGTGGCCCTCGTAGGTGCGGGCAAACGAGTTGTAGAAGGTGACGACGGCCTCGGTGGGCAATGCCCCCAGAATGCGGATGGCAGCGCGCGCGATGCGCACCACCCCGGCCGTATGCGACGAGCTGGGCCCAATCATCACGGGGCCAATCATATCAAAAATGCTGGATTTTTCGGCCATGGAAAAGTCGGTGGAAAGGACAAGCAGGGCTAAAAGTAGCGGATGCGGGCTAACCCAACCGCTACTGCCACCGCGTCGACGACGCAAAGATGCGGGTTAGCGGCCGGGGGTTGCCCCTGCTTTGCGCCTGGCTACGTCGGCAACGCAATTTTCCGATATTTGCCCCGGCCCACCCAGCTGCCATTCACCCGCACCCCACTTTATGTCCCCCGCGCCCACCCCGGACGAATTCTCCCCCGCCGTGCTCGAGCAGCTGCGGCGCTTACAGGCCCGCTACGCCCCCGATGGCCAGGACCTGGCGGCCTACCTCGAAGGCCTTTACCACGCCAAATACATCAATTACTGGGATTACATCGAGCTCGATACGCTGCTATCCATTCAGCGCCCGCTCACCAATATTCCCGACGAGCGGATTTTCATCATGTACCACCAGATTTCGGAGCTTTACTTCAAGCTCTGCCTCTGTGAGTACGAGCAGATTGGCGACTTGTGCGAGCCCACCCTAGGCGAAGTCGTGCTGCGCCTGGGCCGCATCAACCGCTATTTCGAGAACCTGATTGACTCGTTCGACGTGATGGTCGACGGCATGGACAAAGAGCAGTTTCTGGATTTCCGCATGGCCCTGATGCCCGCTTCAGGGTTCCAGAGCGTGCAGTACCGCATGATTGAGATTGCCAGCACGGACCTCGAAAACCTCACCGACAAAGTAAAGCGTCAGGCCCTGGGCCAGGCTTCGGCCCACGACTACGACGAGCTGCTGGGCTGCATCTATTGGAAAGCCGGGGCCACCATTGAAGCCAGCGGAGCCAAAGCCCTTACGCTTATTGAGTTCGAGCGCAAATATACCACCGACCTTATCCGCCATGCCGAGGCCTTCCACGACCGCAACGTGTGGGCCGTGGTGCAGCGCCTCGCGGCCGAAGAGCAGCAGCACCCCCGCCTGCTGCGGGCCCTGCGCCAGCTCGACGTGAGCGTGAACGTGAACTGGCCGCTGATGCACTACAAATCGGCGGTGCGCTACCTGCAGCGTAACCCCACCGACGTGGCGGCCACCGGCGGCACCAACTGGCGCAATTATCTGCCTCCCAAGTTTCAGCGCCGCATTTTTTACCCGCAGATTTGGACGGCTCAGGAACTGGAGGACTGGGGCAAGGGCTGGGTAGAAACCGTGCTGGGCGAGGACACGGCGGCATAAGGCCAGGAAGCCACCTCTGCCATATCGGGCCGGACGACGACACCAGCAGAACAGCCGTTGGGGGAATAGTGCGCAGTAGCTTCGCAGCAAAGATGGCGTCTTACTCTACCATGCGGCCTTTCTCGCCACGAGTTTCGCCCATGCGCCAGTACACCAGCAGCGATAGGAACGCACAGCCCGTTACGTACCAGTAGAACCATTCTTCTACCCCTTGATTCTTGGCGAAAAGGGCCACATATTCGGCCGTACCGCCAAAAATGGCCACCGTAAGGGCGAAGGGCAGCCCCACCCCCAACGCCCGAATTTCAGTGGGGAACAGCTCGGCCTTGACCACCGCGCTGATGGACGTGTAGCCGCTCACCACAAACAGCGCGGCAATGAGCAGGCCCGCAGCAGACCAGGCATCGTGCGTCTGGGCCAACTGGCGCAGTAGCGGCACCGTACCCAGCGTAGCCCCGATGCCAAACATCAGCAGTACTGGCCGCCGCCCCACCTTGTCCGAAATAGTGCCCAGCAACGGCTGAAAAAGCAGCGCCACGGCCATCACGCCGAACGAAATCAGCGTGGCCGACTCCTTGCTGAAACCAGCAGTATTCACCAGAAACTTTTGGGCATAGGTGGTAAAGGTGTAAAAAGCCAGCGTCCCGCCCAGCGTGAGGCCCACCACCGTGAGCACAGCGCGCGGATATTGCAGCAGCTGCCGCATCTGCCCCGGCGAAGGCACATTGCCTTCGCTTTCGGCTCCGGCTAAAGTGGCCTGCTGCTTTTGCTCGAAGGCGGCGGTTTCGCCCATGTGGGTACGCAGGTAGAGCGCACCCAGCGCGGCAATGGCACCAATTACGAAGGGAATGCGCCAGCCCCAGGCGCTGAGTTGACCAGGGCTGAGCAGTTGCTGCAACACTAGTTGTACTGAAAGCGCCAGCAGCTGCCCGCCCATCAGGGTCAGGTACTGGAAGCTCGACCAAAAGCCCCGGTGCCGAGCCCCGGCCATTTCGCTGAGGTAGGTAGCCGAAGTGCCGTACTCGCCTCCCACGCTGATGCCTTGCACCAGCCGCGCCAGCAGCAGCAGCGCCGGTGCCAGCACGCCAATTGTCGCATAACCCGGCGCGGCCGCAATCAGCAGCGAGCCACCGGCCATGAGCCGCACCGAAAAAAGCAGCGCTGCCCGTCGGCCGTGGCGGTCTGCATAGGCCCCGAGCAGCCAGGCTCCGAGCGGCCGCATGAGGAACCCCACCGCGAAGATGGCGGCCGTGTTCAGCAGCTGTGCGGTGGGGCTGCCCTTCGGGAAGAATACCGGAGCGAAGTAGAGCGCAAATGCCGAATAGGCATACCAGTCGTACCATTCGACGAGGTTACCGATGGAGCCGCTCACGATGGAGCGCAGGCGGGAAACTGGGGCCAGCGTAACAGGTAGATTCATGCCCCAAGCTAAGCACGGTTTTGCGAGCTGTTGGCATAGGTTGAGACGCCAGGACGAATTTTCCGTGGCAACACGCTCTGGCGCTGCCGTACCTTTGTAGCTGCTTCAGCCCCTCGCTGAAGCCCTAAAGGATAGCCACCTTTCTATTACACAAATGTCAAAGCAAGAGTTAGAAATTCTGTTAGCCCCCGAAGTTGCCTTCGATGAGCTGGCTCGCTATGAAGCCATCCTGAAGGAGGCTGATTTAAAGCCCGGACAGGCTGACTATGTGCATCTCCGTCGTCGTTCGATTGATGCGCGGGGCCGCCAGCCGCTGGTGCGCCTGCGGGCCGACGTCTACCGCGCAGCTCCTCCTAAAGAGTTATTCGGCCCTTGGTTTATTTATCCAAATGTAAAACAAGGTGCATCGCGAGTTTTGATAGTTGGGGCTGGCCCGGCGGGTTTATTTGCCGCACTACGGTGCCTGGAGCTCGGCCTGAAACCCATCGTGCTGGAGCGCGGCCGCGACGTACGGGCGCGCCGCCGCGACCTGGCCGCCATCAACAAAGAGCAGCAGGTAAATCCCGACTCGAACTACTGCTTTGGCGAAGGCGGCGCGGGAACCTACTCCGACGGTAAGCTGTACACGCGTGCCACCAAGCGTGGCGACGTGGGCCGCGTGCTGCGCCGGCTGGTGCAGCACGGTGCCACCCCCGATATACTGGTGGATGCCCACCCCCACATCGGCACCAATAAGCTGCCGGCCGTGGTGCAGGCCCTGCGCGAAGCTATCACGCATGCCGGCGGTGAGGTCCGTTTCGAAACCCGCGTGAGCGACTTGCTGCTGGAGGGCAACCAGCTGCGCGGCGTGCTCACGGCGGCCGGCGAAACCATCGAGGCCGAGGCGACTATCCTGGCCACCGGCCACTCGGCCCGCGACATTTACGAGCTGCTGCATCGGCGCGGGGTACTTATCGAAGCCAAGCCGTTTGCCCTGGGGGTGCGTGTCGAGCATCCGCAGGCCCTCATCGACGAGGCGCAATACCGACGGGCTGAACGCGGGCTGTTGCCGGCGGCCTCCTACTCGCTGGTGCATCAAACCGAGGTGGGCGGCCAGCAGCGCGGCGTATTTTCGTTCTGCATGTGCCCGGGCGGCTTTATCGTGCCGGCGGCTACGGCCCCCGGCGAAGTGGTGGTGAACGGCATGAGCCCCAGCCGCCGCGACTCGCGCTTTGCCAACTCGGGCATCGTGGCCGCCGTGGAGCTGGCCGACCTGGACGTGGCTCAATACGGCCCGCTGGCGGGCCTGCATTTCCAGCAGCAGATTGAGCAGCTGGCTTGCCAGGCGGCCGGAGGTACGCAGCGCGCCCCGGCTCAGCTGCTCGGCGACTTTCTGAAAAACAAGCCTTCGACGAGTTTGCTCGAAACCTCTTACCAGCCCGGCCTGGTGCCCGTGCAGATGGAGGAGGTGCTGGGGCCGGTGCTGGCCGAGCGGCTGCGTCAGGGCTTCCGCGATTTTGGCCGGAAGATTCCCGGCTACGCTACCAACGCCGCCCAGATTGTGGGCGTGGAAAGCCGCACATCGGCCCCCATTCGCATTCCGCGCGACAAGGATACGCTCCAGCACCCGGTGGTGGCAGGGCTGTTTCCGTGCGGCGAAGGCGCGGGCTACGCCGGTGGCATTGTGTCGGCCGCGATGGATGGCGAGCGTTGTGCCGAAGCCGTGGCGGCCCTGGTGCGTCGGTAGCCAAGCGCAGGTTTCGGTCGTCTAATACAACCAAACGGCATCGGTTAACGAACACATCCTGGCAAGACTCATTGTCAGCTAATCAACTTAACTTATGAAAAAGACGCTCGTTCTTGGCGCTTCCGATAATCCTGCTCGTTATTCATTTCGGGCGGCCCACATGCTGAAAAACCACGGCCACGAGGTAGTGCCGGTGGGCATTCGTAAGGGCGAGGTGGCCGGCATGGCCATCCACACCGACCGCCCGCAAGCAACCGACATCGACACCGTGACCCTGTACGTGGGCCCGCAAAACCAGCCCGACTGGTACGACTACATTCTCGACCTCAAGCCGAAACGCATTCTCTTCAACCCCGGCACCGAAAACCCCGAGTTGGAGCGCCTGGCTCAGCAACGCGGCATCCAGACCGAGGAGGCCTGCACGCTGGTCCTGCTTTCGATTGGGCAGTATTAAGTGCCTATCTCAAAAAGGCGGTCATGTTGAGCTTGTCGAAGCATGACGCTTCGAGTTAATACGACCACTTAATGGAGCTAGCCGGATGGACCTGCATGGCCGGGTCGTGCTCACTTGGAGGCAGCCAGCAGGTATGGCCGAAACCGGAGCTCAACATCTTGTTTAATCAATTTAGAAAGCCCCAGGCAGCCCATCAGATAGAAGGCAAAAACTGCCAGCAACACCATTGGCCGGCGGCCCCCGCGAGCCCAGGCGGGCCAGGAGCCGAAAGCCACCAGCGCCAGCAGCAGCAGGTGCAGCGGCAGCAGGAAACGCACTTCCATGCTCAGCGGAATCACGGCCAGGCACGGCAGCAGCAAAGCGGCCAGCACCAGGGCTTCGCGGATGGTGGGCCAGCGGCGCAGGGCCACCAGCGCCGCCCAGAACCAGAGCGCATAATTCAGCAGCTGCATCGGGCGCGATGGGGCCCAGCGTTTTAGGTAGGGCGTGGGGTGGCTGATGTCGAGGCCGGCGAATAGGTGGCGAGCATAGATGCCGGCCAGCGCCAGCGGGTGCCGGGTTACCAACCCCAGGTACTGGCTGGGCGAGTCGATTGCGCTGAGGCCCTCGGCGCGGAGCACGGCAGCCCCGGCGGCATCCAGAAAAAGCAGTTGGCCAGTGGGCAGCTCATGGCCCACCGACGACTCGTATTTTTCGTGCAGCAGGCCCCATTTCAGCTTTTGCAGATAGAGGTTGTGAATGGCTAGGGTCTTAGACTGCGACAGCACCAGCGGCGTATTTGCATTAAAGTGCCGTAGGTTGATGAGCCACTGCGGGGCCAGCACCAGCCCGGCACCCAGCAGCAGCGCCGCCAGCCGCGCCCCCCAGACCCGACGCGGGGGCCGGCCAACCCACAGCAGCCCCAGCGCCGGCAGCACCGAGGCCAGATAAATCGGCCGGATATTGATGGCCAGCGCCAGCGCCGCGCCCGCCAGCAGCGCCGCCCTGAGGCGTGGCCGCTGTACCAGCCACAGCCCCGCACCCAACGCGCCCAACGCTGGAAAGTCAGACAGTGAAAAGTTGAAGTAGTCGCGCCAGAACACGAAAGCCAGGGCCACCCATACCAGCCGCCGCACCAGCGACGGGGGCTGCGGCGCCCCGATGCTCGCCTGCCACAAGCGCGGGCCCACAATTCCAAAAAGCAGGCCGGCCAGCACCGAGTTGAGCAATTTTACGACCGTTACAGCCGGCCAGCTTAGGGCTTTGCGCACCGCCAGGCACCCGAAGTTCACCAGGGGGTAGGCGTAGCCACGCATGGCATCGTCGTAGCCCAGCAGCTCGAACCGGCCGTGGCGCACGAAGCGGTGGCCCAGCTGCCAGTAGTCTTCGGCATCGTAATAGAGGTTGTGGTATTCGGTCGAAAACAGGTACAGCGCGTAGGCCAGCGCAATGGCAACCGCCAGCCCAGCTTCCGGCCGCCACGGCGAAACTGAACGGGGCACGGCGGCAACATTCGCAAGGGGCATAATATCGGGGGAAGTAGCCATACTGCGAACGCAGGGCCACCGGCAAAGGTCGCAGCCGCCAGCCAAAGGCAGCGCACCCCACCTTGGTTAACGTTTAGCGCCTCCATCCAAGGCTTCGCCAGCAAACGCCATATATATTTACCCCCAGAATACGGTGATGGATTGCCACCGCGAACCGCCGGAGCCCCGCGCCCCGCGCTGATGATTCCTACGCAACGGTACGGCCCCGACGGCCGCGCCGCCTGATTCATCCTGCCGTTCGCCCTCATGCTCCCCCCCTTCGCCCTCGCCCGCCTTCGGGTTTCCCACCCCACCGCCACCCTGCTGTTTCTGCTACGCTGGCTGCTGATTGGTAGCCTGATTGGCGCATTAGCCGGCACGGCTTCGGCAGGCTTTTTAGTGGCGCTCGACTGGGCCACGCGTTGGCGCGAAGCCCACCCCTGGGCCCTGGCACTGCTGCCGGCAGCGGGCCTGCTTATTGGCGGGGCCTACCACTACGTTGGCAATCGCGTGGTGCGCGGCAACAACCTCATTCTGGATGAAATTCATCGTCCCAGCCAGCAGCTGCCGCTGCGCATGGTGCCGCTGGTGCTGGGCGGCACGCTGGCTACCCACCTGTTTGGCGGCTCGGCGGGCCGCGAGGGCACGGCCGTGCAGATGGGCGCGGCCCTCGCCGACCAGCTTACCCGCTGGTTGGGCCTGCGCCCGCGCGACCGCCGCCTATTGCTCGTCGCGGGCATGAGCGCGGGGTTTGCCTCGGTATTCGGTACGCCGCTGGCCGGGGCCGTGTTCGGGCTTGAAGTCTTTCTGCTGGGCTCGATTCGGTACGACGCCGTGTTGCCCAGCTTTCTCGCCGCCGTCGTTGCGGACTTCGTGACGCGGGCCTGGGGCGTGGGCCACACCCACTACCCCACCCTGGCCGAATTGCCCCTCACGCCGCTTTTACTGGGTTGCACGCTGCTGGTGGGCGCGCTGTTTGGGCTCACGGCCCGGGCCTTTGCGACCCTCACGCACGGCCTGAGCCGGGTATTTGGCCGCATTGCCTACTCGCCGCTGCGGCCGGTAGTGGGCGGCGTACTGGTGGCCGGGCTGTTGTGGGTGGTGGGGCCGGTACGGTTCGGCGGGCTGGGCATTCCGGTTATCGTAGAGGCTTTTCAGCACCCACTCGCCCCCACCGACTGGGCCTGGAAGCTGGCCCTCACGGCCCTCACGCTGGGCTGCGGCTTCAAGGGTGGGGAAGTGACGCCGCTGTTTTTTATCGGGGCGGCGCTGGGCAGCGCGCTGGCCGTGGTGCTGCCGCTGCCGGTGGCTCTACTGGCGGCCATGGGCTTTGTGGGCGTGTTTGCCGGGGCAGCCAATACGCCGCTGGCCTGCACGCTCATGGGGCTGGAGCTGTTCGGCAGCCACGCGGCCGTTTACCTGGCGTTGGCTAGCGTGGTGGCGTATTTGTTCTCGGGCCACCACGGCATCTACAGCTCGCAAGTGGTGGGCCAAGCCAAACACCTGCGCTTCGGCCGGCAGCAGGGCCAGCGGCTGGGCGATTTGTAATGGGTCGAACGCAGGCAATACTTCAACTGCGCTCAGCCATGAGCGTTTCAGAAAAAGCACCCGACACGACCTTAGGAGCGAGGCCAGAACAGGATGACGCCAATCCCCACGAAGCATATTGCCCCGCCGATAGCATCGTATCGGTCGGGCCGGAAGCCATCGAAATACCAGGCCCAGGCAATGGACATGAGGATGAAAACGCCCCCGTACACGGCGTAGGTTTTACCAAACGTCATCCTCTGCCAAGTGGCCACCCAGCCATAGATAACTAGCAGCACGGCACCGAGCAGGCCCATCCAGGCTGGTTGTTCGGCCTTGAGCCACTGCCACATCAGGTAGCCTCCGCCAATTTCGCAGAGGCCGGCCAGCACATACAGCGCGAGGGGTTGAAGGTTGGGCATGAGCAGTAATGAAGCAAAATTCGCAAGCCGGAGCCACTGCCCCGCGTTCCGTCTACGCCAATCCCACGACCGGCAGCCACCTTGGCGGCCTACTACGCCTCCTTAAAAGAAACGCCGCGGCCCAGGCAACCCAGGCCGGCGGGTTCGAATCTGCCAACCCAACTACGGCAGCAATTGGAGCCTCCTCCGGCACCGCTTGCCTGCCATTACCCCCCACTCCACTAATTTTCTGATGCTTAACCGCTCCATCGAAGATTCTCCGCTTTGGTATGCCCGCCTCGGCGGCGCGCTATACCTCGCCATTATTCTGTGCGGAGGCTTTTCGGAGGGGTTTGTGAACGGCAAGCTGATGGCCGGCGATGCGGCGACTACGGCGCACAATATCCTGGCCGCCCCGGGCCTGTGGCGGCTAGGTACTGCCCTCAACCTGCTGGTCGTGCTCTGCGCCGTACCGCTGCTGTGGATTGAATTTCAGCTGCTGCGGCCCGTCAATAAAAGCCTGGCGCTACTGGCCTTGCTGCTCAACGCCGTGTCGCTGGCCGTGGAGGCCGTGAGCAAGCTTTTTCAGCTGCTGGTGCTGCCCATTCTGCAAAGTGCCGAATATCTCCGGGCCTGGGGCCCCACCCGGGTCGCCCTGCTGGCCAACCTAGCCCTCAAATCGCACGACACGGCTTTCAACATCGCCCTGGTCTTTTTCGGCCTCACCTGTCTGGTGAATGGCTACCTTATTTTCAAATCGGGCTTCCTGCCCGCGGTGCTCGGTGTGTTGATGCAAGTGGCCGGAACCGCCTACCTGATAGCCTGCCTCGCGGCGCTATTTGCCCCGGCCCTGGCCAACCAGCTGCTTCCCGGCATCCTGCTGCTCCCGCTCGTGGGCGAATTATCGCTGTGTCTGTGGCTGCTTGTCAAAGGGTTAAATAACGGCCGATGGCAAGAGGCCCGGCGCTCGGTCCCGAGCAGGTGAGCCGGCGATTCGGGAGGCTGCGATGGTAGCAGTCGTCAAAAAAATTTATTGACAGGGGCAACCTTTGGGGGCGCAACGGCATCTGCCGCTGCATCTCACCATCCTTTCTGCGCCTTGCCTACTCTTACTTTATCGGAAGCCGACCTCATCGCCGCCTGCGTGCGCGGCGAGCACCGGGCGCAGCGCCAGCTCTACGAGCAGCTGGCCGGGCTGATGCTCACCGTGTGCCGCCGCTACCTCAAGCGCCGCGAAGATGCCGAAGAAGCCCTGCTGCTGGGCTTTGCCAAGATGTTTCGGGCCCTGCCCAACTACCGCTTCGAAGGCAGCTTCGAGGGCTGGGTGCGCCGCATCATGGTGAATGAGGCGCTGATGCAACTGCGCCAACGCGAGCTGCTAACGGTGTCGTTCGAGGAGTTTGTGCAGCCCGAAAACCTGGCCGTAACGGCCGCCACCGCCGATACGCAGCTGCAGGCCGAAGACCTGCTCAGCCTGCTCGCCACCCTGCCCGCCGGGTATCGCACCGTTTTCAACCTCTACGCCCTGGAAGGCTATGGCCACCAGGAAATTGCCGAGCTGCTGGGCATCAGCGAAGGCACCAGCAAGTCGCAGCTGAGCAAGGCCCGCGCCCTGCTTCAGCGGCGCATCCAGTTTTCCGCCATTAGCACCAACTAGACCCATGTCTACCGAAAATATCGACGACTTATTCCGCCGCCAGCTCGGCGACCACGAAACGCCGCCCGGCGACGAGCTGTGGGCCCGCCTACAGGCCGGCCCCGCTGCCGCCGCCCTGCCAGGTTCAAGCCCGGCTCCCGAAGCCCACGCGCCCGCGTCCGACCGGCTCAACCAGCTGTTTCAGCACAAGCTGAATACCCACGCTACGCCCCCGCCCCGGGAAATTTGGGAGCGCCTCGAAGACGAGCATCTGCGCCCGCGCAAGCGCCGGGCCGCCGCCTGGTGGCCCCTGGGCATGGCCGCCGCCGTGGCGCTGCTCCTGCTGGCCGGGGGTGCGGGCCTGTGGCTGGGCTGGGTCGGCGGCGCGGGGCAGAGTAGCACGGTGGCTTTGAAACCGGTAAACAAGCAGGCTGATAAGGCACGGGCCAATGCAGATGGGCAGCGTCAGACTGGCGGCCCCAACCTCGGCGAAGCCAGCCCTACAAAGCCAGGCCAGTCGCCGCTAGTCGCTGTGGCCGTCACGAAAGCTGCTGCTGGCAATGCTGGCACGGCTACGGCTGGCCAAACCCTCGCGCAGGCATCAGAAACCAAGATTTCCGGCTCTACTCAAAAAAACCTGCCGGCCCGGGCAACCCGCCCCGACGGCCCCGCATCTAGCGCTTCGAAGGTCGGGATGATGGCTCAGCAGTCGCCCCGCCGCCCTCGGGGAGCTTCCCGGCAGCCGGACGCGGCGGCCGCTCCCACCCCGCTGGTGGCCCGCACGACGGCCCCCCTGCACACCCCACCAACCCGACCGGCTGACGAGCCGGCCCCGGCAGTAGCCTCCGCCCATCTACCAACACCCACTCCAACTCCGGCCGGGGAAATCGTTCCCGCCGCCACTGCTTCTCCCGCTACCCTCGCTGCTGCAACCTTGATTACGGTTGATGTGCGCAACGGTGCGGCCCGCCGCCCCTCACTGGCTACGGCCGTGGCCTCGGCCGCCGCTGCCACCCAAGAGCGCCAGGGCCTGGGTGGCCGCCTGCTGCGGCAGGTGGGCCACGCGGTGCGGGGCGAGCGCCTCAGCCTGTCGGAAGTGACCGGCCTGCCCGAAAACCTGACCCTGGAAGCCAACATTGCTGGCCGCCGCGTCAGCAAGTCCATTCAACTCTAACGCTCTTTTTCAGAAATCATGCAACGCGCTTTTCTCCCCTTTTCTCTGCTTCTAGCCCTGGTGCTTGGGCTTTCTTCGCAGGCGCAGGCCACGACTTTGGCCCGGCCGGCTACCGTGAAAGACACCATTGTGGTGCGCCTGCCCAATAAGGCGGTAATTACCCTGATGGTGCGCGACGCCGCCCAGCTGCGCCAGCTTAAAAAGTACCAGCTCGATTCGCTTACCTCGCGGCTGGCTACCTACATTACCCAGGCTGAGGCGGCTGCCAAAAACGCCACCACCAACCAGGTAACGATGGAATTTTACCCCGACAAGGACCAGCCGGGCAAGAACATGCCCGAGCAAATCCGCATCACCACGCACAAAACCGCCGCTGGCACTTCTTCTAGCAACAAGGTGGAAGTGATGATGGACAAGGCCTCGAAAAACACGGGCGTGAGCTTTAAAATTGGTGGTAAAACCGATGCTGAGCGCAAAGCCCGCGAACTCAACCGCGATTCGGTACGCCTGAAAAACTTCGAAAAACCCCACACCAAGTCGCACCTGATTTTTGACCTGGGCCTGAACGCGCTGGTGAACCAGAAAACCTACCTCGCGCGCGATGGCCAGCCCGAAAGCCTCGACCTGCGTTCCGGAGGCTCGCGCTACGTCAACATTGGCCTAAACTGGGACCCCCGGCTCGGCGGCAAGCATAGTCCCGTCAGCCTAACCATCGGGCCCGAGTTTGCCTTCAATAACTACATGCTGAGCGGCAACAACAAATGGGTGAATAACAACGGCCGCACCGACGTGGTGCGCGAAACCGACGGCCGTCAGTATCAGAAATCCAAGCTGGCCTCTTCCAGTGTGAACCTGCCGGTGATGCTGCGCCTCCAGCTGCGGGATTCGCACTATCGCCCCACTTTCCTGGTTGGCGCAGGCGGGTTCGTGGGCTACCGCATCAAGTCCTGGACCAAGCTGAAGTACACCAGCGAAGGCACCACCTACAAGGACAAAGAAGACGGCAGCTACAACATGGAAAACTTTCTCTATGGCCTACAAGGCACCATTGGCTACGGCGACCTGGAGTTTTTCGCCAAATACAACATGAACAGCCTGTTCAAAGCCGGGGCCGGCCCCGATACCCAGGTTCTCAGCTTCGGCATCCGGCTAATTGGCGTGAATTAAAAGGTACGGCTCTCACAGGCGTATGCTATTAGAAACGTCATGCTGAGCGTAGTCGAAGCATCTCTACCGCAGCAGTAATCACATTTACTATGGCGGTAGAGATGCTTCGGCTACGCTCAGCATGACGTTTTTTTGCCCTTTCCCTCTACTGCCCGCGGAAAAAATTATCCAGCAGAATCGCGGCAGAAATGGCCACGTTCAAGCTTTCGGCCTGGCCGCCGGCCCCGCGCGGGATGTGCAGCTTGCGCGTGAGAGCCGCCGCCACGCCTGGCGTGAGGCCGTGCGACTCGCTGCCCATAACCAACACGCCGGCCGGGCGCAGGGCAAGGCGGTGCACGTTGTCGCCCTCCAAATCGGCCCCGTAGATGCCCACGGCGGGCGGCAGCGTAGGCAGCCACTCGGCCAGGTCGCGCTCCCAGACGCGCACCCGGGCGAACGCACCCATGCTGGCGGCCACGGTTTTGGGCGCGTAGGCATCGGCGCAGCCGGGGCTGAGCACGACGCCGGGCAGGCCGTACCAATCGGCCAGGCGCAGCAGGGTGCCCAGGTTACCGGGGTCGCGCACCTCGTCAAGGGCCAGCAACAAACCGGTTTCGGGCAGCGTTAGGGGCAGCGGCGGCGTGGCGGGCTGGCGGGCAATGGCCAGAGCGGTGGTATTGGTAGCCAGCGTGCCGAGCTGCGTGAGCTCGTGCTCGGTGGCCAGGCTCAAGGGCAGGCTGGAAGGGAGTTGGGCACGGTATTGGTCGGCAAATTCGGGCGTGGCCAGTACGTGTTCGGTTTCCAGGGCAGAACTTAGCAGCTCCAACACGCTTTTGCCGCCTTCCACCAGAAACGCGCCGTGGCGGTGCCGGTATTTCTTTTGGTGCAGTGACTGCACGTATTTGCCCAGTGCTTTTGAAACCATTGTCGACTTCCTGTTTTGCAAACCTACGCCGCAGCGGCCGACTGGGGCCGCTACTGGCCCTTTTAGCGGTAGCCGCCTGTTCGCCGTTTAAGCTCCTCAAGCCCAACCAACGCCTGCTAAGCCGCGTCGAAATAACCGGCGTGAAGAAGCAGGTCGACAAAGATGCCCTGGCAACCTTGGTGCGGCAAAAGCCTAATACCCAGCTGCCGCTACCCAAGCTGGCCATCTACCAGCTGGGCGTGAAGTTTTACGATTCGGTGAAGCTGCGCTCGAAGCTGCGCGACATTGAGAGCACCTACGCGGCCAAAATGCAGGCTGCCGGCACCGACTCGGCCAAGCTCGGCCAGCTCATTACCCAGCGCGAGCGCAAAGCCAAGCGCAAGCAGCTGGCCCTCGACAAGGGCAACGCCATCATGCGGCTGGGCGAGCCGCCCGCCATTTACGACACCGCCCTCACGGCCCGCACCGTGCAGCAGATGACCACCTACCTGCACACCCACGGCTTTTTTCGGGCCCAGGTGGCGGCCACCGACACCGCCCGCTTTCGCCGGGGCCTGTTGTTTCGCGTCCTCACGCTTCCGGGTCGGCTGCTACCCAGCAAGCCCGACTCGCTCGACCGCGCCAAACAGTACCGCCGCGTAACGGTCATCTACCGCGTCGACGAAAACCTGCTCTTTCGCTACCGCCTGCAGCCGCCCGTCATTCCCGATTCAGGCGTGGCCGCCGTGGTGCGCCAGGTGCGGCCCGCCACGCTGCTGCACGAAAACGGCCGCTACAACGAAGACACCGTGGGCCTGGAGCGCGCCCGTCTCGAAACGGCCATTAAAAATGCCGGCTATTTCGACTTTCGCCAGCAGTACATTAGCTACGAAGCCGACACGAGCTATGCGGAGGGCACCGTACGCCTGCGCATGTTCATTGCCAACCCGGCCCCCGGCCAGGGCCACCGGGTATACACCATCCGGGAGGTGCGCTTCATCACCGATGCCGGGGTGGGGCGCACTCTGCGCAACGCCACCGGCGACACCCTGCGCCGCGCCGGTACCGCCGCGGCCCTGCGCGCCCGCCCCAGCCTGGGCCAGCGTACCGACACCGTCGTCACCGACTCCATCCGCTTCGTTGCCTACAAGCAACTGTACAGCACCAACCTACTGGCCCGCAAAGTACTGGTACGGCCCGGCCAGCGCTACAGCCTGGCCCGTACCCTGCAAAGCCAGCGCCTGTTGGCCGACCTCGACATGTTTCGGTTTGCGACTGTTAATTACCGCAAGGTGCCTGACCCGCCCGCTACCGACAGCGCCAGCCTGCACCCGAGCACCGGCGAGCTGGTAGCGGTGATAAACGCCTCGCCCGCGCCTAAATATTCACAAACCAGCGAAGTAGGCGGCACCTACGTGGCTACGCTGCCGGGCCCGTTCATCAACCTGCGCCTGAAAACCCGCAACCCTTTTGGCGGGGCCGAGGTGCTGGAAGTCGGCGTTCGGGCCGGTTTCGAAGGCCAGCTTCCGCGCATTGCCACAACCAATGGCCCATCGCCGGTTCCCGTGTACACTACCCAGCTCGGCGCGACGGCCGCGCTGGTGCTGCCTCAGTTTCTGGTTCCGTTCCGCACCAATCAGTTCCTGACGCGCTACAATCCTAAAACCCGGTTTTCCCTTTCCGAAACCTACGTGAAGCGGCCGGAGTACACCCGCTCCAACTTCGAGTTTGCCTTCGACTACATCTGGCAGCGGTCGGTTTACCACCAGTACGTGTTCTCGCCGGTCGTCATTACCCTGGTCAATACCCCGACTACCGACTCAGCGTTTCAGCGGCTGCTCGATTTGCGAAAGGTGTTTAACGGTTCTTCCCTGTATCGCTCGTTTTCGCGCCAGATTGAGCCCAGTTTCAGCTTCACCTCCCTCTACAACTCCAACGACTTTAACGAAACCCGCGATGCGAGCTACCTCCGGCTTTTTGCCGAAATCGGCGGCCTCACGCGGGGCCTCTACCGCGACGCACTGTTTCGGCAAACTGGCCTGAACGTGTACGATTTCGCCCGTTTCAGTGCCGATTACCGCCGCTACCACCACCTCACGCCCAATACATTTTTTGTTTGGCGGCTAAATGGCGGCGTGGTGCATGCGCTCACTCGCACCGAAGGCCAGTTTGTGGTGCCTTACGACAAATCCTTTTTTGCCGGTGGCTCGACCAGCCTGCGGGCCTGGCAGCCCCGCCGCCTGGGGCCGGGCGGCTACACCCCCATGCGGACCGTGTTGGTCGATGGACGGTCCGAAACCGCCCGCGACTACGTTTCCGAGCAACCCGGCGAGCTGCTACTGGAGGGCAGTGCTGAATACCGTTTCCCGATATACAGCTTCGTGAAGGGAGCCGTATTCACCGATTTTGGCAACGTTTGGGGCCTACAGGAGCAGAAGCAGCCCAATGGCGACTACATCCGTGATGGCGCGCAGTTTCAGTTGAATACATTCTATCGGCAAATTGCCGTGGGCTCGGGCTTCGGCATCCGCTTCGACTTTACCTTCCTGATTCTGCGCCTCGACATCGCCACCAAAATCTACGACCCCACTGCGCCCATCGCCGCCGATAAATGGGCCCTTCGCAATTTCGACAGCAGCGCCAACCCCATTTCCTTCAACCTGGGAATCGGTTATCCGTTTTAGCAGTCTAGCGGGCCTAGTACCCCAGCAATTCTGCTAGCGCCACCGCAACTTTGGCGGCGCTGGGCAGCATCTGGCGCTCCAGCTCCACGTTCAGGGCAATGGCGGGCAGGTTGGCCGCCCCGAGCGTGAAAACCGGCGCATCGAGCACCGTGAAGCAGTGCCGCTGAATGCGGCCCGCCAGGCTCTCGGCAAAGCTATTGAGCAAGGGCTCCTCGGTGAGGACGAGCACCTTGCCGTGGCGGCGGGTGGCAGCCGTCACAGCCTCGAAATCAATGGGGCTCAGCGTGCGCAGGTCGAGGATTTCGATTTGACCCGGAAAATCGCGGCTGGCGGCCCGGGCCCAGTGCACACCCATGCCATAGGTGACGACCAGCGCCGTGTTGCCGCGCCGCAGCTGCTCGGCATCGGCCGCCTGCGCGATGGCGGCCTGGCCCAGCGGAATAACGTAGCCAGCGGCCGGCTCCACGGTTTTGGCTTCTTCGGTGCCCGACACCTTGCTCCAGTACAGGCCCTTGTGTTCGAGCATGATAACCGGATTAGGGTCGAGAAAGGCGGCGCGCATCAGGCCCTTCATATCAGCCGCGTTGCTAGGGTACACCACCTTGATGCCGCGAATGGTGAGCAACGTGCTTTCGATGGAACCCGAATGGTAAGGCCCGCCCCCGCCGTAAGCCCCAATCGGCACCCGAATGAGCGCCGGAATCGGAAACTTACCCATTGTGAGATAGCACGATTTCGAAAGCTCCTCCACCAGCTGATTCAGGGCCGGCCAGATGTAGTCGGCAAACTGAATTTCGACGATGGGCCGCGCACCCACGGCCGCCATGCCCGCCGTGCTACCCACGATGTAGGCCTCCTGAATGGGCGTATTGAATACCCGCTTTTCGCCGTACTTCTTGGCCAGCAGTGCGGCTTCGCGGAACACCCCGCCCAACTCGCCGCCCACATCCTGCCCATAAAACAACGCCTCCGGGAATTCGCGCAGGATGTCGTCCACGGCGTGCAGGGCGGCATCGACCATTAGGGCTTTGTCGGCCCCGGCGGGACTGCGCTCACCGGCTTCCGCGGTCACGGCTGGCGGGGCAAACTCGTGGTCGGCGAAGGTGGCCGGGTCGGGATTGGGCGCGGCCAGGGCTTCGGCCCAGTCGGCGCGCACCGTGGCACGGGCCTGGGCTTGCAGCTGCGTCAGGACTTCGGCATCTACCCCCGCCGCCAGCAGCTGCCGATGCAGGCGCGGCAGGGGGTCCTGCACTTGGTGCGCGGCCAGGTCCGAACGGTACCACTCGCGCCGGACGCCACTGGTGTGGTGGCCCAACAGCGGGCATTTGGCGTGCACCAGCACCGGCCCGCGCCGGGCCCGCACGTGGGCAAACGCCTCACTCAAGCCGGTGTACGACGAGCCGAAATCGGCACCATCCACCTGCATCCGGCGCAGGCCGGGAAAGCCGGCGGCAAACTCGTAGGCACTCATGGCGCGCATTTCGCGGCCGGTCGCCGAAATGCCCCAGTCGTTGTCCTGCACCAGGTACACGATGGGCAGCTGGTGCAGAATAGCCATTTGCAGCGCTTCGGCCACCTCGCCTTCGGTCATGGCCCCGTCCCCAATCGAACACAGCACCAGCGGTTTAATCGCAGCGGCATTTTCCCCTGCCAGCTCCGCAGTTCTCGGAACAACCAGTTTTTGGCTTTCGAAATAAGCCAGCGCGTGCGCCGCCCCGGTAGCCGGGATGGCCTGCATGCCTGTGGCCGAGCTTTGGTGCGGAATCATCGGCACGCCCGCCCGGCGCAGCGAAGGGTGCGCATAGTAGGTACGCCCCCCGCTGAATGGGTCATCGGCCTTGGCCAGCAGCTGCAGCATCAGCTCGTAGGGGCGCAGGCCCAAGCCCAGCAGCAGAGCGTCGTCGCGGTAGTAGGGCGCGGCGTAGTCGGTTTCCTTTAATAAGAAAGCGGCGGCCAGCTGCACGGCTTCGTGGCCCCGGGCGGTGGCGTGCACGTAGCGCGCGGCCACGGTTTTTTCTTCTTCGAAGAGTGCCGCCATTTCGGCGGCGGTGTGCATCAGGCCGAAAGCGCGCTTCAACAGGTCTCCATCCACCGCGGCCGTAACTGCCGCCGGAGCCGGCGCGGTAAAGGCAGCCGCAGCGGCAGCCGCGGCCGAAGCCACGCGGGTGGCAGCAAAGTCAGTGGTATCGGGAGTAGTTTCGGCAGCGGCGGGAGCAGCAGATTCAGTCATCGGGGGCGGGACGGGTTTGACTGCAAAAGTACACCCGGCCCCGCCCTCGTATCTTTGTCGCCGCTCCGGCATCCGGCATTTGCCGGGGCTGCGGCCACCGTTCGCCACTTTTCGGTGCGCGGTATTTCTCCTGCGCTCCGCGCGTTGCCGCTCTCCGTGACTGCCTCCTCCTCCCCCACCATTCGCCCCGAAATTGAAGCCTGGCTGGCTGATTTTCAACTCCGTCTCTGCCAGCAGCTCACCGCCGCCGACGGCGGCCCCACTGCCTTCCTCACCGATGCCTGGCAGCGCGAAGGCGGCGGCGGCGGCCGCTCGAAGGTGTTGGAAAACGGCCGGATTCTGGAAAAGGGTGGCGTGGGCTTTTCGGCCGTTTGGGGCGCGATGAGCGAGGCCGCCGCCCGGCAGCTGCACATGCCCGACCCGCATTTTTACGCGACCGGCGTGAGCGTGGTGCTGCACCCGCGCAGTCCGCGCGTGCCCATCATCCACATGAACGTGCGCTATTTTGAGGCGGGCAACGGCGAAGCCTGGTTCGGGGGCGGCATCGATTTGACGCCGATTTACGTGGACGAGGCCCAGGCCCGCGCCTTCCACGCGCAGCTTAAAGCCGTGTGCGACCGCCATAACCCGGCTTACTATCCCAAGTTCACGCGCTGGGCCGACGACTACTTTTATCTGCCCCATCGCCAGGAAACCCGCGGCGTTGGTGGTATTTTCTACGATAGATTGACTATTGGGCCCGACGGCACCGCTGAGGAGCTGTTTGCCTTCATGCGCGATGTGGCCGAGCTTTTCGGCTCCTTTTACACCAGCCTGATGGCCGCCAACCACGCCCTGCCCTACACCGAGCGCGAAGAGACCTGGCAAAGCCTGCGGCGCGCCCGCTACGCCGAATTCAACCTGGCCTTCGACCGGGGCACCCGCTTTGGCCTCGAAACCGGCGGCCGCACCGAGTCCATCCTCATGAGCCTGCCCCCGCGCACCGGCTGGGCCTACAACCCGGCCCCGCCCGCGCCCGGCACACCCGAAGCCATTACCCTGGGTTGGTTGCGGAAGGGAGTTGACTGGGTGTAGTGAGTAGTAAGTAGTAAGTAGTGAGTAATGAGTAATGAGTAGTGAGTAAACGTAATTTGGCAGTTCCCTTCTAATGCTTTTTCTCACTACTCAGCACGCACTACTTACCACGGTTAAAGCACTGGACCAGAATCTATTGCTGGCCATAAACCACGCGCACACCACGACCCTGGATGCGCTCATGACGTTTGCTTCGAACCGACTGGTTTGGTTTCCGGCCTACGCGCTGCTGCTGGGCTGGTTAGTTTACTTGTTCCGCCGCCACGCCTGGCTGCTGGTGCCGCTGCTATTTGCCGCCGTAGGCCTCGCCGACAGTATTACGAGCCGGTTATTCAAGCCGTTTTTTGCCCGCCCCCGCCCCTGCCACGATGGCCGGCTGGTAGGCCTGCTGCACCTGCCCGACGGTTGCGGGGGCATGTTTGGTTTCCTGTCTTCGCACGCGGCCAACTCGGTGGCGCTCACCGTATTTCTGGCGCTGGTGTTGCCGGCCGGCCGCTTTCGACCGCTGAAATGGGGCGTAGCCGCGTGGGCCCTACTGCTATCGTACAGCCGCGTGTACCTGGCCGCTCACTATCCTTCCGACGTACTTGGCGGGGCAATTGTGGGCGCACTGCTGGCGTGGCTGGCCGCCACGCTGTTCCGGATTTGCGGTCGGCAAGCCGCCTAACTACGATGAGTCATCAATTGGCAGCGGACCTACTGAAAGGTACGCAGGCCATTATCGTAGTAAATCAACTGACCGTTTTCATCCTGGAAGTACGCCATCGGGTATGCCTGCCCCTGCTTCGTTACTCGCCAAGCTCTCTCCATCTTTTCGGGTTGGCCGCCTTGGCCGCCACTCAGGTTGTAGTAGCCAAGCTCAGCTTCTACGCACTGGTTTTCTATTGTGGCGCGCGGGTCGTATTTACCAATAGCTTCCCTAAAGAGCCACCGTACCTGCGGTACGCTCAGGCGTGGCACCGGGCTAAGGGCTGTTGCCCCGGGCGAACTGCCGGCGCGGTAATGAAATTCTCCGTTCCAGAAGACGAAATTGGTTTGCGCGGTGAACACCTTCAGCCCGTTCACAAACTCGAACACCCGCACTACTTCGCTCAGCACCCGGGTAGGGGCCGAAAAGTTACGGAGCGAATCGCGCTGGTACTGGAAATAGCGCAGGTTAGCATGGCTTAGATGATTACGGTCAAACAGATTGTTCACCAAAACTAGCTGCCCCGTCGGTAGGCTATGCGCCCCAACAGGCTGCGTAATATTCTGAACGCAGCCGTTATCTACCCCAATACCTGCTGCCAGCGGCAGTGCATCATTTTTGGAGCAGCCGGCTAATAGCGTCACGGCCAGCAGAAGGATGAGGATAATTTGGGATTTCATAGGACTGACAATTTGCAACGCAAGCATGACCGTTGCCAATAGCTTGCGGTTGCATTAGGCGTATCAGTTGGTTTTCAAGAAGCTCCAGCCCCATTACCAAGGCTAGTTGGCAGCTCGGCCCAGCAGCTTGGCCACGTACTTGCCCACGATGTCAAATTCCAGGTTCACCGAGTCGCCGGCTCGCAGCTGCTGAAAGCTGGTGTGCTCGTAAGTATAGGGAATAATGGCCACCGTAAAACCCTCATCGGTGCTTTCGAAGCAGGTCAGACTGGTGCCGTTCACGCAGATTGAGCCCTTTTCTACCGTCAGGCGGCCGGGCGCGGACCCGTGCTCAAAGCGGAAAAGCCACGAGCCATTCTGGTCCTGCACGCTCGCGCACACGGCGGTAGCATCGACGTGGCCCTGCACGATGTGCCCGTCGAAACGGCCGGTGGCGGCCAGGCAGCGCTCCAGGTTCAGCAGGCGGCCGGGCTGCCACTGGGCCAGGTTGGTCACGCGCATAGTTTCGTCGATGGCCGTGACGACGTGCGTGCCGGCCATTGCGTCTACGGCTACCACGGTCAGGCACACGCCATCGTGAGCCACGCTTTGGTCAATTTTAAGCTCCCCCGCGAAGGGCGAAGCAATGGTGAAATGGCGGTTGCTGCCCTGGTCGGCCACGGCCAACATGGTGCCGACAGCCTCAATAATTCCGGTAAACACAGTTTCGAAGTAAGCTAAATAGTGAAGTAGTCCCGCGGCCCGGCCTCTATGCTAAGAACGGCACCCCGTTGCCAGAGTGCCGCTTGCTAGTGGAATAACCGGCGGGCCGGCTCAACGGTTATTTGTCGGTTTTCTCAAAGGGCCGCCAGTCGAGCTCGCCGGGCAGGCCGCCGGTCTTCTTGCGCAGAAACACCGTCTGGTCGTCGTCTTCCCGCTTGCCGAAAGTCACATCGGCCCGGCACTCGAGGCAGCGCACCGACGTATACTTAAACTTGCCCTGCGCCACGCGGCTGGTCAGGTCCAGATTGTCGGAGCCGCAGATGCCGCAGGCCGCCACATCGGCGAAGCTGAGCCGCTCGTATTCGGCCACGGTTTCGTGAAAATTATTGCCCTGCACGGTGAAGTGAAACTGGCGGCGCCCAATGCGCTTGGTCGTCATCATCTGCAACATTATTCGGATAGAATTTGATGTGAATTAATGCTTTAAAATTACGAAATAGCTGGCTCAAATACAAGCTGATATCGCAATTTCAGCTTGCAAAAAAAGGACACCTTCCGATGTCCTTTTTTTGCAAGCTGATACCCTGCTTATTGCTGCTGAAAGCGCACCGTCTGACGTACTAGCCCGGCAGTCACTTCGCATAGGTATTGCCCCTTGGACAGCGGCCCGAGCCGTAGCGCAACCTCGCCCGCAGCAGTGGCCGGCAGTTGCTGCCGGGCCACGACTGCCCCACGCATGTCGAGCACGCGCACGGCGAGTGGTACGCCGCGAAGGGCGGCCGGCAGCACCAGCATCAGCGCGCCGGTACCGCGCGGGTTGGGGTACAGCGCCAGGCTTTCGGCCGGGATGGCAGCAGCAGTATCCAGCGGGCTATTGGGATGCAGGCTATTGTAGGCCCGCCCAAAATTGGGCAGGCCGTAGCCCAGCGTATTGTCGGGCGCGGTGGCTTTGCTGGCGGTGCTACGCAGCACGGCAATCACCTGCTGGGCTGTGAGCGTGGGGTTGGCCTGCCAGAATGCTGCCGCCATGCCCGCCAGCACGGGGCAGGCAAACGAGGTGCCGTTGCCGCGGTAGGCCACACCGCTGGCGTTGAGCACGGCCGCCGCCTGCCCCATGGCCGAGAGCGTGGGCTTGATGCGGCCGTCGGCCGTTGGGCCATATGAGCTAAACGCCGCGTGGTTGCCCAGCGAATCCACGGCCCCTACCGTGAGGATGGAATCGGCATCGGCCGGGGCTGAAATGTAGTGCCAGGGCTTGTTGCCCTCGTTGCCGGCCGCGTTCACTACCAGCATGCCCACGCGGGCCGCGATGGTGGCCGCCCGCGAGCTGATGGCCGTACGCCCGTTCATATCGGCATACGTGTAGGCCGGCGAAGGCGCATCGAAATCGGTGTAGCCCAGCGAGGAGCTGATGACGTCGACCCCAGTCGAGTCGGCATACTCGGCGGCGGCCAGCCAGTTGGCTTCCTCCACGGGATGTTCGGAGGGTTCATCTTCGGTGATGCACAGGTGGTAGGTGGCCTTGGGGGCACTGCCCACGAAGTAGCCGGGCTCGTTGGCGGCCATCGTAGATAAAGTGTTGGTACCGTGGCTACCGCGCTGGTACACGTTGGTGCCACCATCCACGAAATTGCGGGTACTGGCCAGGCGCTGCTCCCGAAATAGCGGCTGCATGGCACTCATCTGGTTCACGCCCGGAAAACCCGCGTCGAACACCGCAATCTGCATGCCTTCGCCCCGGTAGCCGGCATCGTGCATGAGCGGCACGCCGATTTGCTGGTTCTGGGCGTAGGCCAAGCCGTAGTAGGCACGGCCTGCCAGCGTGCGGGCGGCGGATTCCGCTGGAGCCTTTACGGGGGCATCGGGCTGAACCGGCCGGGCCGTGCGGTTGAGCGTGGTAGCACGGCGCACGCTGGGCAGGGCCGCGATGCGGGCCAGCGTGGCCGAGTCGCAGCTTACCAGCGCGGCATTGAACCAGCGCGAGGTGTAAACCACCTGCGGCCCACCACTCACGGCCCGAATCTGGGCTACGTAAGCGGGCGTGACGGGCAGGTCGCGCGGGAGCACGGCAATGCCCTGGCGGGTACGCCGGGCAATGGCCCGGGCCGACAGAAACGCCTGGGGCTGGGCCACCGAAAACGGGGTGCCCGCCTTATCGCGGAAATACACCAGATGGCGGCGCACGGTACCCTGAGCGGCGGCCGGCGTGGCGGTAGCGCCCAAGGCCAGCAGCAGCAGCCCGGACAAAAAATATCGCGTCATATTCAGCGGTTAATCAACGAGATGAGTTAGCAGGCCCGCCCAGGCAATTTTACTTCAACTGGTAATCAATCAGGGTTTCGCGGCGGGTAAAGCCACTGGTATACGCGCCGGGCGGAAAAATCTGGTTGAAGGGCGGCGACAGGCTGGTGTAGGTGAAGGCCGCTTTATTGTCGCGCCGGCGGTATACCGGTCCCACCCCCTGGGCATATACCTGCTGGTAGTTTACATGCCGCAGCAGGCTGCTCTCAGTGGCCATGCCGGTATTGGCGGTCGTGATGGTATTGGCATACATTACCGCTGGCAGGCCCGTGTTCCCACCGCCCGTCGTAAACGACTGCCCTACGCCACTATACTGCCGGGTTTCGGCCGTAATGGTATCGTTGTAATTGCTGTTGAAAGCGTTCAGGTTCCAGGAGCGACCCTGGCGCGGCGGAAAAACCAGCTCCACGGTGCGCGTATTGCCCCGGTTGAGGATGAGCGCACTGCCTGGGGAGCTGATGGTGAACACACTGTCGTCGACCCAACTGGCCGTGGCCGTTGCCCGTCGGGCCCGCACCAGCCGGTAGGCCTGCTGCCCGGCCGCGTCAGTGAATAGCCCCGTAATGGATTCACGAAACTGAAACGAGGTAGGCGTGGGCGTACTGGTGGGGTTCGCCAGAGTGGCCACGCTCCACACCGAGTCGCGCACGGCGTACGTCCAGGTATTGCCCACGGCCAACGGGTAGTAGCCGCGCCCGGGGTCGGGCACGGCTTCCGTGGTGTTCGTGCAGCCCGCCAAAGCAGCGGCCGACAGCAAGGTGCCAATGGCCAGGCCCGCCCGCAGGCGCGCCACCACTATTTTTTGGGCAGAAAATAAATTACGCATGGATGTCGGCGGTAAGGACCGGAGGATTAGCAATTAGCGGACGGCAGCCCCGGCTGCGGCGAAAGGTATGGGGAATTCGCCGATGACGTGGCGCTCAATCCAGCCGCCACCCAGCACGTCGTTGCCATCGTAAAATACGGCGGCCTGCCCGGGCGTGATGGCGTGGACCGGCTCTTCAAAATAGACCCGGATTTTTCCTTCCACTTCTTCCAGAAACGCGGGCGCACCGTCATGGTTGTAGCGCACTTTCACCACGGCCGGCACCAGGCCGCGGCTGGTCAGGCTGGCTTCCTTGCCCATGTTGAGCTTGCCCACCACGGTGGCCGTGCTGGCCAGCTCGTCGTAGTTGCCGAGCACCACTTCATTGGTATCGGGGCGAATTTCGAGGACGAACGCGGGGTAGCCCAAGGCCACGCCCAAGCCTTTGCGCTGCCCAATGGTGTAGAACGGGTAGCCCTCGTGCTTGCCGATGACGCGGCCGTTTTTAGTCACGAAATTGCCGCCGGCCACGCGCGCCTCCAGGCCCGGCACGCGGCGGCGCAGGAAGCCCCGGTAATCGTTGTCGGGAATAAAGCAGATTTCGTAGCTCTCGGGCTTGTTCACCAGTTCGGTGAAGCCGCGCCGACGGGCCTCGTCATAGATTTCAGTTTTGCGCATGCCCCCCAGCGGGAACAAGGTGCGGCTCAGGCTTTCCTGGCTCACGCCCCAGAGGGCATAGCTTTGGTCCTTGTTTTCGTCAAGGCCTTTGCTCACCACGAAGCGGCCGGTTTCGGCTTCCTTGCGGATGTTGGCGTAGTGGCCCGTGGCGATAAACTCGCAGCCCAGCTGGTCGGCGCGGCGCAGCAGCGCATCCCACTTAATGTGGGTGTTGCAAAGCACGCAGGGGTTGGGGGTGCGGCCGGCGAGGTATTCGTCGGTAAAGTTGTCGATGACAAAATCACCGAATTCGTCGCGGATATCAATGATGTAGTGCGGAAAGCCAAGCGTGACGGCAATATCGCGGGCATCGTTGATGCTGTCGAGCGAACAGCAGCCGGTTTCCTTTTTCGAGCCGCCCGCACTGGCGTAATCCCAGGTTTTCATGGTCATCCCGACTACTTCGTAGCCTTGCTCGTGCAGCAGCACGGCGGCCACGCTGCTATCAATGCCGCCGCTCATCGCGACGAGTACTCTTCCTTTTACTTCGGTATTCATGGTGGTTTGCAATTCACCCGGAGCTTGAAAGGTTCCGGCCGGCACTGCAAAGGTAACGCTACGCTTAATGGTTAACGATAAACGGTTAATGAGAGGTGTTTCCCATGAACCGCTTACCATTAATCATTCACCATTATTTCCCCCGCCCTTCCACGATAATTTTAAGCGTGTACAGCAGCACCCGGAAATCCATGGCCAGGCTCATATTTTCGATGTAAAGAATATCGAATTTGAGCCGTTCCACCATCTGAGCCACGGTTTCGGCGTAGCCATATTTCACCTGGCCCAGGGAGGTGAGGCCCGGCCGCACCCGGTGCAGGTGGCGGTAGTGGGGTGCGATTTTAACAATCTGGTCGATAAAAAACTGACGCTCGGGGCGTGGGCCCACAATGCTCATATCACCCTTCACCACGTTCCAGAATTGCGGGAGCTCATCGAGGCGCACCTTGCGCATGAAGCGGCCCCACTTGGTAATGCGCGGGTCGTGGTCGGAGCTCAGGGCCGGGCCCGTTTTCTCGGCATCGACGAACATCGAGCGGAACTTAATGATGCCGAACGGCTGACCATTTTTGCCAATGCGCTCCTGCCGGTAAAATACCGGCCCGGGCGAAGAAAGCTTCACCATGATGGCCGTGAAAGCATACACCCAGCAGGCCAGCACCAGAAACAGCCCCGAGCCCACCACGTCAATCATCCGCTTGAGCACCACCTGCCACACGGGCAGCAAATCCTGCTTGATTTCGATGAGCGGCGTGCCGAACAGGTGGTTCACCTTTACCGAGCCCAGCAGCATTTGGTACAGGTCGGGCAGGATGCTGATGCGGGCCGGCGAGCCCTCCAGAAGGGTGAGAATGCCCTGAATGAGGCTGTGCTCGCTGGGCTCGATGGCGATAACGACCTGCTCGATGCCCAGGGCGCGCACTAGGGCTGGCAAGCGCTGGTAGCCAGCCTGCTGAGGCAGGGCGGCGGCCAGCTCCGGGTCGACGCTGTCGCCCACCGGCGTAAAGCCAACCATGCGCAGCCCCAGATGCCGACTGGTCCGGTTCAGCTCATGAAAAGTATTCATGGCCAAGGCATTGGCCCCCACCAACAACGTGGGAAATGAGATGCGCCCCTTGCGAATCTGGCCCTGCACGCTGGTCACGGCCAGGGTGCGCAGGATGGCCGAAATCACAAAATGCAGCAGCAGATAGGCCGTGAAGGTTTTGTAATAGGAGCGGTAGTTGGCCACCCCCTGGTCGTCGAGCAGCAGCGTGAAAAAGATGACCACTGCCCCGAGTAGCGACACCCGCGCCAGCCGGATAATCTCGGCCAAGCGCGACTTGCGAAACACGTCGCGATACTCGCCCACCAGCGTGTAGAGTACCATCCAGAAAATGGCGATGACCACGGCCGAGCCGGTGAGGTCGAACAGGGCCCCTTCGGTGAAGTGGTAGCCCGTTAGCTCGTTGAGCAGGTACTTGCGCAACAGGTAAAAGCACATCCAGGCCACCAGGGCCGCGCCGAAGTCGGCGGCCACGAGCTTGATATACTGAAAACGTCGAAGAAGCTGCAAAGCGGCGGTTTGGGTAGTAATTTCGCGGGCAGTGGCGGCCCACGGTGGCGGGCAAAGGTAGGGGCAACGCGTAGTTGTTGGCTCCTTTGGCCCGGACCGGGCTGGTTTTGGCCCTGTTGCCGCCCCGCCTTTGCCTTCATGACCGGTTCTCCCTCCCCGCTTCAGGATACCTATCGCCACCAGGGCCAGCGCCGCGCCCTGGCCCGCGAGCTGCGCCAGCGCGGCATCGTCGACGAGCGCGTGCTGGCCGCGCTGGCCACCGTGCCGCGCCACCTGTTCTTTGAGCCCGCCTTCGAGGCCCACGCTTACCAGGATAAGGCCTTTCCCATTGGCGAAGGCCAGACGATTTCGCAGCCCTACACCGTGGCCTACCAGACCCAGCTGCTGGGCGTGCAGCCCGGCCACCGGGTTCTGGAGGTGGGTACGGGCTCGGGCTACCAGTGCGCCGTGCTGCTCCAGCTCACTTTGCAGGTCGACAGCATCGAGTTTAATGAGGTACTATTTGCCCGCACGCGGCAGCTGCTGGCAGCACTGGGGGCATCCGGGGCCGCGTTGCATTGCGGCGACGGCTCGGTGGGCCTGCCCGCCCGGGCACCCTTCGACGGTATTCTGGTAACGGCCGGGGCCCCGGGGCTGCCGCCGGCTCTGCTGCGGCAGCTGCGCGTGGGTGGCCGGCTGGTGATTCCGGTAGGCGATGCCCACTCGCAGCGCATGGTGCGCGTCACCCGCGAGGGCCCCGAGAGCTTCGTGCGCGAGGAGTTCGAAACCTTCCGGTTCGTGCCGCTGCTGGGGGCCGGGGGCTGGCGCGGCTGAGAGCGGGCGTCAACCTTGCTAGGCAGCGGCTTGTCAGTCGGCGTACCTTTGCCCCAGAATTAGCCTGGCCGATGCACCGGCCCACTTTCCTTTACCTCACCATGCGCAAGCAAAAACCTGTTTCCGACTCGTTCGTCATCATGACCGAGTTGGTGCTTCCCAACGATACCAACACCCTCCACAACCTGATGGGGGGCCGCATGATGCACCTGATGGACATCGCCGCCGCTATTTCGGCTCAGAAGCACTCCAACCGCATTGTAGTCACGGCTTCGGTCGACAACGTGTCGTTTCGCGATAGCATCAAGCTGGGCAACGTTGTAACCCTCCAGGCCCAGGTGACGCGGGCCTTCAGCTCGAGCATGGAAGTCCATATCGACGTGTGGGCCGAGGACATTCCCAGCGGCACCAAGATGAAAACCAACGAGGCCTTCTTCACCTTTGTGGCCGTCGACCAGTCGGGCCGGCCCATCGACGTGGCAGATGCCGTGCCCGTAACCGAAGATGAAGTCCGGCTTTACGACGGAGCCCTGCGCCGCCGCCAGCTGCGCCTGGTGCTGGCCGGCCGCATGCAGCCCGACGAAGCCCAGGAGCTAAAAGCATTGTTTGCCATTTAAGGGTGTCGTCTGCCCGCGTCCGGTCTATTTATTAATCGATTTTTGCTTCTGCCATGTCGTCCGAAAAACTGGCTTTTCTGCAAAACTTCTACACCGATGTCACGCTCTACGTGCCCGTTGAACCGGCGACGGCGGCCGCACCGGTGGCAGCACCAGCAACATCCGCCACTCCCGCGCCAGCCGGGCCAGTGGCAGCGGCCCGGGCGCATGCACCGGCGGTACCCGCCCCCGAGCCGCGGGTGAGCAGCATGCCAAACACGGGCTTCAGCAAGCCCTCGGCCGGCCTGGAGCGCCTCACCAGCAGCATCCTGTCGCCGCCCGTTGCGGCAGCTCCGGCAGCGGCAGCGCCTCCGGTGCCAGCGGTAGCGGCTGGCGCGCCAGCGGTACCGCCAGTCATGCTCACGCCGTTTGCTACCGTGGGCACCAATGCGGCAGGCGTGCTGCTGCTATGCCGGCTGCCGCGCGAGCAGTTTGTGAAGCTGCACCGCAACGTGTTTCTGAACAAAATGCTGCAGGCCCTGGGCTTCGTGATGGAGGACGTGCTGCTGGTGAACGTGGAAAGCGAGCTGCCCGTGGCCTTGGCCAACCTGCGCCAGCAGCTGGATGCTACGCACATCATCGCCTTCGGCAAAAACCTGCTCGACGTCACCATCCGCAACACCCAGATTTACGAGCCGGTGCTTTTTCCCGGCCTCAACCTCTCCTATATGGCCTCCGCCACCATCGAGCTGGTGGAGTACGACGTGAGTTTGAAAAAACGGCTGTGGCCGGGCTTACAGGCCATGTTTATGCGCTAATAGCCCCCTACGAGAAAGGCCCGTCTGAAATTCAGGCGGGCCTTTCTCGTAGGGAATTGGGCAGTTTATTTCAACACCTCGGCCAGCTTGGCGGCCAGGGCCTCACCGCGCAGGTTTTTGGCGATGATGTGGCCCTGCGGGTCAATCAGAAACGACTGCGGAATGGCTTTGACGCCGTAGGAAGCCCCGCCGGCGCTGTTCCAGCCGGCCAGGTCCGATACGTGGTGCCAGGTCAGACCATCCGCTTCGATGGCTCTCAGCCACTTGGCGCGGTCCTGGTCGAGCGACACGGAGTAAATGGTGAAACCCTTGTCTTTAAACTTGTTGTAGGCCCGCACCACGTTGGGGTTCTCCTGGCGGCAAGGCCCGCACCAGCTGGCCCAGAAATCGAGCAGCACGTATTTGCCGCGCAGGCTACTCAGGGCCAAAGGCTTGCCTTCGGGGGTAGCGAGGCTGATTTCCGGGGCCATCGCGCCTTTGGCCGTGGCGCGCATGGGTTCGAGGTGGGCGCTGAGTTCCTTGGTGAAGGGCGACTCGGGGTTGGCCTTGCGCTGGATGGCGGCCACCGAATCGGCAAACTGAAATTCCTCTTCGGGGTTCAGGAACGCGCCCACGGCAAAGCCACTCACCACCGAAGTGGCATTTTCCCGAATCAGGCCCTTGAGCTTGGCATTGTTGCGCCCCTGAATGGCAAAGTACTCCTTCTCGATGGTTTTCATCTCGTCGGTTTTGCCGGCCTGGCCAGCGGCGTTATACCGCTTGCCCAAGTCTTCGAGCTGGGTTTTGCTACCTTCTATCACCTGCGTAAGCTGGCGCAGCACTTCGGCATCCTTGCTGCCCTTCACGGTGTAGGTCGCGGGCAGGCTTTTGGCGTCGCCGGTTACCTGCACGTGGGTTTTGTTGTCGAGGAAAAGCAGTACTTGGTTGCCCTCATCCACTTTAAGCTGGTAGATGCCGGGAGCCAGGGCCGTGCCCTTGAGGCTGAATTTGCCGGCGGCATCGGTCTTGGCCTGGGTTTTCTCCACGAACTGGCTACCCGTCAGCTCGCCCAAGTGCAGCACGGTGCCGGCGGGGGCATTTTTTAGCTGACCAGCCACTTCGTAGCCGTCGGCAGCGGCGGCATTCTGGCAGGAGTTGGCCAACCCCAAAACAGTGGCAGCCAGAAAAACAGATTTTAGCATTGTGATATTCATGAAATTATTTGCGGCGGCGCGGATGACCATTTAACGTCCTGAAATCAGGTAATTGTTCCGTTGTCGGCCGGCAAGTCTGACGCACAAGCGGCGGTTTCCTTACCCGTCCAGCCCGGCGCGTAGCAGCTGGTTGGCCAGTTTGGGGTCGGCCTTGCCACCGGTCAGCTTCATCAGCTCGCCCATAAACATGCCGGTGAGCGACTTTTTACCAGCCCGGTACTCGGCTACCTTGGCGGGGTTGGCGTCGAGCACCTGCTGCACCAGGCCGGCCAACTCGCCGTTGTCGGCTTGCGTGAGCAGGCCCAGGCTTTCGGCCGCGCCAGTGGCATTGGCCGATGGATGGTCGAGCAAGTGCGGAAAAAGTTGCTTGCTGGCCACCGAATAGTTCAGCTTGCCCGCGTCAATCAACTCGATGATGCCAGCCAGCTGGGCGGCGTCGAGCGGGAAATCGGCCATGGTGAGGGCGCGCTCGTTCAGGTACGACTTCACGGGGCCCATTACCCAGTTGGCGGCGGCTTTGGCATTGGGCGTGAGGCGGGCGAGGTCGTCGAAGTACAAGGCCACTTCCTTCTGGTCAATCAGTACCGAAGCGTCGTAGTCGTTCAGGCCCAGCTCGCCCACGAAGCGGGCGTAGAGCTGCTGCGGCAGGGCCGGCAGCTCGGCGGCCACGCGGTGCAGCCACTCGTCCGAAATTACCAGCGGGGGCAAATCCGGCTCCGGAAAGTAGCGGTAGTCGTTCAGGGTCTCCTTACTGCGCTGGCCGTTGGTGCTGCCAGTGGTGGCATCAAACCCGCGGGTTTCACTATCTACTTCGCCGCCGGCCTCGATGATGGCAATCTGGCGCTCGATTTCGTAGGCAATGGCGCGCTGCACGTTGCGGAAGGAGTTCATGTTCTTCACTTCCACCTTCATGCCGAACTGCGCGGCCCCGTGCAGCATCACCGAGATGTTGGCATCGCAGCGCAGCGAGCCTTCCTCCATGTTGCCGTCGCAGATGCCAAGGTATTCCACCAGCTTCTTGATTTCGGCCAGGTAGGCATAAGCCTCCTCGCCGGTGCGGATATCGGGCTCGCTCACGATTTCGATTAGCGGCACGCCGGCGCGGTTCAAATCCACCAAAGTTTCGGTTTCGCCGGCCAGGTGCATCGATTTGCCCGCGTCCTCCTCCATGTGAATACGGGTGATGCCGATGTGCTTGAGGCTGCCATCGGGCAGCCGCACCTCGAGGTGGCCATCGTAGCAAATCGGGGTTTTATCCTGGGTAATCTGGTAGCCCTTGGGCAGGTCGGGATAGAAGTAGTTTTTGCGGGCAAATAAGTTTTCGCGCCGAATCTGACAATTGGTGGCCAGGCCCATCTTCATGGCAAACTCCACGGCCGTGCGGTTCACCTTGGGCAGCGTGCCGGGGTGGCCGAGGGTAATCACCGAGAGGTTGGTGTTGGGAGCAACGCCGTACTCGTTCTCATCGGCCGAGTACATCTTGCTGTGCGTGAGCAGCTGGGCGTGAACTTCCAGGCCGATAACGGGCTGGTATTTGGCAAGGGTGGCTTCGTCCATAGTAAAAAAAACGCGTTGCTAATGGCAATTCGCCCCTAAAGATAACGGGGCTAGCTTAGCGTATCATGTAGGTAATGGGTACGGTATAGGAAACCGACACGGGTTCGCCATCGAGCCGTCCAGGCGTAAACGCCTTAAGCTTGTGCACCGCCGCTATGGTTTCTGCGTCCAGCGAAGGCGACACCCCCTTCACTATCTGCACGTTTTGTACTTGGCCCACCTCATTCACACTAAACGACACGAAAACCCGGCCCTGCTCCTGGTTGCGCAGCGCCTGCACCGGATAGCGCGTGTTGAGCTGGACGGCCCGCACGATTTCATCTTGGCCGCCGCGCTCGTACACCGGCATCACCTCGTAGGGGTAATAGGGCACTGCGCTGCCGTCTCTGGCAAAGCAGGCTTCGCTGCTGCGCTCGTTGGCCACATATGTTTCGCGGCGCTTCACTTGCCCCTCCGGGTAGTACACCACGAACTCGCCGTTGCGCTTGGCCCCCACATAGTCATCCTTGGTATGGAGCTGGCCGGTTTCGTAATACGTGGTGCGCGGTCCCAGCTTTACCTGGTGCACCATATCGGCGTAAGGGGTAATTTCCAGCAGCTTACCAGCGGCGTTGTATACCCGCTCCGTGCCCGAGAGGCTATCGCGAAACGTGCGTTCGATGCGATGGTGGGCACCCTCGGCGCTGGGCAGCTTCTGGCCGTATTCCCCAATGTACTCGGTCGTTTTCAGCGGGTAGGTTGGATGAATCTGGCCGACGGCCGGGCCAGCAAGCAGTAAAAGGGCACCAAGCAAGATGGGCAAGCGCATATAAATCGGGGCAGTAAAAGCGGTGCTAAAACGGCAGTGGGCCTACTTTACCGGCCGGTTCAACTGCTGCATGGCCATCATCTGCTCGAGGTTTTTGCTCATGCCCTCGTTCGAGCCGTCGAGGAAAATAACGTTGCCCTGCCCCTGCTCGGCAAAGTGCTTAATGGCCTCAGTCCACATCGAAAAGTACACCAGCGAGGGGTCGAGGTGATTGTCGGTGACCTGCTGCACGGCCAGGGCCAAGCCCCTGGTTACCTCCTCGCGGAACAGTGCGACGCCCTGGCCGCGCAGCTGGGCCGCAATTTTCTCGGCCTCCGCCGCGATTTTGATGGCATTGCCCTCGGCTTCGGCGGCCTTGGTTTTGGTGATGAGCAAGGCCTGACCCTCGTTTTCAGCCGCCGCTTTCAGGTTGTTGGAAGCCACGACCTTGGCCATCGAGCGCATGATTTCCTCGTCGAAGGCAATATCGTTGAGCTGCAAATCAATCAGGTGATAGCCCCAGCTTTCAAGCGTGGCGTCCAGCTGGTCCTTCACGTGCAGTACGATTTCCCCGCGCAAACTCAGCACGGCCGCCTGGCGCTGCGTGGCAACGAAGGCCCGGATGCTGCCCTCCACGGTACGCACCAGCGCCTGCATCAGGCTGGCCTCGTTCACGAACTTAAACGCTACGTTCTTGATGGCTTCCTCGCTTTGGTCGAAGGCCGCGTACACCAGCATCGCCTTGAAGTTAACATTGGCCTGGTCGATGGTAATCGCTTGGAAGTTAAGCTCCAGCGAACGGTTCTGAATAGAAATTCGCTTGTAAATCGTTTCCACAAACGGCAGCTTAAAATTGAGCCCCGGCGTCATAATCCGACGATACTTACCAAAGGCGGTAACCACCGCCACCGTGCCCTGCGGCACAATCACGAAGCACAGAAACAGGGTCAGGGCCACTACCATTAGCAGCACAAGTAGGAAGGCAGGCATAGTAAAGAAGCAGAAAAGGGTGAATCAGTGCCGAAATGTCGGTCAAAAAAGCTCAGCAACCTGCCGGCGGCGCGGCAGCGTAACGCATCTATCGTCGGCTGGCCCCGGGCATTACACCCAAGCCGCGATTAGTCGTTCATCACCGGCACGTAAGTATCCATAAAGGCCGAGGCGGTACGGTTGTAGGCGTCGTTGTACTTCTGCTGCTGCTGATTGTAGGTGTTGATGTGCGTGTTAATAGTCTGGGCGTCGGTTTTGGTGAGGTGGTCCTTGTTTTTCATCAGCTCAGCCACCTGCATAAACTGGTTGGCGCACAGCACCACGTACATGTTGGCAAAGTCGCGGGCGGCATTGCGGTAGGCCACATCCTTGCCCCGGAAGCCGGGCAGGGCGGCCAACTCGGCCACGGTTTTTTCGGCTTCGGCGGCCACAGCTACACGGGCAGTTTCAAAAGCCGCCGCGTCCTGGGCATTCATGGCGTCGGTGAGGCGGGCCGTGGATTTTTGCAACCGGAAAAACGGCAGAAATACCTCGTGCTGGTAGTGGTTCACCTCGTTCACGGCCTTGGCGTAGGCCGAGAGCTTGGCCGACTCGCGGGTAGCGCTGAAGGTGAACCCGTGCGCCCGGGCAAAGCGCTGCTGGGCCGCATCCACGCTGTCGTCGACCACCGCCAGCTTCTTATTGGCGGCCTCCTGAGCATCAAAGTAGCGCTGCATGTTTTCGAAGCTTTCGGCACGGCTGCTAGCCAGCGCGTTCACCTTCTTGAAATCAGCCGAATACACTTCCAGCGTCGTCTGAAAAGCCTTAATGGCGGCTACCCGGAACTCATCGTTGCCCTTGAACGGAGCCATGTGCTTGAGTTTGGCCAGCGCCACCTTGTTCTGCTCCACTACTTCGAGACGGCGATTTTCAATCTTACGGTCGTTCTCGCTGTGGGCCGCCTTGCTGATATAGCGCAGGTTTTTCTTGATGAGGTCGACCTGCTCGGCCACGATGGCGTTGTTGTAAGCGCCGGGGTCGGTGGCAGGCGTTTGGGCGGCGGCGGGCCGGGCCAGAGTGGCCAGCAGGCACACACTGGCAACTTGAGTAGAAAGACGCATAAGCGGGAAAGGTGGTGAAAAATTAGGTTATGGGCTCAGGGGATAACTAAGCGGCTTTGTGCAGCAAAAAACGACAATAAAGCATTTTGCCTGGCAATATACCCATCCGTGCTTTCAGCTGTTGAAAATTGTCGACTCCAGCAATAGCTAGCGGTAGCTATTACGGTAATTGAAACCGTATTTTTCCCGGTTTAACGAGTGCATTGCTTCCCAAACACTTCAGCTCTACCTTCAACGCGCAGCAACTACTCTTTTATGCGCGGGTCGAACGCGAAGTCCTCCCGCCCCACAAGGCGAATCTGCCCGAAATCGGGATGGCGGGTATTGAGTACGTAGTTGTATTCGTGAGCGACCACGGACGAAGGCACCCGCAGCACGGCGGCTTGCTGGCGGCGATACCAGTCGGCTCCCAGGGGCTGGCAGCGGGCGTAATGGCGCGGCAACTGCCATTCGGCAGGCATTTGCGCGAGGGTTAGCTCCTCCACGGCCAGGGTGTCGGGCACATCGATACGGATAACCTTGAACAGGTCGTTGAGGCCCTCGCCGCTGCGGTGCACCACGTTTTCGAGGCAGGCCAGCGCACGGCTGCCCGCGGCGTAGATAACCAGCTGGCCGCGCAGGTTCCAGCGGCCGGGGTTGCCGGAGGCAACGAGCTCACCGGCGTATTTGGCCAGGCAAATGCGGTAGATTTCCACTTGCGTTAAGTGTCAGCTGCTCGTTGTCAATTGCTAAATACTCATTCCCGCCCGGTCATAAGGTAACGTGCCCACAACTGATAGCGAGCGATTGACACTGGAAATTAAGCGAAATCGCCGTGAGCAATGCGGTCTACTTCGTCGGCGACTAGGTCGATGCCGCCGCTGGTTTCGAGCAGGGTAAGCGGAAGCTGATTATCGAGGCCAAAGGCGGGCTTGTCAAGCCAGCGGCGAAAAGCCGGCAGAGCACCAAAGACCTCCACGCCCTGTCGGGCCAGCGCCAGTAGCTTCAGAATTTGCTCACTGGCAGCCGGAGCAAGGCGCTTTTTGCTATCGCGGTAGGCGCGCAAAGTTTTGGTGGTGGTGTGCAAGAGCCCGGCTAGCTCGTCGGCATTTAGCTGAATAAGTGCCCCGACGTCGAAGGCCGTTTTAGCGGTGACGCCGTTGCGCGCTTCCATTACCAGCGCAAACGAATCGGCCACAGTGGCCTGCAAACTCAACAGCGCGGGCGAATAAATGGCGGCAGGATGAGCGGCGACGGCAGGCATATGATTAGGCGTATTGTTCCCCAAATATGGGAAATATTTCCCAAATAACAGGAAATATTTCCCTTTTGGTTTCTCCCCTTTCACCGCCACCAACGCAGGGCGGGTACGGCTACAGCAAATCGCCGACTTCGCGCACGCCCACTGGCCGTGCCACCGTAAACCCTTCACCAAATTCAACACCGATAATATGGCCGAATTCCCGCGCCCGCGCCTCCATAAACCGGCCAAATGCCTGGCTGGAAAGATAGGTTTGCGGAGCGTCCAAATCAGGATTGAAAAACTGGGTTTTAAAAGCTTGAATGGCCTCCCACTTCTTGTCCCAGTAGGGCGTGATATCAACTACGAAAGCGGGCGTCAACTGGCGGTCCTGGATGTAGTGGTACACGTTTTTGGGCCGCCAGGCTTCCTGTGGCAGGCCATCATCACCGAGGGTTTCAACCATGCGCAGACCGGCCAGGAAACAGGCATCAACGGCTAGTTGCGCGGCGCGGCCGTGGTCGGGGTGCCGGTCGGTGATGGCGTTGGCCAGCACCACCTCGGGCCGGTAGCGCCGGATGGCGGCAATCAGCGGCAACTGGTGCTCCCGGTCGTTGCGAAAGAAACCATCCGGCATCCCCAGGTTTTCGCGGATATCAATGCCCAGAATTTTATTCGAAGCGGCAGCTTCGGCCGCCCTAATGGCGGGCGTGCCGCGCGTACCCAGCTCACCCCGCGTGAAATCGACAATACCAACTTTTTTGCCGGCGGCCATGCTAGCCAGTAGCGTGCCAGTGCAGGACATTTCTACGTCGTCGGGGTGGGCCCCAAAGGCCAGTACATCGAGTTTCATTTGAGGTATGGTATAGAGTATAAAAACACAGAAAACGTCCTGCTGGGCGAATCCAAAGCAGCTGTTGTCCCGCAAGCAATTTATTTACTAGCCCGCCCGCAAGATGCTTTGGCTAAGCTCAGCACAACGTTTCAGCGCATGTGTTTCCAAAATTATTTAACCCGCAGCCTTTTGCCCGGTTGCAGGGTCCGCACGCCCGGATTCAGCTTCTTCAGGGTGCTCACGCGCACGCCGTAGCGCTCGGCTACTTCCGAAAGCGTGTCGCCGGAGCGCACTTTGTGCGTCACCGTCTGGCGAGCCCGCGAAGGCCGCCCGCTGCTGCTCCGGCTGCGGCCAACGGCCCGGCTGTAATAGTTGAACAGCGCCGAAGTAATCGTGAAATTATCCTTCCGCAGCTTGTAGCCGGGGAAATCGTACATCAGCGCCGGGTTGATGGGGTTGCCTTGGTAGCGCACTTCGAAGTGCAGGTGCGAGCCCGTACTACGCCCCGTGCTGCCACCGTAGCCGATAAGCTGGCCCGCCTTTACGAAGGTGCCCACGGGCACCAGCGCTTTGCTCAGGTGGCCATAAATTGTCTCCAGGCCGTTGTAGTGGCGCACCAGAATGTAGTTGCCGTAGCCGCCACCATCCCAGGCCTGAATGCGCACCACGCCATCGTAGGCGGCGCGCACCGAGTCGCCGGTTTCCAGGTCCAGGTCCATACCATAGTGCCAGCGGTAGCCCCGGAAGGCAAAACCCGAAGTGATGGGCGTGGTCACGAGGGGCATTTTGGCAAAGCGCAACCTAGCTGCGTCGGTGAGGTGCAGCTTCAGCGAGTCGCGGTAGCTGCGGCCATCCACCCGGTAAGGGTTCACGCGTTGGGTATCCCAAATGGAATAGTAGCCCGCCACCTTCACCCACGACGAATCGATGAGCACTTCATCCGACATTTCCACGATTTCCTGCCCGCCCTCGTTTAGCGTCGTCGTGTCTTCGCTCACAATGCTGAGCTTTTTGGCTGGGTTGAAATAGATTGATTTTGCCGCGTCGGAATTGTCGTCGGGCAGTTCCTCGGTTTCGATAACGGTAGTCGTATCGGGGCGCACGTAGCGCATCTTCGGCGTTTTAATGCGGAAGAAATCCGAATTGCCGGTGGTGCCGGCCTTCGCCTTGGTGCGCGGTGCCTTGCGCTGCTGCGCCTGGGCCAGGTTGAGCCCCGCCAGCAGCCAAAGCAATGCCACCAACAGCAGCACCGGACGCCAGAATGTTGTTTTCAGGATAGTCAAAAGCAGATGAATTTAGCTAAATAGCCGTCAGCTATTAGCTATTGGCCCCGTCTGGCGAAGCTAACAGCTAGCAGCCAACGGCTATCAGCTTATAAAATTTTAGTGGATGCCCATGGCAGCCAAATATCGTTCCGCATCCAACGCGGCCATGCAGCCGGTGCCAGCGGCCGTTACGGCCTGGCGGTAGGTATAATCCTGCACATCGCCGCAGGCAAATATCCCGTCGATGTTGGTTTTACTGGTCCCGGGAATGGTCTTCAAATAGCCCTGCTCATCGTGGTGCAGGTAGGGCTGGAAAATGGTGGAGTTAGGCTCGTGGCCAATGGCCACGAAAAAGCCCGTAAGCGCGATTTCGCGGGTTTCGTGGGTAAGCACGTTTTTCACGCGTACGCCTTCCACCGCATGCTCGCCCAGAATCTCATCCGTCACCGTGTTGAAGAGTACTTCAATCTTAGGGTTGTCGAGCACGCGCTGCTGCATGATTTTCGAGGCTTTCATCTCGCTTTTGCGTACAATCATGGTCACCTTGCTGCACAGGTTGGCCAGGTAAGTAGCTTCCTCCGCCGCGGTATCGCCCGCGCCCACGATGGCCACTTCCTGCCCCCGATAAAAGAAGCCGTCGCAAACGGCACAGGCTGAAACTCCCGAGCCATTCAGGCGGGCCTCCGACGGAATACCCAGCCATTTGGCCGAAGCGCCCGTGGCAATGATAACCGTGTCGGCCGTCAGCTCCAGTGTTTCGTCGATGGTGATTTTGCGCGGATGTATCGAGAAATCAACCGCCGTTGCAATGCCGTAGCGAATATCAGTACCGAAGCGGGTCGCCTGCTTTTTCAGGTCCTCCATCATCTCCGGCCCCATCACCCCATCGGCGTAGCCGGGGAAATTCTCCACGTCATTCGTGATGGTGAGCTGGCCGCCGGGCTGCAAGCCCATGTACATAACCGGGGCCATGTTGGCACGAGCGGCGTAGATGGCGGCGGTGTAACCGGCCGGGCCGGAGCCAATAATCAGACATTTAATGTGTTCCATAATCGATACCAGCCTAACGCCGGCAATGGTCAATGCTTTTTGTTCAAGTAACTATTTAATTTCCTGGCCGGCCAAACGCAGCGTAGAATTGCGCCATTAGCGGGTCAGCAATATCCGCCCGGCCATACGCGTGCGCCTCGGTGAGGTGGCCATCGTATTGGCTCAGCCGGGTCAGCATGCGCCCCTGCCGGAATACCAGCGCGATGCCGTGCTCCTCCTCCCAGTCGCATTCGCCTTCAATCTGAATGTAAAAGTCGCGTTCCGCGCCTTCGGTTTCTTCGGTCACCACTAAATTTCGGGGCTGCACATGCTGCCAGATGGCCGAAGGCTCTGGCAAATCAAGTGGCTCTATGTCCGCAGCATCCAGCATTTCCTGGTAGTTGGCCAAAACCACGGCAGTCGCGGCCAGTCGGTCAGCTGGACTCAGCTGCAGGAAGTTGCGCAATGCTGCATCTGCTTCGCGCAGGCAATCAGGCAGCTCTTCTGCTACGCCGTCAAACGTCACCGTCACCAGGGCATTATCGAAGTAAGGAACTGCAACCGGCTCCCGGGTTACCCATAAGTCATCAAAATGACTATCCCGAATGAGGATGCCGACAACCTGGCTTTCCAACGTGTTCATCATAAAAGAAACTTTTTACGACAGCGGACCGCAGTCAATCCTTTGAGGTTGGAATGCTACAAAAAACCCCAACCTTACAGCCGGGGTTTTCCTACAACAAACCTAAGCAGAAGTTAGCCCAGATAAGGCTTCAGCGCTTTCGAACGCGACGTGTGACGCAGGCGGCGAATAGCCTTCTCCTTAATCTGGCGCACCCGCTCGCGGGTCAGATTAAACTTCTCGCCAATTTCTTCCAGCGTGAGGGCCGCCTCACCGTTGAGCCCGAAGTAAAGCGTAATCACGTCGGCTTCGCGCTTGGTGAGCGTGCTCAGGGCGCGCTGCACTTCCTTGCGGAGCGAGTCGTTCATCAGGGCCATATCCGGCGACTCTTCGTCCTCGTTTTCGAGTACGTCGAGCAAACGGTTTTCCTCGCCCTGCACGAAGGGAGCATCCACCGACACGTGACGGCCCGAAATCTTGAGCGTGTCGACCACTTCCGAGGTCGTCAGCTCCAGCACCTCGGCAATTTCTTCAGGCGAAGGCTCGCGCTCAAACTTCTGCTCCAGCTCCGAGAAGGACTTGCTGATTTTGTTCAGCGAGCCCACCCGGTTCAGGGGCAATCGCACGATACGGCTCTGCTCGGCCAGGGCCTGCAGAATCGACTGGCGAATCCACCAAACGGCGTACGAAATAAATTTGAAGCCCCGGGTCTCGTCAAAGCGCTTGGCGGCTTTAATGAGACCGAGGTTACCTTCATTGATGAGGTCACCGAGGCTAAGACCTTGGTTCTGATACTGTTTAGCAACCGACACTACGAAACGCAGATTGGCTTTGGTCAATTTTTCCAGTGCTTGCTGGTCTCCGTCGCGGATGCGCTGCGCGAGCGTTACCTCCTCGTCGGGCGTGAGCAAATCAACCTTACCAATCTCCTGGAGGTATTTATCCAGCGACTGGCTTTCGCGGTTGGTAATCTGCTTACTAATTTTTAGCTGTCTCATTGGGGACTAGGTAAGAACGATATCTGATGGGGTTATACGTAAGAAAAAGCCGTCTGGACAGTCCCCTAAGTCAGAGGTAGCCAACAGGCTTCCTCCGACATTAGTTCGGGAGTGTTAGCGTAACTACGCTTGGGCTTCGCCATTGCTGGCACCTGCCGTTTCCGGCTTGGGCAGCAGCACTTTGCGCGACAAGCGGTACTTGCCGGTTTTCTTATCGATTTCCACCAGTTTCACGTCGATGTCCTGGCCCACTTCCAACAAGCCTTCCAGCGTCTGAATTCGCTCGTGCGTCACTTCGGAGATGTGCAGCAGGCCATCTTTACCAGGCATAATCTCCACGAAAGCGCCGTAGGGCTGAATGCTGCGCACTTTGCCTTTGTACACCTCACCCACTTCGGGCTGCGCCGCAATGGCACGAATCCGGTCGATGGCACCCTGCATGTCATCCTGGTTGGCTGCGTAAATGCTTACGTGGCCCTTTTCGTCCTTCTCCTCGATGATAACCGTGGCGTTGGTATCCTTCTGAATCTGCTGGATAACCTTACCACCCGGCCCGATGATGGCCCCGATGAATTCCTTGTCAATCAGCATTTTGTGCGAGCGCGGCGTGTGGGCCTTCAACTCGGCCGCCGGGGCGGCAATGGTCTTCGCCATTTCGGCGAGGATGTGCAGGCGGCCAGCACGGGCTTGGTGCAGCGCGGCGGTCAGAATCTCATTGCTCAGACCCTGGATTTTAATATCCATCTGGCAGGCGCAAATGCCCTTCTCGGTGCCGGTTACCTTGAAGTCCATGTCGCCGAGGTGGTCCTCGTCGCCGAGAATATCGCTCAACACGGCGTACTCACCGGTTTCCTTGTCCTGCACGAGGCCCATGGCAATGCCCGACACGGCACCCGACACTTTAACGCCGGCATCCATCAGCGCCAGCGAGCCGGCGCAAACAGTGGCCATCGAGCTGGAACCATTGGACTCCAGAATATCCGACACGATGCGGATGGTGTAAGGGTTCTCGTCGTCCGAAGGCAACACCTGCTTCAGCGAGCGGAGGGCCAGGTTGCCGTGGCCAATTTCGCGGCGGCCAGCGCCCCGGTTAGGCTTCACTTCACCGGTCGAAAAACCGGGGAAGTTGTAGTGCAGCATGAACTTGGAGTAACCCTTGGTCAGGGGCTGGTCCACAATCTGCTCATCGAGCTTGGTACCGAGCGTGACGGTGGTCAGGCTTTGTGTTTCGCCGCGGGTGAAGATGGCCGAGCCGTGCGCACCGGGCAGGTAATTGATTTCCGACCAGATAGGGCGAATTTCGGTGAGCTGGCGGCCGTCGAGACGCACCCGCTCCTTCACCATCATATCCCGAATAGCCTTTTTCTCAGCCGAGCCATAGTAGCGGCTGAACATCTTCATGTTCAACTCGGCATCCACGGCCAGCAAATGCTCGAGCACTTGCTTTTTTACCTTGCCAAAGCCCTCCTTACGGCCGCCTTTGCTGGTATTGCCACTGCGGGCCACGTCGTAGGCACCCTGGTACACGGCGTCCAGAATGGTCTTTTTCAGCTCATCGTTTTCCTCATACTTGGGGTACTCACGAGTAGGCGAATCGGCGGTACGGCCCACGGCCTCCGCCAAATCTTTCTGGAGCTGGCACTGGGCCTTGATGGCTTCGTGGCCAAAGGCAATGGCCGCCACCATCTCTTCTTCGCTCACTTCCTTCATAGCACCTTCCACCATGGCCACGGAGTCGGCAGTTGCGCCCACCATCAGGTCCATGTCGGCACGGGCCAGGTCGGAGGTTTTGGGGTTAATTTGGAACTGGCCGTCGATGCGCGCCACGCGCACTTCGGAAATCGGGCCGGCAAACGGAATGTCAGAAATCGACAGCGCGGCCGAAGCAGCCAGGGCGGCCAGGGCATCGGGCTGAACTTCTTTATCGGCTGAGATGAGGGTAATCATCACCTGCACCTCGTAGTGGTAGTCCTTGGGGAACATCGGCCGCAGAATGCGGTCGACGAGGCGGCAGACCAGGATTTCATAGTCGCTTAGGCGGCCTTCGCGGCGCTGAAACGAGCCGGGAATCTTGCCGGCCGAGCCGAATTTCTCCTGGTAGTCAACCGACAGGGGCAGAAAGTCAACGCCGTCGCGCTGGCTCGGGGCCGAAACCACCGTGGCGAGCAGCATGGTATCGCCGAGGCGAACCACGACGGCACCGTCGGCGAATTTGGCCAGCTTGCCGGTTTCGATGGAGATAACGCGGCCGTCGGGCAGCGCCAGGGTTTTGGTAATGGCGTGGGGTTGGGACATCAGCGGGATTTGCTTAGAAAAGCGACAGCGGGCGAGCAGCCAAAAACGAACACCGCGCACGGCCCTCGCTACTCAATATAACACAACGGTGCACCGATGGTAAAACAGCTTTCCGGGATGGCCTCGGGGCCAAACCAACCCGAACAAAAAAAGAGTAGGGAACCTTCGTTGGAAGGCTCCCTACTCTCAGATTCTGGACTTACTTACGGATGCCCAGTTCCTTAATGATGGCACGGTAGCGGTTGATTTCGCGGTGCTGCAGGTAATCCAGCATGCTGCGACGCTTACCTACGAGCTTGAGAAGACCCAGACGAGTGCTGTGGTCCTTCTTGTTCACCTTCAGGTGCTCGGTGAGGTGGGTGATGCGGTGCGTGAAGAGAGCGATTTGCGACTCGGCCGAACCAGTATCGGTTTTTACTTTTTGCAGGCTGTTCTTCTCAAAGATGGCCTGTTTTGCTTCGGTATTTAAAATCATCGGCTGATAGGTTTTACCCCGTCTTAGATTTTAGGATGAAAAAAGAAATTTGACTATCCCATACATTGGGGTGCCGCAAAGGTACGAAATTTAAAACCAGGATAAAAGGAAGGTGGCGAGATTTGTCGGTGGCGTAATACTCATCGCACAAGCTGAGGCTTATGCCACTACCTCCTCTTCCGGCTCCGTGATTTTGCGAAGGGCCGGAATGCCTAGTCGCCGCGGCAGCCGCCGCCAGAAGTCGAGTTCAAGCAGGCCCGAATCGTTGTAGGCTTGGTAAAGGAAGAACAAGCCGGCCGGCAGCAGCACCAGGTTCGACATCCACATGCCAACCCCTACCGGCATCACGAACTCGCGCCCATACTTCTCGCCCATGATGCTGAGCACATAATAAACGATAAAAAAGAGGATGGAAATGAGAATGGGGACCCCTAAACCACCTTTTTTAATGATTGAACCCAGCGGCGCACCAATCAGAAACATAAGTAGCACTGCTACCGACTGGGTGTATTTGCGAAATACCTCGATGCGGAACAGCGCCGAATTTCGGGCGTACTCATCTATGCGCTCGGCGTTGGAGCTACTAAAGGCCATTAGGTTGCGCGCCCGGTTCTGCGCCTGCTCCAGGATGGCGCTGGTAACGGGGGCGAGTTTCGCGGACGCCACCTTGATGGCTTCCGACTTGTGGTTGGCCGCTTGACCCGTGGTATCGAAACGGGCAAAAGTATAGTAGGCATTCATTTGCCGGGGAAGTTGCCGCTCTTCCTGATGCAGCTTGCGCTGCACCGAATCCGTCGCCTCGTGCAGCTGCGCGATGTTGAGCATCATGCGATTGGTCGAGAACAACTCTTTCTGCGTGTGGCCCAATCCAAACGAAGCCAACGAAAACGTCACCACGCTTTTATCAAATCCCTGACGGTAAAAGCTGGCCCCGGCGCGGTCCGAAGCATCGGGCTGCTCTACATATTTGTATCCGTGGAACATTTCCAGGCCTAAATAGCCCCCGTTGAAGCGCGTGAACATTCGGCCCGAGTCAGCCAGCATCACCGTGGCGTTGCCCGACTTTTCGGAATTGTCATAAATCATCACCCCGTGCAAGTGGTCGCCGTTCTCGCCGGTTTTCTTATCCACCTTGATGGTGTAGCCGGGAATGCCGCTGTAGAACACGCCTTCCCGAATATCGAGGGCCAGTTTTTGCTGGCGTACGTCCCAGAGCAAGCTGTACGCATTTAGGTTAGCCTTTGGAACAATGTTCTCATTGAACCAGAAAGCACCCACGGCCAACGCGGCCGTGACCAGCAGCACCGGCCGCAAAATACGCGTAAGCGCAATACCCGAAGCCTTAATGGCCGTCAGCTCGTGGTGCTCGCCCAGATTGCCGTAGGTCATCAGCGAGGAAAGCAATACCGCTAGTGGCAAAGAAACCGGCACAATGAGCACACTGAAATAGAACAGCAGCTGCAACAGCACGCCAGTGCCCAAATCCTTCCCAATGATGTCATCAAGGTACTTGAGCAGCGTGTGAGTAAGCAGAATGAACTGCACAACCGCAAAAGTGAGGAGGAAGGGCCCGGCAAAGGCCTTTAGAATGAGCTTATCGAGCTTTTTGAGCATAAACGAAACCTGATGGACGACTCCGGCCGCGAAATACTAACGCACTGAGGCCAAAAAAAGTACCCCGCCGGCCGGGCCGACGGGGTACGCGGTGCCTTTGAATGGGCAAAGTTAGCCCCCTACCTGCTCGCGCAGCTTGGCCACGAGGCCTTCCCACATTTCCTGATGCTCGGCCGGGTCCTGGGCAGTCGAATAATCAACAACCCGCAGATAAACCTCATCGGTAACCTGCGACGAGTCGAGCGAGAACTCCAAGTAATTGGCATCCGTTAGTGGCTGGCGGTGGTCATCGAGAAATACAAAGCGCACGGCGCGGTTCAGGCGCTGGCCCGAAATTTCGGCGTAGTGGTTCTCGTGGTCCCAGATAAAATTGAGACGCTGGCCCTCCACGTAGCGCACATCGTCGCAAAACCACTGCGTCAGGCCCGAGGCCGTAGCCAAGTAGGGGAAAAGAATTTTGGGCGACGCATTGACGGGGAATTCCGCAACGAAGCGTGCTTTCGTTTGAGTATCAGATAAAGCCATTGGAGGAAGTCGAAAATTCGGCACCCCCATTGGATTGTAAACAATGGGGCGCAACATAAAAACAGTGTTTTTTAGCTAGTGGGCTTGCACGGCGGGTTTTCGTTACCTTACCTTTGCACCCACAAAACCCGGCGGGGTAGCTCAGCTGGTTAGAGCACAGGATTCATAACCCTGAGGTCGGCGGTTCGAGCCCGCCTCCCGCTACGTCGAAAACCGTTTCAGCATTGCGCTGGAGCGGTTTTTTTGTTACCGGTCATTGGTACTCGCTGGTCTGCTCCCCCTTATCTTGATTCCCCAAAATGAGAAAGCCTGAAACAAGAAGACGCTGGACCCGCAAAGGGGCCAGCGTCTTCTTGGTCAATAGCGCGCAGGGGCAGTTATTTTACCTTCTCCACGATGCCCCGGAAGGCAGCAGGGTGGTTCAGGGCCAAGTCCGCCAGCACTTTGCGATTGAGTTCGATGCCGGCCTTTTTCAAGCCACCCATCAGCTGCGAGTACGAGAGGCCGTGCTCACGCGCGCCGGCGTTGATACGCTGAATCCAGAGGGCACGGAATTCGCGCTTCTTTACTTTACGGTCGCGGTAAGCATACAAGAGGCCTTTTTCAACGGCATTCTTGGCTACGGTCCACACGTTTTTGCGACGGCCATAGTAGCCTTTCGCCAAACGCATGATTTTCTTACGGCGATGGCGCGAGGCCACATGGTTGACACTTCTTGGCATAACCTTGAGAGTTTTTGGCAGCCGGCGACAGGTTAAGTCTTAGAGCCGGAAGCCTGGTGAAAATTGTATGTTAGTTAACTCAGATGTTGAGCATCTGGCGCACCCGATTCATGTCGGCGCTACTAACCAGGCCGGTGTGGGTCAGGCCCCGCTTCTGCTTGGTCGTCTTCTTGGTCAGAATGTGCGATTTGAAGGCGTGCTTCCGCTTCACCTTGCCCGTTCCGGTGAGCGCAAAGCGCTTCTTAGCACCGGATTTCGTCTTTACTTTCGGCATTGTCGTGGTTGTTGGAGGGTTGGTTGTTGATTGTTGATTGCTGACTGACCAGAGGTCGGGAAGCCATCTTCAACCGGGTAAAACTATTCAGCAGCTTCGGCGGGGGCCGGGGCAGCGTCGGAGGTCTGTTCAGTAGCTTCGGCTTTTGGCTCGGCGGGCTTGGGGGCTTTCGGCTTGGCCTCGGCCGGAGCGGCGGGCTTGGCGGCGGCTTTGGCCACTACCGCCGCCTTGGGGGCAAGGTAGAGAAACATGCGCTTGCCTTCGAGCTTGGGCAACTGCTCTACTTTGGCCAAGTCCTCGAGGGCCTGGGCAAACTTGAGCAGCAGGATTTCACCCCGCTCCTTGAAGACAATGCTCCGGCCAACGAAATGCACGTAGCTTTTGATTTTCGCGCCTTCGCGCAAAAACTCCTGGGCGTGCTTCACCTTGAAGGCAAAGTCGTGCTCGTCGGTGTTGGGGCCGAAGCGGATTTCCTTCAGCACGACCTTGGTCTGCTTGGCCTTAAGCTCGCGGGTCTTCTTTTTCTGCTCGTATTTAAATTTCGAGTAGTCGATGACGCGGCAGACGGGCGGGGTGGCCGTGGGAGAAATCTCAACGAGGTCGAGGTTTTGCTCCTGGGCCATCTTCCGGGCCTGGTCGGTCGGGTAGACACCTTGCTCCACGTTGTCGCCGACGAGGCGCACTTCACGAGCGGTGATTTTCTGGTTGATTTTGAACGGCTCTTCCACCTGCTGGCGGGGCACGTACCGACGGTTCGGGGCTGCTATGGTTTGGTCCTCCTGCGAAAAAAGTGGCGGGGAATGAGATTCTGGGCGGTTCAAGCCGGGCAAGGCCTAGCTATCAGGGGGCAAATATCGGCATTTTTAATTGGAAAAGCAAGGGCAGCGGCCGAAGGAAATCACAGAAGTGCTTAACTCATTGTCATGCCGAACAGAGTGAAGCACCTTATCATACTGGAACGATTTGTCCTGACGCGATAAGGTGCTTCACTCTGTTCAGCATGACAAACTTGATGTCAACAACTTACATCGCCGTTACCATCTGGCTTTGCACGCTGGCCACGAAGTCTTCGAGGGACATGGAGCCGAGGTCGCCTTCGCCGTGGCGGCGCACGGAGATGACGTTGTCCTGGGCTTCCTTCTCGCCTACTACCAGCAGATACGGGATTTTGCCCATTTCGGCATCGCGGATTTTGCGACCGATGCGCTCGTCGCGGCCGTCGACGGTGCCGCGCAATTCGTGCTGCTCCAGCAAGGCCTTCACCTCGTAGGCGTAGTCGCTGTATTTATCGGAAATGGGGAGTACGATGAACTGCTCGGGCGTGAGCCAGAGCGGGAAGTTGCCGCCGCAGTGCTCGATGAGGACGGCCACAAAGCGTTCGAGCGAGCCGAACGGGGCGCGGTGAATCATCACCGGGCGCTGCTTGGAATTGTCGGCGGCGGTGTATTCGAGGTCGAAGCGCTCGGGCAGGTTGTAATCGACCTGGATGGTGCCTAGCTGCCAGCGGCGGCCGATGGCATCGCGCACCATGAAGTCGAGCTTAGGGCCGTAGAAGGCGGCTTCGCCCAGCTCGGTGGTGGTGGTGAGGCCTTTTTCGGCGGCGGCTTCGATGATGGCGCTTTCGGCCAACGCCCAGTTTTCGTCGGTGCCGATGTACTTGGTTTTGTTCTCGGGGTCGCGCAGCGAAATCTGGGCGGTGAAATCGTTAAAATCGAGCGCCTTGAGCACGTAGAGCACGATGTCAATCACCTTCATGAACTCGTCCTTCACCTGATCGGGGCGGCAGAACAGGTGGGCATCATCCTGCGTGAAGCCGCGCACGCGGGTAAGGCCGTGCAGCTCGCCCGACTGCTCATAACGGTACACGGTGCCGAACTCGGCGAAGCGCACGGGCAGGTCGCGGTAGCTGCGGGGCTCGGTTTTATAGATTTCGCAGTGGTGCGGGCAGTTCATCGGCTTGAGGAAGAATTCCTCGCCGGGGTTGGGCGTTTTGATGGGCTGGAAGGAGTCGGCCCCGTACTTCTCGTAGTGGCCGCTGGTCACGTACAGCTCTTTGGAGCCGATGTGGGGCGTGACGACGGGTTGGTAGCCGGCCTTCACTTGGGCTTTGCGCAGGAACTGTTCGAGGCGCTCGCGCAGGGCGGTGCCTTTGGGCAGCCACAGGGGCAGCCCCGCTCCTACTTTCTCGGAAAAAGCAAACAGCTTGAGCTCTTTGCCGAGTTTGCGGTGGTCGCGGCGCTTGGCTTCTTCGAGGCGCTCGAGGTACTCGGTGAGGTCCTTGGCCTTGGGGAAGGTGATGCCGTACACGCGGGTCAGCTGCTGGCGGTTGGCGTCGCCGCGCCAGAATACGCCACCCACGTTCATCAGCTTGGCGGCTTTGATGGTGCCGGTGTCGGGGATGTGCGGGCCGCGGCAGAGGTCGGTGAAGTTGCCCTGCGTGTAGAAGGTGATGCTGCCGTCCTCTAAGTTTTCGAGCAGCTCGAGCTTGTAGGGGTCCTGCTTGTCGGTGAAGTAGGTGATGGCATCGGCTTTCGAGACGTCCTTGCGCTCGTAGCGGCTTTTGGTTTTGGCCAGCTCCAGCATCTTCTTCTCGATTTCGGGGAAGTCTTCGCTGCTGATGCTGCGGCCTTCGCCGAGGTCAACGTCGTAGTAGAAACCGTTTTCGATGGCCGGGCCGATGGCCAGCTTCACGCCGGGGTACAGGGCTTCGAGCGCCTCGGCCATAAGGTGGGCCGAGGAATGCCAGTAGGTGGATTTGCCGGCGTCGTCGTTCCAAGTGAGAATGCTGACGGTAGCGTTGTCGGGCAGGGCACGGTGCAGGTCGCGCACGTCGCCGTTCACGGTGACGGCGAGGGCGTTGCGGGCGAGGCCTTCGGAGATGCTGGCGGCGACGTCGTAGCCGGTCGCGCCGTCGGGCAGCTGGCGCTGGGAGCCGTCGGGGAGGGTGATGTTGAGCATAATACTAAGTAAAAGGCCCCGCTTGGGGCAGGCAGGGCGCAAGTTAGCACTTGCGCCGGGAGAGCGGGATATTTTTTCAATCCTGAAAACCCCACGAACCTGAAAAGCCCGGCGTTGGTGAAGGTGCCGCTACTGCGCCGGTACCGGGTTCAACACGTTTACCGGGGCCAGCGGTTCTAAGGCCATTGGGCGGGCCGGCCGGCGTACGGCGCGCCGCGCGCTGCGGCGCAGGCTGTCGGGCAGCGTCGCATCTCCCATTTTCCAGGCCTTAAAGGTCCAATGCTGGTTGCCCGGGTTTTCGGCCACCAGCAGGCGGTACTGGGCCAGGGCTTCGGGCAAACGGTTTTGAACTTCGAGCGCTTCGGCGAGCAGGACGCGGGCTTGGGGCAGGCGCGGGTTGCGGCGCAGGGCGCGGGCCATGTGCGCCACCACAGCGGCCGGCTGGCGGGTTTTGGCGGCAGCCAGGCCCAAGCGGTAGTCGGCCCGGTACACGGTGGTGTCGAGCACCAAGGCGCGGCGGTAGTACCACAAGGCGCTGTCGGGGTGGCCCTGCAACTCCAGCTGCCGGCCATAGTCGTAGCGCAGCTGGCCGGAAGCGGTATCGAGCTTCATGCCCTGCGCGGCATAGCGGGCGGCATCGGCCGGAATGCGCCAGGCGTTCAGCAGAAAAGCCAGCTGATGCAAAATCTCGGGCTCGCGGGGGTCGCGGGCCAACGCATCCTGGAGGTATTGCACGGCGGTGCTGGTGTCGTTGGAAGCAGCATAAGCCAAGCCTTTGTAGAAGAGGGCCGCCGGCTGGTCGGGGTCGAGGCGCAGGGTACGGTCAAGGTTGTCGAGGGCGGCGGGATAGTTGCGGGCGGCCAGATGGGTTTCGCCCACCAGCAGCGGCAGCTCGGGGCCTCCAAAACCATGGCCGGCCGCCTGGCGCGCGGCGGATAAGGCTTCGTCGAGCTGGCCCAAAGCACGGTAGGCGCGAGCTTGCAGGAAGTAAAGATTACCGTCGGCGTCGTCGATACCGAGCGCCCGGACCACATCGGCCAGGGCGGCGCGGGGCTGGCCGGCGGCAAGCCGCAGGGAGGCACGGCGGGCGAGCAGGGCCGTATTGCGCGGCTCGCGCTGAATGGCCCCGTTCAGCTCGTCGGCCTGCACGCGGGGGCCGCTTTGCACGGTTGCGAGGTCGATAAGCGTATCGGCCCGCTCGGCTGGCGCTGCCTGGCAGCCGGCGAGCAGGCACAGTAGCCAAAGAAAATGGCGGGAGATTAACATAGGTAACGGCAACTAAAACTCGTTCAAAAGTAGCAGCTTCAAATCGTTGTACTGCCTGGAAGCGAAAACGGAAGGTTAGCGCTACAGCAGCTTATCAGCAGATTTTGGTCAGATAATGATAACTGCAACAGCGTACGGAAGCACCCTGACATGCTGATTAATAACATGCTTTTTACACAGCAGAAACTATTCGCATTACCTTTTCCCTTGGTAGCTTTGCAAGGGGGCCTTTTCCGCCACACAACTATTGTAAATGAAGCACATTCTACCAACTAACCTATTGCGCCAAGGACTGGCGGTAGGGTTAATCGGCCTGTTTTATTCAGGCAGCTATTACTTGGCGCAGCCGCCTCGGGATGATAAGAAAGCAGCATTTGCGGAGCGGCTTTTGGAAAGCGAAGCCGATGAGGAAGGTGATGAGGACGACGACCGCGTTTTCAATGACCGCCCCGACCTCGCCTTGGAGCAGGAGCTGGACCTCACGCGCGACCCTGCCTCCGGCCTGGTTCCCCGGCAGCGGCTGCTAGCCGCCGCACGCTACAACGAAACTATGCTGGCGGCGCGAGCCGGCCAACGGCCAACGGCAGGCGTGCTATCCAACGCGACCTGGACAGAGCGCGGGCCCTCAAACGTGGCCGGACGCGTGCTAAGCCTGTTGGTTGACCCCAGCGATGCCAGCGGCAATACCATCTGGGCCGGTTCGGCCGGCGGCGGCCTTTGGAAGGCTACCAACGCCACCACTGGTAGCATCCAGTGGAAGAACGTTAACTCGTTTCTGACCAACCTGGCGGTTACGACCATCGCGGCGGGCCCGGCATCGCGCCCACCGGCCCTTTATTGCGGCACCGGGGAAGGATACTTTAATGCCGACGCCATTCAGGGCGCAGGCATCTGGAAATCGACCGACGGCGGCACCACCTGGGCGCAGCTGGTCAGCACCAACAATGTCATCTTTGCCTACGTGCAGAAAGTGCTGGTGCACCCGGTTTCGGGCGACGTGTACGCGGCGACCCGCAGTGGCCTTTGGCGCAGCCAGAACGGCGGCAGCACCTGGACCCAGGTACTGGGCCTGGGCGTGGCCCCGGCAACAGCCACGGGTCGCGTAGCCGATATTGAAATTGGTGCTGACAACACGCTGTTTGTGACGATGGGTATTTTCTCCACCGATGGCATCTACCGCTCAGCCACCGGCGATGCCGGCTCCTGGACCAAGCTCAACACCCTAACCGGCTCGGGCTTGCCCACTACCGGCTACCAGCGCATTGAAGTGGCCTGCGCCCCGTCCGATGCCAACCGTGTGTATGCGCTGTTTCAGTCATCGGCCACCGGGACTCCCCTGCTGAACATCTTCCGCTCGCTAGATAAGGGGGATACCTGGGTGGCCATGGCCCGCCCTGGTGCAACGGCCACCGACCCAACTTACGATTTCACCAGAGGGCAGAGCTGGTATGACTTAGCCGCGGCCGTGTCGCCAGCCGACCCGAATGCCTTGTACGTAGGGGGAATAGACCTGTGGTTTACCAGCGAAGCGGGCAAAGCCAAAGCCGACAGCGTAACCTGGGACCACGAGTCGAACTGGACCGCAGCTACTTCTTCCATCTACTATGTGCACGCCGACCACCATGCCATTGCTTTTGTGCCCACTACGGTGGCCCCAGCCAACAAGGCTTTTTTTGGCAGTGACGGCGGGGTAGCTTATTCGGCCGATGCCTCCATCAGCAATGCCAACGAGCCCCAGTTCAGCCAGCGTAACACCGGCCTCAATGTGACGCAGTTCTACGCGCTGGCCATGCACCCAACCAACGCAAACTACTTTTTGGCCGGCGCGCAGGATAATGGAACCCAACGATTCACGGCTGCGGGTATAAACTCGACTACGATGGCCACGGGCGGCGATGGCGGGCTCTGCGCCATCGACCAGGACAACCCGGCTATCCAGTTCACAAGCTACGTTTACAATCAGTACCGGCGCTCGCTCAACGGCGGCGCTAGCTTCACGAACTTCAATATAAGTACCTCACTCGGCTCCTTCATCAACCCCTGGGAATACGATAGCCAGAGCAACATCCTGTACGCCTGCCACAATAACGATACCTACCTGGCCTGGACTAATGCCGGCGACCCCACGGCTACCACCGCCACCACCATTCTCCCCAGCCTAGGTACCGGAATGGGCAAGGTGACCCATATCGCGGTGTCGCCGCTTATCCGCAAGCGCATCTACGTCGGCACTAATTCCGGCCGGGTGTTGCTCGTCGACAGTGCGCATACGCTCACGCCGGTGGTGCGCACGCTGCGCCCCGGCACGGCCGGCACCTCTGTGTCGTGCGTAGCCGTCGACCCAACCAACGAGAAACACCTGCTCGTAACGTATTCAAATTATGGCATCGTGAGCGTTTATGAAACCCGCGATGCCGACGCCGCTACCCCGACCTGGACCAGCGTGGAGGGAGCCTTGCCCGACATGCCGGTACGCTGGGCCCTGTTCGACCCGCGCAACCCCGGCCGGGCCATGCTCGCCACCGAAATGGGCGTGTACTCGACCGAGCTGCTCGACGGTGCCGCCACGGCGTGGGCACCCGCCAGCAGCGGCCTGGCCTACACCCGCGTCGATATGCTGCGCTACCGCCCGGGCGACCAAATGGTAGCAGCTGCCACCCACGGCCGGGGCCTGTTTACCTCCGATGCTTTCTATTCCGCATCAACGCTGGCAGCCAAGCCGACGGCTGCTGACCTCTTCACGTCGGCTTACCCCAACCCATTCAGCAGTGAGCTAAACCTGGACCTGGCCCCCACCGCCGCACGCATGCCTACTGCGGCCTACCTGGCCGATGCCCTGGGCCGGCGCGTGTTCTCGGCCACCGTGCAGCCTGCCAATGGAGCATTGCACCTCACGGTGCCGGCCTCGGTGGCACCGGGCAACTATACGCTGGTCATCAGCCAAGCTGGCCGGCAAACCAGCCGCCGTGTGACGAAGCAATAAGCAGCCGATTCGGCCAGCAAAAAGCCCTGATGAACAACTGTTCGTCAGGGCTTTTTGCTGGCCGAATCGGCTGGAGTTGGGGCGAGGGAAGTGGGGGTATTCTCGGGCAAGGCCTGCACCGGTGGCTTTAGTTTTTCGCCCAGTCGGGCGCGCTGGCGCTGGCGGCGGGCATCGGCACGAAGCAGCGGCGGCAGTAGCTTGCTGCACAAGCGTAGAATCACCAGGTCTTCGCTGGTGATGGGCGCGATTCTCTGGGCCGCTTCGAGGGTCGCAATGGCTCGGCGGCGGCGGCCCTGATACTTGTACATCCGGGCCAGGTCGTAGTGCATCGGCAGGCTCCGTGGTGCCAGGGTCAGCGCTTTTTCGAGGTCGTCCATGGCTTCGCGGCTGTCGCCGCCTTCAGGCACTCCCCCCAGCAGCAACTTGCTGTAGAGGCGTTCGAGCACATTGTAGTGGGCCAATCGGTATTGCCAACGGCCAAGCAGCTGCCAGGCCTCGGCTAAATCGGGCCGGTGCTCAGTAGCCAGGTATACGTGCGAACGTATTTCGCGGAAGGCTTCGAGCCGTGCGCCCGCCTTGTATAAGGTGGCCTGGTTGAATAAGGCCAGCGCCACGGCATAGTTGCTTTCGCCGCCTTCGGGGCGCAAGGCCAAGGCGCGGTCGGCATACTGGCGGGCCGCATCGAAATAAGCTGACTTGCGGGTTTCGTCCGAATAGCGGGACCCGATTTTCACGCTTAACACAGCCGCCTGCCACAGGGCCAGGTAATGCTGCGAATTAATTTTGAGCACCTCCTGGTACACGCCCAGCGCTTCCGAATCTTTGAAAGCATTAGCCAGCGCCGCCGCCTGAAACAGCTTGGTCCGCACGGCGGGCGGGTCGGCCGGCGACTCGGGGGCCACAACCTGAACAGGTTTCGCCAGCTTCGTTTTCGAAGCGGCGCTTGACCGGACTTGCGCAATTACCGGCAATTCCGGGGCACCTATCAGCAAAGCCACGGTACCGCCAACTACCCCAGCCGACAACCGGGACGCACGGAACAACCTCAACCAAGCAAATGTGGGCATAGCAGCAAATAAACGGGCTGGCCCGCAAACGCGGAAGGTCCGCATCAGGTTCGGCCAACGCATCGGCGGCAGGGCAATGCACCCCCAATTTCCAGTCCGGCTAGGCAGCATAATCACCTGCTGCCGTGATACCACGACTCCGAATTCAAAATTTGGGCACGCCCCCCTCCCACCCTAAAACAGTCCCAGCTGCGCCTTGGGCCGTTTCAGAAGTTCCTGGGCGCGCGCTACATCCTCCGCCGTGATGTCGACCGGGCCCTGCGGCTCGGCGGCCGGGCCCTCGGCGGGCTTGCCGGTGGGTGCCGGGGCCACGCGCTTCTTCACCTCGCGGCGCTGGGGCTCGGGGCCTTCGCCGGTGAGCAAGTCGAGGCTATTGATGCGGAAGTAATTGAGCTTGTTGCCCATGGCCTTCCAGCCTTTCACATCGATAAACCCGTGGAGGGGAATCTTTTCAGCTTCCTTTTCGGCCTTCTTGTCCCGTTGGAATTTCACTTCCACCACCGGCTCGGGGTTGGCCGTAGCAGCTAACATTTTCGAACCCTTGGCCTCCGAAATGAACAGGAAGCGCTTATCAAGCGTGCTGGTTTCAATTTTGAACCGCTTCACGTAATGAATTTTCGTCTCCCCCTCCACATACACCGTGCTGATAACCGTGTCGGGCTCCAGCTTGCGCAGCAGTACAATGTTGGGCACGTCGAAGTGCAGGGCCGGGTCGGCGGCTTTCAGCTCGTAGCTGCCATCCTTGTACACCACCAGCACCGTATTATCGGTGTCGAACGTGCCCAGGTAGCGGCCGTGGCCGGTGTGGTTGAGCTTGGCCACCACGCTATCGAAGAAGACTTCGCGGCCGCCCAGCGTCGAGTCGCCCAACGATTTCTGGGTGATTTTTTTGATGGGCTGCTTGGTAACGATGTTGCCCATCGAGCCCTTGCCCTTGATGGCCAGCTCGGCGAAGTCGAAGTCGAACTGCTTCACCCGGGCCGGGGCCTTGTCCGAAAGCAGCACGTTCACAATTTCCGACTCTGAGTTAGGGTTAGCCGTGAGATACAACGATTTACTCCCCTTTGTACCCTTAGTGAGGTCGTAGGATTTATCGCGCGTAATGCCCGACACCAGAAAGCGCTTGGCGAACGAAATACCCGAGGCCCCGTCGATGTACACCATGTTGTACACCAGCCGGTCGTCGTTCTTGTTGTACACGCCCACGTGGATGATGTCCTTGCCCACGAAGGTCTTATCGCCGATTTTGGTCACCATAAACGTACCGTCGCGCTTAATGGCGATGATGTCGTCGAGGTCGGAGCAGTCGCACACAAATTCGTCCTTTTTCAGGCCGTAGCCCACGAAGCCGTCGGCCCGGTTCACGTAGAGCTTCTGGTTGGCGATGGCCACTTTCTGGGCCGTCACCACGTCGAAGGTGCGGAGCTGGGTTTTGCGCTCGCGGCCCGCGCCGTACTTTTTGAGCAGACCCTCGAAGTAAGCAATGGCATAGCGCGTGAGGTTGGCCAGGTGGTCGGCTACCTCGGCCAGCTCGTCGGTGAGGCGCTGCAAGTACTCATCGGCCTTGAAGCCGTCGAATTTTGAGATGCGCTTGATGCGGATTTCGGTCAGGCGCGTAAAGTCGTCCTCCGTCAGCGGGCGGCGCAGCACAATGCGCGGGTCGTCGGACTTAGCCTTCTCGCCTTCGATGCGCACAAACTTGCGCAGGCCCTTCTCAATCGTTTCGAGAATTTCGGCCCAGGTTTCGCACTCCTCAATCTTGCGGTAAATGCGGTTTTCGATAAAAATCTTTTCCAGTGAAGCGTTGTGCCAACGCTCCCATAGTTCTTCCTGCCGGATTTCGAGCTCGCGCTCCAGCAGGCGGAGGGTAGCCCGGGTGCTCTGGCGCAGCACGTCCTCCACCCCCACGAAGCGGGGCTTGTCGTCGATGATGACGCAGGTGTTGGGCGAGATGCTGATTTCGCAGTCGGTGAAGGCATAGAGCGCGTCCATCGTCAGGTCGGGGCTCACGCCAGTGGGCAGCTGCACCTGAATCTCCACGTTGGCGGCCGTGTTGTCGACTACCTTCTTAATCTTGATTTTGTTGGCCTCGCTTGCCTTCACAATGCTCTCCATCAGCGCCGTCGTGGTCGAGCCGTAGGGAATATCGCGGATGATGAGCAGGGTTTTATCGACTTTCTCGATGGTAGCACGCAGGCGAATGCGGGCCCCGCGCATGCCGGAGTTGTAGTTGCTCACATCGGCTAGGCCGCCGGTCGAAAAGTCCGGAAACAGCTGCACCTCGCGGCCCCGCAGCACGTCGATGCTGGCCTTGCACAGTTCGCGGAAGTTGTGGGGCATAATCTTGGTGCTCAGGCCCACGGCGATGCCCTCCACGCCCTGCGCCAATAGCAGCGGGAACTTCACGGGCAGCGTGGTGGGCTCGCGCTTGCGGCCGTCGTAGCTCAGCTGCCACTCGGTGGTGTCGGGGTTGAATACCACGTCGAGGGCAAATTTGCTCAGGCGGGCTTCGATGTAGCGCGGGGCAGCCGCGCCGTCGCCGGTGCGCACGTCGCCCCAGTTGCCCTGGGTTTCGATGAGCAGGTCCTTCTGGCCCAGGTTCACCATGGCATCGCCGATGCTGGCGTCGCCGTGCGGGTGGTACTGCATGGTCTGGCCGATAACATTGGCCACCTTGTTGAAGCGGCCGTCGTCCATCTCCTTCATCGCGTGCAGAATGCGGCGCTGCACGGGCTTTAGGCCATCCTCGATAGCCGGCACGGCGCGCTCCAGAATCACGTAGCTGGCGTAGTCCAGGAACCAGTTCTGGTACATGCCGCGCACCGTGGCCACGTCGTGAATGGTTTCGCCGGGGGCAAACTTGGGTTCCTCCTCGGTCAGCTCTTCGGCCGGAATGGGTTCGGCCACTGGCGCTACCGGTACCAGGCCAAACAGGTCGGCCGAAGGCGGCGCTTCGTCGCCCTCATCGGTCGACGGGTCATTATTTTCGTCCATACCCAACACCTCACCGGTCGCATCGGAGGATTCAGTCGGCTCCTGCGCGTCGGCATCGGCGGCGGGTGAAAAGGCCGAAAGGTCGAAATCTACCGAGTCGCCGGGCTGCAGAAAGTGTTGGTCGGGTGCGTCGGAAGCGGGAGTATCAGTAGTAGCCACGTAAGGGAAGCAAATGAAGACGGCGGAGTTCCGCCAAAAGTACCGGAATCAGCGCGGAGCGCAAGCAACTTAAGCCGCCCCTACCTGGGAAAGTTCCCAATTTTATTAGCTTGCTAACAGAAGCCTCGCTCCTACCACATTACCAAGCGAAAGGCAGCTACGACCCAAATTTCGCTAATTTATCGCCCAAATCCAAGCTAAATAAAATAGCCGGCCGGGCAATATCTGCCCATTGCCAGGCAAGTAGATTAGCAGGGAGTTCCAACAAAAAAGCCCGTACCAAAGGCGCGGGCTTTTCCGTGGAATATGTCGACTAGTCTACCCCTAGCCGACAATGCAAAACTAAGCAATATTTTAAAGATAACGCTCGGGCCACCGGAAAAAGTTATCGAACAACCTATGTTATTGCAATTCAGCCGTTTTTTACCGCATTATTTCCACCCAACCTTTGAGGTTGATGCCGCAAGCCGGCTGGGTAAGCAAATAATAGTAAACCCCGGCAGGATGACCAGCGCCATCCCAGTCGCCGCCATAGGCCGCAGATTCGTACACCAGCCGGCCCCACCGGTTATACACTTTGAGAGCGGGCGTGCCGTAAGAAGCAGGTATTTTAAACAGCGCATTTTGCTTATCGCCGTTGGCCGTGAGGATATTGGGCAGCGGAAATGGGTGACTGAGCCGGATGTCGTACTCAACTACCACTGGGCAAAAACGGCCCTGTTCTATTTCGAGGCGATAGCGGCCGGGCGTGGTAATCGCCAGCGTGGGCGTCTGGGCACCCGTGTTCCACCTATATACAGTACCCACGGGCCGGGGCTTAAGCAGCGAGGGGTCGAGGACAAGCAGGTTGCCGCAGCCCAGCGAGTCCCGCACGATGCGCACTGGCTCCGGAGCGATTTCCTTCACCACAAATTCGATAGTTGTGGGGCACGGGGCACCCTGGTCTATCTCGACGCGGTAGCGGCCGGCCGCGCTAACGCCCAGCGTGGCCGTCTGGGCCCCGGTGCTCCAGGCATATGCCCGCCCGGTCACGGATGGCTGCAGGCGGGCGGGGTCGAGCACCAAGGTGCGCCCACAACCCAGCGAGTCGGGCGCGATGCGGACGGGCGCGGGGGCCACCACTACCACCGGGACCACTAGGGCTACCGAAGCCGGCCCACAGCCAATAATTGAGCGCGTAGCCACCAGACGAGCGGAGTAGGTACCCGCCCGCACGTACTTATGACTCGGAGCCTTGGCCGTATCGAGCGGGCTGCCATCGCCAAAATCCCAGCTATACGCCAGCTTGCTAACGGTGGTATTCACAAACTGCACGGTATACGGCGCGCAGCCCGCCGCCGGAACTGGTACCTGCAACTGAATAGCGCTGTTGCCCAGCGGCTGCATGTTGTACTTAAACGCCGCGCCATCGTTGCCACCGGTTAAACCCGCCGAGTATGCGCCGGGCGTAGTTGGGAAGGCCCGGCCTATGCTGCAGGTGAGGTGATAGAGCACGCCACTGCGCGTTATCTGGTTGGCCGCGGCGTAGTGGAGGTGCGTACTAAAAGAAGGGCTGGAAGAATTATTGGGCTCGCCTACGTAAGTGCCGTACAGCAGCGAGGTGGCATTCTCGGCCAGCGTGGCCAGATAGAGGGTCCGGGGTTGCGTAAATTGCGCGTCCGGAGTCAGCGGGCAGCCGACATTGCCAATGGCCCCGGCATAGGCACTAAAATAAAGCCGACCGCAGTCGTCGCGCCCAAAGGCCGTCACGATATTCGAGCTATTGGACCGGCTCAGCTGTCCCTGGCCAAGCACACTTATCTGGGTGGAGAAGATGGTGTTGAGGGACGGGGTGAGGCTATGGATAAACACGCCCGAAGTAAAGGGCACGACAGCACCGAAAGTACCTGCTGAGCGCGGGTAGGTCCCTTCAGAGGCGCCCGCCACCAACACATTGCCAGCGGCGTCAAAATCTAAAAAGCGGGCAATGTCATCGCTGCTGGTGCCCAGGTACGTTCCGGCGAGCCGCACCCCCGCGGCGCTGTAGCGTAGCACGAACCCGTTGCGGCCGGTGCCTACCGGGGCCGTGGGCAACAGCCCGCCAGTACCTACCGGCAAGTTATTACTGGAAGTTGCCCCGCATACATACACGTCGCCGTTTGGGGCTACTTTCACGTCGTGAACCCGGTCATCGCCGTTGCCGCCGAGGTACGTCGACCAGCGTAAGGCCGTTAGGGTAGGATTGAAGCGCGTGACGATGCCATCCTGCCCGCCCCCGGCCGCGCTCTGCTGCGGATTGAGCGTAGGAAAATCGGTGGAATACGTGGAGCTTACCACCAGCACGTCGCCGTTGGGGTCGACGGCCAGGCCGGCTGGCACCGACGAAACAGGCCCCGTTTCCTCCAAACTGCCACCCAAATACGTTGAGGCTACCAGCGCCGTGCCGGTCGGGTTCAGACGGGTTACCACTAAGTCGCGGGGCGAAAAACTGCCGCCGCCGCTTCCCAGCGTACGGTCATAAGCCCCTGCGGTAATCGGATAGTCAAAGGACGAGGACGACCCCAGGATGAGCAGCTCGCCAGCTGCGTTTATTTCCACATCCAACGGATATTCTTCGCCCCCGCCGGACCCGCCCAAGTACGTGGCGTAAAGCAAGCTGTTGCCCGAAGCCGAAAACTTGGATATACCCATGTTCCCGTATCGGTAGGTCGCTTTGATGGCTCCTACCGTGACAGGATAACCACTGCCCAGCACGTAGCTACCGGTGTACATGTTGCCCTGCGCATCGGCCACAGTCGTGTTGGCGGAGGCCCCGCCCGGGGAGCCTGAGTAAGTCGCGAACACCAGCACGGGGTCGATAACCAGGCGTTGAGTAGGGTCGTAGCCCGCACCCAGCGCAAACCCCACTTCGCGCCCGTGCAGCACAAAGCGGCACGGTACCGAGCGCCGGGCACCGTTGGCGGCCAGCTGCCAGGCCACGGGGGCCTGCTCGCGTAGCTGGCCCACACTGGTGCGCAGCTGCAGGTGGCCTTCCGGCGTGAGGGCCAAGCCATCGAGCCCGTCGTAGCGCAGCCGAATAACGGCCGGACGCACCCCCGGGGCCAACTCAAAATCGTATTCGAGCTGGTTTGCGCCCTGCTGATGCCAGCGCATATCGACACCCGGGTAAGCATTATGGTAGCGCACGCCGGCAAACAGCGGCACCCGGGCGGCCCAGCGCTCGGGCTTATTACCCAAAAAATAATTATGGTAGGTCTGTTGAATTTCTTCGCCCGTGATGGCGGCGGCAGCGGCGGCCCCAACCAGGGTTACCCGAAAGGCGTGGCTGGCCACGGCCGCCTGGGGCTCGCCGGCCGTTGGGCACGCCGGCGATTCGGCGAACAGATGGTAGGTGAAGCAGTTACCCTCTAGGTACAGTTTGCCACCCGGAATACCCACCGCATAACGAATCCGGGGCTCCCACTGCCCCCGATTGGCCACAAAAGGCAGCGGTGCAGCAGTCGGTAGAACTCCCGCCAACACCGTGGCCCCGTGACTGATTTGAAGCGCCAGCAGTAACTTACAAACAATAGAAAAGCGCATGGAAAATGTGGAAATTTATTGAGGAAGGATTTCGGAGCTAAAGATAGGTTTTAGTGACGCGCTACGCTCAATAATCACGATTTTTATTCGGGTACCTGACACCCTTTTTTTTAGCTCACCAGGCGGCGCAACAAAAAAGCCCCCGGAGACTACCGGAGGCTTTCGGAACAGCAGTGCCCACGGGCACAGAAGCTAATCTACTTCCACTACCTCGGCGGCGGGCAGCACGTCGGAAGTAATGAGGTCCTTCTCCAGGCGCAGGTTTTCGATGATGAATTCCTGACGAGCCGGCGTGTTTTTGCCCATGTAATAGGTGAGCACCTGCTGAATGCTGCGGTCGGACTGCAGAATCACGGGTTCGAGCTTGATGTTTTCGCCGATGAACCGGCCAAACTCGTCGGGCGAAATCTCGCCCAGGCCCTTGAAGCGGGTAATTTCGGGGTTTTTGCCCAGCTTGCGCATGGCGTGCTGCTTTTCCTGCTCGTTGTAGCAGTAGATGGTTTCCTTCTTGTTGCGCACCCGGAACAGTGGCGTTTCAAGAATGAAGACGTGGCCGTTGCGCACCAAATCGGGGAAGAACTGCAGGAAGAACGTGAGCAGCAGCAGACGAATGTGCATGCCGTCGACGTCGGCGTCGGTGGCGATAACCACGCGGTTGTAGCGCAGGTGCTCAATGCCTTCCTCAATGTTGAGGGCGTGCTGCAGCAGGTTCAGCTCCTCGTTCTCGTACACGATTTTCTTCTTCAGCCCAAAGCAGTTCAGCGGCTTGCCGCGCAGGCTGAACACGGCCTCCAGCTCCACGTTGCGGCTTTTGGTGATGCTGCCCGAAGCGGAATCGCCTTCAGTAATGAAGAGGGTCGTCAAAAGCTCCTTTTCGGCCCCGTCCTTAGCGTTTTCGCCCAGGTGGAAGCGGCAGTCGCGCAACTTGCGGTTGTGCAGGTTGGCTTTTTTAGCGCGCTGGTTGGCGAGCTTTTTCACGCCGGCCATGTCCTTGCGCTCGCGCTCGCTTTGCTCGATGCGCTTGCGCAGGGCCTCAGCTACCAGCGCATTCTTGTGCAGGTAGTTGTCGAGGTTTTCCTTCACGAAATCGAGGATGAAGCCGCGCACCGTAGGGCCGTCCTCCCCCATATTCACCGAGCCCAGCTTGGTCTTGGTCTGCGATTCGAACACGGGCTCCTGCACGCGCACCGAAATGGCGGCAATAATGCTGGCCCGAACATCGGCCGCGTCGTAGTCCTTCTTATAGAACTCGCGCACGGCCTTCACTACGGCTTCGCGGAAGGCGGCCAGGTGCGTGCCACCCTGCGTGGTATACTGGCCGTTCACGAAGGAATAATACTCCTCGCCGTAGTCGTTGCCGTGGGTCATGGCCATCTCAATATCCGCACCTTTCAGGTGGATGATGGGGTAGCGCAGGTGCTCCACGTCGGCCTTGCGGGCGAGCAGGTCGAGCAGGCCGTTTTCGGAGTAGTACTTCTGACCGTTGAAGTTGATGGTGAGGCCAGAATTCAGGTAAACGTAGTTCCAGACCTGGTTTTCGAGGTACTCCGGGATGAAGCGGTAGTTCTTGAAAATCGTGTCGTCAGGCTGGAAAACTACCAGCGTGCCGTTGCGCTGGCTGGTTTTGCTGGGCTTGGCGTCGCTCGTGAGCTTGCCCTGGGCAAACTCGGCGGCCTTCAGAATGCCTTCACGCACGCTCTGCACCAGGAAGTAGCCGCTCAGGGCGTTCACGGCCTTGGTGCCCACGCCGTTCAGGCCCACCGACTTCTGAAACACCTTGCTGTCGTACTTGCCGCCGGTATTGATTTTGCTCACCACGTCGACCACCTTGCCCAGCGGAATGCCGCGGCCGTAGTCGCGCACCTGCACCTTGGCATCAGAGATTTTGATATCGATGGTGCGGCCGTGGCCCATCACGTGCTCGTCGATGCAGTTGTCGACCACCTCCTTCACCAGCACATAAATGCCGTCGTCGTAGGCCGAGCCGTCGCCGAGCTTGCCGATGTACATGCCGGGCCGCAGGCGGATGTGCTCGCGCCAGTCGAGCGAGCGAATGCTGTCTTCGTTATAGCCGTGGTCGGGGGCCTTGGCGGGGGTTTGCGGGTCGTCGGTGAGTAATTCGTCGTTCATCGGGCAACTGTATTCCAGTTTTGGGGTAAAATAACGCAGAAATCGGCGGGAGGGCAAGCTTTATTGCCAGTTCGTTTAGCACCTCGCACTAATTTCCTTAGTTTGCAACAAGGTCGCCGGGTTGAGGGTTCACGCCCACCGCCCGGCCCATCCCGGCTTTGGCCGGCTCATTCTCTGTCTCACTTCCTTATGCCCTACGTATGTTCCCATCGCTAATCAACCGCACCAGCGCGCGCGCCAACACTTCCGTGCCGCAACCCACCCCGCCCGAAATCCGGCAGTCGCCCGTTGTCTACTATACTTTTCTGCTGATTGGGGCCTCGTTGCTGGTGTTTGTGCTGCACAAGCTCGACGGCATTCTGCTGCCGCTGTTTTTCGCGGCGCTGCTCTCGGTACTGTTGCTGCCACTGGTGCGGCGGATGGAAAAATGGGGCTGGCCGCCGGTATGGGCTATTATCGCGGCGCTGCTGGTGATGGTAGCGGCCATTCTCGGGCTCATCTTCCTGTTTGGCTCGCAGCTCGTGGAACTACGCACCGAGCTACCGCTGCTCCAGAAAAAGCTGATTGTGCTCTTTGATGAAGGCCAACAGTGGGCGCATCAGCGCTTTGGCATGGACGTGATGAGCAAGGACGAACTGATTGACCAGTCGATGAAATCGTTCAAGAAATCAGCGGGTGGCTACCTGGGCAGCACGCTCAGCACCACGGCCGGGGTGCTGAGCGTGCTCACGCTGGTGCCAATTTACATTTTCTGCTTCCTGTATTACCGCGACCACATGCGGCAGTTCATGTTCCGCTTCGTGAGCCCCGACAAGCGCACCAGCGTACTACAGACCCTCGATAATATTCAAAATGTAGTGCAGGCTTACATCTCGGGGCTGCTCACGGTCATCGTCATCGTGGCGGTGCTCAACGCCATTGGCTTGCTGGTGCTGAACGTGAAGTTTGCCATCTTCTTCGCCGCCTTTGCCTCGGTGCTGGCCGTAATTCCCTACATCGGCATTCTGGTGGGGGCGGCCATTCCGGCGCTCGTTACGCTGGTCGAAACCGGGTCGCCGGCCCGGGCGGCAGCCGTGGTGGGCGTATTTCTGGTGGTGCAGTTTCTGGAGGGCAATTTCATCACGCCCATGGTCACGGGTTCAAAAGTGAGCATCAACCCCATGGCCGCCATCGTGGCGCTGATATTGGGCGGCGAGCTGTGGGGCACGGCGGGCATGATTCTCAGCATTCCGCTGGTGGCGGTACTGAAAGTGGTGTTCGATGCGAACAGGAGCCTGCAGCCCTGGGGCTTTTTGCTGGGCGACGTGTCGGAGCTGGATGAAAGCCACCAGCATCGGGCCTTGCCCAAGCTGGGCTTTTTTGGCAAAGTATTGCGCATGGTGAAGAAAATGTAGTGCCCCGAATTCCGCAAGTCCCCGATTTCGCGGGACTCGATGCTCGAACGCGCAGTCTCGCCAAGGCCACGGTACGGGCAAACGCAACCTTCTGCCCGGCTAAAGCTGTTAGCTTAGCTCTCGACCTATCTCCGCGCCGCTTTGTACGCCATCATCGACCTTGAAACCACCGGCGGGCAGCCCACCCAGGACCGCATCACCGAAATTGCCATTTACATTCACGACGGCGAAAAAATCGTCGATGAATATGCTACCCTGCTCAACCCCGGGCGGGCCATTCCGCCGTTCATCACCCAGCTTACGGGCATTACGAATGACATGGTGAGCGATGCGCCCCGGTTCCACGAAGTGGCGCGCAAGGTGGTGGAAATGACCGAGGGCTGCGTGTTCGTGGCCCACAATGTGCGCTTCGACTACTCGTTTCTGAAGAAGGAGTTTGCCGACCTGGGCTACAACTACTCGCGCAAAACATTGTGCACCGTGCGCCTCTCGCGCAGCCTCATTCCGGGCCAGCCCAGCTACAGTCTGGGCAAGCTATGTCAGAACATCGGCATCCCGCTCGAAGGTCGGCACCGGGCCGCGGGCGATGCCCACGCTACCGCCCTACTCTTCGGCAAGCTCCTCAAAATCACGAGTGAGACTGACGACCTGCCCCACGGCACCGACCCCAGCCACACCCTGGCCCGCGTCGATGCCCTGGCCCCCAGCGGCCAAGCGGCCAGCACCAAAAAGCCTTCGGCCAAGCGCGTGGCAGCCGTCCAATCGGCCATAAAGGAGGCGCTGATGCCGCCGCTGCTGCCGGCCTCGGTAGTGGCCAGCCTGCCGCAGGCCACGGGCGTGTACTACTTCCACAACGAAGCGGGCGAGGTGATTTACGTGGGCAAGTCCATTAACATCTACAAGCGCATTCAGCAGCATTTTGCCATTGATGTGAAGTCGCGCAAGAGCCTGGAGTTCAAGAATTCGATTGCCGACATTACCTGGGAGCTGACCGGTTCGGAACTGGTGGCGCTGCTCTATGAGTCGCACCTGATAAAGCTGATGAAGCCGGCCTACAACCGGGCCCAGCGGCGCTCGGTGTTTCCGGCAGGCATCTACCTGCGCACCGACGAGCTGGGCTATAAGCGCCTGGCCTACGGCCGGGCCGATGCGCGGAATGCCGAAATTCCCATTATCGCGCTGGGCAACCAGTACAAGGCCCAGGGTTTCCTGTACCACAAAGTAGCCAAATTTAACCTGTGCCAGAAGCTGTGCGGGCTGTATAAAACCACGGGCCCGTGCTTCGATTTCCAGGTGCACCGCTGCCTAGGGGCCTGCGTGGGCCAAGAGCCGCCCGAGAGCTACAACCTGCGCGTGGATGAGGCCATCGACTCCATCAGCTACGAGCACGAGTCATTCGTAGTTATCGGCCCCGGCCGCACGGAGTTGGAGAAGACCATTGTGCTGGTCGAAAACGGCCGCTACCAGGGTTTCGGGTACGTGGATGAAACGTTCTCGGCGCGCAGGCTGGCCGATTTCCGCGACGTGATTAAGACCTATACGGACAACAAGGATATTCAGCAGATTATCCGAAACCACTTGCGCGTCAAGCGCAAGGGCGAGAAAGTGAAAGTATTTGGCTAGCGTGACAGTTTATCGGTTAACCTCAACCCAGCCTTTGAGTTGGCGGCCAGTGGCAGCTTGTGTCAATTGGTAAAAATATATTCCTACTGGCAGCCCATTGGCGGCCCACAAATTATCGTAGTGCTCTTTTTGAAAGACAAGTACGCCCCACCGATTATAAATCTGGATATTCCAGGCTTGGTATTCTAAGCCCTTCAGCACGAAGGCGTCATTATAACCATCGTTGTTGGGTGTAATGATGTTAGGAATGACATAAGGGCAACCATCGCTAAACGCCACTCGGGTACTGGCACTCGAACTACAACCTCCCGGGCCGGTAACGATTACACTATATCGCCCGGCGGAGCCAACGGTCAACTGGGGAGCAGTTGAACCATCCTGCCAGCGGTAGGTGGTACCTATTGGCTGCGGGCCTGGGTCGAGCACGAGATTTTGGTCGGCGCAATACTTAATTTCAGGCTGCAATGCGGCTATCGGCTTCGGATAAAAGGAAATTCGGATAGAATCGCGGATAGTGCATTGTTGGCCGGTGGTAACTTCAACCCAATACAGACCCGAAGTGGTAGCGTTGAATTCACGGCTGGTACTACCATTTTGCCAGCGGTAGACGGCACTCACATCCGGTGCAGGGGTGAACGTAAGTAGCGCAATGGTACCACTGCAATTGTTAAAGCTACTGGCTACTAAATGCCCAATGGGCCTCGGCACAATGCTCAATGTCTGCGAATAAGTACTTATCACTCCGCTTACCTGACGCATATTCAGGGTAACGGTGTAAGTGCCTGAAGTAAGATAGCGGTGCTGGGCAGTAGCACCCAAAGCAGTATTGTTGGGGTGGGTGGGGTCGCCAAAATCCCAGGTAAAAGTAGCATCGGGAATAACCGGGAATACCGAAGCGGCAAAAAAAGCAGTTTCGCCCTGGCAAATATTGGTGTTGCTTATGCTGAAATTAAACAGTAAGCTCCCCGGCACAGGAGGTCGGGCCATCACATTGGGCAGTCCCAAAAAGCTGCCTTGGCCCGAGCCCGGCCACTGAATACCGTTGGGCCGGTAGCCGCAGGCAGTTCCGGGCGCATCGGGGAAATCGATTACGCCAACCGAAGTTCCCTGGAATCTATCGCCCCACCGGGCAACATATATCTTATCATCGGAACCCAGCTGCAGAGCACCCGCAGATACCCCGTTCAGAAGTTGCGCTTCAATGCCTTTGCCTAATCTGTACTGAATGATATTGTTACCTATGCTGGCGTAAAGCAGGTTGCCGTCGGGGGAGAATTCGACCCCGTAGGCTCCTTCCCACATCAGCGGCTTTGGCAACACCCGCGAGCCGGAAACCACACCTGTACCGTAGTTGAAATCAAATAGCTCCACGTCGCTATTATACTGGGCCATTGCCAATTTTCGGCCATCTCGCGAGACCTTAAGCCAACCAATGGCATTGTAGTTGTGCCGAATGTTATTGCCTCCCTGATGGACTGTACCTCCCGATGAAAGCACCGGCTTAGTCGACAATCCTTGGGCCGTGAGCAGATAGCTAATGAAAACGTTGCTGTTCCAAGCATGGACTATAATCCAGATGTCGCGTTGGTTGGCGTGGCGCACTGCCAAAAGCTTTTCTGTGAGACGGCCGTCGCCCACGGGCACCGATACCGGATTATTTTTGCTAACCAGCTGTCCGAGCCCCCCCTGCAAGCTCATGTCGACGACAGAATAACGCAGCCCGTCTGCAAGATTATTTTCTGCTGCATCAACCGTAAAAATAAAGTACTCGGTGGTGCTGTTTGGGCGGGGCACCACTACGACTCCTTGCGTGGCGGAGTTAGGGATTAGGTCTGTGCGAGTACTGTCTTTGTAAGCCCCGAGGTCGCTGCCATTCACCATGCGGCGGTGCTGCCGGTTCCAAGCGTACACACCGTTTGTGTAGAACAATAAATTGCCCTGTGCGTCTGAAATAGCGGCAGAGCCTTCACCCGATTTCATTACCCCGTTGGTTAATGAGCGTGCCGCACCCGTGGAAAAGGAAATTCCGGCCTGGTTTCCGAAATACCAATTATCAAATTCTTTCTGAGCAAAGCCCGGGCGACTTACCAATAGCAGCATTAGCGTCGCAATAATGAAACGTTGCCGGAAAGGTATTTTTAACATGCCCATGCTCTGAAGAGGAAAGAAGTGACCCGTAATAGCTGATTAAATCACTTGTGTAGCTGCGAGGTGTAAATAAACCATGCATTTTCGGTGTTCTACATAATCGACCAAAAATATATGAAATGGGCTATAAGCCTGTTACAATTCACAAATAGCTGTTAGACAAAAGGAAACAAGCCAAGTTACCGTATTTTTTCACCCACCCAAAGATGTACGAAACGGAACTGACTAATTCCCAGTGGCAATTTATTGCAGAAACAGTGTCCGACACGCACCGCCGCAACCACTCGATGTGCCTGATTATAAATACGTTGGATTGCCAGTGGCGGCTCCTGCCGCGTGAGTTCACAGCTTTCTCCGCTGGTCTACTGTTATTTCCGGCGCTGCCAGGCCGACGGGCGCCAGGCCGACGGGCGCCAGGCCGACGGGCGCCAGGCCCAACTCAACCAAGCCTTTGTGCGCCGCCACCGTCCGCATGCGGCTCCCTTGCGGCAGTCCAGCCCGAGCGTGGCTGTGCTTAATGCCCAATCCATCAAATGTAGCGAGCGAGGCGTTGTAGACAAGGACTTTGACGGCCACAAAAATCCAGGGCCGCCAGCGCCAACTCGTTGTTGACACCGGCGGTCCGCTACTGGCCGCGCATGTCGGACCGGCCCACAAAAACGACTGAGTTAGATTTAAGTGATAGAGTCGCTTTCATCAGCGTTTCTTTATTTCAGCAGTGTCTGGCAGGGTTACTACAAATCAAGTTATTTATAGCCGGGCTGAACGAAGCAACTATTGCGAAACGCTAATTTTGAGAAACCCATTATTAGTTGCTGCGAAGAAGGCTATTGCGAATAATTAATTAGCCAGTTTAAATTGATGTGATTTATCGAAATAGATTCTAATCCCTACTTCTTGCCCGCTACAATCTCATCCACCACGCTCGGGTCCAGCAGCGTCGTTACGTCGCCCAGGTTCGAGGTTTCACCCTCGGCTACTTTGCGCAGGATGCGGCGCATGATTTTGCCCGAGCGAGTTTTGGGCAGGCCCGATACAAGTTGAATTTTGTCGGGCTTGGCGATTTTACCGATTTCGGCCACCACGGTTTCGATGATGCTGGCTTCCCACTGGCTGCGCTCGGAGGCGGTTTTGGGCAGGCCGTCGCGGCAGATGACGTAGGCGTAGATACCCTGGCCCTTCACGTCATGCGGGTAGCCCACCACGGCCGACTCCACCACGTACTCGTTTTGGTTGATGGCATTTTCGATTTCGGCGGTGCCGAAGCGGTGGCCCGACACGTTGATAACATCGTCGACGCGGCCAATGATGCGGAACAGGCCGTTTTCGTCGCGCCGCGCGCCGTCGCCGGTGAAGTAATAGCCTGGGTAGGGCTGGAAATAGGTTTGCTTGGCGCGCTCGTGGTCGCCCCAGGTCGTGCGGATGATTCCCGGCCAGCTACCCTTAATGGCGAGGTAGCCTTCCTGGTCGTTGCCTTCGATTTCGGAGCCGTCCTGCGCCAGCAGCACGGGCTGCACGCCGGGCAGCGGCAAGCCGGCGCGGGCGGGCACGCTGGGCGTGATGCCGGCCAGGGCCGAAATCATAATGCCACCGGTTTCGGTCTGCCACCAGGTGTCCACGATGGGGCAGCGGCCCTTGCCTACGTGCTGATGATACCAGTGCCAGGCCTCCTCATTTATGGGCTCGCCCACCGAGCCGAGCACGCGCAAGCTGTGCAGCGAGTAGCTCAGCACGTTGTCCAGGGGCGTAGCCATCAGGCTGCGGATGGCCGTGGGGGCGGTATAGAAAATGCTGACGTGGTGCTTATCGATGACTTCCCAGAAGCGGCCGGCATCGGGGTAAGTCGGCACGCCCTCAAACTGGAGCGAAGTGCTGCCGGCCAGCAGCGGGCCATACAGCAGGTAAGTGTGGCCGGTAACCCAGCCGATGTCGGCGGTGCACCAGTACACGTCGTTTTCCTCCACCTGAAACACGTTGCGGAAGGTGTAATCGGCCCACACCATGTAGCCGGCGGTGCTGTGCACCACCCCCTTGGGCTTGCCGGTGCTGCCGCTGGTGTAAAGAATAAACAGCGGGTCTTCGGCCTTCATTTCCTCGGCCGGGCAGGTAAGGGCCACGTCTTTTACTTCCTCATGAAACCACACGTCGCGGCCTTCTTGCATGGTTACGGGCCAGCCCAGGTGCTCAACCACGATAACGCGCCGCACGCCGGGGCAGCTTTCCAGGGCCTCGTCGACCACCGACTTCACCGGAATCTGCTTGGGGCCCCGGTTGAGGCCGTCGGCGGTGAGCACGAAGTGGGCGTCGGCATCGTTCACGCGGTCGGCAATGGCGGTCGCCGAGAAGCCGGCAAACACCACCGAGTGCACCGCCCCGATGCGGGCGCAGGCCAGCACGGCCACCGCCAGCGCCGGAATCATGGGCAGGTAGATGATGACGCGGTCGCCCTTCTCCACGCCGTTGTTCAGGAGCACATTGGCAAACTGGCACACCTGCTGGTACAGTTCGCGGTAAGTGAGGCGCAGGTGCCGGGTTTTGGGGTCGTTGGGCTCGAAGATGAGGGCCAGCTTGTTGCCGCGCTGGGCCAGGTGCCGGTCGAGGCAGTTCTCGGTGATATTGAGGCGGGCCCCGTCGAACCACTTGCTCTCGCCGGCGGGCGAAAACTCGCCGCTGCGCACGGTGTTCCACTTGCGACGCCAGGTGAAAGGCTCGGCCACGCCAGCCCAGAAGGTGTCGGGGTCTTCCACGGACTGCTTGTAGTCGGCGTGGTACTGTTCGAGGGTGCGGATGCGGGAGTGCATGTTGGAATGATAAATGGTTAATGGTTAATGGTCAATAGCACCTCTTGCTGAGCTTGTCGAAGCATGACGTGCGGTCGGTTTCAGGCGGTGGCAAACCCTTGCCCAACTCCGCGCCGCGCCAGCGCGGCCCGGATTTCATCGAGGATGAGCGGGTCATCAATCGTGGCGGGCAGGGCAAAGTCTTCGCCATCGGCTAATTGGCGCATGGTTTTGCGCAGGATTTTGCCCGAGCGGGTTTTGGGCAGGCGCGCCACCACCAGCACCTGCTTGAAGCAGGCCAGCCCGCCGATGCGGGCGCGCACTGCTGCCACCAGCTCCTTTTCCAGCTGCTCCTCGCCTATCGTTTGGCCGTCTTTGAGGACGACCAACCCGGCGGGTAGCTGGCCCTTCAAACTATCGGCGAGGCCCAGCACGGCGCACTCGGCCACGGCGGGGTGAGCGGCCAGAATCTCCTCGATTTCGCCGGTGCTCAGGCGGTGGCCGGCCACATTAATAACGTCATCGACGCGGCCCATGATGTAGGTATAGCCCTCGGCATCGCGGTAGCCGCCATCGCCCGAGAGGTAGTAGCCGGGGAAGGTTTCGAGGTAGGCCTGGTAGCGCACGTCGTCCTGCCAGAGCGTGGGGAAGCAGCCGGGGGGCAGCGGCAGCTTCACGGCCACCAGGCCGGTGGTACCGGCGGGCACGGGGTGGCCGGCCTCGTCCAGAATCTGCACGTCGTAGCCGGGTACGGGGTGGCCGGCGCTGCCGGCGCGGGGCCGGGGCATGTCTTCCAGGCCCACCAGGGTAGCCAGCATGGGCCAGCCGCTTTCGGTCTGCCACCAGTGGTCGACCACGGGCACACCCAGCAGCTGGCCGGCCCAGGCGAAGGTGGCGGGGTCGCAGCGCTCGCCGGCCAAAAACAGGTGGCGCAGGCCACTGAGGTCATATTTTTTCGCCAGCAGCCCCTCGGGGTCTTCCTTTTTGATGGCCCGAATGGCGGTGGGCGCGGTAAACATTACCTTGGCTTTGTGCTGCGAAACTAGCCGCCAAAAGGTGCCGGCATCGGGCGTGCGCACGGGCTTGCCCTCGAACAGCACCGTGGTGCAGCCGCGCAGCAGCGGCCCGTACACGATGTAGCTGTGGCCCACCGCCCATCCGATATCGGAGCCGGTGAAGATGGTATCGCCGGGCGCGAGGTCGTAGATGGTGCGCATGCTGAAGTGCAGCGCCACGGCGTGACCGCCGTGGTCGCGCACCACGCCTTTGGGCCGGCCGGTGGTGCCGCTGGTATAAAGGATGTAGAGCGGGTGCGTGGCCGGCACCGGCACGGCGGGCACGGGCGCGGCGCGCAGCAGGTCGGCGTAGTCCACGTCGCGGCCGGGCTGCAACGTGGCCGTCACGAAATCGCGCTGGCACACCACCACGTGGGCTGGCTGGTGGGTGGCTTTGGCGAGGGCCTCCTCCACCAGGGGCTTGTAGGGTATGACGCGGTCGAACTCCATGCCGCCCGAGGCGCAGACGAGGACGCGGGGCCGGGCATCGTCAATTCGCACGGCCAACTCGTGGGGTGCGAAACCGCCAAAAACCACCGAATGAATGGCCCCCAGCCGGGCGCAGGCTAACATGGCCACCACCGCCTCGGGCATATTGGGCATGTAAATGAGAACGCGGTCGCCCAGCTCCACCCCGATTTCGCGCAGGCCACCGGCGAAACGGGCCGTCATATCCAGCAGCTCGGCGTAGGTGTAAGTGCGCAGGGTGTTGGTAACGGGCGAGTCGTAGATGAGGGCCGGCTGGTCGCCCTGGCCGAGTTGCACGTGAGCATCGAGGCAGAGGAAGCTGGTATTCAGCTCGCCGCCCCGAAACCAGCGGTAGGTGCCGTTCTCGTCCTGGCTCAGGGCTTCGGTGAAGGGTTGGTCCCAGGCCAGGTGTTGAGCCTGGGCGGCCCAAAAACCGGCCGGGTCGGCCAGGCTGGCGGCGTGGGTAGCGGCATACGAGCAGGCAGGCTTCATGGCGGGTGGGTATTGGGGATGGCTGTAGAGGCGCGATACTTCGCGTCATACTCTGCACGATTTTCAATGAAAAATCTCGGAGGCACTGCTGCCGAGACGTGGAGTGTCGCGTCTCTACATCGTTCAGGGCGCTACGCTGCCAGCAGCTCGCGCACTTTTTCCATCAGCTGGCGGGTGCTGAAGGGCTTGGGGATGTAGAGGTCGGCCCCGGCCTCGTAGCCTTTCTGCACGTCGGTTTCGCGGCTTTTGGCCGAGAGGAAGATGACTTTGGTACCGGCGCGGTCGGAACGGGCGCGCAGCTGGCGGCACACCTGCAGGCCGTCCACGTCGGGCATCATGACGTCGAGCAGAATCAGGTCGTAAGGCGTATGGTCGATGGCGGCCAGGGCTTCGGTGCCGTTGCGGGCAATGCCAACCTGGTAGCCGTTTTTGCGCATCAGGAATTCGAGCGACATCACGATGTTGGGCTCGTCGTCGACGATGAGAATGTGGGGCGTTTTCATGCGGGTGGAGGTAGTAGATAGGCATAACTGAACGTCATGCGGCGCATACTGCGCATCAAGGCAGCGAACGAAGCAGCTCGCTGGTGGTCGTCATTCAGTCGTCAGGGATTAGTGGTGGCAGGCAAGCTGCTTCGTCCCCTTGCTTGACGTGCAACCTGCTCAGCATGATGTGCTTCTTGGTGGATTTCTTCTTCGGGACGTGCATCTGGCTCTTTTCCCATTAGCGGTAACTCGATAAAAAACCGGGCACCCTGGTCCACGGCGCTCTCGACCCAGATGCGGCCATGGTGCAGCTCCACGATTTTGCGGGTGATGGCCAGGCCCAGGCCAGTGCCTTCGGGCTTCCGGGTGGTCTGGTTCTGGGCCTGAAAAAACTTGTCGAAGATGAGGTGCTGAGCGGCGGGCGAGATGCCCCGGCCATTGTCTTCGATGCAGAGCAGAAGCACGTCGGCGGCGGGCCAGGCCAGCACCGCGATGCGGCCCGTGCCGTCGGCCCGGCAGGCCTTGATGGCGTTGGAAAGCAGGTTGATGAGTACCTGCATCAGGCGGTCGCGGTCGGCGGAGAGCACGGGCAGGCTGGCCGGGGTATCAACGTGCAGCGTTATCTGCTTGTCGCGCAGCAGCTGGCCCACGGCATCGAGGGCTTCGGCCACGAGCCCGGCCACCGGCACCGGAGCGCGGTCGAGGATGGCCTGTCCGGACTCAAACTTTTCCAAATCGAGCACCAGCGAAATAAGGCGGGTGAGGCGCTCGGCCTCGCGGCCGATGGTGAGCTGGAAATTCTGGCGCTCGGCTTCGGCCAAATCGGGGTTATCGGCCAGGATTTCGGCCAGCGCCCGGATGCTGGTGAGCGGCGTGCGCAGCTCGTGCGTCACGGTGTATAGGAACTCATCCTTGCGCTGGTCGAGGGCCTGCAGCTGGTCGTAAGCAACGCGCAGCTCGTCGGTGAGGCGCTGAAGCTGGCGACTCTGCTTCTGCTGCTGGCGGTTGGCTTCGAGCAGCTGCTGGCTCTCCTTGAGAATGCCCACCACGCTGGCGTAGCTAATTTCTTCGGCCCCCGCCACCGAGGCTACCAGCAGGCGCGCCGAAGCTGGCCCGAGGCTACCGGCCAGCAGCTTTTCGGCGTAGGTAAGCAGGCGCGGGTCAGCGGTGATGAGGTGGGCAGGCGGGGAAATGGTGAGGGCCGAACTGGCGTCGGTTGGTATCGGCAGCGCATCCGGGAAACGGTCGGAGAAAGCCCGCAGGGCCTGGTTGGTCCGCTTCTTCCCCAGAAAGCCCAGCAGCAGGGCGCGCACGTCGGGGAAGGGGGTGCGGCCCTGCCAGCCGGCCACTTCCTCGGCCAGGCTCCGGCGCGTGAACACGTCAACGAATACGTCGGCCTGGCGCAGCTCCAGCGCCGTGGGCGGCCAGGCCAGCGAGAGGCCCACATAAAGGCCGATATTGAAGAACCAGCTCCAGAACAGCCCGTGCGAGAGGTAGTCGAGCCCTTCGAGCCCAAACAGCGCGAACGGCCGCAGGGCGGAAATGCCCCCCACTCCTTCCGTGAGCACCGACTCGGGCAGGAACCGGCCCGGCCCTACCAGCGTGGGCAGCACCAGCGTAAAAAACCAGATGGCAAACCCCGCCAGCAGGCCCACCGTAGCCCCGCGCCGGGTACCGCCCTTCCAGTAGAGCCCGCCCAAAACCGCCGGCACGAACTGCGCCACCGCCGCGAACGACACCAGGCCGGTGTTCACCAACGGCAGCTGCTTGCCCACTTCGGCGTAGTAGCCGTAGGCCAGCAGCAGCACCAGCACCACGGCTAAGCGGCGGCTTTCGAGGGCCACGCGGCCCAGGTAGGCAAACCAGCGGGTCTGGTCCTCGGGGCGGGCGGCGGGCACGCGCACCAGCAGCGGCATGAGCAGGTGGTTGCTCATCATCACGCTCAGGGCAATGGTTTCGACGATAATCATGCTGCTGGCCGCTGATAGCCCGCCCAGGTAGGTGAGCAGCGCCAGCCACGAGTGGCCCGCCGCCAGCGGCAGGGCCAGCACGTAAGTATCGGCGTCGAGGCCGGTGTGGCCTAGCTTCAGCATGCCGCCGAAGGCAATTGGCAGCACGAAAATGTTGATGATAATGAGGTAGAGCGGAAACAGCCACATGGCCTTGCGCAGGTGGTTTTCATCCACATTCTCCACCACCGCCACCTGAAACTGGCGCGGCAGCAGCAAAATGGCCGACATGCTGAGCACGAGCAGCGTAAACCACTCGGCCCCGCCCGTGCCCGAGCCCCGCAGCGTGAACAGCTGCCGCAGGGCCGGCACCGCCGCCGCCTGGTCGAACACATCGGTGAACCCGTGAAACAGCCCAAACGTGACGAAGCACCCCAGCACCAGAAACGCCACCAGCTTCAGGAGGCTTTCGACGGCCACGGCCAGCACGATGCCCTCGTGCCGCTCGGTGGCCTCGACGGACCGCACCCCGAACAGAATGGTGAACACCGCCAGCGCCCCCGTGGTGTAAAGGGCCGTGGTGGCCGCCGGGCCGCCCACCCCCGCCCCGCTTCCGGTGAGCGTGACGAAGGAAGCCGCAATGGCCTTGATTTGCAGGGCGATGTAGGGCACGATGCCCAGCACGCACACCGCCGTAACGAGCGCGCCCAGCCCGGCGCTTTTGCCGTAGCGGGCCGAGATGAAGTCGGCAATGGAAGTCAGCCGCTGCTGCCGGCACACCCGGATGATTTTGCGCAGCACCAGCCACCAGGCCGGAGCCAGCAGCGTCGGCCCCAGGTAAATACCCACGAACTCCAGGCCATTGTACGCCGCCCGGCCGACCGAACCATAGTAAGTCCAGGCCGTGCAGTATACGGCCATGCTCAGGGCGTAAACATAGGGGTTGCTCACCAGGCTTTTCCGAGCTTCCGACCGGCGCTCGGCGGCATAGGCCACGCCGAAAAGCAGGACCAGGTAGCCGAACGAAAAGCCAATGACAAGCAGCTTGGACATGTTTTAGTTAGTTGGAGCCTTAAAAGAAGGTCATGCCGAGCGCAGCCGAGGCATGATGTTAGTTTCGAACTAGCCTGCCCCGTTCTCCTCCTCAGCCGCTCCCCGCTTCCGCACCAGCCAGCCGGTCAGGGCCACCAGCGCAATCCAGGTTAGCAGCACGTACAGGTAGAGCACCGGCACCCCGGCCACTCGGCCTTCGTGGTCGAACACGGCCAGCAGGGGATAGTTGAGCAGCACCCCGAAGAGCACCGCCAGAAACAGCAGCTTTGGGCCGCGGCGCGGGGCCGGGCGGGCCGATGATGAGTTGGGGGAAATCATGGCAAATAATAAGCGTAACAGTAAGCCAATCTAAGAAAAAGCCGCCGGCCCAGGGGACCGGCGGCTTTTTAGGCTGTCGCCAGCTGGGCCAACCGCAGCTACGCCGTGGGCTCGGGCACGTCGTCCATCAGCTTCACGTTGCGCACGTCCTTCATCAGCGCCGAGCCAATGAAGAAGCAGAGCAGCGCGATGCCCACCGGATAAATCAGGCCGGTGAGAGAGCTGTAATCCTTCCAGAAAGTACCCGGGGCCTGCTTGGCGGCCCATACCGTAACGGACGTGGCGATGAGCGGCACGAATCCGCCAAACACGCCGTTGCCGATGTGGTAAGGCACCGAGAGGGAGGTATAGCGCACTTTGGTGGGAAACAGCTCGACGAGGTAGGCGGCAATCGGGCCGTACACCATCGTAACGAACAGCACGAGGCAGAAGGTGAGCAGCATCATGGGCACCAGCTGCGGGGTGAGGCACTGCATTACGGCCGGTACGGCGGCCACGGCCTGGCCCGCAGCATCGACGGTGGCGGGAATGGCCGGGGTTTTCTCCGTCAGCGGGCCGGCGAAGGCTTTGAGGCCGTAGAAAATCGGAATCGTGAACACGGCCGCCGACAGCAGCCCAGCCATGATGATGCGCTTGCGGCCAATGCGGTCGGAGAGCGAGCCGAAATACACGAAGAACGGCGCGGCGGCCAGCAGGGCCACGCACAGCACAATGGAAGCCGTGACCTGGTCCATTTTCAGCGTAGCCTGCATGAAGGAGTAGGCGTAGAACTGGCCGGTATACCACACTACCCCCTGGCCCATGGTCACGCCAAACAGGGCAATTAGAACCAGGCGGCGGTTCACGGGGTTCACAAAGGAGTCGCGCAACGGGTTGGTGCTGGTTTTGCCCTCCACTTTGGCTTTGGCAAACAGCGGCGACTCGGCCAGCTTACGGCGAATGTAGTAAGACGCAATAATCAGGAAACCCGAGAGCAGGAACGGAATGCGCCAGCCCCAGTCCTTAAAATCTGCGTCGGGCATGGATTTCTTGGTAATCACAATTACCAGAATGCTGAGGAAGAAGCCGGCGGTAGCCGTTATCTGGATGAAGCTGGTGTAGTAGCCGCGCTTGTTGTCGGGCGCATACTCGGCCACGTAGGTGGTGGCCCCGCCGTATTCGCCCCCGATGGCCAGGCCCTGCAAAAGGCGCAGAATGAGCACAATAGCCGGGGCCAGCCAGCCAATCTTATCGTAGCTCGGAATCAGGCCCGTCACCAGCGTGGCCCCGCCCATGAGCAGCAGCGTCACCAGAAAGGTATACTTCCGGCCAATCATGTCGCCGATGCGCCCGAAGAACAGCGCGCCAAACGGCCGCACAATAAAACCGGCCCCAAATACGGCCAGCGCCCCCAGCAGGGTATCCTCGGGCTTGCCTTTCGAGCCAAACAGCACCGGCCCAATCACGGCGGCAAGCGAGCCAAAGATGTAAAAGTCGTACCACTCGATGACCGTGCCCACCGAAGAAGCGGTAATGACCTGCCAGATTTTACTCGTCGGCGTCGAGTTGTTATCGTGGGCGATGGCGGTGTCCGCCGCTTCGGCGTAGGGCGGGTTCAGACGCTGTTCCATTTCATTTTGAGAAAAAAGGGTTAGGAAAGAAGGCGTAAGCGACGGGCCGGGCCTACAGAAAAATCTGCGTTTGCAGCGTGAGTTCGGTCCGGTACTGGATGTCGTTCACGTTGGTAAAATCGGGGCGCGGGCGGTAGTTCAGGGTCACTTTAGCGTTGTGGCCATCGAGCAGCAGGTTCACGCCGGCATCCATGATGTTCACGCCTCGGGTATCGCCGGAAGTGGTTTTCAGGCCCTCGTAGTTGGCGTGCTGGTAGGCCACGTAGGGCTGCAGGCGGGCCTTGGGGCCGAGCAGTTTTTTGGGCAGCAGCAGGCCCACCTGGCCGTAGAATACTCCCCCGGTGCCCGACAGCGGCACGGCGTTGCCACGCAGCGGGGCGGTGCCGTAGCCAGGGTTTTCGGCCCCCACAAAGCGCACGAAGTTGGGTCCCATGTTGAAGTTGTAGTACACGCCATAAAGCGTGAGGGCTGTGCTCGAAGCCGTATCAATCGGGGCATCATAAAAGGCGTCAAAGCCCAGCATCACCATGTCGTGCTTGTTGGTGCCCACGTTGGCAAACGGGTCTGCCGTTACGGCCGAGGTGATGTTGACGGCACTGCCCGCCGCGCGGGAGTACATGGCGTCTTTGCTGTAGAGGAAGCCGGAGCCGATGCTAAATACCCGCTTGGTACCCAGGTAAGTACCCTGCGTGTAGGGCAGCAGGTTCGCCTCGGGCTCCAGGAAGTTGTAGCTGAAATAGCCCTGGTACACGTGGCTGGTATTCTGCGGGTTGAAGTTGGCTACCCCCGTGCCGGTGCTCACGGCCGGCGTGGTCGTGGTAGCGGGCGTGGTCACGCCGAGGCTCAGGGGCGTGCTGGCCAGGTTGGTCAGGAAGGCGTCGTCCATTGCCACCCGGTAGTCGAATTTACCCACGCGGCCCTTGGCGTAGATGCCCAGCCAACGGGCAAACTGGTCGGTGGTTTCGATGGTCGGAAAGTTGGTCAGCGGCAGGTCCATGGGCAGAATGCTCGTGGTGCTGGCGTTGGTCAGGCGTGAGATGCCGTTGTAGTAGTGCAGGCCCCCGCCCAGGCTCAGGTACTTGTTCACCTTGTACTCCGTCACGGCTTCGTGAATGAAGAACTGCGGCTTCTTACCGTCGACGGTTGGGGCCACACCCCCACTCACCGAGTTCTGGTTGTTGATACCCAGGTGCGTATAAATCAAAAAGCGCGGATTGAGCTGGGCAATCAGCACCATGCGAGAGCGGCGAATACCGAAGTCCACCTGGCTTTCTTTGGGCTGGCTGGGGGCGCGCAAAGTGCCGGTATTGTTCTCCGTGTAGCGGGCGTATACCTGGGTCCAGAGCAGGAAGCGCAGGTACTTGGAGCCGTCGGGCGAGATGTTGATTTTCATTCCTCCGCCGTAGGGAGCCGACTTGGCTGGGGCTACCGGCGTGGGGGGCGCGGCCGGGGCGGCGGGCGGGGCCGATGTGCCCGTAGCGGGCGGAATAACCTGGCCGAAAGCTGTGCCGGTGAGCATCAGGGCCCCGAGGGCTAGTGCGTAGCGAGTGTGTCGCATGGGGTGGGAAAGATGGTGGAACAGAAACGTGGCGGGCCGTGAACTTCATCATCGACTTGCAATGACCCCATTTCGGCCGCCGCACCGCCGGCCGAAGCCATTGGTTTGGTGAAGTAGCACCCATTCTGCGCCGCCAGCTACCCGGCCGCTATCGTTTTGCTCAGCAACTATATCTGCGACTATCTATCCCGCCCGAAACCGCTCCCAACGAATCACCATGAACTTGTCGCCCAGCTCCGTCACCACCATTCCGGCCCCTTTCAGGTTGCCGGGCTGCTGGAAAAACTCAGCCAGCTCCTTGTGATTAAGGATTTTGTAGGTCGGATGGTAGTCGGTTTGCCGGGGAGCCTTTACGCCGTACTTCTTCACCCAATTCATCACGCTCACATGGCTCACGCCCAGCAGGCGCTCAATCTCCCGGTAGCTTACGCCTTCAATGTAAAGCTGCAGGGCCTTGATAACGTAGTAGCTATCGACCTCGCGGCCCACTTTAGCCACCGTGTAGTGGTAGCCGCAATCCCGACACTTAAACCGCTGCCGCTCATTAATTACGCCACTCTTGATGGCTTCTGTCGAATCACATTTGGGGCAGGCGGGCGCAATCATGAGACACTATCGTTTGGGGATTAGACCAAAGCTACAGCTATTTAGCAAACATATATCAGTTTAGCAAATAAGAAGTAGCATTACGCTCAATAGGCACCGACCAAGACAGTGGCCATCAGCGCATCCACGGCCAGCCCGAGGCGGCGCATATCCAGCCGGGCCAGGGTATCGCCCGCCTGATGATAGCGGCGGTTGCGGTAGAAAGCCGTATCGGTGAGCAGCACGGCCGGGTAACGAAATTTCCAATAGTTGAGATGGTCGGAGAAGTCGATTCCCGGCAGCCAGGCGGGGGCCTTGAAGCGCTTTACGGGCAGCGCGGCCGCCGCTCGGTACCCGCGCGCAAACCGTCGCCCGAAGCGGCCATTGCCGAATTTCTGGGCCACCGTCAGGTAGTTGCCCCGGCTGCCATAGATAAATTTCAGGGGCCCGATGGGGTAATGCTGCGAGCCCCGGCGGTCGTCGTAATATCCCAGCATTTCGAGCGCCACCATGCCGCGCACCGGTACCCCGGCGGCATTCAGTGCGGCGGCGTGCACGTAGCTGCCCATCTGCGGAGTGCGAAAAAACGGCGGCTCCTCCAGCGTATAGGCCACCAGGTCGATGCGGTACGGCAGGTGCGGCTGTTGGCCCAGCAGGCGGGCCAGCTCCAGCAACGCGGCCACGCCGGTACCGTTGTCGTCGGCCCCCGGCTGCTCGCCGCACACGTCGTAGTGCGCCCCGATTATCAGCCGCGGCCCCTCGGCCGGACCAAAAGAGGCCAGCACATTGCGGTAGCTACCCCCCTCTACTACATAGGGCTGCTCCCCGACTTCGTAGGCCCCGGCTGCCCGCAGCTGCCGCGCCAGATAGGCCGCTACCGAATCGAGTACGACCGGGTGCTGGTAGTTTCGCGGCTGCGGCGTGGTCGTGAGAAACAGCAGGTGCTGCCGCAGTCGCGCCGTATCGGCGGCGGGCCCTGGCGCGGGTAAGCCAATGGCACCCACGCGCCCCACCAGCAGGAGGAGGAGCCCCAGCAAAGATGTTTTCATGCGGGCAAGCTACTTAGCTTTGACCTATTGTTTAGCCGCTTTGCATTTCCTCATCCAATGTCCACTCCCGCCCCGGTCTTCCACTCCCTTACCCCCGCCGACCTCACCCCCGCTCAGTGGCACCCGTTTCTGGTGGGGGCAGTGGCCCCGCGCCCGGTGGCCTTCGCCAGCACGATTGATGCCGAAGGCCGCGTAAACCTGAGCCCCTACAGCTTTTTCAACGCCTTCAGCTCGAACCCGCCCATTCTCGTGTTCTCGCCTGCCAACCGCGTGCGCGACAACAGCCAGAAGCACACCCTGCAGAACGTGCGCGAGGTGCCCGAGGTCGTTATTAATATCTGCGATTACGCGCTGGTCGAGCAGATGTCGCTGTCCAGCACCGAATACGCCAAGGGCATCAATGAATTCACCAAAGCCGGCCTCACCGAGCTGGCCTCCGAGCAGGTGCGCCCGCCGCGCGTGGCCGAAGCCCCCGCCGCTTTCGAGTGCGTGGTGGAGCAAATTATCGAGTTGGGCCAGAACAACGGGGCTGGCAACCTCATCATCTGCCGGGTGGTGCGGGCCCATTTCCGCCCGGACATCCTGCTGCCCGACGCCACCGGCATCGACCCATTTAAGCTCGATGCCGTGGCCCGCCTCGGTGGCGACTGGTACTGCCGCGCTAGCGGGGCCAGCCTATTCGAAGTACCCAAGCCTAACCGCCACATCGGCATCGGCATCGACCAGCTGCCTGAGCATCTGCGCACCTCCGCCGTGCTCACCGGCAACGAGCTGGGCCGCCTCGCCAACATCGAGCGCGACGCCCTGCCTACGCCGGAACAGGTAGCCGCTTTTCAAACTGAACCAATGGTGGCCTACCTGCTGAACAAGCACCGCGATGATGACCCGGAGCTGAAGCATCACCTGTTGCAGCTGGGCCGGCATTTTCTGGCCGAAGGGCGGCTGGCGGAGGCTTGGAAGACGCTGCTGCTGGGCCAATAGTAAATGGACTAGGCATTATTCCCCTGCTGGCTTCCGCTGAGTCGAATTATTATCAGCCACGAATTGCATTACCCTACATTCATGCTGGTAAGATTTCAGGCTTATCATCACCACTTCAAATCCTCCCTACGTGATGACTACGAAGATTTTTTATTCAGCACTTTGCTTTGTTAGCTTGTCGTGTCAGGCTCAACGCTCCGCTCAGAAGTTCACACTGGACGACATGGCGATAACGGTGGAAAAATTTGATTCCTTGAATAAAGATGACAACAGATACAATCAAGATAATAAAATTTATAAAGTGGGCAGAAAATTTACGTTCACCTACGATTATCAAGACAAGGCGGGCATTAAAATGAGGATGGCCAAACCTGATACAACTAGCCCAAACGGCGGGGGCTGGAAACTTGTCCGGGCAGAGAGTAATAGTGCTAATTCTGTTTCACAAATTATCCTCTCCGCCAACTCCGGCTTAATGCCGTTTATTCAGGTTTTTCCAGATTACAATCAGACAGTTATATTGTATGATTTCAAACTGGTGAGCGGTGCTTCATGGAATAATGAGATGACCGGCGTAATTGAAAACAGTAAGAACCTGTGGCTCCATCCCCCGAGAACCGGCCTCTTTGGAATCTTAGAGCTAAATCCGTTTCCATATATCAAACAGCCTATTAAAATAGGAGCGGAATGGACCTGGAAACTAGAGTTTGGCGAACAATGGGCCGATAAGCGGTGGTTATTGTGGAAGGGAAAAAACCAAAATAAGATTCAGTATAAAATTACAGGCAAGTCAGTTATAAAAACTAAATTGGGAGTCCTGAAATGCTACGTTGTGGAGAGCGAGGCAACAAGTGCTTTAGGGTCGACAAAATTGGTTTCGTACTACAATAATGAATTTGGATTTATCAAGCTAGATTACACCAATATTGACAAAAGCAAAATAACATTAGAGCTGCAAAGCATGGAATAAAAATTCAGAAACTACAAAGCGGTGCTGTAGCTGCCCCCGCACAAAATGACGGCTTTCCTGTTGTGCTACTGCTAAATCATTCCAACCGCCGCCGCATGTCCGACATTTCCATCGCCGAATCCGTAACTCTGCCGCCCATTAAAGAAGTGGCTGCCCGCCTGGGTATTTCCGAGGACGACCTCGAGCCCTACGGCCGTTTTAAAGCCAAGCTGCCGCTGCACCTGATTGACGCGGAAAAAGTAGCTGCTGCCAAGCTGATTCTTGTAACGGCCATTACCCCGACCCCGGCCGGCGAGGGCAAAACCACGATGTCTATCGGCTTGGGCGACGGCCTGCGTAAGCTGGGCAAAAAGGCCGTGGTGGTACTGCGCGAGCCCTCGCTGGGGCCCGTGTTTGGGGCCAAGGGCGGCGCTACCGGCGGTGGTCGCTCGCAGGTGAGCCCGATGGCGGACATCAACCTGCACTTCACCGGCGACTTCAACGCCGTCGAAAAGGCTAATAACCTGTTGGCCGCTCTGCTCGACAACGCCATCCAGACGCCCAACCACCCGCTCAACATCGACCCGCGCACCGTGCTCTGGAAACGCTGCCTCGACCTGAACGACCGCAGCCTGCGCCAAATCATCATCGGGCTCGGCGGCAAAGCCAATGGGGTGATGCGCACCGACGGCTTCAACATCACAGCCGCCTCCGAGGTCATGGCCATCCTGTGTCTGGCTACCAGCCTAGCCGACCTCAAAGTGAAGCTCGGCAACATTCTCGTGGCGTTCAGCCACACCAACCAGCCGGTCTACGCCCGCCAGCTGCAGGCCGAGGATGCCATGGCCATTCTACTGCGCGACGCCCTGAAGCCCAACCTGGTGCAAACCCTGGAGCAAACCCCCGCCCTGGTACACGGCGGGCCCTTCGCCAACATTGCCCAGGGCACCAACACCGTGCTGGCCACCCGCATGGGCCTTTCGTTGGGCGACTACGTAGTGACGGAAGCCGGTTTCGGGGCCGACCTGGGGGCCGAGAAATTCCTCAACATCAAGTGCGGCTACGCGGGCCTGGCTCCCGCCGCCGTGGTGCTGGTGGCCACCGTGCGCGCCCTGCGTCACCACGGCGGAGCCCCCGCCGCCGAGCTGAATACCCCCGACCTGGCCCGTTGCGAGCGGGGCTTTGCCAACCTGGCCAAGCACATCGAAAACGCCCAGAAGTTCGGCTACCAGCCCGTTGTGGCCATCAACCACTTCATTACCGACACCCCCGAAGAAGTGGCCCTGGTGCGGGAAATGTGCCGCGCCCGCGGCGTGGAGGCCGTCCTCAGCACCAGCTGGTCCGATGGCGGGGCCGGGGCTACCGCCCTGGCCGAGGCCGTGCTGGCCAACATTGCCACCGGCACCAACCACCTGCGTCCGCTCTACGCCTGGGACCAGCCGGTGAAAGCCAAGATTGAAACCATCGCCCGCGAGGTATACGGCGCGGTTGGGGTCGACTACACCGCCCAGGCCGAAGCCGACCTGCGCCGCATCGACCGGCTGGGCCTGGCCGGGCTGCCCGTTTGCATGGCCAAAACCCAGAAGTCGTTTTCAGACAACGAGAAGCTCATCGGTCGACCCGAGGGGTTCCGCGTCACCGTGCGCGAATGTGAGCTGGCGGCCGGCGCGGGCTTCCTCATCCCCATCCTCGGTACCCTGCTCCGAATGCCGGGCCTGCCGCCCGTACCTGCCTCCACCGGCATGGAAATCGACGACGACGGGGTGATTACGGGGTTATCGTAGCCGCGAACAACTGTTGCTGGCTGGCAAGCTTGCCGGACCACGCCGAAGTGCATGAGATGCAACGGGTGGCCGCACGATGCGTTGCGGGATTACCGCTTTGAGAATGGGACAACTACCGCAACGATGACCCGGAACTGAAGAAGCAGCTGCTGCAATTGGGCCGGTAGCTGCTGGCCGAAAGGCGGCTGGTGGAGGCGTGGAAGGGGTTGCTGATAGCAGGAGCCTGGGCGAGCAATACGACCCGATTATTGATTAGTTAAAATCAGATGCTACCAAGTAGTAATCAGCACCCTGCTTGGCTGTATAATATTTGAATTGCACATTATCCTTGGTGATAAACATTGGCCCGTGGTTTTTCTTTACCTCAGCGGCAATGAATTTTTCTGCGTCAGCCATTCCGTTTGATGGGATTTGAGTAAGCACAGCCGTGCATTCACCCTGCTCAAATAAATACCCAACAACCGTGTCATCCGTTGTTTTGAATAGATAAATATCTTCTTCTTTTCTGAAAAATACCTGCTTATAGGTTTCAATAGCGTGCTTTACGTACTCCTTGTCATTATTAAGGCATTGAACTTGTTGTAAAGTTATGGTTGGGGTCTTGTTAGGCTTAGTGCTGTTGCCACAGCTGAATAATAAGGATGTGAAAATTGTAAGGATTATTTTCATAATCTTTTCAAGATTTTAATCTGTTCCGCTTGAATCTAATTCCGCACCGCAATCAGCAATCCTAATTCCTTATACCGTAGGTTAAATTTCTTCGCAATCATGGCATTCGTCAGCGAGCCGCGGTAGATGTAGACGCCGCTACGGAAATGCTCGTTGGTGAACAGCACCTCGTTGATGCCGCCGTGCTGGCTGATTTCCTGGAGGATGGGCGTGAAGATGTTGCTTAGGGCGTTGGTGGCGGTGCGGGGCACGCGCGAGGCGATGTTGGGCACGCAGTAGTGCACCACGTCGTATTTGCGGAACACGGGCTTGCTGTGGCTGGTCATCTCGCTGGTTTCGAAGCAGCCTCCCTGGTCGATGCTCACGTCGATGACGATGGAGCCGGGGGCCATGCTGGCCACCATTTCTTCGGGCACCATGAAGGGAATGCGGCCGTCTTCCACGGCCAGCGCGCCGATGACCACATCGGCCCGGCGGATTTGCTGGCTCAGGGCGAACGTGTCCAGCGTGCTCGTGTAAAGCTGCATGCCCAGGTTGTGCTTAAGGCGGCGCAGCTTGTAGAGGTGGTTGTCGAACACCTTCACCTCGGCCCCGAGGCCGGTGGCGGCGCGGGCGGCGTACTCGGCCACCGTGCCGGCCCCGAGAATGACGACCTGCGAAGGCGGCACCCCAGTGATACCGCCCAGAATAATGCCCTTGCCCTCGTTGGAGCGGGCCAGGTATTCGGCCGCAATCAGCATCACGGTTGAGCCCGCGATTTCGCTCATGGCGCGCACCACTGGGCGGGCCCCGCTGGGGTCTTTCATCAGCTCGAAGCCGATGGCATTGATTTTCTTGCGCGAAAGGGCCGAGATGTAGTCCGGGGTCATCGACCCCATTTGCAGGGCCGAAATCAGAGTTTGGTTGGGGTGCAGCAGCTCAATTTCTTCGAGCGTGGGCGGGGCTACTTTCAGGAGGATATCGGCCTTGAAAACCTCCTCGGTGGAGTAGGCAATCTGAGCCCCGGCTTCGGAATAGGCGTGGTCGGCGTACTTGCTGGGTTCGCCGGCCCCGGCTTCCATCAGTACTTCGTGGCCGGCCGCTACGAGGTGCTGCACGGCTTCGGGCGTGAGGCCAAGGCGGTTTTCCTGGAGTGAGGTTTCACGCGGCATGCCGATGAAGAGCTTGCGCTTACGCGTTTCCACGGCCAGCATCGACTCCTGCGTGAAGTAGGCGCGGCTGGTGGCCAGAGACTCAAATCCGGAAGGTAGCTGCTCGGGCATTGGGGAGGGAATCAAGAATGAAGAATGAAGCAGTAGAAACCTGACCCTGAGGCCTCATTTCTAGTTACTGCATCATCATTTTTTAATATGAATTGTTGATTATTAATTCAATCACCCGGCTTTCGTCAGGCTGCACGGTCAGGTGCACTTCGAGGCGGGGCACCGGCAATAAAGCCGCCACGCGGGCAGGCCATTCCACCAGACAAAGGTACCCCGAATCGAAATACTCACTGCCCCCAATGCGCGCTGCTTCATCGGGAGAATCAATCCGGTAGAAATCAAAATGATACACCGGCTGGTCGCGGCCGTCGCGATACTCGTTAATCAGCGCGAAGGTGGGGCTGCTCACATCGTCGGCTACACCCAGGGCGGCGCACAGCGCCCGGATGAGCGTGGTTTTGCCAGCTCCCATCTCGCCCTCAAAAGCCACTACCGGGCAGCCGGCATCAGCAATGGCGGCGCGGAGCTGCGCGGCGGCGGTGGGCAATTCGGCCAGGGTAGGCAGGGCAATGGAAGATACCATGAGGCGAATTTACCGCCCAACCCGCATTCAGCGGGTGCCGGTTTAGGAATACCGCTTGCATTGTCTCATCTTTAGGTCCTGCTTCGCTCCCTAATTCGTTCAGTACAAATAGCCTATTCTACTGTCCGGCCCCTTTCTACCGGACGGTTTTAGCCAGAAATTTGGGCGAACGGAAAGCAGCGGAGCCTCCTGTCGATTTCTACCCAATCTTCTCGCTTATGCCCGACTTTACTCCGTCGCTGCACGTTCCTTCTTGCCTTGCTGGTAAGCGAATCCGGCAATTTCCGCTGCTCCTGTTGGGGCTAATGCCGCTAGCCGGCGCGGCCCAGCAAACTGTGCCCCTCACCGGCACCGTGCGCGGCGCGGCGGGCGTACCAGTAGAATTTGTGACGCTCACCCTGCATCGAGCGACCGATTCGGTGGTGGTAAAAACCGAGTTCAGCGATGCGCAGGGGCTGTTTCGGTTCGATGCTCCCGGGAACGGGCGCTACTTGGTTTCGGCGGCGCAGGTGGGGTACGGACGCTACTGGAGCCCCGTGCTAACCGTGCTGGCCGAGGGGCTAGCAATGCCTGCCATCACCCTGCGGCCCAGCGGGGCCACGGCGCTGAAAGAAGTAACCGTGACAGCCCGCAAACCGCTGTACGAGCATCAGGGCGACCGCACGGTGGTGAACGTGGCCGATAGCCCGCTGGCCACCGGGGCTACGGCGCTGGAAGTACTGGGCCGCGCGCCCGGCATCAGCAACGACGGCCGTGATAACCTGAGCCTGCGCGGCCGCCAGGGCATGCTGGTGGTCGTGGATGGCAAGCGCGTGCCCCTCACCGGTTCCGAACTGGCCGACTACCTCAAGGCCCTGCCCGCCGAACAGGTGCAAAGCATCGAGCTGCTGACCAACCCGCCGGCGCAGTACGATGCCCAGGGCGGAGCCGGTGTCATTGCCATCAACCTAAAAAGGGACCAGCGACTGGGCACCAACGGCAGCGTCAGCTTGGGCGTGGGCCGTGGCGGCTATGGGCGCTTCACGGGCGGCGTGGCACTCAACCATCGCCGTAAAGCCCTGAATATCTACGGCAACTACACTTACACCGAGCGACGCTACTTTACCCGCTTCGACTTCGACCGGCGCTACGCGGCCACCACCCTGCTGCCCGCCGCCGCCAGCCGCCAGTTCAACGACCAGGTGTCGCAGCTGCGCTCGCACGCGGCCAAGGCCGGGCTCGACCTCACGCTTTCCAAACGCACGCTACTGGGTGCGTCGCTCACGGCCCTGCTGAGCCACATCGATAACAGCGTGGATACCCGGAGCGAATTCCGGAGCCTGGCCGGCGACCCGCTAAGCCGCTACACCTCCGTCACGGCCCAGAATATTGACCGGCCCAGCGGCAGCGGCAACCTGAACCTGCGCCACGCGCTGGCCGACTCGTCCAACGCCGCCGCCCTCACCTTCGATGCCGACTACGGCCGCTACCACACCACGCGGCTATTGGCCCAGCAAGCCGATTATCTGGAGCCTCAGTACCTTGTCAGGCAGCTCACCGGCGACCAACGCAGCGACCTGTCCATCGGCTCCCTCAAGCTCGACTACAGCCAGCCCCTGCCCCACCGCGCGCGCCTCGATGCCGGCGCGAAGGCCACCCGCGTCCGCAGCGACAACACGGTGGCCTTTTTTGATACGGAAACCGGCATCACCACCTTCAACCCGCTAATTTCAAAGGATTTTCGCTATTCCGAAAATGTAAACGCAGCCTACGTGAGCCTGCGTGCGCCAATGGCGCAAACCACCATTCAGGCGGGCCTGCGGGCCGAACAAACCAACACGCTGGCCGAGCTCAGCGGCGAGCCGGCCCGCGAGCGGCACTACACGCAGCTGTTTCCGAGCGTATCGGTAGGGCGCACGCTTAGCCCCCGGCACGCGTTAGGGCTGGCGCTAGCCCGCCGCATCGACCGGCCCAACTATGGGCAGCTGAATCCGCTGCGGTTTTACGTCGACCCCATTTCCTACCGGGCCGGCAACCCCAATTTGGTGGCCCAAACCAGCTATTCGGCCGAACTGACGCACACTTTCCGTCAGAAATTCATCACCGCGCTGGCCTACGTCCGCACCGACTTGCCCATTGTGAGTGCCGTACAGCCTTCGCCCGATGGCGGCCGTCTGGTAGTGAACCAGGACGTGAACCTGACCTCGCAGGACTACGTGGCCCTCACCCTCACGGCCCCGCTGGAGCCCGCAAAATGGTGGACACTCTACGCCAACGGGGTGTTTTACTACTCCCGGTTTCGGGGCAGCCTGGCGGGCACGGCCCTCGACCAGGGCCAGCCGGCCTGCCAGCTTTCGGCCAATAATACGTTCAGCCTGCCCCAGGGCTGGTCGGCCGAGCTGACGGGCACGTTCCAGTCGGGCGAAATATGGGGCTTTGAGAAGTCGACGGCGCGCGGGCAAGTAGGCGTGGGCCTGCTCAAAAACTTCTGGAACAAGCAGGGTTCGCTACGCCTGAGCGCGACCGATATTTTTTACACCAGCCCCGTCAGCGCGACCTCCACGTTCGTCAGCTTTCGCGAAACCTTTGCCCGGCGCGAAGACCTGCGCGTGGCCACGGCCACGTTCACCTACCGCTTCGGCAACAGCAAAGTAGCCGCCGCCCGCAAGCGCGCCGCCGGTGCCGAGGATGAGCTGCGCCGCGCCAACGGCCAGTAGCGCGCTGCGCTAAATGAGGTATTGCTGACTTATTGGTCCATTCGCCATTTCCGTATACTCCATTCCTCACTAAGCGCAGCGTCAGTTATCTTCGTGCGCCGTAGAGACCATTCAGCGGCTTTTTACAGCTTATGCAAGTCTCCAAGATGGCCGCCGGTCTGCGCGGCTCCGAAATTATCCGAATCGGCAACCAGGTTAGTGAGCAGGTGCGCCAGGGGGCGAACATCTGCAACCTGACCATTGGCGACTTCGATTCGAAGATTTTCCCAATTCCGGCCGGCCTTACCGACGGTATTATCGATGCTTACAAAGCCGGCCTCACCAATTACCCGCCGGCGGCCGGGATGGGCGAGTTGCGCCAGTCGGTTTCAACGTTTTTGCAGGAGCGCCAGGGTCTGAGCTACGGCCCCGACGATATTCTGATTGCCGGCGGCTCGCGGCCGCTTATCTACGCCGCCTATCGCGCCATCGTGGATGCTGGCGACCGCGTCATCTTCCCGCTACCGAGCTGGAACAACAACCACTACTGCCACCTCGTGGATGCCACGCCCGTAGCCGTGCCCACCCACGCCGAAAACAACTTCATGCCCACGGCGGCCGACCTGGCCTCGCACGTAGCCGGGGCTACCCTACTGGCCCTGTGCTCCCCGCTGAACCCGACGGGCACGGTCTTCACCAAAGAAGGGCTGGAGGAAATATGCGACCTGGTGCTGGCCGAAAACCAACGCCGCGGCCCCGATGAAAAGCCGCTCTACATCATGTACGACCAGATTTACTGGTTGCTGACCTTCGGTGACACTCAGCACTTCGACCCGGTGAGCTTGCGCCCAGCGCTGCGTCCCTACGTCATCTACATCGACGGCACCTCGAAGTGCTTCGCCGCCACCGGGGTGCGCGTGGGCTACGCTTTCGGCCCGCAAGTGCTCATCAACCAAATGAAGTCCATCCTGGGCCACGTGGGTGCCTGGGCCCCCAAAGCCGAGCAGGTTGCGACCGCCCACTTCCTGCCCCAAACCGCCGCCGTCGACGAGTTCCTGGCTGGCATGAAAACCCGCCTCGACAGCTCGCTCGAAGGTTTTTTCAAGGGCTTAAAAGAATTGAAACAACAAGGTTATCCCGTCGATGCCGTGGCCCCGGCCGGAGCCATCTACCTCACCGCCAAAATCGACGTGCTGGGCCGCACCGCCCCCGACGGCACCGTGCTCGCCACCACCGCCGAGCTCACCTCCTACCTCATCGCCGAAGCCCAGCTGGCGCTGGTACCCTTCTCCGCCTTCGGCTCATCGGCCATCGAGCCCTGGTTCCGCGCCTCGGTGGGTGCTGAGACGGTAGAGTCGATTCAGGCGGCGCTGCCCCGATTGCGGGCGGCGCTGGATAAGCTGAAGTAACAACTAAAGCATGTGGAATTTCTTAATGTAAAGCATCAACTATACTATGAGAAATAAAAATCAATTCCTATATGCAAATGGCTCGCATACTTGTTTTGTCATTGACTGCGCTGATAATTTCGACAGAAATTAATGCGCAAGCTATTTCACCTATTTCAGCCAAGCAGATTCAGCTTTTGCTTGCAACTGCACCCAATACAATAGGCACTTCTAATTCGGACTCGGTTAGGAAAAGGCCTTTCACTTATCGTGACAACAGAATCTCGCAGCCACTTTTGGTTGTTGAGGGAAAAATCGTTGCTTATGAAGCATTGTCTGGAATGAACCCGCAACACATCGAAAATATAGTCGTTGTGAAAGGTGAGGAAGCAATCAAACAGTTTGGTGCAGGCGGAATTAATGGGGTTATTATTCTCACCATGAAGAAACAGCAGGCACTTCGTCACAAAAAAATCCCGCTCAATTGAGCGGGATTTTTTTTGTATGTAATAAAAGGTTGATTACCCCTTGGCCGTCAACGTCACGTACGGAATGATGCACTCCTCGAGCGAGATGCCGCCGTGCTGGAACGTGTCCTTGTAGTAGTTCACGTAATAGTTGTAGTTGTTGGGGTAGGCGAAGAAATAGTCGCCGATGGTGAAGACGTAGGCGGTACTCACGTTTTCGCGGGGCAGGAAAATATTCTCCGGCTTGCGCACCACGTACACATCGCGCGAGTCTTCGAAGCCCAGGTTTTTGCCGTGCTTGTAGCGTAGGTTGGTGTTCGTATTGCGGTCGCCCACAATCTTGTATGGGCGTTTGCAGCGGATGGTGCCGTGGTCGGTGGTGATGATGAGCTTGCCCTTTTTCTCAGAAATGGTTTGCAGCATCTCATACAGCGGCGAGTGCAGGAACCACGAGCGGGTGATGCTGCGGTAAGCCGATTCATCGGCAGCCAGCTCCCGAATCATGGCCATGTCGGTGCGGGCGTGCGAGAGCATGTCCACAAAGTTGTACACGATGACGTTGCACTTGTAGTTGTTGTGCAGGTTGCTCATCTTGCCCAGCAAATCCTTGCCCGCCTGCAGGTTCGTCACCTTGTGGTAGCTGTGCTTCACCTTCTGGTTGTTCTTCTGGAAATTGATTTCCATGAACTCAGCCTCGTGCAGGTTTTTGCCCTCGTCGTCCTGGTCGTCCACCCACAGGTTGGGGTACTTCTTCTGAATTTCGCTCGGCATCATGCCCGAGAATATGGCGTTGCGGGCGTAAGCCGTGGTGGTAGGCAGAATGGCGTAGTACATCTCCTCGCTGTCCACCGTGAACAGCTCGGTGATGATGGGTTCGAGCACCTTCCACTGGTCGTAGCGCAGGTTGTCAATCAGCACAAAGTACACGGGCGTGTCGCCGGTGGCCTTCAGGGTCGGGAACACGCGCTCCTTGAATAGCTGGTGCGACATGAGCGGGGCATTTTTGTCGTCGCCATTCACCCAGTCCTCGTAATCTTCCGTGATGAAGCGGCCGAAGTAGGTATTGGCCTCGTCCTTCTGCATGTTGAAAACTTCGGCCATGCTCTTGCCCTCGGTTTCGTTGATTTCAAGCTCCCAGTACACCAGCTTCTTGTATACGTCGGCCCATTCGGCGGGCGTGAGGCGGTCGGAAAGCTGCATACCAAGCTGGCGGAAATCGCGCTGGTAGCCCGAGTTGGTGGCCTCACTCACGAGGCGCTTGTTGTCGAGCACCTTCTTCACCGACAGCAAAATCTGGCTCGGGTTCACCGGCTTAATCAGGTAATCGGCGATTTTGGCCCCGATGGCCGACTCCATAATGTGCTCCTCCTCGCTCTTGGTAATCATCACCACGGGCACGGTGGGCCGGATGGCCTTAATTTCAGTCAGCGTCTGCAAGCCGGTGAGGCCGGGCATGTTCTCATCGAGAAACACGAGGTCGTAGCTCTTTTCCTGAATCTCTTCGATGGCATCGGCCCCGCTGTTGACGGGGGTTACGTCGTAGCCTTTTTCCTTGAGAAAGAGCAGGTGCGGCTTAAGCAGGTCGATTTCGTCGTCGGCCCAGAGGATGGTGGTTTGTTGCATAGTGAAGTCTTGAGGATTGGGGAACTCAGCTTACGCTGCCCGTTAGTTGGAGTCGTGATTGCGAGCACAACGTTCGGTAGCTCCGAATGAAAATAGCGGGAAGCCCGCGACACGTAAGAAGCAGGCTCGGCCGTGCAAAGTTGCATTTGCCGGAATGGCAGGCCGTAGCTTCGCCTTAGTCTATTGACGAGCGGCGGTGGTAAATGTTGCCTGTTTCTGCTGCCCCGCTCCCGATTCCTATAATTTACTGCCTGCGCCCCGCCTCCCATCGTGAACAAAAAGAAAATCTTCAACGACCCCGTTTACGGCTTCGTCACCATCCCGACGGAGTTTCTGTTCGACCTCATCGAGCATCCGTATTTCCAGCGGCTGCGGCGCATTCAGCAGCTCGGGCTCACGGGATTTGTGTACCCGGGAGCGCTGCACACGCGCTTCCACCACGCCCTGGGGGCCATGCACCTGATGTCGCTAGCCCTGCGCACGCTCAAGGACAAGGGCGTGTCGATTTCGGCGGCCGAGGGCGAGGCGGCCCTGGCCGCCATCCTGCTGCACGACGTGGGCCACGGCCCCCTCTCCCACGCCCTCGAAACCGCCATTTTTCAGGACGTGCCCCACGAGCAGCTATCACTTTTCTTGATGGAGCGGCTCAATAAGGAGTTCAACGGTAAGCTCGACTTGGCCATTGCCATTTTCAAGGGCACGTACGCGCGGCCGTTCTTTCACCAGCTGGTGAGCAGCCAGCTCGACATGGACCGGCTCGACTACCTTAACCGCGACTCGTTTTACACCGGCGTAGAAGAAGGTCGGCCCGGGGCCGACCGCCTCATCAAAATGCTGCGCGTGCACGAGGAGCGGCTGGTGCTGGAGGAAAAAGCCGTGTACTCAGTGGAGAATTTCCTGGTGAGCCGCCGGCTGATGTATTGGCAGGTGTACCTGCACAAAACCGTGACGTCGGCCGAGCAAATGGTGATTCGGACCGTGCAGCGGGCCCGCGACCTGGCCCGGCGCGGCGTGGAAGTGCCCGCCAACAGCTGCCTGAGCTACTTTCTGGGCCGCGCCGTGAGCCTGGCCGAGTTTGAGAAGGACGATAAAATCCTGAGCCATTTTGTGGAGCTCGATGACTACGACATCTGGTCGGCCATTAAGGCGTGGGCCAGCCATTCCGATAAGGTGCTCAGCTACCTGGCCAAGAGCATTCTTCACCGCAACCTGCTCAAGATTGTGCTGGCCCCGGTTCCCTACGAAGACGATTTCAAGCTGGGCATTCAGGAGCTCATCGCCGAGAAATTTGGCCTGCCCATGGAAGAAGCGGCCCTGCTGATGATTTCGGGCCGCCTGAGCAACAGCGCCTACAATGCCAAAAGCCAGGAGCCCATCGAAATCCTGACCAAGCTCGGCGACGTGGTGAACGTGATGGAGGCCTCAGACCTGCCCAACATCAAGGCCCTGAGCCAACGGGTCGAGAAATTCTACATCTGCTACCCAAAGGAAATTGTATAGTGCGCAATTGTCATCCTGAGCGCAGCGAAGGACCTTATCACGCAAGCATGGTTGGCATTACCTCAACCGCCACAGCTGTGATAAGGTCCTTCGCTGCGCTCAGGATGACAACCAGACCAATCTTAGTCCAGACCAAAACAGAAACCGCCCGTTATTTTTGCCGCTTATGGAATTTACCGTTCAGCAAATCGCCGAAGTGCTCGGCGGCACCGTGGAGGGCGACGCAACTCAGCGCATCTCCAGCCTCGCTAAAATTGAAGACGCCCAGGCCGGCTCGCTCACCTTTTTGTCGAACGCCAAATATGAGCCGTTTCTCTACGACACCGGCGCTTCGGCCGTGATTATGGGCCGCGAGCAGGTTCTGCGCCAACCCGTGGGGGCGGCCCTCATCCGGGTCGACAACCCGTACACCGCCTTCAGCCAGCTGCTGGAGTTCTATGCCCAGGCCACCCGCACGGGCAAGCGTGGCGTCGAGCAGCCTTCTTTTATTGCAGAGAGCGCCAGCATTGGCTCCGGCCACTACCGGGGGGCGTTTTCCTACATCGGCGACAATTGCCGGCTGGGCGACAACGTGCTGGTGTTCCCGCAAGCTTACATCGGCGACCGGGTGACCATTGGCGAGGGCAGCATCATTCACGCCGGGGCCAAGGTTTACGCTGACACCGTCATCGGTAAGTACTGCGTTATCAAAGCTGGCGCGGTAGTGGGGTCCGACGGCTTTGGCTTCGCCCCGCAGCCGGATGGCAGCTACAAAGCCATTCCGCAAATCGGCAACGTGGTGCTGGAGGATTTCGTGAGCATCGGGGCCAACGCCACCATCGACTGCGCCACGCTGGGCAGCACGCGCATCGGACGGGGCAGCAAAATCGACAACCTCGTGCAGCTGGCCCACAACGTCGAAATCGGCCAGCACACCGTCATTGCCTCGCAAACGGGCATCGCGGGCTCGGCCAAAATTGGCGACTATTGCGTGCTGGCGGGGCAGGTGGGGATGGCCGGCCACGTGTCGCTGGCCAACAAAACCACCGTCACGGCCCAGTCGGGCGTGGGTAAGAACGTGAAGCAGGAAGGCACCATCCTGCAAGGCTCCACCGCCTTCGACTTCAAGCAGAACCAGCGCGCCCAAATCGTTTTTCGCCGCCTGCCCGAGCTCGAACAGCGCGTGGTGGCACTGGAGAAGGGTCAAAACACGACGGAAAAGCCCTAGCTTTGTAGCCTATTAGTGCTTGGTGCTTGGTGCTTGGCAGTCAGACTTAGCTGTCTTTCCGCCTCATTGCCAAGCACTAAGCACCAAGCACTAAGCACCAAATAAGAATGAACGACAAGCAACACACCATTAAGGCGCCCGTGACGGTGCGCGGCATTGGCCTGCACACCGGCGTAGAAGCGACCATGACGTTTTGCCCCGCGCCGGTGAGCCACGGCTATAAGTTTCAGCGGGTCGATTTGCCCGGCCAGCCCGTGGTGGATGCCGACGTGGACAACGTGGTCGACCTGAGCCGCGGCACGACCATCGAGCAGAACGGGGCCCGCGTGAACACCGTGGAGCACACGCTGGCGGCCCTCGTGGGCCTGCAGCTCGATAACGTGCTGATTCAGCTGTCCGGCCCCGAGCCGCCGATTATGGATGGTTCGTCGGCCGAGTTCATCAAAGCCCTGAACACCGTGGGGTTTGAGGAGCAGAACGCGCTGCGCAACTACTACGAGATTCCGGAAAGCATTCGGTACGTGGACAATGCGCGCGGCGTAGAGATTGCCGCCCTGCCCCTCACCGACTATCGCCTCACGGTGATGGTGGACTATAATTCGCCGGTGCTGGGCTCTCAGCACGCCACGCTCACCGATATTGGGCTGTTCAGCGAGGAGATTGCCTCGTCGCGCACGTTCTGCTTTTTGCACGAGCTGGAGATGCTCTACAAGAACAACCTCATTCGCGGCGGCGATTTGAGCAACGCCATCGTGGTAGTGGACCGCGTGGTGAGCGACGACGAGCTGAACGACCTCGCCAAAATGCTGGGGAAGCCCCGCGTAGCTGTCAAAAAAGAAGGCATTCTTAATAACGTGGACCTACGCCACAAAAACGAGCCCGCCCGCCACAAGCTGCTCGACCTCGTGGGCGACCTCGCCCTGGTGGGCCGCCCCCTGAAAGGCCAGATTCTGGCCGCCCGCCCCGGGCACGCCGCCAATGTTGCCTTCGCCAAAAAAATCAAGAAGAAGATGCTGGAGGCGCGTAGCAACCCGGTGCCGCTCTACGACCCCCTGCGCGAGCCGGTGATGGACATCAACCGCATCATGCAGGTGCTGCCCCACCGCTACCCCTTCATCATGATTGACAAGGTGGTGCACCTGGATGACCAGGTGGTAACGGCCGTAAAAAATGTGTCGATTAACGAGCCCTTCTTCCAGGGCCACTTCCCCGGCAACCCGGTGATGCCCGGCGTGCTGCAAATCGAGGGCCTGGCCCAGACTGGCGGCATTCTGGTGATGAACACCGTGCCCGACCCCGAAAACTACTGGCAGTATTTCCTGGGCATCGAAAATGCCCGGTTCCGCAAGAAGGTGCTGCCCGGCGATACCATCGTGTATCATTGCCAGCTGCTGGCCCCCATCAAGCGCGGCATCGCCAAAATGCGCGGCCAGGCCTTTGTGAATGGCAAGGTGGTATGCGAAGCCGAAATGAGCGCCGCCATCGTCCGCAAAGACGTTTAGTTTCAGTGAACAGTTATTAGTGAACAGTGACCAGTTTTATGCTGCTCCGATTTTACTCAACAACTGCCAACTGTTAACTGCTAACTGTTAACTGATTTTATGATTTCTCCCCTCGCCCATATTCATCCCGAAGCCCGTCTCGCGGCGAACGTCACCGTCGAACCGTTCACGACCATCGCGGCGGATGTCGAAATCGGCGAGGGCAGCTGGATTGGGCCGAACGTAACCATCATGAGCGGCACCCGCATCGGGGCGCACTGCCAGGTGTTTCCGGGCGCGGTAATTGGCGCGGTACCACAGGATTTGAAGTTTGCCGGCGAGCAAACCACGGCCGAAATCGGCGACTACACCGTGCTGCGCGAATGCGTGACCGTTAACCGTGGCACCGTGGACCGGGGCCGCACCGTGGTGGGCAGCCACTGTCTGCTGCAGGCCTACGTGCACGTGGCCCATGACTGCGTGATTGGCAACCACTGCGTGATTTCGAACTCGGTGCAGATTGCCGGCCACGTAACGGTGGGCGACTGGGCCATTCTGGGCGGCACCTCGGCCATTCACCAGTTCGTGAGCATCGGGGCGCACGCCTTTTTGGGTGGCGGCTCGCTGGTGCGGAAAGACATTCCGCCCTTCGTAAAGGCCGCTCGCGAGCCCCTTACCTACGCCGGCGTAAACTCGGTGGGCCTGCGCCGCCGCGGCTACACCGAGGAGCAGGTAACCAACCTGCACAACCTCTACCGCCTGCTTTTTCTGGGCGGCATGAATACCCAGGACGCCATTGCCCGCATTGAAGCAGAGATTGAGCCTTCGGTGGAGCGCGACCACGCCCTGGAATTTATTCGGGCGGCCACGCGCGGCATCATTAAAGGTCCCAAGCGCGATAGAAACGTTGAGGGTGAACTGGACTAGCGCACACAGCTGCCCGCAACCATTGCTCATTGTTAACTGCTCATTGCTAATTGTTGATTGAAGCTTCCGGCCTGGGTAAGCGCTTCCAGCGCGACTGGATTTTCCGGGGCCTCACGCGCACGTTCCGGCCGGGCAGTGCCACGGCCGTGCTTGGGCCCAACGGCGCGGGCAAGAGCACGCTGCTGAACACGTTTTCGGGCCAGCTGCTGCCCACCGAGGGCACCCTCACGTATGCGCTGGCCGGCCGCGCCCTGGCCGTGGAGGACGTACCCCGGCACCTGGCCTACGCCGCCCCCTACTTGGAGCTGTTGGAAGAACTCACGCTGCTAGAGCTACTGCGCTTCCACACCCAATTCAAACCGCTGCGGGCGGGCATCAGCATCGAGCGGCTTATCGATATTATGTACCTCGAAAAAGCCCGACAGCGGCTGATTAGGGAGTTTTCGTCGGGTATGAAGCAGCGGCTTAAGCTGGGACTGGCGCTGTACGCGGAGGCCCCGCTCCTGCTACTCGACGAGCCTACCACCAACCTCGACACCACCGGCGTGGCCTGGTACCAGGAACACGTGCAGGCCACGCGCGCCGGACGCACGCTGCTGCTGAGCTCGAACGTGCCGGCCGAGTACGGCTTCTGCGATGAGCAATTGCTCGTGACGGATTATCAAGTCGAGCGGCTTCGATAATCAATTTGTACTGCCGGGGTAAAACCAGTCCTCTTAGGGTGGAGAGGCATTGTTTTTCGTCATAAAATCCCGGGCTGGCACAACACTAAATCCGCGCCTGCCGTATCTTCGCGGCTGATACCGGCACTTATTTCTTCCACCTATTTTACCCCCCCGCCCCGGCCATGATTGATGAAGACGACCTGGACGACAACCTGCTCGACGACGACGATAACCTGGACTCCTACGCCAAAAAGGGCGGCGCGACGGCCCTCGGCAACACCGAAGACCGGCTCTCGGCCAAATACGCCGACTACCTGATGTGGACCGACACCGGTTCCTCGCACGACGAAGCCCTCGACCTGGCCAACATGAGCGAGGAAGAATTCGTGGAAGCCGAGCGCGCCGAAAACGCCGACCGCGGCGGCTTCACCAGCCTCGATGACGACGAGGACGATTTCGCCGACGATGATGACGACGAGGACGAAGGCTACAGCAGCGGCCGCGGTGGCCGCCGCGGCAGCAGCTCCGACAGCGACGACTATTAAGCGAGTATTAAGTATAAAGCAGCAGATAGTTAGATTAATGCTGGCGTCTTAGCCTGCTACTGATAGTTGCCGAACTTTACGAAGACCCCTATATCAAAAAGCCCCGACTGGAAATTCCAGCCGGGGCTTTTGTCTAACTACTTGCTACTGAAATTTTTCTACTTAACGCCCTATTTCCGGCCGAAAACCGACTTCAAAATGTCGCTGGTGCGGGCGGCGGGGTTTTTGCGAATTTTAGCTTCCTCGTTGGCCAGCAGCACGAACAGGCCATCGACGGCCTTCTGGGTGGTATAGTCGGCCAGGCTGAGGTTGACCGGCTGTTGCAGCGGGATTTTATTGTAGGTGTTGGTGATGGTAGAGTAAGCCCGGCCGGCTCCTACCTGGTCAATGGCCTTTTCGATATCGGGGTGAAAAGCCGTTATCAACTGCGATTGGGTCGATTTGCGCAGGAACTGGGTAGCCGCGTCGGTTTCGCTGCTCGTTACCAGCGAGAGGGCGTCGGTGAAGCTCATGTTAGACAGCGCGCTCAGAAAAATATCCTTGGCCTTGGGGGCGGCGGCCTCGGCGGCGCGGTTGAGCTGGGTTTCGAGCTGAGCGAACAGGTTGGTCATGCCCGGCAGGCGGCCGATGGTGCTTTTCACCAGGTCGAGGTCGGGCGGCGTGGGGATGTGAATGTCGTCGTTCAGGTTGAAGCCATCGGGCTCCGATGCGAACTGCACGGCTTTCACGATGCCTTTGTTGAGGGCTTCTTTCACGCCGGCGCTGGCCTGGTCCTGCGTAAGCGGCGGCAGCGGCGCAGGGGCCGGCGTAGTCGTGGTGGTGGTTTTAGTGGTTGTCGATTTAGCGGCAGCCTTCGCGGCGGCGGCCTTTTTTGCGGCGGCCGTTTTGGCAGCGGCGGCTTTTTTGGCGGCAGCAGCTTTCTTGGCAGCGGGGGTCTGGGCGTGGGCGGCCGGAGCGGCGGTGGCCAGCAGGCCGGTGAGCAGCAGAACGCTGGCGAGTCGGGTCAACATGAAATAAACAACTGCGACGGGAAAACCGGAAGGCCCCTGTGGCTGTCCTTGGGCCGCCGCATGTGCAAATTGAAGACAAATTTGCGGCCAAACCTATTTTCTCGGTTCACTCATGTCCACCACCCCTTCGATTTCCGAACGCTCCAACCCTGCTTTACTAGCCATCGCCCCACCCGATGTCGAGATTATGACCATCGGCGACGAGCTGCTTTACGGACAGGTCATTGACACCAATTCAGCCTTTATGGGCCAGGAACTGGGTAAAATCGGCCTGCGGGTACGCCAGATTTCGTCGGTATCGGACCGGGCCGATGAAATTGTGGCCGCCCTCGACCAGGCCCGGCAGCGGGCGCGGGTAGTGCTCATCACCGGCGGTCTCGGCCCGACCAAAGACGACCTGACTAAGCACGTACTGGCCCGCTACTTCGGCACCGAGCTGGTAATGCACGAGCCCACGCTGCACCACGTGGAAGAAATTTTCAAGCGCTTCCAGCGCCCCATGCTCGAGGTGAACCGCCAACAGGCGCTGGTACCCGCCAACTGCGAGGTGCTGCACAACGCCGTGGGTACGGCCCCCGGCATGTGGTTTGAAGACCAGGGTACCGTGTTTGTGAGCATGCCCGGCGTACCCTTTGAAATGAAGCGCCTGATGACCGACCACGTGTTGCCGCGCCTGCAGGGCATGTTCCACATTGCCCCCATCGAGCATGTGGTGGTAATGACCGCCGGCCTGGGCGAAAGCTTCCTGGCCAAGAAGATAGAGGACTGGGAAGATGCCCTGCCCGCCAACTTCAAACTGGCTTACCTGCCCAGCTTCGGGGCCGTACGCCTGCGCCTGACGGGCACCGCCGACGGCCTGCCCGACCTGCGCGGCCGCATGCTGGCCCTGCTGCCCGCCCTGCGCGAGCGCATTGGCGAATATATTTTCGCTGAAGAAGAAACCACGCTGGAAGCCGCCATCGGGAAGCTGCTGCTCGCCAAAAACCTCACCATCGGCACGGCCGAGAGCTGCACCGGCGGCCTGGTGGCCCAGCGCCTGACCGGTGTTTCGGGCAGCTCGGCCTACTTCCGGGGGAGCATCGTGGCCTATCACAACGACATCAAGCAGCAGGAATTGGGCGTGAAACCTGAAACCCTGGCCGAGTTCGGAGCCGTGAGCGAGGCCACCGTGCGCGAAATGGCCGAGGGGGCCCGCCGTCGCCTGGGCGTGGATGTGGCCGTGGCCACCAGCGGCATTGCCGGCCCCACCGGGGCCACCGACACCAAAAAAGTCGGCACCGTGTGCCTGGCCTACGCCGACGGCACCCAGACCATCAGCCGCGAGTATGTGCTGGACCGGGGCCGGGCGCTGAACACCGAGTACGCCGCGCAGTCGGTGCTCACGCTACTGCGCCAGCAGTTAGCAGGATTGGAGCCAGAAGGGCGAGGCTGGAAACTATAAGCCCGGAAATGTTGGTGTAGGTTGCTAAATTTAGGGTTTGGCAGCCAGCGAATTAGCGAGGCTAACCAGTTCCGATAGCTCGCGGGCACTCCCGGCGCTCAGGCGGTGCGCCTGCGCGTAGGACTGCAGCTGCAAGGCAACAACCGGGAACGCGCCCAGCAATTCCTTCAGCCCTGGCCGCAGCGGCACAAGGTCATCAGCGGTACGGAGCAAGTAGAATTCTTCGCGTAATTCCGGCAGGCTCAGGTAGCGGGTTGGGCTGGGCGGTGGCAGCCCGCGGCTGTTGCCGCCCACCGGAATGCCAAATACACCCGCCCCCACCGTCGCCGGCACGGGGGTATAAGCCACGGTGCGCTGCGCCAGCCGCTGCCGGCGCAACAGCAGGACCGGTCCAGCACCCAGCTGCTCGAAAAAAGCAATTTCCGGCTGCTTCTGATTACGGTCGGGGTACCAGGGCAGCGCCCGAAACAGCCGCACCTGGTTGGGGTCAGCGGCGGCCGAGCCGTCGGCGGCCATGCTCATTTCCTGCTGCACGGCGCAGGCGGCCACTGCCACCGGCGCAAACGTGCGGATGGTACCATCGGGCCGGGCCAGGAACAGCAGGTCGGGCCCAAATTGCAGGGCCACGGGCCCGTCCAGGGTATCACCGCTGAGAAGCACCACCCGGCCCAGTCGAAACTTCAGCCGCAGCGGGCTATTTCCGGCTCCGGATTGGGCCCGCGCCGGGGCTGCAAACAGGCACAACAGGACGAAAAGCAGCAGGAGTTTCATTGCGCCGCAGGCCCCGTTGGTTAGCTAAGTATCAGGGCTACCACCGAATATAAGCATTTGTCGCGCCGCCCGCAATTAGCCCTTGCCTATTAAAAGCAAAAAGTCCCTAATGCTTCGTCGCACGAAGCATTAGGGACTTGGATGGCATCAGTTCACTTTTAGGCAGCCGGAGTTTCGGCCGATACGGAGCGCATTATTTCGTGCCCCATTTTGTCGCGCTTGGTGGTGAGGTACGCCTCGTTGTGCGGGTTGGCGCTGATTTCGATGGGCAGCGTATCCACGATTTCGAGGCCGTAGCCGATGAGGCCGGTGCGCTTCTTGGGGTTGTTGGTGAGCAGGCGCATGGCGGTGATGCCCAGGTCGCGCAGGATGGACGCACCCACGCCGTAGTCGCGCTCGTCGCCCCGGAAACCCAGCTCTTCGTTGGCCTGCACGGTGTCGCGGCCTTGCTCCTGGAGCTTGTAGGCTTTGAGCTTGTTGAGCAGACCAATGCCGCGGCCCTCCTGGTTCATGTACACAATCACGCCGCGACCTTCGCGCTCAATCTGGCGCATGGCCTGGTGCAGCTGCGGGCCGCAATCGCAGCGGCACGAGCCGAAGATATCGCCCGTTACGCACGAGCTGTGCACGCGCACCAGCACCGGCTCCGGCCCGCTGATATCGCCCTTCACCAAGGCCAGGTGGTTGGCCCCGTTGCTGCGCTGGGTGTAAGCGTAGAGGTCAAAATCGCCCCAATCGGTGGGCAGTCGAACCGAGATTTCGCGGTGAATCAGGCTTTCGTTGGCCAGCCGGTACTTGATGAGGTCCTGCACCGACACGAGTTTCAGGTCCCATTTTTTTGCCACGATTTCGAGGTCGGGCAGGCGGGCCATCTCGCCGTCTTCCTTCAGGATTTCGACCAGCACGCCGGCCGGCTCAAAACCCGCGAGGCGGGCCAAATCTACGGCCGCCTCGGTGTGGCCGGCGCGGCGCAGCACGCCTTCCTTGCGGGCCTTGAGGGGGAAGATGTGGCCCGGCTTACCCAGCTCTTCAGGCTTGGTGGCGGGGTCGATGAGGGCCAGAATGGTCTTGCTGCGGTCGGAAGCCGAGATGCCGGTGGTTACGCCGTTCTTCAGCAAATCAACCGAAACCGTGAAGGGCGTGGCGTGCAGGGCGGTGTTGTGGCCCACCATCAGGTCGAGACCCAGGGCTTCGCAGCGGGCTTCGGGCAGGGAGGCACATACCAGGCCACGGCCATGCGTGGCCATGAAATTGATGATTTCGGGAGTGGCGCAGGCGGCGGCGCAAATGAAGTCGCCTTCGTTTTCGCGGTCCTCGTCGTCGACGACGATAACTACTTTGCCGGCGCGGATATCGGCAATAGCGGATTCAATGGAATCAAGCATGGGAAGCAGGAATTTCGGGCCATAACAACCGGGGCCGGCGCAAAGTTAGCCCCGGCTACCCGCCCCCTGCCCAAACAGGGCTTTGAGGCGGGCCGTGGCCCCGGCCCAGGTGTAGCGCCGCTGCACGAAGGCGTGGCCCCGGCCCGCCAGCTCGGCCGCGGCTTTCGGCTCCAGCAGCAGGTCTGCAATGGCCGATGCCAGGGCGGGCGCGTCGGCTCCTACGCGCAGCTCGCGCCCGTCGGTACCGCCCAGGGCATTGTTGGCCAGCGGGGTTGTCACGCAGGGCAATTCCATGGCCATGGCTTCGAGCAGCTTGTTCTGCAGGCCGGTGCCCACCCGCATGGGCGCGGCAAACACCCGCGCCGAGGCATACGCCGCCCGGATGTCCGGCACCCAGCCACTGATTTCGACTTGGGCTGAAGCCAGCGCCTGCACCCGGGGCGCGGGCGTGGTGCCGGCCACCAGCAGCCGCGCCCCGGGGCACTGCCGGCGCACCAGGGGCATAATCTCCTCGGCCAGAAAGCAGGCCGCGTCCACGTTGGGATGGTAGCTCATGTTGCCGCAGAACAGCACCTCGTAGGGCTTGGCCACCTCGGGCTGGGGCTGAAAGTAGTCCGTGTCAATGCCGTTGAGCACGATTTCGATGGCTGCCCGCCCGGGATGGTCAATTAACTGCCGGTCCTGGTCGCTGATAATGGTGCGGTGGGCAAACCAATCGAATGCCGCCCCCTCGTAGGCCAGCAGCCGCCGGGCTTCGAGGGCCAGCACGGGGCGCTGCCAGGCCGGAGTCTGGGTGGCGCGGCGCGCCATGCCGGCCGAAAAAACGTCCATGTAGTCCAGCGTCATCGGCAGCTGGCCGGCGTGGGGCCGCACGTACTCCGCCATGCGGATGAGCTGGCAGTACACGTGGTCGGGCCGGAAATCGCGCAGCAGCCCGTCAACCTGCCGCTGTGCCCCCGCATCGTGGAAATACCCAACCTGGAGTGGGCGGCCACTGGCCAGCGCCCAGGCCAGGCCGCGCGCGATGCCCGGCCGCCGCAGCCGCCGCAGCACCAGCCCGCCCCGGCACAGCGGGCGCACCGCCGCCAGCGCCTCGGCCGGCACCGGCTCATCGCTGAGCGCGAACAGGCAGATTTCGTGCTGCCGGGCCAGCTCGCGCAACTGATAGTAGGCGCGCAGCTTGTCGCCCTTATCGAGCGGGTACGGAAAGCGGGAGAGCAAAACCAGCAGCTTCATTCGGATGGTAGCGGAGCGGGTGAAACGGCCACCACCGCCGGCTGTAACAGGCGCGCATACAGGTCTTCGAAACGCTGCACCACGCGGCGGTTGTCGTAGAGGTCGGCGGCGGTGCGGGCGGCAGCGGCCCCGAGCGAAGCGGTAGCCAACTCGCCGCCCGCCCAGGCCCGCAGGGCAGTGAGCCAGGCGGCCGGCCCATCGCGCAGCACAATGTCGTGGCCGTCGCGCGCGGCAATGCCTTCGGCACCCAGCGTGGTGCTGAGAATGGCCTTGCCGAGCGCCATCCCCTCGATGATTTTCACGCGCATGCCGCCCCCGCTCAGCAAGGGCACCAGCATCAACTCATACTGCTGCATAAAGGCTGGGGCCGCCTCCACGAAGCCGTGCATGTGCACGTTGCCGGCCCGCAGATTCAGTAAGTGGGCGGGGGCATTGCGGCCGGCAATGTGCAGCTCTACCTCGGGAAATTCGGCGTGAAGCGTGGGCCAAACTTCGCGCAGCAGCCACTCCACCCCTTCCTGGTTGGGCAGCCAATCGAGCGAGCCAATCATAAACAGCGTGCGCGGCTTGGGCCGGATGGCCGGGTCAGCCTGCACGCGGCCCAGCTCCACGCCGGCCGGAATGAACACCACCGGCTCGGGGCAGCCCAGGGCTCGCAGGCGGGCGGCATCGGCCTCCGTAATGGCGGCCACGGCATCGAACTGGGGCAGGTAGCGGCGCTCGAAGGCTTCGAGGCGCGTGGCCATGGTGCGCAGAAACAGCCGCTTGAGCGGGTTACCCTCGCGCCGGGCCAGCATATGCCAGATGGTGTTTTCGACGTTGTGAGCGCGCAGCACCAGAGGCGGCACCCGCAACCCCGCACCTTGCTCACGGCCCAGTAGCTCGGCATACCACGCCACGAAGGTGCCCTCGAACTGGATAACATCGACCTGCTCGGTACGCAGAATTTTCAGCAGCTCCTCGCCAACGGCGGCGCTGATGAACCGCTCCACGTTGTAGGGCTGGCGGCTGAAAAGCAGGTTTTTCAGCGCTTTGCCGGCCGAAATATCGGTGTCGACATCCACCAGTACCAGGCGCAGGCCGGGACCGAGGTGGGCCAGGGCAGCGGCCGGCTGCCGGTGCTTGGGCGTGTTGATGGCCAGCAGCGTGACGCGGTGCCCCGCCCGCACCAGGCCGGCCGCCACGTCGTGCATGGCAATGGCCCCGCCATCGTGGGGTGGAAACGGAACGCGGGGGCAAAGTTGCAGAATGTGCACGGAGGTGAGTTAAGAGTTAAGAGTTGAGCGTTAGGAGCTGAGCGTTAAGCGCTGCTGGCGACCAACCAGCTCGTAACTTTTAACTCCTAATTCTTAACTCAGCTACAATTGCCGGAAACGAACCTCAAACGTTTCAATCTGCTCCTCGCTGCCGAGCACCAGGAGCACATCACCGGCCTCGAGCACGTAGTCGACGCCCGGGCTCACGAGCAGCGAGCCATCGGCTTTGCGCAGGCCGATAATCGTGGCTCCGGTGATGGAGCGCACTTCGAGCTCGCGGATGCTACGGCCGTGCAAATCCTTGCGCAGCTGTTCGAACGACATTTCTTCCAACCGCAGCTTATCGGCGCTCAGGCCCGAAATCAGGTCGAGGAAGCGGATGACCTCGGGGCGTACCACCAGCTTGGCCATGTGCGAGCCCCCAATTTCGTCGGGCATCACCACTGAGTCGGCCCCGGCCGAGATTAGCTTGCTTTCCGAGGTTTTGAGCGAAGCGCGGGCAATAATTTTCAGGCGCGGGTTCAGGGCCCGGGCCGAGAGGGCCACAAACACGTTGTCGGCATCCTTGGGCAGCGAGGTGATGAGCGCCGAAGCCCGCTCCACGCCGGCCTGCTTCAGCACGAGGTCGGTGGTGGCATCGCCGAACACGGTGAAGATGCTGCCGCCGGGCACGCCGTCGCCGTCGTAATCCTCACCAGTATGGCCATCGGTGATGTTTTTCATAAGCTCCTGGTTGGCCTCAATCACCACTACGCGGGCCCCGCTGGCGCGCAGCTCCTGGTAGGCCCGCCGGCCATTGCGCCCAAAGCCGCACACGATAACGTGGCCGCTGAAACGCTTTATCTCCTGGTCGGTTCGAATCATTCTGTAAATTTTGCGCAGCTCGCCATCAAAGATAAAGGAGGAAAAAACCGACACCAGGTAGGCCACCACCACCAGGTTGTAGAGAATATAGAAAGAAACGAAAAGCCGGCCCGCCTCCGAAAACGTGTGAATTTCGCCAAAGCCCACCGTAGCCACGGTGGTCACCGTCATATAAAACGCATCGATGAGCCCGTAATGCTCGATGTAGGTGAAGCCGGCCATGCCGATAATCAGGCTCATCGTCGTGAGAACGACGGCCAGAATTAAGCGGTTGATGTTGAAGCGCTGGAGCATTTAGCTAGGTTGGCAAATAGAAAACTAAAGTACGTCATGCTTTATCTGGCGTTCGCGCAGCCGCAGCACGAGGTGCTTTGTTACTTTTTCACTGCATCACGTTCCCCGCGCTACTACCGTGCCCAATAGCGCGGCCAGCTCGTTGTCGAGCTCCTTCAGGCGCTTGATGTCGCCCAGGATTTCGAACATTTCGACGTCTTCGAGCGGGTGGCGCAGCTTTTCGAGGCACTGGTCGAGCTCGCGCTGCACGTGCACCTTGTTGAGGCGCAGCACGGCGTTGTCGCAGGCCAGCTGGGGCAAATCTACTTCGTTGAACACGTAGATTTCCTTGGTGCGCCAGTTGGGGCTGATTTCGTAGCGCTCGGTGGCCAGGTCGGTGATGAGCTGGCGAATGTCTTCGCGCTCGTTCTGGGCCAGCAGGCGGGCATCGGGGAAGCGGCCAGCCAACAACTCCTGCCGGCAGATTTCCCACATCTCAGCGTAAAGCGGCCGGGTGAGCGGGTTTTCGCCGAGCTGGCCCACGAGGTAGGCTGCCACGCTCACTTCGGGGTCGATTTCGCGGCCGGAGTAGAGCACCAACAGGCGCAGCACTTCCCGCTCGCACACCTGCAGCATGTCGGGGGTGTCGTCGTCATCGGCCGTCCGGGCCGGCGCAGTCACAAACGAGGCACCCGCGCCCAAGATTTCCACGGTAGCCTCGGCCCCGCCGTACATCAGCATTTCGGCTTCCTCCTCGTCCGTCATCGGCCGGCCGGCCGGAGCCGAGCGGGGGTTGGAGCTGGGTGGGTAGCCCGAGTTGGCGCTGCCCGCCCCCTGGCCGTAGTTGCCCCGGTTGTCGCCGCTGCCGCCGGGCTTGCTCTGCTGGCCGGGCGATTTCACCAGCTTATTATACTCCGTAATGAGTACCTGCTCATCAATGCCAAACGTAGCCGAGGTCTGCTGCAAAAACACCTGGCGCTTGATAGCATCCGGCACTTTGGCGATGCTATGCAGCACGTCGCGGATGGCCTCGGCCTTCTTCACGGGGTCGCCCGAGGCTTCGCGGGCTACCAGCGTAGTCTTGAAGGTGATGAAGTCCTGGCTCTGGGTTTCGATGTACTCGGTGAAGCGCTGGTCGCCCACTTTGCGGATGTAGGAGTCGGGGTCGTCGCCGTCGGGAAAGAGCACCACCCGCACGTTCAAACCGCCTTCGAGCAGCAAATCAGTGCCGCGCAGCGAGGCTTTGATACCGGCCGCGTCGCCGTCGTATAGCACCGTCACGTTGTCCGAATAGCGCTTGATAAGGCGAATCTGGCCCTCGGTGAGCGAGGTCCCCGAAGAGGCCACCACGTTTTTGATGCCGCCCTGGTAGAGCGACAGTACGTCGAGGTAGCCTTCGACCAGGTAGCAGACTTCCTGCGTTCGAATGGCCTGGCGGGCCTGAAACAAACCATACAGCACGTCCGACTTATGGTAAATATCCGACTCGGGCGAGTTCAGGTACTTCGCCATCTTGTCGTCGCGCTTCAGGGTGCGCGCCCCGAAGCCCACCACCCGGCCGCTGATGTTGTGAATCGGGAACATCACGCGGCCCCGGAACCGGTCGTAGCGCCGGCCGGTGTCGTGGCCCTGGTCGTCGGTGCGTATGACGGTGAGGCCGGTTTTTTCCAGGTATTTCTTGTCGTATCCGGCCGTTTCGCCCGCCTTCATCAGGTCGTCCCAGCTATCGAGCGAGTAACCCAGCTCGAAGGTCTGGATGGTGCTCAAGTTCAGGCCGCGCTCCTTGAGGTAGCCGTAGCCGATGCTCATGCCCTCCTCGGAGTTGAGCAGCAGGCGGTGGAAGTGGTTTTTGGCGAAGTCGGAAACGATGAACTGGGAATCTCGTTCGTTCTGCTCCAGCTGCTGCTGGGGCGTACGCTCCTCCTCCTCAATGGTGATGGCGTACTTCTTGGCCAGGTATTTCAGGGCCTCCACGTAGCTGGTGCCCTCCACGTCCATCACAAACTGCACTACACCGCCGGCCTTGCCGCAGCCGAAGCATTTGTACAGGCTCTTGGCCGGGTTTACCGAAAACGACGGCGATTTCTCGTTGTGGAACGGGCACGGGGCCCACAGGTTCTGGCCCTTGCGCTTGAGCTGCACAAAGTCGCCGACGACTTCCACGATGTCGGCGGTCTGGATAATCTGGTCAACTAACTCTTTGGGGATGCGGGCCATGGGGGCAATTCAGGCTTTTTTGACTTAGCACGTCATGCTGAGCGTAGCCGAAGCATCTCGCTTGCCACCACTAACTCAATCGTTCTACGATTTTGATTACTACCACAAGCGAGATGCTTCGGCTGCGCGGACGCCAGATGAGCATGACGTTCTTTTACTGCGGCAGTATCTGGAGCAACAAATTTCGCCCTACTTTCTCCTACGTCCTACCTTTGTCCGGAATAAACTCCGCGCAAGATGCCCGCATACCGTCCCGAAGAAATCGAAAAGAAGTGGCAGGCCCACTGGAAACAGCACAGCACGTTCCAGACCCAGAACCACTCCGACAAGCCCAAATACTACGTGCTCGACATGTTTCCCTACCCCTCCGGGGCGGGCCTGCACGTTGGGCACCCGCTGGGCTACATTGCCTCCGATATCGTGACGCGCTACAAGCGCCTGAAGGGCTTCAACGTGTTGCATCCCATGGGTTTCGACTCGTTTGGCCTGCCCGCTGAGCAGTACGCCATTCAGACCGGCCAGCACCCCGCGCTCACGACCGATAAGAATATCGAAACTTACGTGCAGCAGCTCAGCAGCCTGGGTTTCAGCTACGATTGGAGCCGCGAAGTGCGCACCTCGGACGCCTCGTATTATAAGTGGACGCAGTGGATTTTCCTCAAGCTGTTTAACTCCTGGTACAACCTCGACACGAATAAGGCCGAGCCCCTCACCGACCTCACCGCTCGCTTTGCGGCCACCGGCAGCGACGGCATCCGCGCCGCCGGCGACGACGGCGACCGCCTCAGCTTCTCGGCCGGCCAGTGGCAGTTGTTCAGTGAAAAGCAGAAGCTGGCCGCCGTGCTCCCCTACCGCCTGGCCTACCAGCAGGACACCTACGTGAACTGGTGCCCCGGCCTGGGCACAGTGCTCAGCAACGATGAAGTAAAGGATGGCCTGAGCGAGCGCGGCGGTTTCCCCGTCGAGCGCCGTCTCATGCCCCAATGGAACCTGCGCATCACCGCCTACGCCGACCGCCTGCTGGCTGGCCTCGACCAGCTCGACTGGCCTGATGCCGTGAAGGAGATGCAGCGCAACTGGATTGGCAAGAGCATCGGGGCCGAAGTCACCTTCCCGGTGCAGGGCTCCGAAACCGCCCAAATTAAGGTCTACACTACCCGCGTCGACACTATTTACGGGGCCACGTTTCTGGTGCTGGCTCCCGAGCACGATTTGGTTAATGAGTTGACCACAGGTGCCCAGCGCGCCGCCGTGGACGAGTACATCGCCGCCACTAAGCGCCGCTCGGAGCGCGACCGCATGACCGACGTAAAGGCCGTGTCCGGCGTCTTCACCGGGGCCTACGCCCTGAACCCGGTGAACAACGAGCCCGTGCAAATCTGGCTGGCCGACTACGTACTGGCCGGCTACGGCACCGGCGCGGTGATGGCCGTGCCCAGCGGCGACCAGCGCGACTACCTTTTCGCCCAGCATTTCGGCCTGCCCATTCCCGCCATTTCCGATGCCCAAAAGGACCTCGACCAGCAGGCCGACCCCACTAAGGAAGGCCGTTACATCAATTCCGGCATCATCAACGGCCTCACCTACAAGGAAGCCACGCCCAAACTCATCGCCTTCCTCGAAACCCAGGGCTTGGGCAAAGGCAAGGTGAATTTCCGCCAGCGCGACGCCATTTTCGGCCGCCAGCGCTACTGGGGCGAGCCCATTCCGATTTACTACAAGGACGGCACCGCGTATGGTATCGCCGAAAGCGACCTGCCCCTCATCCTGCCCGAAATCGACGAATACAAGCCCACCGAAACCGGCGAGCCGCCCCTCGGCCGTGCCGCCAATTGGCTCTACAAGGACAAATACCCCTACGAGCTGAGCACCATGCCCGGCTGGGCAGGCTCGTCGTGGTACTACCTCCGCTACATGGACCCCACCAACGAAGCCCGCTTCGTGTCGGAAGAAGCTGAGCAGTACTGGGGCTCCGTGGACCTCTACATGGGCGGGGCCGAGCACGCCACCGGCCACCTGCTTTACTCCCGATTCTGGTACCTATTCCTAAAGGATTTGGGCCTCGTCAGCAGCGGCGAGCCCTTCCAGAAACTGATTAATCAGGGGATGATTTTGGGCATGTCTGCTTTCGCACTTCGCGAAGGGAATACTTCGCGGTCAAATACGCTCTTAGTAGCTGGAAGCAGAGAACCAGTTTTACTAAACTTTGGTGGCCACGATGATGCAGTTAGGGCAGCATTTTATAGTGCTGATTCATTAGCTGGAAAGTTATTTCATTCTGGAAAGCTAGAACCTGAAGAAGGTCGCGCCTCAAAATTTGGTCAACGTCATGTACCTATTGATTTTATCAAGGGCGACCATAACCTTGATGCTGTTGGTCAAATCGAATTTGAGAAGTGGTTGGGAGAGAGATGTGTTTTCGTGTGCGATACAACATTTTGGTATGATGGGGTATGCTACGATATCGACACTCAAAAGCCTGCCGAGAAGCCAGAAGCGTTTTTAGTAATCCGGGAGGTCGAGAAAATGTCGAAGTCGAAATACAATGTTGTTAATCCTAACGTTCTAATCGACAAATACGGCGCGGATGCGCTGCGCCTTTACGAGATGTTCCTCGGCCCGCTGGAGCAGTACAAGCCCTGGAACACCAACGGCATCAGCGGCGTAAGCGGCTTCCTTAAGAAGCTCTGGCGCCTGTTCCACCCCGAAGACGGCGACCTGGCCGTGACCGATGAGCTCGCCACCCCGGCCGAGCTCAAGGTGCTGCACCGCGCCATCCAAAAGGTCCAGGAAGACATCGAGAAGTTCAGCTTCAACACTTCCGTCAGCCTGTTCATGATTACCGTGAACGAGCTCACGGCCCTCAAATGCCACAAGCGCGCCATCCTGGAGCCGCTGGTGCTGCTGGTGAGCCCGTACGCCCCGCACCTCGCCGAGGAGCTGTGGCAGGAGCTGGGCCATACGGCCGGCAGCATCAGCCACGCCGACTACCCCGAGTTCCGCGAAGAATTCCTGGTGGAAGACACCGTAACCTACCCGCTGGCCATCAACGGCAAGGTGCGCGAGCAGATGCAGTTTGCCGTCGCCGCTACCGCCGCCGAGATTGAAACCGCCGTGCTGGCGTCGGATTTCCTGGCCCGATTCGGGGAGGGAAAATCGGCGAAGAAGGTGATTGTGGTGCCGGGACGAATGGTGAACGTGGTGGTGTAAATAGAACGTCATGCTGAGCTTGCCGAAGCATCACTACCGAGTAAGTAATGTGTTCACATTGCGGCAGAGATGCTTCAGCAAGCTCAGCATGACTATTTATAACCAACAACAAAAGGCCTTTTGCAATTGCATTAGGCCTTTTTTTATCCTGATTCAAAATAACGGTATGGCTCGAATTTGTAGCCTAACTTGTGCTCACAAAATCACCTTCTGACTTCTAATGTATCAGCAGAATTCTTCCCGACTTCACCCGTTGTTTTCTCGAGCTCAACACTTCATACGGCCGATAGTATTGCTTGTGGCCTCGTTGCTCAGCTTTGCTACTCACGCTCAAACCACTGATGCCGCCGGCCCGCTGCTTACCCCCGAGCAATTTCTGGGCTACAAGCTCGGCGCACAGTTCACGCCCCACGCCGAGCTGCTGCGCTACGTGGCCCACATTACCGCTCACTCGCCCGGCCACATGAAGCTGGTGCGCTACGGCAACACCTACGAGAAGCGCCCGCTCGAAGTGGTGCAGATTGCCAATGCCGAAACCTTCGGCCGGCTCGAAGATGTGCGTCACAACAACCTGAAACTGGCCGGCCTGGAAAGCGGCGGCGGCCAGCGCCAGCAGCCCGCCGTGTGCTGGCTGAGCTATAACGTGCACGGCAACGAGGCCGTGAGCTCAGAAGCCGTGATGCAGGTGCTCTATGACCTTGCCAACCCGCAGGACCAGCAGATACAGGACTGGCTGAAAAATACCGTCGTCATTGTCGACCCCTGCATCAATCCCGACGGCCACGACCGGTACGTGAACTGGTACAACCGCGTGCGCAACCAGTCGCCCAACACCAGCCCCGATTCCTGGGAGCACCACGAGCCCTGGCCCGGCGGCCGCTACAACCACTACTACTTCGACCTGAACCGCGACTGGGCCTGGCAAACCCAGCAGGAAACCCGCCAGCGCGTTGCGCTCTACAACCAGTGGCTGCCGGCGGTACACGCCGATTTCCACGAGATGGGCCCCAACAACACCTACTACTTCTCGCCCGCCGCCAAGCCCTACCACGCCGACCTCACGGCCTGGCAGCGCAAGTTTCAGGGCATTCTGGGCGACTACAACAAGGTGGCTTTCGACAAGAACAACTGGCTGTATTTCACCCGCGAAGTCTACGACCTCTACGCCCCCACCTACGGCGACACCTGGCCCAGCTTCAACGGCGCTATTGGGATGACGTATGAGCAGGGCGGCGGCGGCCCCGCTGGCGTGGCCTACGCCCGCCTCGACGGCGACACCCTCACGCTGGCCCAGCGCATTGCCCACCACCACGCCGCCAGTCGCGCCACTATCCAAGCCACCGCCGAGCGCCACGACGACCTGCTGCGCGAGTTCCAGAGCTACTTCGCCAACGCCGCCAGCAAGCCCCAGGGCGAATACAAAAGCTACGTGATGGCCGCCGGCAACGACCCCGGTCAGCTCCGCGCCTTCACCCAATACCTCGACCGCAACCAGATTCGCTACGGCTACGCGCCGAAGCGCACCAAAACGCGCGGCTTCAACTACACCACCGGCAAAACCGGCGACGTGCAAATCGAAGCCCGCGACGTAGTCATCAGCATGTACCAGCCCAAATCGACGCTGGTGAAGGTGCTGTTCGAGCCCAAGTCCCAGCTCGAAGACTCCCTCACCTACGACATCACCTCCTGGGCCCTGCCCTACGCCTTCGGCCTGAAATCCTACGCCGTGGCCGGCCGCCTCGACGCCTCGGGCGGGGCCGCCGCCGCACCCGTGGTGAAAGGCAGCGCCGCCATGGCCGACAAGCCCTACGCCTACCTGGCCCGCTGGAATAGCCTGCAGGACGTGCGCTTCCTCAGCCGCCTGCTGCAACAGAAAGTGAAGGTGCGCTACGCCGAAAAGGCCTTTGAATCGGAAGGCCAGCAATACGCGCCCGGCACGCTCATCATCACCCGCACCGGCAACGAGGGGCTAGGAGCCCGCTTCGACCAATTGGTGCGCGCCCAGGCCGACTCGGCTGGCATCACCGTCATGGCCGTGAAATCGGGTTTTTCAACCACGGGGCGCGATTTGGGCTCCGGGTCGGTGCATTTCGTGAAGCAGCCGAATGTGGCCGTAGTGGCCGGCACGGGCGTCGATGCCACGGCCTTTGGCGAGGTGTGGCACTTCTTCGAGCAGCAGCTCGGCTACCCAATCACAGTGCTCGGCACCGACTACCTCAGCCGCGTTTCACTTAATAAATACGACGTGCTCATCCTGCCCAACGGCGGCGGCTACGGCGACGTGTACAACGACCGCAACCTCGAGAGTCTGAAAACCTGGGTGCGCGACGGCGGCCGCCTCATCGCCCTGGAAGGCGCGGCCAAATTTCTGGCCGGCAAAAAGGACTTCCTCCTGAAACCCAAAACTGCCGACTCGGTCGCCATAAAAAAAGCCGCCAAGGAAAAACCTTACCGCCTGCTGCGCCGCTACGGCGACGCCGAACGGGAGGAAGCGGAGGATGCCGTGCAGGGCAGCATTTATCGCGTGCAGCTCGACAACTCCCACCCACTGGCCTTTGGCTACGGCGACACCTACTTTGCCCTGGTACGCAACCCCCTCAACTACAGCTTTCTGGGAAAGGGCGGCTGGAACGTAGGCGTCATCAAAAAGGACAGCTATTCGGCGGGCTTCACCGGCACCAAGGCCCGCAAGGAGCTCACTGATACTTTCGTGGTCGGCACTCAGGATTTGGGCCGCGGCTCAGTGGTTTATCTGGGCGATAACCCGCTGTTCCGCGCCTTCTGGCAGAGCGGGAAGCTGATGTTTGGCAACGCCGTTTTCCTAGTCGGGCAATAACGCTCCGACCCTATCGTCAGCACGTCATGCTGAACGCAGAGAAGCATCTCAGCCGCAATAGTTAATCATATACTATTACGATAGAGATGCTTCCCCGCGTTCAGCATGACGTTTTTTATTCTATGCGCTATAATTCCAGCACCGCCTTTACCGCTTTAGGCAACGACGACCGCACTAAATCATACGAGTGGTCAATCAACTCGCGCAGCTGACTATCCGGCGCACCGGCTGCAATGAGCACCGTGTTCCAGTGCTTCTTGTTTGAATGGTAGCCGGGCAGCACGTAATCGTGGGCTTCGCGGAGCTCGGCGGCACGCTCGGGGTCGCATTTCAGGTTGATGCTGGCAAACGTGTTGATGTCGGTCAGCGCGAACATCTTACCGCCCACTTTGAACACCAGCGTATCGGGGCCAAAGGGCGTGTGCTCCGTCACTCCTGCTTTCAGCAAGCAGTAATCGCGGAAATCCTCAATGTTCATGTCAACTCAACCTACAGCACGTAGCGGAAAAACATCACCACCAGGCACACCAGGAACATCGCTAAGCTGAGCTTATTGATGAAGTGCATGGTCTTCATGTTGAAGTTGTTTTTCCGGTTCGGGTCGTGCTTGCGGAAATAATAACCGAGCAGGGGGCCGAAGTTAAAGAGGTTCTTGCCGTTCATATCAGAGCATGTTGGAGACTATCTAAGTAACAGCGGCCGCGCCAGAAAGATTTGCTATCGCCTATACTTTAGCGGATAAGGCCAGCGGCATTTGGCATGGAGCTGGATTCTTCACGGGCGCAGGCTGAAGTATGCGCTACAAGACCCGGCGCTCGCGCCAGGCCAGCCCGGCCGGCAACTCTACCGAAGCAAACTCCAGGTGCATTACCCGGCGCGGCCGGTGACTGGTGCTGCGGCTCGAAGCGTGCAGTAGCAGCGGCTTCATCAGCATAGCCCCGCCGGCGGGCACGGCGCACATGGTGGCATCAGGCGTGTGGCCGGCAATGGCAGCGGCCGCCACTACGCCGAGGCGGTGGGTACCAGGCACCACTTTCAACGCGCCGTTGGTAGCATCGCAGTCGTCGAGGTGAATGCGGATGGTAACGATGTCTTCCAGCACCGCAACCGGCGGCTGCACCGCCGCACCTTCGGCTTTGTTTGTCCAGGGACCGAAACCGGGCTGGTCGGCGCGGCGGTTCACGTTTATCATCAGGTCCTGATGCCAGGCCACCAGCCAGTTTGAGCCGGCAGGCTTATCAAAATAAATGGCTTTCACCAGTCGACCGCCCCCCGCCGGGAACAATTCGCCTAGCAGCTGCCGCAACCCTGGGATATTGAGCAGCGGCCAGAGGCCCGGCACCTCACCCAGCAAATCCCGAATGGCAAACACTTCCTGGCTACGCCGAAAGTTGAGGCCGCTAACTGGCGCACTTTCTACGGCGCGCAGCAACGCTGCTACCTCGGCCGGCGCAAAGAGCCCTGGCAACATGGCGAACCCTGCCTCGGCAAATTGCGCAGCCACTGGGTCGGGGAGGAAAGCTGTTTTCATACGTCCGCAAAGCTACATTCGTACGGTCGGCAGCCGCGCAGCCCAAGGCGCTGCGCCGGGCACTTCACCATTCAAAAGTTCTTGATTGTGCATAAATTGATTATCCCACTCCTTTTTGCCGGCGTGCTGGCCACCGCACCCCTCATTGCAAAGGCCCAAAAAGCACCTTCCGAAACGGAGGCTGTGAAGCAAACCGTCACGGCCTTTTTCGATGGTATGCGACGCGGCGACAGCCTCGCCGTGCGCCGTACGCTGGCTCCGGCGGCCGTATTCCACGCTTTTGGTGGAAAACCCGGCCAGCCGCCCACGCTGGAAATAGAATCTATTAGCGGCTTCCTGAAAGCCGTGGGCACGCCTCACTCCGAAATATGGGACGAGCGGGTGCAGTTCGAGCGGGTGCTCATCGATGCCAACCTGGCCAGCGTGTGGGCTCCCTACGAGTTCTACCTGGGCAGCAAATTCAGCCACTGCGGCTACGACTCCTTTCAGCTGGTGAAGCTGGCGGATGGCTGGAAAATCGCGCACGTTATCGACACGCGGCGCAAGGAGAAGTGCCGGTGAGCAACCGTACTTTTGACCAAACTCAACCCGGCGCATTAATGGAACCCAAACGTTATCCGAGACAGCTTTCGCGTGGGGCCAACAACGCGGCTATCGCAATTTCCGAAACGGAGGTCGGCAAATTATTTAACGACGATACTCGTTCCGACATTGGCTCGGAAGCTGAGAAAATGCGTTTTGCGAATGAAGTAAACGGGTTGGTTGTTAAATTCCTTCGCTTGGAAACCAACGAAGCATTGGGCACCGATATGTTGGTTATGGAGCGCATCTACCCCATCGATTTCCGAGCTTATGAAGTGGAAATGCGCGAAATCTGGTTCGACGTATTTGAGGAGGAATTGCAGACGCTGCACACTGCCGGCTTCGTGCATCGCGACTTGCTACGCCCTTCTAACCTGCCAGGCGACCGCTACGATAATATCCTGCTCACGCAACAGGGCCTGCGACTGATTGATGTAGGAATTTCCGTGTTGCAACGGCAGGTTGGCGAGTCGTTTTTTCAGGCGTATATACAGCGCGAACTAGAGGAACTGAAATTGTTTCGGACGTTCTTTCTGGGGCGGTAGTACGATTAATTCTTGCGGGTTATCTGATTTAATCACCGAAAGCGACTAGCCATAATTGCCGGCAAAAACTTGCTTAAACAGAGTTGCCAAATTTGGAATCAATGCTGAAATAGCCGGCGTTAATGCTGAAGTTGTTTATAAAGTCGCCGAAATTAATTAAAACGTCATGCTGAGCTTGTCGAAGCATCTCTACCGCTTCGTAGGCGACGGCTTAACGAAGCGGTAGAGATGCTTCGACAAGCTCAGCATGACCGCTCTCTTGACTTTCTAAACAGCTTCGCTTCTAGCTTTTGTTTTATTTGCAAACTTGACCAACGAAATTTACCGTAATAATCGAGGTGTATTTCAACAATTTTTAATTCCTGAGCTTTTACAAATTTCTCATATTCAATACCGCCAGCATAACTTAATTGTCGGCTGTGCGCAGGCTGTTCGTCGTTAATGAAACTGAAATCAAGCATTTCGAAGGAATAAGAAGAAATTACGCTCCCACCGGCTCCCCCAACACCTCCTTCTCAATCCACCTTCCATCCTCGCGCATCAGCTCAATCAGGTCATCAACGGCCCGTTCTTCGGGCACTGATTTCTTGATGACTTCCTGGCCGCGGTAGAGGGCAATTTTTCCCTTGCCCACGCCTACGTAGCCGTAGTCGGCATCGGCCATTTCGCCGGGACCGTTCACGATACAACCCATGATGCCGATTTTAATGCCCTTGAGGTGGTCGGTGCGCTTGCGAATCATGGCCGTGGTTTCCTGCAGGTCGAACAGGGTACGTCCGCAGCTGGGGCAGCTGATGTATTCGGTTTTGCTCATGCGGGTGCGGGCCGCCTGCAGAATGCCAAATGAGAGCTGGTTAAGCACGTCGATGTCGCGCAGCCAGGTCTCCTGCTCCTGATTGGGCAGCAGGTCAGCGCAGAGGGAAATACCGTCGCCGAGGCCATCGATGAGCAGGCCGCCCACGTCGGTGGCGGCGTCGAGCTGGGTTTGAGCGGGGTTTTCGAGGGTATAGCAGCGACGTACCACCACCGGGCAGGTAATGCCGCCGTTGATGAGCTCGAAAAAGGCCCGGCGCAGCTCTGGCATAGCGTGGGCATTGCCGGTTTCGAGCGTCAGCACCACAGCGTGGTCTACGGCCAAGTGCTGGAGCATCTCGGGCGTGAGGGCTGCCAAGTCCGCCAGCAGGAAGTTGAGCTGGGGGTGACGCTGCGCGGGCGTGGTGGCCAGGTAAGCGTCGGGCGTCATCAGCGGGAAGTGCTCGGGACGGCGGCCCGCGTCGCGCCAGGCAGTAAAGGTCACGATTTCCCTCAGGCCGTTGGGCAGCATATAGGGCACGGGCCGCTCGCCGGTGTAGATGTAGTCGGCCCCGAGGTCGCCCATCTGGAATTTATCGAGAAAGGGCGAATACAGGTGGCCGGCCGCGCGCAGGTCGGCGTATTCCAATTGCGGCAGGCGCGACAAGTCAGCCACCACGCGGGGCACGTTCTGCCCCCCAAAGTTGGCCACTTCGTGGGTGTGGCGGCGGAAATACTGGAACGGATTAATAGGCTCCTCGCCCACCAGCGCTTTGATGGGCCGGGCAGTAGCGGCACGGCCCGTGTACCGGTCAATCAGCATGCGGGCCACGGGGGCTTCGGCTTCGGGGGCTTCGGTGAGCGACACCCGCACGGTATCGCCCAGGCCGTCTTCGAGCAGCGTGCCGATGCCCACGGCGCTTTTGATGCGGCCGTCTTCGGCCTCGCCGGCTTCCGTCACACCCAGGTGCAGCGGGTAAGGCTGCAGGCCTTCCTCGTCGAGCTTCTGCACCAGCAGGCGGTAGGCTTGCACCATTACCTGGGTGTTGCTGGCCTTCATGCTCAGCACCACGTCGTAGTAGTTTTCTTCCTCGCAGAGGCGCAGGAATTCCAGCGCCGACTCCACCATGCCCAGCGGTGTGTCGCCGTAACGACTCAGAATCCGGTCGGATAGCGAACCGTGGTTGGTGCCGATGCGCATGGCGGTGCCGTGCTGCTTACAAATTTGAACCAGCGGCCGGAACCGCTCGCGGATGCGCTCCACCTCAGCCGCGTAGGTGGTATCGGTGTATTCAATCTCCTCAAATTTCTTTTTGTCGGCGTAGTTGCCGGGGTTCACGCGCACTTTCTCCACGATGCGGGCGGCCAGCTCGGCGGCGTTGGGCGTGAAATGAATGTCGGCGATTAGCGGCACGTTGCAGCCACGCTTGCGCAGCTCCTTCTTGATTTCCAGCAGGTTCTGGGCCTCCTTCATGCTGGGCGCGGTGATGCGTACGTACTCGCAGCCGGCCTCGACCATGCGCAGGGTCTGCTCCACCGAGCCCATCGTGTCCATTGTATCCACGGTGGTCATGCTCTGCACGCGGATGGGGTAGTCACCGCCCATCGGCACGCCGCCAATGTTAACCACGCGGGCCACGCGGCGCTTGTATTCGGTGAGGCTGGGGCAATACGTTTTATTCATGAGCCAAAAACCAGGGGAGACCGGCTAAAGTTGCGCCGTGCGGCAAAGGTAAAGCGGGAGCGGCCGGCACCGTAGCGCGGGCGCGCGATTGAATTGGCTGACTGAGCAGCTGGTGCCTTCCTTTCCCCTTGGGCTACGGATAGCCCGGCCCACGCCTGACCAGGTTTCTGCAACGCCCGGGCCGGTCAGCCCGATTTTTGCAATTGAATGAAGAGGCGGTTATGCGGCTTGGAATGAGGCCTTGTCTACGTTCTTTTATACCGCAATACAACCTCAACCCCACCCCACATGAGTACGCCCAGCTATGATGCCGTCGTCGTCGGTTCCGGTCCCAATGGTCTGGCGGCGGCCATTGTGATGCAGCAGGCGGGCTTATCGGTACTGCTGCTCGAAGGCAAGCGGGAAATCGGCGGCGGACTGCGCACGGCCGAACTCACCCTGCCCGGTTTTCGCCACGACATCTGCTCCGCCATTCACCCGCTGGCGGCGGCCTCGCCTTATTTCCAGACCCTGCCGCTGGCCCGCTACGGGCTGGAATACCTCACGCCCCCTATAGCTGCCGCGCATCCATTCGACGACGGTACCGCCGCCGTGGCTGCGTCGCTGCCCGACACCGCCCGCAGCCTTGGCCTTGATGCCGAGGCCTATCAGCGCCTGCTTGGCCCGCTCGTGGCCCAGTGGCCCAACATTGCCAACGACGTGTTAGCTCCGCTGCATTTCCCCCGTCACCCGCTCGATATGGCCCGGTTTGGCCTCTCCGCGCTGCTCCCGGCCACGGTGTTGGCGCGGCGCTTCAGCGACGAAAAAGCCAAAGGCCTATTTGCCGGCATGGCCGCCCACGCCATTCAGCCACTGAGCAACCTTACCACTTCAGCCGCTGCCCTGGTGCTGCTCATTGCGGCCCACCGCGGCGGCTGGCCCCTGCCCAAAGGTGGCTCGCAGGCCATTTCCGATGCGCTGCTGGCGCATTTCATAGCCCTGGGCGGGCGGGTCGAAACCGGGACTTACGTGCGTTCGCTGGCGCAGCTGCCAGCGGCGCGGGCCGTGCTGCTCGATGTCACGCCGGCGCAACTCCTCCAGATTGCCGGGCACAGCCTGTCGAGCATTTACCAGTGGCAGCTGCGGCGCTACCGCTATGGCATGGGCGTATTCAAAATTGATTGGGCGCTGGCCGAGCCGATTCCCTTCACCGCCCCCGAATGTGCCCAAGCCGGCACCATTCACCTAGGCAACACGCTGGCTGAAATTGCCGCTAGTGAGCAGGCTTCGGCGCAGGGGCAGCACGCGGCCCAGCCCTTCGTGCTGCTGGCCCAACAAAGCCTTTTCGACGCCACCCGCGCCCCGGACGGGAAGCACACCGCCTGGGCCTACTGCCACGTCCCCAACGGCTCGCGCGTGGACATGACCGCCGCCATCGAACGTCAGGTCGAACGGTTTGCGCCCGGCTTTCGCGCGCGCATTTTGGCCCGCCACACCTTCGACACCACCCAAATGGAGGCGTACAACCCCAACTACGTGGGCGGCGACATCAACGGTGGGCTGCTCGATATCGGCCAGCTGTTCACCCGCCCGGCCTTGCGGGCCTCACCCTACCGTACCTCGCAGCGGGGGCTGTACCTGTGTTCCTCGGCCACGCCTCCTGGCGGCGGCGTGCACGGCATGTGCGGTTATTACGCGGCCCGCCGCGCCCTGCGCGATATTTTCCGGCTGCCCGCGCCACCGCTGCACGGGGAGTAGAGCAGTCCTGCTCCGGCTGCGCGGAAGCTGGATGATTCTGGCCTTTTTATCAGGCCTTATCCCCGCCCATTTCCAGCACAATCTTACCGATATGGGCGCTACTTTCCATCAGTTCGTGCGCCGCTGAGGCTTCCGCTAATGGGAAGGTTTTGTAGATGACCGGCCGGAATTTACCGGCGGCAATCAGCGGCCAAACGTGCTTTTCTACCTCCGCCGCCAGCGCCGCCTTAAACTCGGCCGAACGGGGCCGCAGGGTGCTGCCCGTAATACTGAGGCGACGACGCATCACCTCCAGCGCGTTGAATTCGCCCTGGGCACCCTGCATGGCATTGATAAAAACCAACCGGCCATCATCCTTCAGCAGCCGCAGGTTTTTAGCAATGTAGTCGCCGCCAATCATGTCGAGCACCACGTCCACGCCCTCGGCATTCAGCACTTCTTCAAAGTCTTCGGCTTTGTAATTGATGGCCCAGTCAGCACCCAGTTCCCGGCAGGCGCTGCACTTGGCCTCATCACCGGCCGTGATGGCTACGGGGCTGCCCAGCGCCCTGGCCAGTTGAATGGCTGTGGTGCCAATACCGCTACTGCCGCCGTGCACCAGCAGCGTTTCGCCGGGCTGCAAGCCACCGCGCTGAAACACGTTATGCCAGACCGTAAACACCGTTTCGGGTAGCGCGGCGGCCTCTACCATACTCAGGCCCGTGGGCACGGGCAAGCAATGCCGAGCATCCACTGCCGCGTACTCGGCGTAGCCTCCGGCGGGCAGCAGCGCACACACCGCATCACCGGGGTGCCAACGGGCGACTTTTGCTCCGCAAGCTTCGACAATACCGGCAACTTCCAGGCCGGGCACCAGGCCGGCTACGTCGCCGCTGCCAGCGTATTTGCCCTGGCGCATCAGTACATCGGGCCGATTGACGCCGGCGGCCAACACCCGTATCAGAATTTCATATGCTGCCAGCTGCGGCTCAAGGTGCGGCTCAAGGTGGAGAACGTTGGGCCCGCCGGGCTGCTCGATGACGATAGCATTCATAAGTAGAGGAAGCAAAGTTTGGCCAGGCATGTGATGCATAAGCAATGGCACCGCTACTAACGGAAAACGGCTCCGAAGAGCCGTTTTATGTCACCTTTATTCACTTAAGCCTACCTTCCGGCCGCCTCGCGCAACTCCCTTACTTCGCGCTCCAAATCCAGCGTCCGGAACATCACCTTGGCTTCAAGGTCCGAGTAAGCGGCTTCGAGCTGCTCGCGCATCTGGTGCTGTTCCTGAATGTCGGTGCAGGTGCCAAACCAGGCGATGATTTCGCCATTCGCGCCCCGCCGCGGCAAGGCCTGGCCCAGAAACCAGCGGAATGACCCGTCTTTAGCCTTGAATCGGTATTCAATGCTATAGTCGTTGCCGGTGGCCAGCGAGCGGCCCCACACCTCGCGGGCGCGGTCACGGTCGTCGGGATGCAGCAGATTATTCCACATATCGGGCCCTACGCTGTCGGCTAGCACAAAGCCGGTAAAATCGGTCCAGCGTTGGTTGAAATAGGTATGAAAACCTTGGTTATCGGTAATCCAAACCAGTTGCGGGATGACATCAGCCAAAAACGTAAACTGTTCAGAACCAACCAGGCCTTGGCCAACATGGGTGGGCAACGTTACATTGGTCGGCATAGGGGCGGAATGGGAATCGCTCACGACTAAAACGAATAATGAAAGTGGAGAAAAATTAGCGGGCCCGGTTCAACTGCAGCTCCATCCCGGAAGCAAAGTAAAGATTGAGCTGGCTTTGCAAACCGTCGGCCGAGCGGCGCAGGCGCGTCACCAGCGCCTGGGTGGCCTCGTTGGGCAATTCAAAATTCAGATACGGGCGGTTGAGCATCTCATCGCGCATCACATCCCACTGCCCGGTTTGGGCGGGGCCGCTACCCGGGCAGCGCGCAACCAGCTTGCCGGGCGCGAGCTCCAGCTGACTGGCCAGCGCCAGCGGACTGGCAGGGTCGTTTTGGTTGAGGACGCGGTTTGCAACCTGCCATTCGCCCCCGAAATAATCGTCGGGCGAGTGTTGTAAGTTTATATCCAGCAGCAAATCTGACATGAGGGAGAAAAAGCAGGACGGAAAACTCGCGCGGCTACAAACGTTACGCGAAGGAACCGGCTTTTGTTGGTGCAAGTACCATTAAGGCAATAATCTTACCATATTGGCATTCGACTCGGCAAACCCCGACAGGGTTCAATACGTTCCTCCGACGCGTTAGCTATTCGGCCGCTAATCCCTTCAACTTATGAAAAAACCGTATTTTCTACCTTCCCTCGCCGGTCTGGCCGGGGCCGCCCGTTTTACTGGCCTGGCAGCCTGGCAAACCGGCCGCCTGTTCCGGCAGCTGGCCGCCCGCGCCCTCGATTCGGTGCAGGATGTGCTGCGCGCCGAAGTCGAAAAAGGCAACCTGAAACTAGTAGCCGATTTTCTGGCTGACAAGGCTCTGCCAGCCGCTCGCGTCCTGCTCATCGAACAGATGACCGTACGGCTACTGCTACGGCTGGGCCTGCGCGGTGCATTGGCCTCTAACGTAGTAGGCTGGGTGTTGCCCTTCGTGGTAGAGAAGCTGATAATGGCTGGTAATAAAAGCGGCTTGTTCGATAAATTGAAGGCCAATTCCACCGTGAGCGAAGCCCTGGGCAAGCTCGATGAGCTGCGCAGTGCCACCTGGAAAATGCTGGTACCCGACCCTGGCAGCAGCGCCGAAATGGTGGAAGATGAAGCCGCCACGCCTCGCCTGCCCCTGCTGCTGGCTGAGGCTAAGCCAACAACTGAGAAACGACTAACGCAGCCACCCGTGGCCGCTGAATAGCTTTCGACAACTCACAAAGCACGGTTGCTGTTTTCCGCAATCGATTGCAGGCGTAAACCAAAAAAAGGCACCCCACTGAGGTACCTCTTTCCCAATCGGGGCGCGGCGAGAATTCCCACCCAACACCGGACCCGATTCCGTTCCGAGGGAGTACTAGCGGCTGAACAACAGCTCGCGGTACTTCACCAGGGGCCAGTCCTCGTCGGCCACCATGCGCTCCAGCTTGTCAACTGCGCGCCGGATGGGCTCGAATTTCGGTTTTACCTGCTCGCAATACGCCACGGCCAATTCGCGGGCATCGCTGAGTTTGTTTACTTGTTTGCGTGCGGCGGTCATTTCGTCTACCGTGGTTTTGATGGTTGACACGTAGCGTGAAATGTCCTTAATCATGTTCAGCGTGGTCTGGCTGTGCTCATCATCAAGGCCCAGGTCGCGGAGGCCGCGCACGTTGTCGATAAGCTTGGTCTGGTAGGCCAGTGCCGTCGGGATGACGTGGTTGACGGCGAGGTCACCCATCACGCGGCTTTCAATCTGAATCTTCTTCTGATATTCCTCCAACAAAATCTCGTGGCGAGCGTGTAGCTCGACGTGCGAGAAAATGCCGTGGCGGGCAAACAGTTCGGCCGCGTCGTTGCGCACCAGCGCATCCAGCGCCTGCGGCGTGGTGGCAATGTTGTTCAGGCCTCGGCTGGCGGCCTCTTCCTTCCACTCATCAGAGTAGCCGTTGCCTTCGAAGCGAATATTTTTCGAGCTGATGACGTACTCGCGCAGCACTTCCACAATAGCTACTTCCTTCTTCTTGCCCTGCTCAATGAGCGCATCAACCGAGCCTTTAAGGTCGATGAGCTGGTCGGCAACGATGGTGTTGAGCACCGTCATAGCCGAGGAGCAGTTGGCCGATGAGCCCACGGCACGCAACTCGAACTTGTTGCCAGTGAAGGCAAATGGCGAGGTACGGTTGCGGTCAGTATTGTCGAGCAGGATGGGCGGAATCTTATCGATGCCCAGCTTGAGGTAGATGTTATCGCCTTTGTCGAGCGGCAGCTTGGCCGTGCGCTCCAACTCATCCAACACGCCATCGAGCATCGAGCCCAGAAACACCGACATGATGGCCGGCGGGGCCTCGTTGGCCCCCAGGCGGTGGTCGTTGCTGGCCGAGGCGATACTGGCACGCAGCAAGTCGGCGTGCGTGTGCACGGCCTTGATGGTGGTGATGAGGAAGGCCAGGAACTGGAGGTTCTCCTTGGGGCGGCGGCCGGGGGCGAGCAGGTTCACGCCGGTGTCGGTGCTCATCGCCCAGTTGTTGTGCTTGCCGCTGCCATTCACGCCAGCAAAGGGCTTCTCGTGCAGCAGCACTTTGAAGTTGTGGCGGTCGGCTACGCGGGCCATCACGTCCATCAACAGTTGATTGTGGTCGACAGCCAGGTTGGCATCCTCGAACGTAGGCGCGCACTCGAACTGATTGGGAGCCACCTCGTTGTGACGGGTGCGCAGCGGAATCCCGAGCAGGTTAGCTTCTTCCTCAAACTCCAGCATGAAGCCGTGCACGCGGGCCGGAATCGAGCCAAAGTAGTGGTCGTCAAGCTGCTGGCCCTTGGCCGGGCTGTGGCCAAACAGGGTGCGGCCCGTGAGCACGAGGTCGGGGCGCGCATCGTGCAGCGCCTTGTCAACCAGAAAGTACTCCTGCTCAATACCCAGCGTGGTGTTTACGCGCGAAACGTCTTTATCAAAGTATTGGCAAACGTCGACGGCGGCTTTCTCCAGCACGGCCAACGACTTCAGCAGCGGGGCCTTGTAGTCGAGGGCTTCGCCGGTGTAGGCCACGAAAATCGTGGGGATGCAAAGGGTTTTGGCCCCTACCGTCTCAATGATGAAGGCGGGCGAAGTGGGGTCCCAGGCGGTGTAGCCACGGGCCTCGAACGTGTTGCGAATACCCCCGTTGGGGAATGACGACGCATCGGGCTCCTGCTGCACGAGGGCCGAGCCCTTAAAGTTCTCAATCGGCCGGCCGTCGGAATTCAGGTCGAAGAAAGAGTCGTGCTTTTCGGCAGTAGCTCCGGTTAGCGGCTGAAACCAGTGCGTGTAGTGGGTAGCGCCCTTGGCCATGGCCCAGGTTTTCATGGCCGAAGCCACGGCATCGGCTACGTTGCGCTCCACGGCAGCTCCCTGCTTGGTAGCCGCCTGCAGTTTTTTGAAGTAGTCGCCGGGCATGGTGGCCCGCATGGCCTCCAGGTTAAACACGTTCTGCCCAAAGGTTTCGGAGCGGCGCTTGCTGCTCTCCACCGTGATGGGATGACGCTGGTTGACTAATTCGAGAGCCTTGAATCGCAGGATTGCCATGTAAAAAAGGAACCGGGTTGAAATACCAGTGGTGGATTGATGGGACAAAGATAAAGCAAAAAAGTATTTTTCTGGAAGTAGACCCAAAAATCTGAACCCTTTTTGAGAAAAAACAACCATTTATTAACCCAACCCCTTCCGCAAACGATACCGAAACGACAATTTCATTTCTAAAATGGCAAACGGTTGCTCATTCCTTGCTGCCCATGCTGCTCTCATCACTTACTATCTTTGGGGCGTGAAAAACCGCTTTGCGTTTCAGCCGCGCTACTTTTTGTTCTGGCTGCTGTTTTTTGAGTTGGGTCGGGGCTTTTTTCTGAGTTACCAGCACGTAGCAGCGGCGAAGCTGCCATCGGCCACGCTGCTGGCAACCTTCTGGTACGGGCTGCGCCTCGATGCCTCAGCTACCGCTTACATATGCCTGCTACCGTTTTTACTGTTGATGCTGGGCAGCTTACTGCCGCGCCTGCCGCTGCGCGGGTTGCTGGCCGGCTATTCGGCTACTATGGGCGTGCTGCTGGCTGTGCTCATGACGGCCGACCTGGAGCTTTATCGCTCCTGGGGCTTCCGGCTCGACGATACGCCGCTGCAATACCTGAACTCCCCGCAGGAAATGGCGGCTTCGGCCGGTAGCGCGCCGCTGGGCCTGCTACTGGCGGCGCTGCTGGCGCTTGGCGGCGCTGGCTGGCTCCTCTATAAAGGCGTGGTAGGCCGGCTGGCCCCGCTACCGGCATGGTTTGGGCGCGGCCGCGCGGCGTTGGCCTGCCTGCTGTACCTGGCGCTGCTGGTGGTGCCACTACGGGGAGGCACCCAGCAGATTCCCATCAACCAGAGCGACGTGTACTTCTCGCGCACCGCGTTTGCCAACCACGCGGCCCTAAACGCGCCCTGGAATCTGATGAGTGCCTTGGTGCTGCGCAACGAAGAACACCCACCGCAACCCTTCATGGCCGACAGCACGGCCCGGCGGCTGGTAGCGGGCCTGTACCCGCTGGCAGTGGGTGCCCCCGAAGCCCCCGACTCGACGACCAGCATACTGGCTGAGGCGCGACCCAATGTGTTGTTTATTATTCTGGAAAGCTTCACCAGTAAGCTTGTGGGGAGCGTGGGCGGCGAAAAGGGCGTGACGCCGGTACTCGATAGCCTGGCTCGTACGGGCGTGCTGTTCGATAATATTTACGCGGCCGGCGACCGCAGCCAGAAGGGCTTGGTATCGCTGCTGTCGGGCTATCCCAACCAGCCGACCACCAGCATCATCAAGTTTCCGCGCAAAACCGAGCAGTTGCCGCACCTATGCCGCTCGCTGGCGGCAGCGGGCTACCGCTCGCACTACTACTACGGGGGCGAGCTGGCCTTCGCCAACATGAAGAGCTACCTGCAAACCGCCGGCTACGAGCACCTGACCGAGCGGGCCGACTTCGCACAGGCCGACCAGAATTCGAAGTGGGGCGCGCACGACGGTGTCCTGTTCGACCGCATGCTGGCCGACCTGCGCCAGCAGCCCACTCCGTTTTTCGTCACAGCCTTCACCCTGAGCAGCCACGAGCCCTTCGATGTGCCCATGAAAACGCACTTTTCGGGGGCGGACGAGGTGAGTCAGTTCCGCAACTCGGTGTATTATACCGACCAGGAGCTGGGCCGCTTTTTGCGCGCTGCCCGGCGCGAGCCCTGGTACGCGCACACGCTGCTGGTGCTGGTAGCCGACCACGGCCACATTCAGCCCGGCAACTCGGCCAACCAAAGCCCCGACAAGTTTCGGATTCCGCTGTTGCTGGCCGGGGGCGCACTACGGCCCGAAGTCCGGGGCCGGCTGGTGCACACCATCGCCTCACAAACCGACGTGGCCGCCACCCTTTTGCGGCAGCTGCACCTGCCCGCCACCCCCTACGTGTGGAGCCGCGACCTGCTGGCCCCCCACCCCCGTCCGTTTGCCTACTACTGCTTCAACAATGGCTTTGGGGCCGTGTCGCCGCTGGGCTCGCTGGCTTTTGATAACGTGGGCCGCGCCGTGTGGGACCGCACGCCCACCGCGCCCGACTGGCAGCTCTACCTGGGCCAGGCCATGCAGCAGCTCACCCTGGAAGATTTCGCCCGCAAATAGCCGAACCGGGTTTCGGGCACGCGGAGCCGTTGCCGTACCTTTGCGCCCGCCATGCCTACTCCCCAATCCGTTGCCTTATACACGCTCGGCTGCAAGCTCAACTTTTCCGAAACCTCGGCCATCGGCCGGCAATTCGAGGAAAAAGGATTTGCCAAAGTACCCTTCGAAGCCGGAGCCGACCTCTACGTTATCAATACCTGCTCCGTGACGGACCATGCCGACCGCAAGTGCCGCAAGGTGGTGCAGCAGGCCCTCAAGCACAATCCCGACGCTTTTGTAGCCATCGTGGGTTGCTACGCCCAGCTCAAGCCGCAGGAAATTGCCACCATCCCGGGGGTGAGCGCGGTGCTGGGCGCGGCTGAAAAATTTCAGCTGGTGGAAATTCTGGCCGATTTCCAGAAGCCTGCGCCGGGCCAGCCCGGGGCCGTGCACGCCTCGCCCATTAGTGAAGCCACCGAGTTCGTGGCCGCTCATTCGTTTGGCGACCGCACCCGCACCTTCCTGAAGGTGCAGGACGGCTGCGACTACACCTGTTCGTTCTGCACCATTCCGCTGGCGCGGGGCGGCAGCCGCTCGGGCAGCGTGGCTAGCGTGGTGGCCCGGGCCGAGGCGCTGGCCACCACCGGCGTGCAGGAAATCGTGCTCACGGGTGTGAACCTGGGCGATTTTGGCTTGCAGGGCCCCGAGCGCGAGCGGCTGGAGAATTTTACCCAACTGGTGCAGGCCCTCGACGGGGTGGCGGGCATTCGCCGCTTCCGCATCAGCAGTTGCGAGCCCAACCTGCTCACCGATGGCGTGCTCGAAACCGTGGCCGCGTCGGCGCGCTTCATGCCGCACTTTCACATCCCGCTGCAAAGCGGTTCCGACAAAATTCTGGGCCTGATGCGCCGCCGCTACCGCCGGGCGCTCTACGCCAGCCGGGTGGCCCGCATCAAAGAGCTGATGCCGCACGCCTGCATTGGGGTAGATGTGATTGTGGGCTTCCCGGGCGAGTCCGAGGCGGATTTTTTAGACACCTACAACTTCCTGAACGAACTGCCCATCAGCTACCTGCACGTGTTTCCGTACTCGGAGCGGCCCGATACCCACGCACCCACCCTGCCCGGCCGCGTGGCCGACCGGGTGCGCCACGAGCGCACCACCCAGCTGCGTAGCCTCTCCGAAAAGAAAAAACGCTACTTCTACGAGCAGCACCTGGGCCTCGAAACGGAAGTACTGTTTGAAGATGATGTAACCGACGGAATGATGGAAGGCTTCACGCCCAACTACATTCGGGTGGCCGTGAAATATGACCCACTGCTGGTGGGCGAGCGCAAAACCCTGCGCCTCACCGCGGTGAATCCGAAGGGCATAATGGAAGCCGAAGAGATAGGTGTTTTCGCCTAAACCATGCTTTGCCGCGCCATGGCCAGCATCTCGCGCAGCATTTGCTGCTGCTCTAGCAGATGCTGATTGCGTAGCTCGGCCAATGCCAGCTGGTGCTGAAGATGTTGGGCATGAATAGCTGCCGCCACGTAAGCTTCGAGGCTGCTGGTTGGCGCAGGCACGAGCAGCGGACTAACTAATGGTGCAACCGGCATGGAAGTGCCATCAGCGACGGGCCGAGCCGGAGCCGGAATTTCAGCCTCCAGAACAGACAGTGGTGCGGTTGCCGGTGCAGCGGCAGCCAGGGTATTGGCGGGTTGGCGGGTGGCCGATATGGACCCTGCCCGGAATGGTCGCGCCGGTCGTTGCGCGGAGGCTGGGGCTACCGCTGCCGGAGCTTCCTGGGCTGCGGCCTCGGCAAGTGGTGCCGAGCCTGAAACAAGCGGCAGCACTGGGTTGCGGGTTGCGGGCTCATCTGCTCCGGGTATCCCGGCCACGGCACTGCTGGCCACAGCGGGCGGGCCCGCCACCACGGCGGTAGCCAGGGCTAAAGTGGCGGCGATTTCCTCGGGGTGCAGGCGGCTGACGGTGGGGCGGCGGGCCGCGCGGGGTGCCACGTCGGTCAGGTCGATGGGCTCGAAATCGGGCTCTGGAGCAGCGGGCTGCGCGGCAGCCACGCTGGGGCCGTTCAGGCCATTGCTACCAACCAGCATGGGCCCACGACCCAGCAGCAACCAGTCTCTGGATACATTTGGGTAAATCTCAAACACCTTGCACATGAGGTCGAAGCCGGGCTTGTTGCGGCCATCAATCAGGTGCTGCACCACACTGGCCGTTTTGCCCAGCGAGATGGCGAAGCTGTTTTTGGTGAGCCCAAACTGCTGAATGAGCTGGGCAAAGCGCTGGTCGATGGACGCAGCGGCAACAACGGGAACGGAAGCGGCCATGGCATTTGCACAAATGAGTGCTTGTGCAAATGTATAACTTTATCGTAACCCGATGCGCTTAGCGCCCTCCCGATGAACTTTTGAGCACGAGTTCAGCCAAGCGGCCCCGGGTTTGCAGGCGGGCGTAGGGAAAGCGGTAAGTATCGTCGGGGGTATCGGCGAGCATGGTGGCCGGCAGCCCTACCCGATAGAACAACAGCAGCGTGTGAGGCGTCAGTGCAAATTCGCCAAGGTCGGGCGCGGGAATTCCGGTGAGCGCGTCGGCAGTGGAAAAGCGCACTCGCCGCGTGGTAAAATCCCAGCCGAACCGCGCGGCCAAGTCGGACCGACCAGCGTGCTCACCCGTCGCGGTATCACCCAAAAACTCTCCGATGCGGCGGTTCACGGCCCCTTCAAGTCGCCGGGCCAGCTGCGCGGGCGGGTCGGCTATCAGCGCCGCCAGCGTCAGGCGCTGTCCGGTGCTTAGGTCGAACACCAAGTACACAGGCCGCTCGTAGTAGTAAGCGCCGTTAATCTCCAGCGTTAGTTTCAGCGAAAGCAGCGAGCCCTGGTTCAGCAAAGTCTGGAAACGCCCTCCGCGCAGGCAGCACGGCTGGCTGGCAATCTGGCGCAACTGCCGTGCCAAGGCCACCGTGGTATCAACTGGCGCGTCGGCGGCGCTCACCACGGCGCGGGCAATGGCGCGGTTAATCCGTTCAGCCGCTAACTCATCAGCCAGCCGAACCTGCGGCAAGCTGAATTGCGCGCCTTTGCCCGCACCCAGCACGGCAAAGATTTCGGCGCGGCCAAGAGCAGGTGTTTGCGCAACAGCGGGGAAGGTGGCACGCACCAGCCACGCCGCCAGCAACATCCCCGGCATAGCACTGCGGCGTGCGAAAAAACCCTTCATGTAGATTGCGGACTGCTGGAATAACTGATTTGCGAAGCAGAAATATACTAGCTCCGGGGCCATAAACCCACGTCGGCCCCGCTCCTACTCGTAGCGCAGCGAATCGATGGGGTCGAGCGCGGCGGCTTTGCTGGCAGGGTAGTAGCCCGAGGCCATGCCCACGCCCACGCAGATAACCAGCCCGACGACCATCCAGCCCCAGGGCACCAGAAACGCGCCCGAACCCACGAAACTGGCCACCGCGTTGCCGCCCATTACGCCGAGCAGAATGCCCAGACCACCGCCAATCAGGCAAATCACGATGGCTTCCATCAAAAACTGAAACCGGATTTGCTTGGCCGTGGCCCCCAGGGCCTTGCGAATCCCGATTTCGCGGGTGCGCTCCGTCACCGACACCAGCATTATATTCATGAGGGCGATGCTGGCCCCGAGCAGCGTGACGAAGGCAATGATGCTGCCGCCGACTTTCATCTTGCCCGAAATGGCATCCAGGTCCTTCACCAGCGACTCGCTGCTTTCGGCCACGAAGCTGTCTTCCTGGCCCAGCTTATCCTGGCGCACGGCGCGCATGATGCCGGTGGCCTGGCCCATCAAAAAATCGAGCGCGGCGGGCTTGTCGGTGGCCGTTTTCACGTCGAAGGTGAGGGCGCGCTGGCGGGGCAGCTGGTTGCCGGCTTCCAGCGGCAGCAGGGCCAGGCGGTCGGAACCGCCGCCGCCAGCCCCACTGCCGCTTTTTTCGAGCAGGCCCACGATGAGGAAACGACGGCCCAGGGCGTTAACGTAGCGTCCCACGGGCGGCACTTTCGGGAACAGCTTGGCCCGGATTTCATCGCCAACAATCAGCACGTTGGCCCCGCTATTCAGCTCGGCCTGCGAGAAAGTGCGCCCGGCAGCCAGGTTATAGCCCTGGATTTTCAGGTAATTCTCATCGCCGGCCACCACCTGCATGTTGGGATTGGTTTTGGTGCCATTGGCTTTCATCTCGACAGCCCCGGCAACAAAGGCCGACAGGCCCACCTGCGCCTGGTCGCCCATGGCGGCCTTGTAGCGCTTGGCCTGCAAAAAATCGATGGGGGGGTAGCGTTTGGCCTGCACCCCGCCCCGCTGAAACCGATTGGTGTAGCCCTTGGCGTGAAGGTCGAAGGAGTTGGCCCCGAGGCTGGCGAAAGTGTCGGAGAGCGAATTTTTCATCGCATCGATACCGGTCAGAATGCCCACCAGCGCAAACAGGCCAATGCTGAGAATAAGGGCCGTGAGAATGGTGCGCAACAAATTGGCCCGGATGGAGCGAAAGGCTTCGCGGATGTTTTCGAGAGAGCTCATGGATAGGTGCACTAGCACGCAGGGTTTGCCGCGTGTTCGCCCAAAGATGGCGGGTAAGCAGCGAAAAGGACACGCTCCTCCTCAGGAAGGCTGCGGAACCAATTTGCGAGCCCGCCCCCTGAGGCAACCTCAAAGTTCGGCGGCCGCTCCTTAACTTGAACCACCCGAGTCGCAACCTCGTTGAGGCAGGGCAACTCTTTGGACTAAAAACGATGCTGCTGAAACGTCTTATCCTGTTTTTGCTCGTGGCCAGCGCCGGCCTCGCCGCCGCGCCGGCTGCCCGCGCCAACCACGTCCTCATCCCGATGGATAACACCCAGAAGGAGTGCCTGAAAGCCTATGGGGTGGCCTTCTGGCTGCTCCAGCGCGAGGTGCCCGTCGACTGGCTGCTCAACTACCGGGGCGGGGCCTTCGCCTTTGAGACCGGGGCCGGTGCCGAGAACGAGCTGGCCGTGCGCGGCGTGAGCTACCAGGTTATCAGCGAAGCCCAGTACACCAGCATTCTCCAGGAAATTGCCGAGCCCAACGCCAACATGGACGTGATGAAGCTGGAGAAGGTGCCCAAAATAGCGGTGTACACGCCCAAGGGCAAGCAACCCTGGGACGATGCCGTAACGATGGTGCTCGCCTACGCCGAAATCCCCTACACCCAGATTTACGACGATGAGGTGCTGAAGGGCGAGCTGCCCAAATACGACTGGCTGCACCTGCACCACGAGGATTTCACGGGCGAGTACGGCAAGTTTTACGCCACCTACCGCAACTACCCCTGGTACCAGCAGCAGGTGCGCGATGCCGAAGCCGCCGCCAAGCGCAACGGCTTCGCCAAGGTGAGCGTGATGAAGGGCACGGTGGCCACCAAAATGCAGGAATTTATTGCCGGGGGCGGTTTCCTGTTCGCCATGTGCTCGGCTACTGACTCGTACGACATTGCCCTGGCCGGCTTGGGCATCGATATGGTGGAAACCATGTACGATGGCGACCCGGCCGACCCCGCCGCGCAGTCCAAGCTCAATTTCAACCGGTGCCTGGCCTTTCAGAATTTCCAGCTCGAGCGCAACCCTTATCAGTACGAGTATTCCAGTATCGACATGCAGCCCAATGAGCGCGGCCTGGGCGAGCAGAATGATTATTTCTCGCTTTTCACCTACTCGGCTAAGTACGACCCGGTGCCCACCATGCTCTGCCAGAACCACGACAAAACCATCCACGGCTTCATGGGCCAGACCACGGCCTTCCGCAAAAGCCTCATTAAGTCGGATGTGATTGTGATGGGCGAAACCAAACAGACCGGCGAGGCCCGCTACATCCACGGCACGCTGGGCAAGGGCACCTGGACCTTTTATGGCGGCCACGACCCCGAAGACTACCAGCACCTCGTGGGCGAAGAGCCCACCGACTTGGCCCTGCACCCCAACTCGCCCGGCTACCGCCTGATTCTGAACAACATTCTGTTTCCGGCGGCCAAAAAGAAGAAGCAGAAAACCTAAGGTCCCGCTGCCCAGCAGTGCCCCGACTATGAAAGTAGCCGGGGCTTTTTTGTTGAATGGCGGTGCCCATCGGCCGTCAGCTACTGAATGCCTCCTGCCCTGCCACTCGGGTTTGCTTGCGGTACTAACGCATTTTTCAGGTTCATGTACGGGATGTGGGGATGCTAAGCTTGGTATCGCCTCATGTGCGAATCGTTGAATGTAGGGACGCAAAGGGTCGCGCCTTTACACCCCGTGTACCATCTTGTAATCTGCACTAGGTCCTCGTTTTGTCGAGCGTACCGGCTATTTCAGCTGCTAACGGGCGACCAGCGCCAGAACGGTTTGGCCGTAGCACCCATAAGTTGTAAATTTCAGGACTCTACCCACTAGCCGTTCGAGAACCGTGTACCGGAAGCTTATTCTTACTTTTCTGATGGGGGTGTTTAGCCTCGCCGGCTTCGCCCAGGCTTTCCTGGCTGCGCCCGATTCGGGGGCGTCGCCCGCACCGCGTCACCCGGGGCGGGCCGTGGCGTGGCGCATTGCCGTACCGTCGGTGCTGGTGGGCGTGGGCGTGCTGGCCCACAGTCCCCGCTTCAACCAAATTATGTATCAGGCCAAGCTCGACATGCAGGCCGAAACGCAGGAAGCTTTTGGCACCCTCGATGCCCACGGCATCGACGACTATACCCGGCACGTACCCTTGGCCATCGCCTACGGCCTGATGGCTACCGGGCATCCCGGTGCGCGCCCGGCCGTGAGCTTCACCCTCATCTACCTGCTGGCCCACGAGCTCGACGAAGGGGTGGTGAGCAACCTCAAGCGCCTGAGCGCCGAGCCTCGCCCCTACGACCCGCGCGACCTCACCTCGTTTCCATCGTCGCACACCTCCCAGGCTTTCCTCACGGCCACGCTGCTGCACGAGCAGTATGGCCGCCAGTATCCGCTGGTGAGCGTGGCCGGCTACGCCGTGGCCACCGCTACCGGCACCATGCGCGTACTCGGCAACAAGCACTGGGCCACCGACGTGCTGGCCGGGGCCGGCATCGGCTTTATGGCGGCCGAAACCGTGTGGCGCGTGTACCCGGTACTGGTGCGGCTATTGCCCACCAAGCTGAGCACGAAGCTGCTGGTAGTGCCTACCTACTCGGCGGGCCAGGGCGGCGGGTTGGCCATGGCGCTGCAATTGTAAGCAGCAGCACTGCTAACGGGTCATCCGGGCCACCGGGCCGGCCGTGAGGGTGGCCGTGGTGCACCACCGGGTAGGCAGCACGGTGTTGTTGGCCCGCAGCTCGATGATGACTTGGGCTGCTACGGTGCTGGTAATGGAAGCGGGCCGCACGGTAATGGTAGCAATGGGAACGCGCTGGCGCGGGGCCGGAACTTTGGCGGCGGTGGGCACGGCCCATTCCAGCACAACCAGAGTTTCTATTTCATCGGCTGCGCTGGCCGGGCCTTCAGGCTCTTTGTAGCTGGGATGGGGGGTGTCGAGGTGTGGCATGACAAAAAAATGCAGAAAAAGATGATAAGGGGCGGGAAAGCGCGGACCATCATCAGTAAATATTGCGAATTATTGGCAATATCCGGCTCGGGCCGCCCGGCATTTTCCCGTTGAGGTGCTAACCCGGCCGCCGCTTCCGGGGTTATCTTTGTGTCCAGCCGGTTTTCGGCACACTCTTTCGCCCATGACAATTACTAAAGAAGCCGTTCTCAAAGCCCTGAGCTACGTGGAAGAGCCCGACCTTGGGCAGGACCTCGTCACGCTCAACATGATTGAGGACATCGAGATAACCGGCCTCACCGTGGCCTTTACCGTGGTGCTCACCACGCCCGCCTGCCCGCTCAAGCAGCTTATTCACGATGCCTGCGAACGCGCCATCCACACGATGGTTGACAAGGAAGCCAACGTGGTGATTACGATGACCTCGCGCGTGACCACGCTGCGCAACAACCGGGGCGACCTGCTGCCCGGCGTGAAGAACATCATCGCCATTGCTTCGGGCAAGGGCGGGGTGGGCAAAAGCACCGTGGCGGCCAACCTGGCAGTGGCCCTGGCCGCTACCGGGGCCAAAGTCGGATTGGTTGATGCCGATATTTCCGGGCCCAGCATGCCCGTCATGTTCGACGTTGAAGACCAGGCCCCGCACGTCTTCCAGGGCCCAAACGGCAAGAACCTGATTCAGCCCATCGAAAAATACGGGGTGAAGCTGATGAGCATTGGCTTTCTGGCCCCGGCCGAAAGCGCCATTGTGTGGCGCGGACCAATGGCTTCGTCGGCGCTCAAGCAGTTTATCACCGAAGTGGACTGGGGCGAGCTCGACTACCTGTTGCTCGACCTGCCGCCCGGCACCTCCGACATCCACCTCACGCTGGTGCAAACCGTGCCCGTAACCGGGGCCGTGATTGTGACCACGCCGCAGAAAGTGGCGCTGGCCGACGCCCAGAAGGGCTTGCAGATGTTTCGACAGCCGCAAATTAACGTGCCCGTGTTGGGCGTGGTCGAGAACATGGCTTGGTTTACGCCGGCCGAGCTGCCCGATAACAAGTACTTTATTTTTGGCGAAAACGGCGGCCGCGAGCTGGCCACCCGCCACGACGTGCCACTGCTGGGCCAGTTGCCGCTGGTGCAGAGCATCCGTGAAAACGGCGACCAGGGCCGGCCGGCCGTGCTCGACCCCGAGTCGGCGGTGGGCAAGCTTTTTGCCGACCTGGCCGAGGCCGTGGCCCGGCAAGTAAGTATTCGCAACAACGTGGCCCCAAAAACGGCCGTCGTGCAGATGAATCCCTAACCTACCCGTGGAAAACCTAACCCCCGTCCCCGTCTTCGACCACCCGCTGATGCCCCGTATCGAGGCCGCGCTAAACACTCTGCGCCCCTACCTGGCCACCGACGGCGGCAACGTGCGCGTAGCCAACATCACCCCCGAAGGCGTGCTCCAGCTCGAATGGGAAGGGGCCTGCGGGGCCTGTCCCATGTCGCCCATGACACGCGCCGGCCTGGAGGACACCGTGAAAAAGGCGGTACCCGAAATCACGGCCGTGGAGGCGCGATAGGCTTTTCCGCTGCTGCCCTCCACGAAGAGAACGTCATGCTGAGCGCAGCCGAAGCATCTCGCTCGGGGCAGTAATCCATTCAATTGAGTTACTTCCACACGCGAGATGCTTCGGCTGCGCTCAGCATGACATTTTTCTAGCCTCATCCGCCTGCCCTTTCCCCTTCCAACCCATTCCCTTATGCCCAACGCGCTGAACTCGCCCACCCTCCGCTCCTGGATTGACATTCGCCCCGACAGCGACTTTCCCATCCAGAACCTGCCGTTTGGCGTGTTTGAAACCGAGGAGCGCGGCCCGCGCCTGGCCGTGGCCATTGGTGGCTACGTGCTCGATTTGTACGCGGCCAGTCAGCTGGGCTTCTTCCAAGACCTGACTGAGCTGGCCGATGCCCAGCCCAAAGTGTTTCGTCGCCGCTCGCTGAACGCCTTTCTGCGGCTGGGCCGGCCCGCCTGGCGGGCCGTGCGCGAGCGCGTAAGCGAACTGCTGCGCCACGATGAGCCCCGCCTGCGCGACCACGAAGAAGCCGTGCATGCCTGCCTGCTGCGCCAGACGGAAGTGCAGATGCTGCGCCCCGTGAAACCAGCCAACTACACCGATTTCTACAGCAGCATCGAGCACGCCACTAACGTGGGCATCATGTTCCGCGACCCGGCCAATGCGCTGCTGCCCAACTGGCGCTGGCTGCCCATTGGCTACCACGGGCGCACCAGCAGCATTGTAGCCTCGGGTACGCCCGTGCGGCGGCCCAGCGGCCAGCGCAAGTCCCCCGATGAAGCCGTGCCCACGTTCGGCCCCAGCCGCCAACTCGACTTTGAATTGGAAATGGCTTTCGTAGTCGGTAGTGGCAATGAGCTGGGTGCGCCGGTAAGTATTGATGACGCCGAAGCGCATATTTTCGGCCTCTGCCTGTTCAACGACTGGAGCGCCCGCGACCTGCAAAGCTGGGAATACGTGCCACTGGGGCCATTTCTGGGCAAGAGCTTCGGCAGCAGCGTGGCACCGTGGGTGGTTACGCTCGATGCGTTGGAGCCCTTCCGCGTGGCGGGCCCGGTGCAGGAGCCAGCCCCGCTGCCCTATCTGGCCCAAAGCGGCAGCCACAATTTCGACGTGCACCTCGAAGTAGCCCTCACCCCCGAGGCCGGCACCGAAATCATTATCAGCCGCAGCAATTTTGGCCTCATGTACTGGAGCATGGCCCAGCAGCTGGCCCACCATACCTCCAACGGCTGCAACCTCGAAGCCGGCGACCTCTGCGCCTCGGGCACTATCTCGGGCACCACTCCCGACTCGCTGGGCTCGATGCTGGAACTGGCCTGGCGCGGAACCCGCCCCTTGGTCCTGCCCGATGGCGCGGAGCGTAAGTTTCTGCTGGATGGCGACACGGTAACGATGCGCGGCCACGCCACGAAGGACGGCGTACGCATCGGCTTCGGGGAGGTGCGCGGCACGGTGTTGCCGGCACTCTGAGTAACCTCGCAATTTTAATCAAGTCCGGTCCCCAACAAAAAGTCCCGCTGGTTTGCAGCGGGACTTTTTGTTGGGGACCGGACTAAAAATGAAAGAAGCATCAGGGGTTTTTGCTGCCGGCTGCTGCTGCCGGGGCGGGCGGCGGCAGGCCCGCCGGCACTTGGTGCACCACTACCACAAAGGGAAACTCCCCCTTCATCTGGCTGTAAAGCGTCACGTCGAAATCGGCAGATTGGTAGCGCACGGCTTCGCAGCTGGGGCAAGTAACGGGCTGGGCAACGAGCTTGCGGGCTTTGAGTTCGGAGCGCAGGTCGCGCAGGCAGCTGGCTTGGGTGGTTTTAAATACCACATCCTGGCCGGGCCGTTGGGGGCGCACCAACATGCGGGCCGTAGGGGCTGATGCGCCCGCCGGGGTAAACGCCCAGGAAGCATCTTTAGCCGCCGGCGTGGCCCCTACGAAAGTCCAATCGACCGAGACATGGTCGGTCACGACTTTGCCCGAGGACTGTGCCATGGGGTCGGCCCCAATAGCCAGCAGGTCGCTCAGGGCAATGCATTGCGCATGCGCCGGCACCGTGAGCACCGCTAGAATAGCCAGGCAACAAATAAAAAGATAAGCTCGCATTGGGTGGGATATAAAAGGCAAAGGTCGTTGATTCGGGCCGATAGACAAAAAGCCGGCCGAATTCCTTTCGCAGTTTCCCTCTAAGATAAAATATTTTTCGCAGCAAAATCGTGTTTCTGGCCAGCCTCAATCCACGACAAGGCCAACGGTAGCGAAATAAGCCTAAAGCTCATGTGAATCGGCACCGGCTATCTCGCCGGCACCAACTTAAGATATCATGAAGCAGGCCTGCGCTTAAAATAGGGAGCCTTGCTGCCCCGGCCCGGCAACTGGCAGAACCACCCCTAACGCTTCGCCCGGAGCCACCGGTCCGGCAGTTTCCGGCTCGGTACCGGGCAACAGGGCCATCAGCTCGGTTTCTGAGATGATGGGCACCTTGAAGCCCAGGGCTTTCTCACGCTTGGCGGGCCCCATGTTGTCGCCGGCCACCAGGTAGCTCAGCTTTTTGCTGATGGAGCCCGTGATTTTACCCCCGTTGGAGGTAATGAGCTGCTGCAGCTCCTCGCGGCTGTGATGCTCGAACACGCCCGAGAGAACGAACGTGAGGCCGGCCAGCCGGTCAGAGGCGGGCACGGGGGCTTCGCCGGTAACCTCCAGCTGCACGCCGGCCCGGCGCAGGCGCTCAATCAGCTCGCGGTTTTCGGGCTGCTGAAACCAGTGGGCGGCGGCCTCGGCAATCACGCCGCCTACTTCGGGCACGGCGGCCATGTCTTCGGCCGAAGCGACCATTAGTGCGTCAATGCTGCGGTAGTGGGCGGCCAGCTTCTGAGCCACGGTTTCGCCCACGTAGCGGATACCCATGCCAAACAACACCCGTGGAAACGGCACTTGCTTGCTGGCCTCAATGCCGGCCAGCAGGTTGTCGATGCTCTTTTCGCCCAGGCGCTCCAGCGTCACCAGCTCGGGCCGGCGGGCGGGCAGGTCGTAGATGTCGGCCGGGGTGCGCACTATTTCCAGGTCGAAAAAACGCCCCACCGTTTCGGCCCCTAATCCGTCAATGTTGAGCGCTTTCCGGCTCACGTAGTGTTCGAGCCGGGCCTTGAGCTGGGGCGGGCAGCCGCGCTCGTTCGGGCAGCGGAAATGGGCCTCGCCCTCGGGGCGCACCAGCGGGGTGCCGCAGGCCGGGCAGGCCGTGGGGTACTCGATGGGAACGGCATCGACGGGCCGGGCGGCCAGGTCGACGCCGGTGATTTTGGGAATGATTTCGCCGCCTTTCTCCACGTACACCGTATCGCCGAGGCGCAGGTCGAGCAGCTCTATTTGATTGGCGTTGTGCAGCGTGGCCCGCTTAACGACGGTGCCGGCCAGCGCCACGGGCGTGAGCACAGCTACCGGCGTAACGGCCCCCGTGCGGCCCACGTTGTACAGCACGTCGTTCAGGCGGGTGCGGGCGGCTTCGGCCGGGTACTTATAGGCAATGGCCCAACGCGGGCTTTTGGCGGTGTAGCCCAGCTGGTCCTGCTGGCGCAGGTTATCGACTTTAATCACGATGCCATCGGTGGCCACGGGCAATTCGAAGCGTTTTTTGGCCCAATAATGCACAAATTCGAGAACCTCCTCCATGGTGGAAGCCCGCCGCCAAGTGTCGGAAACGGGCAGGCCGTACTGGCTCAGGGCTTCGAGGGCGGCGCTGTGGCTGGCGAAGTGGCGGCCGGGCGTGAGGAGCGAGTACGCGTAGAAACGCAGCTTGCGGGCCGCCACCTGGGCCGAATTCTGTAGCTTGAGGGTACCGCTGGCGGCATTGCGCGGGTTGGCCAGCAGGGCCTCGCCATTCTGCTCACGCTCGGCGTTCAGCTCATCGAACACGGGCAGCGGCAGGAATATTTCGCCGCGCACCTCGAAGTCATCGGGCTGGTCGGAACCGGGGCGCAGGGCCAGCGGCAGGGTTTTGATGGTGCGTACGTTGGCCGTGACCACGTCGCCCCGGGTGCCATCGCCGCGCGTCACGCCTTGCGTGAGCTGGCCGTGCTCGTAGCGCAGGCTCATGGCCACGCCGTCAATTTTCAGCTCGCAGACGTAGGCGTAGGGCGCGCCCTCCAGGCCCTTCTGCACCCGCTCATCGAACTCGCGCAGGTCGTCTTCGGAGTAGGTGTTGCCCAGGCTGAGCATGGGAAAGCGGTGCTCGGCCGTGGGAAACTGCTTGGTAATGGTGCCGCCCACGCGCCGGGTGGGCGAGTTGGGCAGGGCTAGGTCTGGGTAGGCAACTTCGAGTACTTGCAGCTCGGCCAAGAGCTGGTCAAACTCCTGGTCCGTAACTTCCGAAATATCAAGCTGATAATACTGATGATTAAGGTGATGCAGGCGCTCGGCGAGGGCCTGCATCTGAGATTGAATGGTTGAGTTTTCGGGCATGGCAAGGGTGCCGGGCGCGGCACTGCGGTGGGGCAATCGGACTGAGCCTGCAAGCTACGGCAACCCATCAAAACACGCACGGCCACAAAAAAAGCCGCCCGGGGGGCGGCTTTGGCAGCGGTTTCAGGCTCAGCGGATAAAGGCTAGTTTAGCACCCGCACGCCATCGGCCAAAAAAGTGAGCTGTTGCTCATCCTGCGTGATGGCGGCTATTTCCTGGTCGGTTTTGCCGGCATCCTGGGCGTAGTGCTGCAACTCGTTTTTGGGCACGGTGCTGCGGTAGGCCCAGCCGCTTACCACTACTTCGTGGCCGCTCAAGTCCTTGGGCACAAAAAAGCCGTAGTCGCGGAACCGGACGCGCATTTCCTGGCCGTCGGCGGTGGGCAGGGTCATCCAGCAGCCGCGGGCCTGGCACACGGCCGAAGCCTTGCCTACCAGCTTCACCTGGGCCGAGTCGCGCTGGCCGAGGGCCACGGGCAGCGCGCTCATGGGCAGCGCCCCAGCGGAGGTAACAGCCGCGCCGTAGGTCTGGCCGGGAATGGCCGGGGCTACCGCAACTCCGGCTTCTTCGTCTTCGCCCTCGGCGGCGGGAGCCATCGCCCCCGCGCCTTTAGGTACGTCGGCATTATGGCCGTTCACCTCCTGCTGGCCCTGCTCGATGGGCAGTACGGGGTTGATGGGTGCAGAGGGAAACAAGCGGAAATAAGCCAGAATCAAAACGAGGACAATGGCGAAAGAAACGAGGAATTTCATGGATTTAGCAAAAAAGTACGAGTTGGTTCCAGACGACCGGACTTAACTCAAAAACAGATTATTGGCTGATAACGACAGCCTTGCCCAGCTTCTGCGAGTAGGCCATGCGGCGCTCGGCCCCACCGGCACCAGTGTAGTCGAAACCCACGGCGGTGGGGTCGTCGCGCAGGGTGGTCCAGGTTTTGGCATCCAACTCGGCGGGCTGCGCAGTGCCGGCGGGTACGGCGGGCTGCGCGAAGCGGCTGGGCGTAAAAAACGAATTCATTCCCTGCAAAATGGCTATTTCCTGGTCGCGCACGCTGGCCGAGCGGGCCAGGCCGGCATCGGCGTGGCTGAGCAGGGCGCGGGCGGGCAGCACCTCGTGCCGAATGGTGTCGCCCATGTTATTGGTCACAATGAAGTGGGCCTGACTGGTGAGCACCCGCTCGCCACGCAGCTGCAACACGAAATTATCGTTGCTGTTAGGGTCGGAAAAAGCGTGGCTGGCGCGCACCGTGTTGAGCACAGTTTTGCCGTTGATGCGGGTACGGCTGCCGGCGGGTGGCGGCGTGTAGGTAGCACGCGGGTCCTTGGTCGAAGTACTGGCCTCGCGCTCAGTGCTGACGCACGAAGTGAGTTGAAGTGAGCAGCTGGCTACCAGCAAGGCCAGGCTCGAAATCTTAAAAAATGGGGCTTTCATATGGGAGAAAAACGCGGGCCGCCGGGGCTCCGGTTGGGCGAAGGTATGGGGGAAATAGAATGCGTTAATATGCCCTTCACGAAAAGGTGCACATCCTGACGCACGAGCAGCATGATTCTTGGCAACGGGCGTTCTACGCAGAAAGGCTAAGCATTGGTTTGCCGGCGTTGCCGGCATCCGAGCAGCGCGGGCAAAACACGTTGTTCCGGCCTGCTCAAAATACGCCAACTTCAATGCCAACCACCCAGCGCGGTAGCTCGGGCCAGGCGGCGTAGTCGCTGGCAAAAGCCGGCGTGAGCCGGTAGCGGGCCACCAGGGCATAGCGGTCGAGCCCCAGCCGCACTCCCGCGCTGCCCCCGAAACGGCGCAGGTAGGGCAAGCCACTCTCGGTGGTTTCGAGAAAACTAATACCCGGCGCGGGCACGTCTTCGGTAGTGTGGCGGGTACCGACGGCCCAACTGCCGCCGGCCAGCAGGTCGAGGTAGCTGCCGATGGCATTGCCCCGGCGGCCGTAATTCAGGCGTAGCGCTACCTCGGTGGCCAGCTGGTGCAGGGCAAGGTTTTCGCGCTGATGCAGCGTGGGCGCGGGCACCCGTTTGCCGGCTTCCTGGGCCAGCTCATAGCGCTGGTAGGCGTAGGCTAAGTCGCCGCACAACGCCACCGACTGGCTCAGGCGCAGCTTCAGCCGGCCTCCCACCCGGGCTTCGGCCGAAGGGAAGCCGTAGCACAGGGCAGCCCCCGTTTCGGCCGGGCCAGCCACCAGCCCCAGCGCCACGTAGCCGTGGCCAAACCAGCGGCGGTTGGGGCCAAACGTAGTTTTCACGGTATCGTTGGCCACGTTGGCCTGCACCAGCACCTGCTGCGCCCGCGCGGTTTGCGCCGCCCCCATAAGCAGCATCAGCAGCAGACTACCGCGCCGAAAAACCAAGCCGGTAAATTGACTTGCCAGGAAATCGAAGTTGCCGCTCATTCCGAATACGTGGCGGTATAGCCCTTGAAGTGAACCCGCAGCACGTCGCCGCCCCGCAACAGGCGGCGCGGCACCTGCACTACTAAGCGCTGCGTCACGGCGCGGGTTTCGTAGCGGCGCAGCACGCCCCGGCGGTCGGCCAGGTTCCAGTAGAGGTAGGCCGGGTAGCTGGGCTCGGGCAGCAGCACCAGCGGTGGGGCATCGGCTGGCACCGGCTTTTCCTGCCCTACCGGCGGGGTGTTCGTGAGCGCAACGGCCGGACCGGCAGTAGCGGCCGGGGCCAGGCTCACTACCGGGTCGTCGGCCAGCAGCGGCAGGTCGGTGGCAGGAGCACGAGCAGCTTCGGGCCGGATAATAACGGCCACCAGGCTATCGTGGGGCACAAAATCGAAAGTGGCCACCACCGGGGCCGGAACTACGCCCGCCGCCGCCCGCGCCAGCCGGGGCCGGCCGTAGCCGTGGGCGTAGTCGAAATACGGGTACAATTCGCCCGCCTGCTCCAGTTGCGCAAACAGCTGCATGGCCGTGAGCTGGCGCTGGCGCTGCCACAGCGCGGCGGCCAGGCCGGCCACGAGAGGCGCGGAAAAAGAAGTGCCTTCCAGCCGCTCGTACCGGCCGCCGGGCGTGGTGGTGAGCACGATGCCGAAGGCCGCCAGATTAGGCTTGCGGCGGCGGTCGGCCGTGGGGCCGTAGGAGCTAAAATCGACGTGCAGGCCGGTTTCGGGGTCGAGGCCGCCGATGGCCAGGGCCGAGTCGGCATCGGCCGGCGTGCCGATGCGTACCCAGTCGTCGTCGCCGTCGTTGCCAGCAGCGGTCACCACCAGCAGGCCTTTGCGGGCGGCCAGGTTGGCGGCGCGGGCAATGAGGCTGCGGCGGCCGTCCATCTGCTCGGGAAAGTAGCGCTGCTCGGTATAAGCCAGCGAGGAGTTGACGATGTCGGCCCCGAGGCGGTCGGCCCACTCCACGGCGGCCAGCCAGGCTTCTTCCTCGGCGTAGCGCTCGCGGTGCAGCTGCTCGGTCCGGGCCAGCAGGTACTCGGCGGCGGGGGCCAGACCCAGCGCCGGGCCTGGCGCGCCGTTGGGGCCGGCGGGCAGGCGGCCGGCCAGGCAGCCCATCACTTCGGTACCGTGGCTACCACCCACGAACACGTCGTCGTGGTTGCGCAGAAAATCATGGGTGGCCACGATGCGCCCGCTGCTGACCAGCTCAGCGAAGGCCGGGTGCGAAGGCAGGCCGCGAAAGCCTACGTCGAACACCGCAATGCGCAGGCCACGGCCCTGCAAGCCCGCCGCGCGCAGGGCCGCCCCGTCGAGGTGGGCCACCTGGCGGCGGGCCAGCAGGTAGTCGTTGGCCGAAATCGTTTCCTTGTCACCGTCGCCAGCCTCCGTTTCCGAAGTACCGGCGGCTTCCAGCTCAGGTGTCAGAGATGCCACATCTACTGTGCGGCCGGGCCAGCGCACTACGCCGCTAACGCCGGGTAGCGCCCGCAGCGCCGCCGCCTGGGCGGGCGTGGCCCGGCAGCTCACGGCATTAAACCAGCGGCTAACCAGCGTGATGGTATCCACTCGGACCTTAATGGCGGCCACGTAATCGGGCCGCACGGGCAGGTCGGTGGCTTCAAAAGCGGGCAGGTGCTGACGGCGGCGGCGGGCAAGGGCCTCGGGGGCGAAGTAGCGCTGCGGGTTGAACCGGACGCCACTCTTCTCCTTCAACGTCACCCAATAGCGCTCAGTGGGTTGCGCAGAATTGGAGGTCGAACCGACAGACCACTTCTGCCCAGCTACCGGGCCGGCCGCGCCCAGCAGCGTCAGGACCAGTCCGACGGCCACCGGCCGCCGCCACGCTTTCAAAAAGAAGGGAAAGAAGTGCATAGAATTTTGCCAAAGGTAACCCCAGCCGGTAGGCTCCGTTTTAAGGCTGGACCTTTTTCAGGTCTAAATATCTTTTTTACTGCTCTTTCCCGCTCATGAACCTTCGCTTATTCCCCACCCTGTTAGTCGGTGCCACCTTGCTGGCCCTGCCGGGCTGCAACCAGAAAGAAATTGCGGCCCTGCAACAGCAGAATACCGACCTCACCAAATCGCGCGACCAGCTGACGCTGGAAAAAACCGCCCTCGCCGCCGACAAAGCCCGGAGCGAGGAAGCACTGCGCAATTCACTGCTCAGCAAAAACCAGCAGGTGAACCAACTGAACCAGAACCTGGGTGATGCCGAAACCGACATCAAAAATAAAAATGCCGACCTGCAGAGCAAGGATGCCGACCTGCAAAGCAAAAACGCCCGCATCGCCGACCTGCAAAATGCCCTGGCTCAGAAAGATGCCGCCACCAAAGCCCTGCGCCAGCGCGTTTCGGATGCCCTGCTGGGCTTCAACGCGCAGGATTTGCAGGTGAGCGTGAAGAATGGCAAAGTATACGTGTCACTGTCGGAGCAGCTGCTCTTTAAATCGGGCTCGATTAGAGTGGACCCCAAAGGCCAGGATGCGCTGCGTAAGCTGGCAGTGGCACTCAAAGACAACAAGGACGTGAACGTGCTGGTCGAAGGCCACACCGACAACGTGCCCATCAAGGGAGCCACCGCCAGTGGGGCCAAAGACAACTGGGACCTGAGCGTGATGCGCGCCACGGAAATCACCCGCCTGCTGACCACCGCCGGCATGGACCCCGCCCAGGTTACGCCCTCGGGCCGTTCGATGTACATGCCCTTGGTGGCCAACGACTCCCCCGCCAACAAGGCCCTGAACCGCCGCACCGACATTATTCTCACTCCCAAGCTGGATGAGCTGTTTTCGATTTTGGGGCAGAACTAGCGTTAATTTTTAAGTACTTAAACGGCCCTTTTTGCTCGCGCGGGAAGGGCCGTTTTTCTAATTTCAATTTGACCCAAATCAAGCTTACTCGCAATTTAAGCAGTCACGCAGAAGTAATCGTATTGAATGGAACGTCATGCTGAGCGTAGTCGAAGTATCGCTATCGCGTGAGTAAATAATTACTGTTGCGGTTGAGATGCTTCGACTACGCTCAGCATGACCGCCTTTTTGCTACGGTTTTACAGCCCGTATTTGCTCAGCAGGTAGATGAGGCCGGCCATGCTGGCCCCGCCAAGCTCCAACTCGCGGCGGTTCACCTTGTCGAACGTGTCAGCGGACGTGTGGTGGATGTCAAAATAGCGCTGCGAGTCGCATTTGTAGCCAATGAGGGCTTTCGGGTGCACGGCAGCCTCCAGGGGCTCGATGTCGGTGCCGGAGTGGCCGGGCAGCAGGTCGGCGGCGTGGTAAGGACGGAATAGCGGGGCCCAGCGCGCGATTTTGGCCGTCGTGGCCGGGTCGGCCTCCAGCGTGAAGCCCCGCGGGGTGAAGCCCCCGCCGTCGCTCTCGATGGCCGCCACGTGGGTTTCCTGGTTCTGCTGGGCCAGGCGGGCGTATTCGTTGCCGCCGCGCGTGCCATTTTCTTCGTTCATAAACAGCACGGCCCGGATGGTGCGCTCGGGCTTGAAGCCGGCGGCGCGCAGCAGGCGCAGGGCTTCCATGCTCTGCACGCAGCCGGTGCCGTCGTCGTGGGCCCCCTGGGCCAGGTCCCAAGAGTCGAGGTGGCCGCCTACGGTGATGATTTCGTTCGGGAATTTGCTACCCTTGATTTCGCCCACTACGTTGAAGCTTTTTTCGTCGGGCAGGGTGATGCACTCCATTTCCAGCTCGAACTGCAGGTCGGGGTTGGCTTTGAGGAGCTGGCTGAGCTGGTCGGCGGCATTGGTACTGAGGGCCGCGCCGGGCACCTTGGCTACGGCTTCGTCGTAGCGCATGGTGCCGGTGTGGGGGTTGTCGTCGCGGGCGCTGGTCATCGAGCGCACCAACGCGCCCACGGCCCCGCGCTTCGCGGCTTCAATCGCGCCCAAGGCCCGCTGGTCTACGGCCCCACCGTAAGCCGCGCCGGGCTCGATGAGCGCATCGTTGAACGGCCGGTTGTAGAACACGAACTTGCCTTTTACAGCCGCCTCGGGCATGTTTTTTACTTCCTCCAGGCTGTGCACTTCCACCACGCCGGCCTTCAGCTTGCCACCGGTGCCCACCGAGCCGCCCAGCGCGCACACCGGCACCTTTACTTCCTTGCCCTTGTTGCCCACAATTTCGCCGCGCTCGCGGCCGCCGCGCACCCAGTGCGGCACCATCACCGGCTGCAGATATACGCGGTCGAAACCGGCTTTTTCCATGGTGGCCTTGCCCCACTCCACGGCCGTCTGGGCCTGGGGCGAGCCCGACAGGCGCGGCCCGATACTACCCGTGAGGTAGCGCAGGTTCTCGTAGCTCTCGCCCCGCAGCAAGGCCTCGTCGAAGAGGCGGCGCAGGGCCAGCGAGTCGGAGCGGTCGGGCCGGGGGGCGGCAGCAACGACTTTAGACGCAGCGGAGGCTTTGGTCTTTTTGCGGGTTTGAGCCGACGCGGTGGGCGCGGCCAGCAGCAGCGCGGCACCCGCGCCCAGCAGTATTCTCTTTAACATAATCGACATGGGACGACGGCAGGAAGCCACGGCAAAACAGCCGCAGCCGGGCGAAAGTACGGCCGCCGCCAGCGTTTGAGCACGCTCGGAATACCGAACGCACGCAAACACCGCCGGCGGCCGGAATGGGTTGGGTTGGGTTAGGGCTGGCTGTTATTTCACGGCCTTGGCTTGCGCCTTGGCCTGAATTTTCATTTCCTTGTCCTTGGTTTTTTGCAGGCGGCTGGCCACCGGCTCGCGGCGCTCGGCCCCGTAGCCGCGGGTTTCGACGGTGGGCTGCATGCCTGGGGCCACGCGCACCGTGAACAGGTAATCATATTCATTGTCCTGGACTTCGTCGACGGGTGGAATGCCGCCAAAGTCGTCGATAAGCGAGAGTACCGTGTTGGAATGGCCCACGATGACCACTGATTTGCCGGCGAAATCTTTCAGGATGTGGTCGGCCAGGTCGCGGCCACGCTTGGGGTCGTAGGTCTGGGGCTCCAGCTTGGTGGCGGCGGCCAGCGGGGCCAGCGTGGCGCGGGTGCGTTTGGTGTCGGTGGTGAAAAGGGCAGCCGGCTGGTGCTTGGCCAGGGTTTGGCTCAGGGCCAAGGCGCGGGCGCGGCCCTCGGCCGAGAGCTCGGGGTCGTCGGCTTTGCCCAAAGTATCTTTTTCGGCATGCCGCACGATGTACACCGTGGTGATGAGCGGCTTGATTTTCATCTTCATTTTCTTGGCCTCAGCCGGGGCCTGGGCTTGGCTGGTGCCCACGGCCAGCAGCAGTAGCAGCGCGCAAAGGCTTGAGAATCGGGTAAGCAAGTGGTTCATAGCGAAAGGAATGGAATAATGGAAGAATGTCGCCCTGGCAAATTACGCGGTTTTTCTGGCCTTATCAGACTTGATAACCTAAAAATCACGTGTGCGCCTTCATCCGTCGTTCAGCAAGGGCTGTCGTATGTTGTGCTTATAAATACTGCCGGACCCGGCAGTACGGCCGGCACACCTCGCCACGGCTTCCCTTTTCCCACCTCTCCTCCTCCCCTTCCTATGCACGTTTTGCTCATCGAAGACGAAAAAAGTCTGCACCAGGAAATGCGCCAGTTTCTGCTTCAGGCCCAGTACCTGGTCGATTCGGCCTACACCTACGCCGAAGCATCGGAAAAACTCTACGTGAGCAGCTACGACTTCGTGCTGCTCGACCTGGGCCTGCCCGGCGGCGACGGCCTCGACCTGCTGAAGGAAGCCCGCCTGAATGATAAGCAGGAGGCCTCGTTCATCATCCTCACGGCGCGTGGTGCCCTCGACGACCGCATCCGGGGCCTCGACCTCGGGGCCGACGACTACCTGCCCAAGCCCTTCTCGCTGCTCGAACTCACCAGCCGGATGCAGGCCATTACGCGGCGCAAGTTCAACCTCAAGCGGCCCGAAATCACTTTTGGCAACGGTTTCAGTATGGATGCCAATGCCCGCACCGTGCGCTACGACAACCAGGAAGTCCCCCTCACTAAAAAGGAGTTCGACCTGCTTCACTACCTGCTGCTGCACCGGGGCCGGGTGCTCACGCGCCTGCAGCTGGGCGAGCACCTGTGGGGCAACGTGCTCGAAGACGATTCCGACTCGAACTACATCGACGTGCACATCAAAAACGTGCGGAAGAAGCTGGCCCAGTTCGCCCCGGCCGAATTTCTGGAAACCGTGCGCGGCATCGGCTACCGGGCGGCGGAGGGGAATTAAAAGTGAAGGCTTAAAAATGAAGAATGAGCAACGGTTATTTGTTGCGGCGTGGTATCCCGGCTGGATTTCACATGGGGAAGTCTGTCCTTTTTAGCGCTGCCTTCCCCAATTTTTAATTTTTAATTCTTCATTTTTAATTGAAGCGCATGCGCCTCGAAGCCAAGCTGGCCCTGTTCAATGCCCTTTCCAAGCTGCTGCTGGTGCTGCTCGGGGCGCTGGTGATTCCGCCCATCGTGCAGCGGGTGGCCGTGGCGCACACCGACTTGCACCTGCGCGATAAGAAGCAGCACGTGCTGGCCCTCATTGCCCGCGATGGTCTGCAAGCTTTTGAACGGGGCGAACGGGCCGAGACCTATGCCGACTACAACATCTTCAAGCAGGAGTACATCACCCTGACGCCCCTGCCGGTGGGCAAGCCCCTGCCCGCCGAGCGCATTTTTGAAGAGCCCCGGCAGGTAGACCAGCAGGTGGAGGATTTTCGCATTCTGAGCTTCGCGCGGCCCGCCGAAACGGTTGGGCAGCCCGCGTTTCGGGTTGAGATTGGCTCCTCGCTCGAAACGGTGGAGCTGCTTACCGGCACGCTGCGCAACCTGGCGCTTTGGGTGCTGGTGGCCGCCTCGCTGCTCACGGTGGTGTCCGACGCGGCCTTCGCGCACTATTTGCTGGAACCACTGCGCGAGCTGACCATCCGCAAGCTGCGGGGCATCCGCCAGCCTTCCGACTTCGATTTTGAGGCCATCGATACGGACACAACGGACTTTCGGCGGCTCGATGACCGGCTGAATTCGTTGATGCGGCAGGTGCAGTCGGCCTTCGCCAAGGAGCGCGAGTTTATGAGCAACGTGAGCCACGAGCTGCTCACGCCGGCCAGCATCCTGCAGTCGCGCTTCGAGAACATGCTGCAGGACCCCACCCTGCCCGAGCAACACGCCCAGCAGATTGTGGAATCGCAGCGCACGCTCTACCGGCTGCGCAACACCGTGCGCACGCTGCTGCTCATCGCCAACATCGAAAACGAACAGTACCTGCGCAACGAAGCCGTGCACCTCTCGGCCGTGGTAGCCGACGTGGCCGAGGAACTGGACGACCGCCGCCAGCAGCGCGACATTGCCCTAGAAGTGGACCTGACCGGCCCCGACGAGCACCCCCACGCCAACGCCAGCCTGCTGCACACGCTGCTGCGCAACCTGCTCTCCAACGCCATCAAGTATAACCGGGCGGGCGGGCGGATTCTAATATTGGGCCGCGCCACGGCCAACGGTGGCTACACGCTGCGGGTGGAAGACACCGGTCCGGGCATCGCACCCGAGAATCTGCCGTTCCTGTTCGACCGGTTCCGGCGGTTTCAGGGCACCGCACCGGGCGCGCCCGAAGGCTACGGCCTTGGCCTGCCCATTGCCCAGACCATTGCCACCTTCCACGGGGCCACGTTGCGGGCCGAATCGGAGCTGGGCCGGGGCACCGCCTTTATCCTCGATTTCCAGCCGTCGGCGAAGCTGGTGGCGGGATTCATGCCGGCTTCATAGGTGGGTTGGTAGTTTCGGGCAGTAATTCAACCGCCCGTGCCCAACCTCATCAAATTCTTGCTTGCAAGCCTGCTGCTGGTCCTCGCAATAGCGGTGGGTACCGAAGTGGCCGCGTTGCACCGCAAGACCCGGCCAGCCGGCCGGCCGCTAGCGGCCCCGGTGGTGGTTCGCAAGTCGGCAGTGGTACCGCTGCTCCGCAAAACCGTACACGCGGTGGCGCACCGCGCGGGCTAACGGGGCTGGCTGGCCAGTTTCCTGAGGAGTCGCGCAAAAGTAACCATACAAAAAAGGCAGTCATGCTTCATCTGGCGTCCGCTTGTCGAAGCATGACGTTCAGAATCAATACACTTACTTCTGCCCGACGACTTAAACTTTTGCTGGCTAGATTAGATAAAACGTCAGCCTTAGTTCTGGTTAGCCACGCCGTAGTCCTCCGAGGCGACGGGCTGAGGCGGCACCGCGGCATCGCCGGACGCAGGTAGCGGCAGCGCCCACTGTTGGCTGAGATGGGCGAGGCCATGCGTGGCCGTGAGGTCGAACTGACAGGGCACGATGGAGACGTAGTTGTTAGCCAGCGCCCACTCGTCGGTGTCGGTACCGAGGTCGAGGTTTTCAAAGGTGCCCATCAGCCAGTAATAAGGCCGCTGGTAAGGGTCGAGGCGGCGGTCGAACTTCTCGGCCCATTTGGCGCGGGCCTGGCGGGCCAGCCGCAGGCCGGCAATGGGCGTATCGGAATTTTTAGGAATGTTCACGTTCAGGGCCGTGCCGGCGGGCACCCCGTGGGCCAAGGCGTGGCGGCACACCTGGGCCACCCACTCGGCGGCGTGCGAAAAGTCGGCATTGGGGCCGTACTCGCAGAGGGAGAAGCCAATGGCCGGCAGCCCTTCGATGGCCGCCTCGATGGCGGCCGACATCGTGCCCGAGTACAGCACGTTCACCGAGGCGTTGGAGCCGTGGTTGATGCCCGACACGACGAGGTCGGGTGTGCGGTCCCGCAAAATGTAATGCTTGGCTATTTTTACGCAGTCGGCCGGGGTGCCCGAACACTCGTAAGCTTCCACTTCGGGCCCGAAAACCGGGTTTTTGGTGAGGCGCAGGGCGCTGCCGATGGTGATGGCGTGGCCCATGCCCGACTGCGGCGAATCGGGGGCAACGACCACTACTTCGGCCCCCAGGGCCAGCACGGTTTCGACGAGGTGGCGGATGCCGGGGGCAGTAATACCGTCGTCGTTGGAGACGAGAATGAGAGGCTTTTTCAAAGGGGAAACGGCGAAGTGAGAAGCGGATAACAAAGGTAGCGGAAGCCCCGGCGGCGCAAGCGCGGCGCAGAGTGGCCCGCCCGGCAGCGAAGCTAACTTTGCGGTTCGCGTCCTCGCGCCGGCAGTGCATCAGCCACACGGCACGGGAACGCGAACTACAAAGTTCGCGCTACTATGTTCACCGTTCTCCTCGCCTCGCTCATGGCCCTTGCTCCCACCCCGCCCACCCCGGCCTGGCGCACGCCCTTCGAAAACGACCCCGCCGGCAATACGACGGCCACCTACGCCGAGTGCCTTGCCTATTATCAGAAGCTGGCCGCCGCTTACCCGGCCCACCTGCACCTGGCCGAAGCCGGCCCCACCGACAGCGGCCAGCCCCTGCACGAAGTGGTGCTGAGTGCCGACGGCGACGCCGACCCTGCCAGCACCCGCCGCAAGAACCGGCGCGTGCTGTTCATCCAGAACGGCATCCACCCCGGTGAGCCCGAAGGCATTGACGCGAGCATGATGCTGGCCCGGGACCTGCTACAGCAAAAGCCCCTGATGAAGCTGCTGGCCGGCGTGACAGTGGTTATCGTGCCCACCTACAACATCGACGGCATGCTGAACCGCAACTCGACCACCCGCGTGAACCAGAACGGGCCGGTAGCCTACGGCTTTCGGGGCAACGCCCGGCACCTCGATTTGAACCGCGACTACATTAAGCAGGAGTCGCGCAACGCCCGCTCGTTCGCGGCGCTGTTTCAGAAGTGGCAGCCCGATGTGTTCGTGGAAACCCACACCTCGAACGGAGCCGACTACCAGTACACCATCACCCTGATTGCCACCCAGCACAGCAAGCTGGCCCCCGCGCTGGGCCAGTACCTGCAAAGCCAGCTACTGCCCGCGTTGTACCAGGGCATGAACCAGAAAAAATGGCCCATGACGCCCTACGTTGACTTCGAGGGCCAAACGCCCGAGAGCGGCCTGCGCGCATTTCTGGAAACGCCGCGCTACTCCACCGGGTACGCGGCGCTGTTCAACACCATCGGCTTTATGCCCGAAACGCACATGCTGAAGGCCTTTGCGTCGCGCGTGCACGCCACTTACGACTTCCTGCGCACCATGCTCGAAACCCTGGACCGGCAGGCCCCGGCCCTGGCCGCCGCCCGCGCCACGGCTGCCGCCGACATGCAGGCCAAGAGCAGCTTCCCCCTCACCTGGGCCCTCGATGAAAGCCAGTCCGAAACGGTGCAGTTTCGCGGCTACGAGGGCAAGATGAAGCCCAGCGAGGTGAGCGGCCAGCCCCGCCTCTACTACGACCGCGCCGCGCCCTACACCCGGCCGGTGCCGTATTTCAACACCTTTAAGGCCACTACCACGGCCAGCCGGCCCACCGCCTACATCATTCCCCAAGCCTGGACGGAGGTGGCCGACCTGCTGCGCCGCAACGGGGCCACGCTGGAGCCGCTGGCCCACGCCGTTACCGTGCCCGTGCAAACCTACTATTTCACCGATTTTAAAACCACGCCCAAGCCCTTCGAGGGCCACTACGTGCACAGCCAGGTGCAGGTGCGCCCCGTGGAGGCCCCGGCCACGTTCGCGGCCGGCGACCTGGTGGTTTACCTGAACAACGCCACCGCGCCCACCCGCTACCTGATGGAAACGCTGGAGCCCCAGGCCACCGACTCGTTCTTCGCCTGGGGCTTCTTCGACAGCGTGCTGCAGCAAAAGGAGCATTTTTCTGATTACGTATTTGAAGACGTGGCTGCCGACCTGCTGCGCCGCGACCCGGTGCTGCGCGAGCGGCTGGAGAAGCTGAAAGCGGCCAGCCCCGCCTTCGCCGCCAACGGACCCGCCCAGCTCGAGTGGGTGTACCAAAACTCGGCCTACCACGAGCCCGGCCACAACCGCTACCCGGTATCCCGCTGGCTGGGACCGGGCCGCGTGGGCGAATAGTGGCGCGTTCAGGCCCGCCCGGCAGCCCTTGCGCAGTAGCAGCAATTCTAAAACCAGGGTCGGGCCTGCACGACGTAGTGGGCAGAACACCTCCGCACCAACAGCTTTTAAACGCAGTATTGGCCGCCAATGAGGCGAGGGTGAAAGTTCGATTTAACGAAGAGGGTTTTTGCGCAAACGTTTGTAATATTTCTAATGAAACCCTTTACTCACCGGGATTAGTGAGTGCTCACCCATTTCTGTTATTTTATTTCTAAATGCCATAATTTATTATTGATACAATTGCAAACGTTTGTATTACGCAAAACTATTGCAATTATCTAAATTTCAATGCCGATAGAGTGGCGCTGCATACATAGTGGAGTTTTTGAACTTTGTACAGATATGGCCCGGCTAATATCTTGCAGTGTTTCTCACTAAAATTCCCACCACATATGAAAGCATTGCTACGCGGCACCAGCCGCGCCGCTTTGGCCGTTGCCCTGCTCACGCTGGGCGGCTGCGCCAAGGAAAACCTCAACCCAAGTGCTGGTACGCCGGCTCCGGTTGCCAGTACCGCCGCCAACGCCACCGTCGTGAACGGGGTGATGATGCAGGGCTTTTACTGGGACGTGCCCACCAGCACGCCCGCCGGCACCTGGTGGCAAAACCTGGGCAGCAAAGCCACGGAATTGAGCCAGGCCGGCATCACGGCCGTGTGGCTGCCGCCGGCATATAAGGGCTCGGGCGCGCAGGATGTGGGCTACGGCGTGTACGACCGGTACGACCTCGGCGAGTTCAACCAAAAGGGCACCGTGGCCACGCGCTATGGCACCTTGGCGCAGCTGCAAGGCTGCATTACGGCGCTGCACGGGCAGGGCGTGCAGGTATACGAAGACATGGTGATGAACCACCTCACGTCGGCCGACGCGCAGGAGCAGTTCAACGTGGGCGGCACCAACTACAACGTGTACACCAGTTTCTACTACCCCGGCCGGGGCAACACCTACAGCAGCTACAAGTGGCACTACTATAACTTCAACGCTACCCAGCAAGCCCCCAACAACGGCTGGTACCAATGGAACGCCTACGACTTCCAGCCCTACGCCAACGGCGATGCCTACGACAACCTGCTGGGTTCAGAAATCCGCTACGCCGACGTGAACCAGCGCAACGAAACCATCAGCTGGGGCAACTGGATGACCACCAAACTCAGCCTCGACGGCTACCGGCTGGATGCCACCAAGCACATGCTCACCTCGTTCGTGAACCAGTGGCTGGATGCGGTGAAGGGCACTTCGGGCCGCTTTGCCGTGAGCGAAGCCTGGTTCCGTAACCTGAGCGACCTGAACAACTACGCCGCCAGCACCGGCGGGCGCACCAGCCTGTTCGACGTGCCCCTGCACTACACCTTCCAGAACATGAGCAGCGGCAACGGGGGCTGGGACATGCGCGGGCTGCAGTTCGCCGGCTTCACGGAAGCCAACGGGCCGCTGTCGGTGTCGTTCGTGGATAACCACGATACTGACCAAACCGGCGGCGCACTTTTTTCGCCGGTCGTTAACCTGAAAATGCTGGCCTACGCCTACATCCTGACCCGTGAAAAAGGCTACCCCTGCGTGTTCTACCGCGACTTTTACGAATACGGTCTGGGCACCCAAATCAAGAAGCTGACCGCCGTGCGCAAGGCCAACGCCTACGGCGCTTCTTATGAATACACCAGCGTCGACGACGCCGACTACTACGCCTACTCGCGGGCCGGCGACGCAACCCACAAGGGCCTGATGCTGGTGCTGAACGACGGCGGCGGGGCTCGTACCAAAGGCATCACCTCGCCCTTCAAAAACGCTACCCTCACCGACAAAACCGGCAACTACGGCGGCACCATCACCACCGACGGCAACGGCTACGGCAATTTCCCGGTGCAGGCCCGCTCGTGGTCGGTGTGGGTACCCAACTAAGCAGCGCTTCGCGCTAGCAATGCCTGCCGAGACGCGAGAATGTGTCTTTACATAAAACGCCCCGCGCACCAATTGGTACGCGGGGCGTTTTTGTGCGGGCCACTGCGGCAATTACCGGCGGCGGCGCGGCTTCTCCTCTTCGTCCTCATCGTCCTCATCATCGCCAAAGGTGGGCATGGTGAACATCGACGAGAGCAAATCCTTAAACTGCGCACCGGCCGTGAGGCGGTTGCGCGAAATCAGGCTGTGCTCGCTCAGGCCGTGGAGCAGGAATTCCATGAGGAAATACGTGTGCTCGGGCGTCTCGTTGGGGTGCAGCTCGGTCACGATATCGCGCAGGCCGGGCACCTGGTCGAGGGCCTTTTTATAATCCTCGGCGCTGGCATCGTGCAGCAAATCCAGGGTATGGCCGTTGCCGAACCACTCCTGAATGGCCTTGTAGGGCGAAACGCGGTTTTTGAGCTTTTTGCTCTTGTCGGGGTCGGGGAAGTAGTTCAGGAACAGCGTGCGGATGGCCTTGCCCATGAGCTTCTCGGCCACGATGCCGGCTCCCTCCTGCTCGCCTTCATACACCAGCTCCACCTTGCCCGTCACGGCGGGCACCGCCGAAATAAAGTCGCCCAGCCGCACGTAGGTGTTGCTTTCGCCATTCACCAGCGCCCGGCGCTCGGCTCCGGCAATCACCTGCTCGTAGGCCGAGATGGTGAGGCGGGCCGATACGCCCGACTTAGCGTCCACGAACTCAGAGCCGCGCGCTTCCACGGCCACCTGCTCCACGAGGTCGTGGATGACTTCGTTGCTCGTCACCATGCCCTTCTGCTCGTCTTTGATGCGGGCTTCCTGCTTTGTGATACGCTTGCCAATTTCAATCGACTTGGGATAGTGCGTGATAATCTGGGCATCAATCCGGTCTTTGAGCGGCGTCACGATGCTGCCCCGGTTGGTATAGTCCTCCGGGTTGGCCGTGAACACGAACTGAATATCGAGCGGCAGCCGCACCTTAAAACCGCGAATCTGGATGTCGCCTTCCTGCAAAATATTGAACAGCGAAACCTGGATGCGGGCCTGCAAGTCGGGCAATTCGTTTATCACGAAAATGCCCCGGTGGGCCCGCGGAATCAATCCGAAGTGAATCACCCGCTCATCGGAATACGGCAGCTTTAGCGTGGCGGCCTTGATGGGGTCGGCGTCGCCGATGAGGTCGGCCACCGACACGTCGGGCGTAGCCAGCTTTTCGGTGTAGCGGTCGTCGCGGTGCATCCAGGCCACAGGCGTGGCGTCGCCGTGCTCGGCAATCAGGTTTTTGGCGAACACCGACAGCGGCTGCAAGGGGTCATCGTTCAGCTCGGAACCAGCCACGATGGGCATGTAATCGTCGAGCAGGTTAATCAGCAGCCGGGCGATGCGGGTTTTGGCCTGCCCACGCAAACCCAGCAGGTTGATGTGGTGCCCGGCCAGAATGGCGCGTTGCAGCTCCGGAATCACGGTTTCGTCGTAGCCGAAAATGCCGGGGAAAACGTCTTCTTTGACGCGCAGTTTGCGAATCAGATTTTCCCGCAGCTCCTGCTTAACGGTACGGGGTTTATAGCCAGACTTTTTAAGCTGGCCCAGAGTGGTGATGTGTGCGGAGTGGTTGGTTGGAAGCGGTTGGTTAGCCATGAAGGGGGTTGAATGTCATCCTGAACAGCGCGAAGGACCTTATCACGTCCGCGCCGTGTGAGTAAATAAGTGCTAATCCGGGCCGCCGTGATAAGTTGCTTCCTTCGTCAGCCTGACAGGTGGTTACAGCGTCTTACGGCGGTTTTTCTTGTAGTCCTCGAACACCAGGTGGCCCAGCCCTTTCAGGCCCGAATAATACGCCTTGCCCTGGTTCACCTCGGTAAACTCCTCCACAAATTTCTGCAGATACGGGTCGGAGGTAATCATGAAGGTGGTAATCGGAATCTTGACGCGGCGGGCGGCGGCGGCCAGGTTCAAGGTTTTGTTCACCACCTTGCGGTCGAGGCCGAAGGAGTTTTTGTAGTAGCCGCCGGCCTCTTTCAGGCATGTTGGCTTACCGTCGGTAATCATGAAAATCTGCTTGTTGGGCGTTTTGCGCTTGCGGAGCAGGTCCATGGCCAGTTCCAGGCCGGCCACGGTGTTGGTGTGGTACGGGCCCACTTGCAGGTAGGGCAGGTCCTTGATTTCAATCTGCCAGGCGTCGTTGCCAAACACGATGACGTCGAGAAAATCCTTGGGGTATTTCTGCTTCACCAGCTCGGCCAGGGCCATGGCCACCTTTTTGGCCGGCGTGATGCGGTCTTCGCCGTACAGAATCATCGAGTGCGAAATGTCAATCATCAGCACGGTGCTGGTCTGGGACTTGTGCTCGTTTTCGCGCACCTCCAGGTCGCCTTCGGTCAGCATGAAGTTGTCGTCGTCCATGCCGTGGTTGAGCTGGGCATTGCGAATGGACTCGGTCATCTGAATCGACTCCAGCGAATCGCCGAAGCGAAACTCGCGCAGGTCGGTGCTCTGCTCGTCGCCCTGGCCGGTGTGGGGCGTGCGGTGGTTGCCGGTGCTGCTTTTTTTGAGCTTACCGAAAATCTCCTCCAGCGCACTTTTGCGGATGCCCTGCTCCGTTTTGGGGGTAATCTTAAACTCGCCCTTTTGCTGCTCATTCTCATCGATATAGCCCTTTTTCTTCAGGTCATCGATGAAGTTGCCCATCCCGTAGTTGTCGTCGGTCAGGCTATACTGCTTGTCGAGCTCGTTGAGCCAGGACAGGGCCTCACCCACATCGCCGGAGGTGATGGTAACAAGCTGCATAAAGAGCTTAAACAACGACTCAAAGCCCTTTTCGGGCTGGTCTTCGGGCACAAAATCGCGGAAGCGGAAGCCAACGGCCATAATAATTCTTCTTTCAGGATAGGCCCGGAAAACAACAACAGCGCGGGCAATGTTCAATTTGAATCGTGCGGTGAGCTTTCGCTCGCCGTAAGGTATCCACCGCCGTCTGCCTTTTGCAGCACGGCAAGCCAACGCTCACCTCACTTTCCCATGAAAGCCATCTGGAACAATACCGTCGTAGCCGAGAGCAACGACACCGTGGTCGTCGAGAACAACCACTATTTCCCCGCCGACTCCATTAAAAAGGAGTTTTTCGAAGACAGCGTTGCTCAAACCAGCTGCCCCTGGAAGGGCCGCGCCAGCTACTACTCGCTGAATGTGAACGGCGAAAAGAACAAGGATGCCGCCTGGTATTATCCTGAACCCAAGGATGCCGCCAAGAACATCGAAGGCCGCGTGGCTTTTTGGAAAGGCGTGACTGTAGAAAAATAGGATGCTACTCGGCCAGCACCACCTGCTGGCCGGGTAACTCCGCCCGGGTGGGCACCGAGCCGTCGGGCCGGGCCCAGGGGCGCAGCGGGGCCAGCGGCAGGGCCAGCAGCCGGACCACGGTTTGGGCGGCCGGGTCGGAATAGGCGGGTACCCCAATGGTAACCTCCTGCTGCGGCACATTGAGGCGCAGAGTCCGGTGCAGACGGTCCCAGAGGGTGAGCACCACCCCGAAGTTGCTGTCCGTTTCGCGCTGCACCTGCGAGTGATGGATGCCGTGGGCGCGGGGAGTTACCAGCAATTTAGCCAGCTGCTTTTCAAAGCCGAAGGGCAGGCGGCTGTTGCTATGATGAAAGGCCGTGCAGGCCTCAAACACAGCCTCAAAGCCCACTACCGTGGCCGGGCGCACACCCAGCAGGGCCGGCAGGCCAGCACGGTACGGAATACTGGCCAGCATCTCGCCGGCGTGGAAACGCCAGGCGGTGGTCAGGTCCATGTCAAGGTCGTTGTGGTGCACGCGGTGCAGGCGCCAGAGCAGCGGCGCGTGCAGCAGCCGGTGCCAGGTGTAGCCAATATAGTCGAGGGCCAGTACTTCCAGGGTGAGGCGCAGGGGCTCGGGAACGCGGGCCAGCAGCGGGCGGCGGGGGGCCAGGTACTGGGCCAAGCCCACCATCGCGGGCAGCAGCGTGAGGCGCATGGCGGGCAGCGAGGGCACCGCTACGCCCACGTTGCGCAGCCAGCGCTCGGGCCGGGGCCGGACGCGGCGGCGAAGTGGGCGACGGGTTTCGAGCACCAACAAGCCCAGGGCCACGACGGCCAGCGCCGGACCGGCCCAGCGGTCGAACCGGCGAAGTAAGTTGGATTCGGTAACGGCAAAGAACATAACGTGCCTGGGGCGAGGTGAAGCCGACAGCTGCCGGTACTTACTGTACGGGTTTTATGAGCCGGCAGGTACAAACACTGGTGCCGTACCGGGTTGTTGGCTGCTACGTGACTCGAGCAACTCGTTCAGCCCAAAATTGCCGCCGGGGGCAACACCAGCCGGATGGGCCCGTAGAAAAAATGGGTGAGACGACGCCACCCGCCGGGCATTCCTTAGTTACGCTTCCCACTTATGCGCTCCTGATGCTTCACTCCACCCCGGCACCGGCCTGCCACGTTGCTACGCCGCATATTGGGGTGCAGGCGGGCGTAAGCATTATTATTCCTACTTACAATGAAGCCGAGATTATCGGTGAGCTGCTGAAGTGGCTGGGACAGCAAGCGGCCCACGACGAAGCCGTGGACATCGTGGTGGCCGATGGCGGCAGTACCGACGGCACCCGCGCGCTGGCCCGGCAATACGGGGCCACTGTGCTGCGCTGCCCGCGCAAAGGCCGCGCCGCGCAACTGAACCACGGCGCTCAGCACAGCAGCGGCAGGCTGCTATACTTTTTGCACGCCGATTCCTTCCCCCCACCCGGCTTTCTGATTGAATTGCGGCAGGCGGCTGCCCAGGGCTATGGCAGCGGCTGCTTTCGGCTGGCATTCGACCACCCACACTGGTTTCTGCGCTTTTCCGCCTGGTGCACGCGCCTACCCATTCTGCTGGTTCGCTTCGGCGACCAAAGCCTGTTTGTGCGGCGCGAGCTGTTCGAGCAAGTGGGAGGTTTCCGCGAAGAGCTGCATTTGATGGAAGACCAGGAGCTGGTGCAGCGGCTGCAGGCGCAGGCACCGTTTCGGCTGCTGCCGCGCGCCGTAACCACCTCGGCGCGCAAGTACCTGGCCAACGGGGTATTCAGGCTGCAAGGGGTTTTTACTGGGCTCGCGGTGCTGTACTGGCTGGGGTTGCCGCAGGCGCAGCTGCTCCGCCTGTATCGGCGGCTGGTGCGGCAGGGCAAGCTGTAGCAAGGCTTGTGGCCGGGTAGCCGGCCCAGTGCGTAGGGTAGCTGCGCGCAGCTACCGGCGCTACTACAGGCGGTAGGCCACATCCAGCGCCTTTTGCAGCAGCGGCGATACCTCGCGGTGTTCCACAATCAGCTTTTGATTGATGCGGGCAGCAACGGGATACGGGTACACTTTGTCGAATAGCTCGCTAATATCCAAGCCGCTGGCATTGGCCAGAATCAATTCCTGCACCAGCTCGCCGGCACCGGGGGCCACCATGGCACCGCCCAGAATGCGGCGCTTATGCCCCGGCACGGGCAGGCGGTTTTTCTCGATGAAGAGCAGCAGGCGGCCGTAGCGGTAGTCGTCTACCACGGCGCGGTCATCGTCGGCAAAGTCAGTTTCCCAACGCTCGTAGGGTGTGCCGCGCCGGTCCAGCTCGGCGGCATCGAGGCCGAAGTGCGCCACTTCGGGGTCGGTGAAGGTGACCCAGGAAAAATGGTCGTAACTCAGGGCCTTCTTCAGGGGCGAGAAGAAATTGAACAGCAGCAGGCGGACGTGCAGCTCGGCCCCGTGGCTAAATTTGAGCGAGTTGGCCGCGTCGCCGGCCACAAAAATATCGGGGTTGGTGGTTTGCAGGTGCTCATCGAGCTTAATGTGGCCCTTCTCGTCCACGGCTACCCCGGCCCGGTCCAGCTGCAAGCCGTCGAAGCTCACTTCGCGGCCGATGGCCACGTAAGCGGCCTCAAACGCCACCCCGAACTCCTCCCCTTTCGCGGGCTTGATGCGAGCTTCAGTGGCCGAAGCAAACGAAGCTACTTCGGCTTCCAGGTGCAAGGCGATGCCCTCGGCACGCAGCCGCGCCTCCAATACCTGGCTGATGCCGGGGTCCTCCTTCTCCAGCAGGCGGGCACCGTGGTGCACAATGGTTACCTGGGAACCCAGCCGTTGCAGAGCCTGCCCCAGCTCCACGCCGTTGGGGCCGCCACCTACCACCAGCAGGCGGCGCGGCAGCTCGCGCAGGTCCCACACGTCCTGGTTGTCGTACAGGCGCACCAGGTCGGCACCGGGCACCTGCAATTGCCGCGGTCCCGAGCCGGTGGCCACCACTATTTTTCGGCCCCGATGCGTCGCGCCGTTGATTTCGACCTCGTGCTCGCCCACGAATTTCGGGCGGCCTATTTCCACCGTGATGCCCAGCTCCCGCAGGTATTCCGGGGTTTCGTGATGACGGATAATTTCCTGCCGCTCGCGCACATATTCCATCACCTTGCTCATATCCACCTCTCCACTCACGGCCAGCCCAAAACGGGCCGCCTGCCGGGCCTGGTGCACCTGCCGCGACACATGAATGAGTGCTTTGCTGGGCACGCAGCCATGGTTGAGGCAGTCGCCGCCCACGTCCTCGGCAGTGAGGTCGATGAGCAATACCTTGAGCTCTATGCGGGCCATGAACAAGCTCAGCCCCAGGCCGGCCGAGCCGGCTCCCAGCACGATGAGGTCAAAATCAAACGAAGAGTCCGTCATTAATAGCAAAAGTGAAGGCAACTGTTATCGGGTGTACGGCAGAGTCAAGCGCGCCGTTAAGCCTGCGGCGAAGCTGGCAAATAGCATTAGCCATTGGGTCAGGGCTTCATTCCATCACTTCCACGGCGGATACGTGCTGGCGAAAAAGCCAATTAATCAATCCATTAAATAATCTCCGGCAAAAGCAAAACCGCCGCTCCCATTTTCCACGAGGGAAAACAGGGGCGGCGGCAAATGCCACTGCGTTGGTGGCTTAGCTAATCCACTTGAATTTATATTCCAGCTTGGGCACGGCCATCCGGTCGCTCACGCGGCGCAGGCGGTTGGGCAGGGCCATCACGTAGTCGCGGGCCTTCTCGGCCTCGCCGGTGAGGTCTTTCAGATGTTCGATGTCCCAGTCGGCAATCAGTGAATCAAGAATATCGGTGTAGTCGGCGCTGGTGTACACGCCTAAGCGTTGGGCGGCGTCGGTGAAGTGGCCGAAGGTTTTGCCCATTTCCACGCCCATTTCGCGCATGTAGTGGGCGGGCATCACAATCTTTTTGCGCATCATGTCCTCGAAAGCCAGCATCATTTCGGAGGGGTCGACCTTAAAAATCTCGGTTACGAAGGACTTGTACACGCGGGCGTGGCGGTTTTCGTCGCCGGCAATCATGCCGCAGATTTTAGAAAGCTGGTCGTCGCCGGCGGTGCGGGCCAGCTGGCCCACGCGGCGGTGCGAAATGTTGGTGGCCTGCTCCTGGTAGCTCGTGTAGATGAAAGCGCGGTACGGGTCGTTGGCCGTGCCCAGGTCGAAGGCGTCGTTGATGAGGTACTGGGTGCTCACTTCAAACTCGCGCATGTTCACGCGGCCGCTCAGGTAGAGGTAGCGGTTGAGCAGGTCGCCGTGGCGGTTTTCTTCGGCCGTCCAGCCGCGAATCCACTCGGCCCAGCCGTTGTTGCGGTCGCGGTTGATGTTGTCGAGCTCGTGAAACCAGGCTTCGTAGTTAGGCAGGGCTTCTTCGGTGATGGTGTCGCCGATGAGCACGGCCAGCAGGTCGTAGCTGAGGCTGCCGGCTTTTTCGCGAAGCTCTTTTACTTCGTCAAAAAAGGTGTCGTGGCGCGAATCGGGCAGGAAATCGGCGGGTTGCCAGCTCTCTTCCACGCTTTTGAGGAAGGTGCTCATGTTCGATTTCACGAACCCTTCCATCTGTTGCAGGACTTCGCCGCGGGTTATCGATATGGAGGTTTGCATGGGATAGGGCGAAAAAGCGTGAGGGGGTGATGAAGAAGAAACGCTTTTCGCGTAACAAAGGTCTGCCCGAACCAGAAGGGGCCGGGTATAAGATTATGGCATTGAGTGGGCCAAAAAGGCAAAAATCGCCCTCGAAGGCGGCAAAATCAAGGTTTGCAGCTGGTTAGTGCACGGTATTCCCGCGGGAGAAAACCCGAACCGTCCGGCGGCGGCAAAGTTTCGGGTACGAGCTGCAAGCCCGGCCCATCGCAGCGGGAGCGGCGGTTGAGCCATTGCGCCGTTTCGGGCGTGAGCAGCCAAACGACCTCAGCAGCAGGCGCAACGCGCCGGGCCAGGTGGCGAAGGCATTCGGTTTGGTCGGGGGTGCCGGTGAGCGCCCGTCGCAGGTGGGCCTGGGAGGCATCGTGCGCGGGCCAGCCGCTAAGCAGCAGTACCGAACCGGGGCCGGGAGAATAAGCGCGGAAGGGCGAAAGGCTTTTTAGCCAATCGTTGGGGCCGGCCAGCACCCGCACCCGCCCTGCCCGGTAGCTGACGGCGGCCAGGGCGCTTTCGTGCCGGTAGCGCTCCCGTTGCAGCACTTGGTGGCGGTGCCAGGTTTTGGCGGTGTACAGGCTGACAACGGCTATCAATGAACCATAAATCAGAAAGCGCCCGAGCGGCTGAAGGTTAGTCCCGAAAAATCCCGCTTCCGGCCCCGCTCGCCGGAAAGGTGGTGCCGCCCGGTCGCCGATATCGGTGGAAGCGGCGGCCGCCGGCAGGAGCGTTTGCAGCCAAAAAATCAGGTTTGTCAGCAGCCAGCAGTCGAGCAGGGGCAGCGCCAGGCGCGGCGGCAGCTTCAGGACGCCTGCCAACGCCACCAGGCCCGCCGCAAAGCCCAGTTGCACCGGCCAGAAGCCCCGCGCCCTCGTCCCGGGCCGGCGCACCATCGCGCCGGCCGTCGCCAGCAACCCCAGCAGCAGGGGGAAATAGTCGCGCACCAGCAGCCCGGCGCGCAGCACCAGCTTGGCCGGCACCACGCGCGCCCAAAAATCGGCAGCCTCAAAGCGGTAGACTGTCCCGCGCAGCACCGGGTCGACCACCGTGGAATCGCCCAAAAGCCAAAGCCCGATGGCGGCGGTGCCCAGGCTGTCGGCCGGGGTGCGCGGGTGCGGGCGCAGCTGCTCGTAGTCGAGAATTCGGGCCAGCCGGGCATCGCGGACCTGCACCCGGGCCTCGGCGGGGGTTTGGTTGAGGGCGGCCAGCCCGAAGGCCAAGCTCAGCAGCAAGCCCGTACTCAGCAGCAGCGGCGCGGCGCGGCGCCAGCTGCCGGCCAGCAGCAGCACCGCCGGCCAAACCGCCCCGTAGGCCAGCCCGGCCAGCCCAGGCCGCACGAGCCAGGCCGCCAGCAGCGCCCCCAGCGCCAGCAGCAGCGGCCCACGCCGCCCGGGCCGCTGCGCCGCGAAGAGCACGCCCCCGGCCGCCAGCAGCAGCGCCACCCGCGCGTGGCTGAACCACAGCCAATGCTCGAGCCAGGCCAGCCCGAAAAACAGCGCTAGCGCCAGCGTCAGCCAGCCCGGCCGCAGCCAGGGCCGTAGCAGTCGCTCCAGCACCGCAAACCACAAGGCGGTAGCGCCCGCGAGCAACGCGGCCAGCAGCAGCCCCAGCCAGGGCACGGCCGGCGCAACCGCGTAGGCCGCCGCCAGCAAATGCCCATAGCCGTGCAGATACAGCGGCACCGAAACCACCGGCCGCGAGGCCAGCACCCCCGAGAACAGCCAGGCCAGCGTGCCATCGTCGCTGGTTTCGAAGTAGCTGCCCAGGCCCAGCACCACGGCCAGCACCAGCAGCAGCGGCAGCAGCACCACGCGGGCAAATACGGCAGAGCGGGAGGTTATCAGCACGGACGATGGATTCGGGAAATAACGGCCCACGACAATTCGGGCAGCACGAAGAAACGGCAGAAACCAGTGCGCCGACCGGCCGGTGGGCAGTTTGGCTCCTAGCCGGCCATGCCGCGCAGCCAGTTCCAGCTAGCCAGGGCCCAGTCGAGAGGCGTGCGGCGGGCTACCTGGCGCAGCAGGACCAGCAAGGGCCGCACATCGGCGGGGGGCGCGTGGCGGCGCACGGCCTGGCGCAGCTCGGAACGCAGGCGCACGGCCAGCGCGGCGAATTCGGCGGGGGTGCGGGCCAGGGCCAGGGCCTTGGCGCACACCCGGGTGGTGGTGGCCAGGTAAGGGTCGTGGCGGCGGTAGGCCCGGGCGCTCATGCTGCGCGGGTGCTTGCGCTTGCGGGTGGTTACGGCATCGAGGTAGCAGAACTGCCAGTCGCGGCTGGCGCGCACCCAAAAATCAAAGTCCTCATAGGCCAGGGTTTCGTCGTAGCCACCCATGCTGGCGAGGCAGGCGCGGCGCATCATCATGGTGGGCGTGCTGATGAAGTAGCGCCGCAGCACCTCGGCAAACACCCAACCGCTGGCCGGCACCGGGCGCAGGCCCGCGCGGCCGTCGGGCCGGTGGTGCAGGCCCAAAAACCGACCCGACTCGTCAATCAGCTCGGCGTTGGAATACACCACCCCCACCGAGGCCTCAGCCGCCCGAAACTGCGCTACCTGCAGCGCCACCCGCGCCGGCAGCAGCACGTCGTCGGTAGCGAAATCTATGATAAAGCCCCCTTTACTCTGAAAGAAAGCCGTATTGAAGGCGCGGCAGTTGCCCACGTTTTCGGGCAGCAGCAGCAGGTGCCAGCTGGGGTTGCGGGCGGCGTAATCCCGAAGAATAGCCGGGCTGCCGTCGGTACTCGCATCATCCACGAGCCATACTTCCAGGTGCGGGTAAGTCTGGGCCAGAATGGAGTCGAGGGCTTCGCGCAAAAACGGCGCGTGGTTGTGGCACAGCGCCACGATGGTTACCAACGGCAACGCTTCGCCTATTGAAGCGGGCGGAATAAGAAGTGAAGAATCGAACATGGCGCGGGTTTCACAAAGAAAACACCGGTAAGCTCCCGGTATTCCGCATTCTTAAATGGACCCAACCGCAGCCGGCCAGCAGCAGGCCATAGCGGGCGGCGTGGGCCAGCACGGCCCCTTGCAGCCCGTAGCGCGGGAGCAGCCAGACCAGCAACCCGGCAAACACCACCGCTGAGCCCGCCTGCACCGCTACGTAGGGCCCCGTACGCGCCCGCGCCGTGAGCTGAAAAATGAAGAGCCAGCTCAGCAGCTTGGCCCAGTCGCCCAGCAGCTGCGGCCCCAACAGCACCTGCGCCCCCAGCAGGCGCGGCGCAAACAGCAGCGGCAGCAGCCAGGCCCGACCGGCATAAATCAGCCCCAGGCCCGCGGCCAGCACCGGGGCCAGCAGCAGCAGCACGCCGCGCAGGTACTGCCGCGCCGCCCCCGGTTGCCCTGCCAGCGCCGCCAGCCGCGGATAGAATACGCTGCCCATCACCGCCGAAAACACCATCGTGTAATTATCCGAAAGCTTGGCCACGGCCTGCCACAAGTCGGTGCGGGCCGGGCCATACGTGGCCAGCAAGTAGTCGCGCAGCACGTAGTCCACGGCCTTGCCGAAGAGCAACGTGCTCACGGCCATCAGCAGGAATTGGCCGAGGCGGCGCAACGCCAGCCGGCTGATGGGCGCGGACGGCCGCAGCCCGCGCAGCAGGCCCGCCCGGGCGGCCAGCCCCAGCGCCGGCAGCAGCGTGAGGCCCTGCGCCAGCAGGTAGGCCAGCAGCACCCGGGGCAGCGGCCAGCCGGCCCCCAGCGCGACGGCAGTGGCGGCGGTGCCCAGCGCGGCCAGCACCACCGTCAGGCCCACGTAGGCCCGCAGGCGGCCGGCGGCCAGCAGCACGCTCCCCAGCAGGGCCTGCCCGGTAATCAGGCCAATGCCCAGCATAAAAGCCAGCAGGCTACCCCAGCCCCAATCCAGCAGCCCGCGCAGGGCCAGTACCAGCCCGCCCAGCAGCAGCGCCGCCGCGTTCAGCACGGTGGCCGCGCCTAGCCAAGCGCGGTAGCGGGGGCTGCCGGGCCGCAGGGGCGCGAGGTATTTCACCAGGCCCACCTGCACGCCATCGTAGGGCAGCGTAGTAAGCAGAGCCATCAGGTTCTGAAACTGGGCCAGCAGGGTGAGGCCGCCGGCCGGAGCCAGCGTGGCCACCAGCTTATTCACGATGAGCGAGCCGCCCGCCCGCGCCAGCACGGCCACGCCCGTACCCAGCGAGCCGCGCACGAAATGGCGGATAGTAGATTTTGGGGCTTCGGGCAGTTCGGCAGGCATACGCTTACAAAGAACGGGCGGCACTGTCACACCGGGCCACATCTGACATGGCGAGTGGAGCGGGACGCGACAGGCACGCCCCCCTGTGCTCCTTATAGTCCTTTTTCCCAGCTCAGTCGCAGGCCCGCCACACCGCCCAAGTGCCGCTTAAACCGCAGCAGCGAAGCGTTTGGGCCGCTATCGAGGGTCGACGTACCCAAGTCGAGCACTCTCATTCTACTGGCGCGGGCGAAGGCGTGCAGGCCCTCGTTCAGCACCACCACCGGGCTCAGGCCGTTGCAGCGCAAGGGGCTAGCGGGGTAGAAGTTGTAAAGCACCGTGGCGCTCACCTGAATGGCCACCGTGAGGGCAGCCCACTCGCCATCGGGCTGGCGCACCGAGAACAGAAAGTGCTCGCGCGGGAAAGCCTTGAATAGCGCCTGCACCCGCTCCAAGGGCAGCGACAGGGCCTGCCCCCGCTCCTGCCGGCACGCCCGGATGAACTCGTAGGCCCGGGGCAGCAGGTAGGCTGGCTCCTGCTCGATGAATAGGCCGGCACGGCGGCATTTGTGCAGCCGGCGGCGCTCGGAAGGATGCAAATGCGCTTCGTAGGCGCGGGCGGGGTCGAGGTGGTAATTCTGCTCGGCCAGGGCTACGCGGTAGCCGCGCTGGCGCAGCACTTCGGCCAACGTAGCCGCGCCGGCGGGGTCGTAGGCGAAGGGGTAGCCGCGCATCATCAGCTGCGTTAAGCCGAGGCGGCGCAGCTCCGCTTCGGCCGCGTCGAGCAGCTGGTGCCCGGCCGCCCGGCCCAGGCCCGGGGCCAGCTGCACGGCTCCGAACGGGGCCTGCGCGGGGCTGCGGGCTAGGCCGGTGGCCGGGTTATAGTTTAGGTGAAGTTGGGCCAGCGTGCGGGCAGCGGCGGTATCTTCGAGGTAGGCACTGAAGCCCGGGCCGGGTTGCGGAGCCAGCGCCAGGTGCGCCGGCCGCAGATACAGGAACGGCTCGAACGCCAGCGGCAGCCGGGGCGGCGGCGGGCCGGCCGGGCCGTGTGGAGCCAACCCTACGGCCAATGCCGCTCCCGACACACCGGCCCCATCCACAACTAAAGAATCCGTACTTTTCAAACCTGCTGGCGCTGCCTTTTTTGGCAAAGTACGGCACGGCAGCGCCGGCCGCCGCCCCCGCTGGCCGGCAATGGCCCGCACATCTTCATCGGGCCACCATCCGTAGGGGGCAATATTGCTTCTTCGCTCACTCCGTTTGCCGCATGAATCCGCTTAGCCCCAACGCGCAGGCTGCCCCCAACCGCTCGCTGGCCCTGCCCGATATGGCCGGGACCACCCCGTTCACCGTCACCGACCGCGAGGCCACCCGCCAGGCCCGGGAAATTCGCGTGGGCCAGCGCCCCGGCACCCTGCAGCTGCGCCCCGATGCCCTCAAGCCGCGGCTGTTTTTGATGTCGTACAGCGAAGACTCGTTCAGCGAGGAGGAATACACTGACCGTTACGATGAGCTGATGGGGTTCCTGCACGAGCACCCCGAGCTGAAGCACTGGATTGATGTGCGCGGCTACGGCGACCTGCCCCTGATTGAGCGCTTTATGCAGGATTTTGGCCTGCACCCGCTCCAGATGGAGGACGTGCTCAACGACTACCAGCGCGCTAAAATCGATGTTTTCGACGACCACCGCCTGTTCATGGTTTCGCGCATGACCGACTTCACCCGCGCCCTTGAAATCGACGACGACCAGCTTTCTCTCTTCACCGGGCCAAACTACGTGCTCTCGTTTCAGGACGACTACGACGACTGCCTCGATTCGCTGCGCACCCGCATCCGGGCCAATTTTAGCACCCTGCGCCGCCAGCCGGTACTGTACCTCGCCTACGCCCTCACCGATGTGGTGCTCGACCACTACTACCCCACCATGGCCGCCATCGGCGACTACATTGAGGAGCTGGAAGAAGCCATTTTTGCCGACAAGCGCCCGCGCCGGCTGCTGGGCCGCATCCTGCGCATTAAAAAGGACGTGGTGCGTTTCCGCCGCCTCGTGTACCCCGAGCGCGACAAGATTGCCGAGGTGCTGCGCCTACCCGAGGAAATCATGCCCGAGAGCCTCAAAATGTTTTACCGTGACGCCTACGACCACGCCATTCAGGCCCTGGACCTGGCCGAAAGCTACCGCGATAACATCTCCTCCCTCACCGACCTCTACATGTCGGACCAGGGCAACCGCATGAACGAGGTGATGAAGGTGCTCACCATCATCAGCACCATCTTTATCCCGCTAAGCTTTGTGGTGGGCCTCTACGGCATGAATTTTCAGCGCGACGACGGCCACGGCCACTTCCTGCCCCACAACATGCCCGAGCTGTATAGCCCCTACGGCTACCCCGTGGTGCTCATCGTGATGACGCTGGTGGTAGCTATGCAGCTGTTTTATTTCTACCGCAAGGGCTGGCTCACGAATCGGTAAAATTGCAATGAGCAATGAGCAATGAGCTAATATAGTCTTCTCTTGCCCATCTACTTAACTGCTCATTGCTCATTGTTAATTGTTAATTGATTCAAAACCTGCGCCACCCGCTCGGCCACCGTGCCCTCCACCAGGGTGTAGGGGATGCCAAAGTAGTCGAGCTGCATCAGTATCATGCCGTGCTGGAAGCTGCGTAGCGCCTCGGGGCCGCGCCAGCCGTCCTGCTCGAAGGGCACGGTGGGCGCGCACACAATGGTGTGGGCGTAGCGCTGCCCGCATACCGCCGCCATGGCTTGCAGGGCCGGGTCGCAACGGTGGAAATAGTAGTAGGAATAGAGCGCGGTAGTGGCCGCGTTGGTATCGCAGAAAAGCCATCGGTGGGCCTGCCGGGCGGCTTCATCTTCCAGCTCGGCATGGCGGCGGGCAATGTAGAGCAGGTCTTCGTACGCGAGGTTGCCGTGCTTCTGCTCGTGCAGGGTGCGGCCGTATTCGGGCACCCATACGGTGTGGCAGGCCTCGGCCAGCGCTGCGCACAACGTTGACTTTCCACTGCTTTCGGCCCCCAGCATCACCACCCGCGGCACCGGCGAAGGCGGCACCACGCCCAGCTGCGCCGCCACCAGCGGGTGCAGGTAATGGGCAGTGTCGGCCGCGTTGGCCCGCACCCGCGTGCCCGAGATGGGTACCTGCGTCCGGGCATTGTCCACGGCCACGTGTGCTACGCCCAGGTGCGCGGCAAAGCCCGGCCCGTAGTCTTCGCTGCTGAATACGACGTCGATACGCAGCCCCTGCCGGGCCAGCCATTGCCGCACAAACTCGCGCTGAACATCGTCGTCGGCCGCATCGGGCGGCACCCCATCGGCGTCGGCCGCAAGGGCGAAAATGCGCAGCGGCGTGGCCCCGATGCGGGGGCCGTCGGCCAGCTCATCGGCCCGGTACAGCTCGCGCAGCCACTGGGCGCGCTCGGCGGCCGGGTGCGTGGGCGAATCGGGATTAGCGTACACCAGCACGAGCAGCTCCGCGACCTGGGCGGCGGCGGTTTCGAGCAGGAGCTGGTGTCCCCGGTGCGGCGGCCAGAACTTGCCCACGACGAGGCCGGTGCGAAACGTTGTGGGCATGTGTTAAGGAGTTAGTGGAATGAAGGACGATGGAATGAGGGGTGGTGATAGTGGACGGTCATTCGGGGCGTAGCCAAAGCATTTCGCTTGTGGTCGTAAACCAACCGTCGAAGAAGATTAGTGGCGGCACGCGAGATGCTTCGGCTGCGCTCAGCATGACGTTCTGTACTTGCATTACTCCGCCAACCCACAATTCAACCTGCCCACCGCCTCACAGTCCCACTTTCAGCTCGGTGCGACGCAGCTCGCGGCCCACGATGCGCACCAGCTGATAGCTGTCGGTGGTGGCATCATAGTCCAGGCCCACGCCGGTGCCGGTGCTGGGCAGGGCCTCGCGGCCCAGGAGCCAGCCGCGCGCATCGTACAGAAATACCTGCCCCGGCCCGGTTTCGGTGATGGCTACCAGGTGCCGGCCGCCGCCGAAATCGAACCACTGCACGCCCCGCGCGCCCGAAGTCACGAAGCGCTGCGTCAGGAGTGGGTCGTTCAGGGTGGGCAGGTAGAGGTCGAGCTGGTTGTTGTCTTCCCGGGCCACGGCGAAGGAGCGGCCGTGCGGGTCGGGCACCAGGCGAAACTGAGCCGTCCGGCTCCAGGTAGCCACTCGCTTTCGGCTAAGTATATCGCCCCCCAGCGTAAACGTCACCAGCTCGCCATGCTGATTGACAACGGTGAGGTGGGTGCGGCTGAGCGTGCTGCCAGCCTGGGCAAACACGTCGCCGGCCAGCCGGGCCCCCACGCTCAGCGGAAAGCCCGGCAGCAGGTTGCCGGCCCCATTATAGGCGTACACGTAGCCGTTTTGCAGCGGGGCCACCACCACGTCGCGCCCGCTCACGTTCAGCAGTGCCGGCCGCCCGGCCAACGGAAAATCGAGCCGCTTGGGCTGCCAGCCCGGAAATAGATGGCCCCGCGCATCGAGCAGCAGCAGGTGATGGCCGGCCGTGGTAGCCAGCAGCCGGGCCGGCTGCCCGCTTACCGGGCCGGCCTGCAGGTCGGCCACGCGCACGGTATCGGGTAGGTGCAGCGGGAAGGGGAGCACGGCCGTGCCATCGGCGGCCAGCAGGTGCAGCCGCGCCCCCGCCCCCAGCAGCAGGCCGCCCGGCACGCCCCCGCCGGCGGGCAGCAGGCTCAGCCCCGCGGCCGGCCCGGCCAGCGTATCCGACCACAGCACGGCATTTTCGGCACTCACGTAGTGCAGCACCCGGGCCGAGTCCTGCACCACCACGGCTGGCACCCGCGTGCCCAATGCCGGCAGCAGCGTGGGCAGCCCCACCAACGCCCGCCGGAACGCCAGCACCCGGCCATTGGCTGCCGCCCCACCGGGCTGGGTGCTGGCCGGGCCGTTGTCGGGGTGCCGTAGTAGCAGCTGAGTGAAGTACTGCGCTTCGGAACTACGCTCGTTCTCGGCGGGCAGCAGCTGAAAGGCCATTTGAGGGAAGCGCTTGAACAGGGCCTCGTTGCGCAGCAGGCCCGCCCGGCGGTCTTCCGTGAGCACGCCCAGCAGGGCGTTCCAGCTGTTGCGCGTGTCGACAAGCACGCTGAGGCGGGCGCGCGGCAGGGTTTCCTGCAAAAAAGCCACCTGCGACGGCGTCTGGGCCCAGGTTTTGCCGGCCACCACGTCAGCCAGATAGCCATTCAGGGTCTGCTCGTCGGCCAGCACCAGGTAGCCATTCACCAGCGCCCCGGCGCGGGCCGTGACTTCGGCCACGCGCGGCGCGGCCGTGCCCAATAGCGGCCCCAGCACGTCGGCCTCGGCAAAGCCCACGGGGTGCACCTCAAACGGCCCTACCCGCGTGAAAGCCGGTGAGTTACCATCGAGACGGCGCAGGCGGGCCAACCACGCGGCGGTGCGGGCCGGGGCCGGGCAGCGCACCAGCGCCAGGCGGCCGGGCCGGCTGCCCGGCGTGGCCGCGGCCAGGTAGGCGACCGCCAATTCGCCGCCAAAGCTGGCCCGCAGGCTGTCGAGGGCGGCGTTTCGGCCCAGCGAGTCGGGCCGGGCATTGGCGGCCGGGGGCCAGGTGCGGGCCGGGTTCGCGGCCAGGTGCAGCAGCAGCGCCGTGCGCATGCTCAACACATCGCTCAATGCCAACGCTTGCACGGGCTGGCCACGCAGGCGGGCTTGCAGGGTACCGGCGGCCGTTTCGGGGTTCGAAAAACCCTGAAGCTGCGCCCGGCTGCCCGCCAGCTTCACGCTGAGCAGGCCCTGCGACACCAGCCCGGTCAACTGGTCGAAGGTGCCGTGGGCCTCGGGCCGAAACAGCACGTCGAAAAACTGCGGCAGGCGGCGGTAGTTCACCAGCAGGGTGGCATCGGTGCCGGGCACTCGCAACAGGTCGGTCGTGGGGAAGGCCGCCTGCACGGTCGGAGCATCGGGATGCGCCAGGCGGCGCACCACGGCTTCCACCAGGCCGGCATTGGTGCTAATCACTAAATGGTTGCGGTAGTTGAGCACGGTGAGGCTGTGCTCGGTTCGCTGCTCGGTGAGGGCGGTCAGCTCCTGCCCCTCGTAGTCGCGGGTAATGAGGCGGTAGCGGGGGTCGCGGCCCAGGGTTTCGAGCAGGCCACGCACCTGGCGGTACTCGGCCACGCGGCTGAGGGGCACCTGGTAGAGCACATCGAATTCGGCCGGCCCCGTTACGTGCACCGAAGTAATCACCAGCTTGCGGCCCAGCAGGTTGAGCAAGGCATTGCGGCGGTGAGCGTTGCCGCCGGCCAGGCTGTCGGCCAGGGCCAGGTGGCCGGCCGCCTGCTGGAAATAGCGCACGGCCGTGAGGTTATCCCAGAGCTCGGTTTCCTGCAGGTGGCGCACCAGGGTGGGGTGGTCGTGGGTCGAAAGCACGAACACGGCATCGTCGGGCACCAGGGCGTAGGGGTCGACGGGCACGGCCGCCAGCGTGCGGCGGTAGTACACGTACGTGGCCAGGCTCAGGAGCAGCAGCAGCGCGATGAGTAACGCCAGAAGCTTTCGGGACATGCGAAGGGAGGGTGGTCGGGGGGCGAAAGTACGAACTGCAACCGTAGGGCGGAGCCAGCTTCGCCGTGGTATGGGCCGTGGCCGGGTGTTGAGGCAACCACCCAGAATCGACCGGACGGCGCGGCAAAGGCGCGGCCCTCCGTAACTTGCTGCGTGACCTTTAGCCCCAAATCCCTTCTGGCCCTGCTGCCGCTGCTGGCCTTGCCAGCGTGCTTCCAGCTGCGCGAGCCCGAGCCCGCTGCCGCCGCCAGCGAGTGGATTCAGCCCACTCAGATTGACATTCTGCTGGCCAACTTCACCACCGCCGTGCAGCACGTGAACGTGGCCAACTACGAGCGCACTTTCAGCGGCCCCGACTACCGCTTCGTGCCCGACCCCACCAGCGCCGGCTCCTCGCCCGCCCTGTTTGCCAACTGGAGCGTGCCCGAAGAAACCACTTACTTCAGCAGCCTGCGCCGCCGCACGCCCGCCAACGCCAACAACACGCTCACCCTCAGCGGCCGGCGCGACCAGCTTTACACCACCGACTCGGCCGAGGTATCGGCCCTCTATCAGCTCCGCATCACGCAGTCGGACACGGCCTTCCACGCCGGCCTGCTCCAGGGCAACATCCGGCTTATCCTGCGCCGCCGCAACAACGAGTGGCGCATCGTGGCCTGGCGCGACCAGCGCACCTCTCCCACCCTGTGCTGGACGGATTTGAAGAAGTACTTCAGCTCGCATTGATGGGTTGGTGGGTTAATGGGTTAATGGGTTAATTGGTTAATGGCAAAAAAGCACGTCATGCTGAGCGTAGCCGAAGCATCTCGCGTGCCGCCACTATTTTTTCCGACGATTGGACTACTGCCACACGCGAGATGCTTCGACTGCGCTCAGCATGACGTGCTTTTTTGCTTGATTCTCACCAAAAAAGCCAACCAAACCGCGTATATTTCGCCTTACTTATGAAGCCGTTGCCGCGCCCCTCGTTTCCGACTATGCTTCTGGCCGCCATCGGCCTGCTGCTCGCGGTGCCGGCCTGCAACCCCTTCGCCCCGGCCCTCGATGAAGTGCCCGCCGACCAGAACGAGCTGCTGGGCAACCCGCTCTACGTGCGCGGCTTCTTCGACCGCTTCCGGGCCAGCTACCAGCTGCGCGATTCCACGCTCTACGGCCAGCTGCTGGCACCCAACTTCCGCTTCACCTACCGCGACTTCGCCGCCAACCTCGACCGCTCCTGGACGCGCGACGTGGATGCCAACACCACCTACCGCCTCTTCAAGGCATCCCGCTCCATCAACCTGCAGTGGACGCAGTACCTGCCCAGCTCCGATACCCTGGCTTCGGACACGCTGGCCACCGTGGAGCGCTCCTTCCTGCTCACCATCGAGCAGCGCGACAACGAGCGGTTTTCCGGCGCGGGCACGGCCCGGCTGGTGCTCATCCGCAAGCACCGCACCGACCCCTGGCGCATGCGCAGCTGGTACGACCGCAGCGAGTTTTAAACCTAAATGCGCCGCATTTTGCCGGGCCTGCCTTTCACGGCGGGCCTTTGCCGTTTCTTTGGGGGAAATTTCCCCTTGTGTCTTTTGATTCTATGACCGAACCGCAACCCGACCAGCCGCATTTTAAGCGCGCTATTAATCTCTTCGATGCCATCATGCTCGTCACCGGCAGCATGATTGGCTCGGGCATCTTCATCGTATCCGGCAACATTGCCCGGCAGGTGGGCAGCGCCGGCTGGCTGCTGGTGGTGTGGCTGCTCACTGGTTTCATCACCATGGCCGGGGCCATCAGCTACGGCGAGCTGGCCAGCATGTTCCCCAAAGTAGGCGGCCAATACGTGTACCTGCGCGAAGCCTTCGGCCGCCTCACGGCTTTTCTGTACGGCTGGACGCTGTTTCTCGTCATCCAGACCGGCGTTATCGCGGCGGTGGCTGTGGCATTCGCTAAGTTCACCGGCGTGCTCCTGCCCTACTTCAGCGTGAAGAACGTGCTGTTTCAGGCCGGCGGGTTCGAGTTCAGCAGCGTGCAGCTGCTGGCCATTGCCCTCATCATCGGCATCACGGCCCTCAACGCGCAGGGGGTACGTACCGGCAAGCTCATTCAAAACGTGCTGGGCAGCACCAAGCTCATCGCACTGGCGCTGCTCATCATCTTTGGCGTGGCCTTAGGCATCAACCACGAAGCCATTGCCGCCAATTTCCACGACTTGTGGGCGGCCACCCGCTACCCGGCCCCCGGCGTGAGCGCAGCCCCCGTGCCCATCAGCGGCGGCGCGCTGCTCATTGCCATTGGCATGGCCATGTCGGGCTCGCTGTTTTCGTCCGATTCCTGGAACAACATCGGCTTCGCGGGCGAGGAAATCCAGAACCCCGAGCGCACGCTGGTGCGCAGCATGGCCATTGGCACGGCCATCGTCACGGTGCTCTACATTCTCATCAATGTGGTGTACTTGCTGGTGTTGCCGCTGCACGGCTCGCCCGAGGCCACTACGCTGGCCGGCCGCGGCATTCAGTACGCCACCGACGACCGCGTGGCCACGGCCGTAGCCGAGTCGATGCTCGGCAAGGCCGGTGCCTACGTCATGGCCGTGCTCATCATGCTCAGCACCTTCGGGGCTAATAACGGCATCATCCTGAGCGGGGCCCGCGCCTACTTCGCCATGGCCAAAGACGGCCTGTTCTTCCCCAGCCTGTCCCGCCTGAACGGAGCCGGCGTGCCCGGCCGCGCCCTGTGGGCCCAGTGCCTGTGGGCCTGCCTGCTCTGCCTCAGCGGCTCCTACGGCCAACTACTCGACTACGTGATGTTCGCCGTGATTCTGTTTTATGTCGTCACCATCATCGGCATTTTCGTGTTGCGCCGCACCCGGCCCGATGCTCCCCGCCCGTACCGCGCCTGGGGCTACCCAGTGTTGCCGGGCCTCTACGTACTGCTAGCCAGCACCTTTTGCATCATTCTACTCATCGCGCCCGACACCGCCGAGTTCTCGCGCCGCGGCCTGGGCCTGGTGGCACTGGGCCTGCCGGTGTACTTCCTGTTTGGCAAGCGCATGGGCGGCGCTGCAGATAAAGGCTAGGAAATACGGATGGGACTTCAACCCCAAAAGGGGGAACGGCCAGTTGGCCGTTCCCCCTTTTGGGGTTTGGAATGACTTCGGAAAAGTAGCCGCTTTGCGTTTCCTTATCCCTCACTCCGCGTTGCTAATCCCGTCTACCGCCGCTTGCGGCCGGCTTTAGCACGGGGAGTCAGGGTCACGTTCACGGACTTGCCACCGCGGGCGGTCACGGTTTCGTCGTCGTAGCCGCCGTAGCCGTAGGTGAGGACGTTGTCGCCGGATGCGGGCACTTCAATGGAATAGCTGCCGCTGGCATCGGTACTGGCAATTTTATTGCTGCCTTTAAGAAAAACTGTGGCCCCGGCCAGGGGGCGGCCGTTTTCATCTTCAATTTTACCGGCGAGCGTTGTCATCGTCGGGGCCGCCGGCTCGGGGGCGGCTGCCGGGGCGGGTGCGGGGGCGGGCGCAGCAGCCGGAGCTACTTCAGCAACCGGGTCGGCCGCAGCGGCCGGGGCCGCAGTCGTGGTAGTGGTCGTGACAGTCGTGGGGGCGGGCTTGGCCGTGATGGTCTTGACGGTGGCGGTAGCGGGGGCTTCCTCGTCGGTTGCTTTGGCGGCGGCGGCGGGGTCTTCGGCGGCCGGCACCGGGGCCGTCACGGCCGCGTCGCTCAGCATAAAGGAAGGCGTAACCGAGGCCATACCAGAGCCCGACCCTTTAGGAATGGCAATGTAGGCTAGCACCAGCGCGATAATCACGCCCAAGAGAATGTAGGTGAGGCGGTTATTACCCCCGGAAAGCACGTCTTCATCCTGAGCCTCCAGGTTGGGGTTGTACTCTTCGTTGGGGGTATTTGGGGTATTGTTCGGGTCCATCGGGTCGGGAAAGGTATTGGGGTGAGAATTTCGTCGAAAGCAGGCTATAAGTAGCGCCCGGCACCACGCGTCCCGGTTGCTAATCCGCGCAAGTTAAGAAGTTGTGCTGCCATTGCGCAATAGTTCCATTCTCACTTGGCTCATTCGGCCCGCCACTGGTGCCAAAAACCCGGTGCGTGACCCCATACAACCGACAAAGCCGGAAGTACCCGCGGATACGGGTACTTCCGGCCGGGCCGAAATTTTACAATTTTTAGGAAGGAAGTGCTGTATCAGATGCCCTTTCGTTACAAGGAAAGTGACCGCTGGATAAATCGGGTGCCAAGGCGCTTGTCCAAATCCTTGTTCGTTGGAACCATAGTACCGGACCTTACTCGGTGCCGGCCCCATCGCCGGGCGGGGTGGCCGGCCCACTGGGGGCATCCTCGCCAAACTTCTGCTCGCGGGTGCGCAGGTTATGGTCGAGCTCGTAGCTGCCTTCTACCTCAAAGCCAGGGCCCTGGGCCTGCTCGCCGGCGTTCTGATGGTCGTTGCCGCCTTGGGGAGTGGTTTCCGAGCCACCGATGTGCAGGTTCTCAAGTTGGTCTTTCTGGTTGCCGCGCTCGGTGTAGCCGTGCGCCCCAGTGTTGCGCAGGGCGCTGGGGTCGTTACTGTCCTTGCCGTTGCTCTGGCTCTCCTTATACTCTTTTTCCTTCTCGAGGGCCTCGTTTTTGGGAATATCCTTTTCGGGTTGGTCTTGCTGGTCAGAATTCATGGGCGGGCGAAATAGTGAACGGTTTAAGTCATTACGCAGCCGGGCCGGTTGCGTTTCGCCCCACCCGCGAGCACTAGTTGCTGGCTTGGTCGTTCAGGCCCCAGTTGTATGGGTAGTATTCGACGGCGAACCAGGTGGGCACGGACGCGCCTTTTTCTTTGCGGAACTGATTCACGTAGAGCACGCCGGTTTTGCCGCTGGTAGAGAAGTCGGCCTCGTACCACTTGAATATTTCGGGCAGCTGCACCAGCTTGGCATCGGGATTCACTTTCACGTAAGCAGGGTCGGCCAGGGCAAATTTGGCCTGGTTGTTCAGCTGCACAAACAATTCGGTGCCTACGTAAGCCGTGCGGTTCAGGCGCGGGCAGCTCTGGGTACCACACACCAGGGCGAAGTGCAGACGCGGGTCGTCGTAAATCTTGCGCAGCTTGTCGGTTTCAATCTGGTCGAGGGTGAGCTGCTCGCCCCCTACTTGGTGTCGGGTTTTATTGAAGAAGCCGGGCATGTCCTGCACCGATTTCAGCGGGTAATTGCGCACGATATCGCCGATGACCAGCACGTTATAAGCATTCAGGTAAAACGCGTACTGGTCAGCCATCGAAGCGTGGGCCGCATCAAAATCGGCGATGGTGTAAAGTAGGGCATCAAGCTGGTCGGGGTCGTGCTGAATGGCGGCATAATTCACTTTGCCCTCCTTGTTGACGTACTGTTGCAGGAAAGCTGTGGTTTGGGCCGTTAGGACGGCTGCGGGCGTGGCAGCGGCGATTTTGGCACGTTGGGCACAAACGGGCAGCACACTCAGCAGCCCAACGGCTACGACCCAAAATTTCAGCAAAGTGAGGAGCGATTTCATCATGATGGGAATTTAGTTTTTTTCTGAAGACCCCTAATCTACTCCCCGGATTTACGCCTGGATTGTCGTTTTTTCAAGATTCCCAATTAGGGAGCATCGCTTTTTCAGCCGGTGAAACGGAAGGGGTTTTCGCCCGTTTTTCCCAGAATAATTCCCAAAATAGTTTCAAAAAAAAGACCCCGCTCCCGGAATAAAATTCGGGAGCGGGGTCTTTGGGAAGCCGGACGGCCGGGAGTTTACTTGCGGTCGTTCAGGGCCCAGTCATAGGCATAATAATCGACGGCGTAGGTGGCCGGAATGGCTTTTTTGTCGCGATACTGATTGATGTAAGCCAGCCCGGTCTTGCCCGAGGCTTTGAACTCAGGCTCGTACCACTTAAAAATCTGCGAAATCAGCACCTTCTTGGCCGCGTCATTCACTCGAATGAATTTAGGGTCCTGCAGCACTTTGCGGGCCTGCACCGTGAGCTGGGCGTCGACTTGGTTGCCCACGAAGGCCTGGCGGCTCAGGCGCGGGCAGCCTTTGGCCCCGCATACCAAGGCAAAATGCACGCGCGGGTCGTGGAATGGCTCGCGCAGCTTTTTAGCCTCCAGGTCGTTGAGGGTCATCTTTTCGCCGGCTACGCTCACCAGGTTTTTATCAAAAAAACCGGGAATTTTCTGTACCGATTCGGCCGGGTAGTTCGCCACCACCTGGTTGATAACCATGATGTTGTAGGCATTCAAGTAAAATGCTTCCCGGTCGGGGGCCGTGGCCGCGCCGGCATCGAAAGTTTCGTAGCGTCGCACCAGCGCTTTCAACTCCAGGGGGTTACGCTTGATAGCACCGTAGTTCACGTTGCCGTACTCGTCGACAAACTTGGCTAAGTAAGCCGACGTGGCCTGCGGTAGCGCCGCCATGGGCGGGGCCGCCACGGCCGGAGCAGTGGTGCCACCCAGCAGCAGGGCCGCCGCCAGGGTCAGCCGGCGGGTTGAACGAAGACTGGAAATGAGGGATTTGAGCATGACAAATTGGGTAAACGAGAAATAAGCAGTTCGCCAGTGTAAGGAACCACGCAACGGTAGTCAATCATTGAGCCACAAACGTACGTAGGGGACTCATTGGTTTGTGCAACGGCCCCGGCATACATTTGGGCACGGCCCGGCTTTGGGCATTTTCCTCCTTCTCGATTCTATGCACCTCGTCATCATCGGCAACGGCATCACCGGCGTCACGTGCGCGCTTGCCGTGCGGCGCTTGCAGCCGGAGGCCCGCATCACGCTGGTATCGGCCGAAAGCGCCCACCACTACTCCCGCACGGCCCTCATGTATGTGTACATGGGCCACCTGCGCTACGAGGACATCAAGCCCTACGGCGACTGGTTCTGGGATGAAAACCGGCTGGGCCTGGTGCACGCCACCGCCACGGCCTTGAATACGGCCGAGAAAATCCTGACGCTCGACAACGGCTCGACTCTCGTCTACGACCAGTTGCTGCTTGCCACCGGCTCTGAAAGCAAACGCTACGGCTGGCCCGGCCAGCACCTGGCCGGCGTGCAGGGCCTGTATAATTTACCCGATTTGGAGGCCATGGCCCGCGATACCCACGGCATCAGCCGGGGCGTGGTGGTGGGCGGCGGCCTCATCGGCGTGGAGCTGGCCGAGATGCTGCACACCCGCGGCATCGAGCCCGTGGTGCTGGTGCGCGATGCCCGCTACTGGGGCTCGATACTACCGCCCGAAGAGGCGCACCTCGTCGACCGCCAGTTTCAGGAAAACCACGTGAACGTGCGCTACGGCACCGAATTGCGCGAGGTTCTGGGCGACGACCAGGGCCGTGTGCGGGCCGTGGTGACCACGGCCGGCGAGGAAATTACCTGCCAATGGGTGGGCCTGGCCACCGGCGTTGCCCCCAACCTGACGCTGGCCAAAACCTCGGACGTAGAAACCGAGCGGGGCATTCTGGTCGATGAGTTCCTGCGAACGAACGTGCCCGGCGTATTCGCGGCCGGCGACTGCGCCCAGCATCGGCAGCCGGCCGCCGGCGAGGTGCACATCGAGCAGCTCTGGTACACCGGGCGCATGCAGGGCGAAACCGTGGCCCACACCATTTGCGGGCAGGCCACGGCCTACCGGCGCGGCATCTGGTTCAACTCGGCCAAATTCTTCAACCTTGAATACCAGACCTACGGCCAGGCACCGGCCGAACCCACGGCCGGGCTCAGCAGCTTTTATTGGGAGCATCCATCGGCGCGGGCGGCGCTGCGCGTTTATTTTGGGGCCGAAGCCCCGCACGCCGTGGTCGGCTTCAACGCCCTGGGCCTGCGCCTGCGCCACGCCGTGTGTGAGCAATGGATTCGCGAGCAAGCGCCCGTGGGCACGGTGCTGGCCCACCTGGGCGCGGCTAATTTCGACCCCGAGTTTACCCGGCAGCACGAACCGGCCATCGTGGCCGATTTCAACCGGCAGTTTCCTGCCCAAGCCCTGACGCTGAAGCAGCGCAAGGGCCTTTTTGCCCGTTTCTAACCCGCTCATCTCCCCAATACTTCCCGTGGATTTCTCCAAGCTATACCGTCCGTCGGCCCTCAACAGCTTCCAGTTCATCGCCCTCACCGGGCTGCTGATGAGCGCCGGCGCGCATCTCATTCTGCACTTTTTTGTGGGCCATGCGCCCGCCGGCTTCAGCTGGCTGTACGTGTGCTGGCTGGGGCTCTATCTGTTTGGCACCCTCAAAAACCTGTTTGGCAAGACCGATGAGCCGCACCATCATCACCATTAGCGAATGTCATGCTGAGCTTGTCGTAGCACCTCCCCCGCCGGAGTAATCATTTTTAGTATTGCGGCAGAGATGCTTCGACAAGCTCAGCATGACGTTGTTTTTTACCCGCTTTCTTTTCCTTAGCCAGTTCCTGCTCCATGACGCCCACCCTCATCTCGCCGCCCCTGCCGGCCTCCTCGCCCGCCGAAAAGCTGCTGCTAACGGGCGTGGCCGCCGGCCTGCTGGCCCTGCTGCTGGCCTGGACCGATACCGACCCCACGCGCCGAACCATCTGGTTCTGGCTGGCCGTGGGCCTGGTGAGCGCCGGCACCCTGGCCTGGAGCTGGCTGAAATACGGGCAGCACCCGGCCGGCGTGCAGCAGGACAACCTCTGGCTGCGGGCCAGCACCGGGCGCGGCGCAGTGGCCTGGGTCACGGGCTTGGTGCTCACGGGCTTCTACGTGGTGCTGTACTGGTTTAGCGCGAATAATGGCCAGGGCAACTTCGGGCTGCTCAACAACTTGGTGCATCCGCTCGACGGCTTCAGCCAGTGGCTGCGCGCCAAGCCGGCCGACCAGTGGTTTCTCTATGGCACCTTCTACACCCTGGCGGTGCTGGTGATGGGCGGCCGGGCCATCTGGAAATACCGGCACTCACGCTACCAGGTTATCCGCACCGTTTCGGTGATGTTCTTTCAGCTGGGCTTTTCGTTTCTCATTCCCGGGCTGCTCCAGTTTTTTCAGAAGCCGGAGTTCTACTTCAACTATTTCTGGCCGCTGCACTACCAGTATTTGTGGCCCAGCGACATCAGTGACCTGATTAAAAACGGGCAGGCGCTGGGCATGTTCATGGTGTTCTGGGGCGCGGTGATGTCGTTCGTGGCCACGCCGGTGCTTACCTATTTCTACGGCAAGCGCTGGTACTGCTCGTGGGTGTGCGGCTGCGGCGGCCTGGCCGAAACTGCCGGCGACCCCTACCGCCACCTCTCCGACAAAAGCCGCACCTCCTGGCGCTGGGAGGTTCGCATTATTTACACCGTGCTGGCCCTCATCATCGGCATTACGGCGCTGCTGTGGGCCCACTTTGCCACCGGCGGGGCACTGCTCGGCGAGGCGGGCACGGTGGCCGCCAAGTGGTATGGCTTTGCCATCGGCTCGGTGTTTTCCGGGGTCATTGGCGTGGGTTTCTACCCCATTATGGGGTCGCGGGTGTGGTGCCGGTTTGGCTGCCCGATGGCGGCCTACCTGGGCCTGCTGCAAAAGCACTTCTCGCGCTTCCGCATCAGCACCAACGGGGCGCAGTGCATCTCGTGCGGCAACTGCTCCAACGTGTGCGAAATGGGCATCGACGTGCAACAGTACGCCCAGCGTGGCGCGCCCATCGTGCGGGCCTCGTGCGTGGGCTGCGGTATGTGCAGCACCGCCTGCCCCCGTGGCGTCCTCAACCTGGAAAATGGCCCACGTGAGGGCCGCACTCAAGCCTCGCCGCTCATTCACGCCGACTCACTGCGGATATTGAGCTAAATGCCGATGAGATTCGGACAAAAAAAGACCCGCCCGTCGCTGTCAGTGTCGGCCAAACTTGCCGGTATTTTTCTGTTGATGAGCATTCTTCCGGCATGTTATTCATCCCATTTTCCTTCGGTCACTTTTCCGGGCTTGTACAGCACTACCACGGGGCTGCAAAACCTGACCCGTGAATTTGGGACCAGCCGGCCCCTTTTTGAGGATGACAAGACAATTTTTTACCGCAAGCCCGCTTGCTCACCCGATACCTCATTTGTGGTGAGAATGGATTGGGCCGGCTTAAAATCATTGCCCGGCGTGGTGCCCATCGGCATGCCCGGCGGTATTTTGCTAGCCAAGGATGGCCGGGCGATTGATGAAACCGAAGTACCCAACATCGAATGGAAGCGCTACCAGCAGCGCCTGGCTGCTTCAGGAACCGACCCTAGCCCGACCCAGCCCGCAGCCACGGCACTGCCCGTACCCGATTATTTCACCAACATTTTCTACGACTACTATCCGGTAGTCGGAATTAGCTACGAGCAAGCTGTGGCATTTTGTAGCTGGCGGGGACGCGTTATTTCCAAGATGGTGAACCGTGGCAAGCCGGGTTCAACCGACAGCCTCGCAGCCGACCACATGCTAGTTGAATGCCGGCTCCCTACCGAAGCCGAATGGCAGCAAGCTGCCCTGGCCAAGCGGGACCTGCCGCACGGTACGCGCTGCCCCGAAGTTGCCGTCGAAGTGAATCCCGAAGCAGCCGGCTACTTGAAGCAGCGCTCCGGAAGCCCGGTTTTTGAACCGCTAATCCGAGCCGATATTCGGGCCTATAACCGAACGCGGCCAACCCGCTCGCCCATTAGCTGCGACCAACCCGGTCCTTACTTTCTGCGCCTCGTCACGCCGGCTTACGTGTACAGCGGCTTGCCCAACGACTATCAGCTATTGAATTTATTGGGTAACGTCGCCGAAATGGTTCAGGAGCGCGGCTATGCCCTGGGCGGCAGCTACCGCGACCCACTGACGGCCTGCACCGTGACTTCGCGCAGTGCCTACATCGGCCCGTCACCCACCGTAGGTTTCCGCTGTATGACGCGGGCCACGTACCCCAATCGCCGTTAGGCAGCGCCGCCGGACACGCGGTTAGTGCATCCGGTCGTCGCGCACGGGCAGGTTGGTCACAATTTCGCCTTCGATTTCCAGCAGCTCCTGCAAGCGGGCATCCACCACGGCGGGGTCGCAGTATTCCTTGGCCAGGTCGACGTAGCTCACGAAGTGGGCTGCTTCCGACACCATTAATTCGTAGTAGAACTTGCTCAGCTCCTGGTCGGCGATGTTCTGCCAGAGGAGCTTGAACCGCTCGCAGCTGCGCGCTTCGATGAGGGCCGACACCAGGAGCTGGTCCATGAGCTGACGGTCGCGAGCGCCGCCTTTACGCACGTGGGCCAACAGCTGCACCACATACTCGTCTTTGCGGGGCCGGCCCAACGGGTAGCCACGCTTACGCATCTCGAGCAGCACGCGCTCGAAGTGGCTCCACTCCTCGGCCACGAGGTCGGTGAGCTCGGCTACCAGCCGGGTTTTCTCCGGGTAATGGATAATCATGCTGATGCCGGTGCTGGCCGCTTTCTGCTCGCACCAAGCGTGGTCGACCAGAATATCCTCGATGTTTTTCTCGGCGATGTTAACCCAGCGCGGGTCGGTGTTTAGCTTCAGCTTGAGGATGGTCTTTTCTTTCATGTTTTTTTAGTTGTCAGTCGCTCGTTGTCAGTTGTCAGACCAATCCATCGGCACCAGTAACTACCAACTAACAACTGAGAACGAGCAACTACTAACCGCTTAATCGAAGAAATTCCAGCGCACCCCGAACTGGAAGCGGCGCGGGTAGGCCGAGTAGTAGGGAGTGGTAAAATAGCCGTCGCGGCCCAGGTTCTGGTTCAGATAAGCCACTTTTAGAAACACCGACACGGTTTTGATATCGGCCGAAAAAAACGCGTTTACTATCGGGTAGGCCCCGATGGTAAATTTGTCCTGCTGGTAGAACTGCTGCGTGCTCGGGCTGTAGTTAAAAGCCTGGTAAGCCGACTGAGCGTACAACTCTACCCCGGTTTGACTGAATAGCGCCTTGCGGAAAATATACGCCTCATAATAGGCGCGCGACTCCGTGACCAGCGCTGGAATGCGCAGGCCGTTCACATCGCCGCCCCGGGTGTAAGTGGCTTGGTTATCAACACTAAAACGCCCCAGCTTTGCCCGGTGCCGCGCCGCCACAATGATGAGTTGGTTGTTGACATTCGATTGTTCGGGCAAACCAAGCGTGTTGTAATAAACCAGATTTTTGATATTCACAAGGCTTGCGCTGGCTTCGAACCGTTGTTCACGCAACGCCAGGACGGCGGGCAGTTTAAGCTGCAGGCGGCCCGTGAGCTGCTGAGTGCTGGTGTTGCCAAACTTGCCGTCGGGAGTGTTTGTAATAGGGTTTTTATAGTTGCCTTCCCAGTCGCTCCAGCGGTAGTGGTTGCCGTAAAACTCCTGCTGGGTGAGCGTGGGCGAGTAGGAATTAATGAGCGCCTCGGCCGATAGCGGCCCGGTACGCACCCGCCCGCGCAGCCAGTATTCAAGCGCGTACGAATCAGTGCTCAAACCGCTCAGCGGCAGCAAGTAGGCTTCGCCGGCCGTTTCGACGGCGTAAATCGTGCGGTAGTTGAACGCCGCCGTGCCGCCCACGAAAAACTGGTGAAAATTGCGGGCCGGCGCGCCCGGCTGCAAATACAGCTTCGTGGCCGTGGCCGAGTCGGCTAGCGTCGAGCTCACGAGCGAGGCCACCCGGTCGCGGGCATACAGGCGGTACTCCACGGCCGAAGTGCGCCCGAGCACGCCCACCGTGTTTTCAACCTGGCTGAATTGCGCGCGGTCGATGGTCGCGCCCCGGCTGCCCAGCACGCGCGGGTAGAAAAAGCTGGGGTCGGAAGCGGGTTTTAGGGCCAGGTCGGCATAGCTGTTGTACTGGCGCTTGAGGTCGAAAGTGTGGTACACGGTCAGGCCCCGGCCCAGCAGCCGATAGGTGTGCGTGAAATACAGCTCGTCGCGGTCCTCGTAATTGATGGCCGTGTTCAGGTACACCTGCTGCTGGCCGTATTTAAACAAATTGCTGAGCACCGGCACCCCGTTGGCATCCACTTCACTGCGGTCGGTGTCGACTTTACCCTGCGCGTTGAGCGTGACGACGGGCCGGATGCCGCCCTGCTCCGCGCCCCGGTGGCGGGCATTGCTGATGTTGAAAAGCAAATGGTACCGCTCGTTTTCCGTCTGAAAACGCCCGAACAGCAGCAGGTTGGAATGCTCAACCAGCGCATCGCGGCTGCCCCTGGCCGGTGCCAGTACCTTGTTCGAAGCAATTCGCTCGTAGTCAATCCCAATGCTGAAATTCTTTTTCAGGCTGCGGCTGTAGCTGATTTCGAAGACCTGCTCGCCCGCTCCCGATTGAATAAATCGAAAGAACGAGTACGGCGAGCGCGAATCGTAGTACGGTACCGTGCGGGCATTGTGGGCATAGCGGTCGAAGGCGTTGCGGCCGTAGCGCGCCCCCAGCTCCAGATTAGCCTCGTAGAGCAGTGGCCGCGAAGCCGTGCCCACCGCGCCCAAATCCTGCTGAAACGTGGTATCGTGCACCCAGAACCGCTGCTGCGGCCACTTCGTGAGGGTGGTATCGACGGGTGTACCGCTGGTGGAATCGCGCAGCACTTCGCTCTCGAAGATGACGCGGGTGGTTTTGGGGCCGTACATCACCCTGGTCGAATCGTCGACCACCTGGGCCCGGGCGGCGGTTGCGAGCAGCAATAGCAGCAGCACGACCAGCCCCAGCCAGCGGCCCGGACTAAGAATAAAAAATGAATTTCGGGGCAAAACCTTCAAACGAAAACAGATAAGACAATAATGAACCACGGCCATCGCCGCCGATAATCAGGGCCGCCGGGCGGGTGCTGGCGGCAGCAACTGGCGCAGCACCGCGTCGCCGTCGCCCAGCAACGCCACCCGCACCGGAATGGTATGGAAAGGCAGCCCCGCCCGGGCCGCCCGCAACGCGGGGTCGAGCAGGCGCGTGGCATCCTTTTCGGTGGTAAAAATAGGCCAGCCCGGCTGCCAATGCGCCCGCAGGCCGGCCAGGTCGGCCGGCGTAAAGGCGTGGTGGTCGGAAAAACAGGCGTGAAAATGAATGGTATAGCCTTGCGCCACCAGGTATTCGCGCATCGGCCCGGGTTGGGCAATGCCGGTGAGCAGCAGGGCCGGTCCCCCACCCGGCGCTGGCTCGGGCGCGAAGCCAACCGCTGCTTCGGCTGCCGACAGCAGCTGGGGTTCCCCGTAGGCATACGCCGAAAACAGCACCGGCACACCGGGCCGGGCATAGCGCCGCACCTGCTGCTCGGCCGCTGCGCGCGCCGCTTCCGGTAGGTCGGCCGGGCATTTAGTAACGATGACGACATCAGCCCGCCCGGCCCCGGCCCGGCTTTCGCGCAGGCGGCCGGCGGGCAGCACGTCATCCTCATAAAAAGGTCGGGCCAGCTCGGTAAGCAAAATATTCAGCGCCGGGCGCACGGCCCGGTGCTGGTAGGCGTCGTCGAGCACAATGATGCTGATTTCCGGATGCTCGCGCAACAGCAGCGTTACGCCGAGGCGGCGCGCTTCGGCCACCGCCACGGGTACCCGGCGGCCGGCAAACTGCCCGTAGTACTGCCAGGGCTCGTCGCCCACGGTAGCGGCCGAATCGGTGGGGCCCGCCAGGCGCGGCCCCGTGGTGCGGCGGCCGTAGCCCCGGCTGAGTATGGCCGGGCGGTGGCCCTGGCGCAGCAGCGCTTCGACCAGCCACATCACGTGGGGCGTTTTGCCCGTGCCGCCCACCCGCAGGTTACCCACGTTCAGCAGCGGCACGGCAAAAGTTTCGGCCCGCTTCCAGCCTCCATCGTACAGCCAGTTGCGAAAGGCCATTACCGCGGCATAAATCCAGGCGAACGGCAACAATAAAAAGGCCATATTGGGCGGCATACGGAGGCTGTTGCCGAAGCAACGGCGCACAAAAGTACGCCGGCCGCCAGTCTGGCCGCACAAATCTGCTTTGAAGCGGTTGCCCGCTACCAACCTTCTCCCCATGTTCATCAATTACCTGCGTTTACCGCTCCTGCTGGGTTGCCTGTTGACATTCACCCGCCCAGCTTCCGCCCAGACCCCAACCGATTCGCTGCGCCGGCCGAACGTTCCCGCTGCTTCCCTGGCGGGTTTTGCTGCCGAGCGCACCCGCCTGGACCAGCGCGGCCTGACCGTTTTGGGTGGCTGGGCCATCAGTAACCTGGTGGTCAGCGGCATTGCTACTGGCCAAACGGAAGGCTCAGCGCACTATTTTCATCAGATGAATATTGGCTGGGGGGCGATAAATCTGGCCCTGGCCGGCGCGGGCTACCTCGGGGCCCGCCGGGCCGCCCGCCTGCCGGCCCCCAACCGGGCCGAAAACGTGCGCGCCCAGCTGCGCACCGAAAACCTTTACCTGTTCAACGCCGGCCTCGACGTGGCCTATCTGGCCACGGGCGTCTATCTGCTCGAAAAAGGCCGCAACCCCACGGCCCCGGGCTCCGCCGACCGTTGGCGGGGCTACGGGCATTCGTTGCTGCTCCAGGGCGGCTTTCTGCTCTTGTTCGACGGCTTTCAATATGCCACTCAGCACCGGCACGGCACCCGGGCCCTCTACCCCTTGCTGAGCCGCGTCAGCATCGGGCCCGGCGCGGTGGCCCTGGTGCTGCCGCTCGGGGCTAGCTTTCGCCACCAGGCCCGGCCCATCAGCTTTCAATAATTCCCTGAATTTTCTCATGCCCAATCTGGCCGCCCGCCTGCCGCACTTCCTGAGCACCTTCCCCCAACCCAGCGTTTTGCCACCGGGAATCGAGGCGCAAAATCCCTTCGTTGCTCCAGATGTGCAGGCACTAGCACAACGCTTCGCCAACAAATTCTACGCCGACGACCAGCCCTACGGGGTAAGACCCCGCGTGGCCCTGTTGGGAATCAACCCTGGCCGGCTGGGCATGGGCCGCACTGGCGTCGCCTTCACCGACCCCGTGGCGCTGAGCGAGATTTGCGGCATTGCCAACGACCTGCCGCGCGGCCGGCCCGAGCTCTCCACGCAATTCGTGTACCGCGTGGTGGAGGCGCTGGGCGGCCCGGCCGAGTTCTATCAACATTTTTTTCTCAGCTCCATCTACCCGCTCGTGCTGCTGAACAAAGGGTTGAACTACAATTACTACGACGCCCCTGCGCTCATCAAAACCCTGTGGCCCGACCTGCAACGCTCCCTCCGGCAACAAGTAGCTGATTTCGGCCTGCGCCGCGACGTGGCCGTGAGCTTGGGCAAGCGCAACGGCGAGTTTCTGATGAAGCTGAACGACGAGTTGGGCTTGTTCGATAAAATTGTCGTGCTCGACCACCCGCGCTATTTGATGCAGTACCGCCGCCGCGATTTGGAGGCCAACGTGGCCAAGTATGTGGAGATATTGGGCAGTATGCTGTAGGGGCGGGGCTTGCCCCCGCCCGTCGTTGAACGAATTCTACCCGGTTTGTTCAGCGACTCAAGCTTGATTTCAACGACGGGCGGAGGCAAGCCCCGCCCCTACACCTGACAACTGAAAAATGCCTACCGTTCAAGACCTCGCCCGCCTGCTCGAAGCGGCCGCCCCCCTCGCCTACCAGGAAAGTTACGACAACGCCGGCCTGCAATGCGGCGACCCGCAGGCCGAAATAACCGGCGTGCTCATCGCCCTCGACTGCACGCCCGCCGTGGTGGCCGAGGCCGTGCGGCGCGGCTGCAACGTGGTGGTGGCCCATCACCCGGTTATTTTCCGACCCCTCAAGCGTCTCACCGGGGCCAATGAAGTGGAGCAGACCATCATTGCCGCCCTCAAAAACGACGTGGCCATCTACGCCGCGCACACCAACCTCGATAACGTGCGCGGCGGCGTGAACGACAAGCTGGCCGAAAAATTAGGGCTTTTGCGTACCCGGGTGCTGGCCCCGCAAAGCGGCACACTGGCCCGCCTCATCACCTACGTACCCAACCGGCCGGAGGACCAGCAAACCGACCTCGCCGGGCGCGTACTGGCCACCCTCTACGCCGCCGGAGCCGGCCAGGTGGGCCAGTATTCGGATTGCAGCTTCCGCACCACGGGCACCGGCACTTTCACGCCCGGCCCGGGTGCGCGGCCGGCCATCGGGGCTCAAAATCAGCCCGAAACAGTGGCCGAAACGCGCCTCGAAGTGCTGCTGCCGCTGCACCGCCAAGCGGCCGTGCTGCGGGCGTTGCGCGCCGCCCACCCCTACGAAGAAGTTGCCTATGAGCTGATTAAGCTAGAGAATGCGCATCTGGAAATTGGGGCGGGCTTGGTGGGCGATTTGCCCGAAGCCCTGGCCCCGGCCGCGTTTCGGCAGCTGCTGAAGCGGCAGCTGCTGGTACCGGTGGTCCGCCACACGGCCTTCGAAAAGCCCATCCGCACCGTGGCCATCTGCGGTGGGGCGGGCGCTTTTTTGATTGGCGCGGCGCGGGCCAGCGGGGCCGATGCCTACGTGACCGGCGACGTGAAATACCACGAGTTTTTTGGGGCCGAGGGCCAACTCATGCTCTGCGACGTGGGCCATTTTGAGAGCGAACAGTTCACCGGCGAGGTGTTTCGGGATTTGCTAACGGCCGGATTTGGACGTACTTTTGCGGTCTTAATCGCTGAAACCCCTACGAACCCCGTTCAATATGACTGCTAAAAGTGCCGCCGTGGCTCCCGCCGACGTTCCCGTAGCCGCCAAGCTCGAAGCCCTGCTCACCCTGCAGAGCCTCGATTCGCAGCTCGACGAAATCCGGCGCGTGCGGGGCGATTTGCCCGAGGAAGTGAGCGACCTCGAAGACGAGATTGCCGGCTACGAAGTGCGCGTGAAGAAGTTCGACGAAGAAATTCAGGGCCTCAACGACACCATCAAGAGCCGCAAGCAGGCCAGTAAGGACGCCGAGTCGCTCATCAAAAAGTACGACGAGCAGCAGCAGAACGTGCGCAACAACCGCGAATTCGAAGCTATTGCCAAGGAAATTGAGCTTCAGCGCCTCGAAATTCAGATTGCCGATAAAAAAATTAAAGAAGCCCAGTACCAGATTGACGTGAAAAACGCCGAAATCAGCGGTACGAAGGGCAAGCTGGACGAGCGCCGCAAGGACCTCGACAACAAAAAAGGCGAGCTCGACACCATCGTGGCCGAGAATGAGGAAGAAGAGCGCGGCCTGATGGCCCAGCGCGACGAAGCCACCAAACCCGTAGAAGACCGCCTGCTGACGGCCTATACCCGCATTCGCGGCAACGTGCGCAATGGCTTGGCCGTGGTGCTGGTCCGTCGCGACGCCTGCGGCGGCTGCTTCAACACGGTGCCACCCCAGCGCCAGGCCGACATCATCTCGCACAAGAAAATCATCGTGTGCGAGCACTGCGGCCGGATTCTGGCCGACGTGGAGGCTCGCATCGTCTAAGCTCGACTTTAAGCATGGTCATCAATCTGATTGACTGAATCAATTCGTAAGAAGGAACGGCCTCGGGTCGTTCCTTTTTTGTTCCTATTCTGATGGCATTTGCGGCAGTTCATTTGGTGGCGGCGAAAACCGGCCCGTTCCGGCGGCGGGCTGCGCGGTTCGGCATCGGGCTGCTGAGCGGGCTCTTGCTGATGGAATTCGGGCCTCCGCAGGCCGCCGTACCCGCAACTCCCCCCCCTACCGCCCTCGAACCCCTCACGCCCAACAGCCGCCGCGCCTATGCCGAGGTGCTGAAGCTGCGGCTCGACGCGGCCCGCGCCATGCTTCGGCCTGAGCTGGCCGCCACGCCCAGGTCTGCCGCGCCGCTGCTGATAGCCAACTGCGCCGATTTCGTGGAGCTGGTCGTTTCGCAGGATGACAGCCGCTACAACGCCCTCACGACCAGCCAGGAAGCCCAACTTGATGCGCTGGATGGGGTTCCGGCCAGCGCCCTACGCGATTACGCCCGGGCCGAAATGACGCTGCACCTGGGTCTGAGCCAGCTGCTGTTCAAGCATATGGTGCTGGGCGGCTTTCACCTGCGTAGCGGCTACCACCAGATGCAGGACGTAGTGCGGCACTATCCCAATTTTGCCCCGGCCCGCAAAACCCTGGGCGTGTGCGAGTTTTCCGTGGGAGCCCTGCCCGAGGGTTACCACTGGCTGCTGCGCCTGCTGGGCCTCACGCCCAGCGTAGAAGCCGGCCTGCACAATCTGGGTGTCGCGGCCGGCCAACCCGGCGATTTCCAGCTCGAAAGCCAGCTGCTGCAAGCCCTGATTCGGGAGAGTTACTACAAGCAGCCGGCCGAAGCCGAGCACCTGACGGCCCGGCTTATGGCCGAGCAGCCCGACAACCTCCTCTTTGCCTACGTGCGCATGAGCGTGGCCAAACGCCAGCACCACGCCGATGCCGCCCTGGCGGCCTACCGCGCGCGGCCCACCGGCCCGGGCTACCTGCCCGTGCCCTACCTGCACCACATGGCCGCCGACCTGCTCCTGTACCGGGGCGAATACGCCGCCTCGGAGCGCGAGAACCTGGCTTTTCTGCGCGAGTCGCGCGGGCAACAGTACCGCAAGGATGCGGCCTTCAAGCTCTACCTCACGGCGTGGCTGGGCGGGCAGCCAGCCACCACGATGGCGCGCTACCGCGCGCTCATCAACCAGCCCGGTCCGGCCGACGTGGAGGAAGACATCTACGCTCAGCATTACTACGACGAGGCCCGGAAGCTGAACCCCGTTCTCACCCGCGCCCGCCTGCAGTCCGATGGCGGCTACGACCGCGAGGCGCTGGCCACGCTACGTGGTTTCCGGCCCACGCCCAGCACGCTCTGGCGCGACCGCATTGAGGCTCCGTACCGGCGGGCACGGGCCTTCCAGGGGCTGGGGCAGCTCGATTCGGCCTGGTTTTATTTTGAAGCGACGCTCAGCGAGGCTGGCCCGAAAGCGCCGTACTACTACGCTCCGCAAGCGGCTTTGCAGCAGGGCTACCTGGCGCAAAGCGTGGGCAACAAGCCAGTAGCCCGCAAGTATTTCCTGAAGGCGCTTGCGTACCCCTGGCACGAGTATAAGAACAGCACCGATGCCAAGGCCAAGCTGGCCCTGCGCGTGCTGAAATAGCGCCGGCGGGCGGCGATTTAATCCGAACTTTGGGCTTCGGCCGCGCTAGCTGGTTTGATGCCTGCCAGCACAAATGGCCGTTCTTCCTGTTGCTGTTCCAGTGTCCAACGTTTCTGCTGTTTCTTCCTGCCTTACCGTGCCGCTGGCCGGGCTGCCGGCCGATTTCCGGGCGCGGGCCCTGCGTTGGGCGGCGGGCTTTGCGCACTGCGCGTTCTTCGAACCCAACGATTTGGCCTACCCCGAGGGCCCGTTCGAGCGCCTGCTGGCCGTGGCAGCGCGCGCCGATGCTGCCCCGCGCACCCTGGCTGAGCTGCAGCCGTGGCTGCGGCAGTCCGGAATGGCTCCGTGCTGCGGCTTCGTGACCTACGACGTCAAAAACGAAATCGAGTGCCTGAGCAGCGCTAATCACGCCGGCTTCAGCTGGCCGCAGCTGCATTTCTTCCGGGCCGAAACCTGGCTGCGCTGGCGCGCCGGTCAGCTCGAAATCCATGGTAATTCGGAAGGGGTTTTGGCCGGTATTATGGGTATTGAATTGCCTGTTTTGGCGGCGCCACAGGTGCCCGTTCTGCGCCCCCGCCTGCCCCGGGCCGAGTACCTGAGCGCCGTAGAAGCCGTGCGCGAAGACATTTTGAGTGGGGAGGTGTACGAACTCAATCTCTGCCAGGAGTTCTATGCCGAAGGGGTAGAACTTGACCCAGCGGACGTTTTTGAGCGCCTAAACGTCATATCGCCGGCCCCGTTCGCGGGCTTTCTGCGCTGGCACAACCATTACCTGCTGTGCGCTTCGCCCGAGCGGTTCGCGGCCCGGCGCGGCAACCAGCTCATTTCCCAGCCCATCAAAGGCACCACCGGCCGCGGCACCACCCCGGCCAAGGACGTGCAGCAGCGCGAAAACCTGTTCCATAACGAAAAGGAGCGCGCCGAAAACCTGATGATTGTGGACCTCGTGCGCAACGACCTCGCTCGCGTGGCCCAAACCGGTACCGTGCGGGTGCCCGAGCTCTTCGGTCTCTACCCCTTCCGCCACGTGTGGCAAATGATTTCGACCGTGGCCGCCGAGTTGCGGCCGGACGTTGATTTGGTCGAGGTGCTGCGCGCCGCCTTCCCGATGGGCTCCATGACCGGGGCCCCAAAAATCAGGGCCATGCAGCTGATTGAGCACTACGAGCGCAGCCGGCGCAGCCTATATAGCGGCAGCCTTGGCGTGGTGTGGCCGGGTGGCGACTTCGATTTCAACGTCGTCATCCGCAGCCTGCAATACCGGGCCGATACCGGCTACCTCAGCTTCCAGGTCGGCTCGGCCATCACCTACGACTCGGTGCCCGAGCGCGAGTACGACGAGTGCCTCCTGAAAGCCCGGGCCATGCTGGAAGTGCTGGGAACAGTTATCAGTGAACAGTCATCAGTGAACAGTTAAGTGGCGGCCTTGCATTGCTCGTTTGCTCACTGATAACTGTTCACTGATAACTGTTCACTGATTCACCTGCCATTCTGTCATTTTAGCCTTGACCGGCGTATCTTTGTCCTCCGCCGAAAAGCGTTTCAAATATGGCCCAACCCCTATTAACCCTTGATTTTCTAGATAAAGCCGCGCCCAACGTTGAGGCGACGCCCAGCGGCGACGTGCGCGTGATGGCCGCTACCCGCACCGGCCGCCAGCGCAAGCTCTACATCGAGAGCTACGGCTGCCAGATGAATTTCTCGGACTCCGAAATCGTGTCGAGCATTCTCTTCGATGAAGGCTTCGACACCACCGACGACCTCGCCAATGCCGACCTCGTGTTGCTCAACACCTGCTCCATCCGCGAGAAGGCCGAGCAGACCGTACGCATGCGTCTCAAGCAGATAAATGCGCACAAAAAGCGCAAGCCCGGCATGCTGGTGGGCGTGCTCGGCTGCATGGCCGAGCGCCTGAAAAGCAAGTTTCTGGAAGAAGATAAAATTGTAGACCTCGTGGTCGGCCCCGATGCCTACCGCGACTTGCCCCAGCTCATCAGCCAGGTCGATGGCGGGCAAAGGGGCGTGAACGTGCTGCTGAGCCGCGAGGAAACCTACGCCGACATCACGCCGGTGCGTCTGAATTCCAACGGCGTGTCGGCCTTCATCAGCATCATGCGCGGCTGTGACAACATGTGCTCGTTCTGCGTGGTGCCCTTCACCCGGGGCCGCGAGCGCAGCCGCGACGCCCACAGCATCATTCAGGAAGCCCGCGACCTGGTGACAGCGGGCTACAAGGAAGTAACCCTACTGGGCCAGAACGTGGACTCCTACAAGTGGGCCTCGGCCGACGGTCTGGAGCACGTCAATTTCGCGCAGCTGCTGGAGCGCGTGGCCCTTATCAGCCCCGAGCTGCGGGTGCGCTTCTCCACCTCGCACCCCAAGGACATCACCGACGAGGTGCTGCACACCATGGCGCGCCACGAAAACATCTGCAAGTACATCCACCTGCCGGCCCAGAGCGGCAACTCCCGCGTGCTGGCCCTCATGAATCGCACCTACGACCGGCCCTGGTATGAAGCGCGGGTGAACCGCATCCGCGAAGTCCTGGGCGAGGATTGCGCCATCTCGACCGACATGATTGCCGGCTTCTGCTCCGAAACCGAGGAAGAGCACGAGGACACGAAGAGCCTGATGCACTTCGTGCAGTACGACATGGCTTACCAGTTCTTCTACTCGGAGCGCCCCGGCACGCTGGCTGCCCGCAAGCTGGCCGATGATATTCCGCTTGAAACCAAGAAGCGCCGCCTGCAGGAGTTGATTGATGTTCAGCAGGTTTACAGCGCCAAGCGCAATGCCCGGGCCGTGGGCCAGGTGCATAGGGTGCTGGTGGAGAACTTCTCCAAACGCTCGAAAGATGATTTGAGTGGCCGCAACAGTCAGAACCAAGTTGTCATTTTCCCAAAAGGCAATTTTAAGAAAGGCGACTACGTGAACGTATTGGTGCATTCGAGCTCGGCCAGTACGCTGCTTGGAAATGCCGTATGAGCCGGCGACAGAAGTTCCTGGCACAGCTACTTTCAGGGCAACACGACCAAACGTTGGACTTTAGTGCGCTGTGCTTGTTGCTTGAAACGCTGGGATTCGAACAAAGAGTACGCGGCAGCCACCACTTGTTTGGGAAAGCAGGCATCGACGAATTAATCAATATTCAGCCCGCCATCGGTAATGCGGTGAAACCGTATCAAGCCAAACAAGTGCGCGCTATTTTGTTGAAATATGACTCCGCGCTGAAATTGGACACTATTTAACGCACTTCATCCCTCGCCATGTTCGACCCTCACCATTACCCGGTTGTCCTGTACTGGAGCGCCGAAGACCAGGCGTTTATCGTGGAAGTACCTGACCTGCCCGGTTGTATGGCAGATGGCGCGACGCAGGAAGCAGCCCTTGCCAACGTGCTAGTTGTTATCCAGGAATGGATGGATTTCGCCCACGAGTTCGGACGGGAGATTCCGGCCCCGCGCGAACGTCTGCAAATAGCTGCCTAGCAGCCTTTAACCCGCTTTACCATTGACAACCCAAGAAATTCAATCCATCAAGCTCCGGTTCGGCATCATCGGCAATGCGCCGACGCTGAACTACGCCATTCAGGTGGCCGCGCAGGTCGCACCCACCGATATGACGGTGCTCATTACCGGCGAAAGCGGGTCGGGCAAGGAGTCGTTTTCCAAGATTATTCACGCCTTGTCGCCGCGCAAGCACGGGCAGTTCATCGCCATCAACTGCGGTGCCATTCCCGAGGGTACGATTGACTCGGAGCTGTTCGGCCACGAAAAAGGCTCTTTCACTGGGGCCAACGAGGCGCGGAAAGGATACTTCGAAGTCACCAACGGCGGCACCATTTTCCTGGACGAAATCGGCGAGATGCCGCTCGGTACCCAGGCCCGCCTGCTGCGCGTGCTGGAAAATGGCGAGTTTATCCGTGTCGGCTCCAGCAAGGTGCAGAAAACCGACGTGCGCGTGGTGGCCGCCACCAACGTGAACCTGCTCGACCGCGTGCAGGCCGGCACGTTCCGCGAAGACCTGTACTACCGCCTCAATACGGTGCCCATCACGGTGCCGCCGCTGCGCGAGCGTGGCGAGGATATATACCTGCTGTTCCGCAAGTTTGCTTCGGATGCGGCCGAACGCTACCGGACCCGGCCCATTACCCTGCTGCCCGACGCGGTGCCGGTGCTCACGCGCTTCCGCTTCCCCGGCAACATCCGCCAGCTCAAGAACATCGCCGAGCAGATGTCGGTGCTCGAAACCGAGCGCGACGTGGATGCCCGCCGCCTGGCCCCCTACCTGCCGCAGGACCAGGTCAGCCGCCTGCCCATGCTGCTCGGCCCGGGCGCGCCCGATGGCGCGGCCACCAACTATTCGGAACGCGACCTGCTCTACAAGATTTTGTTCGACATGCGCCGCGACATGACGGACCTGAAAAAGATGGTGCTGGAGCTAGCCTCGGGCCAGCGGCCGCACGAGGCCCAGGAGCTACTGCGCCAGAACAGCCATCTCTTCAGCAATACCGGCGCGGCAACGGCGTTTGAGGGCAACGCTGGCAATGAGTATTTCCTGCCCGCCGCCACCAACCCCTACCACAGCGAGCCGACCGAAAACTACGACGACGAAACCCCGGTGGAAGACATTCCGCACGAAACCGAGGAGGAAACGCTGTCGCTCGATGTGAAAGAGCGGGAAATGATTCTCAAGGCCCTGAAAAAGCACAACAACAAGCGCAAATACGCGGCCCACGACCTGGGTATCTCGGAACGCACGCTTTACCGCAAACTCAAGCAGTATGACCTGGAGCAAGTTTAGATTAGCGGTTAGCTGTCAGCGGGAGCCCTTTATGCGGCTCCTAGCCGTTAGCTTTTTGAAGGTGTTTGGCAAAAAAGCTATGGGCTATCAGCTGATGGCTATCAGCTTGTTCATGAGCGGCTGCGGCATTTACTCGTTCAACGGCACTAACATCGACCCGGCGGTGCGCACGATTTCTATTGCGACTATTCAGAATAACTCGCCGCAGGGGCCAGCGTTTCTGACCCAGCGGTTCACCGAGGATTTGAAGGATTATTTCCAGCGCAATACCAACCTGCGGCTGGTACCGCGCGACGGCGACCTGCAGTTCGACGGCAATATCATTGCCTACGACTTTGCGCCGGCTTCCATTCAGCAGGTGGCGGGCGTGTCGCAGGCGGGGTCGAACCGCCTCACCATCCAAGTAAAAATACGCTTTACCAATACGAAAGACGATAAGCAAAGCTTCGAGCAGGTCTTTCAGAATTTCGACGACTACGGGGCTGGCCGCAACATCTCCACCATCAACAGCGACCCCACGGCGGTGCGGACGACGACCGACAAAATCATCACCGACATCTTTAATAAGTCGGTAGCCAACTGGTAGGAACTGCCCCCTTTGGTGCGGTAAAAAGCGCGTAATTCATTGTCGGTAACTGCCAGCAGGTTAGCAATGACCGGCCTTTTTGCAATGAAGAAGCTGCGGGCATTTGCGTAAATTGACGTAATGTTGCGCCCCGCTTCGTAGCCCCCAGTGCCTGCGTTGCGGATATAAAGCTATTTTCGTTCTGCCCTTCTCCTCGCCGTCGTGACCCGCGCCACTCTCCTGCACGTTCTGGAACGCCCCACCGCCCTGGGGCCAGCCGAAGTGCGCGAACTCGAGCAGTTGGCCCAGGCTTTTCCTTATTGCCAGACCGCCCATCTGCTACTGGCCAAAGCTGCGCACGACCAGGGTACCATGCTGGCCGGCCAGCGCCTGCGCCGCGCCGCCACCTACGCCGCCGACCGCACCCTGCTCCGCCGCCTGATTGAGCAGGAAGATGACGTGCCGGCAGCAGCAGCCCCGCCAGAACCGGCTGCCCTGCCGGCCGCCCCGCACCCACTCGACCTCGTAGACTGGCCCGACGAATACGTGGCTCCCACCGCAGCGCCCGTTTTGCCCGCGCCGGTGCCCGCCGCGGTAGCGGCCTCAGCTGCTTCCGCGGCACTGCTGCCGGTTACTCCCCCGCTCCTCCCGGCACCTACCGCTCCTGCCCACGCCGTTGCGGAGGCCTTTGAAGCAGCAACCGAAACGGCCACCACGACGGTAACGCCGACATTATCCGAGTTGGTCGCGCTGCCAGAAACAGCACCGGCTCCCCATTCGGAGCCGCAACTTGTTCCGGTTGCGCCGCCTGCCCTGGCCGCACCGGCCGAGCTACCGACCGCCGCCATAACAGCAGTAGTCGAGCTGATTGAGACGCCGGTAATTGCGCCCACACCAATGACAACGGGCCCGGCCGAAACGGCCGTTGCGGCAGTACCCGAAGCGGCTGCTCCAACTGCTCCGGCGGTGTCCGAAATTGCCAGTCCGGCACCAGCAGCCGTAGTTGAGCCAGCATCCGAAACTGTTTCTGCAGTTTCGATACCGGTTGTGGCCGAAACGCCAGCAACAGTGGAAGTGGCCCTACCGCCAGCGGCCCCTATCGCTCCGGAAGCACTTACAGCTGCACCAGCCCCCGCGCCCGCCATTGAGGAGCTGGAAGCCGAGCTGCCGGCCCAGGCCCCGGCCATTCGCCCACCGGTGGAAGTGGGCGAAGCCCGGTTCGAGTTTGGGCTCGCCGACCCCGCGCCGGTTGCCGCCCTACCCACCTACGAGCTTCCCGGGCTGGTTGACGAATGGGCCGCCTCGGCCGTCACCCGCGGCCTGGGCAGCCCCGATGCGTTCGTGCTGGCTATCCCGGTCCCGGTCGTGCCCGTTTTCACTCCGGCGGCCTTCACCGGCGATGCGGTGGTAGGCTACGCGTTGGGCGAAAGCAGCCGCCTGGGCCTGTCGATGCAGCTGCTGGACCTGCTGACGGCCCGGGCCGAAGCCGTTGAAAGCAGTACCGCGCTGGTTGCCGCGGCCCAGCCGCCGGCCAGTGCGCTCCCGCCCACGGGCACCTTCTTCGAGCCCGACCCGCTGCTACTCGGCCATTGGGCCACGCACCGTCCGGCCGCGCCCGAGCTGCCCTCCACCGTCGACCTCATCAACAACTTCCTCAAGCGACAGCCGCGTCTGACGCGACCCGCCATGCTGCCGCCCGCCGCCACCCACCAGGCCGACTTAAGCGTGCGCAGCACCCGCGCCGAGCCCGACCTGGTATCGGAAAATCTGGCCCGCATTTTTGTGCGACAGGGCAAAACCGCCCGGGCCATCGAGATTTATGAAAAGCTGATGGTGAAACAGCCGGAAAAAATGGCGTACTTTGCGCTTCAAATTCAGTCCTTGCAACCTTCTGCGTAATGCGCAGCTTCCTTTTTTAACCCTTCATGTACACTGCGCTCATCATCCTCATTCTCCTGGTATGTTTCCTGCTGGCCCTCGTGGTGCTGGCCCAAAACCCCAAGGGGGGCGGAATTTCCAGCCAGTTTAGCGCCGGTGGCGCGGCCAGCATGATGGGCGTGAAGCGTACCGGCGACCTGCTGGAGAAGCTCACCTGGGGCTTCGCGATTGGCCTGGTCGTGCTGTCGCTCGGCTCGCACATGCTTACCTCGACCGGCGGTGGCCCGGTACGCAGCGTGAACCAGGAGCGCGCCCTGCAAACCAAGTTGCCTGCGCCTTCGGCTCCGACTGGCCCGGCCCCGGCAACCGCTCCGGCTCCGGCACCCGCTGGTACCACCACACCTGCGCCCGCTCCGGCAAACACGCCAGTTCGGTAATAACGGCTTCTTTTCCGAAACCGCGAAAGCCGGTGCCTCCCACTAGAGAGGCACCGGCTTTTTCTTTGGTCATCGTGCCGGCGCTGGAAGCAAACCAGACAGCGCAAAACCGGTTGCGGTTAGCGCCACATCCGCCACTTCTGCCACCTTTTACTGGCAAAAGCTGCCCATTTTGTCAGGTTTGGCGGGCTGGCACGGGAAGTGAGGCAGGGCCATACACGAAGATTTTCCATCTAATCCAACCCAAATACACCCAAAATGGCACTTAGCATGAAACCGCTGGCCGACCGCGTCATTGTTCGCGCCGCCGCCGCCGAGGAGAAAACCAAATCCGGCATCATCATCCCCGATACGGCCAAGGAGAAGCCCCAGCGTGGCGAAGTTGTGGCCGTAGGCGAAGGCAAAACCTCCGATGCTGGCGCTATCATCAAGCCCCAGGTGCATGTGGGCGACCAGGTGCTCTACGGTAAGTACGCCGGCACCGAAATCACCGTCGACGGTGAAGACCTGCTCATCATGCGCGAGTCGGACATTTTCGCCGTGCTCTAGGCCGGTTGAAAACCCTTCATTTTTAATTTTTAATTCTTAATTCCCTCCCGCAGTGGCTAAGAACATTCAATTCGACACCGAAGGCCGCGCCCGCTTGCAGGCCGGTGTGAACAAACTGGCGAACGCCGTGAAAGTGACCCTCGGCCCCAAAGGCCGCAATGTCATTATCGACAAAAAATTCGGCGCGCCCACCATTACCAAGGACGGTGTGACCGTGGCCAAGGAAATTGAGCTGCGCGACCCGGTTGAAAACATGGGTGCTCAGCTCGTGAAAGAAGTGGCTTCGAAAACGGCCGACCAGGCCGGCGACGGTACCACCACGGCGACGGTACTAGCCCAGGCCATCTATACGGCCGGCTCGAAAAACGTGGCCGCCGGGGCTAACCCGATGGATTTGAAGCGCGGCATCGACAAGGCAGTAATTGCCGTGGTTGCCAACCTGAAGTCGCAGTCGAAGAAAATTGAGAACTCCGCTGAAATCGCCCAGGTGGGCGCTATTTCGGCCAACAACGACATGGAAATCGGCCAGATGATTGCCGATGCCATGGACAAAGTGGGCAAGGAAGGCGTCATCACCGTGGAGGAAGCGCGCGGCACCGAAACCGAAGTGAAAACGGTGGAAGGCATGCAGTTCGACCGCGGCTACCTGTCGCCATACTTCGTGACCAACCCCGAGAAAATGGAGGTGGAGTTCGACTCGCCTTACGTGCTCATCTACGACAAGAAAGTGAGCACGATGAAGGAGTTGCTGCCCGTGCTGGAGCAGGTGCTGCAGACCGGCAAGCCCCTGGTTATCATCTCGGAAGATGTGGACGGTGAGGCCCTGGCTACCTTGGTGGTGAACAAGCTGCGCGGCTCGCTGAAAATCGCGGCCGTGAAAGCTCCCGGTTTCGGCGACCGCCGCAAGGCCATGCTGGAAGACATTGCCACCCTCACGGGCGGTACCGTTATCAGCGAAGAGCAGGGCTACAAGCTCGAAAACGCCACCCTGGAGTACCTGGGCACGGCCGAGAAAATCATCATCGACAAGGACAACACGACCATCGTGAACGGCAAGGGTGAGAAGACGGCAATTCAGAGCCGCATCGCCCAGATTAAGGCCCAGATGGAAACCACCACGTCGGACTACGACAAGGAGAAACTGCAGGAGCGCCTCGCCAAACTGAGCGGCGGCGTGGCCATTCTCTACATCGGTGCTTCGACGGAAGTGGAGATGAAGGAGAAGAAAGACCGGGTTGACGATGCCCTGCACGCCACCCGCGCCGCCGTTGAGGAAGGCGTGGTACCCGGTGGCGGCGTGGCCCTGGTGCGCGCCCTGGAATCCCTCGACGGCGTGGACACCCACAATGCCGACGAGCGTACCGGTGTAAACATCATCCGGACGGCCCTGGAGGCTCCCCTGCGCACCATCGTGGCCAATGCTGGCGGCGAAGGCTCGGTAGTGGTGCAGAAAGTGCGCGAAGGCAAAGGCGACTATGGCTACAACGCCCGTGAGGACCGTTATGAGAACCTGGTGGCCGCTGGCATCATCGACCCGACCAAAGTGACCCGTCTGGCCCTCGAAAACGCTGCTTCCATCGCCGGCTTGCTGCTGACGACTGAGGCCGTGATTTCGGACGAGCCCGAGCCTAAGGATGCTGGCCATAGCCACGGCGACGGCGGCATGGGCGGTATGGGTGGCATGGGCGGCATGATGTAGACCGCAGATTATAACGGATTACGCAGATTCGCTATTGCATCAGAGAAAGCCCCGCTGGCAAATGCCAGCGGGGCTTTTTTGCGTTTGGTCAGGAGGTACGAAGCATTGGTTATGACGTGCACCGCGCTGCGCGGGGCGTGCGACGGCTTGGCTTCTGCAAGCAATGCCTTGGCTTGGGCGTACAACGCGCCGGGCGAGACGTGTGAAGCATTGGGCGGGGCGTACAAAGCACCGGTTTTTACCCACTAAGCCTTGGACGACGCATCCGAAGCTGGTGGCTCGGGGCACAAAGAAGCCCCCGCTGCACTGGCAGCGGGGGCTGTTCTGTTTCAAACAAAAGCCCAGCTTACGCCTGCGCTACCGGCGCGGGGTAGTTGCGGGCATCCATCATCTTGGCCAGCTTGCCGCTGATGAGGAACAGGATGGCGGCGGCAGCGGCAGCTGATACGACAAACACCATGAAAAAATCGTAGAGGTTCGTGATGTGGAAACCCAGTAGCACCGGCGCGGGGGCCGTCGATTTGGGGTCGGGGTAGAGGCTGCTCATGTAGCCGGCGAGGTAGTTGGCCGCGGCATTGGCCAGAAACCACACGGCCATCAGCAGCGAGGCAAATTTGGCGGGGGCCAGCTTGTTCACCAGCGACAGGCCGATGGGCGACAGGCACAGCTCGCCCACGGAGTGCAGGAAATAGAGCGCCACCAGGAAGAACATACTCACCTTCACGCCGGGCTGCAGGTCGTGTACGCCAAAGCACATCACCAGGTAGCCAGCAGCCAGAAAAGCCAGGCCGATAGACATTTTCAGGGGGGATGGCGGCTCGGCTCCGCGGCGGCCCAGGGCCGTCCAGACCATGGCCATGAGCGGTGCACCCACCACTACGAAAATAGCGTTCAGGTTCTGGAAAATGCTGGCCGGCAACTCGTAGCCGAAGATGGTGCGGTTCATCTGCTCATCGGCAAAGAAGGTGAGCGAGGCGGGAGCCTGCTCGAATGCCGCCCAGAAGAATACGACGAAGAACGACACGATGAAAATCACCATAATGCCCTTGATATCGGCCCCGCTCAGCGACTTATCACTGAAAATCATGTAAGAAATGCCGATAACGGCCACGCCCAGCAGCGGCGCAATGGTGGGGAATTTGGCCGAATCGAGCCACAGAATACCCAGAATAATGGCCAACAGCACCGGCAGCAGGGCGTACACCCCCATGATGCCACCCGAAATAGCGGGCGTTTCGCCCACCTGCACGCCTTCCGGCGTGTGCAGGTATTTGTCCTTACCCCAGTTGAAGACCACCGTGCCCAGCAGCATGGCAATGCCGCAGGCCAGAAAAGCCCAGCGGAAATCGGCCGGGTTGCCGGTGTCGCCAATGAGGCTGGTGATGGTGTTACCGATAAATGAACCCAGGTTAATGCCCATGTAAAAGATGGTGTAGGCCGCATCCTTGCGCTTGTCGGCGGGGCTGTAGAGGGAGCCCACCATGCTCGAAATATTAGGTTTGAAGAAGCCGTTGCCCACAATCATCACGCCCAGGCCCAAATACAGCAGCCAGTGGCTGAGGGCATGGGTGCTCTCGGGGCCGTAGTTTGAAGCCGAAAAGAAAAGCGTGAACTGCCCCAGCGCCATCAGCAGACCGCCAGTGAGGATGGAACGCCGGTTGCCCCAGTACCGGTCCGAAATAAAGCCACCGATAAGCGGCGTGAGGTAGACCAGGCTGGTGTAGCCACCATAGAACTTCGACGCGAACGCCTTGTCCATCATCATGGCTTTGGTGAGGAACAGCACCAGCACGGCGCGCATACCGTAGTAACTGAACCGCTCCCACATTTCGGTAGCGAAGAGCAGGTAAAGGCCCTTGGGGTGGCTCGTGGATTCCGCGGCGAGCGGGTGCTCGGACTGAGCAGGAACAGTTTGCATAGAAGAAACTAGGGTGGGAAATGAGATGATGAAGAGCAAAACCGGCCCCATTGCGCAGGCAATGCAGTACGGGCACGGTAAATCTAGGAAAGTTTCGGCACTAAGCGGCCGACGCACCAGATGGGAGCAGCCCACAACGGCTGTCATGCTGATTATTCAGTTCTAATCGCATAATGCTCAGGATGGCAAGGCAGCGTCTATTTTTCCGCCCTTTCCTCCTCCCTCGCTGCGGTAGGCCTTGGCGCGATAAGCCGCCGGCGCGAGCCCGGTTTGCTTGCGAAAAAAGCGGGTGAAGTAGCCGGGGTCGACGAACTGCAGCTCGTAGGCGATTTCGGCCACCGAGAGCGATGTGTATAACAGGAAGTTGTGGGCCCGCCGGATGGTGTGGGCCTGCACCACCTGCTGGGCGGTTTTGCCCTTCACGGCCTGGCAGATGCGATTGAGGTGCACCTGCGTAATTTTCAATTCCTGGGCGTAGTCCGAAATCCGGCGGCCGAAGTCGGGCGTGCGCTCGATGGCCTTCTGAAACTCGCGGTAGTAGTGCAGCGCGCGGTTGGGGCTTTCCTGCTTGCGGCGGTTGTGCTGCAACAGGCGGAAGATTTTCACAAACAGCAGCTTGAAGTAGCCGTTCAGGGCAAGCTGCTTGCCAGGCAGCTCAGTCTGGATTTCTTGGTGAATCTGCATCTCCAAATCGAGCAGGTCGCCGAAAGTGACCTCGGTATTGAAATCGGACAGGATGTGCACCGAGTTCATTTCGACCAGCACGCCGGGCGTGGCCTGCAGAATGGTGTCGAGCAGCGCCTCGGAGAGGGTGAGCGTGCGGCCCCGGACCTGCGGGCTGAAGGTGAAGCCGTGCACCGTGTTGGCCGGGATAATAACCAGGCAGGGCGTGCGCAGCGTCACCAACTCGGCGAGTTCGAACGCGGCGCGCCCGGCTTCGAGGAAAAAAAGCTGAAATAGGTTTTCGTGCAGGTGCGGCTTCAGGCCCCAATCGGCGGCTTGGGGGCGCGGCGCAATGAGCTGGCTGGCCAGGTAGTCGTGCGAGAGCAGCGCCTTGTCGTCGCCGTAGAGGCCGTGGTAACGAGCGATGTGCGTAGGCATGGCAGAATTAAAAAGCAGGACAAAGCAAACCTGTAACGCGGGATTCCGTAGGTACCGTTTCGTTGATTTGTCCCTGTAACGCCTGAAAGAGGCCATTGCAAAGTTGAAACCAGTCGATTACTGAGCAACAGGTTTAATTTGTCCCAGTAAAGAAACGAATTGTTTCACTACTGGCAAGTCGTCTGATTCTACCTTTGTGTTCTCAATTGCGAGTATTCCCACCCAACACTTTCCTAGCCATGTCCACCGCTCCCACCAATGCCGCTGATATCCGGAATCGTTTGCAGCCCCTGGGCTTCACCGAAACGGCGACCGTTCACCTTAATTTAACGCCTGCGGAGCTCGTTGAGCACGCTTTGCGCAACGGCGAGGGCAGCCTCACCGACAACGGCGCGCTGATGGCCGACACCGGCAAGTTTACCGGCCGCTCGCCCAAAGACCGGTTCGTGGTGAAGGACGCCAACACCGAAAACAGCGTGTGGTGGGGCGATATCAACATCCCCTTCGCTCCCGACAAGTTCGACCAGCTGCACGCCAAGATGGTGGCCTACTTGGCCGACAAAGACATTTACGTGCGCGAAGCTTACGCCGGGGCCAACCCCGACTACCAGCTGAAGCTGCGCGTAGTGAACGAGCAGGCCTGGCATAACCTGTTCTGCTACAACATGTTCCTGCGCCCCGCCGAAGGCGCGAACACCACCTGGACGCCCGACTTCAGCATCATCTGCGCCCCCGGCTTCGAGGCCGACCCAGCCGTGGACGGCACCCGCCAGCCCAACTTCGCCATCATCAACTTCACCAAGAAGATGATTCTGATTGGCGGCACGGGCTACGCCGGCGAGATGAAAAAGGGCATTTTTGGGGTGCTGAACTACTTGTTGCCCCACGAGCACAACACGCTGAGCATGCACTGCTCGGCCAACGTGGGCTCGACCGGCGACACGGCCGTGTTCTTCGGCCTGTCGGGCACCGGCAAAACGACGCTTTCGGCCGACCCCAACCGCGGCCTCATCGGCGACGACGAGCACGGCTGGACGCCCGATGCAGGCATCTTCAACTTTGAAGGCGGCTGCTACGCCAAGGTGATTGATTTGAGCCAGGAGAAAGAGCCCCAGATTTGGGATGCCATCCGCTTCGGCTCCATCGTGGAGAACACGCGCTTTGTGCCCGGCACCCACACCGTGGATTACGCCAACAAGTCGGTGACGGAAAACACCCGCACCGCCTACCCCATCAACTTCATCGACAACGCTATTGAGCCCGGCGTAGCCGATGCGCCGAAGAACATTTTCTTCCTCACCGCCGATGCGTTCGGCGTGATTCCGCCCATCAGCAAGCTCGATAAGAGCCACGCCATGTACCTGTTCATGTCGGGCTACACCGCCAAGGTGGCCGGCACCGAAATGGGCGTAACGGAGCCGCAGACCACGTTCTCGGCCTGCTTTGGCGCAGTATTCCTGCCCCTGCACCCCACCAAGTACGCCGAGATGTTGGGCAAGAAGATGGACGAGAACCCCGACATTAACGTGTGGCTCATCAACACCGGTTGGACCGGCGGCAGCTACGGCACCGGCTCGCGCATGAAGCTGCCCTACACCCGCGCCATGATTACGGCTGCCCTCAACGGCCAGCTCGACGAGGTGAAGTTCACCAAGCACCCCGTGTTTGGCATGATGGTGCCCGGCGCGGTACCCGGCGTGCCCACCGAGATTCTGGACCCGCGCAACACCTGGGCCGACAAGGAAGCCTACGACAAAACCGCTAACTCGCTGGCCGAGAAGTTCGTGACCAACTTTCAGAAGTACGCCGAGTACGCCAACGAAGAAATCCTGGCCGGTGCCCCACGCGTCGCCGTTGAAGCATAAGTTATTCCCACCCGCTCTCCCCTCTATCACTCACCCGCTAAAAACCCCGTCAGTTGCAGCTGACGGGGTTTTTGCGTTTGTAATAATCATCCAGCCATTGGTCTTCCGGCTGCGCAACAACCCGGTTAACGGTATTGCCGGGCGTGCAATAGGTGGCGGAGTGAAATTTGATAATATCCAATACTTTCGCTTGTAATTCAGGCGTTGGCTTGCCATACTCAATGAGCATATGGGCTGCCCATAAGTTAATAAAATAGTGGCCTTCCTGAGCCAATTGGAAGAATTCAGCCTCACGGCCACCTTCAAAATAACGTTGTGCTATCCCAATAATTTTCACATACGAGGTCTGGATTAGCCGATGAGGCATTGCAGGAAAAATATCTTTAAAATATGCCTCCCGGCATGCCAACAAAAATCACTCTCATCGCCAAATAATTTTAGATTGACTTCTATTTATCGAACTTGACTTTTCATTTTCAGCCGTCAGCAATTCGAAAGGCCAATAAACTTAGACGAATAACGCCTACTGCCCGAACTTCGCGTCCATGCTCACCTGCTTCGCCCCCGACCTTACGCCCACCGCTACCACCTATCAGCTTTCCGAGGAAGAAAGCAAGCACGCCGTGCGCGTACTGCGCCTGGGCACCGGCGATGCCGTGGAGCTGCTTGATGGTCGGGGCGGCCATTACCGCGCCGAAATCGCCGAGGCCAACCCCAAGCGCTGCCAGCTGCTCATCACCGCCCACGATGCCGTGCCACCCCGCCCCTACTTCACCCACGTGGCCGTGGCCCCCACCAAAAACGTCGACCGCATGGAGTGGTTCGTGGAAAAGGCCGTGGAAGTGGGCGTCGAGCGCATCAGCTTCCTGCGCTGCGCCCGCTCCGAGCGCCGCGAGCTGAAGCTGGAGCGGCTGGAGAAAATTGCCATCAGCGCCCTCAAACAGTCGGGCCAGGCCTGGCTGCCGCAGCTGGATGAGATGCAGGATTTTGCAGCTTTCGTGGCCGAAGTGACTCCCGAAACTACCTATATCGCGCACCTGGAGGAGGGCGAGCGCACGGCGCTGGCGCAGGTGGCCGGCGCGGGGCCGGGTTGCTGCGTGCTCATCGGGCCGGAGGGGGATTTCACCCCGCAGGAAATTGCGCTGGCGCTGGGTCGCGGCATCCGGCCGGTAACACTGGGGGCCTCGCGGCTGCGCACGGAAACGGCGGCGCTGGCGGCCGTGTTCACGGCGCAATTGGTGCGTGACTAATCAATTAAGATGCCGTTTAGATAATTATTTTGGCATACATCACTGCCAGTATGGAGGCAATGACTATCAATGAAAGCCACATGCCTTTTTTGGTCTTGCCATCTATGTGCTTGCTCCATTGGGTAACTACCAATGAGTAGCTCAAAAAGCCCAGCAGCAAAGTGCCGCTAATGGCTACTACTATTTTATCAGTAGATACATACACTAGTACCATGAGTACGAGGGTCGCTATCGGCAACAAGCGTAGGGCTTGGGTTGTGACCGGTAAACGTGGCGATGCAACTACTGGTAGAAACCGAGTAAGTTCTTTCTCCAAAGCAGCGGGATTTTCAATTTGGGCGGGAATTAGGATAGTTTGGTTTATCGACCTGCCCTTGACAGCATAGCTACCGTTAGCATCTTTATTCATTTCCTGAATTTCTTCACTAGCGAGCCAAATGATGGGCGTATTTGCTTGCTCCCGCGTGATTCCTTGCTCATCAACGATGAGGCGGTAGCTAAAGAAAAGCGCTTTTTGCCGTTGAATTCCCCGGTAAATTCCAGCGCCAAACAGTACGAGAAACAGCGGAATCATGACGAGCCAGAAGCTAGGCGTATCCTGCTGCGAATTATTAAAATAACTCATTCCTACCCCAACCATCATCGCTAATACCAATAGAGGCATTCCCCTGACAATAATCATTTTTTGCACCTCACCAAAGCGACTTTTTTCTAACTCAAATTGCAGAACACTCATGCTGACTAATAGAATGATACTAGTTATGTAATGATTAGAAAACGAAATACTGATAGCGGCACTATTATACCATCTTAAATAGTAGCCGATGCATCTGCCTGCGTGTCCAATCCTGCCAGCGCTGCTGCCGCCTCTGCCGCTTTTTTCGCTAGCTTCTTCTTGCGCCACGGGGCGTCCTGCTCCCAGTCGCCTGCCATGATGCAGCCGTAGGGCTGGATTTCGTCGATGACGATAGCCAGATTGAAATCGGTGATTTGCTGCTTCACGTCCTCGGCGTTTTTGTAGGCGCTGGGCAGCTCCGAAATATCGATGCGGTTGAAGAAAAAGCGGGCGTCGATGCCCGGCGTTTCTTCGGCGAAAATTTCCTCGTTGGTCTGGCCGATTTTACTGCGCTTGTGGCCGGTGCGGCTCAGGTTACGGCCCGCGCCGTGGGGCGCGAAACCCAGGTTGCTGGCCGTGGTATCGCCGTTCACGATAAGAATGGGCTGGGCCATGTTGAGCGGGATAATGCGCGGGCCGGTGATGTCGGGCATGAACTTTGGGTCGAGCGGGGTCGCACCTTTGGCGTGGTAGAATACGTCGCCATCACGGAACACGAAGTTATGCTCGTTCCAATAGCGCTGCTGCACGGCCGCTTCCAGCTTGGCGGCAATGGCCTCGTGCAGCACCTCGTGGTTGCGCTTGGTCCACTTGCGCACGGTTTGCAGGGCGTTCCAGTAGTTCACGCCTTCGGGCGTTTCACTGGGAATCCAGGCGTTGGCGGGCGCAGTTTCGGGCGAGATTTCGCGGCGAAAAAATTCGGCTACTTTCATGCCGTGGCCATAGAGCATAGCGCCCACGCCCCGCGAGCCATGGTGGGTCACGAGCATGGTGTCGCCGGTGTTTTTGGAGACGCCGACGTACAGAAAGTGGTTGCCATCGCCCTGGGTGCCCAGGTGCTCGCGGGCCATTCTCAGGCTGCGCTCGGAGTTCAGAAACGGGTTGGCTAGCATCTCGGCCAGAATTTCAGCGGGCAGCTCAAACTGATTTTCCGCTGGCCGGCCGCCGGGGCCGAAGTGCGTGATGGCCTGGGCCACGTCGAGAACGGTTTTGGGGTCGGCTTTGCCCAGGTTGGTCAGCATCACCGAGCAGCAGATGTCGGCCGAGTGCATGCCGGGGTGAATGGCATTGCGCGTGGCCACCACGCCGCCCACCGGGATGGTTCCCAGTGGCCCGGCCGGGCAGGCATCGGGCATAATGGCCCCGGCCACCACCGTGGGCGTGCGCATCAGCAGCTGCATCGACTGCTTTACGTAGTCGATGTTGGCTTGCTCCACGACCGTATCGGCCCGGATGTTCTCGTAGAAAGCCACCGGCGCGGCCAGCAGCGGTATCACCGGCGCGGGCTTCACCGCATGGAGGTAGGCGTGCAGGGCGTCGCCTTCGAGGGCGTGGGCATTGATGTGCTCCAGTGCATCCTTGAACCATTTGCCGGGCTTCAGGCCCAAATCGAGTAAGTCTTTGCCGGTAATCATTGGTTGTTTATTTCAGCGATTTATCAGGAGACGGAACTACTTAAGCTGTTGCACAAAAGTAACTTTAGCAGCAAAGGCGGCCATGCTTCATCTGGCGTCCGCTTGTCGAAGCATGGCGTTCTGCACGACTACTTAAGCGGCAGCGGCCGGCTCGGTTGCCGCCGCCGGTACGGGCGTGGCTTGGTAAAAGGCCTGCATAAACCGGCTGCGGTACACCAGCGCCATCACCAGGGCCACGGCTCCGTTGAAGGCGAACCCGAGGGCCAGGCCGAAGGCGTGCATCAGCGGCACTTCGGCGTGGCCGTTCAGCCAGCCCCGGTAGAAGCTGAAGGTTTCGGCAAGTACCAGCAGCGGCAGCAGCCAGAGCAGCCGGCGGCGCGCCGCGTCGGAGCGATTTATCATGCGCATCGCCGTGAGCAGCGTGAGCAGGGCCAGGCCAATGTGCAGCAGGTAGAGCAGCCAGTGCACTTCGCCGGGCACGTAGCCCACGGCATGGCCGAATTTCTGGTGGGCGGCTTCCCAGTGGCTCACCAGCCAGCCCACCTGCCCGAAAATGCTGGCATACGCCTGCACCAGCAGCGCCAGGCAGACAGCCTGCCACACTTTAGCCTTGCCGTGTTGGCCGGCGTCCTGCTGATAATTATAGTAGAGGCCGATGGCCAGAATAAGCAGGGCAATGACTTTAAAGCCGTTCATGAATAATTGCCGGAGAGTTGGTTGGACCGGACGAAAGTAAGCCGACGCGGGCAATTCCCTACCGTGCCAGTCGGCTTCAGCTGCGCCGGCGGCCAGGAACGAATGGGCTACTTGCCCAGCCCCGCTGTTGCCGGCACTTCCGCCCTCCGCCCTGAACTTTCGGCCCGGCCCCGTACTTTGTCAACCGGGGCCCAACGCCCGCATCCGTTATGTTCAAGTCCCTGCTCCTTTCTTTCGCCCTGCTGCTTACCCTCACGGCCGCTGCGCCCGCGCCCAGCTTCCGCATCGCTAAGCTGCATTACGGCGGCGGCGGCGACTGGTACGCCAACAAAACCTCGCTGCCCAACCTCATCCAGTTCTGCAACCAGACGCTGCACGCCAACATTGCGCCCGATGAAGCCACCGTGGAGCTCGACGCGCCCGAGCTGCTGAGCTACCCCTTTATTCACATGACCGGGCACGGCAACGTGAGCTTCACCGATGCCGAGGCCCGCAACCTGCGCCGCTACCTCACGGGCGGCGGCTTTCTGCACATCGACGATAATTATGGGCTTGATAAATTCATTCGGCCCGAAATGAAGAAGGTGTTTCCCGAGCTCGAGTTCGTAGAGCTGCCTTTCTCACACCCCATCTACCACCAGAAATACCAGTTCCCAAGGGGCCTGCCCAAGGTGCACGAGCACGAGGGCAAGCGCGCCCAGGGGTTCGGCCTGCTTTATAAAGGCCGGCTGGTGTGCTTTTATAGCTACGAGTGTGACCTAGGCAACGGCTGGGAAGACGTGGGCACCTACCCCGAGGACTCGCCCGCCACGCACGATGCCGCCCTGCGCATGGGGGCCAACCTAGTGAGCTACGCCCTGACCCAGGATTAGCCAATGGTGCGTTTCCCGGGTTAACTATTCACTTTTGTAGCTTGAACTTCTCGCAAAACCCTTCGGCATCTCCGGCAGCTACTGCCATATTGCCCCGTCTGCGCCTCGAAACCCGGCCATACCATGATGCCATCGAAGCCAATGCCTTTAACCAGGGCCTGACGGCCGGCACCGTTACGGCCGCCCAAACGGCGGAATTTCTGGGCCGCATGTACGGCTTCGTGCAGCCGTACGAGGCCGCACTGCACGAGCACGCCGCGGCCTTCGGCCCCGATTGGCAGCTGGAACAGCGCTACCGCGCCCCGCTCATTCTTGAAGACCTGGCCCGGCTGGGCTATCCGGCCGAGCCGCCGGTGTGCCCCACGATGCCACCGCTCGAAACCCGCGCCCAGCTGCTCGGTTCCATGTACGTGCTCGAGGGCTCGACGCTGGGCGGGCAGGTCATTGCGCGCCAGTTGGCAGCGGCCGACATTGCCGGCCGTAGCTTTTTCGCCGGCCGGGCCGAGCGCACCGGGCCACTCTGGAAGCAGTTTGGCCAGCTGCTGACGGAAGCCGCCGCTACCGAAGACGCGGATGCCATCGTGGCCTCGGCTACTCTCACGTTCCAAACCCTTGCCGCATGGCTTACCCCGCAGTAAAACTGTCCGACGAAACCCTGCTCGGCCAGCCCATCACGCTCACCAACTGCGACCGGGAGCCCATTCACATTCCCGGCCTGATTCAGCCCTACGGCTTCCTGCTGTGCCTTGATGAGCAGACGCGGCTGGTGGTAATGGCCAGCGCCAACACCACCGAGCTACTCGGCTTGGCCCCCGAGGAGCTCGTGGGCTTCGGCCTGGGCCAGCTGATGGAGCCCGACCAGCTGCTGGAAGTGGAGGAGCTCTGGCCGAACATCACCGAGCAGGGCCGCCTGCTGGGCGTGCGCCTCGAGCGCGTGCCGAACCGGCCGTTCTACAAGCTTATTTTGCACCGCTACGATGGCCTGCTGTGGGTGGAAGGCGAGCCCGTGGCCGACAATAACGTCAACGCCTTCAACCTGCCCTCCCTCAACCTCACGCTGGGCAACCTGCTGAGCGCCACCACCACGCTGGAAATGTGCGCCGTGGCCGTGCAGCAGATACGTGCCATCACCGGCTTCGACCGGGTGGCCGTGTACCGCTTCGCCCCCGACGACAGCGGCGAGGTGATTGCCGAGGACGTGCGCCCCGACCTGCCGCCCTGGCTGGGCATGCACTACCCGGCCACCGACATCCCGAAGCAGGCCCGCGCCATGTACCTCAAAAACTGGCTGCGCTTCATTCCCGACGCCTCGTACGTGCCCACCGCGCTGGTGCCGGCCCGGCACCCGGCTAGCAACCGCCCGCCCGACATGACCTATTCGGTGCTGCGCAGCGTGTCGCCCATTCACATCGAGTACCTGCACAACATGGGCTCGGCGGCCACCATGACCATCTCGCTGATTGAGGACGGCAAGCTGTGGGGCATGATAACCTGCCACAACCAGAGCCCACGCCTGGTGAGCTACGAGCTGCGCGACTTGTGCCAGTTCCTGGGTAAAACCATGTCGGCGCTGCTAAAAACCAAGCAGCAGTACGACGAGTTGGCCTACCGCCAGCACATTGCCCTCACCCAGACGCGCCTCTTCGAACTTGTGAGCAACCAGCCCAACTTCGTAGACGGTCTGCACCGGTTCTCGCCTACCCTGCTCGATGTGTTTGACTGCGGCGGGGCAGCTATTTGCTTCGAGGGCGAAACCATTCGGCTGGGCCGGACGCCGACGCCGGAGCAGCTGGAGGAGCTGGTGACCTGGCTCCGCGATTTCGCCCCCGATGAGGAAATATTCAGCACTAATTCCTACGCCGACCTTAATCCGGCGGGACGTGTCATACGGGGCACGGCCAGCGGCATTCTGGCCATTCGGCTGGCCCAGGCACCCGGCGAATACATCTTCTGGTTCCGGCCCGAGCAATTGCAAACCGTGACCTGGGCCGGCCGCCACGAGAAAAACCAAACGACCGTCGACGGCCAGGTTTTTCTCTCGCCGCGCCAGTCCTTCGAAGCATGGAAGCAGACCGTCGAGAACTCGGCCGTGGCCTGGCAGCCACTGGAGCTGCAAGCCGCCCGCGACATTCGCCTCTACATCTCCGACGTGCGGCTGAAGATTTTCAATGAGCTGCAGGCCCAGGCCCGCAGCCTGGCCGCCCTCAACACCGAGCTTGAGCGCAGCAACGACGAGCTTGATTCGTTCGCCTACGTGGCTTCGCACGACCTCAAGGAGCCCCTGCGCGGCATCCACAACTACTCGCTGTTCCTGCTCGAAGACTACGCCGACAAGCTTGATGCCGAAGGTGTGAGCAAGCTGCAAACCCTGGTGCGCCTGAGCAAGCGCATGGAATCCCTCATCGAGTCGCTGCTGCGAATTTCGCGCGTGGGCCGCGAGGAACTGAGCGTGCAGGAAGTGGACCTGAATGAGCTGCTGGCCGGGGTAATTGACCTGCTGACGCCCCGCTTCGAACAAACCGGCACTACCGTGGCCGTGCCCGCCCCCTTGCCCACCCTGCGCTGCGACCCGGTGCGCCTGGGCGAGGTGTTCATCAACCTGCTTACCAACGCCATGCGGTACAACGACCGGGCGGAAAAACACGTAGAAGTTGGCGTGGCCGAGGCCGACCATCCTCCCTATCAGCGGCCGGTCGATACCACTGCATTTCTGGTGCTGTACGTGAAAGACAACGGCATTGGCATCGATTCGCGCCACCACGAGAATATTTTCCGTATTTTTAAACGGCTGCACAGCCAGGAGAAATACGGCGGTGGCACCGGCGCTGGCCTGGCCGTGGTGAAGAAAATGCTGGGACAGCAAGGCGGCGACGTATGGGTCGAATCGGAACCGGGCCAGGGCGCAACCTTCTATTTTACGATTTCTAAGCTGTTATAAGTGACTCATTCCCTCAAACCCGTATTGATTGTGGAGGACAGCGCCGAGGATTTCACGGCCCTGGGCCGCGCCTTCCGCAAGCACGCCCTGCAAAACCCCGTTTTTCGGTGCGAAGACGGCGACCAGGCTCTCGACTATCTGATGGGCTTCGGCAACCGCGACGCGTGGCCCGCGACCCTGCCGGCCATCATCCTGCTCGACCTGAACATGCCCGGCACCGACGGCCGCACCGTGCTCGGCAAACTCAAAGAAACTCCCCGGCTGAATCATATCCCGGTCATCGTCTTCACCACGTCGTCCAACCTCAAAGATATCAACGAGTGCTACCGCCTGGGGGCCAACAGCTACGTCACCAAACCGGTCGATTATTTTGCCTTGGAAGAAAAAGTTCGACTTATTGTGCAATATTGGCTGGAATCCAACGAGTTGCCCTCCATTAATTAGCAGCAGGCCAATTCCCCATCCGCGTGAAAAAGATACTGATTATCGAGGACAACACGCAGGACCGCATGCTCTACCGGCGTTTTCTGGGCCCGCTGCCGGGCCAGGAGGGCCTGGAAATCCACGAAGCCCCGAACGGCATCGAAGGCTTGCTTCGATTTCGGGAAGTACAGCCCGATTGCGTGTTGCTCGACTACAACCTGCCCGATACCGATGGCCTGACCATGCTGGCCCAAATGGCCGAAGTCGTGCCCATGCAGACGCTGTGCGTGGTGATGATAACCGGCGTGGGCAGCGAAAGCCTGGCCGTGCGCGTCCTCAACAGCGGGGCCATCGACTACCTCGTCAAGCAGCAATTCGACCGCGAGCTACTCAACAAAACCATTCGCTTCGCCATCGAGAAAAACGAATGGCGCCAGTATGAGAGCCGCTACCACGGCGAGCTGCGAGGTATCAACCGCCAGTTGCGCGACTCGCTGGCCGAACTCACCCGCACCCGCCAGGCCCTCGACGAGCGCAACGACCAGCTCAACGCCGCCAACGAAGCCGTGGAAGCCCGTAACCGCAAGCTGGCCCGTACCAATCAGGACCTCGATAACTTCGTGTACGCCGCCAGCCACGACCTGCGCCAACCCGTGCACAACCTGCGCGGCCTGTTCGAGGAGCTGCGCCAGTCGGCCGTGTTTCAGGACCCGGAAGAAGCCGTTATCCTGCGCCTGTTCGACAGTTCACTCACCGGCCTCCATACCACTATCACCGACCTGGCAGCCGTGGTACAGGAGCAACGCCGGCCCGGCGAGCAGTCGGCCGAGCTGGTCGCGTTGCCCGCATTGCTACAGGAAATGCTGCAAACTTTAAACGTGGAGATTACGGCCTCCGAAGCCCGCGTCACCGCCGATTTTGCCGCCCTGCCCGACGTGAAATACGCCCGGGGCAACCTGAGCACGATTTTGCTCAACCTAGTCAGCAATTCCATCAAGTACCGCCACCCCGGCCGCCGGCCCGAAGTACGCATCCGCTCCTACGTGTTCGATGGCTGTCCCATACTCGAGGTAGCCGATAATGGCCTGGGCCTGAACCTGGCGCTGTACGGCAACGAATTGTTTCACCTGTTCCGGCGGTTCCATCCCGAAGCGGGCGACGGCACCGGTGTCGGCCTGTTCCTCGTCAACCGCATTGTGGAGTACGAAGGCGGCCAAATCGACGTGGAGAGCGAGGAAGGACAGGGCACCACTTTCCGCGTAAAGCTGTATGCTGCCGAGTCCGAGCCGAAGCTATTTTCCGAGCCCGTACACGATGCAGTCGCTTAACACGAGCTGGGCATTCGCGGAGTTGCGACCGATTAGCGGACGCCCTGGGCCGGGAAGCGGCCCGTTTTGGTGCGGTAGTAGGCTTTGATTCGGGCCTCGTCGGCTTCATAGTCACCGGTTGGCCACACGGCCTCGCCGATACCAGCTTCTTTTTCCTTGTAATCGAGGTAGCCCAGCCGGATGGGCACGTGCGCGCCCAGGGCGGCAAAGTAATAGCCCTTGCGCCAGCGCGGCTGGTAAGCCCGGGTACCTTCGGGCGTGATTAGGATGACCACCTCCTCGTGCGCATCAAATAGCTTCACCATGCCATCCACGAGGCTGTTGTTGCGGCTGCGGTCCACGGCCAGGCCACCAATGGCCTTCACCAGCCAGCCCATGGCCCAGTTTTCGGTCCACTCCTTTTTCACGGTGAAGCGCACGGGCACCCCCATCAGGTAAAACGCCGCCCGCGCCAGGATGATGTCCCAGTTGCTGGTGTGCGGGGCTGCAATCATCATGCTCTTCTTGATTTCCGGATTATGAATCTCGCCCAGATGCCAGCCGGCCACTTTGAAGACGAGCGTGGCCATAGCGTGCCAGAAGGGTGATTTTTCGCGTGGAGTCATGAACAGTAATACGGTACTAAAGAATCGAAAGAGCAGGGAAACGGATTTCGGCCCTAAGCCGACCCAACCGAGTTGCAAAGATGGGGGCCGCCCCGCAATACGCCCCCCCCGACCGGGCCTAGAGCAACGCCGCCAGCGTGGCCGCCTGCGACATCGTGTAACGGTAGCCAATATCGAACAACTCGGGGCCACGCTTGTAGCCCAGCGGGCGGTAATGGCGCAACTCGGGTGGTTCCAGCAGCAGATGGCACTGGGCTTTGCGGGCAGCGGTATTGGCATTAATGGCGAGTTGCAGCGTACGCTCGATGAGCCGGCGGAAGGTCGGAATGCGCGCCTCCGGGTTGATGGGATTGCAGTGCACGCCCACTACGCGCAGGGCAGGTTGGCCCAGTAGCGGCTCCACGGGCAGGTTATTGAGCAGTCCCCCGTCAACCAGCTGCCGGCCCTGGTACTCCACCGGCCGGTAGATAATGGGCACCGCCGACGATGCCAGCAGCGGCGGCAACAACGGCCCACGGCTGAAGTACACCGACTCGCCCGCCATCAAATCGGTGGCTACCAACGTCAACGGTCGGCTCAGCTGCTCAAACGTGAGCGTATTCCCCAAATGTTTCGCCAGCAGCTGCTCTACTGCATCGAACTGCAGCAGCCCAAAACGACTAAAGGCTGGCCGCGTGAGCCGAAACAAATTGGTCGTCAGCAGCAACCGCAGAATCTCGCGCGGCGCAAAGCCCGCCGCATAAAACACGCTGGCAATGGCCCCCGAACTTACCCCCGCCAACTGGCCAATGGGCAACTGCAATTCGTCGAGCGCGGCCAGCACGCCCAGGTGCGCGATGCCGCGCGCTCCACCCCCCGATAAAGCGAGCCCAAGTTGCGGAGTGGTCGGCTGGTGAATGGGCAGATTAGGGAGTTCGGAAGGCAACTGCACGTGCTTATCGGTCGGATTTAGTCCTGATACGTTGTTTTCCCATTACTCCGCCACTTCACCAACTCACAAATCCGCCACCCGCAGGGTTTGGTCGAGGCGCACGCCCTTGTCGGTCAGTATCACCGTGCAGGCCTCATTAGTAGGGTCGTGTTCGAGCAGCAACACCCAATTTTCGGCGGCGGCGCGGCGTAGTACCGCCTCTTTTTCGGGCATCGTAAGGAGCGGGCGCACGTCGTAGCTCATCACGTAGGGCAGCGGAACGTGGGCGGCGCTCGGCAGCAAATCGGCCATAAAAGCGAGTGTGCGGCCTTTGTACTCCATCACCGGTACCATCATTTTTTCGGTGTGCCCGTCGGCCAGAATAATTTCGCGGAATTGCGGCAGCGTGCCGGGCACACCGCCCGTCAGGTCCACAAACTTCAGATGTCCGCTTTCCTGAATCGGCAGAATATTCTCATGGAGAAAACTGGCTTTTTCGCGCGGGTTGGGCGTTACGGCCCAGTCCCAATGCGCCTCATTGCTCCAATACGTGGCGTTGGGAAAAGCCAGTTGAAGCGCCCCATCGGGCCGGCGCTGCACCGAGCCACCGCAATGGTCGAAGTGCAGATGCGTAAGAAAAACGTCGGTAATATCGGTGCTGGTGAAACCCAGCTTGCGCAGCGACTTCTCCAGCGTATCGTCGCCGTGCAGGTAAAAATGGCCGCGAAATTTCTCATCCTGCTTGTCGCCGATACCGTTGTCGATGAGCATCAACCGACCGCCATCTTCAATCAGCAGGCAGCGCATAGCCCAGGTACACATGTTGTTAGCGTCGGGCGGGTTTAGCTTCTGCCACATGCTTTTGGGCACTACGCCAAACATAGCGCCGCCATCAAGCTTAAATAAACCGGTATCGATGGTATGAATAGTCATTTTCAATTAAAAATTAAAAGTGAAAAATTAAAAAAAGGGGTGGCCAACCGCTTGTTGACTCATTTTTAATTTTTAATTCTGAATTTTTAATTTCCTATTCCACCACCACGCCCATCGCCGAGAACTTATCGATGCGCTGCGAAATCCGGTCGGCAGCCGGGATGGCGGCCAGTTCCTTCAGGGTTTTCAACAGCGTGCTTTTCAGCGTTTCAACCATCACCTCGGGTGCGGTATGTGCCCCACCCAGGGGCTCCTTCACGATGCCATCAATCAGCCCGGCCGATTTCATATCCGTCGCCGTTAGCTTAAGCGCCTCAGCGGCCTGCTCCTTGTAGTCCCACGAGCGCCACAGAATGCTGCTGCACGACTCGGGCGAAATCACCGAATACCAGGTATTTTCCAGCATCAGCACCCGGTCACCGATGGCAATACCTAGGGCTCCACCACTCGCCCCTTCGCCGATAATGACGCAAACCACCGGCACTTTCAGCATAAACATCTCTTTGAGGTTGCGGGCAATGGCCTCGCCCTGGCCCCGCTCCTCGGCCTCGAGGCCCGGAAAAGCACCGGGCGTGTCAATGAGGGTCACCACCGGCACGTTGAACTTTTCGGCCAGCTTCATCAGGCGCAGGGCCTTGCGGTAGCCCTCGGGATTGGGCATGCCGAAGTTGCGAAACTGGCGCTGCTTGGTGTTGTGGCCCTTCTGCTGGCCAATGAACATCACCGTCTGACCGTCAATCTCACCGAAGCCACCCACCATGGCCTTGTCGTCGCCCACGGTGCGGTCGCCGTGCAGCTCCACGAACTTCTCAGCCATTCCATCGATGTAATCGAGGGTGTAGGGCCGCTCGGGGTGGCGCGAAAGCTGCACCCGCTGCCAGCGTGTGAGGTTGGCGTATGTTTCTTTTTTGAGGTCTTTGATGCGTTTTTCCAGCGCCGCGACAGCTTCCCCTACTTCTACATCGCTCTCAGCGGCGAGTTTCTGCATTTCGAGGAGTTTGCCTTCGAGGGCGGCAATGGGTTGTTCAAAATCAAGAAGCATCATGAGCAGCGAATGGCTTGGCAAGTGAGTGGGAAGGCGAAAATAGCGGGGGAAATTGGTACGAATGGGACTTTGACCCACAACCGGTATCCGCAAATACCGTCTACACGGCAGTCAACAAAGGTAAAACATCCGTCGTAGCGACACGCGGCAAAAATTAATGTTCCTGAGAAACAACCCCGAAGCTTCCGAAAGACCCTATTTTTAAATAAATATTGGCCCCAGGTTTGCAGGGCGCAGTTTTATTATCCTACCTTTGTAACACCAAAACGGAAAAGCATACGGCTTCTCCACCCAGGCAAACGGTTTGGTAGTTCAGTTGGTTAGAATGCCGCCCTGTCACGGCGGAGGTCGCGGGTTCGAGTCCCGTCCAGACCGCCTTCGAATAGTACAATTTTCACTGTATTATTCCGGTACCGTTAGCGCAAAAACCCTCACAGTCAATTGATTGTGAGGGTTTTTTGTTGAGCTTATATTCGCTCCAAATGAGGGTACCTGGGGCTTGTATCGCATTTCGTATCGCAGTGCTCCTTGAATCCTTAGTTCCAAGTGATACCGTTGATGAGGGAGCTGATGGTTGTGTGGGACATACTGTAGCTGGCTGCCACGGCGCGCATGGACTCCCCTGCTGCCACCCGGCACCGAATGTCGGCTACTTGGTCAGATGTCAGCTTGGACTTGCCCACAGCTCCTTTTCGCTCAACTGGTGCCAGCGTGCGGCCGGTCAGTTTAGTCCAGGTTCTGCCCGCCTTGATTTTGCTCACTACTTCCCGGCTGACGCCGGTTTGTTCCGCGATGGTGCCATTAGCGATGCCCGCGCGCAGCAGAGCGTCGATTTCTAACACCACCGATTCAGTTAGCTCGGTTCTGGCGTGGCGTTCGCCAGCGGCCAGCAGTCCAGTTTCAGCGGCATGACGGGTGTTGCCGCCGCTGGTGGTCCACTCCAGGTTATCAGCGTGGTTGTTATCCCGGCTGCCGTCAATGTGGTTGACGATGTCGCACCCCTCAGGCTTGGAGCAGAACGCTGCGGCCACAATTCGGTGCACTCGGATTTGCTTGCCCTCCCAGGCTATCTGGCGGTAGCCGTTGTCGTTGTGTTGAGGTTTAACTAAGCCGTTAACTCGTACTTGTCCCTTGTTGCTTACTTGGTAGCCCACGAATTCCTTGCAGTCTTTCCAGATTTCGTTTTGATTATTCATGACCTTATAGGGTCGACCAGGACGAAAGTTTGCGACTGTTTTTTCTTTGCACAGCGTGCATCAGATTAATTTTATAAGCTCGATATTGCAATGCCCAAGCTAAAGCAAAGAGATAATGAGAATAGTTGTACTGATGGTAGTTGTCGCTTCTTCGTTGATGCCCTCCTGCAAGCAAAATGCCCAAGAGACCACTAGGGCATTTGTATCTGCCCTCAATAGGTCAGACAAGGATAAAATCACGCAGCTGTCCTCGGAGAAATTTACTTATTCTTTCAAGGGTGCAGAGAAGAAAGATTTATCAGAATTCTTAGATAAACTCGATGAAATAAAGGAACGCCAAATAAACTTTTCGCTGCTCGCCATACATGGCACCGATAGCGTGGTCACTACAGAGGAGCGTATCACGACTATGATGGATTCACTATTACAAGTAAAACCAACCATAGAAATACATAAAACTTATAGAATACAGGATGGAAAAATCAATTCCATTACGCTAGATTCGACTCTTTATGATGAAGAGCACGAGAAATCAACAAATGAAAAAGTCGCCGCTCTTAGTTATTGGGCTGTAGAGACCTACAGTATTCAAAACGGAGAAGGAATTGACAAAAATTACTCGAAGTACTTGACCGAGTACAGCAAGCTGTCTGTTTCCGATAAAAGGAAATACGAAACTTACGCGACATTAATGGGGACTTTTATATCCAAAGGCAACCCATTTTATCGAAAGTTGATTTTTAAAGGAAAAAGTACAGTTGTAATTGTTGATGCACTGTTTGGAATGAGCTATCCTTCTAGCTACGAACTTGATGAAGACTATATTAGAATTCGCACCGACAAAAGCGATTTACTTTTGCACATCAAGGACAATCGCACGCTCATTGGGGAAGGGTTCATTAAAGGCGTATTCAAAAAGCAGGGTTCCTAAAGGCAGTCTTGCCCATGTCACCTAATGCCGTTATAGCCCGCTTGCCCCCATTGCTGACTTGGTAGCCTGCCAATCCCTCGCAGTCTTTCCAGATTTCGTTTTGGTTATTCATTCCCTTATAGGGTCGGCCAAGACGGAAGTTTGATGCGCGTAGATGATTAGCCGCTTTGTCAGTCGGCCGGCTCGGCTTAGCCCATCGGGTAGCCACCTTGTTCGTTCTGCTAGCTTTTCGCGTCCTCTGAGGAGCCCAAATGAGTTTGGTAGCTACTGAGCTTGCGGACGGATTCGAGTACGATACGGGAGCTTATTTGGCTCAGCATGGATTACCAAAATCAGGAATCAATATGATACGACAGGTACGAAACCTACACAGATAATGGTAGCACAGCCTCCCTGCTCCTTGGTGGGCTTGGCCACTTGCTCTACCATCAGTAGGGCTGTTGGGGTTGATGGGTCTATCTTGCGAGCATGGAAAACTATCTACTCGAGGGCGAGGAATTGCTACAGCACTCCCCTAACAACGTCGTCGTACTGACAACTCACCGGATTCGCTACCACGCGGTCAATTCCTCACATGCCCACCTTGTGTCAGTCATGCTTGAAAAGGTTAGCTCCTGCGAGGTACGCTATCAGAGCTCCCCACTCCTGTTAATACTCGGGGTAACATTCGGCGTGTTGGGTGGGATAAGTCTTTTACAGTCTATGTTTGGTGGCGGCGAAATTGGGGCTGCAGGGCTGCTGTTAGGTGTTATTTTGTTGCTCTGCTACGTTATCACCCGGAAGCACATTGTCAGCATTGCTTCCGACGGCGGCGCCCGCATCGGCTTTGAAACCAGTGGAATGAAAAAGGAATCCGTCGTGTCGCTTATCAATAACCTGGAAAAAGCCAAGCATGAGCGCGTGACCACCCTCGCCCGGTCTGCTAATGCGGTATACGCCTAATTTCTAATTCACATCTTACCATGCCTACCAGCGACTACGGCGGCCAAGGTGCCCCAAGCTACAACGAGGGTGATTTCACCGTCAAGTATTACAAAACGTCGCCCATTCTTGGTCGCCAGGAGAAGCAAAAGCGATTTGCGCTGTACGATAAGGCAAAGGCGTTTTATGATGGCATCGATGAGTCAGCTGCCATTTGGAATACCACTCGTGGGGCGGAACTCTGCGAAGCGAAAGACTTGATAGCCTACTTTGCTGCTTGGCTACAACACAAGAAGCAACTGGGCCAGCGGAAGCAAGCCGTTACCATCGCTTCGGATTCAGCTAGTGCGCTGGCTAGGCTACACCATGGCACAAAAGGCACCGAGTGGAATCTGTTGAAAGACACATGGCGCGAGGTGACTCCAGAGGAATATCAACAACTCAAAAAAAGCATTGATGCTATGTAACCTTTTACGTGCCGTTGCTCGTTACCAAATCGCAAACACTTAAACTCGCTGACCAGAGGCGTTTTTTGTTTTTAGCAGCCTTGTATTATTGTGATAGCCCAAAAGCATAGAATAGCGAAAGCTCTCTCTGCGATTTTAGCCACTGGGGCTAACGTCTTAAGAGCATCACAATAATTATGGTATTATGCTAAACTCAATTTTATTGTTTGCATTTACATTTAGTATTAATTTTTCTGGCACATCCTTAGCAACTATTGTTGTTTCTGTGTTGGCAACATTGCCACGAGCGTTTGAAGGACTGGCCACGTTGGTTCGTGCTTTCCGTTGTAAGTGTAAGTAGAGAAGACAAGGGCGACCCTAATTAATTAGGGTCGCCCTTGTTGTTCATAGCAGTCCAAGCCTCCACAGCCCGGGAAATTTATAGTCGCAAAAATATACTATATTTCGTTATTAAAATACGATTGGCATCTTAATTGCTATAGTTATAGCTCACTTTATATTCAAACACATGATGACAATCGAAGAACAGTTCGAGCATAAGAATTCTGTGCGGGCAGACAAGAGCAAAGCTTTAGCAGATTCCGAAAGAAAATTGGTTGCACAAGGCCTTAAGGCACCAAACCTTGTCCGGCTTGTGAGAAAAGCACGCAAAGCAGCTATAACATCCATTATGGGTATTAGCTAGTTTACGCTTCGCTCGGCGAAATGAAAAGCCGCAACCCTCACAAAGGGTGCGGCTTTTTCGTGCCATGTCGAACCCAATAAATAAAGCAGGAACCGCTAAGAAAACGGTGGTCCCTGCTTTCTTAATGGATTCATTTGATGAACTATACGACCAACCAAAGCCAAAGTCTGCGGTCGGCCGCCCAACCATCTACACGGACGAGTTGGCCGACACCATCATTGGCTTACTCAACGATGGCAAGGGCCTGCGCTTCATAAGTGCGCAGCCCGGGATGCCCGCAATAACCACCATCATCCGGTGGCGGGCAGAACATTCTCAATTTAAGCAACTGTACGCGAGGGCTCGGGAGGCGCAGCTCGAACTGATGAGCGAGGACATCCTCGACATTTCTGATAACGGACCGAACGAGGTAGGCCGGGACAAGCTGCGCGTGGACAGCCGCAAGTGGCTGCTTTCGAAGCTGAACCGTCACGTTTACGGCAACACGGTAAAGGTTGAGCTGGAGAAGCCGGAAGTGTCCGACCTCGACCTAACCAAGTTCTCGGCCGAACAGCTCGACTCCTACATCTCGCTGCAAGAAATCGCCAAGCGCGACGATGCAGAGTAGGCTCGACGCGGCATACGCGGAACGGGCACGGCGCAGCTTCTTCTGCTTCTTCAAGGAGTTCTGGAATCAAATCGAGGCCGTCGAGCTGAAGCTGAACTGGCACATTCAGTTCCTGTGTGACGAGTTGCAGCAGGTGTACGAGGCATGGGAACGCAAGGAGAGCCAGCCCGACGTGCTCATCAACTGCCCGTTCGGCGTGAGCAAAAGCACCATTTTGCAGCTTTTCGAGGCATGGGTGACCCTTCGCTGCCCTAGTGTCAAGATTCTCGGCACCAGCTACTCGGCCAAGATTAGCACCAAGAACGCGGGCAAGGCGCGCATGTGCCTGAAGAGTCAGAAGTTTCAGCAGTGGTATCCCGGCCGCGTGGCGTTCGACCGCAACAACGACGGCAAGACCGAGTTCGCCAACCTGGCCAAGGGCATCTACTACACGGCCTCCACGGGCGGCACGGCTACTGGCCAGCACTCGGACTTCATCTTCAACGACGACCCGTTGAGTGCGAAGGATGCCAACTCGATACCCAAGCGCACCACGGCCAACGACTTCCTGGGCGAAACGCTCTCTTCGCGTAAGACCGACAAGGAACGCACGGTTACCGTGACGGTGATGCAGCGCCTGCACCAGGACGACCCCAGCGGCCACCTGCTGGCCAAAAAGCCGGACCTGAACCACATCTGCTTGCCGGCGGAATTGACTACAGAAACACGGGCGCTGGTGAAGCCAGCCAAAGCCATCGCGCTTTACGAGGCGCATGACAACCTGCTGGACCCGGTGCGATTCAACCGTCAGGTGATGCAGAACTACAAGGTAGAGCTAGGCCCTTACGGCTATGCTGCGCAGGTACTGCAGAATCCCAGTGACACCAGCAGCGGCATTTTCAAAAAGGATTGGTTCCAAACCATCACTTGGGAGGATTTCCAGCGCCTCACCGCCAATCAGGAAGTGGAGTGGCACTTCGATGCCGATACGGCCCTCACGGCCAATACCAAGAACGACCCGACGGCACTGCTGGCCAGCTGCTACGTGGACAACACGCTATTTGTCCGGGAGTCCTACGCGGCGTGGCTGGAATACGAGGACCTGCTCAACTTCATCCCGAAGTTCTTAGAGCGCAACGGCTACGACCCGGTCAGGAGTCAGCTCTACCTGGAGCCCAAGGCTAACGGCAAGTCGGTATTCCAGAGCTTTACCAAGCGGGGCAACGTGAACGTGGTGGAGGCTCCGGCCCCGACCGACGACAAAGTGAAGCGGGCGCACTTCGTCGTGCCTTTCTGCGCCAGTAAGCGGGTGGTTTTCATTGATGGAAGCTACATACATAGTATGCAGGCCGAGCTGTTTGCCTTCCCCAATGCCGCGCACGATGACCGGGTGGACACGCTGACGCAGGCGTTGCAGCGGCACCTGGCTCCGGCCAAAAAACAACGCGCCATGTCCTTTTAATGGATTTTATTTCGTCGCTAAAACGCCTGATTCTAGTCCAGGACACCCCAAATCCGGTTGAGACAAAATCCCTGCCGGTGGTCAACCTCCCCCCTGCCGTCAGCTACCCCAACTACCGGCTGCTCAACCCCGGCAGCCTTAGCCCGCTGGCCAACCCGCTTGCCACCAACACCGTGTTCCTCGCCATCCTGGGCCGCATCCAAGCTGCCGCCCGCGTAGTGGACTGGAAGGCGGTTTGGGTGAAGGCCGACGGCATCGAGCAGGACGCGCCTACCAGCCCGATGGCCCGCCTGCTGACGCGCCCCAACGCCGAACAGACCTGGGCGGCCTTCGTCAACCAGTATCTGACGCAGCTGCTGCAACACGGCAACGTGTTCATCTACTGCGACCGCGTACTGGCCCCCAGCCTCAACGCCGGCCAGACCCAGGAGCTGCGCATCATGCCCTACGCCACCGAGGTTATTGGCGGCCAGGGCTGGCGTCAGCCAGTTGTCGGCTACAAGACCCCCCGCGTGGGTGGCGGCTACGACGAATTCACCACAGACCAGGTGCTGCACGTCAAGAAGTGGCAGCTCAACGACAACAGCGCCTACGGCCTTTCCCCGGTCCAGGTAGCGGCCTTACAGCTTCAGAACCTGAGCTTGGCCACCCGCCAGCGCTTAAAGCAGTTGGCCGACGGTGGCCCTAACATCCTGCTGTTCGGCAAGGCTGGTAACGCAGAGGTGGCACCGCTAACCAGCGAACAGAGCAAAGCCCTCGTGCGTGAAATCACGGGCCCGAACAAGCTGACCTACGTGGATGGTGAGTACGGCACGGTGCAGGCGGGCCTCTCGCCGGTTGACCTCGACATCATCAACTCCGTCAAGCTCGATGCCGGCATGGTCTGCGACGTGCTCGGCTTCCCCCACCAGCTGCTTTCCACCAGCGAGGGCAACACGTTCGCCAACGTTAGCTAGGCCACTAAGGCGCTGTACTCGGATTGTGTCTTGCCGCTGCTCTGGGAGCTGATGGATTCTTTGAACCACCGGCTGAGCGACAACAAATTCCAGATTCGGATTGACACCAACGGCGTGGAACCGCTGAAGCCCAACCTAGTCCCGCTGCTGACGGCGCTGGCTACGGCCGACTACCTGAGCGTGCACCAGAAGATTGACATGCTGGGCCTGGAGAAGCCGATTGGCGAGGACGTCTACATCCTGACCCGGAGCGCGAAAGTGGTGAAGGACCTGAAAGAAGCGCCCACGCCGACTGCGCTGGAAGTGCCCAATGCTGCACCAATTACACCAGCTGCACCCGCTGCCTAGCACCGCTACGAAGCGGCCAGAAACGGGCTTATGAAGCTCAGTATATAGGTTACAGATGAGCAAGCAGATAGAATACAAGGATGCCCTGGCGGGCAAAGTGATGGACGTGGATACCACGGGCCGGCGCGTTGTGCTTTACGGCGCGGCCTTCGACTCGATGGACTCCCACCGCGACACCATCCAATCCGGCAGCTTCGCCAAGACCATTGCCGAAACCAAGGGTGAGGTGCCTTACCTAATGCACCACGACCCCAAGCTGGCAGTCGGCCTAACCCAGAGCCTAGAAGAGGACGGCTACGGCCTGAAAGCCATCAGCCTGGTCAGCGACACCCAGCTTGGCCGCGACTGCCTGACGCTCATCAACGATAAGGTGCTCACGCAGAACTCCATTGGATACAAGACGCACAAGTACGCCCCCAACAACCACGGCGGGCGCACCCTACAGGAATTGCAGTTGGTGGAAATCTCCACCGTGACGTTCGCCAGCAACCCTGATGCCAAGGTGCTCGGCATCAAGGCCGCTGTGCAGCAGCTGCTGGAGCAGGAGGCGGTGCTACAGAAAGCGCTGCGCACGGGCCAGCTGGCCGACGAGACCTACCTGTATTTGGAAGAGAAACAGATTGAATTGAAGTCCGCGATACTGGACCTATTGGAGGACAAACCACTCGAAAAGACCGACGAGCCGGAGGCGGAAACGCCCACCACTCTACCTGCGGCCGACGAGCCGGAAGTCAAGCAAGCGGTTGAAATCGCATCACAGTGGCCCGCCCGTTTCTGGGCGGCTTACTCAAAATAGTGCCCTTATGATTAAGTGGAAATTACAGCAGAATCCATCGCTACGGAGGTTAAGAACTCGGTAGACGCCGTTAAGAACGACATGGCAACCGTCCAGGCATCCGTTGATGCGCTGCGCACGGAAGTGAAGAACGCTGCTTCGGCCACCTCGGCCGAGCGCAAGAGTGCTGCTGTTGCCGCACTAGAAACTAAGTCGGCTGAACTGGCCGCGTTCACCTCGGGCAACCGCGTGAACATTGAGGTAAAGGCCGGCGCGGACATGCTCACCGCCGGTACCATCGGTGCCAGCCAAGTGCTCATCGCTACCGGTTCGGCCGTGATGACGCCGAGCCGTCTGACCCACCTGCGGGACTTCATGAACATCGGCCGCCTTAAGTCGCCGGTGTACAAGTATGACCGTGAAGTGGCCGTTGTTGGCGCTCCCGGCATCACGCTGGAAGGCGCTAAGAAGCCTCAGTACCAGTTCCAGACGGTGCCGGTGACGGCCAACGCGGCCAAGATTGCGGGTTACTACAAGCTATCGGACGAGCTGTTGGCTGACGCCCCCGCGCTGGCCCAGTCTTTCGAGAACCGTGGCGTGGAGCTGACCCTCATCGAGGAGGATATGCAGCTGCTCTACGGCACCGGCACCAGCGGCAACCTGCAAGGCATCATGCCTTTGGCCACGCCCTTTGATGCCGGCACGCTAAAGGTGACTAATGCCCAGGACTACGACGTGCTGCGTGCGGCCATCGCCCAGGTTCGCAAGAGCCAGTACCGCGCCAACGCCATCCTCATGAACCCCACCAACGTGGCCGAGATGGAGCTGACCAAAGACAACGAGGGCCGCTATATCCTGCCTGCCATCTTCGGCAGCACGCCGTCGTCCATCTCGCGGGTAACCATCCTGGAGGTTGATGCCATCAACGAGGGCGAGTTCCTGGTGGGCGCGTTCGACATGGGCGTGAACACCTTCATGGTACAAGACCTCAACGTGGCCATCAGCAACCAGAACGAGGACGACTTCGTGACCAACAAGGTGACCGTCCGCATCGAGGAGCGCCTCATCCAGGCCGTGGTACGTCCGTCGGCGTTCGTGAAGGGCACGTTTGCCGCTGCTAAAATCGCACTCACCTAAGCTCCGGCTTAGCGCAACTTGATAACGCATGAAGATGAACGTTAAAACCACCTTCTACCTACAGGGCCGCTTGTGGGTAGAAGGTGCTACCGTCGAGATTGACGGCCACTTGGTTCCGGAACTGGAAGCGCTTGGGTTGGTGGAAGCCGCCAAGCCCGAACAGCCCGCGAAACCGGTCGCCAACTTCGCTACCCGCACCGGGAAACCGGCCAAAGTGGCGGTAGCCAGCAAGTAAGACTATTTACACGAAAACCCTTGGGGGGCCAGCCTTTTAGCGCAAGCTGTGGGTTGCGCCCCCTTCGGCTTTTCAAAACGGCCGGATTCCGCCTGAGACAGTGCCATAAATACGTTATGAACGAACCCATTGACATTGCCTTCCTAAAGCAGTATTGTCGTATTGATTCCGGTCTGGAAGACAACGTGCTGGAAGTATTCATCTCGGCCGCTCGTGAGCTTGCCGAAACCTACTGCAACACTTACTTTATTAGTCAGCTGACGGCCAAGACGTTTCGCATCAACGAAGTATTCGACGTGCCTGTCGCTGCGGTAGTTGCTGTCAGTGGCTTTTACACCAGCGTGCTTGACATTCCAGTTGGCACGAGTTGGTTTGCCGAATACGTGAAGGGATTTACGGTCAACCGAGACTATCCTATCGATTACTTCGACCTGCCGGCTTACACCGTGACCTACGCGGTAACGGTTGACCCCGCCGACGTGCCGGCTGCCGTGAAGGTGGCCATTGCCAAGATTGCGGCAGAGTTGTATGAAAACCGTGAGTTCTACGGTAGCCACCGTGAGATGGGGGTAACCGCGAAAACGCTGCTGGCCCCTTACCGGGTGCTGTCTTAATCATGAGCAACGGCGCAAAATTTCGGGAGCGGGTAACCTTCTACACCCCCGGCGCAACCATTTCCGACGGCGCGGGCGGCTGGGTGGCGACCAGTAGTGAAACTGGTATGACGCTTTGGGCACGGGTCCAGGTGCTGCAAGCCAAGGAGGATTTGATTGACGGTAAAATCAGCTACCGGCAGCCCTACAAAGTCACCATCCGCTTCATCAGCAGCTTAAGCAGCAGTGACCGCATGGCGTGGAACGACCATTCCATCAGCATCACCAGCATCCGGGGCGACGAGCGAAACACCGAAATCTACTTCTACGGGCATGGCGATAACGACTAAGCTGCTGGGTGCTGAAAGCCTGCTGGGCAAGCTGCGAGCCTACGCCAGCAACGCCCCTCAACGAGTACAGACAGCCGTCGTGGCCTCGCTCGAACAGATGGAAGCTGACGCGAAAGGCCTAGCCCCCGTCGACTCCGGCCGGTTGCGTGACAGCATCCACGCCAACCGCAGCGGTCGGCTCTCCGGCAACGTCACAGTAGGGGTCGATTACGCCAAATGGGTGGAACTGGGCAGCGGCCGAAATGCGCCCCAGCCCTTTCTATATCCTTCCTACCACCAGAACAAGGCGGCCTTCCTTGCCAACCTGAAACAGGCTCTAAAATTCAACCTTTAACGCGTGAATAGTGCCGATTCCGTTCTCCAAACCGCGCTTTACCAAACCTTAAGCACTGCTGGCCTCGCCTTGACTGGCGCTCCGGTGCCGGTCTACGCCTACGTGCCCACCGAAGCCTTGGCGCCCTATATCGTACTGAGCCAAGTATCCACGGTACCTGAAAACGGCAGCATGGCATGTCGGCACTGGGAAAGCGTGTTTCAACTCACGGTTTTGACCGAATTCCCGGTCGCTGGCCAGGTTTCTGACCTGCCGGCCCTCGACATTCAAGGCCAAGTCCTGGCCGCGCTTGACGGGCAGTTGCTGCCCCTTACCAACGGCTTTCAGATGCACCCCATTACCATTGCCCAGACCCGCAAGCTGGCGCGTTACAACCAGAAAACGGTTGAGGTTCTGCGATATATAACCGTGAAGATGAAAGTCTACCAAGACAAATAAAAAGTGCCACCCTACTACTTTGGCTAGTGAAATCCTCGCAACGAATGTTGTAATCAAAATCGGCGGAAAAACCTTCGGCTGCGCTCAGAGCGCGTCGTTTTCCACCAAGGTCGAAATGACCGACGTCGTATGCTCGGCTACCGGCGGCTTCAAGAAGCAGGTTCCCGGCATGGAGTCCTGGGACGGCTCGCTTAGCGCTATTGTGCGCACGTTCCCTACTGCGGAAGTGGCAACCAACGTCACCCTGCGCGAGATGTACACCAAGCTGCGCGAGAAAACCCTCGTGGAGGTAGAGTATGAGCTGGGCGGCGTGGACGGCTACGTCTTCACCTCGAAGGCTTACCTGAGCAACGTAGACATTTCGGTCCCCACAGGCTCGGGCGCTGTTACCTGGACGGCCAACCTCGTGGGCGCGGAGCCCCTGCTGCTCGGCGCTTAATCCCGTCGGATAGATAATCCCCCCTTTATCACCTGATGGAAATTAAAGAGAGAGGCTTCGGCAGCATGCTGCTGAACGGCCAGGAGCGCGGGTTCCACATCGGCACTTACCAAAGCAAGGTTTTCTGCGACGTGCGCGGCATCAAGCTGGGTGAATACTTCGAAGAAATGAACAAGTTCAACTTCTCGAACAGCATGGAGAACAACGTATTCGTCTGTGACCTGCTGTATTCGGCGTTGGTGGCCTACGCCAAGTTCAAGAAAGAGCCCATCGATTTTGATGCCGACGAAGTAACCTTCTGGGCCGATGCTGCCGGTGGCGATGAAGTAGCCAAGCTGTTCGTCGTCATGGCGGAAATGCGGCGCGACACGCCAAAAAAGTCGGACGCGTAGTCACCGCGGACACAACCAACCCGAGCGCACCAGCACCAGACGACTACGCTGGTAGCTGGTGCGCTCTTTTGGATTATGCCTGCGGCGAGGTTGGGATACGCGCCAAGGACTTCTGGAAAATGACGTGGAGCGAGTACCAACGCCGCGTCAACGGCTACAACCAACGGCAATGGCACCACTGGGACCGGACCCGCCGCGTGGCCGCTGAAGTCTACAACAACATGAACGAGAAGCCGGTGGATTACAGGAAATACATCACCCTGCCCACCGATGATTTGGAAGGGGAAGCCAACGCCAAGCTGGCAGCCGACCTCGCCTTTTACGAGATGATGCAGAGCCGCGGACGGCTGTAAAAATCGCTGGATGATGCGTGGATTTAGAATACCTGAAGGTTGCGATTGATTGCCAAATTGACGACTTCGAATACGGAATAAAGCAGGCCGAAAAGGGCCTCGGCCGCTTGTCCTCGTCCGCGAAAGACGCGGGCGGCGACCTCACCAAATACGTGACGGCTCCCCTCCTGCTGCTGGGGGGTGCCAGCATCAAGGTCGCCGGCGACATTCAAGCCCTGGAAAAAGGGTTCGCCGCCGTTTACAAGGGCGCGGGCGACGTGGGCGAGGAGCTAAAAAAGGTGCAGGAGGTAGCCAAGCTGCCCGGCCTGGGCCTAAAAGAGGCCGAGCAAGGCTCCATCCGGCTGCAAGCCGTGGGCATCAGCGCCGAGCAGGCCCGCAAGACGCTGCTGGCCTTTGGCAACGCGCTGGCAACCACCGGGGGCGGTAAGACGGAGCTAGACCGCGTCATTACCCAGCTCACCCAGCTCTCGGGCAAGGGCAAGGTGCTCACGCAGGATTTACGCCCCATCATTGAGGCCGCGCCCATCGCGGCAGAGGCACTTAAGAAACTCTACGGCACAGTAGACGCGCAGGCCATCTCGGCATCGCTGGCCAAGGCGGGCACGCTGGCGCTGGCGAAACTGGGTGACTCCGTAGCCAAAAGCATTGGCCTGGAAGACCTGGCCGACAAGATTTCCAGCCAGGTAACCCACATCGCCGATGACTTCGCGTCCCTGTCGCCCGCCTCGCAAAAGGTGGTGCTGGGCTTCGCGGGCGTAGCAGCCAGCACGGGCCCACTCCTACTTGCCCTGGGCACGATTGGCGTAGCGGTACCCAAGATTGTCGAAGGGTTCAAGCTCGTTTCCGGCGTTGGCGGCACCCTCATTTCCTCGCTGAGCCCAGTAACCATTGCCGTCGTGGCCCTTGCGGCGGGTCTGGTCTATTTCGCGGCAACCAGCAAGTCGGCCACCGACGAGTTCCGCGAAGCCAGCCAGAACGCCGACGGCCTCGCCACGAAGCTCACGCCCCTGCTCGACACCTACGACAAGCTAAGCAAGAAGACCAGCCTCACGGCCGAGGAACAGCAGAAGCTGAGCACGACCATCAAGCAAATTGGCCAGGTGACCCCTGGTGCCATCACCGCGACCGACCAGTACGGCTACGCGATGGCCATTAGCACGGTCAAAGCCAAGGAATACCTGGCCGCGTTGAACAACATCGCGGCCAGCAAAGCCAAGGATGCCCTTTCATCGCTCACGGCCAATTACGGCGACCTCACCAAGCGGGTGACCCAGGCGCAAGCGGAGCTGCAGAAGTTGAACACGACCCGCGTCGTCATCAAGCCGCAGTTCAACAGCCAGGGCATCCAGTTGCCGGACCTGAAAATCACGGCCGAATCTGACGCGGGCATTGTTTTCCGCAAGGAGTTAACCGACCGCATCAACGAGACCAAAAAGGCCCAGTTGGAGGCACTGGCCGAAGTTAACAAGGCCCGCACGACCATTGGCCTAAAACCCATCCTGGATAAAGCCGACCAAACCGCCATCGCCCAACAAGAAGCGGCGGCAGCGGCAGCGCGGCGCAAGATTTCCAAGGAGAACCTCGAAGCGGAGATTAAAGAGCTTAACGCGAAGAAAGATGCGTTGGATAAGAACGATGAAAAGGGCGCTATCGCGGCCATCAACATTGAGCTGGCCAAGAAGCAAGCGCTCATCAAAGCCATTGACGAACTGGGCGTGGGCTCCAAGTCCGATGCTAAGAAGGCCGCGAAAGAATTGTCCGATTTGGCCAAGGCCAACCAGGATTTTGCGGCTGGGCTGCGTCAGGTGAACCTTGATTTCAAGGTACAGGGCGAAACCTTCGACGTAGGCGCGGCCAAGGCGCGGGTGTACAAGACCTACCTTGACAGGTTGGTGAGCCTGGACAAAACCGGCAAAGTGGAAGACTCCCCACAGTTCAAAAAGGCGCTGGAAGAATATCAGCTGCTTACCATCGCCAGTGAGCGGTTCCAGGAAACGGCCAAGCTCAAAGGCATCTTTGAGAACACCGAGGCCAGCATTGCCGCCACCGGGGAGCAGGTACTCGCGCTGGGTAAGTACGCCGACGAGAGCAAGGAGCGCGTAAAGCTACTGGAGGCCCAGCTCAGCGACTCGCTGCGCGGCGTGGAAGCATTGAAGAAGGCAGGCGCGGGCGAGAACGATGACTACCTGCTGGCCGAGCGTCAACACGCCAAAGAGTTGACCGACCAGCTGGAAAAAGCACGAGCCGCCGCTGCCGCCGCCAAGCGCGAGGCTGATACCGACAAATTGCTGGAAAACCTTAACGGCGGCACGGGCAGCAAGGCCAGCACCAATTTTGGGGACTTGGCCAGCGGCAAGGCCCAGTCCGACCTGGAAGAGCGAATTCGCAAGTCCCAGGACGCGGTGCATGACCTCCAAAGGGATGGTGCCTCAGACGTACTCATCAAGCAGGCCCAGGACGCGGTGGCGGGCTTAAAAGGCCAGTTGGATTTGACCGATGTGTATGCTGGTGCCGCCCAGCAGGCCGGCAACAGTCTGGGTGAAATCGCCAGTGTCATCCTGGACGGCATCGGCGGCATCATCACCGGCCAAATGAGCCTGACGGATGGGCTGGCCGGTATTTTTGGCAAGACCCTGGGAATCGTCGGTCAATTCATGAAGGATTTCGGCAAGCAGCTCCTGCTGTTGGGTGCCGGCCACGTCGCCCTTGGCATCGCCACTTTTAACCCCGCGCTAGTGGCCTCGGGCGGCCTAGAGCTAGCGGCGGGTGGCGCGCTCTACTTGGGCGGTGCCATCGTGTCAGCCATAGGCTCAGCGGCTACGCCCAGCAGCGGCAAGGCCAGTACGCCGCAAACGTCGGCTTCGGCTACTCCCGGCTCTGGCGCGTCCAGTAAGGACAAGCAAAACGTGAGCATTACGGTCAAATTTGAGCCCGTTGAATTGCGGGCCGATGGTGCCACGCTTCGCTCGGTGATGAAGCTCGACTCTTACCGGTTGACTAACACCCGTTAATCCATTTACCCTAAGCTGCCAAAAGACCCACCGCCAGATGCGCGGTGGGTCTTTCCATTTTCCAGCCGGGCCAATGGAATAGATAGATGTAAGAACACCTTACTCCTTGCAATGCCCAAAATCCTTTTACACGCCTATTGCGTCACCAACCCAGATAATTCCTTCGCCAAGCGGGAAGTATTCTACAGCACGGGCCTCCTGCAAACCGGCGTTACCCCCATCTCCTACGAGCTTACTACTGCCATTACGTGCTCACCCTTTACGCTCCCGCAAGGCACCGTATTGGAACAGTATTGCGCCTTAGCACCCGACGGCACGGGCGTGATGCGCGTGATTACCGCCTCTGGCTTTGAATTCACCAATTACGCCCAGACCGACACGCCCAGCACCCAATGCGACGGCACCTGCGACCTGCGCGCGCCCTACGTTGCCTCCACCCCCACCAGTTCCACCACGGCTACTGATGGCAGCATTCGGCTGGACATTACCACGAGCTATCCCCCTATCACCGTTTACAACCCCCAGCTCGGCAGCCCCACCACGCTGGCGCTTCACAGTTCCGCAGGCACCATCCCCGCCACCTACATCGTGGAATACGCCAACGTGCGGGCGGGCATCTACACCATTCAGATTCAGGATAATGGCAATTGTTACATCCCCACCGCTCCGGTGACAGTAGCGGCTGGTGCTGCTTCCGGTACTGGTACGCCTGGCCTGCCGTCCGACATTGACTGGTTCAAGTACCAAATGATTGGTTCGGTGGCGACATCAAGCACCGGCTTTGCTACGGATTTGAAAGTGAGCGGCTACGCCTGGAACAAGACCACGAAACAGGGGTACGATGTGGCACCAATCCCAGTTAATTACCCGGCTTTTTACGAGTACACCCCACAGTACAAGACTGGCTACATCGCAAAGTACACGCAACGAATTGGGCTTGTAGCGATAACCAATTACTTCCGCGCCAAAAGCGACTTAGTCGCGGCCGATTTTGTCAATAATAGCCGCAAAATACCAACTCCCGGTTCTCTTGGCCAATCGAATAACTTTTGGGAAGCTTTGCCGGTGTTCGGCAAGAGCAAGTTATTTCACGCGGTTTTATTTACCCGAACTTCGCAGGAGTACGACTATTTCTATTCACCACCAGCCACTACAGCATCTTTTGAATACTACTATTACGAAAATGGTGCAATTGTCCGCTATGGCTGGAATGATTTCTACAAAGCGCAGCGCCAGCTAAACTCAAAGGATTTTCCCAGCGGCCGCATTCCCGCCCCAACTGGGGCAAGCGACAGCAACTGGGATAAAATCACCGACTTCGACCCGTTTTACTACGCCATCCCTGAAACGGAAAGCATCGACCAATACGCGCTGGGGGCGCAGGTGCGGCGCGTCCGCTACCACGTTTACGACCCGCTTGATGCCGCCTACGCGCCGACCAGCAGCAGCTCGCTGCGGGTGGTGCCTGGTCCCACCGCACCGCAGCAGGGGGATGATTTTCTCTTGTTTGACGACACCACGCCAGCCGTTGAAACGCTGCTCGGCGACCTGCGCGTCATCGACCTCATTAAAAACGACATCGACAACGCGGGGCAGGAGAACGGCAGCGTGGCCATCCTGGCCACCAGCCCTGCTTTGCCCATTCGGTTCCACCTGCGCAACGGCGTACGCGCCGGCTACGTGCAAGACAACACCACGGGCATCTACGAGAACCTGCCCGCCGGCCACTTCGTGGTGGACATTTACGATGCCGAAAATCGCTATACCAGCGTTGAATTTGACATTGAGGACCGCCACCGGGTGCGCTGGAAACTCACGTTCGACGACGTCCGGGAGCACGCGCTGGAAATTCAAATCCTGGAACGGGACTGGTCTGGCACAGTAACCGACGTGTGCGGCACCGGCTCCCCATTGGAGCTGAGCTGGGACACGGGCGGCGACCCCGGCGGCTACCTGCCTGAAGCGGTGGGCGCCAACCTCAAGTTCGAGGTGCTGACCAGCGTGGCCCAGCAGTTCGTGGACACGGCCAGCAAGGACGACCGCAACCACCGCGTCGACTACTACCGCGACGGCAAGCTGCAATTCCGCGGCTACATCGATGCCACCACCTACCAGGAGGCCATGCTCGGCGCGGGCCAGAAGGTCACCCTACTTGCCACCGACGGCCTGGGCCAGCTCAAAAGCACCAAGTTCATCAACCACCTGCGCGAGCGGCAGACCGCCCGCACGTCGATGCTCTCCATCCTGCTCAAGTGCCTCAGCTTTTGCGATGTCAACCTGCCCCTGATTAGCGGCAACAACCTGCGGGACCGGCTCATGACCGCGAACGGCGAGCCCCTTTTGGAGGCCTACGTGAACCGCAACACCTACGATAAAAAGAACGGCAAGGTCATCGCCGACGAGGACCTCATTGACTGCCGCACGGTGGTTGACGCTATTCTGCGAGTGTTTCACGCGATGCTCTTCCAGGCCGACGGCTGCTGGAAGATTATTGCCTTGAACGAAGTGCACGACCCGTTTGCGGTGCGCGTGTTCACGCCGGCCGGCCGACTCGTTACGGGTGCGGAGTTGACGGATTCAGGCGTTGTTGGAAATGCTACGCCGTTGCGCGTGCTGGAATCGCAGTTTGCCACGGCTGACCGGGAGCTATACTGGATTAACAGCACGCAGAACCGGACCACCATTGCCGCCGCGCAGCTGCTTAAGGCTACCGTGGCCCTGAAGCAGGAAACCAACCTGTTTCGCAACGGCGACTTCCCCCAATGGAACGGTGCCAACACGGCCCCGCTGTATTGGTCGGTGCAGGGCAATCCCACGGTCACGCGCTCAAAGGGCGAGAAGGCCAAGGAATACGCCGTGCAGTTCTCAAACTTTAGCACGACGCTCACGCCTAACAACTACCTGATTTCACCCACCGCGCCGCACCTGCCGGGCCAGGATGAGGATGGCATGGTCGTCAAGTTCAAAGCGCAGTTGGAGCGCACCACGCAGAACCCGGCCGAGCTGACCGCCACGCTCCACTTTCAGGTGGTGTGTGACGGCACGCCCTACGGCCAGCCCTTCCCGGTAACCGTTTCGACCAAGGACAAATGGAAGGAACACACCATTGACCTGCCGTTGGGCCTGCCCGGCAAAACGGTCCGGGTGCGGGTGATAGCCCCGGTTGCCGCCGACGCGGCTAGCGTGGATACCGTGCTCAAGCTGAGCTACGTGGCCATTAGCATTCAGCCCGGCCTCGTGGACTGGAGCGACCAGAAGGAGGATTTCGTGGAGGTGGAAAACGACAGCTCGGTCATTACGGGCATCCGGCTGGACAACGTGGAGCTAGCCCACGCCGACCTGCCCCGGCTGCCAAACGCGGTGGGCAATCCGCTTCCAGCCAAGAAGATGGACGTATATGCTTGGCGGCACGCGGTATCACTCGAAGATTTCACGGCCACCACCGCCTGGAAGCGGCCTAACTACCCCGCCACGGCCCCTTTGCTGGACAACGCGGCCCAGGACCGGATGGCCCTGCGCGCGGCCCCGGCCACTGAGGTATCGGGCGAGGTGGCCGGACCAGGCATTGGGTACCTGCGCATCGGCCTGATGCTAGACATGCCCGAGGACATCGACGGCCGGTTCATTGTGCTGAGCTGCTTCAAGGACGAGCGGCACGGCACGGCCCACATCACGGCCCGCAAGCTAGCCGATGGCACGTATGGTGGAGCCTTTCCACCCACGCCCGACGAGGCCCGGATTGCCACCAAGAACGGCCGGCTCGGCTACCGTATCGCTTTTGACAACGGTACAGAGGGCTTCCGGGTGGCAACGCCCTAGTGCCTAGCGGAACGCGGAAAGGCACTGTCACCGCTGGGCTGACAGTGCCTTTCCGCGTTCCTAAAACTGGATATATACCACGTCGCGGCACCAAGCCTGACCCAAAACAGCGCCTTTACCCCCTTTGCCGGTATCCCTTAACAAGTTTCGCATTAAAGACCTGCCCGCCATTGTGCAAGAGGCAGATTTGGTCAATAAAGTATTAGAAGTCGAGAGCCCCAGCGGCCCCGACCAAAACTATAAGGTGTCCATGTCGACGGTCGTGCAAACCGTGGCAAACAACCTGCCCGGCGCGAACAACGCCAAATCGCTCTACAAGTCGGTGACCCTCTACGACCGCACCGTTCCAGGCGCGTTTGACGATACGTGCCTGACCGAACTGAATCCCGACTTCCTGGCGCTGGGCTGTATCTGCTTCGTGGAGTTCCCCCAGCCCAGCCGTGAGTACCGCCTGCGCTATCATGCCACCAGCTCGCTGATGGCTTACAAGACCGGCACGTTCACCGGCCAGCGCTTGCCCGCCCGCTGGGTAGAGGTTGGCAGCGCGGAGGACGAAACGTCGCGCCTCAACGATTTCAGCCCCTTTACGGCCCGCTACGATAGCGGCGACACGGTGAAGTATGCCCTCAACGGCTCGGTTCGCTACTTCATCGCGAAGGTCGAACTGGTAAAGAGTGCGTTTCCCAACAACCTCATCCCGGCACCGACTGGTGACCTGTCCGACACCAACTGGCTCGAAATCAACGGGGCCAGTAGCAGCGTCATTCGCGACTTCCTGCCGGGTAGCTACAAAAAGGATGAAGTAGTAGTATTCAACCGCAAGCTCCACCGGGCAAAGCAAAGCCTGCTCATCGGCGACTTTGTGAATCAGGCCGGCACTTACGACAACTTCCCGGACCTTGACGTGTGGGAAATTGTTGGCGATGGCGCAAGCATTCAGAATCCATACAATGACGCGGCATTATCCGCCCGGGTAACCGTCATTGAAACGGGGGTGGAGGACCTGAACACTTCGGTTTACAACAATTACAACGAACTAAGCGGTCGCGTTGACGCAATCGTAAGCTTGGCACCCGATTGGGTAGCCGGCACCTACCAGAAGGGGCAATTCGTCACCAGTGCAAGCAAGGTGTTCACTGCAAAGCAGAATATTCAGAACAGCGTGGTTGCGCCCACGCTCACAAACGCTTACTGGCTACAGGTGTCTGGTGGTGGTGCTTTTTCGGTTCAGAATAGCATGTCACCGGCTAGTGCTACGGATGCACCTAGCGTTGATGCGGTGAATGGTGCTTTAATGGATAAGGCTGATAAAACCTATGTTGATACAAAGGATGGTTTTATTGGGAGTCAAATTACAAATTTGCAGGATACCATTTATTATGGTTTGCTTGACAAGGCTGATACCACTTATGTTGACTCAAAGGACACTAACCTTCAAAACCAAATTGATGCCAAGCCGAACAATTCCGACGTGGTTCATAAAGGTGGTAATGAAGCCGTAAATGGTATCAAATACTTTAACGATAAACCACAGTTTAATAATGGTTTTACGTTCGGTGATGGAAGCGTTCAAACTACGGCTTCAACTGGTAATGATTTGAACGCCGTTCACAAGACGGGTGATGAAGTCATTGCTGGCAAAAAGACGTTTGAACAATTGGTAGTCAATCAGAAAGGGTTGATTCCAAAAGGTATTCTTATCAATGGCGCTGAAGTTTACCAAGGCAATGATTCGTCGGAAGGGATTCGTATTGCAACGGGTGTTAACCGTTCCAACAACCGCCAGCTATGGCTTGGTGATAGTGAAGCTTTTGGAAGCACGACGAAAGGATTGCTACGCTACGTAACCGGTAACGATTTGCCTCGCTTTGATGCTATTACGGGTGATGGTACGACTTTCTTGAATCAAGCCATTGGTAATAATGGAGCAAAGGTTATTATCGGTGGTGAAAATTCCCAACCGGGAAGCAAGTTGTCAGTGGTTGGAAACTTGGCAGTTGGTGGAAACTATGCTGGATTATTGGCACCAAGTAACGGAGCTATCATTGAAGGTAACGTAGGTATCGGTACTACTACGCCAACACAAAAACTAGATGTAATTGGAACTGTAAAGGCTTCTGAATACCGATTAGATGGTTTATCATTTGCTAAGAGTAGAGATGGTATGTACCCCGGTGGTAGTTCTAACGGGTATATTGATTTGGTGTTCAACATAGAAGATAGTTGCAAAGGCATTTGGAATTATGCGACATTTTGGCGTTTTGAATCTAATGGAACTAGCAAAGGTGTAACTATTGACAATACTGGTACTATTTATTCTGATGGAGGATTAGTTACACAGTTAATAGTTGAAAGCAAATCAGGAGGATTTAAATTTCCTGATGGTACTATACAATCTACGGCTGCTGTTAGCGGTGGTGGTGGTGTAAGTCAATCGTATGTTGATACAGCTGATACGAACCTTCAATATTTGATTGAAGACTTACAAGCATCTGATATGAATCAAGATGGTAACATTGGCAATCTTCAAACAAGTGTTGCCAGTAATACAAGTCGCATCGGAAACACTGCTTTACTGAATACTAACACACAAAGCAATTTGGTGTCGGCTATCAATGAAGTACAAGCCACAGCGGCGAGCGTTAGCAAGATTGGCAATCTGAATTTACTTCCGACCAATAATAAAAACACGGTGGTTGATGCCATCAGTGAAGTCAGCAATAATGCAGTGTATCAGCTTGGTACTAATACTGGAACGCTGGTAAAAAAAGGATGGAGTAACACCGCCAGTAATTACCAAAGTGCGGTACTGGCTGGTGAAAGCTCTATTGCTTCAGGTGGTTATTCTCTGGTCGCCTCTGGTTATATCAATAAAGCGCAGGGTAATGGCACTAGTATCATGGGTGGCCGTAATAACACCCTCGGTACTGCCGGACAAGAAACGTGGGGAGTAATTATGGGTAGCACATACTGTACAAGTAGCGCATCGTATACCACTATTATCAGCTCAAGCAGCTGCACAATTGCGGCTGGCTGTGATTACACCACACTAATTGGTTGTCACGACCTAAATATTACGACTGGTTCCAATCAAACATACATGAACAATGTGAAAATTGTTTAGCAATAAAAAGACCGCTGATTGGCGGTCTTTTTATTAAGTCTTATGTCTGGTTAATGCGCCTTTAGCCACCAGCGCGACCACGGATACTAGGGCTATTTCCTTTATTTCGTAAGTAAAGTCAAAATCCTTTGTGCCATATTAACCAACCAGAAACCGTACAATTATTAAACCCAGTAAGACTCGCCACATTTTTAGCTGTTTATCGACTCACCAATCGGAATAAATATAGTAGCGCTGCCGCCCAAAAGACCGTTCCTACCACCCTTGCTATTTACCATTCTACTTGCCGCCGTACCCGCGATGGCGACCGCTAACACCCCTGCTGTCTTGGCGCAGTCTATCGGTGAAATTGTCATCTTCATCTGGGGCTCCGCCAGCTTGCTCATTAAATTGTACGAATTGGTCAGCGGGCGGTCAAAAGAGAAAGACAAAGCGGCCAACGAGCGTCTGAAAAAACTGGAGGAAGAATGCCACAACAATACGTTGAAGCACACGGCTTCCCAGTTAGAACGCGAAAAGATTATGGATACCTATAACATTCGTAATCAGAACGTTGAAAACACTTACAACGTCAGGTTTCAGGCGCTAGAGAACAAGATGAGCCAAGTTGATACGCTGATAGTGGAGGTGAACGGCATCAAGACCCGCCAAGAGGTACAGAGTACGCTCATTCAATCCATCGACAGTAAGATGAACGAAATGAAGAGTGAGAGTAGCCGGCAGTTCGACCAGGTGCTCTATCTGCTAAAAGACCGCGGCAATAAGTAATCAAATGGGAATTGTCAAATTCTGGACGGATTGTACGCAAGACCCCAAAACCGGGCTTTACGTGGCTAAGGACAGCTTCAAGTTCACGGGCTTCTACACGGCGCTGGCAATCTTCGTAGGCTCAGCCATTGCATCGGCTTGGCACATCAGTGTGGACACGGGCGGTGCGCTCATCATCATCTTTGCATCCATCGGCATCCAGGTAAGCAAGGGAGTAGAAGGTTATTTCGCCCGTAAAACCGCCGATAGTGCCGGTAATGCACTTGTTCAGGCTGGAACTGAGCAAGCGCCAGTTGAGCCGGTTGTACCCGTAGTGCCATCTAATGCCACAGTCACGGAAACCAAGACGGAACTGGCCGACCAGGAAGCGTCTGCCGCCGAAGCCATTTAACGAGGAAAAGCCACCGTTCAGAATTGAACGGTGGCTTTTTCACTTACTGGATAACCACATCCGATAATTGATAAACGAGACCTTTATACCTCGTTCTACGTGTGTTGTTTGTGCGTCGGTCAAGGTATTTCTTGAGGTACCAGGCGGGCACAAAGTTGATGGCGAAAGCAGTCAGGAGTAACATTAACTGAGAGTAGCATTTTTTGTGTTATAAGAGCGCGGCTCCGTCAGTGCTTTCAACGGTTCCCATCCAAGGCTTATGCGTCCTGCCGCCCGACGGTACGCCGCATAATCTAAATTGAGGTGGTCGGCCAGCTTTTTGAGGCTCCAGTAGCGTCCTTCGTAAGCAATCTTCTCGTGGGTGCGAAGTGTACTTTTCGGTTTTTGTAGTGCCGCTTCCAAATCCCAGCCAATCGACAGGCGGTTTTGTATGCGATTACTGGTCGCCTCGTCGAATCCAAGTTCGTCAAACAGTTCAGACACAGGCAACGTGCGGCCCTGGTACGTCACGTAGACCGTTATGCGCCGGTTGCGCTGCTGTTGTTTGCGGCTTACGAACCGGCAGTTGCTCGGCTCGTAATGGCCGTCATTGTCAATTCTATCCAATGTTAGGCCCTCCCGGTAGCCGTTAGCCAACGCCCACGCCACAAAGGCGGTCTTATCGGTTACCCACTCCGGGCAGACCGTGATGCCACGGCCACCGTACGACGGGTAGTTAACCCAGTTTTCTGAGTAACATCTTTGGAACATCGCGGACCAGACGGCTCGTAGTTTCTTGTCAATCCGGAATTCGTCTTCGGTGTAAAGTGTGATATTGGTGGTGGTTGTCATCTTTCTCGTTCATCGCAGTTTTTTTGTTTAGCGGATGCTGGTCAGGCAGTAGCTGGTGATTACCAAGTCCAGCATCTGCACTAGGTTGCGCTTCTCGCCCGTGTCAATCAAATGCTGGGCGGCAAGCAGTTGTAGCCGTTGTAGGTTCTCCCTGGAAGCTGCTAGGGTAACGTTGCCTTTTTTCATAAATGCGGGGTGCTATTTTGTAGAGTATGTATGGCATACCGGGCACGCCCTTGCCGTTATTTCACTGTTCATTTCGAGCATATTGTTGTACTATCCCACCAAACAATAAATTGTCTTTGAATGCAATAAATAGTCAAAGCATTGCCCACCAACCTTTTTGTCCACCGCACCCTCTCCCACTGCCAAAAAGAACCTCACGAATCTGCTGCGCCGCACCATCTCCGGTGCCACCATCAAAAACCATAAGTACGGCGTGCTACTGACGGCCAAAGGCAAGACGCAACTCATCGCCACGGAAGTTGCTGCCGTTCGCCCGTTCCACGTCACCTTTGAGGTCGGCGTTTGGGATGGGCTTTTCCTTGCCGCTACCAAAGCCAAGGCCGCACTCTCCTACGCTGTCGTTGACCATCTGGGCCTGACAGTTGAGTTGCTACCCTTGACTGCGTTGGACCTGCGCCACCCAGACCATAAAAACGTGGTAACGGCCAGCATCTATTCAGAAGAGCTGGAGGAATTCGTACCCGCCGAAGTAGTCAATATTCCGCGTTCACTGGCCAATATGGCCACGGTCCCTGAATCAAAATGGTCGGAATTTGAGCTTCAGTCAGTTTGCGTGGACCACCTTCGGGAAGTCCGACCAGACCTGCTCATGTTCAGCATCCCCGTGGAGCTGGCGCACAAATCATGGGCGCACCACTTGAAATCGGGCGTGGTGGCTGGGATTTCGGACTGCTGCATCATGGGGCCAAACGGCTCCACTACATGGGTCGAATTCAAAATCAAGACAAACACTCTCCGGGATTCCCAAGCCTCGTTCTGGGACACGTGTGTGCGTTTGGGGCACACTTATCGTGTCTGTTACACGCTGGCCGAGTTCCAGACGCTCATGGTTACGCTTGAATGAGAAAGGCCCCCTCAGTTAGTAACTGAGGGGGCCTTTCTTATGGAACGCAATAAAGAAATCAACACCTCCATATGGTCTGTCTTTTAAAAAGTTTGCTGCTTGCACTCTTTTATTTTTTTTGGCGCAATCATAAAAGAACCGTAAATATCCACTGGCTAAATTCGTTTCAATCACACCTAAACCTATCTGCAATCATGACAAAGGGACAAAAACGCGAACTCAATTTCCGCAACGCTATGACAAGAGATTTGTATCAACTTCGTGTTCAGGGCATCATTACCCAGCAAACGTACGAGGTCTCAATCAACAGCCTTCAGTACATTCACATTCGTAAAAACCAAGGGAGAGAGGCCAGTAGGTAAGGAGCCAAAGGGGCAGAAAAGGGATGTATACAAGATGTTACAATTTTGAAGTACTACAGCTTGGAACTGAAAACCAATATTTCACTTCATTACACACAGAGGCCTGTAATCCTTCCCGTAATATGGCTTACCTTACAGCCAAGTTTCAAAAATCCTAAATCACTCTACCCCTTGTTTCATGAAAAAAAACATTACCTTTTTTTGCTTAGCGCTTATTTTCACGAGTTGTTCAACTGACAAGAAAAAGTCATTAACGACTGAGCAGACAAAAGCAGATTCCACAGCCACAACTCTTGCTGAAGGGCGTAGCATGGTGGCCAAATCAACTGCCCTTCTGGATTCAATGGATGGGGCTAAAACACTTACTTCGGAGCAAATCAACGCAGCAGACGAACAAGCCAACGCGGAGGAGCCGGCATCATCAAGTGATATTGTGGGTGAATACGACATTCACCCCAAAAACAACCATACTTACGACCCCATTAAAATTGAGAAGGAGTACGATGACTACTATGTTTCAGAGGGCTACAAAGGGCGCTGGACACCCCGAAAGCGCCTAATTGATATGGATGTAGAGCAGGTTGAGAGCAAATTCGGCAGAAGCGCTAACCAATTCCTAGAGATGGCCATGGTTTCAGAAGGCGGAATGTCCATTAGTATCTATAAAGTAAAGAAAGGCATGCATTATGATGGTCAAGTATTTAAAACGGATATGATGGTAGACATGAACAATTATGAAGGTATCCATCCGCTTTACAAAAAAGACAAATAGCGCTTCATCTAGTAATGAGGCAAGCCAATTCATGGTTTTACTACATCTTGTAGACATTGGTCTTTTGTGGCATAGCCTCATTATTTGAACGCATTCGAAGCCATCTACTCATATTTCTCTGTTTATAAACATTTTTTGTCATGCGCCTTTTTCTCGCCTTATCATTAGGCTCTATACTCTCCGCTCTTCCTTCCCTAGCCCAGACGATTCCAGCTTCAACGCCAGCCTCCGTTGAGCAGACGACGCAAGTAATTACGACACTTCAGACAGAACCCGAAAAGGTGTATACCGAGGTAGACCAAATGCCCGAGCTTCCAAATGGTGGTGGTTCTGCTGCCATTGTATCGGCTATTCAAAAGGCGGCCCAATACCCACCTACAGCGCTACGAAACCAAGTAGAGGGACGAGTTTTTGTCAGTTTCATTGTTAACCCGCTTGGTGATATTACTGTTGTTCGAGTCGTGAGAGGATTAGGCTCCGGTTTGGATGAAGCCACTATTCGTGCGGTTGGCACCTTGCCTAAGTTAAATCCTGGAAAGCAGGAAGGCCGAGCGGTGTATGTTAACTACACCCTGCCCATTGCTTGGCGCATCCACTAAGGGATTCCCAGTTCTTGCTAGGCATTTTTTAATATTTTGTTTGACTTGGTTCTGTTAATAACCCAAAGCCAACCCACGAAAACGCCCCAACCAATGTTGCATTGGTTGGGGCGTTTTCGTTGACCTCCAATCTTTATTTCATCTGTACACTTGCCTTTCTATCGCCGGGCCTTGTGAGGTTTATACGCCATGCTGTGGAGAAAGTCCTAGCTTTTGTAGCGCTAAAGGACAAAAATAATTAATGGTAGCTGGTTCTGAAAAACCCGTTACGACGAGTGGTTTTCGTGGGCCTTTTGAAAGGATACAAAGTCGTTTTACTAGCCAAATCTGACCCCAGTTGCGTCCGGGCTCTCCTGATTGACTAGTAGCTAGGTCACGAAAATGGATGCGATACAGGAGTCCGAAATGATTAGGATTTTTCACTGAAAATAATTGTAAATTATTAAGATTAAAAGGTGCCAACAGGGCTGCTAGCGCGCTATATTCGACATAGTCAAGCAGTTCAAATCATCCCTGCTGGCACCAAAAACCATGGCAAATGCCAAAAAGAACAAGCAAGTCGCAGCACCGGAAATTGCTGCTGAAATCACCACCGCCCCTACGGTTGAGCCAACCGAAATAGAGCAAACGGAGACTGTCGCTGAGGCTGTCGATACTACCGAGGAAGTGGTAGTTGAAAAAGCAAAGCGTGAGCGAAATTACTCCCAAAGTGCGGTGAATACCGAAGATTTAACTCGGATGAACGCACTTAAGGCTGACATCAAGGAGACGCGCAAAATCAACGTCTCCAATCAGACACTCATTGCAGCTGCCTTGGACTGCTTAGCACAAGAAGCCAACATGACCGCCTTCTTAAAGTCGCTGGCCACGACGGCTGCTGACCGCCAACGGATGAAGGATTTGGCCGCTTATGCTGCGTTGAAAGCGAAGCTCGAAGCGCCTGAGGCCACCGAAGCAGTTACCGAAGAAGCCGCCCAAAAAACGACCGAAGCCTAACCAACGCATGAGCCCTTGCCTTCAAAAAGCAAGGGCTCTTTGTGTACTACCAAATCTCCAATGACAATTTGCCTCTATAAGCCCAAGGCCGAGCCCCAGGTGCTCACGCCGGCCGAGTTCTCTGAAAACATCCGCTACGACCGGCTAATGCCCGTCGAGCGCATCGCGAATCTGCTGGAGTGCGACCCCGGCAAAGTGGACGTGCTTGCTTTCGGCAAAGACTACATTTTCTACTCGGTGTTCGACTGCGTGGCCGGGGTCAATCCCATCGGCATGGAAGTTTTCACGGCGCTCACCGGCCATGCGTGCGAAGACGACGAGCCGCTGCGTGGACCGCTGCTGGTGCTCTGCCTCTAATCCTTTTAATAACGAAGCCGCCAGTGCGCTAACACCGGCGGCTTCTAATAACCCTCACCCCTATCAGGAAGCGAAAGCCGCGCAATATACTGCGCCGGCATTGGCTACCGCCTTGCCCATGATACACAAAACCACATTTTTCGATGCCTTCGTGGCCGCCGTTCTCGACGGCCGCACCCCGGAACTGCCCACGGTTGGTAGCAGCCATTTCGTTGTCGGCCAACCGCTTCACCTGGAAAAAGAATTGGCCGACGACACCAAGGCAGCGCGGCTCATGGCCAGCCTTGAGCGTGACGACACCCGATTTTTGTACAGTCGCTCGCCCTACCGACGAATACGCGGCCCGCTCGTCATGTTGCCAATGCTGCTGCATAGCCGAGTAATCGACCTATTCTGTGCCGAGGTATTCGGTAGCATCATCGTTCTGGCCATCTACGGCAACCGGCCCCAGCTTGCTTACGAGTTGGCCGACAGGCTAGCAACGGCCGCCTAAAACAAGAAGCCCACGTCAATGAAGGCGTGGGCTTTTTTGTGCTCTTTCCAATCGAAATTGGCAATAGAAAAATGACCAAAATCGAAACTGGCACCTCTCAAAGCATCAGTATTTGTCGATTTGCAGCACCGCAGCGGAGTCGGTAGCACAGTCCCGAAGTGTACAGTCTGCTGTATGTTACAGTTAGGTTTTGAAAGCAAGTTCACCAAACAGGTACTCGTGGGGTGTCAGATTTGATATGCGTGTGCAGATTATTGCTTACTTTGAGGCCTTAAAAACAATCGCAGCTCGTAACCTGCGAAAGAACCTTTCGATAAATAGCAATTTAATAAATGGACTTTTCAGAATTTGCGAATACACCTGAGTTTGAAGAGCGGTTAGAGATGTTTCGACGTATGGAAGCCCTCAATAAATCCGAAGAGAGGCGGAAAGCAGCCAATGAGGCGGCTGGCATACCCCATTCTTCATACGGAGCGCCTGGGCTTGATGCCATATTCGACGAACAGGATTGGATAAATATCGGGATACCTCTAGGAATTAAACAAGCAGATTGGCCAACTTATAAGAGACAGCAGCTATTTCTTGAGTTCCAACCCTTCGACAGCCTGGAAGAAATATTAAAAGAATGGCCTCAAAGCACTACCACATTTAGTGAGGTCAAATTTGTTAAGCCTAGTAATTTGGCTGATTGGCAATCTACTCTCTACCGGTGTGCCACAATGGTGAAAGTATTCAAGACGCTTGACCAGCACATGGCCGCAAATACTCACCAGTACAACTTTATTTACGAGTGCAAAACCCTTTTCAAAAGCACCACCCACGTTTTCGGGTACGACCCAAAAAACTTTGCTTTTGTAATAAGAACCGGACTCGGCAGTAGTGGGCAGGTAATTAAAAACAAATCTGTGCCCTTTTATAAGCAGGTAAATAACCAGCTACAGGGTTTGATAAACGAAATGAAAAAAGAGTTGCCCAAGGCCCATTTTGACCAAGTGTTTGCGCTGTATACACTAATTAAAGATAAAAAAAGAGCGTAATGACCCGCTTAAGGCCAGAGCAGACCCGTTGAAGTCTTTGGCAATAATGCTCGGACGTGCTGGTTTTAAATATCGGTCCTCTAGCAAATAGTTTGCGACGTGCGCGGTCTGGGTTGGACCGGGCATTAACAACCACCATCGATGCTTCATTTTGAAGTAGAGTACCGAAACGAATTTAATCTTTCATAATATGCCCATTTTAAAAACAGGTAGGGAAGTACAGCTTGCTGGGGTATACAGTAGAGAAACATATGCACATCCTGACTGGAATTCATTAGAAATAAATGGCCCTAATCAATCCATAAGCAAGGAAATTCTGGATTCTTGCAGAAACATATTTGGTCGCACAACAGCTTATTACTGCAATATTTCAAATGACTTTGACTTAGTGCAAAATCGTTTACCGCCTTATTTTAGCTCGTTTTGGTTGCTAAGTTCCGGTATAACGGATGGTGACTCATCAGAATTAGCAGTTACCATATTTCACAACAAATACCGCATCCTATTAACTTATGATAACCTTCTGACGGAATTAAATGAGTTGGACTGGGATTCTCTTGCTCGAGAAACTTTTTGGTAATAAAAAAATGGATTGCTGCACATGATAGACTTGATTTCAATTTTCAGTTAAGCGCAGCAGGTTAGAGTATCGATTGAGATGGTATTTCGTGAAAGTTTGCAAACTTTCACGAAATACCATCCCAGTACAAGCTCACCATGCTACCATTATCTGTGTTACTTCTGTACCTAGTCCCCAATCTGGGGTAGGTTCAAGCCCATGTCCTTGATGACCTCGAACATCAACTTGCGGGCAAGGACGCGATGATTTCCAGTAGGAACGACTGGTTCTACCAGGGCAAAAGTTGGTATTCTTTTGGCATTGGCTACAAGTTCGCGGACAAGTAATATCAAAAAACGGCTCCAGGCGTTAGCGCCTGGAGCCGTTCTAATCTAGTGCATGTCAAAAGGTGGGCCTGATTAAAGACCTTCGTCCTTGGTAACGAGTTTGGGCAGGCCGAGCATTTCGAGGGTGCCGTAGAACAGCTGCTTGATGCGTGCCCGGTCTTTCGGCCGGCAGATAAAAGAGTCGTGAATGGTCACGAATTCCCCCACGTTGGGGTCGGCTACTGCTTCGACGGCTACGCGGTCAATCAGGATGCGGGCTTCCAACCGCTGCATCAGGAAGGGCAGCATGTTCTCCTTGTTCTCGCATACTTGCTGGCTGTACAAACGGCCACTTGCCGCCTTTTTTGTCTTCCAGATGATGGTCATCTGCTCGCCGTCGTTCAGTTCGCCACACACGGCCACCAGATTCGGCAGCAGCGGCAGGAGCTTCTTTTTTAGCGTCAGTCCTTCTTTCGAGCCGGAGAACAGGCAGCGGAACAGCGACTGCTTGGCTTCGGCCTCACTGATTCCCAGCTCACCGGCTACCCAGGCGTAGAGCTGGCCTGCCAGCGCGTATTGGCAAAACAACCGCACGTCTTCGTGAGCAACGTATGCCGCCTGTAGCGTGGCAATAGCATTGGCCACCTGCGTGGGATTGTCCTGCGCTTTCTCGGTAAGGATGGGCAGGACGTTGGCCGTCATCAAGCAGGCCAGCAACGCGAACTGACTGTTCCGAATATCGATGTTGACGCAGGACTCGCCGGCAATGCGAATAGCGGGGCGCAACACGCTGTTCATGTTGGTAAACGGGCCGTGGAAACGCTCCCCAAACTGGTCGCAAGAATTGCCCTGCCACGGCATTTCGACAATGCCATTCAGCTGTACCCACTTGCGGCCCACGGTCACGTTGTCGATGTACACGACGCCATCTAGCACCGTCACCAGCTTCTTGCCGTTCACCACCACGTCGCCTTCTGCGTACTTGTGGGCTTTGTACAGGCCGTCGAGGATGCTTTTCGCGTGAACCAGGTCGTACTGGCGGCAAACCGCGTCGGACATTTCCAGCACTCGCCTCCGGGCCTCCTGCACCAGCTCTTTTTTGCGCTTGCTGTCTTCGCGCTGCCAGATGTTGAAAATTGCCTTCATGTCGAGAAATTGCTCTTGCTTCCATTCATTGGTGCCCTCGCCCAGCAGGTCGAGGCGTACGCGGTACGCCTTTGAAATGCCGTAGTCCCCGTCGTGCTTTTTGGTCTTGTAAGAGCCGCTGTTGCTCAACTCCTCCTGGCCCGTGATGTCGCGCAGCTTCCACACCTGAAGGATGTTCGCGGCAATGAGCGCATCGAGGACGGCCTTGTATGGGTTGCCGAAGTTGGCCTTGAGGTCGGCACCGTACAGCGCCACGTAACCGCCCTTCATTTTGGCATCTCCCCACGGGTCATTTTCGTGGTTCATCCAGCGCTTCGAGATGTAAGTCAACATGTCGAGGCCTAGGTCTTGGTATTGGCCCGCTAAGGCGGCCAACACTTCTTCTTTGCTACAGTTGCCCGGTATCCAGGCCGAGCAGTGGATGCCGTCGGGTAGACGTTTCATCCACGAGGGTTTGTAGTATTTAACGGGCATTTACATAAGGGTCGATGTTGTAGTGCGCAGCGATGATGCGCGTGAGGGTGGCGGAGACGTTGCCGTCTCCTTTTAGCAGCTCGTGCAGCAGTTGGGGGATGCTACAGGAAATCTTGACTGCGGGGGTGGTGTAGAGGGGTGGGCGGTGGGCTGGTCGTGGGTTCATTCCTATGATATTGATTCCTAATTTTAGTAATCCACTATGGATGAGTTATATACCACCTAACTAGGCCTCTGTTTGGCCATCATGGCTGCAACATTTCCACGCAGGGCTGCAACTTTCCACTATTACCAAAAAGAGGAATCAATATGGTAGGAATGCTCCCTCGGCAGGCCAGCGCCGGTACAATCCCTTGGCCCTGGAGCCTGAGCGTGGGCCCGGCGCCAGCAGGGGCCCCTTGAGCGACGGCGAGCCGAACGTTTACAGCACAGTTCCACCTCCGCCCATTTTATGTGCTGAGCCTGCGTTATTCCCGGGCCGGTTGGATTTGGTCGAGTAAGAACCGGCGAAAGTTCTTACTCGAAACGGCCTGCGCTTGGCGGCGGCCGGCCCTCGACGTGGCGAGGGGCTTTATTCTAAGTGCAGCCCGTGAATGGCGGCACTAATGTGGGTAGAGGGAGAAAAAGGAGCGATTAGTCTAAGAAACGCCACGTCTCCCCTTTAAGCACATTGTAAATGGTAGACCGGCTTTTTCCCACTTCGCGGGCTATTTCCCCAATTGAAACGCCGGCAGCAAACCATTCTTTAATTAACCGAACCTCGTCGGGTGTCAAAAAACGTCCGGTCGCGTAGCCTGGTGCGCCTAGCTCCTGAAGCTTTTGGGTCCTTTCTATCAACCGTTCTGTGATTGATGATTTATGCAACCACACTAGGTTGCTCGCCCGGTTGTCCATCCGGTTACCATTTTTATGGCCGACCTGATTTTTGAAAATCGGCTCGTCATTAAAGATAAACGCGAGCGCGACCACGATATGCACTGCGGCCGTATAGTTAACGCCGTTACGCACAAGTCTGACCACAAATGTTTTAGTCGCAGACTTCATGCGAGCCGCTAAACAATCAGCAGCTACGCAAAAAACCAAACCTTGGTCAGAGACAAGGTAACGGGTTTCGTAGCCCGGAATGTACTTCCAGCGCTGGCCGGGCCAACGTTTATTGAGGTTGCGTAAAAGGGCAGCGGGAACAGGTATTGTGATGGTTTTCATGAGTAAAAGAGTGATTGTGTTGATGCACCTGCGAACGCAGCATGCTTTTGTTAAAAAAGGGATATTTGAGTTGGAGCTTAAAAGCTTCAAGCCCGGTTTAAATCAGCCATTCAATGGCGCTCTTATTGATGGCAAGCAAACGTGGCGTGTTCACCGGCAGAATATGCAAACCCGCAGGATGTATGGGCGTGTCAACGGCTGTCTCCACGTCCCATCCAAGCATGTTGATGCGCGTCTTAATTTGCTTTAGCAAAAACCGGCCGTAGTCTGGGTACACCCGTTCAACAAGTTCCAGTAGCAAGACCCACTCGCCCTTGTATTTCACGTACTGCGCATTGGCATTCGCACGCCGTTGTTTTTCGCGTGATACCCAATGGCAGTTGCCAGGACCGTAAGGCAAGCGTTTGTTTATTCTGACCAGCAGCAAACCCAGTTGGTAGCCGTTTGCCAGCGACCATTCCACAAAAGGACTGGCGCTAGACCACTCGGGGCTAAAAGTTATCCCACGCCCGCCGTAGTGCTTATAGCCCGGCTCATTGGGGTTTGTGGTTCTACTCCAAAAAGAATAATACCAATTCAAGAGGGTGCCCTTGCGAATCCCATCTTCCTGGCGGTCACACCGCCGCCGTGTCGCTTTTATGCGAGTTACCCCCGGGGGCCGTTTGCTATTACGCACAATGGGCATGGTAACGGCAGATTCTGCATCCCACCCTAAATAGCTGACGCGCTTTTTTATAGTCGCGAGCATTTGCTTGGAGTAGCCGGGGTGAAAACGGTCGACCAATGACACCAGCGTGACCTGCTCGCCTTTGTATTCCACGTACTGTGGAGTTGCGCAGCCGGTGCGTCTGGATTCCTTTGCTGAAACCCATTTGCAGTTGTCCGGGCCAAAAGGCAAACCCTTGTCCAGTCGCACCAAATGGTACCCTGCTTGGAACCCGTTGGCCCACGCCCAGACGACAAAAGAGCGGCTATTGCCATCTTTTGTCGTCCACTCTGGGCTGATAGTGACCCCACGGCCGCCGTAGTACTTATAGCCGGGGTCTTTGGGTTTGTAGCAGCGGGCCTTTATTGTAGAAAAGACACTGCGCAGTTTTACGCTCAGCTTTTTTACGTCAATCTCTTGGTTTTCAATAAACATAGGCTTAGTGCTCAGTGCGATGAGCGGCGTCTAGTTGAATTTATTACGGCTGATTTTGGGCAAAGCGATGCCCATCCGCACCTCGAAAGGCCGGTTGACTTTGCCTGTGCGGGTTAGGCAGTTGGCAGGTTTTTATCCGTTATTCACTACACGGATGGTAGGGTCTGAAAGGGAGATGCGCCCAGTATTGGGGTGGCATTAGTGGTGCGTAACCTAAAAAGGCCCCCATTACAGGATACCCGCTCCCCAGCGGGCACACGCAAACGCATTTCAATTATGTGTCGGCCATTACGGGTACCCTCACGATTGAGGGCTGGACACGGCATAGTGGGGCGCTAACCCTAAAAGAGCATTACTTAATTATCAAGAAATGAATGAGGTGGGTGGCAGCAAAAAGGGCGGGGCGGCGGGGGGTGCAGGGTTCATAACCTCCACTACACTCCCATAAAAACTACCCTACATTCTCTTTTTCTTCATTTACTACCGATTGATTATGATGCAAAACAAAAGCCTAGGATTCGGCCCTCCTAGGCTTTAATTTTGTTTCATATTCTCGCTAATACCGAGAGTGTGCACAGTTAAAAAAACAGTTACGTCGCACACTCTTAGACATTTAGCCATCGAAAAGTTCTTGAATGCGTCCAAACGCAAAAATCCCAACCCGTTTTGCGGATTGGGATTTATCTTTTATGACGTAGGATTATGTTGGCGTGGGCTCAAATATTAAACATCTGCTCGCCCTTGTTGCCTGAGTTAATGGATACCGAACGGACCCGTTCGCCTCTTTCCAGCCCACGTTTGTTGTGGAGTTGATTGAAGCCTTCCGCGAGGCCTCGCTTAAACACCTCCGTAAAATACGCGAAGGCGTTAGCGTACTTCACCGGGTTGAAGCTCTGCCAGTTCGCAAACATTGACATGAGGGCGGTTTGGTGGCAATCGTCGCGGTCTTCCTCTGAGTAATACTGCTTCCTGCGAATTGCGTTCTTGGCCAATGTGACTAACAGCTCCTGCGCCTTACTTGTCAGGCGGCCCTGCCCTTTGGAAATGACGATTTCGATGTAGAGTTGCTTGGCATCTACCGGAAGTTTTGTTAGGTTCAAAGCGTGGGTGGCGATTTCACTTTATACCACCTCGGCAGTTGGTTGGCTGAAGAGTAGCGTTAAAGAGCCATAATATGCTCACTTTTGCGTTATGAACGCCACGCTCTACCTCCCCCATCAGCCGCCGCAGCCAGTTCCCGCCGATGGCCTGGCCATGCCCGACCCGGCCACCGGGCTCGTGGGGGTGCCGGCGGCGGTACCTATACTATTAGAGTGCGCAGCCGAACTGGTGGACGTGCTGGCCAGCGGGCCGGGCTTCGTGGCCTACTTGATATTCGACTGCGAGGGCGAAGTGAACCCGGCCGCGATGGCAGCTGTGGGCGAGCTGGCGGGAGTGGGCTTCGAATTGGATGACGAAGACGCGGTGCTGCGCGGGCCGGTGCTGGTAATTCGATGATGAATACAGCGCTAGGCGATTAAAAGTGGAAACGCCACCATATAATTATGGTGGCGTTTTGTTACCAGTTAGTGAGTGCGTTCTAAGCTAATTCAAACGAAATCGATGTTTGACTGGCCTTTGCTTTGGCCTTTGCCTCCTTAGCTTTCTGCTTGGCATAGGTCATGATGCACCTACCCACGTATTCGCCGAGTTTAACAGGCACGGCGTTACCGAGCATCTGCTCGATTGAACCTTTGGTAGCCTTAAAGACGAAGTCTGTGGGGAAGGTTTGAATGAGTGCGCGCTCGGCAGTCGTTAGGGGCCGGACGTTATTCAAGTTTTGCGTTATGTCGCCTGCGTGTGGCTGGTAGTTGGGCGGGATTGGTCGGTTGACACCCCGAATCGTTGGGCTTGGCTCATCAATACTAAAGATACCCCGACGGGCATAGCTGCGCGGGTGCCGATAGTAAGTATCGCTGGGCATAGGTAGGTTTTGCGCAGTGAAATACTGACGTATGGTCAGTTCGTCCTGGCTTTGCCCCTGTTCCAACATTTCGCGCAGGAAGTCATCCTGTTCACCGAGGCGACCTATTAGAAAGTACCGCTTGCGCTTCTGAGGCACGCCGCAGTAGCTGGCATCTAATACGGTCGCCGTAAGGCCATAGCCGGCCTCACGGTACATCTGGATAGCCTGCTTGAGCACCCGTTGGCTTTTAAGGATTCGCTCAACGTTCTCCATGATGAACCACTCGGGCCTCACTTCGGTAACAATCCTAGCGTAGGCTACCGTCAGGTCGGCCCGGCCACCATCTTCATTGCGGGCACCAGCACTAGAAAAATCCTGACAAGGTGGCCCACCAGCTATGAGTTGCGGCCGGTGTCTACTAAATTCTTTAGCGCTAACGTCACCAGAAAGGTCAGTATCGAATATAGGATGGGTAAAATTGTCTTTGTAAACGCTAACAGCTTTGTCCCAGTGCTCGTAGGCCGCAACCACTTTAAAACCAGCATTTTCAAGCCCTCTGGAAAGGCCACCGCAGCCGGCAAACAGGTCAATCGCTCTCATTCCGTCCTCTTTTTTTTTTCTTGCTCTTCAAAAAGCCCTATCGAAGATACAAGTACGGCATCAAAACGGCGCTCTGGGGAAAGGAATTCCTCGCCTCCGTTCAGAATGATTTCCTTGATTTGGTCCCGACGAACGCGAGGGGTACGCAACTCAGCGCAATCCATAATCGGATTTGTCACTCGCCCTGACACAGAAAACGCTTTATCGTTTTTGGTTTTATAACTCAGCGCGTTCTGGATTGCGTGCGGGTTGAATTTGCCGTGTTGTGCATATTCGTGCAGCATGAAGAAAAGCTGGATGACGGCCCGAGTTGGCCGGTCAATGTCCTTCGTTATGGTTGCGGGCGTTGTATAGGCATTTGCCAAGAACAACCGAGTAAAAGCTAAATCGCTCCACACAAATACGTCCAAGCAGTTTTCCGCCAGTTTTGCTCTTTTGCCCATTGTCTTCCAAATAGGCTGTATGAGAGTCGGGCGTTGGTTGTCGATATTGTCTGCAATAATCGCGTGTATGATTTCTCCAATTTTTGGCAGTATCGTGTTCACCTGCGCCGGCTCCCGGTAATTGTTAAAAGCGCCGAAGCTGCCGCTCCTACCAAAGAAACGCATTAGCCGAGGAAGGTCGTGCTGGTAAGTCTTTGCGATACTGCAAGCGAGAAAAATCAAGCTGGGCATCCGTATCACCAGTTCACTTCCCCAGTACTGCTCGTCGAGTGCGTGGGTGGCATCATCGGGTACTACTGTTAGCTTTATCTCGAAGCCCGATAGTACGTCTTGCGTTTCGTGGTCGAGTACTTTAAGGTCAACTTTAGGCGTTTGCCCAGAAGTGACAAACCCCGCATAAGGGCTGTAAGGTGCTTCGTAGTCCAAGTATGCCTCTTTATTCGACAGGTTCAGCCCAAACAACTCAGATGTGGTAATTGCCGACTTTTCGACGGTGCGAAGGTCACTGCCGAGCTTTAAGTAAACCAATGGCAACCCCTGGTTTTCCATGTAAAGCGCAAGCGCGGTCGGGAACGACGAGTTGAATTTGTTCTTGCTCCAAGATGCCTTCTTTTGGAAGTCCCGCTTACTATGCTTGATATTAAAAAGACCCGGTTTGGGATTGGGTGGGGTTTCGTTGAGTGGGGTAGAAACAAAATCAGGCATAGTGATAAGGGTGATTGTTACAAGCAGTTTTAGCCGCTCATAAATCTGGTGAAAGGAATGTGTGGAACAAATATTAGGCGCGTTTTCATAAAAAGCTAATTCTTAAAGTGTGGTGAACGTCAGTTAAAAGAATCTATCACAGTTTTTCGGTAATTATGCGTCACGATGCCGACCGACCACTACGCCTTCCGCGCCATGCAGCTTGATGAGCAGATTTACACCGTGGTCAACGAGGGCGACTACTTCGCCCGGCGGTACGAGGAAGGCGACTTCGGTAAGGCAGCGAACGGCGTGAACCTCTACCACATGGGCACTTACTTTGCTGAGGTGTTCTACGACTACGACCTTAACAAAATCGTGAGCACCCGCACTTTCACCAACGCTAAGTGCCTGGAGGACTACGCCGCCTACATCAAGCTTACTGACCTAGATTTAGGCTCCTGAACTTCTTTTCTGATTTATTAATCCATTTAGTATGAGTGGCCAAAAAAGTACAATTGATTTGAGCAGGAGTAACATAATCCTTTTACTCATTGGTCAACTGGTTTTCTTCGTGTTAAGTAGCACGGCGTATTACAGTGCATGCGGATTATTCTTTGTAGCCGCAATGTGGTGGGGGTTGAGCGATACAAGAAATAATGGAAGTTCACTCAACACGATTATGATATACTTTTTTGGTATGCTCATGGTCGTAGTTTTTGTAGGAAGCATGGTTACCACTATGATGGACTAGCCTTTCTGGGCAATTAGTGGTTCAGTTCCTTGGTCTTGTTCACGAGGTGGCTTCCGGTGACGGCCATATAAGCACCGAGCACTTTAGCGTCGGTGCTGCCAATCATCTCCAGGATTTCAGGCACCGAGAAGCCTTGCGTGAATGCGTTGGTGATGAAGCTCCGACGGCCGCAGTGCGCCGAGAGCAGCTTCCATTTGGGCTCGTGGAACGCCACTGCTTCTTTCAGCTTGTAGCGGTAGTAGTAGACTTCATCGTCTATACCAAGCTTTTGGGCCATTGCCTTAATGCCCTCGTTCATGTTTTGCAGCGTCACGATGTTCAGGTCGCCATTATAGCGGTCCAGGATGGCCCGAATACGCTCGTTCATCGGCACCTTGGCATTGCCGCGGTTCTTCTGCGTGAGGATGGTGAGCAAGCCGTTTTGCACCACCATCTGCTTGCTGCGCACAATGTCGCTCCACCGGAAGCCGGTAAGGCAGCTGAACACGAACACGTCGCGGTACTTCTGCATCTGCGGGGTCAGGCCGTCGGCGTGCCAATACAGGTCGATTTCGTCCTGCGTGAGGTAGACGATTTCCTTTTCCTCGTGGTACACTTTCCACTTCCGGTACGCCTGATGTGGGTGAATGGCGTGCTCTACCTCACTCCACCGAAGGAACGATTTCAACTCCTTGACACGCTTGCCGAAGACGTTGTTATAGCCGCCGCGCTCGTCCAAGAAATACTTTGCTAATTGGCCATACATCGCGCCGTCCATCTTGTCAAAAGTCAATTGCTTGCCGTACCATAATTGGAACTCAATAAGGATACGGGCAAACAGGTTCTTGTCTTTTTTGGTAGAGGCCGCATCGTGTACGGAGCCCTTAGAGTAGAGCATCAATAGCTCTTGGAAGCGGTCTTTTTCGGTGCTTACAATCGTAACCTTCCTACTTACTTTCGTAACAGGCGCGGCAGGTGCGACTACCGTAGCCGGTGCTGGCACTGCAATAGGCGGCGCTGCGACAACACCGTTGAGCACGTCCCTAACCTTTTCTATTGTAGGTTCTTGCCCCAAAAGCAGCAGTTTGCGGGCCGCCGTCATTATGGTGGCTTTCCGTTGGTCGATGATGGCGTTCATCAGGTTACAGTCATCGTGGGACCGCCGCACGGCACCCGCGTCCTGGTCGAAGTGCTCGGGCAGCACGGTCAAGCCCGTTCGTATCGCGAAGTAGGCGTGTTGGTGGGTGTAGCGGACGCTGATGGAGCATTCGCGGGTGCGTGCCGGTGGGCGTATATAAGCGCTAGTTTTCATTGAATTATCCTATTTAGTACAACTCGAAGATAGGCGCTTATTTTGACTCTTTAAGCACAGAATAGCCTTTTTTTGCGCGGCAAATTGTGCTGCTTTTCGTATCGCATTGGAGCAGTCAGAAGGCTAGAAACAGCCCAGAAAGGCACTATTCGAACGAAATCGAGTCCCGTCCAGACCGCTACCGTTTGCAAAAAAGGCCATTTCCTCCTCGGAAATGGCCTTTTTGTTTTCACTAATTAATTCCAACGCGTAATTTCTTGTCGGCTTGTTTAGGCCACTACCCGCCCATCAACGAGTGTATTTCGAGGAAGTGCCAGCCCCAGCGCAGTAGCACAACGCTACCCCAAGCGACCAGCGCAAAAACCACTACAAAAAACAGCAGCAAAAGCACCACCAGGCCCCGGCCGCTGCCGCCGTGCCGGCCTTCGGCGTAGTGGCGGCGTAGCAGCGCTACGTTGCGTTCGTTGCTTTTGTAGGCGAAATCGAATACGTTGCCAAGAATGGGAATGCCGCCTACAACCGTATCAATCAAAATATTAATGGCCATGCGCACTACGACTGCGCCACTGGCCCCGTGACGAAGCATAGTGAGCAGAAGCGCCACCGACACAGCCGTGGTCGAAAGGTCGCCCACGATGGGCAGTAGGCCCAGCAACGGGTCGAGGCCGAAGCGAAAGCGGGTGCCGGGCAGCTGAAACTGACTGTCCATGAGGTGAGCAATGCGCTCGACCCAGCGCAGCCGCTCGTCGGTGTCGTAGGTGGCGGGAGAAACGGATGCGGGGCGGAAGGGCATAATTACCGGAGTTTAGGCCATCATACGGCTTCAGGGAACCAGGCAACTAGGTTCGGGCCGGGTACAACGCTTTTCGCACGGCCTTGTGGGTAGCTTTGCGCAATTCTATCGGCATTTCTATGAGCACTCCAGATACGCCCGCCACCCCGGGTTTCGACCGCGCCCGGGCCGGCCTCTGGGCCAGCCTGCAAAAGCACTTGGCTCCGCTTTACGCGGCCGAAACAGCCTTTTCAAAAGCATCGGACTTTGCCACCGATTTTCCGTTTTCGGTGGGCGATGTGCCGGCGATGGCGCTGGCCGAATACTGGCGCAGCCGCTACACCCTGCGCGACCTCTACACCGACGAAACGGCCCAGCTCGATACGCTCACCAAAGCAATTCGGACCAAGGGCTATTCGGAAGCAGAGAAAAAACAGCTATATCTGCTGCTGCTGGGCTATTTCGATATCGCCGCTTCCATCTTTAGCCTGCTCGAAACCCATATACCCCGGCCCCTGCCACCCGATGAGGAGTGGGCCGAAACCGATGCTCGATTCGACCGAATCCGGAAGTTTGCGCGGCTTAACGTGAAGGGTATTACTGGCCTGCTCACGCTGCCCGGATAGCGCCAGTTGGGCAAGCCGCGAGCATATTTCGGCATTTAGGCGTGCAATTGCGTACAAGGGATTTCATCCTTACGGCCCGATTCTCATGAAACGTTATGCCTCCCTCCTGCCACTGGCCCTGCTGCTTAGCTGCGCCAGCACCGACCGCCCCGCTACTGAAAGTCCGGCTGTATCGATGGTACCGCCGCCAGCTCCCGCGGTACAGCGCGCCTTTGATGTACCTGCCCTGCTGGGCCTGAATGCCGATGAAATTGCCCGGCCCCTCATTAGCCAATCCGTTCGGCCCGACCGCGACCGCACGCCCCGCCAGTCGGAATCCGGCACCACCGAAGCCCTGTACACCTACTGGCGCGATACCACGGCGTTGGAAGTGAGCTACGACCCGGCTACGCTGCGCGTGAACAGCTATTTCATCAAGACGAAAAGCGGCCACACGCCCGACTATGCCACGCTGCTGAAACTGGCCAACGTGAGCAAGTACGACAAGCGCATGCGCATCGAGCCCATTGCCTCCGTGAGCATTCCGCAGCAGTTTACGGGCGTGAAACTGACGCCGGCTACGCCCACGCCGGTGAATTAAACGACAATTCGAACAGGTGGAGCAGTTATCCAGAAGCGCTGCTGGGGTACCTACTCCACTTGTTCAAATTGCTTTCGATTAGCCACTTTTATTCGACGGTAACCGGCATGGGCTCGAAGGCGCGCACGAAGGCAGCCTGCTCGGCGGTTTCGGGGGAGCGAGGCACGCGGTGGTTTTTCTCCACGCCCTTCCACTCCTCGGCGATGCGGGCCAGGGCCTCGTCGCCGCTCAGGCCGAAGTGCTGGCGCAGGTGGCAGCCCACTACCGTGCCCGTGCGGCCCACGCCGCCCCAACAATGCACCACGGCCCGACGGCCGGCGGCGGCGCTGTCTTCGAGCGCGGCCAGCACTTCGCTCAGGCGTTTAGGTGTGGGCACGCTCACGTCGCGGATGGGGAAGCGGCGGAAGCGCACGCTCTCGGCGGCCAAGCCCAAGTGGGCGGCCCGGGCGCGCAACAGGTCCTCGTAGGGTTCGAGCGGCTCGCTGACTTCGGTAAGGTCGTAGAAGTCGCGGATGCCGGCGGCCAGCAGCAGGTCGAGGCGGTGCGCGGTTTCGGCTTCGTGCTGGGCTCCGGGGTATTCGGAAGCCAGCAGCAAGGGGGTGGCCCAATACGAGTTGGGCAGCGGACGGGGGGTGGGAGTAGTATTCATACCAGAAGGTACGGAAAGTTGCGATACTCCCGGCTTAGCAGCCCGCCAGCCGCCCGGCTAGGTCCTCAATATCGGCCCGGCGGGCCAGCACGGCCAGCCAATCGGCCGGAATCGCCGCTTCGCCGTAGGCCAGGCCCGCGAGGCCGCCGGCCACGGCCCCGGTGGTATCGGTGTCGTCGCCAAGGTTCACGGCGGCCAGCACGGTAGCGGCATAGGTGTCGTGTTTCAGCAGGCACCACAGCGCCGCTTCGAGGGTGTCAACGACGTAGCCGGAGGAGGAGATGGCGCTTTCCGGTTGGTCAGGCAATGTTCCGGAAAGCACCCACTGTCGGTAATACCTGGCCTCAACAACCGCAGGAATACTGCCGTTTGCCAGCCACGGATTCGCTAGTTGGCGCATCTGCAAAAAAGCATCTGCGGGTGAGCTGCCTATCAGCAAGCCCCGCGCTACCAACAGATACAGAAAGCAGCCCAGGGTGGAGCGCGGGTGGCCGTGCGTCACGCTGGCCACGTTTTCAGTAAGCGTCCAGGCGGCATCCAAATCTAGGATTTCTGCCCGCCAGGTATCGTGAAAAGCCAGGGGGAGAATGCGCATGAGCGCCCCGTTGCCGTTGTCGGACTCTGAGCTAGGACCGGCGGCAGTGGGAGCAATTCCGCGTTGCAGGCGGCCGATGGCCGTGCTGGTGGCATTGCCCACATCAAAGGTTTTGCCCGTTGCGGTCCAGTAAGCGTTATACCGCCAGTTGATGCTGCGCTGGGCAAAGTCGGCCAAATCGGGCACGGCCGTGCGGCCACCGGGCCGGGCCAGGGTTTCGGCCAGGCAGAAGGTGAGCGAGGAATCGTCGGACCAGGTGCCGGCGGGCTGGCGGTGGGTGCCGAAAGCCCGCATCCCGGTCACGGGGTCCTGCCGGCGGGCGACACGGGACAAAAACTCGACGGGCACTCCGAGGGCGTCGCCCAAGGCCAGACCCAGCAGGGCGGCGCGGACGGCATCTGAAAACGAAGTGATAGTCATAAAAACAGACTGGAGAAGAATGAAGCGCGAAGCTACTGCGGCGGCCGGGCAGTCCGTTCGGCGGTGAGGAGCATGGGCGCGGGGCGGAAATTCAGGAACCCGAATGCAGCACGGCGCTACGCGTCGCGAAGCGTAGTTGCTGGCCGGGAACTAGGTTTGCAGACTGCTAAGCCATTTCGCAGCGAGCTTCCCTCCTACTTTACCGCACCGTCGCCCGTGCCCGATTCCATCTCCGCTGCCACGCCGCCCATTGGTCCTACCCTGGCCGATTTTGCCTGCTTCTACCTCTACGGCCTCACCAATGAGCCGTACCGCCAATCGACTGATTTAGCGAATTTTGGTAACCTGTTCAGCCTCGTCGTTGGCAACCATGGCGGGCTGGGTATTGCCAGCACGTTTCATCCTTACCAATTGGTGAACCCCGCCGGGATTTCGGTGTGGTACACGGCTTACGCGCAATTCTACGCTCAGCCCAACCGCTTCGAGCTATTTGCAGAAATGACGCTGGAAAAGGCGCAGTTTGTGCTGGTGCCGCCGGCTTCGTTCGCCGAATTTCACGTTTGGCCCGATACCCGGCTGACCATTGGCGAAAACCCGATTTTCGGCCGCTTCGTCCCCTTCGTCATCCCTTTTCTGGTGCGTAAAGACCCGGAATTATTGCGCTGGGACCAGGAATTTGTCACCGCCGATGGCGACAAAAACCGCATCAGCCCCTACCTGCGGGCGGTGAACGAAGCCATCCATTTTGTGCAGCCCGCACCGGCCTTCGTGCTGGGCTTCGGCGAGTTCGATGAGCAGCAGCCGGAGCTGCTGATTGAGAAGTTTCTGAGCTGCCGGGATTTACTGCTATAGTGTAGCGTAGGGGCTACGGGTCCGTACTTGGAGGGACGTTCAACCACGCGGACTCGCAGCGCCCACGCTACAGATGTGCGGCTTGCTCAGTGGTCGGCACTGCCGCTACCGTTGCGCCGCCCAGAAAATCCCGGTACCAGCGCCCCGAGTCCTTCACTATCCGTTCCTGCGTTTCGTAGTCGACGTGGATAAGGCCAAAGCGCGGGCCGTAGCCCTCGGCCCACTCGAAATTATCGGTCAGGCTCCAGGCAAAATAACCGCCCACGTTTATCCCTTCCTGTTTCGCGCGCAATACCTGGCCGGTGGCGGCCTGCAGGTAGGCCCGCCGGGCCACGTCGTGCACGCGGCCATCCAAGACGACGTCCTGAAACGCTGAGCCACTTTCAGTTACCAATAGCCTTGGCGCATTGGAATACGCGGCAAACTGCTTTAACATTTGGTAGAGCGACTCCGGGAATACTTCCCAGCCCATGTCGGTGTGCGGCACGCCGCGCTGCCGGGCGGGCACCAGCGCGGCCCATTGCAGCGGTAGCCAGGGCGAGAATTTCACCACTTCGCGGGTATAGTTCTGCACGCCCCAAAAGTCAAAATCGAACGTCATCCGCTGCTCGTCGCCGGGCTTGTGGTAGCGGTCCAGCAGCCAGCGCAAGGCGGGCAGCTCGGCCACGGGGTAGCCCAGGCCAAGAGTCGGCTCCACGAATAAGCGGTTCAGCAGGGCATCGGCGCGGCGGGTGGCGGCTTCGTCGAGGGCGTTGCCGGGGCGGTGTGGCGTGAGGTGGGAGCACGAAAACGTGGTGCCGATTTGGGCCGTGGCGGGCAGCACGGCCCGCAGTGCGCGGCCACCTTCCGCCTGGGCCAGCGTGGCATGATGCGCCGCTGCCAGAAAAGCCCCCAGGTGCCGCCGTCCGGGCGCATGAATTCCCAGCAGGTGCCCGGCACCCACAAATACCATGGGTTCGTTCAGCACGCACCACTGCGGCACCCGGTCGCCGAGGCGGCGGGCCACGATTTGAGCATAGTCGGCAAACCAGTTCACGATGTTGCGGTTGGCCCAGCCGCCGCGGGCTTGCAGGGCGCTGGGCAGGTCCCAGTGGTAGAGGGTGAGCATGGGGCGCAGGTCGCGCTCCAGGCAAGCGTCCACCAGACGGTCGTAGTAGTCGAGGCCGCGCCGGTTCACGGCCCCGGTGCCCTCGGGCAGCACCCGAGGCCAGGCCACCGAAAACCGGAAGTCGGTAAGGCCCATTCCCGCGGCCAGGTCGAGGTCAGTTTCGTAGCGGTTGTAGAAATCAGCCGCTACGCGCCCGTGCTCGTTGCGGCGAATGGTGCCCTTGCGCCGCGTGAAATCGTCCCAGATGCTGGCTCCCTTGCCCTGTTGCTGCCACGCACCTTCCGTTTGATAGGCGGCGGCCGACGCCCCCCACTGAAAATCAGGCCCAAAATCGGCGCGGGAAAATGGTAGCGGGGTCGAAGCCGGGAAGAAGGCGGCCGGTAGGGGCTCTAAATAGCTGGGTGGCAGTTTTAGCATGCGCAGAGCACGGAATGGCGAATAAATATTAGTAGAAAATCAAACAGAACGCCGGGCAGCATCCGGCAGGCAATAGGTACTCAATCGTGCAACCGGAAAGGCTGGTAGTGGCACGCCAGACGCTTCGCCGCTGCTCCGTGCCCAGAATACCCGGCAAAGCGTCCTTTTCTCACCTTGCCAACCCAACGTAATTGCGTTACAGTTGCTCCCGGAGCAATCGGTCGAGCACGGCACCCGTCTGGTCGGGGTAGTCAACGGCGATTACCTGGTCTTGGTGCAGCCACTGGTCGACTTTATCGAGGTTTTTATCCTTGAAGTTCTTAATCACAGGCACACCCATCTTTTCCAGCGCCGCCGCATTGCACTGCTGCTCGTATTGCTGCTTCATGGGCATTACCAGCAGTTTTTTACCAAGGTAAAGGGCCTCGGCCGGGGTTTCGAAACCGGCCCCGCACAGCACACCGGCCGCCCGGGCCAGGCTATCCAGAAACGCCGGGCCGCTCACGGGCCACACCCGCACGTTTCCGTACTCGGCGGGCTCGGAGCTGTGTTTGCTGAACACCTCCCACCGCACGCTGCGGCTCAGGTGCTGCAGGCGCTCCACCAGAATTTCCTCCTCAAACGCCGGCAGATACACCGTGTAGTGGCCCTCATTAATCGGGCTCCGCTCGCGCACCTGCTGGCGGATTACGGGCGTGAATATCTCGGGGGCATAGCGCTGAAAATGAAAGCCGTACTGGGCCGTACTCGGCGCGTAGTGCTTCAGCACGGCGCGGCCAGCGGGGTCTTCGCGGTCGGGGCGCGGGGCGGCGGGGTGTAGCACGGCGCTCTGGTGGCTGAGGGCCACGCAGGGCACGTGGCGCAGCTTACAGGCCCAGCTGCTCACCGGCTCGAAGTCGCTGATGACCAAGTCATAGCTCTCCACGGGCAAGTGCCGCACCTCGTGCACAAACTTCACCGAGTTGAACTGCGCGAAAGTCTTTACGAAGTTGATACCGCCTTTTTTACCAAACGCAAACCCCATGCCCCGGGCTTTGTATTTCACGTCGAATGGCAGTGGCAGGTCGGCCGGCGGGCCGCTCACCAGCACATCGAGCTGCTCGCAGCGGGCTTGGAGCAGCGGCACCACGTCGAGGGCGCGGCTGAGGTGGCCGTTGCCGGTACCCTGGATGGCGTAAAGTATTCGGGACATTTAAGGGGTAATAATCGAAATGATGTTTTCAGACCATCATGCTCATCTGGCGTCCGCGCAGCATGACGTGCTGTTTGTGCTATTCAACCCCCCTATTTACGCCTTAATCTTAAATTCGGCCAACAAGCCCTCCAGTAGCTGCGCCGGGTTGGCATCGGCCAGGGCTTCGGCCGCATCTGCTGCTTCGGCTTCGGGTGTTTGCTGCATGGCCGGGTCGTCGTTGTAATAATAGAGTTGCCAGCCCGCTTCGGCCGTGTACTCCAGCGCCGTGAGGTTTTCGACCCAGTCGCCGGAATTCAGGTAGTCTACCGTTCCCTTTGCAGTAGCCAGCGGCTTGATTTCGGGTTGATGAATGTGCCCGCAGGCCACGTAGCGGTAGCCCTCATCGGCGGCAATGGCGGCGGCGGTTTCTTCAAAGTTGCTCACGGCCGCCACCGCCGATTTCACCCGCTCTTTCACCCGTTTGCTGAGGGCCACGCGCGGGCGGCCCAGCCGGGCCAGCCCGTAGTTCACGAAGCGGTTCAGCAGAATCAATAAATCGTAGCCCTGTCCGCCCAGCCGGGCCAGCCAGCGCGAATGCCGCATGGTCACGTCAAATACATCGCCGTGAAACAGCCAGGTACGGCCGTGGGGCAGGTCAAGCACCAGCTTGTTATCGAGGCGAAAGTTGCCCAGCTTCAGGCCCGCGAACTTGCGCAGCAGCTCATCGTGGTTGCCGGTGAGGTAGTGGATTCTCACGCCCTTGGCGGCCAGGCTGGCCAGGTAGCGCACCACCCGCATGTGGGCCGGCGGCCAGTAGTTTTTACTAAACTGCCAGATATCGATGATGTCGCCATTAAGCACCAGCACCTGCGGCCGGATGCTTTTGAGATAGCGCAGCAGCTCTTTGGCATGGCAGCCATAAGTGCCCAGGTGCACGTCGGAGATAACGGCGACCTGTACCCGGCGCTTACGGTGAATTCGGGGCCGCCCGCCCGCTTCCGACCCCTGATTATTAAGCGATTCCGACAAATTATTTACTATTGAGCTCATGCGGCGGCAGCTGGGTTGAACCGGCCACCCCGCATGGGGGTTGGGCTGCGGCGCGGCCGAATGGCCGGCCCCGGGTGCCGCTGCGCGAGCTTGCCCCCTCCCCCGAACGCCGAGCGCAGGCTGCCGAGCGTGTGCAGCAGAAAGGCCACCCACAGAACCAGCTGAAATAACTCATAGATGAGCCAGCGCCCCAGGCGGCGCAGCCCCAAAAGCAAAGCCGGGAAATACATAGTTTGAAACAGTGAAGACCGATGAAAAATCCTGCTTTCAAAGTTCGTCGCTCCCGATGAAGCCTTTATTACGTTCGGATTAAGCTTTCGTCACCAAGGCGGCCATTCACCCAGTGCAATTTCGCCGGCCGGCCGCGGGCCGGAGTTTACCAAGCCTTTCGTTACTTTGTTGGCCCGATTTTTCGTTGGCCATTCCTCCATCCTACACCCTCTTATTTCATTCCTATCTGATGCATTCGTTACCCCGCCTCGCCCGCCATTTTCTCACCCTGGCCCTGTTGTGCCTGTGCGCCGGTGCCGCCCTGGCCCAGCCCACCGGCAAAGCCGCCAAGGGCCGCAAGCGCTACGCCTTCGCTCAGAAGGACGAAGAATCGCCCTACGTAAAAAACGTCACCAAAAACACCGATGAGGAGCAGGATGTCGACGGCTCGTTCACCCGCGTCGGCTACCGCACCTACACCGAAATGGTGGCCGAGCTCACCCACCTCAAAAAGCTGCACGACTGGGCCGACACCACCTACCAGCGCCGTGTGGGCCTGGTGCCTCCCGGGGGCGTGCTCATGGTCGTTATCCACCGCCAGGGCCCTAAAAACGCCGATTTAGGCAACCTTATCATCACCGTAACCGACAAGGACGGCAAGGAGGTATTCGCCCACACCCCGCCCGCCGGCACCGGCCGCTTCTTCGGCCGCGACCTCTACCAGGCGAAGGCCGTTATCCCCTTCCCCAGCATGGCCCCGCAGGAGCTCGCCGTAAGCATTCGCGACATCAAGCTCTACCAGACGTTCGATTACACGCTGGAAATTCCGGCGGCGCAGTAGCCTTTGTGACGCACATTAATGCTTCCGCAAAACCTATATTTTTGACTGGCCTGCTTTCAGGTGAAGCCTATTGGTTCAAGGTCGCAACAAAACCATTTGCGAACGCTCACAATGCAGCCTACAAGCAGTCACCAAGTTTCTGTGATAACAGTCACACTATAGCTCAGGACCATCCAATTTGGTGAAGCTACCAAAATTGGTCAGAACCAGTCGATTTTCCTTGGGTATCAATACTGCTTCTAATGTACGGTTGTTTTTTTGCACCTTGAGGCACTTACATTTAGAATCATAGTGACCCGTAGTCGACATACTGACTTCATCCAGAGTCCCCGCATAAACTGTTTTCACCTCAAAATTATTGGCTTCCCCTTGGGTAATTGTCAGAATATGCCTATTGCCTTTGTATGTACCAACAAACCTATGCCCATCATCACTGCTACAGCCTATTAGTAATATCCCCAAAGTGAATGTCAGGTATTTCATGCCGGTTTTGATAAGAAGATGAGTAAATGTATAGTTGCAGATGTAAGCTTCTCCTAAAAGCACACCACCCAATTACAGAAGCTCAACCTGCACGCCTACCCCCGCAGCCGCACCCACTGCACCGCAATCACCGACTTGGCATCGCGCAGGGGCTCCGCTACCAGCGCTTCCCAGCCTAGCTCCACCATTTCGATGTGCTCGTGTTCCTCGGCCAGCCCGCCACCAGCGCCGGTTCGGCGGCTCACTTCGGCGTAGTACACGGTAATTTCCTCGGCGCTGGTGCCCGGCGAGGGCCAGATGCACACAATTTCCTCCAGCTTGTCAATCTCATAGCCTAGTTCCTCGTGAATCTCGCGGCGCACGGCCGTTTCGGGAGCTTCCCCGGAGTCAATCATGCCGGCGGCAATTTCCAGAATGTCGGCTTCCGGGCCGATGCGAAACTGGCGGGTGAGCACGTACACCTGCCGGGCCGTGTCGTAAACGAGGGCGGCCACGGCCTTGCCGGGCGCAAATTGCTCGCGCCGGAGCTGGTGCTCGCCGTCCTGAACGATTAACTGGTTGACTTTGTAGTGGCCATTGAATACTTGGGTGCGCTCGACAATCTGCATGTTCGGATTTGTGTGTTGTACCTTTGTTGCCACTAGGGCCGCCGTCGGAGCAGCCCGCTGCCCGGCTGCGTCGGGCAAAGCCCCGCGCCTCGGCTGTCTCCGCGAAGTAAGCGCACCTCACTCCAATTCCTCTTCATTCCGGGAATCGGTCGGCCTCCGACGAGCCGCCCACCCTACCCACGCCCGGCCTTTGCCAGCGTGGCCATGCCCGCCTATGCTACGGCGCAGGCTCAACCACTCATTCTGTGGACGACTGTCCACCAATAACTTCTCAAGGGGAAAGACCAATCATTGAGAGCGTTATTCTGAGCTTGTCGAAGCATCTCTACCGCAATAGTAAATCAGATGACTTACGCAGTAAAGATGCTTCGATAAGCTCAGCATGACGGCCTGAATTAATGAAGCCTTGCCCCGAAATTCACATACCCCTCAACATGACGTTTGACGAGTTAAACCTGATTGACCCTATTCTCAAAGCCCTCAAAGAAGAAGGCTATACCACCCCTACTCCTATTCAGGAGCAGGCCATTCCCCACGTGCTGGAAGGTAAAGACCTTCTCGGCGTGGCCCAGACTGGTACCGGCAAAACGGCCGCCTTTACCGTACCCATCCTGCAGGTGCTGCACCGCACGGCTCAGGTGGCGAGCCACGCGCGGGGTGCCATCCGCTGCCTCGTGCTCACGCCAACCCGCGAGCTGGCCATCCAGATTAACGAAAGCTTCGGGGCCTATGGCCGCCATTTGAGCCAGATTCGCCACACCGTTATTTTCGGTGGCGTGAGCCAGGGCTCGCAGGTGGCGCAGCTCAAGCGCGGCGTGGAAGTACTGATTGCCACTCCCGGCCGCCTGCTCGACCTCATGAACCAAGGCTTCGTGGACCTGCGTCAGGTAGAGGTGTTCGTGCTCGACGAAGCCGACCGCATGCTCGACATGGGCTTCATCAACGACATCAAGCGCATTTTACCCAAGCTGCCCGCCAAGCGTCAGACCCTGTTTTTCTCGGCTACCATGCCCGGCCAGATTCAGGAACTCGCCAGCACCATCCTGCGCCCCAACCCGGTGCGCGTGGCCGTTACGCCCGTCAGCAGCACCGCCGAAACGGTGACCCAGTCGGTGTACCTAGTGGAAAACAACGACAAGCCCGCCCTGCTCCGCCACATTCTGGAGGACAAGGGCATCAAGCGCGTACTCGTGTTCACCCGCACCAAGCACGGTGCCGATAAGGTGGTGAAAGCCCTCGCCGCCAACCAGATTCAGGCCGAAGCCATCCACGGCAACAAGAGCCAGAACCACCGCCAGCGTGCCCTGTCGAATTTCAAAGCCGGCAGCACCCGCGTACTGGTGGCCACCGACATCGCCGCCCGCGGCATCGACGTGGACGAGCTGACCCACGTCATCAACTACGAAATCCCCAACGAGCCCGAAACCTACGTGCACCGCATCGGCCGCACCGGCCGGGCCGGCGCTTTCGGCACCGCTTTTTCGTTTGTTGAGGAAGAGGAGCGCGCCTACCTCCAGGATATCCAGAAGCTCATCAGCCGCCAGATTGACGTGGAAGCCGAGCACCCGTTCGTATCCGGCCGCATCAAGCCCGTGATGCTGCACGGCAATGAGCGCATCATCCGGCCCAAAGGCCCGGCTGGTCGGCCGGCTCGCTCCGGCCCCCGCGAGGGTGGCAACGGCGGCGGCGGCCGCTCCGGCGGTGGCCAGGGTGGCGGGCGCTCAGGAGGCAGCAACGGTGGGAGCCGTCCGAGCGGTGAGCGCAGCCGACCGGCCGCGCCGGCCAGCAGTGGACAGTCGGATACCGCGCGCCGCTTCGGCAGCGGTGGAGCCCGCGTGAACGTGGGTGGCAACCGGGAAGGCGGCGACCAGGGCGGCCGCCGTCGGGGCGATGCCGGCGGCACGCGCCGCGGCTCGTTCTAACGGGGCACTTCAAAGTGCATCCCGCGGGCAGCATGTCCGCGCAGTCGAACCGGAGGTTGGCGTAGCCAAGCGTATCATGCTTTCTGAACGACGCACAAACCATCAAAAAGCAGCAGGCTCCGGAAAACTTTTTCCGGGGCCTGCTGCTTTTTAGGGCTGATACTGCATACTTTTTAACTACTGAAAATGGCTCAGCCCACGCTTCCCGTCATTCAGGCCCTGCGCGACACGGCCCAACGTCTCGCCACTCAGGCACCCTACCAGTGGGGCCATATGGGCAGCTGCAACTGTGGCCACCTCGCCCAGACAGTTACCCGCCTCACCAAAGCCGAAATTCATACCCGCGCCATGCAACGCTACGGTGACTGGGAGCGCCAGATTATCGACTATTGCCCCACCAGCGGCCTACCCATCGACCAGACTATCGACGAGATGCTGGCCCTCGGCTTTACCCGCACCGACCTTACCCACTTGGAACGGCTTTCGGATGCCCGCATCCGCCGGGAAATTCCGTTCGAGCGCCGCAATGCCCTCCGCCATAATCAGCGCGACGATGTGGTGCTATACCTCCGCACCTGGGCCGACCTGCTGGAGCACGACCTGCTGGCCGGCATCAGCCTGCCCAGCTTCGCTACCGCGCCGGTGCCCGAGCTAGTAGCTGTTTAATAAAGCATCGCCCTTGGGCCGGCTGAATCAGCCAGATAAAAAAAGCCCCCGCCAGATTTTTGGCGGGGGCTTTTTTAGTAGGACGAGCGGCAATTGCTGAGAGCAGGAGCCAGCCGCGAGTTTTAGTTACGGGTGACGTTGGAGCGCTGAGCTTCGCGGTAGCCTTCGGCGCGGTGAGCGCGCTTGTAAGCAGCATCGGCCGAAGGTTCTTTCTCCGCCTCGGCGGCATCGGGGGCCTGGGCACAGGAGGCCGTCAGGAGCATGGCCGTTGCGGCGGCCAACCAAAGATTCGTGCGGGTCAGTTTCATACCACGAAGGTAACCCACTGCCGCCAAACGAGCAAAGCCTTGTTTCCTGACATCCCCGTTTTCCAGTCGTTGTAGCCCGGTCGTAGTACTCGGCAAAGGGCAGCTGTGCAATTGTTTACATTTGGCAATCCTGACCCGCTTTCTGTTTTATACAGGAATTCAGCGCACTGGCAGCAACAAGTATAGTCGCGGGTATCCAAACAAGCGCCAGCTTAGACAAGTAGATTGCCAATATAACTAATCAAATAACAACCTGCCCTAGCCAAACCGAACATACGGGCTCATAAGCTTAGTAACCGTGTCTGGCTTAGACTGCAGGAGTTTAACGAATCCAACACAGCCGATTGTCAATTTCCTTAGCACCTCGTTATTTAAGGAAACACTTACCACCCCGAGAATCGCGCTAATAACTTACGCAATGCCAAGCAGGAGCAACTGGTAAAACGAGGCCATCTATTGCTTGAACCAACCTAATTCTTTCATTGCATTAGCTAGTTTAATATTGTTGATATACAGTGATTTATTCAAAAAGCACCTTAATAAATATACTAACTATCATCCTAACCATACATCTTAGCATATAACAAAAACAGATATAACGTTTTCACATTCTTTTGCTACTCTCAAAAGATTGTTGAAATGACAGGTACAAGCATTTAGAAAGACCCTGACAAATTGTGCTTTGATGTACTATTCCAAAACTCAACACTTATCAATTCAGATTAAGCCCTCGGTAATTCCCGATTTTGCTTAATTGATTTATCCAAGTACGAGCTTGACATGAAACCAAACAATAGATTGCATTTAACACGCCGAAAAAGCCGATGAATGGGCTGCCTATCTCGGCGGACGGTAATCATATCACCAGGGGTTAGAACTATCAGGTACATTCTCCAGCGAGCGCGAAAAGCTTATTCCCCGCTGTAATGATATCTGATTACGACAAAGTGCAGGGCATTGCCAGGAGTAGCAGCGACCTGGTTATGTTGGCAATTTTTGCCGTCAGCCACAAGGCTCACAGTTCGGCAAGGTCAGTGGCAGCACGCCTGGCCTGATACGCTAAGCGTCGAACAATAACCCAGTGTACAGCCGGAACTGACGGACTTACTCGGGCTGATAATCGGCGAATGAGCCGTCGCGGTAAAAAATCACAATTCGCCGGATTGGCTTTTCGGCCCCGGTGAACAAGGCCGACGCTGCATCGTTGGCCAGCGTGGGCGTGCTGCCCGATATACCCCCCACTACGGGTACCGGGGTCGGGGACGGCATTTTGCCTGGCGGTATCCCTGCTACCGTAGGTGCAAGGGGTGGGATAACCGTTCCGGACGCGGCCACTGGTGCAGCGCTGGAGGCCAATGGCTCGTCATAATCGGCAGTACGCACCGTAGCAGCTTCTTTACCAGGCAATTCAAAGGCACCATTAGTTACCTCAGCAATTTCTTCGGATGCCATAGCCGAGGCTACCGGGGTTGAAGTCGGTGCGGCAACTGACGCAACGCTGTCTTTCGGGGCCAGCGGTACATCGGCGGTATGCAACAGTGGAGCAGCAATTCCGGCCGAAGTCTGGCCAGTTCCCGGCTGTTTCAGCGAAAACCGGGGCGGCATAGGCGGCCGGGCAGCAGTCGGACTCCGCGGCCAGGGCACTGCGACTACGCCAGCCGCCAATACCGGTGCGCCCGCCGTAGAAGCACCAGGTACACCGGGCACGGCGGCCGCAACCAGTGCTGATTTTGACACAGCCTTATCATCACTAGCTGATTGATTATCCGCATATTGAGCAGAGACTACCGGCTTAACTAGGGCTGATGTTAAGAGGCGCTCGGCAGGGGTTGGTTGGGTTGGGGCCACCGATAATGGCACCGCTGCAGTCTCGGCCGGCTGAGGTAACGACATTGCCGGGGCAGCTTCCCTATCGTTGGTCAGCATGGGTTCAGTTCCATTCAGCAGCCAGGCCATCGACAAGTCGGGCATAGCTGCCAGAATACGCTGCACCACTTCTAGGCTGGCCTTATTACGACCCGACAGGATATGACTGATAATTGGGCGGGCCACCCCAATGAGGTCGGCGAATTGAGTAGGAGTCAGCTGACGGCTCTCCAGCAGGGTTCGGATGCGCTCTACCATGTATTAATTTAGATTACAAATGTAGCACATGGCAAGCGCCGGGAGAAATCGCATCCCTTTATTTACTCGTGTTTACAAATGATATTAAATGCCGTGTTGATTAAATAAACATTTGTAAATCATAGGGCAGCACATTCTTCAATAACAAATGTAACTAGTCATTCAGCCATTACTTTATTCCCGCTATATGCCGGCGTAGCGCAAGTAAATACTCGCATTCCTCCTGCCGTAGGCTGGCTCAATCTATCAGGGTTGGGGGTACCGGCTAAGAACAACTAAAGCCTTTTGAGCGGCTCACCAGCGGACAGACAGGGCACAAAAAAGCCCCGGCGGCTGAAGGGCCACCGGGGCTGCGAGAGCAGGCGCGGCACTAGGCCGGCAACGCCTAGTCGAAGTACTCGCGGGCAAGTTTTTTATCAAGTCCGTAGATATCGTCGCGAAAGTGAGGATGCCCGCTGGCATCGGCCCAGGCAGTGAAATACACCAAGTAGACGGGCAGCTTCTCTTTCAGTGTAATGTACTTCTCGCGGTGCGTGGCGATGGTGTCTAGGATGGTCTGCTTGTCCCACTCGGGCCGGTTGCGGAGCAGGTAGGCAGCCAGTTTCATGGGTTCGGCGAGGCGAACGCAACCGTGGCTAAAGCTACGCGAGCTCTGCGAAAACAGCTCGTCGTGGGGCGTGTCGTGCAGATAAATATCGTTCGAGTTAGGGAAGATGAATTTCACGTTTCCAAGGTCGTTTTTAGGCCCCGGGCGGCGGCGCAACGTGTACTTGAAGGTCTCCTTCGTCACGTTGGCCCAGTCGACACTGGCAGGGTCAATCACAGTCGCTTTGCTACCGTAGCCCTTCACTACCTCCATATCAAGGCGGTCGAGATAGCCTGGGTTGGCCGTGAGTTTATCGCGCAGCTCGTTCTCGATGATACTGAACGGCACGTTCCAGTAGGGGGCCAGCACCACGTATTCCATCTTGTCGCTGAAGACGGGTGTTTCGTGCAGCACTTTACCAACGATAACACGCATGTTGAAAGCCTCTTTATTCTCCTCTACCACGTGCAGTGTGTACTCCGGGATATTCACGAGGAGGTAATTCGGCTCAAATTTTTTGGGAAGCCAGCGCCAGCGCTCCATGTTCAGGATAAGCTGGTCGATGCGCGTGCCAATAGGTACGTTGAGTTGCTTAAGCGTTTCGCCGCGCACGATGCCATCGGCTTTCAGGCCGGCGTCTTCCTGAAATTGCTTCACGGCCATCTCCAGCTTAGGGTCGTAAGTGAGGGCCGCTACGGCAGCGGGCTGGCCGGGTTTGGCACCGGCTGTGACCGGTGCGCTGGCCATCGGCTCGTCGGCACCATTGGGCAGGCGCTTGCGCAGGGCGGCTACGGCCGGCGAATACTGGCCGGGTTTAAGGACGGTATTGGCAGGCAAGATAGGCCAGCCACCGGTCCGCTCCTGGGCGCGATAGGTAGCCAGCGCCTTCTTCAACTGGGCGTATTCAGGATGCAGCGGGGCGAACTCGTAATAATTGTAACGGCTCTTGCGCTCGCCCAGGAAGGTAGCCAGCGCCTTATTGAGCTTGATTTTGTTGGGCTTCACCATCCACGACGTGTCTTTCTTATCGCGCGGATTGGCGATGCCCCGGTAGTAGTCGTTGGCCCACTTCAGATAGGTACCGGTCAGGGCTATATCGACCTGGCGCTCCAAGGCATTGCGGCGTACGGAGTCGTCCCGAACCTTTTCCAGTTCGGCCAACATCTTCGATACATCCTTAATCTGATAGTCTTTAGGGTTCAGACCCTCATCCGCAGCTTTACTTATAATAGCCAGTATATTTTTCGCTTGAGCTACTGGCTCGTGGTTTTTAAACCACCCGAGCTGGAACTTACGGTCGCGGTAAAAGCGGAGGGCGGGCAACAACTGGGGCTTGAAAGCCGGCTCGCCCCGGAAGGCCTTGGTAAGTTGGGTGCTGTCCATACGGGGCTGAGGACCGCCCACGCGGGCAACCGATGAGTCGGTGGCTGCCTGGTCGGCAGTTTCAGTCTGGCTGCGCGAATCGGAGCCGCAGGAAGCGAGGGTAGTGCTGCCCAGCGCGGCTAACAGCAGCCACAGCAGAGAAGTAAATCGGAGTAGGAATGTCATTGAGGGAAATAATGCGGGCGAAAAGCTAGCCTCGGCCGTGGCCTTAGCAAAGCTTGTACTGCCAAGCCGTGGGCGGGGTTGCGCCAGGCTGCTTGAGGCCGTAGGGCTGCAAAGTACGCCACAACGCGGCATCGGTTGATTTTTACTCTACCGGAACCGTGCCAGTTCCGTATAAATTTTCACGAAGGTGCACGTACCTACTATCTCTGCTACCGCGCCGTCGACAGGTTCGGCCATCAGCCTTGAAGCAGGTCTGGCCAATTATGGCTTCCTTCCGACAATACTTCGAAACCATCGGCGCGCAGCCTTTCCCAAAGCCAGCTGCTACTATCCTCATCTTTTTCACTGATTGACTCTCGCATGCTTCCCGCCTCGCTCCTACCCGACCCGCACAGCTATGCCAGCCGAAGCCCCGCGCGGGTACGCCACCTGGCCCTGAAACTGGAAGTCGATTTCAACCAGCAAACCCTGGCCGGCACTGCCACCTGGGAGCTGGCCTACCCTGATACCAATGCCGAGCTGGTACTCGATACCCGCGAGCTGGCCATCGAAACGGTGGAAACGCTGAATGCTGCCGGCCTACCCACGCCCGCCAGATTCCAGCTGGAAGCCGCTGATGCCGTGCTGGGGCAAGCACTGCGCATTGCCCTGCCAGCCGGCACCAAAGCCGTGCGCATTGCCTATCACACAACCCCGACGGCCGCCGCCCTGCAATGGCTGGTCCCGGCGCAAACGGCCGGTACTCAGCCCTTCCTGTTCACGCAGTCGCAGGCCATTCTGGCGCGCACCTGGCTGCCGTGCCAGGACTCCCCCGGCATTCGTTTCACCTACGAGGCCATGGTGCGCGTGCCGGCCCACCTGCTGGCCCTGATGAGCGCCGAAAACCCGCAGCAGCTGAGCCCAAGTGGCGAGTACCATTTCCGCATGGCCCAGCCTATTCCGGCCTACCTGATGGCGCTGGCCGTGGGCGACCTCGCCTTTGCGCCGCTTAGCGGGCGCACGGGCATCTACGCCGAGCCAGCAACGCTACCGGTAGCTACCCACGAATTCGCCGACCTCGAAAAAATGGTAGCAGCGGCTGAAGAGCTGTACGGCCCCTACCGTTGGGAGCGCTACGATTTGCTGGTGCTGTCAGCCTCTTTTCCCTTCGGCGGGATGGAAAACCCGCGATTAACATTTGTAACACCAACCATCCTGGCCGGCGACCGCAGCCTGACCAGTCTGGTAGCGCACGAGCTGGCGCATTCATGGTCGGGCAACCTGGTTACAAATGCAACGTGGGATGATTTCTGGCTAAACGAGGGGTTTACTGTGTATTTCGAACGCCGCATCATGGAACATTTGTACGGCCGCGATTATGCCGACATGCTTCAGGTGCTGGGCAACACCGCCCTCCACCATACCATCGCGGAGATTGGCGCAACCAGCCCCGACACTCATTTGCACCTGCACTTGGCGGGCCGCGACCCCGACGAGGGCCTCACCGAAATTGCCTACGAGAAAGGCTGCGCCCTGCTTCTCACGCTGGAGTCGCTCGTGGGCCGGCCTCGGCTCGATGCCTTTATTAAGGATTACTTCGCCCGGTTTAGCTTTCAGGCGATGGACACGGCCACCTTCTTGTCCTATCTGCGCGCCGAACTGCTCGATGCTGAACCCGGCCTCGAAGCCCGCCTGCACTTGGCAGCCTGGGTGCATGGCCCCGGCCTACCGGCCAACGCGCCAACCGCAACTTCGAGTCGTTTTGCGACCGTCGACCAAGCCCTTGGGAAGTTGGCAGACGGCATGGCTCCGGCTTCCCTCCTGCCCGCCACCGCCGATTGGAGCAGCCACGAGTGGGTCCACTTTCTGCAGGGGCTGCCCGACACGACCACGACCGAAGAGCTGGCGGCGCTTGATGCAGCGTTTAGCTTCACGCATTCCGGCAACGCCGAAGTACTCGCGGCCTGGTTTCCGCACACGCTGCGGGCGGGCTACGCGCCGGCCAACGCAGCCACGGAAAAGTTTCTGCGGCACGTGGGGCGGCGCAAGTTTTTAGTGCCGCTATACCGGGCGCTGCTAGCTGCGCCCGACGGCCCGGCCCGGGCCCGGGCCATTTACAACGAGGCCCGGCCCAACTACCATTCGGTAGCCACCGGCACCCTCGATGCGCTACTAGCCGTGCCGGCCACCCGCGAATAGTTTGCGCATCCGGCCCGAACTTTGCCCCGGACTCCGCTCCCTCCCGGCCGCCGGCCGGACTAACCCGTTTTGCTTCACTTCGTAATTTCCGATTTCCGTTGAAAACCATCACCCCGCTTGGCAAGCTCATCGCCGTAGGCGGCAACGAGGACAAGGGCACTTACCCCAATCCCAAGACCCGCCGCAAGTACTACCTCAACTTTTTCGAGTTGGGCATTCTCAAGCGCATCGTGCTCGAAACCGGCAAGCTTGACCCGCAAATAGAAGTCATCACCACGGCCTCCATGATTCCGGCGGAAGTCGGACCAATCTATACGGGTTCGTTCGCCATGCTCAACTGCCTGAAAGTGGGCATAATGGACATTCGCACGCCCGAGGATGCCCGGCAGCCCGAGTATCTGGAGCGCCTGCTGGCCGCCGACGTAGTGATGTTTTCGGGCGGCAATCAGTCGCGCCTGCGCGAGATGTTCGGCGAAACCGACTTCCTCGACCGCATGATACAGCGCTATTACGCCGAGCCCAACTTCGTGATTGCCGGCACCAGCGCCGGGGCCATGGCCATGTCGCAGCACATGATTCGGGGCGGCTCGGTGCCCGATGCCCTGCTGAAAGGGGCCGTGAAGATGGGTGTCGGCCTGGGCCTGCTGCCCGCCGCCATTATCGACTCGCACTTTGTGAAGCGCGGCCGCTTCGGCCGCCTCATCGAGTCGGTGGCCCTGCATCCCAAACTCATCGGCATTGGTTTGGGTGAGGATACCGGAGTGCTTATCACCGAAGGCAACCTGGTCGAAACCGTTGGCTCTAACCTGGTTATCATTCTCGACGGCCATACTATTCAGCACAATAATGCGGCGGCGGCCAAGAAAGGCACGGTACTCTCCATCGAAAACATCACCATGCACGTGCTGGCCAAAGGCAACGTGTATAACATGAGCGAGCGAAAATTCTATCCTAGTAAAGACATATCAGTGCCCGCCGCAACTCCGGGCGTGGTCGTTGATATTGCGCCCGCTAAATAAAGCAACCCGTCCTTTTCCTCTCCAAAGCCCGCTCATTGCGCCAATGAGCGGGCTTTTTTGGTGCCGTGCTGCTTTTTTTCGTGCGTTCCCTAGCTCCTCCGCTCCAGCGTATGCCGTTGATTTTCCCATCATGCGGGTTCAATTGCAATCTAACAACCTATCGCAACCTTAGCAAGACCGAGGGTTTCTAGTGCTGAAATAAGCCTCGGGAGTTGCCGGCGGGGCAGCCAAACTCCGCTGGCACCCAGGTGGTGCGCTCGGTTCGCTTGTTTGACGAGATGAACTACACCATTGCTGGGGCCTCCAGCCCCAACCAGATTCTTGCAAATCCGAAAGCGGCAGGCCTGCCCGCCCTTCCCACCGCGCAAATGCAGACCGTGCCGACAGCCTACGACCGCCGAATCCGGCCTTTGGTGCATTTTGCTTGGTGGCTGCTTAAGGAAATCAGCAATATCGGAACGTCCTGCATCGCTGCACGCTGCAAGGCGTTCCGACATTTTCAGCTTACTCCTTATAAATAGCCACCATTCCCGCCTCCCCTTCGCGGCGGCTGGCGCGGTACATGCCTTCCGAATTAAAAGGCAACGTCGTATTGCCATCGGCATCAATGGCAATCAGGCCGCCTTCGCCGCCCACCGGTGCAAGCTTGTCCTGCACCACGATGCGGGCGGCTTCTGCGAGACTCAGGCCCTTGTATTCCATCAGGCAGGCCACATCATAGGACGCTACGGCCCGAATAAAATACTCGCCGTTACCCGTGCAGCTAATGGCGCAGCGTGCATCGGCCCAGGTGCCGGCTCCGATAAGGGGCGTGTCGCCGATACGGGCGTAGCGCTTGTTGGTCATGCCGCCGGTGCTGGTCGCGGCGGCCAGGTGGCCGTGCTGGTCGCGGGCTACGGCCCCAACAGTTCCTTTTTTCCAGTTGGGGTCGGCGACGTGGTCGAGCTGCATTTTGCCGGCGGCAATGGCAGCCTGCAGCTGGTCGAAGCGCTTTTGAGTGAAAAAATAGTCGGCGGGTTGCAGCGGCAGGCCGTATTCGCGGGCCAGCTCGTCGGCCCCGGGGTAACCTAGCAGCACATGCTCCGTTTTTTCCATCACCAGCCGGGCGGCACGTATCGGGTTTTGCACCTGGCGCACACCGGTTACAGCCCCGGCCAATTTGGTGTGGCCGTCCATCAATGCCGCATCCATTTCGTGGTGGCCTTCGTGGGTGAACACCGCTCCGCGCCCGGCATTGAAAAGCGGGCAGTCTTCGAGGCTGCGCACGGTGGCTTCTACGGCATCGAGGGCAGCGGACCCATCGCGCAGCAAGTTGTAGCCGATGGTGAGCGCGGCTTCGAGGGCGGCGCGATACTGCTGTTCGTCGGCGGGCGAGAGGGAAGCGCGGGCAATGGTGCCGGCACCGCCGTGGAGAGCAAGGGCGTACATATATATAAGGAGTAAAAAAGCCGGGGGAAATATGCCCACAAAGGTAGCCGGAGGGAACGGTGGCGGGGCCGCTTGCGTTTTTTTTCGTAGGTTTGATGTTCAAGTCTACACATCCAAAAACACCCCATTTTTATGGCATACGACGTAACCGGCCGGCTGCACGAAATATTTGACGAACAGCAGGTAAGCGAAAAGTTTCGCAAGCGCGAGTTCGTGCTGGAAGTCCAGGACGGCCAGTATCCCGAGCATATTAAGTTTCAGATGGTTCAGGACAAAACCAGCCTTATCGACCCCTTTAAAATGGGCGACGAGGTGAAGGTAACCTTCAACCTGCGCGGCCGCGGCTTCAACAAAAACGGCCAGATGCTATACTTCACCAACCTGGAGGCCTGGAAAATCGAGGCTGCCGGCGCGGCCAACTACGGCGGCGGCGGTGGTGGCCAGCAGCAGGCGGCTCCCCGCCCCGCGGCCCAGAACCAGAACCCTACGCTGCGCGCGCAGCCCTCGGCTGCACCCATCGCCAGCGACGACGACAACGACCTGCCCTTCTAGTTAGCAGCTTGCTGAAGAACAAAAAATGCCGCCCAAGAAATTGGAGCGGCATTTTTTGTTCCTCTTTTTCGTTTTTCTCTCGCCGTACCGTAGGGTGCGGAAATTGCCCCAAACCGTGGCTCGCGCTTGACCAACAATTCCGTTCAACGGCAGGCGGGCGCAAGTCCGACAATACCCTTCATTTTGCACAAGTTGTTTTGCGCCGATAATAAACCGCATGGACTTACATGAGCTAATTGCGCGGGGCGAGGGCGAGGAGCTGGAATTTAAGCAGAAAACCACGCACCCGCACCGCATCTCACGCACGCTGGTATCGCTGGCCAACACGCGGGGCGGGCAGGTGCTGGTGGGTGTCGACGACGCCGGCCGGGTGCTGGGCGTGCGCGACGCGGAGGAAGAATTATTTGTGCTGCGCGATGCGGCGGCCAACTACGCCGAGCCGCCCCTTACCAACCTGCGCTACCGTGAAGTGGAGGACGACTCCGCCCGCACCGTGATTATCGTGACCGTGCCCGAGAGCCAGCACAAGCCTCACCGTGCCCTCGTCGGCCCCAATGATTGGCGCGGCTACGTGCGCGTGCGCGACGCCAGCGTGCAAACCAGTGGCCTTACCGAGAAGCTCCTGGAGCGCCAGCAACCCGAGGCGCGGTTCGAGAAAATACCCCTCAACCGCCAGGAGCTGGCTGTCATCGACTACCTCAAAACGCATTCCCGCATCACCCTCGCCCAGTACATGAAGCTGGTGAATTTTGGCAAGCGCCGCGCCTATCAAACGCTGATAAAGCTGGTGCTACACGGCTACATCCGCCACCACGACAAGGAAAAAGAGCCGTACTACACGGTATAGTAGTACACTACCAGAAGCAAAAAACGCCGGAACCCTGCGGGGCTCCGGCGTTTTTTATGGTTGAAATTTTCCTGCTATTCCTGCTTGCGGGCGCGGGCTACTTTCTTCTCGTCCTTCTCCGCTTTTTTCTCCTTTGTGGTTTTAACGGGCTCTTTCTTTTTCTCTTTGCGGGCATCCTGGGCTTTGGCCATGGTTGAAAAGATTTTTAATGAGTGGGTGATTCTGAGATTTCAGCGAACGGTCGGGCCGGCGTGTTTTGACAGGCGAAGGTAGAGACTTTAGCGAAAACGCCTATAAAATGGGCAGATACCGCTCGCGGATAATATGGAGGTGGTGGCGCTCGTGGCCGGGAATGATGTAGAGCAGGGCACGCACGGTGGCGGGGCCGCCGTTGGCAGTGCCGCGCCGGTTTAACTCGTTCTCGCCAAAAGTATCGAATAATGCGATGGTGGAAGCTCGCACGGCATCGTATTCGGCCAGTAGGCTCGCGATGGAGCGGGTATTGGCATTGCTATGGGCTACGTAATCGTCCTGCTCAAACCCATGCAAATCCTGCCCGTCGCCGCGGGCGAAACGGAGAGCGCGGTAGGCAAAAATGCGCTCACTGTCAATCTGATGCAAAAGCATCTGCTTCAGGCTCCACTTGCCATCGGCGTAGGATTTTTCGGCCTGCGCCTCGCTCAACCCGGCGAATAAGGCATGGATTTCCTGCGGCAGGCTGCGCAGCGCTTCGCGCGGGTCCTGGTCGGCCGGAATCTGGTTGATGTAGCTCAGGGCGTAAGGCAGGAAATCACCTTCGGCCGGACGGGTATGGGACATGGAACTAACGAGTGAAAGAGTGGGAAAAAGTGTAGGCACTGCTACAGTTTGAGGAACGGCAATATCGGCAGAAGGCAGCACGAACGAAGCTGCCGAAGCCGGGGCCGAGGCTGTGGGCAGCAAAATTTCGGGAGCCAGATGCGGGTCGAGTTGCAGACGCACCACGGGCAGCGGGGCCGGCAGCGGGGCCCCACCTCCTTCTTTCCCGAAGGCCCAGCGCAGAAAATCCGGCATCACGCGGCCCCAGGTATCGGGGTGGTGGCGGCCGCCCTCCACTTGCACGTAGCGCAGGGCATGGCGGGGGTCGAGTCCGCTGTGAATCAGCGCCTCCAGCAAATCGAGGCAATCTTCAATGGAGTCGATGACGCCGTTTTCATTGCGGTCGCCGCGTTCGTCGAGGGTACCGCTTTGCAGCCAGAAGCCGTGACTGGGGTGCGCCCGACGGGCTTGAATAAGGCCGTGCATAATGCGGTCGGCGGGCGTGTAGCCGGCCCCCACGGCCCGCTGCCGCCACCAGAACGAACCCGAAAATGCGCCGGCCCGCGCAAATATCTCGGGGTGGTGCCACACCATATCTACGGCCGATAACCCGCCGAGCGAAAACCCGGCCATCACGGCGAGAGCCGGGTCGGCGGAGGCATGGTATTTTGCCTGCGCGAATGGCAATAACTCCTTAATAACAAACGCTGTGTACGCCTCCGCCAGGCTGCCGCGTCCATTGAAATCGGGGTGGCCGGCCGTGCCATACTCCTGCACGCGCTGCTCGTTGGCGTGCGGGGCCACCAGCACGAAGGGCCGCAGCGCTCCATCGGCATACAGCGCATCGAGGGTGGCTTGCAGGTGCAGGCGCTCCAAATCCTGCCCATCGTTGAGGTAGAGCACGGGCAGTGGGCCGGGGCCCGCCGGGCCGGGCGGCAGCAGAATGCTCAGCTCTACCTCGCGGCTTAGGAATACCGAAGCCAGTACTTCACGGCACAGACGGGTGCCAACAGACGAGGCGGCGGGCAGAATCGGGTCAGAAAGCATCGGACAAAGTAACGCAGGCGAGCGGAGTTCGTACTTAACAAGGAATAATAACCTACTCCATTCGGTTAGTGCATTATTTCTTGACTAGTTTGCCACGCCGCTACGGCTGTCGTGGTAAGCTCAACTCAAATCCCGACTCCCGTGCAGGAACAACACCGCCGCTTCTACTCGCATCATCTGGGCCAGGATATTGACATGCTGGTGTTTGGCACCTGGGGCTACCCGGTGCTCATTTTCCCCACTTCGGGCGGCCGCGCACACGAGGCGCGCGACTTCAACCTCATCGAAGCGGCCCGCCCATTGGTGGAAGCCGGCCGCGTGAAACTCTTCTGTATCGACAGCATCGACCAGCATTCGTGGTATGCCAAGCATCTGGAACCCCGCATTCGGGTGCAGAACCATGTTTTCTACGACCAGTTTCTGAGCGAAGAGCTAGTGCCGATGCTGCAACAGGAATGCAGTGTGGACAAAATAGCCGTGGCTGGGTGCAGCTTCGGCGGCTACCACGCGCTCAACTTCGCCTTCCGCCATCCCGAGCAAGTAGCGCACCTCTTCCCCATGGGTGCGGCCTTCGACATCCGGCAGTTCGTGGACGGCTACCACGATGACAACGTGTATTTCAACAACCCGCCCGAGTTCATGCCCGGCGCGCACAGCGAGCATTTCCAGTGGATGAACATCGTTCTGGGCACCGCCGAGCATGACTTCTGCAAAGGAGCCAACTATGATATGGCCCGCATTCTGAGCGAAAAAGGCATTCGCTACCGGCTCGATGTCAAGCCCCACGGCACCCACGACTGGCCCGTGTGGCGCGAAATATTTCCGGAGTGCCTGAGCACTATATAGTTGTCAGCTAATCGTTGTCGGTACTTAACCTGATATAACCCCAACGAACGGCTAGCAATTGAAACCGAATAACTAATAACCAAAAACACCTTTCGCATGAAAAAAATTGGCATCCTCTTCGGACAAGAAAATACGTTTCCCCAGGCTTTTGTCGACCGCGTGAACGAGAAAGCGCCGGCCGATATCCGCGCCGAGTTCGTGCAAATCAACCAGGTAGAGCAACACGTGGCGACTGATTACGCCGTCATCATTGACCGCATTTCGCAGGACGTGCCCTTTTACCGCGCTTACTTAAAAAACGCCGCCCTAATGGGCACGGCGGTCATCAATAACCCTTTCTGGTGGTCGGCCGACGAGAAGTTCTTCAATAACGCACTGGCCGTACGCCTGGGCGTGCCGGTGCCCAAAACCCTGCTCCTGCCCAGCAAAGCGCGCCCCACCGACACCAGCGAGCGGAGCTTCCGCAACCTGGAAATGATGGATTGGGAAGCTGCCTTTGCCCACATCGGCTTTCCGGCCTACATGAAGCCCCACTCGGGCGGCGGCTGGAAGAGCGTGTACAAGCTGCACGGCCCCGAAGACTTTTTCCGGGCCTACGACGAGACCAACCAGTTGGTGATGCTATTTCAGGAATCGGTGGAGTTTACCGACTATTTCCGCTGCTACTGCATTGGCGGTAAAGACGTCCTCATTATGCCCTACGAGCCCCGCAACGAGCCGCACCTGCGCTATGCCACCGAAATGAAAACAACGGGCGACGCTGGCAAGAAGCTCCTGGCTACCATGAAAGACTACGTGCTAAAGCTGAACCACGGCCTCGGCTACGATTTCAACACTGTAGAATTTGCCGTGCGCGACGGCATTCCAATTGCCATCGACTTCGGCAACCCCGCCCCAGATGCCGACCTGAACTCGGTGGGCCAAGCCAACTTTGATTGGGTGGTGGAAGCCGCCGCCAACATGGCTATCGAGCGCGCTAAAGCGCAGGTTCCCGGTCAGGACAACCTCACCTGGGGCACCTTCGTGCACCCTACCACCGCTAAAGCCGCCAGTCAGCCTGCTCAGGCTAAACCCAAAGCGGCTCCCAAGACAACGGGCTCGGTGAAACTTGGCAGCCCCGTGCACGAAACCAATGACCTGGGGGCTACCGGCGCGCCCAAATCCAACGCCCGGAAAACCGCCGGGGCCATCAAGCCCGAACCGGCGACCGGTGAGGTGCCCACCGGCGGAAAAGCGTCTGCTGCCCGGAAAGTTGCCCCTAAGAAAAAGGCTTAGCGCCGAATAGCCTAACCGAAGCGCGTTATCTACCTCATTGCCCGCCCGGCCGCAATCCACTGGCCGGGCGGGCTTAACTCCCGCCGCATATGTCGCTTCCCAAGTTCACCCTCGGCATCGAGGAAGAGTTTCAGACCATCGACCCCACCACCCGGGAGTTGCGGTCGCACCTGTCGCAGATTGTGGAGGGCGGCCAGATGACCCTGCACGAGCAGGTGAAGGCCGAAATGCACCAGGCCGTGGTGGAAGTGGGCACCACCATTTGCCACAACATCGATGAGGCGCGCGACCAAGTACTGATGCTGCGCCGCCACGTGATGGAGTTGGCCGAACCACAGGGCCTGAAAATTGGGGCGGCCGGCACCCACCCCTTTTCGCGCTGGCAGGACCAGCCCATCACGCCCGACGTGCGGTACGATAAAATTGTGGAGGAATTGCAGGAGGCCGCGCGGTCCAACCTCGTGTTTGGGATGCACGTGCACATCGGCATTGAGAACCGTGAGATGGGCGTGTACATGATGAATACGCTGCGGTACTTTCTGCCGCATTTGTTTGCCCTCAGCACCAATTCACCGTTCTGGGAAGGGCGCGAAACGGGCTATAAGTCATTCCGCACTAAGGTGTTCGAACGGTTTCCGCGCACGGGCATCCCGGGATTCTTTCACAGCGCCAGCGACTACGACGAGTTTATCGCCCTACTCATCAAAACCGGCTGCATCGACAACGGCAAGAAAATCTGGTGGGATTTGCGCCTGCACCCGTTCTTCGACACCATTGAATACCGCATCTGCGATATGATGCTGCGCGCCGACGAAACCATTTGCGTGGCGGCCATAATGCAGGCGCTGGTAGCCAAAATTTACAAGCTGAAGATGCAGAACCTCAATTTCCGCATCTACCGCAGCGCCCTGGTGAAGGAAAATAAGTGGCGCGCCGCCCGCTATGGCATCGATGGGCGCATGATTGATTTTGGCAAGCAGGAAGAGGTGCCCACGCGCCAGCTTATCTTGGAATTACTCGATTTCATTGATGATGTAGTGGATGAGCTCGGCAGCCGCCACGAGGTAGAATACGTGCTGAAAATGATGGAGATGGGCACCGGAGCCGACCGCCAGCTCCGCGTGTTCCGCGAAACCGGCGACCTGCACCGCGTAGTCGATTTCATCCTTCAGGAAACGGCTCACGGCCTGTAAATCTGCCTCATATCCCCTAACTTTGCCCTGCCAACGCCCGCCATCCGGCGGGCGTTGCTACTTACCGGCAGCACAGGCGGCTATTTACCTACCCGCTTCACCGGCTTTATTAATAGATTGATTATGACAGAGCCCATTCGAATTGCTATCCTGGATATGTATAATAACGTGGCCAACGAGGGCATGCGTTGCATCCGGCAGCTGCTGCACCGCGGGGCCGCCGAGTCAGGCGTAGCGTTTCAGGTTGACACGTATAATGTTCGGGCTGAAAACCATTTGCCGGGCCTCGATTACGATGCCTACATCTCGACCGGCGGCCCGGGCAGCCCCCTCGAATCGGGCGAGCCCTGGGAGGAGCTCTACTTCGCATTCATCGACGCGCTGCTGCTGCACAACCGAACCCAGCCGGTGAAAAAGCATGTGCTGCTTATTTGCCACTCCTTTCAGCTCGTGAGCCGGCATTTGGGATTAGGCGATGTGGGCAAGCGCAAGTCTACTTCGTTTGGTGTCCTCCCGGTGCACCTGACGGCTGCCGGGATGGCCGAACCGGTTTTTGCCGGTTTGCCCGAACCTTTTTACGCCGTCGATTCGCGCGATTATCAGCTTACTAACCTGCATGCCGAGCGGCTGACCCAGTTGGGTGGCCGGGTGCTGTGCCTCGAAAAAGACCGGCCCCACGTCCCGCTGGCCCGCGCCGTTATGGCCATTCGCTTCACGCCGGAAGTACTGGGCACTCAGTTTCATCCCGAAGCCGACGGCGAAGGCATGCTGCGCTACATGCTGACGGAGGAACGTAAGCAGCAGGTTATCACGGCTTATGGCGAAGCCAAATACGAGGAAATGGTTCGCTTACTGGCCGACCCGAGCACCATCGAACTGACCGAGTCCATCGTCCTACCCACGTTTTTGCGTCGGGCACTGGCTCATTTAGTTCCCGTGGCCGCGTTAGCTTAGCCCCGCTCCTACCCTTTTGCCATGATTCCGGAACCCCGCCGCCGCTACAACGCCGCCTTCAAGCCCGCCCGCCACCGGGAAATGATGGCCGACATCGACCGCCAACTGCCCGGCCAACTCGATTTCCGGGTGGCAGAGTCGCCGGTGTTCGTACCCGTGGGGCTGCGTGATAAGCTAATAGCCGCCGGCGAAAGCATCATCGACGTGATTGAGCAGCCGGATTTTCAGGCCCGCACCGAGGCTGCAATTCCGGCCCACCAGCGCGTGCCAGGCAATGAAGGCCGCCCTGAATTTCTGACTTTTGATTTTGCGGTTTGCCGCGATGCCCACGGCGAGCTGGAGCCCCAGCTCATTGAAATGCAGGGATTTCCCTCGCTCTATGCCTTTCAGGCGTGGCTGCCGGGCGAGTTTGGGCGCTTCTTCCCCATCCCCGATTCAGTCTCGGCATTCCTCACAACCACCGACTTTGCCAGCTACCGTGAAGAGATGCGCCACTTCCTGCTGGCCGACGAGCCCGCCGAAAACGTGGTGCTGCTGGAGCTGTTCCCGGAACGCCAAAAAACCCGCGTCGATTTCGCCCTCACCCGCGAGCTGTGGGGCATCGAGCCCGTGTGCCTGACCAAGGTGCGCAAGCGCGGGCGCGAGCTATACTATGAGAAAGACGGCCGGCTGGTACGCATTAAGCGCATCTACAACCGCATTATTTTCGATGAGCTGGCTCGCTATCCCGACCTTAAAACGGAGTTTCACCTCACCGATGCCGATGTGGACGTGACCTGGGTGGGCCACCCGAACTGGTTTTTTCGCGTCAGCAAATTCACGCTCCCGCTGCTGAGCGGCCCATTTGTGCCACCCAGCTATTATCTGCACGAGCTAGCGGAATACCCAACCGACCTCGAAAACTACGTTCTCAAGCCGCTGTACTCCTTTGCCGGCGCGGGCGTGCGCCTGCACGTGACAGCCGCCGACCTCGACGCACTGCCCGACAAGCAGCACTATCTGTTGCAGCGCAAGGTGCAGTACGAGCCCGTGGTGCAGTCGCCCGATGGGCTGGTGAAGTGCGAAATCCGGCTGCTCTACATCTGGCCGGCAGGCGCGGCGCGGCCTCGCCTGCTCACCGGCCTGGCCCGCCTGAGCCGGGGCGAGATGATTGGCGTCGATTTCAACAAGGACAAGGACTGGGTAGGCGGTACGTCACCTTTGTTCGAGCGGTAAGGCGGTGAGCCTATAACACCCGACGCAAGTTGCGCGTAAAGCCCGGCAACAACGTCCTATTTACCATTGCTCCCATGTCATCACTTACCGAAAAAGGTCTTCAGCTTTCCAAAAACGCCATCTTCAACGTCTTCATCGGCCGCGCCACCAAGCTGTTGGGCAAGCCGTTTAAGGTCGTAGCCATCCTCAACGAAACCGCCGACAAGCTATCGAGCAAAGACAGCCAGGACAATAAGTTCAAGCAGCTCTTCGACGTTGCCGCCACCCTCGTGCGGCTGGTACGCAACTACATCAGTGGCGACTACCGCGAGGTAGCTACCGGGACCATCATTTCGGGCTTTGCCGTATTGCTCTACGTGCTATCGCCCATCGACTTGGTGCCTGATTTTATCCCGGTACTGGGATTTCTTGATGACCTGAGCCTGATTAGCTGGTTTCTGGGCAAGTTCCAGGGGGAGATTTCCAAGTTCCGCGATTGGGAAGATACCCGCCAAGACTTGGCTACCAGCAGCTCCGGTCCCGACCTGGCGGCCCGCCCCGCTACCGGCGATGCGCAGCAGCCGATGGTCGCCGAGCTTGGCCATTCATAATTCAACCCGGCCTTCTGCCGATATTTGCTGCCCCGCCCGGCCCGACTGGTTGGCGGGGCCTTTTTTGTTTCTTCGCAGCTCGCGCTCCGACCCATTCCGGCGCTTGTCTGTTTCTATTGCAACGCCTGCTCCGCGCGGGCCGCTTGCTCGCTTGCTGCCTATGCCTACGTTTGTCGTTTCCATGCTATTACCCGAGTCGTTTGATGACGACTTTATCGATTTAATTCCGCGCCACCGGGACTTTATCAACCAGTTGCTGAACGAGAAAATAGTCGAAACCTACGCCATCAGCAGCGACCGCAGCCGGGGCTGGGTCACCATCAACGGCGACGACGAAGCGGCCGTGCGCGCCGTAGTCGAGCAGTTCCCACTCTATCAGTACCTGCATGGCGTGGAAATTGATGAGCTGTTTATTTTCGACACCTTGGCCTCGCGCTTCCCCCACATCAGCCTGAACTAAGGCTGTCGCGCAGCCGGGCAACCAGCCCGCGGTAGCCGTCTTTTTTTCGATTACTCCTCCTTTCTATGTTTGCGAATTTCGCTTCATCATGCCTGGCCCTCCGCTGGGTAGCCCCGCTGGCTTCAGCAATAGTATTAGTTGCCGCGACGCCCGCTGCCGCCCCCATCACCACCGAGCAGCTCACCGCGCGCATGGGGGCCGCCATCGAGGGGCTCAAGTATTTGCGCTGCACCGTGAAGGCCCAGGAACGCATCGAAGGCAGTATTCGTCAGGCGCGCAGCATCATGAAAATCTCCTACAAGCCGCTGCGCATCTACATCAAAAACCAGAAAGGCGTCGAGGTGCTTTGGGTAGCCGGGCAGAACAGCGGCGACGCTTGGGTGAATCCGGCGGCCTTCCCCTACGTCACGCTCAGCCTCGACCCCAATGCCAAGCTCATGCGCAACAATCAGCATCACACGGTGTTGCAGGCGGGTTTCGGCACTATTTCCGACCTACTGCGCACCACCGGCCTGCGCCAGGACATGTCGTTCAGCCGCTCCTTCAAATACGTGGGCGACAGCACCGTGCAGGGCCGCCCCAACTACGTGCTGCGCGCCGACTATCCACAGTTTCGCTACGTGAGCTACAAGGCCGGTGCCAACGAAACCATCGCCTCCGTGGCCGAGCGGTTTGGCTGCGGTGAGTTCCGCATTATTGAGCGCAATGGCCTGACCATCGGCGAGAAAATCCCCGCTGGCAAAGTGCTGCAGGTGCCCAACGCCTACGGCCGCCGCACCATCGTCTGCATCGACCCTAAAACCTACCTACCCACCGTCGTGCAGGTAAACGACGATAAAGGCCTGTTCGAGAAATTCGATTTTTCCGACGTCGTATCCAACCAGCCCATCCCGGCCGAGGAGTTCAGCAAGGATTACAAGGGCTACAAACTTTAATCACGGATTACGCGGATTTTAGCGGATTTCATGGATTTTGTGGGCGGCATCCAGTGTAGCTCGAGCAAAAAGGCTTGCCAATTGGCAAGCCTTTTTGATTTAATCCAGACGATAATCGCCTACAAAATCCGTGAAATCCGCTAAAATCTGCGTAATCTGTGATTTAGCGGCGCATGGTTTTTTCGATTTGGTCCCACATGTCGGGGGTCAGCATCTCGAGCTTGTTGAACTCGCCCGCCCCGTTTAGCCATTCTCCCCCGTCAATGGTCACCACTTCGCCGTTCACATAAGCCGAGAAATCCGACACCAGGTATGCGGCCAGATTGGCTAGTTCCTGGTACTGGCCCACGCGCTTGAGCGGTACGCTGGCGGCCGGGTCGAGCTTGCTGGCCAGCGGCTCCGGAAAGAGGCGGCTCCAGGCACCTTCCGTCGGGAACGGACCGGGCGCGATGGCATTGGAGCGGATGCCGTACTTCGCCCATTCAACTGCTAATGAGCGCGTCATGGCCAGCACGCCGGCTTTGGCCGTAGCCGAGGGCACCACAAAAGCCGACCCAACCGAGGCATACGTCGTCACGATGTTGAGGATAGTGCCGGGCTTTTTATCGACAATCCAGCGCTTGCCCACGGCCAGCGTGCAGTTGTAGGAGCCGCGCAGCACGATGTCCACAATCACATCGAATGCCTTGTGGCTCAGGCGCTCAGTGGGGCTAATGAAATTGCCGGCCGCGTTATTCAGCAGCACATCGACCCCCCCGAATTCCTGAATGGTGCGCTCCAGCATGGCTTCTACCTCATCATACTTGCGCACGTCGCAGGCAATGGCTAGCACCTTGCCGCCGGTTTGCTGTCGTAGCTCATCAGCGGTTTTTTCCAGCACGTCCAGCTTGCGGCTCGTGATGGTAACATTGGCCCCCAGCTGCAAGAAGTAGGTGGTCATGGCCCGGCCCAGGCCGGTGCCGCCGCCAGTAACGATGATGGTTTTGCCGGCCAGCGCGTTATCGCGCAGCATGGGTTGGGTGTAAGGTGCGTTCATGCAGGAAACGGAATAAGATTAGAGTTGGAAGCGCGGGGTTAGGGACCGAAGGTACTAGACGAACCGACCGAAATTTTGTACCCGGCCCGCAAATTCCGTAACCGCTACTTCACCCGGTTAAATATAGGCGTTTCATAATTTATTCGCACCTTCGCAGTTCCAAGCACCTTTTTTGAATATGACTAGTTCCATTTCCGGGGGCTCCACGAGCACGGCTTCGGGGGCGGAATTCCCCAGCGTACTCGTGCTGGGCTGCGGGTGGCTGGGCCTGGCCCTGGCCCGCTCGCTGGTACAGGCCGGCCACCGCGTGGTCGGCACCAGCACCACCCCCGAAAACCTCGACGGCATGCGTGCCATCGGGATTGAATCGCACCTGTTGCGGCTTGGTGCCGACGCTGGCCCCGCCGCCGAAGCCCTCCTGCACCGCCTGCTCGCCGATACCGACGTGCTCGTGCTCAACGTACCGCCGCGCGCGGCTGCGGCCGGAGCCTACCCCCTGCTGCTGCGCCCGGTGCACCGGGCGGTAGCGGCGGCCGGCACCAGCTGCGTGCTGTTCGTGAGTTCGACCAGCGTGTACCCCAACGAGCCGCGCACGATGCGCGAAGCCGATGCCATGAGCACCCGCGACGCGGCTTCCGACGTGCTGCGCGCCGAGGGCCATTTCGTGCCCCGCTACGGCCAGTGGAAAAGCACAGTGGTGCGCCTGGGTGGCCTTTTTGGCCCCGAGCGGGCCCCTGGCCGCTTCCTGGCCGGCCGCCAGGGCCTCGACCAGGGTAACGCCCCCGTCAACCTCGTGCACCTCACCGACGTGGTGGGCGTGCTTTCCGGCATTATTCAGCAAGGCTTGTGGGGCCACACGTTTAATGTATGCGCTAACCAGCACCCGCGCAGGCGCGACTTTTACCCCGCCGCCGCTCAATTCCTGAAGCTGGAATCCCCGGTTTTCAAAGAAGAAGAAGAAACAGCAGTAAGTGGCAAAACCATCGACAGCAGCCTGATTCGGAGTCTACTGCCCTACCAGTTTCAGCACGACGACGTGTTGGCGGCACTTGCTTACTGCTAGCGGCAGGTTCCCCTCCTTTTTTGTTTAACCTAGCGTCAGCCGGCCCACGGCTGCCAACGCTCCGGTGTACCTTTGCCCCGTGAAACAAGACGCTGCCCTACTTCCCGTGGCTGTGCTCGGGGGCGGAGCAGCCGGCTTCTTTGGAGCCATTGCCTGTGCCGAAGCCAACCCGAGCCAGCCGGTTATCCTGCTCGAAAAAACCGGCAAGCTGCTGGCCAAAGTGCGCGTGTCGGGCGGCGGCCGCTGCAACGTCACGCACGCCTGCGAATCGCCCGCCCAGCTTGCGGCGCACTACCCGCGCGGCAGCAAGCCGCTGAAAAATGCCTTCCAGCAATTCGGCGTGCCCGATACCATTGCCTGGTTTGCCAAGCGCGGCGTAGCTCTCAAGACAGAGGCCGACGGCCGTATGTTTCCGACTACCGATTCCAGCGAAACCATCGCCCGCGCCCTCGAAGAGGCCGCCCGACTGGCCGGGGTGCGCATCATCACCAACACCAGCGTCGATGAAATTCAGCCTCACCCAGAAAGCGGTTTTAAGCTGAGGATAAGCGGCACCGGAGCCAGCCAATTCGGGGGCATTCTGGCCGTCAGCCGCCTGCTGGTGGCCACCGGCGGCAACCCCAAAAATGCCAACTACGACTGGCTGCGCGCCCTTGGCCACCACATTGCCGAGCCGGTGCCTTCGCTCTTCACCTTCAACGTACCCGATTCGCCCCTCAGTGAGCTCATGGGCGTGAGCGTGCCCCAGGCCCGCGTAGTGCTGGCCGGCGAAAAGCTGCAATACGAAGGCCCGCTACTCATTACGCACTGGGGCGTGAGCGGCCCGGCCGTGCTCAAGCTCTCGGCTTGGGGTGCCCGCCGCCTCAGCGAGTTGGGCTACGCGGGTACCGCACTTATCAATTGGCTACCAGCGCATACCGACGAAACGCTACGTCCCTGGCTACAACAGTTTCGGCAGGACAACGGCAAGAAAACCGTCGGCAGCAATCCGCTCTTCGGCCTGCCCCAGCGTCTCTGGCGCAACCTCACCGAGCAGGCCGCCATCAGCGCGGAAACCCGGTGGAGCGACCTGCCCGCTAAAGCCCAGAACCGCCTACTGGAGCTCCTGCTTCGCACACCGCTGGCCGTGCGCGGCAAAACCACTTATAAGGAGGAATTCGTGACCTGCGGTGGTATCTCCCTCGACGAAGTTGACCTCAAAACCATGCAGAGCCGCCGTGTTCCCGGCCTATATTTCGCCGGCGAGGTCCTCGATATTGATGGCATTACCGGCGGCTTTAACTTTCAGGCAGCGTGGACTACTGGCTTCCTGGCCGGCCGAGCTATGGCGGCGGCGCTGACCGTGACGGTGTAACCTTCCATGCACCCGAGGAGTAAACAGAGGCATCACTTTCACCTCAAATTACTCTTTCCCCATGGAAGCCAAAGCCACCCAAGCCCTGCTCAACGAATTGGTTGAAACCCTCAAAGATGGCCAGAAAGGCTACGCCGACGCCATGACTGACGTCGAAGATGCTAACCTGAAAGAAACTTTCAAAAAATACGCTGCTCAGCGCGCCGAGTACATCACCGAGATTGAGGACCAGATGTTCAAGCTGAACCTCAAGCCCGACGAAGATTCGTCGGTGACCGGCACCATTCACCGCGCTTGGATTGACCTGAAGTCGGCCCTTACCAGCAAAGACAATAAAGCTGTTCTTAATGAGTGCGAGCGCGGCGAAGACTACGCCAAAAAAGCCTACCAAACTGCCCTGAAAGCGCAGGACCTACCCTCTAACCTGAAATCGGTTATCGAGAAGCAGTATCAGGGCGTAACCGAAGCCCACGACAAAATCAAGTCGCTGCGCGATTCGTCGAAGTAATTGCCGCTGGCTTTTCTGAAGCCAACCCAATAAAAAAGGCCGCTCAATTGAGCGGCCTTTTTTGTAACTAGCTATTTCACTTATACTAAACACATAATCTGGATAACCCAGTTTCACCTAACGGATATAACGGATAGCGTTATTCGTCGAAGCTTTCGTTGCGGGGAGCGCGGGGCTCGGGGCGCGTGTCGTACTCGCGGGGCGTGCCATAGCTCGGCTTGTTGCCATAGCTGGGTTTGTCGCCGTAGCTGCCTTTGTTGCCGTAGGCGGGCTTGTTGCCGTAGCCGCTGCCGCCTTCGCGGCGCTCGCCACCACCATAGCTGGGCTTGTTGCCGTAGCTGCTGCCGCCATCGCGGTTGCCTTTGTAGCCGCCGCCGTAGCCGCTGCCGCCCTCGCGACGCTCGCCGCCGCCGTAGCTGCTACCGCCACGGTTGCCACCTTTGTAGCCACCGCCGTAGCCGCTGCCGCCTTCACGACGCTCGCCGCCGTTGAACGGACGACGCTCACGGTCGCCGCCGAAGCCGCCGGGACCACCCGTGCCGCCCGTGCGGTTGAAGCCTTCCTCTTTAGCGGCACCTTCCTGTACGGGAGTGGCGATGCTGAAGCTTACCGGCGTGCCCTGAATGCTGGTGCGACCCAGCTTGCCCACAATCTCATCGGCGTATTCCGACGGTACTTCCACGAAGCTGAACTTGTCGTAGAGGGCGATGTCGCCCACTTTAGCGCCGGTCAGGTTGCTCGACTCCGAAATCAGGTCCACGATGTCGCGGGGGTGAATCCGGTCTTTCTTGCCCATGGTCACGAACAGACGAGTATAGCCGGGGCGAGCCTGGCCGGCCGCCTTGCTGGCGTCGAGGCTCTGCTGAGCACTCTTGTCCTCCTTCATGGTCATTTTCAGCAGCGCGGCGGCGATGTCGAGCGAAGTAATTTCCTCACTCTGGTCGAGCAGGCGCTGCACGCGGCCCACGTATTTCTCGAGGTTGCCCTTCTCCACGATTTCCTTGATTTGATTCAGGAACAGCGTGGTTTTCACTTCCGATACATCAGCAAACGACGGCACCTGCTCCAGTTTAATCTGGGCCTTGGTGAAGCGCATGATGTCGCGCAGCTTATAGATGTCGCGGCCGCTCACAAACGTGAAGGCCTTGCCCGACTTGCCAGCGCGGCCCGTGCGGCCAATGCGGTGCACGTAATACTCTTCGTCGGCCGGCAGGTCGTAGTTGAATACGGCCTCCACGTTGTCCACGTCGATACCACGGGCGGCTACATCGGTAGCAACCAGCACTTCGATAGTCGACTTGCGGAATTTATCCAGCGTGTTCTGACGCTGCTGCTGGCCCATGTCGCCGTGCAGGCCTTCAGCGAAATAGCCTTTGGCTTGCAGGTCGGCTACGATTTCGTCCACCATGCGCTTGGTATTGGCGAAAACGATGCTCGACTTCAGGTTGTACATGTCGAGAATGCGGGTCAGGACATCCTTTTTCTGGGGGCCGCGCACCTCAAAGTAGCTCTGCTCGATGTTGGTCACCGTCATCGTCTGGTGGTTCACCTTCACTACCTGCGGGTCGCGCTGGTACTTCTTGGTGAGCTCCATGATGGGCTTGCTCATCGTGGCCGAGAAAAACACCGTCTGGCGCTCCTTCGGCATCTTGCTCAAAATGAACTCGATGTCGTCGCGGAAGCCCATATCGAGCATTTCGTCGGCTTCGTCCAGAATGATTTTGGTGGTGTTCTCCAGCTTCAGGGTGCCACGCTCAATGTGGTCCATGATGCGGCCGGGCGTGCCAATCACAATCTGCACGCCGCGCTCCAGGGCGCGGAGCTGACGGTCGTACGGGCTACCGCCGTAGATGGGAACCACCATCAGGCCGCGCTTATACTTGCCCAGCTTCTGGATTTCGCCCGAAACCTGCACCGCGAGCTCGCGGGTGGGGCAGAGCACTAATACCTGCACGTCTTTGCTCTCGGTATCGATGTTATCGATGGCGGGAATGGAGAAGGCAGCGGTTTTGCCGGTACCCGTCTGGGCCTGGCCGATAACGTCCTTGCCGGCGAGCAGCACGGGAATAGCAGCGGCCTGAATGGCCGAGGCTTCCTCGTAGCCCATCTCGGTGATGGCGCGTTGTACTTCCTCGGAGAGGTTCAGTTCGTCAAAGCGAACCACAATTTTTTCAGCTTCCATGATTGGAGTTGATAAGGGGGAAAAGAGACTTAGCTCTGAAAACAGCCGTACTCAGCGACGTTTCCCCTCCTTCTACCTTGTCACAATCAGGCGGGAAAAACAACCAAAAAACTACGCGGCCAATGCGTTAGCGCCTCTCTCGGGCCTGCGCGGACTTTGGGCCGTCCTCAAATGCGGGTGCAAAGGTAGGGTTTTTATTTTGGAAAAGCTACTCTTTGGATGAACATTAATAATGAACGTCATGCTGAGCGTAGCCGAAGCATCTCGCGTGCTTCAGTAATTCAATCGCAAGAAAAGATTCACTACCACACGCAAGATGCTTCGGCTACGCTCAGCATGACGCACTTAGGTTCAAAGTATCGCCCAACGGGCATAAAAAAAAGCCCACCAAAGGCGGGCTTTCTTCTTGCAAAGCTGCGTGCTGGACTAAACCAACGATACTTTTACTGCGTTCGGGCCTTTTTTGCCTTGAGCTACTTCGTATTGAACTTTGTCGTTTTCGCGAATCGAGCTAACCTGAAGGTCGCTGATGTGAACGAAGATATCTTCGCCAGTTTCGTCGTTTTTGATGAAACCAAAGCCTTTGGTGTCATTAAAGAATTTTACCGTTCCGGTTGCCATTGTGGTTGGTTGTGGAGTTTCCCTAAGCGTTTGGGCCACCGTGGCTTGATGTCTTAGGTTGCGTCAAAGATAGGCAGAAATTCCAAATGAGCAAGTCGATAGGTATTTTTTTCGATGGATGCCGACCTTTGCGCGCTCTCCCTTTTTTTATACAGTATGCCCGACGCACCCAACCACGCCTTCTCCCACGAATTTCAAGTGCCGGCCAGTGCCATTGATGCGCTGGGCCACGCCAATAATGTGGAGTACGTGCGCTGGGTGCAGGACGTGGCGGGCGCGCACTGGCTGAGCATCTGCCCAGCCGCTATGCGCGACCAGATTATCTGGGTGGTGCGGGAGCACCGGATACGCTACCTGCAATCGGCCTTCGCGGGCGAGACGTTGCGGGCCACTACCTGGGTGGGCGAAACCAGCGGCGCGACGTCGCTGCGCTACACCCGTCTCACCCGCGCGGCAGATGGCGTGCTGCTGTGCGAGGCGGAAACGACCTGGGTGCTGCTCGACCCGAAGAGCGGCCGGCCGGTGCGCGTGACGGCGGAGATGGTGAGTTGGCTACTGCCTTAGCAGTAATACTTTGCTTCGATAATAGACTTTCAAAAAAATCGCAATGATTTATCGATTAATTCTTTTGGTCATTTTTATTAGTCTTATCAGCGTTGCCGGCGCTAGTGCCCAGAAGCCACGCGAAGTATATCACCTCACTGCTGCGCAAGACACATTAGTCCATCAAATAGCAAATGATGGTACTGTTAAAGGTCGGTACGTAACCAAACTTGGATACACACCCCGGCAATACATCAGGTTTGACTCACTAAAAAAAATATCATCTGCTGATGATATGTTGGTTTTAGCGAATCATTATTCAGCTGCCGTAAAGGTCTATGCCTTCGAAAGCCTGTTAGATAATCAGAACTGGGAAAAAGCACTGCAAATGTTACAACTGTGTTCCAAAGATGAAACAGCATTCTTTCACTTATTTGGATGTATCGGCGGAATTCATACTGTTGGGTATTTTATGGGAATTAATTTAAAACTGCGTCTGAAGAAAAACAACGTTATTCTTCCAATTAAATTACAAGGGCAATTCGAAACAATTCTAGCAAGACTTCCTAGTTATGAAAGAGAGGAAAGAATTACTAAGCGCCAAATAAAAAAAGTGATGGCACAAGCAGATAAAGTAGATAGCATACTTGATTAACTTTTCCTTATAAATTTTCAATACATGCCTCCCTCCTTCCGCATCTACTCTTCTTCTGCCGGCTCGGGGAAGACGTACCAATTAACGAAAGAATACCTGCTGCTGGCGCTGGGGGCCGATGACCCGGCGTATTTCAAGCGGGTGCTGGCCATTACGTTTACCAACGATGCGGCGGGGGAAATGAAGCACCGCATTGTGGATGCGTTGCGGAATTTTGCTTACCCGAACCCCGGCAAGCCGGATGCGCTGCTGGCGGAGGTGGCCGAGGAGTTGGGGCTGTCGGCGGGGGAAGTGCGGCGGCGGGCGGCGGCCACGTTCCGGCTGGTGCTGTACCACTACGCCGATTTTGGGGTGAGCACGATTGACTCGTTTGTGCAGCGGATTGTGACGGCGTTTACCCGGGAACTGGGCTTGCCAGCCACGTTTGAGGTGGAACTGGATACGGACAGCGTGCTGCAAAGTGCGGTGGCGGCGCTGCTCGACAAGGTGAACCGCGACCCGAATAGCGTGCTGCTGTCGCAGACGTTGGCGGAATATGCGCTCGGGCAGGCCGAGGAAGGCAAAAGCTGGAGCCGGCTGCCGGAGGAGCTGGCGGGCTTCGGGCGGGTGCTGTTTAATGAGACGGTACAGGAGGCGGTGGCGCAGCTGGACAAACTGAGCCTGGCCGATTTTCGGCGGCTGGACAAGGAAATCCGGGCGCAGCGGACGGCAATTGAAGCGGCTTTTGTGGAGACGCAGGAGGTGGGAGCAGCTATCCTGACTCAGGCCGAGGTGAGCGTGGACGACTTATACTACGGCAAAAATGGTATTGGCCAATACGTGCAGAAGGGCGTGGCCCTGCTGCAAGCCGATGCCGGGCCGAATAGCTACGTGCGCAAAACTTTGGCCGAGGATAAATGGCACGGCGGAAAAATTAAATCGCCCGCCGATAAGGCCCGCGTGGATGCAGTGCGCGAGCCGCTAACGGCGCTGGTGGCGACGCTGGATAAAATGCGAACCGAGTTTTTACCGAATTATACTCTGTTGGCGGCGATGCAACCGTATTTATTTCACGCTTCGTTATTGAGTGAATTAAATAAAATAGTGGAGCAAATTAGCCGCGAGCGAAACGTGGTGTTGATTTCGGAATTTAACCGCCGAATTGCCAGCATTGTGCTGACCGAGCCAGTGCCATTTTTGTACGAGCGGCTGGGAGAGAAATACGAGCACATTCTGATTGACGAGTTTCAGGACACGTCGGTGCTGCAATGGAATAACCTGCTGCCGCTGGTGGAAAACACGCTGGCCAACGGGCACAGTAGCCTGGCGGTAGGCGATGCCAAGCAGGCCATTTATCGCTGGCGCGGGGGCGAGATGGAGCAGATTCTGCGGCTGCACCAGGGCAACACGGAGGCGCTGGCGGCGCGAGCGCGGGAGCCGGAGATGCGTGAGCTGCTGCGGGGGCGCTACGAGGCGTTTCGCGGGAAGCTGGAGCCGCGGGCGCTGCAGGTGAATTACCGGTCGGCGCGGGAGATTATTGATTTTAACAACTCTTTTTTTGAGGCGGTGAGTGCGCGGCACGAAGCGCTGGGACTGGTGACGGGGATTTATGACGCGCATTTTGGGCAGCAAGTACCGGAATCGCAGCGGACGGACCAGCAGGGCCACGTCGAACTCCTATTTACCCAAAAGGACGCCCCTGCTCTCATTTACGACCCCGCCACCGGCGCTTACACCACCGAGCCCCTCCCCGGCCACGCCCCCGAGGCGCTGCTGGGCTACGATGAAAGCACCTGCTACCTCACGCTGCAACTGGTGGAGCAGGCCCTGCACGACGGCTACGAGCTGGCCGACATTTCGGTACTGTGCCGCACGCGCTACGCCAGTAAAATCATTGCCAAGTTCCTGAAAGAGCGGGGCTACGCTATTATTTCGGCTGATTCCTTGGCGCTGGAATTTGCGGAGGTGGTGAACTTGCTGGTGAGCATGCTGCGGGTGCTGCACCAACCGGCCGATACCCTGGCCCGAGCCGAGGCCCTGCTGCTGGTAGATAAGGTGGTGCGGGGGCTGGCTCCCACGCCCGCGCGCGCCCGGCACATTGCCGACGTGGCGAACGCGGCGGGCGGCACCTCGTTTTTTGATGAGCTGCGGACGCTGGGATACGATGTGAACGAAGCCGAAACCGGCAACCTGGGCCTCTACGAACTGGCCGAGCGACTGCTGAGTCTGTTCGGGCTGCTGGGGCGGAATGGGGAGAGCGAGTACCTGTTTCGCTTCCTCGATTTAACGCTGGAATTCAGCCTTAAATTTGGCAATAACCTAGGCAATTTTCTCACGCATTGGGAGGAGCGCAAAGGGCGCATCAGCATTAACGCGCCGGGCGGGCGGGCGGCCATTACCATCACCACGGTGCACAAGGCCAAGGGGTTGGCGTACGGCGTAGTGATTGTGCCCTTTGCCGACTGGAGTTTGGAACCACACCGGGGCACCCTGCTGTGGGGGCATTTGGAAGCCGATGAAAAGCCCCTGGAAAATATGCCCGACGTGGCGGTGGTGAGCCTCAGCAAAAGCATTCAGCAGACGGTATTGGGGAGGCAGTACGACGAGGAGCGTGAAAAAACCTTCCTCGAAGGGCTGAACACGCTGTACGTGGCTTTCACCCGACCGCGCCACCGCCTCTACGTCATCAGCAAGCGGCCGGAGAACCAGAAAACTACCAAAACCGACGAGTTGGAAGCCGCCACGCCTACTGCGGCCGCCCGCACCGTGGCCGACCTGCTCCACGGCTACTTGTTGGGGCGCGGCGAGTGGCAGGAGGAACAAGTGTCTTTCGTTATTTCCCAAGGCACGCCAGCCGCTAAAAGAGCTATTAGCCAACAGTTATTAGCTAATAGCTATGAGTTGACAAATCTTGCCGCCGCGCCTTGGGAGGAGCGCCTGAAGCTGCGCCGCCACGCCACCACGCTCTTCGATTTTGACGAGCAAAAGGCACAGGGCGAGTGGGACCGCAAGCTGCACTTTGCCCTGCGCCGCCTGCTCACGGCGGCCGATGTGGGACGGGTGGCCGGCCAGCTCGTGGCCGAGGGCATCCTCAACGCCCGCGAGCGGCCGGCGCTGGTGGCCAGCCTCGAAACGCTGGTGCGCGACCCGCGCCTGGCCCCCTACTTCGCCCCGCACCTGAGCGTGGAAACGGAGCGCGAAATATTGGTGGGCGGCGTGAAGCTGCGCGACTACAAGCCCGACCGCGTGGTGCTCGAACCCTCCCTCGAAGCCCACCACCGCCTCGGTGGCCGGGTCACGCTGCTGGATTTCCGGCTGCCCCCGCCGCAGGAGAAACACAAGCGGCTGCTGCGGAATTACGCCACGCTATTTGAGCAGCTGGGATACGCCGAAGTGCGCGGGGTTATTTATTATTTCGGGACGGGCGAAGTGGTGGAGGTGTGAGGAATACATTCATTTCAAATCAACTCAGTCCTTCCCCAATGCTTTCACCCTACCTGGCAAATCTTAGAAATAAAGTCGGCCACGACTTATTGTTGCTGCCTTCGGTCACGGTTCTGGCATTTAACTCAAGCGGGGAAGTGCTGCTGGTGCGCCATTCAAACTACAATGTTTGGGTGGCCCCCGGTGGCATGGTAGAGGTTGACGAATCACCAGCTGCGGCAGCGTGCCGGGAGATGGAGGAAGAAACCGGCTGCCGCGTGGAGCTTAAGGGAATCGTGGGGGTGTATGGCGGGCCTGATTTCCGCGTGCATTACCAGAATGGGGACGAAGTTGCTTATGTGATGACCGTTTTTGAGGGCCTGATTACAGGCGGCGAGTTGCGACCGAATGGGCAGGAGACATTGGAAACAAGGTTTTTCTCGCATGCCGAAACTCGGGCAATTCAGACCGGAGCTTGGCTGCCGGAGGTACTGAGCGATGCATTTGCCAGAAGAGGCCATCAGCCCTAACACTCTCCGACAGTGCGCACCTACAGCGCGCTGCCCACTAAAACCGAGCTTGCAGTTCGCAACTGTACTTGTCCAACCGACTCAATGCCCGAGCCACAGGCTCGCAGCCAACCGGCAGCGCGTCGCAGACGCGCGCCAGCAGTATGGATTGGCCTGCGGGCAGCCCCACCGCAAAACTGCTTCCACGCCGCTTTTTAACCCCTTTTTAACGCCCTTTTAACTGAATCCAAATCAGAGGCCACGCCAGGCGGCGGTAATTTTGTATTCCATTATTACCCTTACGCATCTGCATGGCGGCTCATTCCTCCCACGCTTCTTCTTCGCCCCCGCCCACGCCCTGGCAGCGCTTGGTGCGGATGCTGGACACGGAGCGCGATACCATTCGCTACATCTTTTTTTATGCCCTGGTGGCGGGGCTGGTTAGCCTGACCCTGCCGCTGGGCACCCAGGCGGTGTTCAACCTGGTTTCGACGGGGGCCGTGTTTGCCTCTACCTACATCCTGATTGGGGTGGTGGTGGGCGGCGTGCTGCTGGGCGGCGTGCTGCTATTGGGCCAGATGGTGCTGGTGGAGGCCATCGAGCAGCGGCTATTCGCCAAGGCGGCCATCGAGTTTGCCTACCGCCTGCCGCGCATCAAGGCCGAGGCCCTGGAAGGCCAGAACCCGGCCGAGCTGGTGAACCGCTTCTTCGACATTCTCACGGTACAGAAAGGCCTCACTAAACTGCTGATTAACCTGGTATTTGCCGCGTTCCAAATCTTATTTGGGGTGCTGGTGCTGGCCTTTTACCACCCGGTGTTTATCGCGCTGGGCCTGTTCACCATCCTGAGCATCATCGGCATCTACGCCCTCAACTACCGGCGGGCCCTGAACACGAGCATCGATGAATCAGCCTATAAGTACCAGGTGGTGGACTGGCTGGAGCAGGTGGCCGGCGAGCTGCCGCTTTACCGCGACGATGCCGCCAAGCGCGAGCACGCCCTGGCCCGCACCGACCAGCTCACTGCTGCCTACCTGCGGGCCCGCAACGGCCACTTCCGGGTGCTGAAAGCGTATTTTAATTACGGCATCGCGCTGCGCCTGCTGCTCACGGGGGGGCTGCTGATTGCGGGCACCCTGTTCGTGGTATCGCGGCAGATGAGCCTGGGCCAGTTCGTGGCCGCTGAAGTACTGATTGTGCAAATCAGCAGCGCCATCGAGAAGCTGGTGAGCGGCGTGAGCACCGTATTCGACATGCTGACCGGGGCCGAAAAGCTGGCCGCCGTCACCGACCTGCCCCTGGAAGAGGCCAAATCTCAAACCACCGAAATCCATGCTTAACCTGAGCAACGAAAGCGTGGCCGAAACGGTATGGCGCGAAAAGCCCCGGCAGTCGCACCAGGAATTGCTGAGCGCCAAGCGCGGGCGCTGGCTGGGCCGCACGCTGCTGGTCGTGGGCATCGTATTTCTGATAATCCTGTTTCTGCCCTGGCGGCAAACCATCGAGGGCAGCGGCAGCCTCACGGCCCTCACCCCGCAGGACCGGCCCCAGACCGTGCAAAATGCTATTGCGGGCCGCATCGAGCACTGGGCCGTGCGCGAGGGCCAGCGCGTGCGCAAGGGCGACACGCTGCTCACCATCTCCGAAATCAACTCCGAATACTTCGACCCCAACCTGCCCGAGCGCCTGCGCGAGCAGCTGGCCGCCAAGCGCGGCAACGTGACCGCCAACGCCGCCCGCATCGTGGCCGCCAGCGCGCAGATTGACGCGCTGCAAGCCGGCCTGCGGGTGCAGCTCGAAGCGGCCGCCAACCGCGTGGCACAGGCCCGCAACACCGTCGACATCGACAAGGCCGATTTGGTGGCCGTCATCAACTTCTTCGAAACCGCCAAGAGCCGCCTGGCCCGCTACGAGGTGGGCTATCAGAACGGCCTGTTCTCGCTCACCGACATCGAAACCCGCCGCCTGAAATTGCAGGAGGACCTGGCCAAAGTGAACTCGCAGCGCAACAAGCTCGCCAGCAGCCGGCAGGCCCTGGCCAACGCCATTATCGCGCTGAGTGAGATTCGGGCCAAGTACCAGGAAAACCTGGCCAAAACGCAGTCCGACCGCAGCTCGGCCGTGTCGAGCCGGGCCAGCTCGGAAGGCGAAGTGGCGGTGCTGCAGAATAAAATCAGCAACGTGGAGGTGCGCCGCGGGCTCTACATCGTGCGGGCCCCGCAGTCGGGCATCGTGGTGCGCACGCTCAAGGCGGGCATCGGCGAGAACATCAAGGAGGGCGAGTCCATTGCCACGCTTCAACCCGAAAGCCCCGTGCTGGCCGCCGAAATGTACGTGCGGGCCATGGACGTGCCGCTTATTCAGCGCGGCCGGCGGGTGCGGCTGCAGTTCGATGGCTGGCCGGCTATTCAGTTCTCGGGCTGGCCGTCGGTGGCCGTTGGCACGTTCGGCGGGGTGGTGGCGGTGATTGACGTGGTGAGCAGCACCAACGGCCGCTACCGCCTGCTGGTGCGCCCCCTGCGCGGCACGGGCGACGAGCACACCTGGCCCCGGCAGCTGCGCCTGGGCTCGGGCGTGTACGGCTGGGTGATTCTCGATTCGGTGCCGGTGTGGTACGAAATCTGGCGGCAGCTCAACGGCTTTCCGCCCAGCCTGCAGGCCGAGCCCGAAGGTGGCGGCCCCATCCCGGCCGAGGGCAGCAAGGAGAAATCTGGCGGCAGCAAGGAGGAAAAATCGAAATGAGGAAGTGGACGCTCTTGCGGAAAGCCAGCTTTTGGGCCGCCCTGCTGGGGCCGGCCGTGGGCCTGGCGCAGGTTCCGCGGGCTACGGTCGTACCCCGCGCTACGATTCCGGCCCGGGCCGTGGCCCCGCCCAACCCGGTGCCGCGCCCCCGGCTACCCGTTCCGGCCCGGGCCGTGGCCCCGCCGCCCCCGGTGCCGGTGCAGCCGCGCGAAGCCTTGGCACCCGTGGACACGGCCCGCGTGTTTTCGCTGCGGGACCTGGCCACGGTGGTGTTTGCCAACCACCCCATTGTGAAACAGGCCGCCCTGCTCAGCGAGCGGGCGCAGAGCCAGGTATTGCAGGCGCGGGGCGGCTTTGACCCCAAGGCCACGTCGGGCTTCGACCGCAAAATATTCGGCGGCACCGACTATTATAACAAGTGGGCCAACGAGTTCAAGGTGCCCATCTGGCTGGGCGGCATCGACCTAAAGGCCGGCTACGACCGCTACGTGGGTACCTACGTGAACCCCGAAACCCGCACGCCGCTCAATGGGCTGGCCGGCGTGGGCCTCTCGGTGCCGCTGGGCCAGGGCCTGCTGATTGACGCCCGACGCAGCACCCTGCGGCAGGCCCGCATCATGGTTTCGGCCGCCGAGGCCGACCGGGTGAAGCAAATCAACGACGTGTGGCTGCAAGCCGCCAAGGACTACTGGACCTGGTACTACACTTACCAGCAGGCGGCCCTGATTCAGGAAGGAGTCGATTTGGCCGAAACCCGCTTCCGCGCCATTAGTCAGCGGGTTGATTTGGGCGACCAGGCTCCCATCGACTCCGTGGAGGCCCGCATCACGGCCCAGGACCGCCAGGTGCAGGCCCAGCAGCTGGCCGTGGACCTGCAAAATGCCCGCCTCGTGCTCTCCAACCACCTTTGGAACCGCGACAGCCAGCCCGTGGAGCTGCCCGCTACCGCCATGCCCCAGCCTGCCCGCGTCGACAGCCTGACCCGCCAGGAGTTCACGCGCCTGCGGGAGCGGGCGGCCACCGAGCATCCCACCCTGCGCAAGCTCGACGCTAAAATCCTGCAGCTTGGCGTGGAAGAGCGGTACCGCCGCGAGCTGCTCAAGCCCACCCTCAACGTGAGCGGCACGCTGCTGAGCCGGGGCGATTTCTACCGCCCTGAAGTGCCGGCGAGCTATGATTTCGGCCTGAACAACTACAAGGTGGGCGTCGATTTCGCGCTGCCCATTTTCCTGCGGCAGGCCCGGGGCCAGCTGCAAGTGGTGCGCCTCAACGTGCGCGAAACCGTGCTGGAGCAGCAGCAGAGCCGCCGCACCATCGGCAACCAGCTCACGGCCGTGTACAACTCCCTGCGCGCCTACGAGCGCCAGCTCGCCGTGCAAACCCTCACCATCGCCAACCAGCGCACGTTGCTCAACGCCGAGCTCCAGAAGTACGACCTCGGCGAAAGCACTTTTTTCCTCATCAACGCCCGCGAAACCAAGCTCATCGACCTGCGCATCAAGCAGGAAAGCCTGCGCGCCAGCTACGAGAAGGCAGTGGCCGAGCTGTACTACTACGCGGGAACGCGGTCGGTGAACGGGGAGTAGCGGAGGAGGAGTAGCAGGCATAAACAAGAACGGTCATGCTGAGCGTAGTCGAAGCATCTCTACCGCAGTAGTAACCCATTCGTTTGGATTTGCTTGCGCAGTAGAGATACCTCGGCTGCGCTCAGCATGACCGTTCTTTTTTATGCCATTCCCAACCAGCCGGCCGACCTTTGCGCCCATGCATACCCTCGACCAACTGCGCGCCGGCCAGCTCCACGGCCTCAAACGCCTGGATTTATCGGCCGGCCTCACCGAATTCCCGCGCGAGATTTTCGCCCTCGCCGATACGCTGGAAGTCCTCAACCTCTCCGGCAACGCCCTCGCAGCTTTACCCGACGACCTGCCCCGTCTGCACAAGCTGCAGGTGCTGTTTTGCTCCGATAACCAGTTTACTGAAGTGCCCGCCGTACTCGGCCAATGCCCCAATTTGAGCATGATTGGCTTCAAAGCCAACCGGATACGTACGCTGCCGGGCGCAGCCTTGCCGCCGCAATTGCGCTGGCTTATTCTCACCGATAACGAGTTGGAAGCGCTGCCCGCCGAAATCGGCAACTGCCAGCAGCTCCAGAAGCTGATGCTGGCTGGCAACCGCCTCACCGCCTTGCCCGCCACGCTGGCCAACTGCACTAATCTGGAGTTGCTGCGCATCGCTGCCAACCATCTCACCGAGCTGCCGGCGTGGCTGCTGACCCTGCCACAGCTGGCCTGGCTAGCCTACGCCGGCAACCCATTTGCCGAGGCCGCCGAGGCGGCGGCGCTGGCCCGGCACCCCATTCAGGCCATCGATTGGGCAGAACTGACGCTTGAGCAGCAGTTGGGCGAAGGGGCTTCGGGCGTGATTTACCAGGCGCGGCGGCAGTACCCATCGCCCAGTGAGGTCGCGGTGAAGCTCTTCAAAGGCTCGGTGACGAGCGACGGACTGCCGCGCAGTGAGATGGCGGCCTGCATCAGCGCCGGCCCCCACCCTCACCTGATTGCTGTGCAGGGCCGCGTCGCCCACCACCCGGCGGGGGCCGAGGGCCTGGTGCTCGACCTCATTGCCCCGGCTTTCGGCAACCTGGCCGGGCCGCCCAGTCTGGCCAGCTGCACTCGCGACGTATACGCGGCTAGCACCGAATTTCGGCTTGAAACCGCCCTGCGCATTGCCGCAGGCATTGCCAGCGCAGCGGCGCACCTGCACGCCCAGGGCATTCTGCACGGCGATTTGTACGCCCACAACATCCTCAACACCCCAACCGGCGAGGCCCTGCTGGGCGATTTTGGAGCAGCCTGCTTCTTCACCCCCGAAGACCTGGCACTGGCCACCGCCTTGCAGCGGTTGGAGGTGCGCGCCTTCGGCTGTCTGCTCGAAGAGCTGCTGGAGCACTGCCCGGAGGCTGATGAAGCACCCGCGGCGAGCACGGCTCTCTGGAATTTGCAACGGCGCTGCGTGCAGGCTGAGCTTGCAGCCCGGCCGCTGTTTGCGGAGATTATAGCGGTGCTGGAAGGGCTCTAGCGACGCGACCCTTCGCGCCTCGGCGTTGAACGATAGCAGCCCAGACGGCCATTTAACGGCGGAAACGGGAAACGCAAAGGGTCGCGTCGCAACCTCGCCCGGCCGAATTCAGCCGGCAAGAGCAACGCCCCTATTCCTCCAGCCGGTGGTAGCGGATGCGCGGGAGCAGGCTCGTCGTATCCACGTAAAACGCGAAGCCGCTGCCGCTGCTTTGCAGCTCGAACCGCACTTCGGCGCGGCGCTGTGGGGGCACGAAGCGGGGCATGGCCGCGAAACGCACTTCGGAAGTGCGCGCGGGCGCGGCGGCCGGCACCAGGCGCAGGCCGCGCTGCTCATCGAGCAGGTAATGGATTCCCGCCACGTAGGCGCGTGGGATGGTGTAGCCCAGCTCCTCGTAGAAGCCGGCGTAGCGAAAGCGGCTCAGCACCCGGCCCGTAGGAATGTGGCGTACCTGCGCATTGGGGGCGCGCTGCTGCTGGACGGTGGGCGTGCGGCCGTAGGTCTCGGGCTCGCCGGGCGCGTGGATGAGGTGCGACTTGCCCATGGCATACACCACCAGGAGGGTGCTGTCGGTGAGCAGGAAGGCCCCGGCCAGGTCGGCATCGGCGCGGTGCAGGCGCAGGGGCGGCTGGTTGGGGCGCAGCAGCTCGGAGCCCGTGAGCAGGGCGCGGCCGTTGGGCGTGAGCGCGGGGTCGCAGTCGGCCCCGCTGCCCGGCGCGCGCCCGTCGCTAATGCGCACCACCCGGCCGGTGAGGTCGAGCAGGAGCACGGCCTGCGAGCCCACGTCGCTGTCGGGCACCATAAAATCGAGGGTAAACACCAAGGCTCCGAAAGCGGGGCTGTAGGCCAGCAGCTCGGGGCGGTAGGCTTCGCTCTCCGTCACGATGTCCTGCCCGGCTGCTTTGTAGAAATCGGCTTTCCGAAGCTGGCGGCGGAACACCTGCTGCCCATCCGGCGCGAGTAGCGTAAAGGTGAAGCGCCCCTGGTAGCCCCGCGCCTGCTCGTAGTGGCCCGGGTAGGGCTGGTAAGTGGTTTTTAGGCGCTGGGTCGAGTCGGTTTCGGCTTCGAGGCGCAGGTGATAGGGCTGGCCATTGACGACCACCGCCGTGTCGAGCACCGCCAGCGGGGCCCAGCCCGGACGGGACACTGGCGCGGGAGCCGGAGCCGCCGGCCGGGGCGCGGGCACAGCCACCGGCGGCGGGGCCGCCGAGACCACCGCCACCGACGCTGGCGAGGTCCGCTTTTCGGTGAGGTAGGCTCTCTGCTCGCAGCCCACCAAGGCCACGGCCGACGCCATCATCACAACCAGCGCACCAACAACGGGTAAGGGTATTTTCATCTATTTGGTAAGCCAGCCGTTGGCATCGAGCCAGTTGCGCAGGCGGTCGGTCCAGCGGTCGGGCGTAGTCGAATTATTCAGGCCAAAGCCGTGACCGCCACGGGGGTAAAGATGCATTTCGGCGGGCACTCCGTGGCGCAGGCAGGCCTGGTAAAACACGATGCTGTTATTCACGGACACGGTTTTATCGTCTTCGGCATGCACCAGGAAGGTGGGCGGCGTCTGGGCCGAAACGTACAGTTCGTTGGAGTACCGGCGAATCAGCTCATCGGAGGGACTCTTACCCAATAGGTTGTCGCGTGAGCCACTGTGCCGGAGCGTATCGCTGAAACTGATGACCGGGTAAAGCAGCACCAGAAACGCGGGCCGCACCGATTCGGGCCCCACATTTTCGCCCACGGGCCGGGCGAAGCTGGTGCCGGCCCACGCCGCCAGGTGTCCGCCGGCCGAAAAGCCCATCAGGCCGATGCGCTCGGGATTGAGCTGGTATTTGGCGGCCTGCTGGCGCACGAAACGCAGGGCCTGCTGGGCATCGAGCAGCGGCGTAATCGATTGGTCGACTTGGCTTTGGTCGTTGGGCAGGCGGTATTTGAGCACGAAGGCCGTCACCCCCATTTCGTTCAGGCGCTTGGCCACGTCGTAGCCTTCGCTGTCGATGGCTAGCCGGGCGTAGCCCCCGCCGGGGCAGATGATAACCGCCGTGCCATTGGCCGTGCCCGCCGCCGGGGCAAAAACTGTGAGCGTAGGCTGCACCACGTTGGAAATGCGCACGCGGTCGCCCGATTCGGTTACGCTCGTTTCGCGCACGTCGCTGGGCTGCGAATTGGGGATGGTACCGGAGTACAGCGGCAGAGTAGACTGCGCCTGAACGGGAGCCGCCAACAGCAGCAGCGGCAGCAAGCGGCCCAGAAAAGAACGGAGATGCAACATGCGGCTTGTACGGTCCAGGAGGCGAAATAGGTGCCCGCCAGCCCGCCAAATCCATCCGATTTCCAAATTCATTTTACAAAAATACGCGTATAAAATTCCGGCATTCGCAACCAATTCTGAACGATGGCGTAGCCGAGTCAGTCTTTAAGCCATGCGAAAGACCACTCTGCTGGCCGCCGCCGCCCTTTTGGGCAGCCCCGGCCTCACCCTGGCCCAAAACACGGCTGAAGAAAACAACCCCAATGTTGACGCGCCATTTGTTCGCAACATCCGCGCCGACCGCCCCGGGCAAACCATCACCGCCCAAGTACTGCAGCCCGGACGCTTCCAGCTCGAAACCGGTTTCCAGCGCCAGTTCGGCGGCCCCGGCTTCGCTCAAAGCCTAAGCGGAGCCACCTTGCGCATCGGGTTTTTCAACGGCATGGAGTTGCGCGTGAGCCAGCCCTACTTCCACAGCGGCCCCACGATTCCGACGGAAACCGGCACCGTAACGGCTAGCGGCTGGGCCCCGGCCGTGGTGGGGGCCAAGTTCATGCTCTCGCCCAACTACGACACCCGCACGCAGGTAGCCATTCTGGCCGAATCGGCGCTGCCCGGCACGGGCAGCACCGGTTTGCAGCAGCGCGGGTGGGCTCCGTCGGGCCGCCTGCTCGTGAGCCAGCAGCTCGGCGAGCGGTTCGGGCTCGAAGGCAACTTCGGTTTCAGCCAACCCGGCCTGCAGGTGCAGGATTTGCAGAAAGGTCAGTTTCTCGGTACCCTCGCCCTCAATGGCCCCCTCTGTGCTAAAACCGGCTTCTTTGTGGAGGCCTACGGTTACGGCCGCTCGGGCCTGAGCACCGGCACCACCACCGGCCTCTACTACCGCCCGGTACCGGCCGTGCGCGTCGATTTCACCGCCGGCCGCGTGCTGGGCGGCGCGGCCGCCGGCACCACCACCGTGGGCGGTGGGCTGACGTTCAAAGTTGGGCGGTAGCGCTGCCAGGCAACTTCGCCTCAGACGATACCAACCAGAAAGCCGGCGTTACCACGTCGGCTTACTGCGTTCAGGCTGATTTTGACGTTTCGCTCATGCGTTCCAGCCTCCTGCTTGGCCCCGCTGGCTACTGGCTACACCTCCCGCCCCGCTTAGGGAAATGCTGCAACCCCTCCCCCGCCCATTCGGGATGCTCCCGGCAAGATAGCCCTGCTGAAGCAGATGGTGCAATAGCAAAATGTAAGCAGCTTCTCGCTTAATGATTTAGCGCAGCAGCGTGAAGAGACTGCAAAAGTGAATTAGAAGCATACATGCTTTACTTGCTGCCGCCAGCTCGAGCGAAGTCTTTCAAATTACCCTTATTTACCACCTCGCCACTTCTCAGACCCTTCCCGCCCATCGACATGGCCAATATGGCTCCATCGGTGGGGTCCATTATCACTTGCGCCGTTATGTTGTCCGAAACCGGGAAAATCCGCACGCAGGCATACTGGGCATCGGCAACCTTAACAGCGGCTTCGATGGTCTCGCGCGGCACGAGTTGAAACGGAAACGGGTAAACTTGCTTGATGTCGGCAGCGCTTAGCTTTCCGTTCATTTCTGCCTCGTCAAACAGCAAGGTTTTGACCCGCAGCCGCTTGCCATCTTCGGCCATCTGGTTTTTGCCGCTGGCGCGCTCCTGTAGCTGGTATTGCAGGGTTTTCAGGCAAAAAATAATGTCGCTGGTGTACACTATGCCCGGCGCGATGGGCACCGTCGCGATTGTGCGCTGCGGGCCTTTGCTGACAACACTCAATAAAAAAGCCGTTCTGGCCTCCGAAGAATACAAGGCTCCGCCGCGGGCCGCACCCCCGCCGATTTGCTCAGTCACGGTAAAGTCGGCGTGCTTCAACACCCCGTGCTGGTAATTTTTGTCATTAATCAACGCCGCCATTTCCGACTCGTGCTTAAATTCTACGGAAGGCGAAAAATGCCAGATTGCCGGCGCTAATTCCTGAATGAGGGCATTGTACTTGGTGATAAACGATTTGTAAGCTGACAGTTCGACTGGCTTTTTGGCCAGTTTTTTTAGCTTGTCCGGCATCTCGTCTTTGAGCACGACAATCAGAGACTGGCTTTTCAGGATGGCCAAGTCTTTGTCTGACTGTGCCCGAACGACTAAGCTGCTGCCACTAAAAATAATGGCGAACAGCAAGACAAACTTTTTCATGAAGGGTAATAGGAACTGTCGGGTGTTGTAATAAAAGACGCAATTACGGGGATGGAGCCGCAAAAAAACTAGCTTGGCAAATAATTAAATTCAGCCATCCGCAAGCTAGTTTTTAACCTTAATATTTCCCGAGTTGACTATATGAAATTACAGCTTGCTAACCTGGCCACACCCTCAATTACTCCAGCGTCAGAACCAGGTCGTCGGCGCTCACGCGGCTGCCTTCGGGCAGTATTACTTCGGCAATGGTGAGGTCCTGCGGAGCGGTGATGGTGGTTTCCATCTTCATGGCTTCGATGACGAAGAGGGGCGTGTTCTTGGACGCGGCCTGGCCGGGCTTCACCAGCACTTTGCTCAGCATGCCTTGCAGCGGCGCGCCCAGTTGGCGCGGGTTGGCCTTATCGGCCTTGGCATTGCTTATTTTGCTCACCTCCACCGATTGGTCGCGCACCTGCAGGTTGCGGGTCTGGCCGTTGAGGGTGAAGAAAATGGTTCGCTCGCCCTCCTCGTTGATGTCGCCCACCGACTCCAGCCGCACGATAACCGACTTGCCCCGGGCAATTTCGATGATGGTTTCCTCCCCCGATTTCAGCCCGTAGAAAAAGGTCGAGGTGGGCACTTTGCTCACGTTGCCGTACTTCTGGCGGTGCGCCCAGTATTCCTCAAACACCTTCGGGTAGAGCAGCGACGAGAGCAAGTCGGTAAACTTGCCGTTGGGGAATTTCTCCTGAAAGGAGGTCCATTCCTCCTCAAAATTAATCGGGGCCAGGTGCTCGTTGGGCCGGTCGGTGAACGGAATTTCGTTCTTCAGAATCAGCTTTTGCAGCTCGGCAGGCCAGCCGCCTTCGGGCTGGCCGATGTCGCCGCGAAATAGCTCCCGCACCGACTCGGGGAAGTTCAGCCCCTCCCCTTTTTCCAGCACGTCCTGGGGCGTGAGGCTGTTCGAAACCATGAACAGGGCCATGTCGCCCACTACTTTGCTGCTGGGCGTCACTTTCACAATGTCGCCGAATAGCTGGTTCACGTCGGCGAAGCGCTGCTTCACCTCCTCAAACTTGTCGAGCAGCCCCAGCGAGGCCGCCTGCGGGCGCAGGTTGGAGTACTGCCCGCCGGGAATCTCATGCTGAAACACCTCTGAAGTACCCGCCTTCAGGCCCGACTCGAACGGGTAGTACATCTCGCGCACGGCCTCCCAGTAGTTGCTGAACTCATTGAGCGAATGCTGATTGAACTCGCGGTGGCGCGGCGTGTGGCGCAGCATTTCCACTACCGAGTTGAAGTTGGGTTGCGAGGTGAGGCCCGAAAGCGAGCCCATAGCCACGTCGATGACGTTGACCCCGGCTTCCACGGCTTTCATATAAGTGGCCGCTTGCAGCGACGACGTGTCGTGGGTATGCAGGTGGATGGGCATTTTCACCGTATCGCGCAGGGCCTGAATCAATTCCGTGGCGGCGTAGGGTTTCAGCAGGCCGGCCATGTCCTTGATGCAGAGGATGTGCGCGCCGGCATCTTCGAGCTGTTTTGCCAGCCGCAGGTAGTAGTCGAGGGTATACTTGGTGCGCTTGGGGTCCATAATGTCCCCGGTGTAGCAGATGCTGGCTTCCGCCAGCCGGTCGGTTTTGTTGCGCACGAAGCCAATGCAGGCTTCCAATCCCTTCATCCAGTTCAGCGAGTCGAAAATACGGAACACGTCGACGCCCGTTTCGGCGGCCTGCATCACGAACCGCTCCGTCAGATTATCCGGGTAGGCCTTGTAGCCCACGCCGTTGGCTCCGCGAATGAGCATCTGCAGCAGAATATTCGGGATGGCTTCGCGCAGCTTGGCGAGGCGTTCCCAGGGGTCTTCGTGCAAGAAGCGCAGGGCCACGTCGAAGGTCGCGCCGCCCCAGACTTCAAGCGAGAAGGTCTGGGGGTGCTGCTGGGCGTAGGCGCGGGCCACTTTCAGCATGTCCCAGATGCGCATGCGGGTGGCCAGCAGGCTCTGGTGGGCGTCGCGCAGCGTGGTGTCGGTGTAGTGAATGAGGGGCTCGTTGCGCAGCCACTCCGCGAACTTCTCGGGGCCCAGCTCGTCCAGCTTTTGCCGGGTGCCGGCGGCGGGCTCGGTATACTCGGAGTGCGGCAGGATGGGCCGACGCGGGTTGGCGCGCGGGTCGAGCAGGTGGCGGACGTCGGGGTTGCCGTTCACCACCGTTTCGCCGATGAAGCTAAGCAGGCGGGTGGCGCGGTCCTGCCGCGATTCGAACTGGAACAGCTCGGGATGGTCCTTGATGAAGTCGACGGTGGCGTGCCCCTCCTGAAACTCCGCGTTGCCGACGATATTCTTGAGGAATGGGATGTTGGTTTTCACGCCGCGAATCCGGAATTCATCGAGCGCGCGCAGCATTTTCTGGGCCGCGCCATTCAAGGTGGGCGCGTGGGCCGAGATTTTGACCAGCAGCGAATCAAAGAACGGCGACACCACCGCGCCCTGGTACACCGAGCCTTCATCGAGCCGGATGCCGAAGCCCCCGGCCGAGCGGTAGGCCACAATGGTCCCGTAGTCGGGCTTGAAATCGTTGGCCGGGTTTTCGGTGGTCACGCGGCATTGCACCGCGAAGCCGGTGCGCAGCGGCACCACGTCGGGGCCAAGGCCAATTTCGGGGTCGCTGAGGTTATAGTTGGCGGCGATGTAAATCTGGGTTTTAATCAGGTCGACACCCGTAATCATCTCCGTCACGGTGTGCTCGACCTGGATGCGCGGGTTCACTTCGATAAAGTAAATCCGGTCCTGCTCCGGGTTCACCAGGAATTCCACGGTGCCCACGTTGTCGTAGCCCACGGCCCGCCCGATGCGCAGGGCATACTCATACAGGAGGTGGCGTTGGTGGTCGGGCAGGTTCAGGGCGGGCGCTACTTCCACCACTTTCTGGAAGCGGCGCTGCACCGAGCAGTCGCGCTCGTAGAGGTGCACAAGGTTGCCGTGGTGGTCGCCCACGAGCTGCACCTCGATGTGCTTAGGGCGCTCCACGAATTTTTCCAGGAACACCGTGTCGTCGCCAAAAGCATTCAGGGCTTCATTGCGGGCCTCAAAAAAGCCCTTTTCCATCTGCTCATCGTCGCGGATGATGCGCATGCCACGCCCCCCGCCGCCGCTGGCCGCCTTCAGCATCACGGGGTAGCCGATGCGGTTTGCCTCGGCTTTCGCAGTTTCAAAATCGACGAGGTCAGCTTCGCTGCTTTCAATTTGGGGCACCTGGCACTGCCGGGCCACTTCCTTAGCGCGCACTTTGTCGCCGAGGGCCTCCATCACTTCGGGGCGGGGACCGACGAAAATAATGCCTTCTTCGGCGCAGCGGCGCGAAAGGGTGGCATTTTCCGACAGAAAACCATAACCGGGATGAATGGCATTGACCCCGTTTTTCTTTGCTACCCGAATAATGCCTTCGATGTCGAGGTAGGGCTTCAGCGGCTCGTCGTCGTGGCCAATCTGATAGGCTTCGTCGGCCTTGTAGCGGTGTTGCGAGTACCGGTCTTCATAAGTATACACCGCCACGGTGGGGATGTTGAGTTCGGTAGCGGCGCGCATCACGCGAATGGCAATTTCGCCACGGTTGGCGACCAGAAGTTTGGTTATGTTCATAAAAACAATGGAGCGGTTGGCGCGGATACGGCGAAACTACGCCAAAGGCTGTGCAATCCTGAATACAATCGTTTGCATGAGATGCAATAGCCAGCAGGCCAATTGGAAAGAAGGTATGTTATCAAATCATTACCTGGCCGAACCGGATTACCGGTTTCGCCCCGACCCTGCCCAACCATTTGCCATTTATTAAGTATTCTGCTGGACTTGCCCGCCGCCATCCGGCAAACAACTGGTGCCCGATGGGGTTAGCCAACACCCATTATTCATTCCGCGCTCCATGCAGTTTTCCGACAAAAACATTCTCATCATTGGTGCTTCCTCCGGCATTGGCCTGGCCACGGCCACGTTGCTCAGCGGCCTCAAAGCCAACCTGTTTACGGCATCACGCCACCGCTCGCCAGAGCTGGAAACGCTGAACACCACCCACTTCGAATACGATGCGACGCAGGAAGTGGGCACCACTTTCGATGCCCTGCCCGACGTGCTGCACGGCGTCGTATACTGCCCCGGCAGCATCAAGCTACGGCCGTTCGAGCGGATTCCCGTGGCCGATTTTGCCACCGACTTCGACCTGAACGTGCTGGGCGCGGTGCGCGTGCTGCAAGCCACCATCAAACGCCTGAAAAAAGCCGAGGGCACAGCCTCCATCGTACTTTTCAGCACCGTGGCGGCCGACACGGGCATGAGCTTCCACGCCAGCATTGCCACCGCCAAGGCGGCCGTGGAAGGCCTCACCCGCGCCCTGGCCGCCGAGTACGCCGCCAGCGGGGTGCGCGTGAATTGCATTGCGCCCTCGCTCACCAACACGCCCCTGGCCGCCGCCCTGCTCAACTCGCCCGAGAAGGTGGAGGCCGGCGGCAAGCGTCATCCGCTCCAGCGCATCGGCCAGCCCGAGGATTTGGCTTACACGGCCTCGTTCCTGCTCTCCGACCACAGCTCGTTTGTGACCGGCCAGACCCTGGCCGTCGACGGTGGCATGGGGAAACTGAAATAGGTTTTTTGGTGCTTGGTTGTTGGTGCTTGGTGCCTGGCTCTACGACGCCCGCCAAGCATCAACCCGCCATGCACCAAGCACCAATAACCAAGCACCAACATGAAAATCTGCATCTTCTGGCACCGGCGCGACCTGCGCATCCACGACAACGCGGGGCTGGCGGCGGCGCTGGCCAGTGGCCTGCCGGTGCTGCCGTTGTTCATCTACGACCAGGAAATCCTCGAGCACCTGCCCGAAAAGGCCGATGCCCGGCTCACCTTTATCTACGATGAAGTGGAGAAGCTGGCGCATGAAACTGAAGCGGCGGGCGGTACTTTTCTGGCCCGCTACGGTGCGCCGCTGGCCGTGTTGGAGCAGTTAACGAAGGATTTCGACGTCGCGGCGGTGCACACCAACGAGGACTACGAGCCCTACGCCACCAAGCGCGACACGGCCGTGGGCGAGCTGTTGCAAAAGCGCGGCGTGGATTTCTTGCTTTACAAGGACCAGGTCATCTTCGCCAAAGATGAAATCATGACCAAATCGGGAACCGTACCCAAGGTTTTTGGGGCTTATTTAAAAGCCTACACGGCGAAGCTGACCGATGATATGTTGCTGCCCTACGGTTCGAAAGGCGATTTCAAAGAGGCTAATCTGCACCACGTTTTCAAAGAGAAAGCCGGCCCGCGCCCCACGCTGAAAAGCATGGGTTTCGAGCGCAAGGAGCAATACTTCCCGCCGGTGAAGCTGCCGGCCGAAAGCATCGTGCGCAACTACCACAAAACCCGCAACGACCCCGCCAACGAGCACGGCACCACCCGCGAGTCGCTGAACCTGCGCTTCGGTACGTTGAGTGTGCGCCAGACACTACAACAGGCCAAAGCACTGAACGATAAGCTGCTGGCCGAAATCATCTGGCGCGACTTTTTCATGATGCTGCTCTGGCATTTTCCGAATACCGCGACCGAGAGCTACGACCCCAAAATGCGGCACATTCCTTGGCGCAACAATGAGGACGAATTCCGGGCCTGGTGCGAGGGCCGCACTGGCTACCCGCTCGTCGATGCCGGCATGCGCGAGCTCAACCAAACCGGCTACCTGCCCAACCGCGTGCGCATGACCGTGGCCGGCTTCCTTACCAAGCACCTGTTCATCGACTGGCGCTGGGGTGAAAAGTATTTCGCCGACAAGCTGCTCGACTATGAAATGGCCAACAACGTGGGGAACTGGCAGTGGATGGCCGGCACCGGGGCCATCTCGGCCCCCTGGTTCCGGGTGTACAGCCCCGATAGCCAGCTCGAAAAAGTAGACCCCGAAATGAAATACGTGAAGCGCTGGGTACCCGAAGTGGGAACTTCAAAATACCCGGCGCCCATTGTAGAGCACAAATTTGGCCGCGAGCGGGCGGTTGAAGCCATTCGGGCGGCCCGGCTAGCGGCGGCGTAGCCGCGACCACGTAGTACCTGCATTAGCCTTTTCTTGGAGGGGTTTTTCCGGCGATAACCAAGCCGAAGCAGGGGCCACAAAGTCCGCGTTGCGGGCCGAACCGGATAGCCTCCGAAGTGGTTACACTGCTATGGAAAAAGACCGCATCAAACAAGCCTACCTCGACTTCGTCCTCAACGAAGGCCATCCCCCGCAGTCGGTGTTCAAGCTCACGAAACAGTTGGGCCTGGCCGAAGCAGAATTCTACCAGCACTACCCCAATTTCGAAGCCATAGACCGCGAGATATGGGCTGATTTTGGCCGGCAGGCCCGCGAAACCGCCGCCGCCGAGCCGGTGTGGGAAGGCTACGGCAGCCGCGAGAAGCTACTTGCTTTTTACTACACGCTCCTCGAAATCCTTAAAAATAACCGCTCCTACGCCTTGATGAGCCTACGCCGCTCGCTGCACCGCGTCCCCGCGCTGTCGCCCCGGGTACTGGACGACTTTCGGCAGGACTTTGAATACTTCGTGAGCGACCTGCTCAGCGCCGGCCGCGTGAGCGGCGAAATTGCCAACCGCCCGCTGGTGCAGGAAGGCTACCCACGTTTCTTCTGGCAGCAGGTGCTGTTCGTGCTCGGCTACTTCGCCAAAGACGACACGGTGAATTTCGAGCGCACCGATGCCGCCGTGGAAAAAGCCGTAACCCTGAGCTTTGACCTCGTGGGCCGCAATACGCTGGATTCGGCCTTCGACTTTGTACGGTTTCTGGTGAAGCGGTAAAAATCAGTGAACAGTTATCAGTGAGCAATGAACAATGCCGTTCAATCGAATCCTGACCAACTGTTCACTGCTCACTGATAATTGTTCACTGATTTAATGTCTGACGAACCCCAAACCTCCCTGCCGACCACCAAGGTGGCCCGCGCCGCCCGCTTTGCCAAAACCGGCTTCAACGTCGGCACCAACTACATAAAGCACTACGCCAAAAAAGCCGTTGGGGCCGAGTCGACCACCGAAGACCTACACGCCGCCAACGCAGCCGAGCTCTACGGCACGCTGAGCGAGATGAAAGGTTCCGTGCTGAAAGTGGCCCAGATGCTGGCCATGGAGAAAAATATGCTGCCCACGGCCTACGCCGACCAGTTTGCCAAAGCCCAGTATTCGACCCCGCCCCTCTCGGGCCCGCTGGTAACCAAGGCTTTCCGCGACGCTTTCGGAAAGTCGCCGTACCAGTTGTTCGATGAGTTCGAGCCTGAAGCCCGGCAGGCGGCCAGCATTGGGCAGGTGCACTTTGCCCGTAAAGACGGTAAAGCGCTAGCCGTGAAGGTGCAATACCCCGGTGTGGCCGACAGCATCAAGTCGGATATTCGGCTGGTGAAGCCCATTGCCCTGCGCGTGATGGGCCTCAGCGAGGCGCAGGTCCGGCCTTATCTGGAGGAAGTAGAGACGCGCCTGCTGGAGGAAACCGACTACAAGCTAGAGTTGCGGCGCGGCCAGGAAATTGCCGCCAAATGTCAGGTTTTGAGCAATCTGGAATTCCCGGCTTACTACCCCGAATATTCCACGACGCGCATTTTGACAATGGACTGGCTCGGCGGCCACCACCTGAAGGAGTTTCTGGCCACCAACCCCAGCCAGGCAGTGCGCAACCAGCTGGGCCAGGCGCTGTGGGACTTCTACCAGTTCCAGTTCAACGAGTTGCAGCAGCTGCACGCCGACCCGCACCCCGGCAATTTCCTGATGCGGGCCGATAACGGCGGCACCCTCGGCGTGCTCGATTTTGGCTGCGTTAAGGACGTACCAATGGATGTGTACCAGCTGTTTAAAGACCTGCTAGCCCCCGAAACCTTCGCCGACGATGCCCGCCTTGCAGCCCTGCTCACCCAGGCCGGCGTGCTGCGTGGCACCGATGCGCCGGCCATGCGGGCGCTGTACATGCGCACCATGCGGGTATCGCTCGAGCTAGTGGGTCGGCCCTTCCGCCAGGTTTCGTTCGACTTTGGCGACCCGGCCTACATGGCGGCCCTCTACGCCCTCGGCGACGACCTGATGGCCGACCCCGAGCTGCGCAAGCAGCGCGAGCCGCGTGGCTCCGAGCACTTTATCTATCTTAACCGGACGTATGTGGGCCTCTTTGCGTTGCTGACGGAGTTGGGGGCTTCGATTGAGACCGGGATTTCGGTTACGGTGTAGACTTGCTTGAGCTTGTGCCCTTTCAGGCAGGCACAAGCTTAAGCAGACGTTACTTTGCTTCTATGAACCTCCGCGAAGAGCTGCTGCGGGAACACTCGGCCCAGCAGACGCAGCGGCTGGCGGACTATGCCTGCGCCCACCCTACGGCGCTGGCCGAACTGCTCAAACTGTTCTGGTACGGCGAGGAGCGCGAGCGCCAACTGGCCGCCGACGTGCTTGGCTGGGTGGGCCAGCGCCGGCCCAGGTGGCTGGTGCCCCACTTGCCGGGCCTGCTGGCCGCCGCTCAGCCCGCGACCGGGCAACACCCCGCCGTACGCCGGGCGATTGTGCGGGTGCTGCAGTTCGTGCCCGTGCCCGAGGAATGGCAGGCCCTGGCCTTCGATACCTGCCTCATGCTGTTGCGAGCGCCCCACGAGCCGGTGGCCATTCGCGCCTACGCCCTCACGGCTACCGCCCGCCTGGCGGGGTCTTATCCTGAGTTAGCCGCCGAAGTTATCGACGCCATTGAAAACGTATTGATTACCACCGACTCGACCGCGCTGCGCAGCCGGGCGGACCGCGAATTACCAAAACTTCGCGACCTTGTACGGGAAGTTTTATCCGGTTAGCTGTTGCACCGGCTCATTCGTTTCAATTCCAATCAATCCCCATGTTCACTAAAAAGCTACTCACGCTTGGCGCGGCTCTGCTGGGCCTCACTTTGTCGGCTTCGGCCCAACAAATGGCCAGCTGCTGCACGCGCCCGGCCGGCAACTTGTCGGCCTCGGCAACCGAGTCTTTCGCCATGCTCGCCACCACCAAGGATTTTTCGGGCGGCCACGACGCGCCCCTGCCTTACGAATTCAACGGCGAGGGCAAGATGATTGAGTTTAAAACCCCCGACGGCAGTACCGGCAAGGGTTTCGAAATTAAGAGCGCCAAGCCTTCTAACAAATACCTGTTCGTCATTCACGAGTGGTGGGGCCTGAACGACTATATCAAGAAGGAAGCCGCCACTTTTGCCGCCGAAATGCCCGGCGTCAACATCATTGCCGTCGACCTCTACGATGGTAAAGTGGCCACCACGCCCGAAGAAGCCGGCAAATACATGGGCGAGGTGAAAACCGACCGAGCCGTGGCCATCCTCAAAGGCGCGCAGATGTATGCTGGCCCCAAAGCCCAGCTGGCCAGCATTGGCTGGTGCTTCGGCGGCGGCTGGAGCTTACAGGAAGCCTTGCTCGCCGGCAAGCAAACGGTTGGCTGCGTGATGTATTACGGGATGCCCGAGAAGGACGTGGTGAAGCTAAAAGCCTTGAACTCCGACGTGCTGGGCATTTTTGCCACCCAGGACAAGTGGATTAACCCCGAGGTAGTGGGCCAGTTCAAGAAGAACATGTCGGCCGCTGGCAAGAGTGCCACCATCGAAAGCTACGATGCCGACCACGCCTTTGCCAACCCATCCAACCCCAAGTTCAACAAGGAATATGCCGCCAAAGCCCACGGCCAGGCGCTGAATTACCTGCGCGGCCGCTTCAAGCTGAAAGCGTAAGCCAGAATCTGCCGCAATCGAAAACGCCTTTCCGCTTGGAAAGGCGTTTTTTTTGCTACTTTGCTGAGCCTGAACTCTTAGGCCGTCGCGTGAGCATTTGCCCATGCTACTTTCATCTCCACCGCCATGGCCCCGCTCACCGACCTGCTGTCCGAATACGGCGAAAGCCACCAGAACCCGACCAACAAACTGGTGCACTGGGTATGCGTGCCGCTGATTATGTTCTCGCTCATCGGGCTGCTTTGGGCGGTTCCGGTGCCTGGCTTCGTGCAGCGCATTAGCCCCTGGCTGAACTGGGGCACCCTGGTGATGGCGCTGGCCCTCCTCTACTACGTGCGGCTGAGCGGGCGGCTAGCCCTGGGCATGGTGTTCGTGTGGGTAGTCATGGCGCTGGCGCTACGCGTAGTGGCCGGCACAGCAGTGCTGCCGCTGTGGGCTATTTGCCTCATCATCTTCGCGTTGGCCTGGGTTGGCCAGTTCTGGGGCCACAAAGTCGAGGGCAAAAAGCCCAGCTTCCTCAAGGACCTGCAGTTTCTACTCATCGGGCCACTGTGGCTGCTGCACTTCGTGTACCGCCGGCTGGGCTGGGGATACTAACGCTTCGGATTAGGCTCGGTCTGCCAATTACAACTGAGCGTCATGCTTATCTAGCGTCCGCTTGCCGAAGCATCTCTACTGCTTCGTTGAACGGCTCTTGCGAAGCGGTAGAGACGTTTCGACAAGGAGACGCCAGATAAGCATGACCGCCTTTTTTAGCCTCGCTTACTTAGGCGTGGCAACTTAATTTGACGTAGCAAGCATCCCCGCCAATTCCTCTACGCACTCGGTGAGTTGCTCCCAGGCAGGCAACATGAAGTACTGGTTTTGGTAGCGCGCCCCGGTTACGGGGGTGTGCAGCACGGTTGCCAGGTCGAAGGCGGGGCGCGGGGTGAGCTCGTTCACGCAGTGGTGGATTTCGCCAGCCGATGATAGCAGGCCCGCCCCGTAGAGGCACGGCTTACCTTCGTGCTGCACCATGCCAAACTCGGCAGTGAAAAAGTAGAGTGCCCACAGCTGCTCGCGGGCTGGCGAGTCCGCTGGTTGGGCCACGTAGGCCTGCCCCAGCTCCTGCAGAAAGTTGGCCAAACCCTCATCAAGCAGCATGGGCACGTGCCCGAACAAGTCGTGGAATAAGTCCGGCTCGGGGCTGAAATCGAACGCGTGCATGGGCCGGATGCGGGTTACAATCGGAAACTTCCGCTTGGCCAGCAGGGCGAAAAAAGCCGGCGGCGCAAACGGCCGACCCACCGGAGCCAGCTGCCAGCCTGTTTCAGCCTGCACCATGGCTCCCAACTCATGGATGTCGGGGATGGCTTCGCGCCGAAAGCCCAGCCGGGCCAGCCCTTGGCTAAAAGCCGGCACCGCCCGCCGGTGCAGCAGCGCGGCTTGGCGGTCGAACAGCATTTTCCAGATGAGCTGGTCCTGGCCGAAAGTATTGGCGGGGTTGGAGTTGGTCAACATAGCGTAACGAAAAGGGAACGTGTGGTTAAAGCGAGGCCAAAAAAAAGCCCGATATCCTTTCGGATTCGGGCTTTTGAAGGTTTCTAGGGAAGTTCGGGTGTCATGCCTCATCTTCCGTTAGCGCCAATCGCAGCCCGCACCTGCCCAGTTTAGGGGCAGTCATTAGGGTGTTAATGCAATTGACGAATTGGTGGCGCATGATTGAGACGAATTTAGGAATTGATTTCGAAAATGCAAGCATTTGCGTACATTAATTTTTCTTTATTCCAGCTCGCTACGCAGTTGGTACACGCGCCGCAGATTCCGAATCAGGCGAGCCGATTCGTCGAAATCCAGCGTCTGCGCACCGTCCGAGGCGGCCGTTTCGGGCGTTTCGTGGGTTTCGTACACGATGCCATCGGCCCCGGCTATCACGCCGGCGAGCGCCATCGTGGGCACGTACTCGCGAATGCCGATGCCGTGCGAAGGGTCGACAATGACGGGCAGGTGGCTCTTGGCTTTTAGAATCGGTACCGCATTCAAGTCCAGCGTATTACGGCTGGCTGTTTCGAAAGTACGAATACCGCGCTCGCAGAGAATCAGCTTCTCGTTGCCACCCGAAAACACGTATTCCGCCGACGAAAGCAATTCTTCAATCGAGCCTGAGATACCGCGCTTCAGCAGCACCGGCTTGTCTACGCCGCCAAGGGCATCGAGCAGGTTGAAGTTCTGCGTATTGCGCGCGCCAACCTGGAACACATCCACAAAGTCGTGCATCTCCTCCACCTGCGACACTTGCATCACCTCCGTCACAATTTTGAGGCCGCGCGCCCGGGCCATGCGGTGAAAATCACGCAATCCTTCGAGGCCCAGCCCACGGAAGGCGTAGGGCGACGAGCGGGGCTTGAACACGCCGCCGCGCATCAGGCGCACGCCGTTGGCGACGAGGTGGTCCATCACCTTTTCCATTTGGGCCTCGCTCTCGATGCTACACGGGCCGGCGCAAATGGCCAGTGAGCTACCGCCGATGGTGACGCCGTCGCCGAGGTCGAGCACGGTAGGTTTCACGCGCCACTTGCGGCTCACAAGCTTGTAGTCGTCGCTTACGCGGTGCACATCGCGCACCCCCGGCAGTTGCCCGATGGTACGGATGTCAAATTCCTTTTTGCCGATGGCCACCAGGTAGTGCGCGTGCTGGGTGGTGACTTCGGTGGCTTTGTAGCCCTGCTGCTTCAGGTGCTCGGTGATGGTAGCTACCGAGGCCGATTTTTCGAGTTGGATTATCATGGAATGAACTAGTCGATGAGCACGTCATGCTGAGCGCAGCCGAAGCATGACGGCCTTTTAAATTTAACGGAGTTGATTACGCCTGCTTGATGCTTCGCACGAAACGGCTGGCGGCGGCCGGCGCATCCTCCACGTTCTCCAAAGCCCGGATGAGCGCCGAGCCAATGATGGCTCCCTCAGCGTGCTGGCAGGCGCGGTCGAAGCCAGCCTTCTCGGCAATACCGAAGCCGATGAGGCGGGGATTGCGCAGCTTCAGGGCAGCGATGCGCTCGAAATAGCTGGCCTGCGCCTCCTCATCGGGCAGCGTGGTACCACCCGTGGTGCCGGGGCCGGATACGAGATAGAGGAAGGCTTCGGAAAGGCTGTCGAGATGACGAATCCGCTCTTCCGATGTTTGCGGAGTGATGAGAAATACGGCTTTCAGGCCGTACTTCTTGAAGGTTTCCTGATAGAACTCTTCGTACTCAGCCAGCGGCAGGTCGGGCAGGATGAGGCCATCAACACCCACGGCAGCGGCCTGGCGGCAGAATTCTTCCACCCCGAACTGCATCACCGGGTTGAGGTAGCCCATGAGGAGCACCGGCGTTTCGGGCACGGCGGCGCGCAAGCCCTTGAGCTGCTCGAACAGCACGGGCAGGTTCATGCCATTGGCCAGAGCTACCGTGCTACTGCCCTGAATGACCGGGCCGTCGGCCAGCGGGTCGGAAAAAGGCATGCCGATTTCGAGGATGTCGGCCCCGGCCTCGACCAGCGCCTTGGCCAGCGGAATAGTGTCGTGCAGGCTGGGGTAGCCCGCCGTGAAATACGTGTTGAGCAGGTTCTGCTTGTTCGCGAAAGCGTGTTTGATGCGGTCCATATATACTGTGTTGGAGAGCCGCAGGCTACACCAGCTTGTCCATGTTTTTAAGGTAGGTGTCGAGGTCCTTGTCGCCGCGGCCGGAGAGGTTTACGACCACTACGTCGTCGGGACCAGCGCCGAGCTGGCCAAGGGCAGCCAGGGCGTGGGCCGTTTCCAGGGCCGGAATAATACCTTCGAGGCGGCTACACTCGCTCACGGCCGCCAGCGCGTCGTCGTCGGTAATGGCGATGAACTCCGAACGGCCCACGGCTCCCAGATAAGCGTGCAGCGGCCCGATGCCGGGGTAATCGAGGCCCGCGCTGAGCGAATAGGGCTCCGTAATCTGGCCGTGCTCGTCCTGCATCAGCAGCGTGCGGCTGCCGTGGATGATGCCCGGCGTACCGAGCACCGACGTAGCTGCAGAGTGCCCCGAATGAATGCCGTGCCCGGCGGCTTCCACCGCAATCAGGCGCACCGACGGCTCGTCCAGAAAGTGGTAGAACGCGCCAGCCGCATTGGAGCCGCCGCCCACGCAGGCCACCACAAAGTCAGGCAGCTCAGAGCCGGTTTTCACCAGCAGCTGCTTGCGCATCTCCTCGCTGATAATGGCTTGCAGACGCGCCACCAAATCCGGGTACGGGTGCGGGCCCACGACGGAGCCGATGATGTAGTGCGTATCAACGGGATTGGCAATCCAGTCGCGGATGGCATCGTTGGTGGCGTCTTTCAGGGTCTGGCTGCCGCTGGTTACGCGGCGTACTTCGGCCCCGAGCAAGCGCATGCGCGCCACGTTGGGTGCCTGGCGCTCGATGTCGACCGCCCCCATGTACACCACGCAGGGCATTCCCATCAGGGCGCACACCGTGGCCGTGGCTACGCCGTGCTGGCCGGCCCCGGTTTCGGCAATAATGCGCGTTTTGCCCAGCCGCTGGGCCAGCAGAATCTGCCCCACGGTGTTGTTGATTTTGTGCGCCCCAGTGTGGCAGAGGTCCTCGCGCTTCAGGTAAATCCGGGTGTTGTACTTGGCCGATAGGCGCTTGGCTTCGAACAGCGGCGTGGGCCGGCCCACGTAATCGCGCAGGAGTGCTTGCAGCTCGATTTGGAAATCCGGGTCGGCCATGATTTCCAGGTACTGGGTACGCAGCTCCTCCACGTTGGGAAAGAGCATTTCGGGCACGAAAGCGCCGCCGAACTGACCGTAGTACCCGCGGGCAGTCGGCTGTTGATAGGAAGTGGTGGTGGTGGGAGTCATATCGGTTCAGGCTAGGTTTTATTCCGGGTCGTCATGCTTCGGCTGCGCGTCCGCGCAGCCGAAGCATGACTTTCTTACTTATTCTTTTACACCATTTGCGCGCAGCGCCTTCAGCATCTCACCCACCCGCCCGGCGTCTTTCACACCCGGCGCGGTTTCGAAACTGCTGTTTAAATCGACGCCGGCCAGGCCCGGCAAGCGGAGAGCGGCCAGCTCGGCGGCGTGCTCGATGCCCAGCCCACCGGCTAGCAGGTAGGGCACGGGCAGGTTGTAAGCTTGCAACAGATTCCAGTTGAATGTGGTGCCGTTGCCACCGGGCGCAGCCCCTTTGGTGTCGAAGAGGAAGAAATCGCAGGACGGCACGTAGGGCAGCAGGGCGGCGAAATCAACCGCCTCCCCCACCGAAAACGCTTTCATCACCAGCAGGCCGGCCTCGTTCAGCTCCTCGCACTGCGCGGGCGTTTCCTGGCCGTGTAGCTGCGCCGCCGCGAGGCCGAAGCGGTGCGCTGTGGCGAGGATATTTTCGGTGTTTTCATTCACGAACACGCCGACTTTCCAGATGCTCGGCGGCAGGGCGCGCACCAGCTCGGGAACTAGTACATCCCCCACGAAGCGCGGCGATTTCGGGGCGAAAATGAAGCCCAGAAAATCCGGCTCCAGCGCGGCGGTGGCCGCCAGGGCCGTGGCGTCGCGCATGCCGCACACCTTCACCAGCAGCCGCGCGGCCGGGTCGGGCGGCGCGGTAGCACCGGGCACCCCAGTGGCCAGGGCCAGCGCAGACAGATTGGGACGGGGCGTTTTCATTGCCGGGAGCTATGCTACGATAAGTTCAGTTTTGGGCAGGGCGGCAATTTCCTGAACCAGCGTGGCGCAGGCGTGCTCGGGCCGGGCGTGGCGCATGAAGGCCTCCCCCAGCAGAAAACCCTGGTAGCCCACTTCGCGCAGCTGGTCAATGGCTTTGGCAGACGAGATACCGCTTTCCGAGATTTTCACAAAGTCATTCGGAATAACTTCGGCCAGCGCCATTGAGGTGTCGAGGCTCAGGCTGAAGTCGTGCAGGTTGCGGTTGTTCACCCCAATGAGGTTCACGGCGTCGGCGTTGGCCGAGCGGGCCAGCTCCTCGCCGTCGTGCACTTCGAGCAGCACTTCGAGGCCCAACGACCGGGCCAGGCGGCCCAGCACGTCGATTTCGGCGGGCGTCAGGACGGCGGCAATCAGCAGCACAGCATCGGCCCCAAAGCTCTTGGCTTCGAGAATCTGGTATTCGTCCACCACAAAATCCTTGCGCAGAATTGGGCAGAAATTGAACCGCCGGGCCGTCGTTAAATCCTCGATTTTACCGCCGAAAAACTCGGTATCGGTGAGGATGGACAGGCCCGCCGCGCCGGCCTGCATGTAGCCGAGCGTGGTGCGCTCAACGGGCGCGTACTGGTTAATCCAGCCTTTGGAAGGCGACTTGCGCTTGAACTCGGCAATGAGGCCGCTACCGCCTTCACGCAGCAGATACTTACGCAGCGACAGCGGCTGCGACTGGAAATACAGGCTGGTTTCGAGCAGTTTCACGGGCACCAGCTCGCGGCGGCTGGCTACTTCCTTGCGCTTATGAGCAACAATGGTGTCAAGAATAGTGGACATATAGCGTTAACAGTTAAGTATTGAAATTGATGAGCTAACACGGTAAAAACCGGGTGAAATCATTGGGCTGAGCTTCTGCATTCTGCTTTTCAGCTCACTTCCAGCATCGTTTCGAACGCCCGCCGGGCCGCCCCCGAGTCCAGCGACTCGCGGCTGAGGCCGAGCGCATCGTCCCAGGCCAGGCCGGGGCGGGCGCAGCGCAGCGCCAGGGCCGCGTTGGCCGTCACGACGTTGCGCTGAGCAGCCGTGCCGTGGCCGTCCAGCACGTGCTTGAACAGCTCGGCGGCGGCGGCCACGGTGCTGCCGCCGGCCAGGTCGTCGGACGTGCAGGTGGGCAAACCCAACGTATCGGCGGTCAGCATGCGCTCGCCTTCGAAGGATGAAACGACTTTGGCCGGGCCGGTGAGGGCCAGCTCATCGTAACCATCGAGGGCGTGTACCACGGCGTAGCGGGCCCCGGTGGGCTGCATGAGGTAGTGGTAGATGCGCTGTAATTCGAGGTTGAAAACCCCCAGCAGCTGGGCCGTCGGCCGGGCCGGATTCACGAGCGGGCCGAGGATATTGAAGAAAGTGCGCAGGCCTAGCTCGCGCCGGATGGGGCCGGCGTGCCGCATGGCCGGGTGAAAGGCCGGCGCGTGCAGAAAGCAGATGCCCGCCCGGTCGAGCCGCCGCCGCAATTGGTCGGAGCTGGCTTCGAAATTGTAGCCAAAATGCGCCAGCACATTCGAGGCGCCCGACACCGACGACACGCCGAAATTGCCGTGCTTGGCCACCAGCGTGCCCGTCCCGGCCACAACAAAACAGGCCAGGGTAGAGATATTGAGCGTGTTTTTACCATCGCCGCCCGTGCCCACAATGTCCACGAGTTCGTGGGTGCCCAGTTCCGGGTCGCGGCTGAGGTCGAGCAGAGCCTGGCGGAAGCCGGCCAGCTCGGCCACCGTGATGGGCCGCATGCGGTACACGGCCAGGAAAGCCGCCGTTTCGGCCGGGTTGGCCCCGCCCTCGCCCAGCTGGCGCATGGCGGCGTGGGCCTCGGCGTGCGTGAGGGGCTGGTGGTCGAAAAGCTTGTTAAGAATGTGTTTCAAGGTATTTTTCTTTTTAGAACGTCATGCTGAGCGCAGCCGAAGCATCTCGCTCGCATCGTTAAACGATTAGATTAGTGGTGGCACGCGAGATGCTTCGGCTGCGCTCAGCATGACGTTCTATTTTCCTTACGGTTCTACGCCAGCCAGTTTTCCAGCATCTGCGCGCCGTGCTCGGTGAGGATGCTTTCGGGGTGAAACTGCACGCCGCGCACGTCGTATGCGCGGTGGCGGAAGGCCAGTACCTCGCCGTGAGCGTCGCGGGCCGTTACTTCCAGCGTCGCGGGCATCGACTCGGGCCGCACCGCCCACGAGTGGTAGCGCCCCACCTGAAACCGCTCGGGCAGGCCGACAAACAGGCGCTCGTCGCGCACCGTTACTTCGGCTTCGTTCGCTACGCCGTGCAGCACGGCCGGAATGTTGTAGAGCTCGGCCCCAAAGCTTTCGGCCAAGCCCTGGTGGCCCAGGCACACGCCCAGAATGCGCTTGGTGGGCGCGTATTGCTGGATGATGGCCGGCATCAGCCCCGCCTCCAGCGGAATACCGGGGCCGGGCGACAGCAGAATGGCATCATACTCCTCCACGGCTGCCAGCGTCAGCTGGTCGTTGCGCGTCACCGTCAGGTTGGGGCCGTGGCCGAGCTCGCGCAGCAAGTGCACCAGGTTGTAGGTGAAGGAGTCGTAGTTATCGAGAACGAGAATTTTCATGTGAATTGACGGGGAAAAAACGTCATGCTGAGCGTAGTCGAAGCATCTCTACCGCAGAACTAATCAATGCTGGCTCATCGAAGCGGTAGAGATGCTTCGACTGCGCGGACGCCAGATGAGCATTACTGGCTACCGAACCTCCGCGGCCGCCCGCAGCGCCGCGCGCAAAGCCCCCAGCTTGTGGTGCACCTCTTCCAGCTCCAGCTGCACTTTTGAGGCCGCTACCACACCCGCGCCGGCCTGGAAATACAGCTGGTTGCCGGTGCTCAGAAACGAGCGAATCATAATAGCGTGGTTGAAGCTGCCATCGAAACCCAGGTGGCCCAGGCAGCCACCATAGTAGCCGCGCGCGGTGGGCTCTAGGCCATCAATCAGCTGTATAGCGCGAAACTTGGGTGCCCCGGAGAGCGTGCCGGCCGGGAAGGTATCGGCCACTACCTGCAGGGTATCGGTATTCTCGGCCAACTCGGCCGTGACTTTGCTCACGAGGTGAATGACGTGCGAGTAGAACTGGATTTCGCGCAGCGTGCGCACCTGCACCTGCGTGCCGTGCCGGGCCAGGTCGTTGCGGGCCAGGTCCACGAGCATCACGTGTTCGGCGTTTTCCTTGGGGTCGGCGGCCAGGCGCTGGGCGGCGGCGGCATCGGCGGCATCGTCGCCGGTGCGGCGGTAGGTGCCCGCGATGGGAAACAGGGTGGCTTCGCGCCCCTGCACCAACACCTGCGCCTCGGGCGAGGAGCCGAAGATTTTGTAGTCGCCGTAGTCGAAGTAGAACAGGTAGGGCGAAGGATTGATGGACCGCAGCGCCCGGTACACGCTGAACTCATCGCCCGAGAAGCCCTGCTGGAAGCGGCGCGAAAGCACAATCTGGAACACGTCGCCGCGCAGGCAGTGGGCCTGGCCCTGCGTGAGGCGGGCCAGAAATTCCTCGTCGGTCTGGTTGGTCTGCTCCTCGCCTTCGGTAGCGAAGCCAAAGTTGGGCACACTGGGGTGGCGCACCAGGTTTTCGAGGCGGTCGAGGCCATCGGTTTCGGCGGGGGCTTCGCCGGCTACGCTGTGCTCAAACAGGTGCAGCTCCTGGCGGAAGTGGTTGAAGGCGATGACGTAGCGGTACACGCCGTAGCGGATGAGCGGAATGTCGCCGGCCGGCACCTTGGCGGGGTCCAGCGTCACGTCCTCGAAGCTTTGCACGGCCTCGTAGCCCATGTAGCCAAAGAGGCCGGTGCTGATAAAGGGCAGCTTTTCGGCCGACGCATCGGGCGTGCCGGCGGCGGCGAAGTCGCGCAGGCGACTCAGTGCTTCCCGCGGATGGGCCAGCGTCTCAGTGGTTTCGGACGCGCCGGGCAGCAGCTGGCGCAGCACGCCGCCCCGGTGCAGCTCAAACGTAGCCAGCGGCTCGCACACCAGGTAGCTGAACGCGTTTTGCTGGCCGTGGTAGTCGGCGCTTTCCAGCAGCAGGCAGTTGGCGTACTGGTCGCGCAGGCGCAGAAACAGCCCCACCGGCGTTACAGTATCGGCAAGCAGGCGGCGGGAGCGGGTGGTAAGTTGGTAAGACACGGAGCGAAATGAGAGCTAGTGAGGCGAATGAGAACCTCTGGACGAGACACGGAAACGAAAAAAGCCCGGCGGAGGGCCGGGCTTTTTGTGATTGCAGGTAAAATCAAGTTGACTTCACGAGGCGCACAGGAAGGCCGGTCCGATGTTTCGGAGCTGCCACCACCAAGCCTGGGAAGTACGATGTGCGTTCATGTTGAGAAAAGCGTTTCGGCTGAAACGCGCTGCAAAGATATAGCAACGTTATGGACACTCCGGCTAGCAAACCCGAAATTTTATACGAATCTAGGGCGCCGGGCCCCGGCTAGTGTCAAAGCCAACAGCTGCCTGGCTCGCTTTCACCTGACGTTAATCACCTGCTAATCAGTTTTTGAACGCGTTTTACGGGTGTTGTCAGAAACAAAAACTGGTACGCTGCCGGAAACTCCCGTCGCCAGAACCACTCCTTGTGCTCGCCATCGGCCGGAGCCTGGAACGAAACGTTGGCGGCCGGGACGCCCTCGGCCCGCAGCTCGTCGCGCCATTGGGCCATCAGCGGCAGCATGGTTTCTGACTCTTTCGGCCCGCATACGAAGTAAAACCGGGCCGTGCGCGCCGCCGGGTGCGCTTTGGCATAGGCCCGGAGTGAGTCATTACACACCCAGAAAGCCGGCGAGAACGCGCCAACTTCGCCAAATACCCGGGGATATTTCAGCGCCGCGTATACCGAAATCAACCCGCCCAGGCTGGAACCGGCGATGCCGGTATGCGCCGCATCGGGCCGGGTACGGTAATGGGCATCGACGTAGGGCTTGAGGGATTGGGCCAGAAAATCGACGTAGGCACTCCCCTGCCCGCCCGGGTGCGGCTGGCCTTTCAGCCCTTCGCTGCGCCAGGGGATGTACTCGTCGGAGCGAAACTCATTGCCATTATCAACGGCTACCACAATACTGCCGGTAGCGTCCTGGCCGGCTTTGCGCAGCTGGTCCAGGGTTTCGTCGATGCCCCACTCGCCGCCGAAGCTGGTTGCCGCATCGAACACGTTTTGCCCGTCGTGCAGATAAAGCACGGGGTAGCGGCGCTTCGGCTGGGCCGCATAATCGGCGGGCAAGTACACTAGCACCCGACGCGTACGGCCAAGCTGAGGCATGGCAAACGCCTGGGCCATTACGTGCACTTGTGGGGTAGCAGTATGCTTTGGGGGGGCGGCAGCGGCACCGCTCTGGTCGTCCCAGGCTTGCACCTGATGCTGAATTTCGCGGGCGGAGCTTAAGTCGGCCCGACGATTGGCAATGGGCTGGTTCCGGCCATCAAGCTCGGCGGTGGGCCAGCTGCCGCGCGTGAACTTGTATTCGGCCGCTTCCGGGCTTAGCGGCAGGCTGATTTGGTAAGTCCCGTCGGGATTTTTATGCAGCGCGAAGCGGGGATTGTGCGGGTTCCAGCCATTGAAATTACCCGCCACAAACAGCGTATCGGCTGGCGGCGTGATGGTAGGCACCCGCGTAATTCTGAGCACAACTTGGGCGGCAGCAGGGCCGGCAGCGCCCAGTAAAAGGCTGGCCAGTAAAATTCTGATGGTCATGAACTTTAGAAACGCAGCTTCCGGAAGCTAGCGGATGGTTTCGCCGGTACCGGCACCGCGCTCCGAGTTATCCGTTTTGCGCAGGGTGTAGGCAGCCCGCACCGAGTCGACACCCGGCAGGCCATTCACCTGGAAATCGAGTAAAGCGCCTTTTTTCTGTGGGCCTTTCACAAAGTGGCGGTACTCCTCAGCCGACTCGCGCACCACGTACAAAAAGCCCGAAGACGGTACTTTCAGGCGCGAAAAAAAGCAGCGGCCATCGCCGGTGGGGCGGCGGGTATCCTCGGCCACCATGCTGGTGCCTAACAGGCGGACTTTAGCCGCGTCGGTGCCCGGGAGGGCCAGGTTGCCCAGGCCATCCACAAACACGTCGCGGCGTTGCATGAGATGCTCCAGGTCGTTGGTTTTCAGCAGGGGCAGGTTTTCTTCCGACATAATAAGCTGCTGCACCACCTTGCCGGGAGCAGGCTCCTGGTAGTACACGAGCACGGGCTTTTTCAGCTTCACCTTGTTCACTACCACCGGTGGCGGGCCATCCTCGTTGTCGGAAGCCTTCTGGATGATAATGGGTGCGTAGACCGGCGGCGGCTTGGGGGCATTTTTCGAAACCCCGGATTTGCCTTTTACCGGCTTTTTCAGGTAAGGCCGCGACTGTGCCCAGGCACCCGAGCCAGTGCCGGCCAGCAGCAAAACAAGCAGCAGTAAACGGTTTTTCATGAGATAAGGAAAGGTCAAATGTAGCGGGTTGATGGTGGTGCCGCAACTCAGCCGGTACGCCCGGTTGGCTCCCGGCAAGTCGCCTTCGGCGATACGGCGCATAGCCGCGAGCCGCAAGGCAAACTAAGCGCCAAACTTTGTTGTTGCCCAATTCACACTCCCGGGCAGTGATTTGATATAGGAAGTGTGCTAACGTTTGCAAATTTATTTAACTTTCGTTCCGTGGTTTTTAATTGCGGCTTGCGCTAACGTTTGCAATCATTATCCAATTTTCGACATTCCATTATTCCGCATTTACCCGCGTTTATTGTGTACGCGTCCGTTGTCCGTCGCAATTATTTTTAAATCAGCCGGTTAATTCAGGATTAATTTCATTTTTCTAATACGCTTCCGTCGCTTCAACACCTGCAATCGTTTGGGGGAAAGCAGTTAACGCGCGTCACAATCGTTTGAAAAAAAAGCCCGCAAACGCTCTTTAATACTATTTCTTGGTAACTTGCAGCCCCAAATAATTAGTTTTTTTCCCACCACTTTTTTTTAACCACTCTGTTTCTATGAAACACCCCTATTTCGCCAAGCTGTTGTTCCTGCTGCTGCTCGCGGGACTCGGCTTTTCCACCCGAGCCCAGGCCCAGACTGGCTCCATTAGCGGCAAGGTGCTCGACAGCAAGGGCTCGGGTATTCCCGGAGCGACAGTACTGGTTGAAGGCACGACGCTGGGCAGCTCGTCGAACGTCGACGGCACGTTCAACATCACCAACGTGCCAGCCGGACCGCAAACGCTGACGGTCTCGTTCGTAGGCTACACCTCGTCGCGCATTCCGGTAACGGTTGTGGCCGGCCAGAACGCATCGGCCAGCGCTACGCTGGGCGAAAACACCACCCAGCTAGCCGAGGCCGTAGTAGTAGGCTACGGCACCCAGCGCCGCCAGGACGTGACTGGAGCAGTGACAACCATTGATGCCAAGCAGTTTGTGCAGGGCCAGGTAACGAACCCCGAGCAGCTCATCCAGGGCAAAGTAGCCGGCGTGAGCATCACTACTGGTGGCGGAGCACCCGGCACGGGCACGACTATTCGCATCCGTGGCAACTCATCGCTCACGGCCAACAGCGACCCACTGTACGTTATCGACGGTGTGCCGGTAGATAAGGATGAAATCAAAGGGTCTTCAAACCCCCTCTCGCTGATTAACCCCAGCGATATCGAAACCTTTACAGTACTGAAGGATGCCTCGGCCACGGCCATCTATGGCAACCGGGCCTCGGGCGGCGTAATCCTGATTACCACGAAAAAAGGTCTGAAAGGAGAAAAACTCCGCGTGGAGTTGAACTCGCAGGTGGGCGTATCGACGGTAGCTCGCCGTTTTGAAACCTTATCGACCGACGAGTTCCGCAGCTTGGTTCAGGCCAACGGCGCGCCGTCGCAATACGCGACGCTGGGCACGGCCAATACCAACTGGCAGAACGAGATTTTCCGCACGGCCGGCACTTACGACAACACGGTGAGCCTGATTGGCAGCGCGGCTAAAATACCGTTCCGCGTTTCGTACGGCAACCTCTACCAGGAAGGTATCGTCATCACCAACAAGCTGAAGCGTAACACGGGTTCGGTGAGCCTGAGCCCTACCTTGTTCGACAACCACCTGCGCATCGACATTAACGCCAAAGGCAGCATTGCCGACAACCGCTTCGTTGATAATGGGGCAGTGGGCAACGCCGCTTTGTACGACCCCACCCAGTCCGTACGGGCCGACGGGGCTGCTTTTTCGCGCTATGGCGGCTACTATCAGTACACCAACTCGACCGGCCAGCCGCTGGGTAATGCTCCGGGCAATCCGGTTGCTTCGCTCAATAATTCGAACAATACCAGTACGGTGAAGCGCATCATCGGCAACGTGCAGTTCGACTACAAAATCCACGGCATTGAGGGGCTTCGGGCTAACCTCAACCTGGGCTTGGATGCTTCGCGGGGCCGCGGCAGCAACATCATTCAGCCCACCGATTTTGGTAACTACAACACCGCAGCAGCGGCGGCGACCAATGCTGGCCTGAATGGCCGGTACACCCAATATGCCCAGGATAAGACCATGCAACTGCTCGAAGCCTACTTGGCCTACGGCAAGCAGTTGGGTGGCACCAAGTTCGACGTGCAGGGCGGTTACGCTTATCAAACGTTTGAGCGCAAAGGTCCAAACTTCCTTGATTACCGCTTCGACCGCACTACACAGGTGATTGAAGGTGCTACCCTGACGGTACCTAATTATTACGGCAAGCTGGTGCTGGTATCTTTTTTCGGCCGCGCTACTGCTAATATTAAAGACAAGTACCTGCTGACGGCCACGTTACGTAACGACCAGACGTCGCGCTTCCGTAAAGGTTACCGCAGTGGCTTGTTCCCCGCTCTGGGTCTAGCTTGGCGCGTGAAAAACGAGGATTTCCTGAAGGACAACAACCTGTTTTCGGAATTCAAGTTGCGGGCGGGCTATGGTCGCACGGGCCAGCAGGACGTGGGAGATTACTACGACACGCAACCGCGTTATAAGCTGAGTGAATCCCCGACCACCTACCCGCTCGGCGGCGGTGGCACCTCGGTCATTCCAAATTACAGCGTGCAGGGCTACAACGCTGTGCTGACTTTTGAAAAGACCAACACTTTCAACGCGGGCCTGGACCTGGGCTTCCTCGATAACCGCCTGACGACCACGGTCGACGTGTACGAGCGTCGCGCCACCGACCTGCTGGCTTTGGTAAACTTTTCGGCTGGTTCAAACTTTACTAACCAGCTAAACGCCAACATCGGCTCCATGCGCAACCGGGGCATCGAAGTAGGCCTGAACTACGGCATCCTGCGCAATGAAGACCTGACTTGGGACGTGAACCTGAACGGGGCTTACAATGTTAACAAAATCACCGCGTTGGACCGGCAGGCGGAAGGATTTCCCGGTTACAAGGTGGGCGGCATTGGTGGCGGCACCGGCAATCAGATTCAAATTAATTCCGTGGGCTCTCCCATCAACTCGTTCTTCGTTTCGCAACAGGTCTACGGTGCCGATGGCCGGCCCGTGGAAGGACTGTACGTCGATAAAGACGGCAACGGGATTATCAACGACGCGGACTATGTCCGTTACAAGCAGCCCGCGCCGCTCGTAACGCTGGGCTTCAGCTCGAACGTGACGTACAAAAAATTGTTTTTTGCTTTCACATTACGCAGCAACCTCGGCAACTACGTATATAATGCCAATGCTGCAAACCTCGGTAATTACGCCAATGCGCAGGGTTCTACCCTCTTCGTGAACAACCTGAGCCCCGACGTTCGCAACACTGGCTTCACCCGGCAGCAGTTATTTTCCGATTACTACGTGCAGAATGCTTCCTTCCTACGGGCCGAGAACATTTCGCTGGGCTACAACGCCGGCAAGGTACTCGGAGCCTCTTCACTGCGCATCACGGCCAACGTTCAGAACGCTTTTCTGGTTACCAAATACAAAGGGGTTGACCCCGAAGTATTCAGCGGCATCGACAACAACTTTTATCCCCGCGCTCGCACTTTCACCCTCGGCCTTGCTCTCGGCATTTAATTCCCACCTCACATGAAAAAAGCATTATACCGAGGGCTAACGGCCCTCTCGCTGAGCACGGCCCTGGTTGGTCTCAGCACGTCCTGCACCAAGGACCTCGACCAAACGCCCAAGTACGAGCTTACGCCCGATAAGGTGTACGTGGGCTTGGCCGGCTACAAGCAAGTGCTGGCCAAGCTGTACGGCGGATTTGCCCTCACTGGCCCGACTGGTCCCGGCTCGGGCGACATCGTAGGCATCGACGCGGGTACCTCGGACTACATCCGCCAGTGGTGGAGTGCCCAGGAGCTGACCACCGACGAGGCCGTAGTTGCCTGGAACGACCCGGGCATTCAGGATTGGCACCGTTTGAACTGGGATGCCAGCAACCCCTTGGTGCGCGGCATTTACAGCCGTATCTACTACGAGATTTCGATTTGCAACGAGTTTATCCGCGAATCGTCGGACGACAAACTCAACAGCCGTGTTGGCGGCAGCGAAGTGGCGCAAGCAAAGCTGTTCCGCGCCGAGGCCCGGTTCCTGCGTGCCGTGGCCTACATGCACATTATCGACATGTTTGGTAACGGCCCGTTCGTGACCGACCAGGACGCTATTGGTGCCGGCAACCCTAGCTACGGTACGCGTCAGCAACTCTACAGCTACGTCGAGAGCGAGCTCCAAGCCCTTACCACGGATTTGGCTGCGCCGCGCAGCAATGAGTACGGTCGCGTTGACCAGGCTGCCGCCCACGGCTACCTGGCCCGCTTATACCTGAATGCTGGGGTGTACACGGGTACTCCGCAGTACGCTAAAGCCGCCGAAGAAGCCAAGAAAGTAATCGACTCGGGTTACACCCTGAATACGGTAGCTGCCGCTCCAATTTCATCGGCTTACGGCCGCTTGTTTTTGGCTGACAACCACATGACTACCGCCAAGAACGAAATCATCTGGCCCATTATTTTCGACGTGAACAACGTGCAGAGCTACGGCGGCACTACGTTCATTGTGAATGGTGCCACCAGCGGGGCCGATGCCAACTGGCAGAAGTACGTGGGTGAAACCACTGGCTGGGGCGGGTTGCGCACCACTCGGGCACTATTTGATAAGTTTTTCCTGCAGGGCGGCGATACGGCGGTTGACCGCCGCGGTCGCTTCTGGACTCCTGGTCAAACGCTGGAAATCAGCGACCTGAGCCAGTTCAATCAAGGCCTGGGCGTAACCAAGTTTCGCAACCTGACTTCCGCCGGAGCGCCGCAGAACTTCTCGCTGAACTTCTCGAGCGTAGACTTTCCCATGTTGCGTCTGGCCGATATGATGCTCATTTACGCCGAAGCGGCAACGCGCGGCAATGCTGACCGGGCCACGGCTCTTGGTTACGTTAACCAAATCAGGACGCGTGCTTTCCGCACCGGCGTTGCCAGCGCTATCACTGATGCGCAAATGACCTCGGACTTTATTCTCGACGAGCGCGCTCGTGAAATGCACTGGGAAGGCACCCGCCGCAGTGACCTCATCCGCTATGGCAAGTTCACGGAAGGCACTTACCTGTGGCCCTGGAAAGGCGGCCTCTCCGGCGGCAAAAGCGTGGATAGCAAGTACAAGCTGTTCCCAATTCCGGCGGCCGACCTGACGGCTAACCCCAGCCTGAAACAAAATCCTGGCTACTAAACCTTTTATTACCTGCCCGATGTTATCGGGCAGGTAATATTTTTGTCCTCACTTAACTCTTTGATTTTTATGTATAACGTGTTCTCTAAATCAGCATTCCTGGTAGGTATGCTTTCCATGAGCCTTACCGCGTGTAAGAAGGATGAGATAAAGGTTACCTCTGAGTTTGGCGCTGCTCCCACGTTGGCGGCGAGCACCGCTAATGCGGGCGTGCTTGCCAAAGCTAATGCTGACAATACAGCTGTAACCTATACCTGGACGCCCTACACCATTAAGACTTCGGATGATTCCAAGGTCGCGTCGACGGTAACGTACACGCTCCAGTTCGCTAAAGCGGGCACCAACTTTGCCTCGGTGAAGGAAGTCGATGGCGGAGCGGTTGCGGCTTCGTCGCTGGCAATTAAAACTTCGAAGCTGAACAGCCTGCTGCTGTCTTTGGGCTTGCCGGTTGCCCAGTCGGGCCAGGTTGATGTTCGTTTGAAAACCTTTGTCGCGGGCAATCAGCCTACTCTGTATTCCTCTACGACGAAGCTTACCGCTACGCCTTATGACGAATGCTCGGCTCCAAATGCTGATACCTGGGGCTTGGTTGGACCGGCTGGTGATGGCTGGCCGGGTGCCACTGCCACTGACCGCGAGTTGAAGTGGGACTGCAACGCTAATGCTTACGTGCTGCGCACGACGCTAAACGCTGGCGACTTTAAATTCCGTAAAGACAAGGACTGGGGTGTTAACCTGGGTGCGCTGACGAAGCCGCTGACGCCTGGAGCAGCCCCTACTCCTTTGAAGCCCAACGGCGAGGACATGACCATCACGACACCTGGCACTTACACTGTTAAGCTGACGGTAGTTGGCAGTGGAACTGGTGTTACGGCTGCTACTTTAACTGTTACTCCCTAACTGTCAGCTGGCGTAAACCAGGCTTACAGGTTGCAGAAAGCCGCTGGGAAACCAGCGGTTTTTTTGTGCTTACTCACCTTGCAGCCCTCTCCGACAAACCTGGCCATTCTACCGTTGTGTTCGAATCATCGTACTGCCCTAGCGACAGTGGTTTACCGCTGAGAATTTAGCCGGCGGACAGGAGTGTTTTCAGTACTGGCGCGTATTTAAACCACAAGTAATTAACAGCCTCCCCAAAATTGGCCATATCATTAATAATCAGCTGCTTGCTAATTAATACGAATCAAGAAATTCCAATACCCCGCCTTGGCTTCTGATAAATAAATCAGGAGCAAACGATTGTGCCTTTATGTTCCTGAAATGGATTTAGGGTGGGGGTGCTACTTTCGTTTCCTTTTAATTCCCCCCTCCTCCCGCTTATGATTCTGATTGCCGACGGCGGCTCGACCAAGTGCAGCTGGTGCCTGCTCGATGACGCCCACACCCGCGTGTACTTCAACACCGAAGGGTACAACCCCGATTTCATGGACACGGCCGCCATCGTGGCGTCGCTAAGCCAGAATCTGCCCGATACGCTGCCCCGCGAGCAGGTACGCGATGTATATTTCTATGGTGCCGGCGTATCGTCGGCCCAGAAAGCGGAAGTGATTGCCGCCGCCCTGCGCCAGGTGTTTCCGCAAACCCGGGCGCACGTGACGGAGGACCTGTTGGCGGCGGCCCGTGCCCTGCTGGGCCGAAAGCCGGGTTTTGCTGCCATTTTGGGTACTGGCACAAACTCCTGCATTTTCGATGGGGAGAAAATCACTTACAACGTCGATTCACTGGGATATTTCCTGGGCGACGAGGGCTCGGGCTCATACTTTGGCAAGCGGCTGCTGCGCGACTACCTGCGCGGCCTGCTGCCCGACGGCCTGCAGGATGCCCTGCGTGAAGAGTACAACCTGGGCTCGCGCAACGAGATTCTCGACCGCCTCTACAACCAGCCGCTGCCCAACCGCTTCCTGGCCAGCTTCGCCAAGTTTGCCTACGACCACAACAACGTAAGCTACTGCCGCGACATCGTGCTGGAGGGATTCGAAACGTTTTTCCAGAACCTGGTTCTGCACTACCCGCGCTTTCAGGAGTACACCTTCAATTGCGTGGGCTCGGTGGGCTACAATTTCCGCGACGTACTGACGCAGATTGCCCGCAACCACGGCATGGAAGTAGGCAAGATTATCCGCTCCCCTATCGATGATTTGGTGACCTACCACGAAGAAGGGAATTAAAAATCAAAAATGCAGCATTAAAAATACCCGCCTGACGACTCAGGCGGGTATTTTTAATGCTGCATTTTTGATTTTTAATTCCCTATTCCACTACCAGGCGCTGGGTCTGCTGGAGGTCGTTGGCACGGAGCTGGATGATATACACGCCAGCGGCCAGCGTACCCAGGGGCAGCTCGCGGGTATGCGAACCCACGGCCTCGCGGATGGTGGGCAGCGTGAGCACGGCCTGGCCGAGCACGTTGCGCACGGTGAGGACCACGGTGCCAGCGGTGGGCAGCTCGTAGCGCAGCGTAGTGCTACCCTGAGCAGGGTTGGGCGCGGCCGTGAGGCGCAGGATGCTGGCGGCCACTTCGGTGCGGGTGGGCAGCAGCACGGCCTTGCGGATGCGGCGGCTGGTGTACACGGCGAACTGGCCGGGGGCCAGACTGATGGTCGCGTTCACGTTGCTCACCGTGATGCTATCACCGCTGAGGTAGTTGTACCACTTGCCGGTGGCCTGGAAAGCCGGGTCGATGGTGGTAGCATTCACATCAAAGTTGCCGATGATGGTGACGCTGGTGTTAGCGTTGGCTAGGTGAATGGACTTGGCGGCCCCGGCCAGCTGCTGGGTGTAGGTGGTGGGGTTTTCGAACACGGGCTCAATCTTCTTGAGCGCAATCAGGGCGCGGTAGGTTTCGTAGAGTTTGCGGCGGTTAGCGTCCTGGTAGTAGTTCCACACGGGCTGCTTGGCGCTTAGCTTGCACTGGTCGTTGCCGTAGGGCAAGGGCAAGGTGCCGTTCGAGCAGATGAAGATGGACTTGTCGTAGCCGAGCTCGGCAAACTGCCAAATCATCTTGGGGCCGGGCACGGTGAAGAAGAACGCGGCGGCCTCCTCCATGCGGGCCAGAGCGGTGTTGAGGTCCTTGGTGCTGTAGCTGCCGGCAACGTTGCCGAAAGTCAGGTTCTTGTACATCAGGCGCTCCTCGTCGTGGCTTTCCATGTAAGTCACCAGGTTGGGGTTGTTCCAGCCGCGGCCACCCTGGGTGGTGCTGCCGTAGTAGCCGTAGCTGAAATTGGAGCCGGGCAGGTAGCCCATGGTGGCTTCGTTGTAGTTGTAATTGGCATTGCCCCACAGCATGAAGCCGGCATCGGCCAGCACCTTGCCCTCGCGGTTTTCGGGGAAGTGCTCGAGGATGGGATAAAGGGTGGGGTCCACGCTCGTCAGGTGCTGGTAGTAATCCAGCCAGATGTTGATGCGGGACTGGTCGTAGTCGCCGTACGTGTTGGCGTTGGTTACTTTTTGGGTGAAGCCCCCGGCCAAGTCGAAGCGGTAGCCGTCGATATGATATTCTTGGAGCCAGAAGCTCATCACCTGCTTCGAGAAGTAGCGGGTGTAGGGGCTTTCGTGGTTAAAGTCGTTGTAGACGCTGTACGGGTGCGGAGCCGTCACGTTGAACCAGGGGTTATCGGCGGCAGGGCCGTTGCCGCTGGCGTAAAGCTGCACCATCGGGCTCTGGCCGGTGGAGTGGTTCAGCACCATGTCGAGCACCACGGCAATGCCCCGGCGGTGGGCTTCATCAATGAATTGCTTGAAGGCCAGCTTAGTACCGTAATATTTATCGGGTGCGAAGAAGAAGTCGGGGCTGTAGCCCCAATTGTCGTTGCCATCGAACTCGTTGATGGGCATCAGCTCGATGCAGTTCACGCCGAGGCGCTGGATGTAATTGAGCGTGTCGCGCAGCGTCTGGTAGTCGTGGCGGTTGGTGAAGTCGCGCATCAGCAACTCATACACCACCAGGTCGGGGCGGCTGGGGCGCTGGAAGTTGGTGGTGGTCCACACGTAGGGCGTCTGGCCGGTTTGCAGTATCGATACGATGCCCGTGGTTTTGCCCGTGGGATAGGCCTTCAGGTTGGGGTAGGTAACGGCCGGAATGTACTGGTCGTCGTTGGGGTCGAGGATTTTCTCGGCGTAGGGGTCGGCCACGCGCAGGGTGCCGTCCACGAGGTACTGGTAGGCGTATTCGCGGCCCGGGGTCAGGCCGTTGAGCTGAATCCAGTAGCGGGAGCCGTCGGGCGTGCGGTTCATGTAGCCGGCGTTGTCGGTCTGCCAGTTATTGAACTCACCCAGCACGTAGGCAAACTGCTTGTTGGGAGCCGTAATGTTGAGGATAACCGACGTACCACCGGCCAGGTAAGTCACGCCGTCCTTGGCCCCGGCGGGCAGCGCGGCCGTGTTCACGGCCGGGCGCACCACAAACACCAGCGAATCAACGGCCGTCGAAGTACCCGCCGTGGCCGTAAAGCGCACTACGTTGCGGCCCGACTGGGTAGCCGTTACCGTCGTGCTGAGTGAAGTTGCATTGGCCTGCTGGGCTACCTGCGTCCCGTTCAGGGTGTAAGTCAGCGTAGCCGGGGCCGACGCAGTGCCGGCAATTGAAATCTGGCTGTTCAGGCCCACGAAGAGCGGGTTGCCGCCGCTGTTGGCGGGGCTGGTGATGCGGGCCGAGAGGCCGGCCTGGGTGGCATCAACGAAGATGTCGCCGCCACCGGTGGCGCGGCCCACGATGCTGCCGTCGGCATTTTTGAAAATCATGCCCAGACGCAGCAGCGTCTCGGCGGCCGGAATGGGGTAGTAGCTGCGCGGCGTGTAGGTGATGCGGTACAGGTTGGGGTTGCTGGCGTCGCGGGTCATCAGGGCCGTTGGGTCGGCCGTACCAAAAGAGGGGCTGTGCACATTGCGCCAGCTGGTGTTACTGGCGCTCAGGTTAGTCACGGTGCCGGTCCAGATGTATACGTCGCCGGTGAAGCCAGCCAGCGCGGCGTTGCCCTGGGTGGCATCGTAGGTGATGGTGACCGGTGTGGTGTCAGTGAAGAACACCGGCGAGGTCGTCACCTGCGCCTGGGCGTGGGTGGCGAGGACCAGCAGCGTCAGCAGCAGGCCCGTTATGCGTCGAAATGTTTGCATTGGTTGGTGGGAAGTGGAAATAGATTGAGTTGTAAATGAGAAGCGTAGCAGCGCGCGGGAAGTTCGTTTGAAAGACCTGCGAAAACGTTTGCCAAAGAATTATTTTATTATTTTCGTCGGCAAACCAAGTCGCAAGATACGTATTGGCGGCCCGCCCACCGTGCCCGGCGGCGTACCTTTGGGTGATATTTTACCACTAATGACGCGACGGGGCAGGTTCAGGGTTTGGGGGCGGCAAAGCGCCGTAGCGGTAGCAGCGGCCGGGCTGTGGGCGCTACCGGTGGCTGGCTCAGCGCAAACGCCGCCCGGGCCCGGGGTAGTAGCCGCTCCAACCGCCGACCGCGCCCCGGTCCTGAGCGCAACGCCCACCCCAATTACCCCCGACTCGGCCGCGCTGCGCCGGCAGCGGCTTCGGCTGCTGGTAGGCGGCACGGCCCTGGGCTACGGCGTGCTATACACCGGCCTTACCACGGCCTGGTACACGGGCGAGCGGGTACCGCTGCACTGGTTCAACGACCTGCCCGAGTGGCAGCAGCTGGACAAGTGCGGCCACTTCTGGGGCTCGTTTCAGGAGAGCCGGGGCGCGGTCGATATGCTGCGCTGGGCCGGAATGAGTGAGAAAAAGGCCATTTGGTACGGCTCGTTCGTGGGGTTCGTCGTGCAGAGTCCGATTGAGATTCTCGACGGCTTCGACCCGGCCTACGGCGCGTCGGCTACCGATTTGGCGGCCAATTTCCTGGGCTCGGCCGGGCTGCTGGCCCAGCAGCTGGCCTGGCACGACGTCCGAATTATGCCCAAGTGGTCGTTTCACCTCACCAGCTACGCGGCCCAGCGGCCCAACGTGCTGGGCAGCAACGTGCCCGAGCGCCTGCTAAAGGACTACAACGGCCAGACCTACTGGCTGTGCACCGACGTGGGCGCATTTCTGAAGCCCGGCAACCGCTGGCCACGCTGGCTGCAACCCGCCGTGGGCTACGGCGGCCAGGACATGGTCTATAACGATGATGGAACCAACGCGGCTGCCGGCCTACGCCCCTACCGGCAGTTTTATCTTTCCGTCGACGTGGACCTGCGCCGCATTCCCACCCGCAGCGTGGTGCTGAAGCGGGTATTCTACGCGCTCAGTATTTTCCACCTGCCCGCGCCGGCCCTGGAGTACAACCCGCGCAACGGTTTCGGCTTTCACGGACTCTACTATTAGAGCCAGGGATTACAGCAATTTTGGCAATGTTAACCTGCGATTCACGGTTTTCGGAGCCCATTAAGTTGCTGGCACCGAATGACTGGACAGGGACTTATGGCGGCATTTTAATGGAATAGTGTCGCAGGGATTGCGCTTTAAATAGTGTTAAGGCATCTGTCGCCGCTTCAAAAACGTACTTTTGCAAACCCCGTCCGTGCAGATGGGTCAAAACAAAGCAAAACGGACTACTTCCGGAGGACTACAAATCGTCCACAAAATCCGTGAAATCCGTTTAAATCTGCGTAATCTGTGATTTATGAATGTAGGAGATAGAGTGCGCCTGCTTACCGGCACCGAAGAAGGCATCGTGACCCGCCTGCTCGACAGCGAGCTGGTGGAAGTCGCCATCGATAATGATTTTACTATTCCCGTGCTGCGGCGCGAGGTAGTGGTGGTAGCCCAGGAAGAAGGCAAGAATTTCGACCGCGCCGCGCCCGACTACGGCCCTGGCCAGACGCCCGGCAAAAACGCCAACGCCAGCAAGAAGGACAAGAGCAAGCGCCCGGCGGCTTCGGCCGGCCCACTCCGCCCCCCGCAGCCGTCGTTGCAGGAGGCCCTGGCCGCCGTGGCCTCCAGCGGCGCAGGCGTGGCCAAACCGGCCGGCAGCAACGGGCCCGGAATTCCCGGCGGCAAGCAGCCGGCCGCTGCCAAAGGCCTGTTTCTGGCGCTGGTGCACCAGTCGCCCGAGCTGCTGGGCGTCACGCTCATCAACAACACCGAGGCCGACGTGCTCTTCACCTACGGCGAGGAAACCGCCGCCCGCCCCTACCGCGCCCTGGCCGCCGACAAGCTTGGCCCCAAGGCCAGCACCAAGCCCCTCTCCTTCCTGCACCTGAAGGATTTCGAGACCTGGCCCGCCGTGGTGTTCCAGCTGCTGCCCACCCGCCTGAACGGCGACGCGGCCTACGAGCTGCTCACCAAGCGCCAGGCGTTTAAGGCCAGCACCTTCTACAGCAGCCAGCATCCCGCGCCAGTGATTGGCAAGGACGCCTACCTTTTCCAGCTCGATGAGCGGGCTGCCGCCGCCATCGCGCCCGAAACCCTGGCCCAGGAAGTGCCGGCTGCTCCAGCGGCCGCGCCGGCCAAACCGGCCGGCGTGGATGCCGCCGCCCTGAAGGCCCAGCTTTCGGGCGATGCGCCGGCCAAACCCGCCGCCGTGGTTGCGGCTGCCGCTCCAACTAAGCCCGCCGCAGCCATTGTGGCCCCGCCGCACGAGGTGGACCTGCACCTAGAAGCCCTGCGCCCCGACAACACCGAGGAGCTGAGCAACACCGCCATCCTGCGCCTGCAATTGGATGCGTTTGAGGACACGCTGAGCCGCGCGCTGGCCACCAACATGCACGAGATTGTGTTCATCCACGGCATGGGCAACGGGGTGCTGCGCAAGGAAATCCACCGCCAGCTGAGCCGCAACAAGGACATCAAGTTCTTCGAGGATGCGCGCAAAGAGAAATTCGGCTTCGGGGCCACGCTGGTGCGGCTGAAGTAATTTTTGCTGGTCGGTTGACCATACATAGAACGTCATGCCGAGCGTAGCCGAGGCATGACGTTCTTTTGTGTTCTGGTCGCTCTTTGTTTCGCTGTTTTATCCGCCCCATGCGTCTCCGCTTCTTACTGGCTCTTCTGTGCCTCGCCTTACCTGCCCTGGCCCAGAACCCCCTGCCTTTGCCGCGCAACTTCCAGCCGCTATTTGCCAAGGGCACCCGCGCCGAGAGCGGCCAGCCCGGCCCCAACTACTGGCAGAACTCGGCCGATTACGACCTCACCATTACGTTCGACCCCGCTACCCGCCGCGTGGCTGGCACCGCTACCATCCAGTACCAGAATAACAGCCCCGATGCGCTGGATAAAATCTGGTTCAAGCTCTACCCTAACATTTACCAGAAGGGCGCGCCCCGCGTGAAAGCCTTCGCGCCCGAAGACATTGGCCCGGGCGTGAGCATCATCGCCCTCAGCATCAACGGCGAAACCTTTGATGTGAAAAAGCTGCCCATTCAGGCGACTAATATGCCGGTGCCGCTGCGCCAACCGCTGGCCGCCCACCAAACGGCCACCGTGCGCGTGGCCTACTCCTACATCCTCAACAAAGGCTCGCACCAGCGCACCGGCGAGGTAGAGCCGGGGGCGGCCTTCGTGGCCTACTTCTTCCCCCGCATCGCCGTGTACGACGACCTCGACGGCTGGAATAAGCAGCCCTACACCGGCGACCAGGAGTTCTACAACGACTTTGGCAATTTCAAGGCCGCTATCACCGTGCCCAAAGACTTTGTGGTGTGGGCCACCGGCGACCTCACCAACGCCACCCAGGTGCTGGCCCCCAAGTACGCCCAGCGCCTCGCCGCCGCCGAGCAGAAGGACGCCGTCTCCTTCATCATCACCCCCGAGGAGGCCCGGCAGCGCGGCATCACCGCCGCCAACGCCCAGAACACCTGGCGCTTCGAGGCGAAGAACGTGACGGACTTTGTGTTCGCCACCGCCGACCACTACGCCTGGCAGAGCACCAGCATGGTCGTAGACCCCGCCACCAAGCGCCGCACCCGCGTCGATGCCGTGTACAGCCCCAAGCACAAGGACTACGAAGAGGTCATCCAATTCGCGCGCAAAACGGTGGAGGCCATGAGCTACACCTTCCCGCGCTGGCCCTACCCCTACGCCCACGAAACCGTGTTCGACGGCCTCGACCAGATGGAGTACCCGATGATGGTAAACGACAACCCCACCGACACCCGCGACGACGCCATCACCCTCACCGACCATGAAATCTTCCACACGATGTTCCCCTTCTACATGGGCATCAACGAAACCAAGTACGGCTGGATGGACGAGGGCTGGGCCACCATCGGCGAGTGGGTACTATCCAGCATCATCGAGCCTAAGCTGGATGACGACTACGGCATCGCCCGCTACGCCCAGTTCGCCGATACCGAGCAGGACGCGCCCATCGTCACGCTCAGTACCCAGCAGAGCGGCGTGCCTTTCTTCCTCAACTCTTACCCCAAGCCCGGCCTGGGCTACCTCTACGTGCGCGATATGCTTGGCGATGAGCTGTTCACCAAGGCCCTGCACACCTACATCGCCAACTGGAACGGCAAACACCCGCTACCGCCCGACTTCTTTAACAGCATGAACGCCGGGGCGGGCCGTAACCTCAACTGGTTCTGGCAGCGCTGGTTTTTCGAGGGCGGCTACCCCGACCTGGCCATCGCCCGCGTCGAGAAAACCGCCCCCGGCTACGACATCCGCATCGAAGCCCACGGCCGCAAGCCCGTCCCCGTCGACCTCACCCTCACCTTCGCCGACAACACCACCCAGAAGCTCCACCGCAGCATCAGCGTCTGGGAATCGGGCGAAACGGCCATCACGGTGCCTATCGTCAGTAAGCAGCCCATCCGGCGCATCACCCTGGGCAGCACCCTCGTGCCCGACAGCTACCCGAAGGATAATGTGTGGGAGGGGAAGTAGATTTAGATGCTAATATTGCACACTCTCATTTTAATAATACGAAAATGAATAAGTTGTCCTTTTTATTGTGTTTCTATTTCTTCTACTTTATTAGCTCTCACTCAAAAGCTCAAGGGGTGGGTTACACTAGAGGTGAAATAATTCTTAAATATGGCAATAATTATAAAAGTGGGGTAAGCAAATCCGGCGATAAATACATTGCTTATATCGATAATACATCGAGAACAACCAAGACTTTCTATCTTAACGAAAAAGATAGTTGCTATATGGTAATGAGGTTATACCCAAAGTCAGAAGCAAACTCTGTAATTAAGCTTTTAAACGAAAAATACGTTAAAATTTCTGATGGCGTGCCAATAAGGTATAAAGATTACGAAAGCAGTCTTTCACTGGATGTTTATTTCTCAGAGGAGTTTGTGACTGTAGAAATTCATGGAGACTAATTGTACCTTTGCCCACGTGATGGGTCGCCTCACCGCGGCGTCCGACGCAAGAAGGACGACGAGGAAAGTCCGGGCAACGCAGAGCACCTTGCTTCCTAACGGGAAGGACTGGCGAGTATCATGCTCGCCAGGACAGCCAGTGCCACAGAAAATACCGCCTACGTCGCCTTCGGGTGGCCGGTAAGGGTGAAAAGGTGCGGTAAGAGCGCACCAGCGGGCGGGTGACCGTTCCGGCTGGGTAAACCTCAGGGGTTGAAAGACCAAATAAGCTGGTACGCCGGCGCGGCTTCGGCCGCATCGGCTCCGGGCGGCTCGTCCGGCGCCAGCGGGTAGGTTGATGGAGCCTTTCGGCAACGACTGGCCTAGATAAATGGTGAGGCAGGGGCTTCGGCCCCGGACAAAACCCGGCTTACAGACCCATCACCCAACGTAAAAAGGCCACTCCCGCACGGGAGTGGCCTTTTTACGTTATCCCGGTCCGACCGCCCTAGGCGGTCCGACCGGTTGTTGGGCGAACGAAATTGTGGAATGTTGCCGGTGGTGCTTTAACCGGTCAGACCGCCTAGGGCGGTCGGACCAGTTGGCGACCCTACTTTTTGTTCCCGGCCCGCACCGCCTTCACCTCTCCCACCGTCACCACGCTGGCCTTGTTGCCAAACGAATTGCGCACGTAAGTCAAAACGGCGGCAATCTGCGCGTCGGTCAGCGATGCCTGCGCGGGCATCACGCCGTGGTATTGTTCGCCGCCGATTTCCACGCCCTGCAGGCCGTTGAGCAGCACGTTGGTAAGGCGGGTTTTATCGCCCAATACATAGTCAGTTTTTGCCAGCGGCGGGTTCATGCCGTCCACACCCAGGCCATCGGCCATGTGGCAGGTGAGGCAGTATTGCGTGTACACGGATTTGCCCGGGGCCAGCAGCGCGGCGGGCACGCCGGCCATTTTTTTGGCCGGGGCTTTAACAGCGGGCCTTTTCTGGGCTAGTGTCGGACCTCCAGCCAGAGCCAGCAAGCCGAGAATAATGGATAGCTTCTTCGCGAACATAGCCTATTTCTTGGTGTACATAATGCGGTAAATGGTGCCGGCCTTGTCGTCGCTCACGTAGAGCGAGCCGTCGGGGCCCTGGGCCAGGCCGCAGGGCTTATGGTCGGCGCGGCCGGAGGCGGCTTTGGCGGCGGTACCGGCAAAGTTGTCGGCAAACACTTCCCAAGCGCCCACCGGCTTGCCGTTTTTGAAGGGCTGAAACACGACGTAATAGCCTTTCTGCGGCTCGGGAGCGCGGTTCCAGGAGCCGTGGAAGGCGATGAACGCGCCGTTGCGGTATTTCTCCGGGAACATGGTGCCGGTGTAGAATAGCAGGCCGTCGGGAGCCATGTGAGCGGGGTAGGCCGCCGCCGGCTCCAGGTACTTGGGGTCGGCGAGTTTCTTGCCGTCGCCGCCGTACTCGGGGGGCAGCATTTTCTGGTGCTTCTGGCCGTCGTAGTACAGGTAGGGCCAGCCGGCGTTAGCTCCTTTGGTAAGGGCGTACAGGCACTCGGCAGGCAGCTCGGCCGACTCCTTATCGTCGTAGAGCTCGGGGAAGTTGTCGTGCAGCTGGTCGCGGCCGTGCTGCATCACGAAGAGCTGGTTGTTCTGCGGGTTCCAGTCGAGGCCCACCACGTTGCGCAGGCCGGTGGCGTAGCGGGTGCCGGTGCCGTAGCCTTGGTTGGCCTTATCGGCCCGAAACTGCCAGATACCGCCGGCCGAATCCAGCACCGGGCAATCCTGCCGGCCCAGCGAGCCGCGCTGCCGGTCCTTCACCTGGCAGGAGTTGGAGTAGGCCCCGATGTTGACGTAGAGGTTGCCCACGTTGTCGAGCACGATGGACTTGCTCTCGTGCTGCTGCCGGTTAATGAGGCCGGTCACGATTTTCTCGGGCTGCGCGGGGTTAGTCACTTCCCCCTTTGCATCGAGTTTGTAGCGAAACACCTCCTCATCCGACGACGCATAAAGGAAGCCGTCTTTGGCATACATGCCCGTGCCGCCGTAGCTGCCGAAACCCGTGGGGGCGGCTGTTGCCTTGCCGTTGGCCCCGGGATGCAGCTCCAGAATGCCCTTGCCGTTTTTCACGGCATTCAGCTTCACGTAGATAGTGCCCTGGGGCGTGACGGCCAGGTGCCGGGCGTGGCCACCCGTTTCGGCCACCACCAGCGCGCCGAAGCCGGCCGGCAGCTTCAGGCCGGCGTTGTTGGGGTCGGGGGCCAGGATGACTTTTTGGGTGAGGGAATACAGGCTGCAGCTGCCGACCAGGGCCGCCGCGAACAGCAGCGGGCGGGTTATCTTATTTTTCATGAATAAAACTTGAGTTGAAAAGACCGGGTTGGTAGAACAATAGATGTGCAAGAGTTGAAGTTTCGTCGTTGAACATTCGAAACCCCAAACAACCGTGCCGAACAGGCAACAGCAGCAAGCGAAGTTCAGCGAAGCTAACGATGAAGCGCTAACTGTTGCATCTATCCTCCACCCCGTATCCGTCCTTAACCTCCTAGCGTTGCTTTTCGTTACCTTCGCGCCTCGCTGTTTGCAACAATTCCTGTTCCCGCCCCCATGCCCCGCATTCTCATTATCGACGACGAAAAAGCCATCCGCAACACGCTGAAGGAGATTCTGGAGTTTGAAAACTATACAGTCGACCAGGCCGAAGACGGCCCCGCCGGCCTCGACCTGCTCATCCAGCAGAAGTACGACGTGGTGCTCTGCGACATCCGCATGCCCAAGATGGATGGCCTCGAAGTCCTCACCCGCGCCCAGGCCATGGGGGCCGACGCAGCCTTTATCATGGTATCGGCCCACGGCAACATCGAAACCGCCGTCGATGCCACCAAGAAAGGGGCCTACGACTTCCTCTCCAAGCCCCCGGACCTCAACCGCCTGCTCGTGACGGTGCGCAATGCCCTCGACCGCACCAAGCTCGTGACCGAAACCAAGACGCTGAAAAAGAAGCTCTCCGTCACCAAAGGCTCGGAGATGGTGGGCAACTCGGCCGCCCTCGGGGCCGTGCGCAAAGCCATCGAAAAGGTCGCTCCCACCGATGCCCGCGTGCTCATTACCGGCCCCAACGGCGCGGGCAAGGAGATGGTAGCCCGGCAGCTGCACGAGCTCAGCAGCCGCGCCAACGGCCCGCTGGTGGAGGTGAACTGCGCCGCCATCCCGTCCGAATTGATTGAGAGCGAGCTGTTCGGCCACGAAAAAGGCTCCTTCACCTCGGCCGTGAAGCAGCGCATCGGCAAGTTTGAGCAGGCCGACGGCGGCACCCTGTTTCTGGACGAAATCGGCGACATGAGCCTCTCGGCCCAGGCCAAGGTGCTGCGCGCTTTGCAAGAAAGCAAAATAACCCGCGTGGGCGGCGAAAAGGAAATCTCGGTAAACGTGCGCGTGCTGGCCGCCACCAACAAAAACCTGCTGCAGGAAATTACCGAGCGCAACTTCCGCGAAGACCTCTACCACCGCCTCTCGGTGATTCTCATTCAGGTGCCTGCCCTCAACGACCGCCGCGAGGACATCCCCGACCTGATTCAGAAGTTCCTCAACGACATCGCTGCCGACTATGGCAACAAGCCCAAGAAAGTAGACCCCGCCGCCATGAAGTACCTACAGGCCCTCGACTGGCGCGGCAACATCCGCGAGCTGCGCAACGTGGTCGAGCGCCTCGTCATTATGAGCGACGATACGATTTCGGAAGGTGACGCGAAGGCGTTTGCGGGAAAATAGAAAGCTCATTTTCAATAGTTGAAAAGGTAGCCCCAGAATCGGTTGATTCTGGGGCTACCTTTTTTATCTACCTCACAATGATTCAGTAATCGAAAGTATTGTTCGTTATTTCAAGCTTGAATTTATTCTCAAATATTCTCTAAACCCGACAAATAAGTACGATGTATAGGATAAAGCAAATAGCGCAACAGGAATTATGAAAGTCCAATAATTAAAAAGCTCAATGGGTACTACTATCATCCGCCGAACCAGAGGGGATGCGAGTAAGATAAAACTGATTAAGTCAAAACTTAGCGTCTTCGTCGTTCTTGCTCTATTATAATTTTTGTATATGATACGCAAGCCAATAAATGCTGCCACAACCAGCAACTGGTCAATATTACCAATGTCAAATAGTGTAAACAGTAACCATAAGAAAAATGGCAAGACAATCATTTGACCCATCAGCATAATAAGCAGGTAAGCTGTTATTGCTATTATCAGACAGGTCTTTCGCTGCGTCAACATCAAATAAGGTTGTTGTTTGAATGCATAATCAAGATAGTTTATTTTCAGTAGTGTCATACAAGATAACGCAACTCAGAAACTCATCGATTTGCTTTCTACACCATCTGATTGCACCCGCGCACGTCCGAATTATCCATTCGCCCCAGCACCTCAAAACTCCCATCCGGGTGCATGCGCGCCAAATCCTTGGTTTCAATAAAAGCACAGGAATCCACGTTGGCCAAATCAATGACGTTGATGGCTCCGTCGGGCCGGAACTCGGCTACTGAGAACGGGTCGGAAGGCTCGCGCAGCAGCACCCGCAGCGGTGGCGGGGAGTGGAAACGGCCGTCGCCCAGCGAGTAGGCCTGGCTGAGCATTTCCGTCATGCCGTATTCGGAGTGGATGCCGGCCGGGCCGAACGCCTGCTGCAGTTCCTGATGCAGCTCCTCGCGAATCATCTCGCGGCGGCGGCCCTTCATGCCCCCCGTTTCGAGCACGGTGAGGCCCTGAAGCTCGGGCGCGGGGCCAGTTTCGGCAGCGAAGTCTAACAGCGCATAGCTCACGCCGATGAGCAGGACGCGGCGGCCCGCCACCTGCTTGGCCTCGGCCAGGGCGGCACGCAGGGCGGCGTGGTCGTGCAGGAAAAACGCGGGCTGCGCCTGGCCCGACTGCCGGGCGAAGTAGTCCACCATGGCCACCAGCGACGAGTTGCCCTGCTCCAGGTAGGACGGCAGCAGGGCCAGAAACGTCCAGCCCGAGAGTGGGCCGTAGGACTGCTCGAAAATGCGAGCGGCGTTTTCGCGGTACAGGCTCGGCTCGCGCACCAGGTGGCGGCTGCGCTGCTGCAGGGTCGTGCCGCTGCTCAGGAATTCTTCCTGCGGCTGCCAGCTTGCGGGCCCGGGCCCGGCGGGGTCGGTGCGCACCTCATGGGTTTTAAAAAACTCGATTGGCAGGAAGGGAATATCCGTGAGCCGGGCCACGGCGGCAGGCTCGCGGCGCAGCTGGGCCAGGTACTGCGCATAAGGCGGGCAGTGCGCGGCCTGGTACCGGAACAGGGCCAGGGCCGCGGCCGTGAAGTTGTCGGGCGCTAGGAGCGGCAGGGCACGGATAAAATCGGAACGGAATGACATAAGCAGCATGGGAGCAACAAGGCCAGGGCTGAACCAACCACTACCACTATTCGTTGCGAAGAACGTACTTTGGGGCCGCGGTGGCCGTTAAGCTCCTGAACTCTCACTTCTTTGGTTTCTATGAATCTGTTTCGTACTCTGGGGGCAGTGGCCCTGCTGGGCCTGGGTTGGGCCGGCACCAGCAGCTGCCTGAAGGCACCCGAATTCCCGGTGGAGCCAACCATCACGTTCAATAATCTGAAGAATATCTACGTTCCCCCAATCGTGGCGGGAGCGACGGCCGCCGACACCCTTGAGTTTGCCGTCGATTTCCAGGACGGCGACGGCGACCTGGGCCTCGATGCCGACGATGCGAAAGCTGCGCCCTACAACGCGCAAACCGGGGGCCACAACAACCTCGCTACCAGCAACAATTACTTCATCCAGCCCTTCAAAAAGATAAACGGCAAGTTCGCACCCTTCTACACGCCCAGCGGTTTCCCCGGCGAATACGATGGGCGCTACCCGCGCCTCGAAACTACTACCGACACCAAACCGGCCCCGCTAAAGGGGACACTCCGCTACAAGCTGCGGCTGCCTCTCAACCGCACTTCCTACTCGGCAGGCGACGTGCTCCGATTTGAAATCAGCATCATGGACCGGGCTTTTCATCAGAGCAACACGGTCACGACCACTGAAGTAACGCTGGGCCCATAAGCCCAGCGTTTTTTTTGCGTTAATAAATACCGGGGAACTGCTCCGGCGCGGTCTCACTCATCAGCTCGTACACGGTGTCGAACACGTCTTCGGCGTTGGGCTTGCTGAAGTAGTCGCCGTCGGAGCTGTAGGCCGGGCGATGGGGCTGCGCGGCCAGGCAGCGCGGCTGCGCGTCGAGAAAGCGGTAGGCCTGCTGGCCATCGAGCACCTGCTGCATCATGTAGGCGCTGGCACCGCCGGGCACGTCCTCGTCGGCAAATACCACGCGGTTGGTCTTGGCCAGGCTGTCGGCAATGAGTTGGTCGGTGTCGAAGGGCAACAGGGTCTGCACGTCGATAACCTCGACCGAGATACCCACCTCGGCCAGCTGCCGGGCTGCATCCATCACGATGCGGCACATCGAGCCGTAGGTAACCACCGTCACGTCGGTGCCGGCCAGCAGCACCTCGGGGCGGCCCAGCGGCAGCGTGAATTCACCCACGTTGCTCGGCGTTTTCTCCTTTAGGCGGTAGCCGTTCAGGCACTCAATCACGATGGCGGGCTCGTCGCTGCGCAGCAGCGTGTTGTAGAAGCCGGCGGCCTGCACCATGTTGCGCGGCACGCACAAGTGCATGCCCCGGATGCTGCCCAGAATCATCTGCATGGGCGAGCCCGAGTGCCACACGCCCTCCAGCCGGTGGCCGCGGGTGCGCACGATGAGGGGGGCTTTCTGGCCGCCCTTGGTGCGGTACTGCAGGCAAGCCAGGTCGTCGCTCAGAATCTGGATGGCATACAGCAGGTAGTCGAGGTATTGGATTTCGATGATGGGGCGCAGGCCGCGCAGGGCCGCGCCTATCCCCTGCCCGGCAATGGTGCACTCCCGGATGCCGGTATCGGTCACGCGCAGCTCGCCGAACTTATCCTGCAAGCCCGCAAAGGCCTGGTTCACGTCGCCAATCTTGCCCACGTCCTCGCCGATGGCGAAGATTCGGGCATCGCGCTGGAAGTTGGCATTGAAGCAGGCCTGGAGCACCTCACGGCCATCCACCTGCGCCGCGTCGGCGGCGTAGGCGGCGGGCACTTCTTCGATGTTACCCACGGCCCACTCGCTCTGGCTGAACAGGTTGGAGTTGTAGCGGTCGGCGTTTTCGGCCAGCAGCTGCTCGAGGTGGCGCTGAATGGCGCGGCGGTCGAAGCTGCGCTGCTCATTGCGCACGGCGCGCAGGGCGCGGCGCAGGGTCCGCACCACGTCGGCCCGAATGGGCGTGGGGTTGGCCCGCAGCTGCTCCACCAACTCGTGCATGGTGTTTTCGGTGCCGGTGGCGGCTACTAGCTTATCCAGCATGGCCACGGCCTCATCGCGCTCGGCCTTAATGGGGTCGAAGAACGCGGCCCAGGCGGCCGTGCGGGCCGTTTTGATGACGGCCGCGGCGGCTTTCTCGATGCCGTCGAGCTCCAGCTCGGTGGCGTGGCCTTCGGCCAGCAGCCACTCGCGCAGCTTGTGCAGGCAGTCGTGGTCCTCTTCCCAGCTCAGGCGGTCCTTGCTTTTGTAGCGCTCGTGCGAGCCGCTGGTGCTGTGCCCCTGCGGCTGCGTGAGCTCCGTGACGTGGATGAGGACGGGTACGTGCTGCTCGCGGCATACGGCGGCGGCGCGCTGGTAGGTATCGACCAGGCCGGCGTAGTCCCAGCCGCGCACCACGTAAATTTCGAAGCCTGACTGGCCTTCCCCGTCGCGCTGCAGCCCCATCATAATGTCGCTGATGCTCTGCTTGGTGGTCTGGTATTCGGCGGGCACCGAGATGCCGTAGTGGTCGTCCCACACGCTCACCAGCATGGGTACCTGGAGCACGCCGGCCGCGTTCAGGGCCTCGAAGAACATGCCTTCCGAGGTGCTGGCATTGCCGATGGTGCCGAAAGCCACCTCGTTGCCGTTGGTCGAAAGCGTGTCGAACTGGTGCAGCTCGGGATTCTGGCGGAACAGCTTGGAGGCGTAGGCCAGGCCCAGCAGGCGCGGCATCTGGCCGGCGGTGGGCGAAATGTCGGCCGAGGAGTTTTTAGTGTGGGCGAGGTCGCGCAGGTTGCCATCCTCATCCAGCATGCGGGTGGCGAAGTGGCCGTTCATGGCGCGGCCGGCGGTGGCGGGCTCGGCCTCCACGTCGGGGTTGGCGTAGAGCTGGGCAAAATACTGCTCCCAGGTGAGCTGGCCGATGGCCGCCATAAACGTCTGGTCGCGGTAGTAGCCGGCCCTAAAGTCGCCGTTCTGGAAGGCGCGGGCCATGGCCAGCTGCGGCACTTCCTTGCCATCGCCGAAGATGCCAAACTTGGCTTTGCCCATGAACACTTCTTTGCGGCCCGCCAGCGAGGCGTGGCGGCTTTCCCAGGCCAGGCGGTAATCAGAAAGGAAATCGGCCTTGGTGAGGGGCGCGGCCTGCGTAGGCGCAACGGTTTCGGCAGCGGACATAAATACGGGCTATGGGCGGAGTGGGAATTTTGATATAGAGCGGGCAGCGGGTCGGAACCCGCTGGCAAAAATACGGAATCGCGGCCGGGTGGGTGGCACCGGGGCTTTGCCCGTATATTTGGGCAAGGAACGAGACGGGGAATGAACCGAAAGATTTCGGCCGGCCCGCCGCTTCAATCCGCTGATTTAGTAGCGTAACCGGGCCGGACTGCCGGCTGAAGCTTTCGGTTTTCTTTTTCGAAGCGCTTAATTCGATTTACCGTCATGAAGAAATTTCTTACCCTTTGCCTCCTGCTGCTGGCCGGGGCCAGCCACGCCCAGGGCGTGATGCAGTTCACGACCGACAACCACGATTTCGGCAATGTGCCCGAGGGCACCATGGCGACCTACGAGTTCAAGTTCCGGAACACCGGCAACCAGCCCGTGGTTATTGCCAACGTGCAGGCCAGCTGCGGCTGCACCACCCCCGACTGGACCAAAACGCCGGTGCTGCCCGGCAAAATGGGCGTCATCCGGGCCATGTACAACAGCGCCGGCCGGCCCGGCGTGTTCAACAAAACCGTGACCGTGACCAGCAACGCCGCCGAGGCCAGCAAGGTCCTCAGCATCAAAGGCTCGGTACTGACCAAAGAACAGATTAAGCCCACCCTCACGGCGACCCAGCTGGCGCAGTCGCCCCACCTGGTGCTCGACCGCAGCACCCACGATTTTGGCAAGATGGAGGCCGGCCAGCAGCCGGTGGCACGGTTCACCGTCAAAAACACGGGCAAGACCGAGCTGGTGCTGGGGGCGCTGACGTCGGGTTGCTACTGCGTGGGCTACAAAACCAACCCCGCGCCCATTGCCCCCGGCCAGAGCGAAGTGGTAGAGCTGCTCTATACCCAGCGCCAGCTCGGGCAGGTGAGCGACGCCGTTACCATCACCTCTAACGACGTGAACGGCGATGCCAAAATCACGCTCAGTGCCACCATCGTGCGCGACCTCACCGGCACCAGCATGATGAAGGAAAGCACGACGAGCGTGCCGTTTAAATAACCCAAGGCTTAAGCAGACCCACCTTCAGTAAGCTCCGGAGGAGTGGTACACCGGTAGTAAGCAACCGAGACGTATTAATAAAGCCCAGTGGGGCTACACTCGCTTGAATGACAGCCGAGGGTCGCCCCACTGGGCTTTTTTTTGATTGACAAAGCTTTGCTACCGCCATGTCGCCCCTCTGGGGCTGCCATACTTTACGTTGACGTAATTCTTGTAACTGCTTGCGCACCAGCGAGCAGGTGCGTGGCAACAGTTAATAAGCCCGAAGCAGTTGCCTGCGTTGGTGGCAATGGCTGCGAACGAGCCGGCTATCCGGCTAGCCCCACCAATCCCAATATGGCCGGGCTGCCTTTGGTTTCGGCCCGGGGAATTTCAATGGTGAAGGTGCTGCCATTGCCTTCGCTGCTAACTACTGAGATGTGGCCGTGGTGCCACTCGACGATGGTTTTGCACAGCGCCAGGCCCAGGCCGGTGGTTGCCTCGCCCCGCAGGCCCGGCCGCCGGGCTTTGGTGAACCGCTCGAACAGGTAGGGTTGCATCGCCAGCGGAATGCCGACGCCATCGTCCACGACGTGGATGCGCACGACCCCGGGCCCCGGCTCGATGTGCACCGCGACGTGTCCGGTATCGGGGGTAAACTTGAAGGCATTGCCGACCAGGTTGATGAGTACCTGGGTGAATTTGTTGACGTCCACGTTGGCGTAAATCGGCTCGGTGGGCAGGGTGTAGGTGAAGGCGTGGCCGAGCAGGCGCTGGCCGGTTTGGAGCTGGTCGAGCGGCACGCGCAGCACGGCCCCCACGTCCACGCGGTCCACTTTCAGGTCGGTGTTGGCCGAGGTCAGGAACTCCAGATTAACGAGCTCCCGAATCATCGTCACGCTGTCGCGGCTGGTGGTTTCGAGTACGCTCAGCATATCGGGCACCCGGCTGCTGACGGGCGAAGCCACTTCCTCGCGCAAGAACTGGGCAATCTGCTGCACCATGATGAACGCGCCGCTCAAGTCGTGCGAGAGAATTTCGAGGGTCGCGTTTTTGCGGCTGTTGAACAGGTCGGCGTTTTCCTGGTAGCGCTTCATCACGCTTATATCGCGCAGGGAGCCCCCTAGCAGCACCCGGCCATCGGCGAGCAGCTCGTGCGAGGGCGTGAGGCAAAACCACTGGTGGGGCTGGCCCGGATGGAGCAGCCGCACTTCCACCTCGTCGGGCTGCCGGCCGGCAACCCAGCGCTTCCAGTAGTGGGTCAGGTAGGCCAGGTCGTCGGGGTGCAGGCGCTGGAGCAAGGCCGGCAGCTCGGCATTCACCCCGGCCGTTGTGCCGTTCAGGACCCGCTCGTAGGCCGCGTTCACGAACACGACGCGCTGCACGAGCGGGTCGTAGATAAACTGGATGTGGGAGCTGGCTATCGCCTGGTCCAGAAAGAAGGTGGCGAAATTAGGCATCCCTAAATAATTGGCTTTGTGGATATTCAGTGAAGGTACGGCACTTTGTAAGAAAGCAGGAAGCCAAGCGCAACTACCTGGGAGAAACCGACTACGCGGTTCCGCTCACCGGCCATCGGGAGCAGGTTTTAGGGGCAGGAGCCTTGTACCTGACGGATGTCATGCGATGCGGAAATTCTTGTCATGGGAAAGCCAGTGGGAGGCGGGGACATTTGTGGGAGGCTGGTTTTCACGCCAGTTCGCCTTCTCTCACCTCCAATCCCACCCGCTCATGCAAACTGCCCAACTGCTGCCGCCGCCCGCGCCCACCGAGCGCGTGGCCGATGCCGACATCACGGCCGCTATCCAGACGCTGCTGGCCACCAAAAAAGGCCTCGCCGCGCACCTGATTGCCGTGCAGACCCGCGCGGGTATCGTCGAGCTCACCGGCTTCGTCGATAACCTGCTGGCGCAGCAGCGGGCCGAGGAAATTGTGCTGGCCGTGCGCGGGGTATGTGGCCTGCACAGCGCCATGGCCGTGCGTACCGCCGAGGTGGCCGATGCCGCGCTGCAGCATGCCGTGGCCCGCGCCCTGGCCGACGACCCAGCCACCGACGACTACCAGGTGCATTGCCTGGCCCACCACGGCGTGGTGACGCTGAGCGGCCTGGTGCAGACCTGGGCCGAGAAGCAGCTGGTGCTGCGCGTGGTGCAAGGCGTGCGCGGCGTGCGTGGTTTCGACGGTGAGTCGTTGATGATTCGGGGGGGGGCAATCCTGAATTCCGACGAGGAAATCACCACCCAAATCCGGGAGCGGCTCGATTGGGACATTCGCATAAATGGGGCGCTGGTGGCAGTTTGCACCACCGGGCAGGTGGTGCACCTGTCGGGCACGGTGGGCACGGCCGCCGAAAAGGACCGCCTCATCGCGATTGCCTACCAGGCCGGGGCCACCCGCGTAGATGCCCGCGACCTGTTTGTGGCCTACTGGGCGCTGGGCCGCGCAATCCGCCGCGAGAAATTTGCCCCGAAAGCCGATGCCGCCATTGCGGTCGCCGTCCGCGCCACGCTCCACTTCAACCCCCGGATACGCTCGGCCGAAACGCTGGTGCAGGTGCTCGACGGGGTGGTGACCCTGGCCGGCACCGTGCGCAACCTGCGCACCCGACAGGAGGCCGAACAGGACGCCCGCCACGTCGTGGGCGTGGCCAACGTGCATAATCTGCTGAAAGTGCGGCCCGCCCGGCTGGTGCCCGACGAGGACATTCGCCAGACCGTCGCGGCCGCCCTGGCCCGCGACCCCTACGTGGGCCACCTGGTATTCGGCGTGCAGGTGCACGGCGGGCAGGCCTTGCTCACGGGGCGGGTCGACACGCGTTTTGAACGGGAACAAGCCGCCGAGGTGGCGGCGGGCGCGACCGGGGTGGTCGGCGTGAATAACCAGCTGGACCTGGTGGGCCCGGCCGCCGCGGCCGGGCCGGAATCATCGCTGCTCAACCCCGACCAGTCGCTGGAAGCCCGCATCCGGGCCCGCTACTGCTGGTCGGCGGGGCTGCACGACCAGGACGTGAACGTCCGGGTCGTCAATGGCCGCGCTACGCTCACCGGCATCGTCGACACCTGGCTCGACCGCAAGCTGGCGGCCGAGGAAGCCCGCGAGGCCGGTGCCCACGCCGTGAATAACCACCTGCTCGTGCTCACCAGCGCGCCCCTCAGCAGCAACACCCAAACCCTAGCCGCCCATGGAATCGAAGCTTAGCCCCGGCCGTCATCGCGCCGAAGACGCGGCGTGGTCCATCAGCGCCGGCACGCGGCAGGGCGCGCGGGAGGCCGACGCGTGCATGGCGGCCGACGACTGGTTGTACGCTGCCCCCGGCCCGCTGCCGCCGGGTGAGCCCCGGGCCATTGGCACCACTGCCCCGGCCCGGCCTCCGGCGCACTGATTTTTTCATCCTCCTTTTTTCATTGCCATGACGCCTTCCATCGTTGTTCTGACCGATTTTTTCGCCGTTACCAACCGGGCCTTGTCGTACGCGGCCGGGCTGGCCGTGCCCCTGAAAGCCAGCCTGCTGCTGCTGCACGCCCGCCACGATGAGCTGCTGGCCCCCGCCGCATTTGCCAGCCGGCATACGGCCGAAGGCGAATTGAGAACATTGTACGCCATGGAAAAGCTGGCGAACGAGCAGCCCGTGGCCACGGCGGTGGATATTTCGGATTTCTCCCTGGCCGACGCCGTGCAGGAAGTGGTGGGGCAGCGCCCGCCCCTGCTGGTGGTGCTGGGCCGGGCCAGGGCCGAGCCCAGCCCCGAAGACTTGGTGACGACTACGGCCATGGACCTGCTGCGCCACACGCCTTACCCGCTGCTGGTGATACCGCCGACCGGCTGGGATGCCTTCCCGCCCCGCCGCTTCCTGCTGGCCGTAGATGGCGAACCCTTCAGCCTGGTGGAATACCGCGACGTGCTCAGCCAGCTGCTGCACGCCACCCATGGCACCCTCCGTCTGGTACAGGTAATTGGTGACGGCCAACTGACTCCGAGTGCGGCCGCCGTGCTCGACACGGTACGCGCCAATGACCTGGTGAACGAGCTGACCGAAAGCAGCCTGCGCCAGGTGTATCAGAACACGGTGGTGGGCGGTATCATACAGGAAGCCGCCGGGCAGCAGGCCGATATGCTGGTCGTCATCGCGCGCCGTCACAGCCTGCTGGGCGGCCTGTTCCACCGCAGCGCAACGGCGCAGCTGCTGCGCGAAAGCGCCATTCCGGTGCTGGTGCTACCGGCCGCGGATTAGGCGAGTTTGAGCTTTCGGCTTTGGTATTTGGGCTGAAAAAGGCCGTGATGCAGTTGCGCGCAGCGAAGGATTTTGCCCGCAAAACTGATTCAATCATCCTTGCTGCTTGATTGCTTCCCCGCTAAAGGTGCTTCGGCTGCGCTCAGCATGACTGCCTTTTTTACCTGCTCCCACCCTCACCCTGCAATTACCCCACTCCATCATGGCCCTCACCCTCGTTGTTTTCGCCGGCTTCTACCCCACGCCCCGCCACACGGTGCACTACGCCAATACCCTGGCCCAGGCCCTGCACGGCCCATTGGTGCTCCTGCACGTCAAGCGGGCATCCATGTTCGACCCCTACGCGCTGATGGCCGACAGCTACCACCAGGACGAGCTGAACCGCCAGACCGAAACCGCCGCCGCCCTCTACCGGCTGGCCGAGGAGCTGCACACCCAGCCCACCGTGGAAGTAGCCACCGACCTGCTGCCCGAAGTAGCCCGGGACCTGGCCAAGCGGCATCATCCGGTCCTGTTCGTGCTCAGCCAGCCCGGCCCTAACCAGGCCGACAGCAGCGTGGCCCAGGCCTGCGCCGAGCTGCTGCGGGCCAGCCACCTTCCGCTGCTGCTGGTGCCGGCCACCGCCCCGGCCGACCAGCCGCCGCAGCGCATCCTCATCGCCGCCGACCGTGAGCCCTTCGCCCTGGCCGCCGATGCACAACCCCTGCGCCAGCTGCTGGCGCTGCCCGGCGTGGCGCTCACCGTGGCCCACGTATCGAGCGGGGTCGAAGACGACGCCGGGTGCAGCGCCGCGCTGCGCGCCGTGCAGCTCAGCGGTTTGGTGCAGGGGCTTCCCACGCCCGAGCTGCGCGGCTATCAGCACGACCATTACGCCGATGGCGTACTGGCGGCCGTGCAGGACACCCAGGCCGATTTGGTCGTCGTGCTGGCCCGCGAGCGCAGCTACCTCGGCGAGCTGTTTCACCAGAGCGTAACGGCTCATTTGTTGGCCCATTGCCCCGTGCCGGTGCTGGTGCTGCCGGTGGCTACCCCAGCGGCTACCCCCGATTCCGGCCTGTTGGCCACCGCCGCCCAGGTCACGAATTCGGTGATTTCTGGTTTGATGCCCGCCAACTGATGCACTGCCCGCCAACTGATACACTGCCCACCAACTGCCGGGCCCGGCGTTTTCACTTGCTCATTTTTACTCCTGAACCCATGAAGAAAAAGCCCCTGCTTCCGCCTACCGCCACGCCAGCGGTACCGAAACGAACCACCGAAGCCCCCAATGGCACGCCGCACTACGGCGACTATGGGCATCCGCCGACCAGGCCCGACCCAGCGCCTGCCCCCGACCACCGGACCGAAGGCGGCAACGTGTTCGACCTGCGCAACGAGCAAACCACTCTTTAACCATCCACACCCATGATAACGCCCACACTCATGTTTTCGGTGATGCTGCTGGCCGTGCTGGCCTTGTTCAGCTCCTACGCCCGCGCCACGCAGAGGCCGCCGCGCCCCGTTGTCCGATAGAATGTTACGCCAGCCTTCCCAAATGCAGCTGGCCGTGGAAGCTGGCCCCTAGCGGCAACTCGCCGAGCATCAAATTTGCCAGGTACAGTCTGGCCGAAACCGCCGGGCGGGGCGTGCTTGGCCCTCTCACCCGAATCGGGCTGATTGGCACCACGCTCGCGGTAGCCACCGCCAAGCCGGCCGCCCCCGTGACTTTTTTTGCTCGATTGGCTGGCATTGCACGCCGATTTCGGCACCATCCGGGCGGTGGGGCACCGGGTGGCACACGGCGGGCGCACCACGCGCCCGAGCGCATTGCCCCGGTACTGCTGACTGAGCTGCGGCGGCTCCGCCCATTTGACTCCTTCTACCTGCCCGGCGAGCTGGCCCCTATCGATGCCCTGCAAAAACAGCTAAAGCGCTAATCTTATGCAAACTGAAGCCCTCATCGTAGCGCCCGCCGCCACCCCCCTCCCACCGGAAATGCTGCACCGCATCGATGCTTACTGGCGGGCGGCCAACTACCTCTCGGTGGGCCAGATATACCTGCGCGAGAACCCCCTGCTGCGCGAGCCGCTGGCCCTGGCCCACATCAAAAAGATGCTGCTGGGACACTGGGGCACCACACCGGGCCAAAACTTCATCTACACCCACCTCAACCGCGTCATTAAGGCGCACGATTTGGACATGATTTACCTGTCCGGGCCGGGGCACGGCGGGCCGGCGGTGGTGGCCGGCACCTACCTGGAAGGTACCTACAGCGAGGTGTATCCGAACATCAGCCAGGACGAAACCGGGCTGCAGCGGCTGTTCACGCAGTTCTCGTTTCCGGGGGGTATTTCGAGCCACGCCGGGCCCCAGACGCCGGGCTCGCTGCACGAGGGCGGCGAGCTGGGCTACTCGCTGAGCCACGCCTTTGGGGCGGTGTTTGATAATCCGGACCTCATCGCAGCCTGCGTGATTGGCGACGGCGAGGCCGAAACCGGCCCGCTGGCCACTGCCTGGCACTCCAACAAGTTCCTCAACCCGGCCCGCGACGGCGCGGTGCTGCCCATCCTGCACCTCAACGGCTACAAGATTTCGAACCCCACGGTGCTGGCCCGCATCACGCCCGAGGAGCTCGACCAGCTGCTGCGCGGCTACGGCTGGACGCCCTACTACGTGGAAGGCCACGAGCCCGCCCTGATGCACCAGGCCATGGCCGCGGCCCTAGACGAGGCAGTGGCCGACATCTTGGCCATCCAGCTCCACGCCCGCGAAACCGGCGACCTCACCCGCCCGCGCTGGCCCATGCTGGTGTTGCGCTCGCCCAAAGGCTGGACCGGCCCGGCCACCGTGGACGGCCGGCCCAACGAGGGCACCTTCCGGGCGCATCAGGTGCCGCTGGCCGTGTCGGCCAGCGCCCCGGCCGAGCACCTGGCGCAGCTGGAAACCTGGCTCAGAAGCTATAAGCCGGAGGAATTATTCGACGCCGAGGGCCGCCTGCGGCCCGAGCTGGCCGAGCTGGCCCCCACCGGCCTGCGCCGCATGGGAGCCAACCCGCACGCCAACGGCGGCCAGCTGCTGCGCGATTTGCACCTGCCCGATTTCTGCGACTACGCCGTGGCCGTGCCCGCGCCGGGCGCGGTGCTGGCCAGCGACACGGCCGTAACCGGCCAGTTTCTGCGCGACGTGCTGCGGCTGAACGCGGAGCCGCGCAACTTCCGCGTCTTCGGGCCTGATGAGACGCTCTCCAACCGCCTGGAAGCCGTATTTGAGGCCACCGACCGGCAGTGGAATGCGGCCGTGGAAATCAACGACGAGTTCCTGTCGCCCGACGGGGGCGTACTCGAAATGCTGAGCGAGCACCAGTGCCAGGGCTGGCTGGAGGGCTACCTGCTCACGGGCCGGCACGGGCTGTTCAACAGCTACGAAGCCTTCGTGCACATCGTCGATTCGATGTTTAACCAGCACGCCAAGTGGCTGAAGCTGACGCTGGAAATCCCGTGGCGCCGCCGGCTGGCCTCGCTGAACTACTTGCTCACGAGCACCGTGTGGCGGCAGGACCACAACGGTTTCACGCACCAGGACCCGGGCTTCATCGACCACGTTATTAACAAGAAAGCCAGCATCGTGCGCGTGTACCTGCCGCCCGATGCCAACTGCCTGCTCTCGGTGATGGACCACTGCCTGCGCTCGCGCCACTATGTGAACGTGATTGTGGCCGGCAAGCACCCCGGCCCGCAGTGGCTGACCATGGACGCCGCCCAGAAGCACTGCACCGAAGGCATCGGCCTCTGGCCCTGGGCCAGCACCGACCAGGGCGCGGAGCCCGATGCCGTGCTGGCCTGCTGCGGCGATGTGCCCACGCTCGAAGCCCTGGCGGCCGCCAGCATCCTGCGCGAGCACCTGCCGGAGCTAAAAATCCGGGTTGTGAACGTGGTCGACCTGCTCAAGCTGCAGCGCAGCACCGAGCACCCTCACGGCCTGAGCGATGCCGACTACGACGCCCTGTTTACGCGCGACAAGCCGGTGGTATTCGCCTTCCACGGCTACCCCTGGCTGGTACACCGTCTCACCTACAACCGCGCCAACAACCAGCAGCTGCACGTGCACGGCTACCGCGAGGAAGGCACCGTCACGACGGCCTTCGACATGGCCGTGCTCAACGAGCTCGACCGCTTCCACCTCGTGCTCGACGTGCTCGACCGCGTGCCCAGCCTGGGCAACAAGGGGGCCTACCTCAAGCAGTTTATCAAGGATAAGCTGGTCGAGCACACCCTCTACATCACTCATCACGGCGAGGACATGCCCGAAATCCGGGAGTGGCAGTGGAAAATGTAGTGAAGCAGAACAACACGAAAAAGAACGTCATGCCGAGCGCAGCCGAGGCATGACGTTCCACTAATCACAACCACCCCCAATGCAGCCCACCACCGCCCCTGGCCTCACCGATGCCGCCGCGCGGGCCATGCCCGGCTGCAACGTGCTGCCCGAGGCCAACGGCTCCGGCTTGCTGGCCACTCTGCGCGACGTATTCCGCCTGGGGCCGGGCCGAGAAAGCCATCACGCTTATCGTGGCGCTGCTGGTGGTGGCGGGCACTCCGGTGTACCAGTCGGGGCGCAGCAACGAGGCCCTGGGGGTTTTGCGCGAGCTCACGCAGCCCCGCGCCCAGGGACGCCGCAACGGTACGCTGGCCACCGTGGCGAACCGCTGCGAGAAAGCTGCTGTGCATCAGTCCTACCACAACGAGGCAAGGCAACTTGATTTATATCAGGTTTTCGCCTGCGTTGCGTCATGCAGGCTAGCAAGGGGGGCGAGTACTTTTATTGCTAGTCGCTGGTGACGCATCCACCGGGCGGTTTCCCGTTCCTTAACGCTGTGTCGTGTCCATTAGCTCCATCCTAGTCGAAACCGGCACCATCACCCGGTTTACCGGGCGGGTTTTCCGCGAGGGAGCCCGGCCGCGCTACGAGGTGCGGGAGCTGCTGTACCAATGCTACGTCATTGGCTACCAGTCCTTGCCGCTGGTAGGCCTCACGGGATTTATCATGGGCATGGTGCTCACGCTGCGGCTGCGGCCGACGATGGTGCAGTTCGGGGCCGATTCGTGGATTCCGGTGATGGTGGGCCTAACCATTATTCAGGAGATGGGCCCCATTATTACGGGGCTGATGGTGGCCGGCAAGGTGGGCTCCACCATCGGGGCCGAACTGAGTTCGATGCGCGTGAGCGAGCAGATTGACGCCATGAGCGTATCGGGCACCAACCCCTTCAAGTACCTGGTGGTGACGCGGGTGCTGGCGGCCACCCTCATGGTGCCCGTGCTCACGGTGCTCTCCGACGCCATCGGGCTGTTGGCGGCCTACTTGGGCATTAACATGAGCGGCGTGACCACCGTGGCGCTGTTCACCAACCAGATTGTGGCGCGCCTGACCTTCGGCGACGTGCTGCCGGCGGTGATAAAGACCTTTTTCTTCGGCTTTGCCATCGGGATTATCGGCTGCTACAAAGGCTATTATGCCGACAAAGGCACCGAAGGCGTGGGCCGGGCCGCCAATTCGGCAGTGGTGGCCGGCTCGCTGGCCGTTTTCCTGCTCGACCTGCTAGCCGTGCTCATCAGCACCCTGATGGGGCTTTACTAACCGGCCGCCATGCTCCCCGCTCCCGCACCTGCGCCCGCTGCCGCCCCCGCCGCCAATCCGGCAGAAGCGGTGCTGACGATTGCCGGTGTCAGCCTGGCGTTTGGCGAAAACCATGTATTGCAGAACTTCTCGCTCACGCTGCACCGGGGCGAAAACGTGGTGGTGCTGGGCAAGTCGGGCGCGGGCAAGTCGGTGCTCATCAAGTGCGTCATTGGCCTGCTGCGAACCGATTCGGGCACCATCACCGTGCTGGGCCAGGACGTGGCCACCCTCGACCACGACGGCCTCGACCGGCTGCGCACCAAGCTGGGCTTCCTCTTCCAAAGCAATGCGCTGTACGACTCGATGACGGTGCGCGAAAACCTGCTCTTCCCGCTGCGCCGGCAGTGGCTAACCCACACCCCGGCCCAAGAAGCTGAGCTGGTGAAGCAGGCCCTCGAAGACGTGGGGCTGGCCGATACCGCCGCCAAAATGCCGGCCGAGCTCTCGGGCGGCATGCGCAAGCGCATTGCGCTGGCCCGCACGCTCATCCTGCGGCCCGAAATTATTCTCTACGACGAGCCCACCACGGGCCTGGACCCCATCACTGGCCGTGAAATCGACCACCTCATCCGCAACGTGCAGAAAAAGTATAACACTTCCGCCCTTATCATCTCCCACGACCTGGCCTGCGTTCGCCTCACCGCCGACCGCGTGGCCCTGCTCGCCGAAGGCCGCTGCTACGCGGAGGACACCTACGCGGGCATGCAAGCGAATCCCGACCCGCAAGTGCACGACTTTTTTGTGTGACGATGAGGTAAAAAAACGTCATGCTGAGCGAAGCCGAAGCATCTCTACCGTTCAAGTAATCAGTGTCATTGCAACGAAGCGGTAGAGATGCTTCGGCTCCGCTGCGCTGTGCTCAGCATGACGTTCTTTTTCCACATACCATTAACCGTTCACCATTAACCGTTCACCATTAACCACTACCCCCCATGCCGCAGCGTCCCGTCGGAAATTCTATTCGCCTAGGCGTGTTCGTGCTGGCGGGCCTGGGGTGCCTGCTGGCCGTGCTGTTTCTGCTGGGCCGCAAGCAGAACCTGTTCAGCCGCAGCCTGGTCATTGAGGCGGATTTTCGGAACGTCTCGGGGCTGCTCACGGGCAACAACGTACGCCTGGGCGGCATCACGGTGGGCACGGTGAAGGGGATTACCATCGTGAACGACAGCACCATCCGCGTGGCCATGAGCCTGAATACCGACGCGCAGCCTTTCGTGCGCCGCAACGCGGTGGCCACCATCGGCACCGACGGGCTGGTGGGCAACACCATCATCAACCTGACGGCGCAGCCCGCCCCCGCCCCACCCGTGGCGGCCGGCGACCGGCTCCGCACCACCACCCCGGCCAGCCTCGATGCCATGCTCGGCACCCTCGACATCTCCAACAAAAACCTGGTTGTCATCACCCAACGCCTGCGCCAGATGGCCACTAAGCTCGATACCAGCGCCGTCTGGCAATTGCTGAACGACCGGCAGCTGCCCGCCAACGTGCGCCAGAGCCTGGGCAACGTGATGGCCACCACCACGCAGCTGCGCCAGGCCGCCCAGAACGCGGCCCAGCTCACCAACGGCGTGCGCCGGGGCCGGGGCCCGCTCGGCTACCTGCTGACGGACCAGCAGTTTGCCGGCCAGCTGGGGCACGCCGCCCGGCAGCTGGCCGGCACTTCCGATACCCTGGCAGCCACGCTCACCGGCCTGAAGCGGCAGGTGGAAACCGGCGCGGGCCCGGTGCACACGCTGCTGGCCGACACCGCCGCCGCCCGCCAGGTGCGCCAGACGATGGGCAACGTGGCGCAAAGCACTGCCAAGCTCAACCAGAGCATGACGGCCCTGCAACACAACTTCCTGCTGCGCGGCTACTTCCGCAAGCAGGCCAAAAAGAAAGCCCGCGCCACGGCCGATTCGCTGAAGCGTGTGAGCCAGCCGCATTAGCCCAATCGGTACCGGCAGGCGGGGAATCCAGCACGAAATTATATGCGAAAGCCGGTGGATGTAGCGCCGCTCAATAGTTGCAGCAAAACGTTGCTGGTTGAATGCCCTTTGCAAACCAGCAACGAGGAAGGAACCAGCAACAAAAGCTTCGGCCACAGCAGCGGCTCCGCAGCAGCAGTAACGAAGCAGCATTGCGCTGGCGTTGCGGACAACTGACGAGCACAACGACACGGCGACTTTCCAACCCCATCTTCTTTACCTTATTCCCATGCGTCCGTTAGCTGCCTTGCTCTCCATCGCCTTGCTGACGCTACCGGCGGCCAGTCCGGGCGCGGGGCCTTCCTTAAAACGGAATCCGGTACAGGCGGGGCCTAACGGGCCGGCGGCCCGTATCCGGGCCTTATTGCCCGATACGCTGACTCGTCGCGGGCTTCTGCCACTCGTGCAAGCCCCAGGCAGTAAGGCCTTCTACCGCCACCGGGCCTACGCCCCGGCCTGGTGCGATACTACGCATTTGATAGCGCCGGGCCGCGCGGCGCTGGCCCTGCTTGGCCGGGCCGCAGACTTTGGCTTACAGCCCAAGCGCTACCACATGGGGGCGCTGCACGCGTTGGCTGATTCGCTGGCCCAGCCGCAGTTGCCCGCGCGGCACCACGCGCAGCTGGCCCGGTTCGATGTACTGCTAACGGATGGATTGCTGGCGTTTGCCGTGCACTTGCGCCGGGGGCAGCTCCATCCATTCACGCCCTCACCGCTGGAAAAAGCCGGGGTTCCCTTCGCGCCCGCCTCCTGGCTGGCGTGGGCGCTGGCGGCCCCGGATGTTGTCGGGGCGCTGTTGCAGTGCCAGCCCCAGCAGCGGGAGTACCAGCAACTGCAACAGGCGTTGGCCCGGTGGCGGCGGCAGCCGGCCGGCCGCGATGCCGCCGCCCGGCTTCGGCGGGCCCAGCAAATGGCCGTCACGCTGGAGCGCTGGCGCTGGACAGCCATTCCGGAAACCGAATACGTGCTCGTGAATCTGCCCGCCTACCAGCTGGAAGTGGTGCGCTACGGCCAGGTCCTCCAGACGCACCGGGTGGTGGTTGGCCGGCCCGCCAACCCCACGCCCACGCTCAGCAGCCGGCTCACGTCCTTCACCATCGCCCCGGAGTGGCGGGTGCCCCGCCGCATTGCTACCGGGCAGCTATTGCCGTATCTGCAGGCCAACGCCGAGGCCCATTCGGAACACGATTTCCTGGCCGACAACAACTACCGCCTCTTCGACGCCCAAGGCCGGGAGCTGCACGGTGCGGACGTGAACTGGACGACCGTGACGGCGCAGAATTTCCCTTACACCGTCCGCCAGTGCCCCGGTTGCGGCAACCTGCTGGGCAACGTCATTTTCCCCTTCGCAAATCCCTATGGCCTGTACCTCAACGACGGGCCCGACCCGCAGTGGTTCGAGCGCCCCTACCGCGCCCTGGGCCACAGCTGCCTGCACGTGCAAAACCCCATGCACCTGGCCGCCTACCTACTAGGCCCCGATGCGGCCCACGCCGCGCTGCCCACCGAAGCCCAGTGCGAGGCCGCCCCCAAGCCGCGCAATTTTTTTCTGAAGCGGCCAATGCCATTTCACATCTGCTACGCCACCTGCGCGGTCGTGGCCGGCCAGCTTCGGTTTTATGCGGATATATATGGGCGGGATGAGGGCATGCGCCAGCAGCTGTTTGGGCCCGGCCCACCACCCCGGTAAGTAAACTACAGCACGTCGTGCTGGAATTACCCGCCGCTTTGGCCGGCGTTGGCATTGGCGCGTTAACCGGCATCCTGTTGTATTCCAAAAAAGGCATGGCGCGCCCCCAGCACTGCTGCCACCACCGCACCAACCAGGGACTGCGCCTGCACGACAACCGAAACCGGCTTAAAAGCCCAGTTGCAACAGGCAGCAATAGTGGGCGGCTTGCGTGCTCTGGACGCGGAGTTGGTGCGTATGGGCGGGCCCGATAACTCCGTACGGGCAAACGAAACCGAAATCAAAGCAGGCCAAAACCTGCTTCGGGCTCACGGTACGACTGCCCAGGCAGTGTGCACCCGTGAAATTCCGGGAGTTGCCAATGCCGTGTCAGCTTCATTATACCGCCATTTACGCATCACCACCTGCGTTATCAATCGGCGGCGCTCGCCCTGAATCGCGACTTGGTGAACAACGGGCTGGCCGCCCTGGTGGGTACCGCACCCGAGTCGCTGAGCCGCCCCCTGAACGAGTTCAAGCAAGATGGCCTGATTGCCCTAAACCAGCACACCAGCCAAGTGCTCGAGCCTGACAAGCTGCGCCGACCCACTGGTAGGCGCTTGCTTAAGCAAAAGCCCAAAAATCACGGCTCGCGGCGCTTGCCGAAGATTCGCAACCGCCTGGTTTGAACCGCGTTGCTTATCCCCGCGGCAAAAACGCGTCGACTTCGCTTCGCGCAACGTTGTTTTTGCATCATTCCGCCATCGGCCAAAATTGACAAATCTCATCCCTGGGGCATGAGATTTCGCATGGCCCGGGCATAGCGGGTCGGGTACTTTTGACGAGGCTGCCCGCTACTCATTCGGTACCGGGGTGCCCGCTGCTATGAAAACCTTTTTTTTGCTTTTCGTTGCTAATTCGTGGGGGCTGGCTTCGCACGCGCAGGCCATCCCCGATGCGCAGGTGCCGCCGCTGGCCTTCCTGGCCCTGCAGCAGCAGTACCCGCAGGCCCGGAATGTGAAATGGAAGCGCACCCAAGGCTGGTACCAGGCCAGCTACACGCAAAACCAGGTCCGCCGACTGGTCCGGTTCAGCCCCGAGGGCGACGTGGAAGCCACCGGCACCGCCATTGCGCTGGGCACCCTGCCGCTTCCGGTGCGCCGCACCCTCACTGACCACTACCCGAGCCGCAAAATCTGCCAGGCCGACCAAATTACCAATGCCCGCACCGGGAATCTAACCTACGAGCTGGCCACTTGCGAGAGCTTCATCAGCAACACCATCGTGCTCACTACCAACGGCATGAAAGCACCCCACGCCCGCCAATAATGGCGCGGCGGCATAATCAGTCTGGAGGCACTCAGGTGATAATGCTAAGTTGAGGTCAGGTTGGTGTGTAGAAGTAAGCGTGTTGAATCTGGAACGCCGTGCTTATATGCTAGGGTTACTTTTGCGCGACTATAAAATCATCTGGGTTTACATAGTCGGCGTTGAAGTGGCCACGGTCATGATGCTACCGCTAGCCAACGGATGAGGGCTGTTGGGTCAGCCGCCGCAGCTCGGCCTCCAGCGTGGGCACGCAGTCGGCCAGCTGCTCGTACGAATCGATGATGAAGTACACGTCCTGCATTCGGTCCTTCACGTAGGGCGTGGCCAGGATGTGGGCCACGTCGAATGGGCGGCGGGCCGACTCATCGCTAAGGCAAAACTTCGTTTCGCCGGCCGAGGAGAGGATGCCGGCACCGTAGATGCGCAGCCGGTCGCCCTCGACAATCAGCCCGAACTCGACCGTAAACCAATAGAGGCGCGAGAGCAGCTCCACGGCGTGGACATCGTGCAGGTAGCGCAGGGCCAGGGTGCCCACGGCCTGCAGGAAATCGGCAAAATACTGGTCCGTGAGCAGGGGCACGTGCGCGAATACGTCGTGAAACATATCGGGCTCTTCGAGGTAGTCGAGCTGGGCCGGAGTCCGCAGCCAGGTAGTAGCCGGAAAGCGGCGAGCCGCCAGCAGCTCGAAGAACGTGCGGTCGTCCACGATGCCCGGCACGGCTACCAAGCTCCAGCCGGTGGCCTGGGCCAGCAGCGGGTTCACTTCAGAAAAATCGGGGATTTTAGCGGCCCGAAAATCGACCGTGGGCAGGCCCTCGAGAAAGCGGCTGGAGGCGACCGTGGGCAGCACCTGCATCTGGCGCTCAAAAAGGGTTTGCCACACCCAGCGGTCGGCGGCGGTGTAGTGGGCGTAGTCCTGGTCGCGGAGGGGAGCTGTGGCAACAGCAGTAGGCACGTGGTTCATAAAACGGGCAATGGTCTGATGCCCGATGAAACCCGTGGAAGCAGTTATGGTTCATAGGCGGCACTTTTGCGCCAAATGAGCCGTAACCAAATCTTTCCTGCGCACCGGGCGCAATGGGGTACTTACAACAATGGCGGGTGTTACAGAGAATATGCGTTTGACGGGGCAGTAAAAAATGCTCCTATCAATCAATAAGCAGCAGCAACTGATTTTACTGCCTAAAGCGGAGGAGTTGTTTGCGTGGGTTGAAGAGTCGCGTTGCCACATCGGCCAACCGATTTTCGCATTTCATTTCCCGACGAGTATAACTCCCTGCCCCCCTTTCTGAAGCGCTGCCCTCGCCAAAGCACGCCGCCGGCCAGCCAGCATCGCTACCCCGCGAAGGCCGCTACCACCGGCACCGGCATCGCCGCCGACAGCTGCACGGCCCCGGCCTGCCGCCGGCGGAGGAGCTTTTGCGCCTCCACCACCCAAAACACCACGCTGGCCACGGCCACGGTCAGGGCCAGCTCGGCCGCGCTCAGGGGCTGGGTGCTGAATATGGTGTTGCAAAAGGGCACGTAGATGATGAGCAGATGCAGCAGCACCGTCGATACCACCGCCCCCAGCATGGCTTTGTTGGAAAGCAGGCCGATGGTGAAGATGGACTCGCGCCGCGAGCGAATAGCCAGCGCCAGGCCCAGCTGACTGAAACAAAGCACCGTGAAGGCCATTGTTTGCCAGTGCGGCAGGCCCCGGTGAATGGCCCAGGCCTGCATTCCGATGGTGAGCCCGCCCACCAGCAGCCCCACCACCAGGATAAACCAGCCCAGCCCATCGGCAAAAATGGTCTGGCGCGGGTCGATGGGCGGGCGCTGCATGCTGTTTTGCTCCGATGGCTCGTAGGCCAGGGCCAGGCCCGGCAGGCCGTCGGTTATCAGGTTAATCCAGAGAATATGAATGGCCAGCAGCGGAATGGGCAACCCAAAAAACGGTGCGCAGAACAAGGTGGTGATTTCGCCCACGCTGCCGGCCAGCAGGTAGCGGATGAATTTCAGGATGTTGGCGTAGATGCGCCGCCCGTGCCGCACGGCCTCCACGATAGTCGCGAAGTCATCGTCGAGCAGAATCAGGGCCGCCGCTTCCTTGGCTACTTCGGTGCCATTGATGCCCATGGCAATGCCAATGTCGGCGTTTTTGAGGGCCGGCGCGTCGTTCACGCCGTCGCCGGTCATAGCCACGAACTGGTGCCGGGCCTGCAGGGCGCTGATGATGCGCAGCTTCTGGGCGGGGTCGACGCGGGCATACACCCGCACCTTCTCCACTATTTCGGCGAAAGCCGGCTCGGCCAGCGCCGTTAGCTCGGGGCCGGTGAGCACCAGCTCTGCTTCGGAAGAAATAATGCCCAGCTTTTGGGCAATGGCCCGGGCCGTGAGCTTGTGGTCGCCGGTAATCATGACGGGGATAATGCCGGCGGCTTTGCACGCGGCCACGGCCTGGCGAGCCTCCTCGCGGGGCGGGTCCAGCAGGCTGGCGAAGCCGAGGAAGGTGAGGCCGGTTTCGAGGGCGGCGGGCGTGAGGTCGGTAGGCAGCTTGGGCAGCATTCTGGCCGCGTAGGCCAGCACGCGGTAGCCCTGCGCGGCCTGCGCATCGACGCGCCGGGTGAGGTCAGCAATACTGCCCTGCTGGCCGGCATCGAGCTGCCCAAGTAGCGCGCCGGCGGCCCCTTTGGTGAGCACCAGCACGCCCTGCGGGGTTTGGTGCAGCGTGCTCATGCACTTGCGCTCCGAGTCGAAGGGCAGCTCGGCCAGCCGGGGAAACTGATGCTCCAGGGCGGAGCGGGTGTATTTTTTCTCCTCGGCGTACTGCCCCAGTGCTACTTCGGTGGAGTCGCCCAGCCATTGGTTATTGGCCATGTGGCGGGCATCGGTGTTCAGGGCCAGGGCGGTCAGCAGGGGGTTGCAATCGGCGAGGCCGGCGAGCGCCACGGCCGGCACTTCGTAGAGGTCCCGCACCGTCATCTGGTTCCGGGTGAGGGTGCCGGTTTTGTCGGTGCAGATGTAGGTGACCGAACCCAGCGTTTCCACGGCTGGCAGCTTGCGAATGAGGGCGTGGCTCTTCATGAGCCGGCCCGCGCCCAGCGCCAGCGACACGGTCACGAGCGCCGGCAACGCCTCTGGCAGCGCCGCGATGGCCAGGGAGATGGACACCAGCAGCAGGTTTTCCCAAGGCTCGCCCCGCAGCCAACCCACGCCAAAAAACAGCGCCCCAGCCCCCAGCGCCGCCACTGATAAGCGCTGGCCCAGAGTGCCCAGCCGCTTTTGCAGCGGCGTCATCACTTCGGCGGTCTGGATGAGAGAGGCAATTTTGCCCAGCTCGGTGTGCATGCCGGTCGTCGTCACGTAGGCCGTGGCGCGGCCGTTGGTCACGGCGGTGCCTTTGTAGCCCAGGTTCCGCCGGTCGCCGAGCGGGTACTCGCCGGCGGGCAGCGCGGCCGGAGTTTTCTCCACGTTGCTGGATTCGCCGGTGAGCGACGACTCGTCCACTTTCAGGGCGTGGGTTTCCAGAAAGCGCACGTCAGCCGGAATCACATTGCCGGCTTCGAGCAGCACCACGTCGCCGGGCACCAGCTCGACGGTGGGCACCGTAGTGGGCTGGCCGTCGCGCAACACCAGGGCGTGGCTGGCGGCCATTTTTTGCAGGGCTTCCATCGCCTTATCGGCCCGGTACTCCTGCACGAAGCCGATGACGGCGTTGACCAGCACAATGGCCAGAATAACATAGGCTGACTTGGCCTCGCCAATGAGCACCGACACCCCGGCAGCGGCCAGCAGCACGAGAATCATCACATCGGCCAGCTGGTGCAGCAGCAGCTGGCCAACGGTTTTCCGCGGCGCGGTGGCCAGCTGGTTGGGGCCGTACTCGGCCAGTTGCCGCCCGGCCGTGGCCGCGTCGAGGCCCGCCGGCGAGGTGTGCAGCGCGGCGGCCACCTCAGCAATTGGTGCAACGTGGTAATCCATCGGATAGCTGCTTTGGTAAATTAATTGGTAGTGGCGAGTAGGGGCGGCGGCAGCTTCATTTCCCCATCAAGGCTGGCCGCGCCGCCAGCGGCTTCCTTTTTGCGTTGCTATTTTCTTCTTGACTTTTTGCCAGGCCCGTTTTTTTGAGGCCAACCCACGGCTAACCGCAGGGATAAAGGCCGGACCAAGCCATCAGCCAGGTCAACTATTATCCGGCGCGGAGGCGAGCCCGCCACCACCTCGCGCCGGGGATTGCGTTATCGGTTGCCAAGCACTACCAGGTTGTGCTTGGCCAGCGGCCTTATCACAATCATTAATTATATATAATATAATAATATTTTAACAAGAATCCACTACTAGCCTACCTAAGCCCGGAAACATCCGCAAAGGACCGGAGGGCGGACGATAAACAACCTGCGCAATGTCAGGCCCTGGTATGACTTTCATCAAGGAGCCGGCCGGACGCGCGGACGGTTCATGGCCCGGCGGCATCGGCTGTGCGCCGCACCGCTGGCACCGGCACAATGCCAGCCCCGGCGAGCGGCCACGCTCCTGGCAGGATTGCCGCCAATCGCCGAACCGGTAAAACGCTTCTGCCACTACCCTTTTTAGAGCAGTTCTCGTGTTGCAGTACGGATGATAGCCGCATTATTAAGCGTCTCGGCGATGCGCGAAATCGTCCAGCGGTACGCACGCGAGCCGTGCAACAACGAGACGCCAAATGTTGCGCCTCTACTCCCATCTACCAACCTGCAAATGGCTCTGGGCAATTGACTTCGGTTGGGTTCCGGCCTGGACTTGGCCGGCCCGGCCAGCCTTACGGTGTGCAACTCGCCAGCCTGAGAAATGCGGTAAGTTGAACTGCCACTTTGGCGGGGCTTTTCTTGGAACGATTGTTAGATTAATGTTGGTACATTATTTCTTTCGACTTAATTAACTCCATCATGGAAAACGAAACCCCCAACGCCGCCGAAATGGCTGGTGCTGCTTACCAGGTACCGGCACAAACCCGCATTGGGCACGTCCACTTGCAGGTAACGGACCTCGACAAGGCCCTGGATTTTTATTGCGGCGTGCTGGGCTTTAAGCTCATGCTGCGGTTCGGGCCGCAGGCGGCCTTTATTTCGGCCGGCGGCTACAACCACCACATCGGGCTCAATACCTGGAACAGCCTGGGCGGGCCGCCCGCCCGCAAGCAGGGCGCGGGACTTTATCACACCGCCATCCTGTATGCCACGCGGGCCGAGCTGGCGGGGGCGTTGCGCCAGCTCGTAGCGGCCGACTACCCCATTACCGGCGCGGCCGACCACGGCGTGTCGGAGGCCATTTACCTCGACGACCCCGACGGCAACGGCGTGGAGCTGTACTGGGACCGGCCCCGCGCCGAGTGGCCGATGAGCGCCGATGGCGAGGTGCAGATGTATACCCGCGCCCTCGATTTGAACGCGCTGCTGGCCGAGGCCGTCTAACGCGCCGACGGTCAATTCCGGCGCGGGCCGAAAATGCTGGCTGAACCAAAATCTCGCACCATTGGTACTAGGCGCACCGCGTATCTTTGCGGCTCGAAAGTTCACTACCTCCCCTCACCCCTCTTATTCCCACCTTCGCTCATGATTATTGGCGTTCCTAAGGAGATTAAAAATAACGAAAACCGCGTGGGCCTCACGCCCGCCGGCGTAGCCGAGCTGCGCAAGCACGGCCATACGCTGCTGGTGCAGCACACGGCCGGCGAAGGCTCAGGCTTCTCCGACGACGAATACAAATCGGCCGGTGCCACCATTCTCGATACCATTGCCGAGGTGTACGGGCAGGCAGAGATGATTGTCAAGGTGAAAGAGCCGATTGCCGAGGAGTATCCGCTCATCAAGGAGAACCAGCTGCTGTTCACCTACTTCCACTTTGCCAGCGGCGAGGAGCTGACCCACGCCATGATTGAGCGCAAGGCTGTTTGCCTGGCGTATGAGACCGTGGAACTCAGCAACCGCGCCCTGCCCCTGCTCATCCCTATGAGCGAAGTGGCCGGCCGCATGGCCCCGCAGGAAGGGGCCAAATACCTCGAAAAACCGCTGAAAGGCCGGGGCATTCTGCTCGGCGGCGTACCCGGCGTGAAGCCTGCCAACGTGCTGATACTGGGCGGCGGCGTGGTCGGCACGCAGGCCGCGAAAGTGGCCGCCGGCCTCGGCGCGCAGGTAACCATCATGGACGTAAGCCTGAACCGCCTGCGCGAGCTCGACGACTTCATGCCCAAAAACGTGGTGACGCAGTACTCGAACGAGTACAACATCCGCGAAGCCATCAAAACCTCCGACCTGATTGTGGGCGCAGTGCTGATTCCCGGCGCGAAAGCTCCGCACCTCATCACCCGCGACATGCTGAAGACCATGCGCCCCGGAACCGTAGTCGTGGACGTGGCCGTGGACCAGGGCGGCTGCATCGAAACCTGCCACCCCACCACCCACGAAAACCCCACGTTCATCATCGACGACGTGGTGCACTACTGCGTAGCCAACATGCCCGGCGCGGTGCCATATACCAGCACCCTGGCCCTCACCAACGCCACCCTGCCCTACGCCGTGAAACTGGCCAACCAGGGCTGGCAGGAAGCCTGCCGCCGCGACGAGGCCCTGCGCCTCGGCCTGAACGTGGTGCACGGCGAGGTCGTGTACAAAGGCGTAGCCGACGCCTGGGGCTTGCCCCTGGTGAACGTGGAAACCGTGCTGGAACTGGCGGCGGTGTAAATTAAAAATGGAGAATTAAAGATTAAAAATGCCTTCCCGCTTCATTGCCGGGAAGGCATTTTAATGTTCTCTCAACTGCTAATTTTTAATTCCTAATTCTTAATTTTTTAATTAGCCTTGCTCCCCTCCCCCGCTATCCGCCTGCTGCTGCGCCGCTTTGCGCTGCTGTTGGTTGTTTACACGCTGCTTCGCCTGGGCTTTTTGCTGCTGAACCCCGCTACCTTTCGGGGCATTGCGCCGGGTGCGGTGGCGCTGGCTTTCGGCCACGGGCTGCGGTTCGATGTAGCTGCGCTGCTGTGGCTGAACCTGCCGCTGGTGCTGCTGTCGCTGCTGGTGCCGGTTTCGGCGCGGCGGGGGCAGCAGGGGCTGCGCGGGCTGCTGGTACTGCTGAACATGCCGGGCATTCTACTCAATGTCATTGACTGGGAATACTTTAAGTTTATTGGCCGGCGATTGAGCAACGAGTGGCACACCATCGGGCACGACATTGCGCGGCAGGCCGGGCAAATCGGGCTGCACTATTGGTACCTGGCCATTCCGCTGGCGGGGCTGGTGTATGCGCTGTGGTGGCTGTGCCCCATGCCCACGCGGGCCGAGCTGGCCGCCCCGGCCAGCCGCTGGCGCTGGGTGCAGCGCAGCGTGGAATTTTTGCTGACCGTGGGCCTGGTGGTGCTGGGCCTGCGCGGCGGCTGGCAGCTGAAGCCCCTGCGCACGGGCGCGGCATTCGAGCAGCCGCCCGCCGTGCTGGGCCACCTGGTGCTGAACAGCACCTTTACGGTCCTCAAGTCGTTCGATGAAGTGCCGATTGAGCGGGTGGCTTACTTTCCCGCCACGGCCGCTTTGCGGCCGGTGCTGGCAGCGGCTCCGGTGCCCACTGGCCCGGCCCCGACCGTACCGATGAACGTAGTCGTGCTGCTCCTGGAAAGCTTCGCCTCGGAATATACCGGGGTGGAAAACGGCGGGCAGGGTGGCTTCACGCCGTTTTTCGATTCGCTGGCGGTGGTGCCGCAGGCGCGGCTGCTGCGCGACAACTACGCCAACGGCCGCCGCTCCATCGAAGCGCTGCCGGCCGTGCTGGCAGGCCTGCCTTCGCTGATGGACGAGCCGTTCATCACCTCCAGCTTTCAGACGGCAGAACTGCACGGGCTGGGCGAGATTCTGGGCCGCCACGGCTACCACACGGCCATGTACCACGCCGGGGCCAACGGCACCATGGGCTTCGACATGTTCAGCGGCATTGCCGGCATGCAGCACTACTACGGCATGAGCGAGTATCCCGGCGGCATCGGCAGCCCCGATTACGATGGCCACTGGGGTATTTTCGATGAGGCCTACCTGCAATATTTCAGCCGCCGGCTCACGGCCACCCGGCAGCCGTTTCTGGCCACGCTGTTCACGCTCAGCGCCCACGACCCGTTCACGCTGCCCCGGCAGTACCAAGGTAAGTTTCCGGCGGGCTCGCAGCCCATTCATCCCACCATTGCCTACGCCGATTTGGCGTTGCGGCGCTTCTTCGCGGCGGCCCGCAATCAGCCCTGGTATGCCAACACGCTGTTCATCCTCACGGCCGACCACACCTCGCAAACCGACCAGCCCACCTACCAGAACCTGCTCGGCAACCACAAAACGCCGCTGCTGCTTTTCGCGCCCGGCCTGGCACTCCCAGCGGTTATTCCGCACCGCATTACCGAGCAGGCCGATGTGCCGGCCACGGTGCTCGACGTGCTGGGCCTGCCCAAAGAGCAGAAGCGGCTGCTGCCCTTCGGCTCGTCGGTATTCGACGCGGCCAACCCGGGCCGGGCGCTATTTCGCGACGGCGAGTCCTACTTCCTGGTGCACAGCGACTTCGTGACGGAGCTCACTAATAGAAACGAAGTGCGCCTCTACCCCTACGCGCTCCACTTTATGCCCACCGAGCCCGTAGCGAACCCTAATCCGGCGCTGGTGCAGCAATACGGTAACGAGCTGCGGGCCGCCGTACAGTTCTACGTGAATGGCTTAGTGGATAATCAGTTGTACAAGTAGCGGGAGCTTAACGCACGATGGCTTCGGCAAAAGTCGGAATATCTGCCAGCCGCTCGTTGGCCCTGTTCTCGAAATCGACCCGCCAGCAGTAGTGCACCAGCCCGTTGGTGAGCAGCAGCATTGGCGCGCCAATAGTCTGGTTATACGTGGTGGCCTGTTGGGCCACGGCCTGCGTGATGGGTACTGACGGGGCCTTGCATTCGACCAGCAGCAGGGGCTGGCCGGCCGGGTCGAGGGCCAGCAGGTCAGTGCGCTTCTGGCGCTGGTTGTAGCGCAGGCCGCGCTCCAGGGCCAGCAGGCCGCGCGGGTAGCCCAGGTGGCCGGTCAGATAGTGCACCACGTGCTGGCGCACCCATTCTTCGGGCGTGAGCACGACGTGCTTACGCCGCAGCCCGTCCCAGATGAGCGGTTGATTTGTGGCCGATTGCGTAAGTTTGGGCTCGAAAGGCGGCAGGTCCAGGGCTTGCATCACCTCCAAAAGTAGTGCTTGGTGCTTTGTGCCTGGTGCTTGGTGTTCTTCGCCTCGTGCCAATGGATTGCGAAAGCCAGGGTTCTCACCAGCCAAGCACCAGCGGACGGAGGTCTGCTGTAACTACAGCCAAGCACCAACAACCAAGCACCAACCCAATGAAGACCAAAGAAGAAATTGTAAACAACTGGCTGCCGCGCTACACGGGCGTAGCTCTCGACGATTTTGGCCAGTACATCCTGCTCACCAACTTTAGCAATTACGTGTACATGTTTGCCGACCAGTTTGGGGTGGAGGTAAACGGCCGCGACAAGCCCATGCAGTCGGCCACGGCCAACGGCATCACCATCATTAACTTCGGCATGGGCTCGCCGATGGCGGCTACGGTAATGGATTTGCTGTCGGCCATTAAGCCCAAGGCAGCGCTCTTTCTGGGCAAGTGCGGCGGCCTGAAAAAGACCAAGCTCGGCGACCTCGTGCTGCCCATCGCGGCCATTCGCGGCGACGGCACTTCCGACGACTACCTGCCCAAGGAAATTCCGGCCCTGCCCTCGTTCCGGTTGCAGCGCGCCGTATCGTCGATGATTAAGAAGCACGAGCTCGACTACTACACCGGCACGGTGTACACCACCAACCGCCGCGTGTGGGAGCACGATGCCGAGTTCAAAGACTACCTGCGCCGCGTGCGCGCCTTGGCCGTGGACATGGAAACGGCCACCATTTTCGTGTGCGGCTTCATGAACGATATTCCGCACGGCGCGCTGCTGCTCGTGAGCGACAACCCGATGACCCCCGAGGGCGTGAAAACCTCGGAGTCGGACTCGAAAGTGACCACCGATTTCGTGAAGCGCCACCTGCAAATCGGCATCGAGTCGCTGCAGGAGCTGCAGTTCTCGGGCGAGTCGGTGAAGCACATGCGCTTCGACTAAGCCGGCGCTTTCCGTATCTGAACGTCATGCTGAGCGCAGCCGAAGCATCTCGCTTGCAGTAGTAATTCAATCGCCTAAACGAATTAGTTACTATTGCACGCGAGATGCTTCGGCAACGCTCAGCATGACGTTCTTTTTTAGTGGCACTTCTAATCTTAACCTATGTTTTTTTCTGCCTCTCCCTTTTTTTCCAAACTGGCCGCGCCCCTGCTGCTGCTTACACTACTGGGTGGCTGCGGTGCTAAGCGCGAAGCCGTCGACTTGCTGGTGACCAACGCCACGGTTTATACCGTCGATTCCACGTTTAGCAAAACGGAGGCTTTCGCAGTGAAAGATGGCAAATTCGTGGCCGTTGGTCCGGTGGCCGAATTAAAGGCGAAGTACCAGGCGGCGCAAGAAGTAGACGCAGGCGGCAAGTTTATCTACCCTGGTTTTTACGACGCGCACTGCCACTTCTACCGCTACGCGCTGGCGCTGCCGAGTGCCGATTTGGTGGGCACTAGCTCGTGGAAAGAAGTGATTCAAAAGCTCCAGGAAAACCGGAAGCAATACCCGCAGGCGCCCTGGCTCACGGGGCGCGGCTGGGACCAGAACGACTGGTCCACCAAGCAGTTTCCGACCAAAGACACGCTCGACCAGCTGTTTCCGGACGTGCCCGTGCTGCTCGTGCGCGTGGATGGCCACGCCGCGCTCGTGAACCAGAAAGCGCTGGATTTAGCGGGCGTAACGGCCGGCACGCCCATCAGCGGCGGCACTATTGCGCGCGATGCGCAGGGCCGCCTCACCGGCCTGCTCGTGGACAATGCCGTGCGCCTCGTGAGCAGCAAAATCGCCGACCCGGCTCCTGCTCAGGCGGCGCAGCTCCTACTGCAGGCCCAGCAAAACTGCCTGGCCGTGGGCCTCACCAGCCTGGCCGATGCCGGCCTCGACAAAGCCAACATCGACCAGATGACCGACTTGCAGCAGCAAAAGAAGCTCAAGCTGCGCCTGTATGCGATGCTGAACCCGACGCCGGCCAACAAAGCGTTTTACCTGAAAAGCGGCCCGGTATTCACCGACCAGCTTACCGTCAATTCCTTCAAAGTGTATGCCGACGGGGCGCTCGGCTCGCGCGGGGCCTGCCTGGTGCAGCCGTACGCGGACAAACCCAAGGAAACCGGCTTCTTGCTGTCCACCGAAAAGCAGTTCCGCGACCTCGCCAAAGAGTTGGCTGCGTCCAAGTTCCAGATGAACACCCACGCCATTGGCGACTCGGCCAACCGCATTATCCTCAATATCTACGGCGAGGCGCTGGGCGGCCAGAAAGACCGTCGCTGGCGCATCGAGCACGCGCAGGTCATCACGCCGGCCGATATGCCCAAGTTCGGGCAGTTTGGCATCGTGCCCTCGGTGCAGCCCACCCACGCCACTTCCGATATGTACTGGGCCGGCGAGCGGCTGGGTGCGGCCCGCCTGAAAACGGCCTACGCCTACGCCGAATTGTTGAAGCAGTACGGCCAGTTGGCCCTCGGCTCCGACTTTCCGGTGGAGGACATCAACCCGCTGTTCGGCTTTCACTCGGCCGTGGCCCGACAGGATGCCAAGAACTTCCCCGCCGCCGGCTTCCAGATGGAAAACGCCATCAGCCGCGAGCAGGCGCTGCGTGGCATGACTACCTGGGCCGCTCACGCCGGCTTCGAGGAGAAGCGCAAAGGACAAATCAAGCCCGGTATGCTCGCCGATTTCGTGGTGCTGGATACCGATTTGCTGACCGCGCCGAAGGAGAAGCTGCGCGGCGCGCAGGTGCTGCAAACCTGGATTGGCGGCGAGCAGGTATTTAATCGGAAATAATAAACCCCCAAAGTCGAAAAGGCCTGCTGAACGCTATTCAGCAGGCCTTTTCAGGTTTTTACGACGGCCCTGCGCTACCGTTGCGGAGCCTCGTCGGCCGAGCCGCCGTAGATGGCGGGCACGGGGATATCGAGCAGGCGCAGGTACACGCTCATCTGGCCGCGGTGGTGGATGAGGTGGTTGAGCACCATCACGCGCGCCACCGCAGTGCGGGGCATGGCCATGATGGTTTGCTCGCCGCGGCGCATGGTCCACATGGCGTTGAAGGTGGCATCGTCCACGTCGGCCAGGGCTTTGTGGATGTTCTCGGCATTCACGTCGAAGCGGCCCAGCACCTCGTCGGTGCTGGTCGGCGAGGGAGGCATCTGCACCGTGGCCATATCGGTCGATTCGCCGCCAAGCGACATTTGCAGGAAGCCAACCAAGTTGGCCATGTGCGAGGCCAACGTGCCGAGCTTCATGCTTTTGGCATGGGGCTGCCAGCCAAATTGCTCGGTAGGCACCCGCTCCAGCAGGCGGCGGGTGATGGCCAGCTCGCGCTTCAGCTCCTGGCTGAGCAGCGATTGCATGGAGGGAGTGGCAGTGGTGGGTTCGCTCATAAGATTGGAGAAATAGGATGGAAAGCATGAGGGCGCAGCCCCCGTAAACCAGGACGAACCAGGTGGCCGATTACTTTACCGGGTCATGGGTGCGCCCATTTCGGCACTAGCCGAGGCAGGCGGCGGCGGGGGCAGCGATATTGGCCCCAGCGAGTCTTCGCGCAGCTTTTTGCCGCGCAATGTCAGCAGGAAGCCCAGGCCGAAGATGAAGAACACAATCAGCGAGAGAATGCTGTTGCGCATCGAGCCCGTGATTTGGGCAATCAGGCCGAAGGAAAGCGTGCCGATGACGATGCCGAGCTTCTCCACCACGTCGAAAAAGCTGAAGTAAGCGGCCGAGTTGGGCGTGTTTTCGGGAATAATCTTGGAATAAGTGCTGCGCGACAGGCTTTGCACGGCCCCCATGGTGAGGCCGATGACGGCCGCCAGCGCGTAGAAGCTGAGGCCGGCCTGCACAAAATAGCCGGCCACGCAAATCAGCATCCAGATGAACACCGCGATGCTGAGCGCCCGCGTATTGCCGATGCGGTCCGAGATTTTAGCGAACAGCCAGGCCCCCAGAATGCCCACAATCTGGAGCAGCAGAATGGTGACGATGAGCGAGGTGCTATCGAGCTTCAGCACCTTGTCGCCGAAGATGGTGGCCACGTACATCACCGTTTGCACGCCCATGTTGTAGGTAAAGTAGGCCAGCAGAAAGCGCTTGAGGTTGGGCTGCTGTTTGAGTTGGTCCCAGACCTTGCCCAGCTCGCGGAAGCCGTTGAGCAGCCAGCCATCCTTGCTGACGGGCGCATCGGCGGGGCGGCCGGTATCGGGCGGCAGCGTCAGAAACGGAATCTGGGCAAAGCCCACCCACCAGATGCCCGTGAGCAGGAAGCTCAGGCGCGTGGCTTTGCCGGTGCTCATCCCAAACAGGGCCACGCCTTCGGGACCGCCCGCAATGTGCGGCCCCATGATGATGCCCAGGCAGATAACCAGCAGCAGCACCGAGCCGATGTAGCCCATCGAGAAGCCGCGCGCCGAGAGCGAGTCAAACTTCGCTTCGGAGCTTATTTCGGGCAGGTAGGAATTATAGAACACGATACTGCCGCTGAAGCCCACCGTGGCCGCAATGAAAATAAATGTGCTCAGCGTGAGGTTGTCTTCCGTGAAGAAGTACAGCGCCGCGCAGCTAAGCGCCCCGAGGTAGCAGAAGAATTGCAGGAACAGCTTCTTGCGTCCCGAGTAGTCGGCCAGCGAGGTCAGAAACGGGCTGACCAAGGCAATGAGCAAAAAGGCAAACGAGATGGCATAGGTAAGCAACGACGAGCCCGGCACCTTGAACCCCAGGAAATCGACCACATCGGTGGGGTTGATGGCCTTCGTAATACTACCCCAGTAAATGGGGAAAATGGAGCTCGTGATTACCAGCGGGTATACCGAGTTGGCCCAGTCGTAGAACGTCCAGCCGGTGGTGATGCGCTTGTTGTCTTTTTCGACCGCGCCAGCGGCGGCGGCGGGGTGCGTCGGGGTTGGGGTCATGAGGAAGCGCTGCGAAGGTGAGGAATTGCGCCGTGGAAGGTAACGGGTTTTTACGGTTGGGGTTGGGCGGGTCGGGCGCGCATTCACCGATTGTTCGTTTCCTTCGCAGGATGTTAGAAAAGCTGCGCATCCAAAACTTCAAGTCCTGGCAGGACACCGGCGATATTGCCTTTGGCAGCCTCACCGGCTTCTTCGGCACCAACTCATCGGGCAAGTCCAGCATCCTGCAGTTTCTGCTGATGCTGAAGCAGACGGTGGAGTCATCGGATAGGTCGCGGGTGCTGCATTTGGGGGATGACAAGTCGTATGTGGACCTGGGGACGATGTATGATATTTTACATCAGCATCAGGACCCAGGAGAATTGTCATTCAATTTTGATTGGAAAGATGCAGATACAAATCCTCCTTTTGACGATGTTATCTCAAAATTGATTGAAGAATACTCGGTCACTCCCTACAAATTTTCAGCAGCAATAGAGGCAACAGGCGATAACATTTTTTTACGTCGGTTCTCCTACACTCATTTTAATAGCATTTACAACTTACGCCTACTTGAAAATCCCTTACCAAAGGAGCGTAACTATGAGCTATATCTAACAAATGAATTAACTCCACGCAAAAAAGAAATAGAGGGAATATTTCGAAATCCAATTAATTTTTATGGGGTACCAAATGGTATTTACTTAAATCACCCTTTGATTGAAGATGAATTGCAGCGAGTCGAAGAGTCTTTTTACCATTTTTTTGAATCCATTCACTACTTAGGTCCACTTAGAGAATTTCCCAAGCGTACTTATTTGTGGGGCGGTGAAGAATCCGAAGGCGTTGGCAACCGTGGCGAACGCGCCGTAGCCGCCCTCCTCTCTTCCCGCAACCAAGGTCCGACCATCGCTATGGGTTTTGACCAGCCCAAGCGTACCGTTGAAGAGCACGTGGCCCACTGGCTGAAAGAGCTCGGCCTGATTTATTCCTTCAAAGTGCAGCCCATTGCGCCTAACCGGAAGGAATACGAAGTGCGGATTCAGCGGACGAAGGAGTCGGCGAGCGTGTTTTTGACGGATGTGGGCTTTGGCGTGTCGCAGATTCTGCCGGTGCTGGTGCTGCTGTTTTACGTGCCGGAGGGCAGCACCGTGATACTGGAGCAGCCCGAGATTCATCTGCACCCGGCGGTGCAGGCGGGGCTGGCCGATGTGTTCATCGACGCCATCAAGCGGCGCAAGCTTCAGATTGTGCTCGAAAGCCACAGCGAGCACCTGCTGCAACGCCTGCAGCGGCGCATGGCCGAGTTCACGCTGGAACCCGAAAAAGCCGTTGACCCGGACAGTATCAATCTTTATTTTACGTCCATCAAGGAAGGCCGCTCGGAGCTGACAACGCTGGACCTGGACGAGTACGGCAACATCCGCAACTGGCCCGAAGGCTTTTTCGGCGACACGCTGGGCGAGGCTGCCGCCATGATGAAGGCCGAAATGCGGCGTAAAATGCGTGAGCAACAAGCGTAGCGCATGCACTTCCTGATTGATACCAACGTGGCGGTAACCGCCAACCGGAAATCGGATGCCGACCCGGCCTGTCAGGAGGCTGCCGGACAGCGACTGGTGCAGCTTCAGCAACACGAGATTCTGGTACTGGACGACGCCTTCCTTATTCTGAGCGAATACGACCGGAACCTGCATTCGGCCGGCCAACCGGGTACTGGCGATGCCTTCTATCTCTGGGCGCTGCGGAATCGCAACAATCCGCGCCACTGCACGCAGGTGCGCCTGGAGCTGGCCGAAGACGGCAGTTTCGCCGCCTTCCCTCCCGACCCAGCCCTGACGGCTTTCGACCCCTCCGACCGCAAGTTTGTGGCGGCGGCCCGCACGCATCCGGCCAACCCGCCCATCGTGAATGCCACCGATACGGACTGGCACAAAGACCACGCGGCTCTGACGCGAAACGGGGTCCACATCGAATTTATTTGTCCGTCCGAGATGGTGCGGCCACGCTCCGCCTAGGTTTTCGCTCGGCATATTAACCAAGCAGGCCCGCCGGAATCCGGCGGGCCTGCTTAGCATTGCGATACAACCCGATAATTAACCGTTCACCGAGCCCATCATCGCTGCCGGGTAGCGCAGGCCGGCGGCGGCTTTGCCTTTGGGCGCAATTTCATCGAGTTGGGCCAGCTCATCTCTCGATAATTCTACCTCCAGCGCGCTCAAATTCTCTTCTAAATACTTTACGCGCTTGGTGCCGGGAATGGGCACCACGTCGTCGCCCTGGGCCAGTACCCAGGCCAGGGCCAGCTGGCTGGCGGTGCAGTGCTTCTGCTTCGCGAGGTCGGTGATGCGGGCCACCAAATCGAGATTTTTCTGGAAGTTCTCGCCCTGAAAGCGGGGCGTGTGGCGGCGGTAGTCGTCCTCGGCTAGGTCTTCGAAGCGCTTAATCTGGCCCGTGAGAAAGCCCCGGCCCAGCGGCGAATACGGCACAAAGCCCACGCCCAGCTCGCGCATGGTGGGCAAAATCTCGTCTTCCGGCTCGCGGCTCCAGAGCGAATACTCGGTTTGCAGCGCCGCAATGGGGTGCACGGCCACGGCCCGGCGCACGGTGGCCGGCGCGGCCTCGCTCAAACCCAGGAAGCGCACCTTGCCTTCCTCCACCAGCCGGCTCATGGCCCCTACGGTTTCCTCGATGGGCGTGCTGGGGTCCACGCGGTGCTGGTAGTAGAGGTCGAGGTGGTCGGTGCCGAGGCGCTTGAGGCTGGCTTCGCAGGCGGCTTTCACGTACTCGGGGCGGCCGTTGATGCCGCGTTTGGTGGGGTCGTTCAGGTCGCGCTCGATGCCGAATTTGGTGGCCAGCACCACGGCGGCGCGCCGGCCTTTGAGGGCGCGGCCCAGCAGCTCCTCGTTTTTGAAGGGACCGTACATGTCGGCCGTGTCGAAGAAGGTGACGCCCAAATCGAGGGCGCGGTGCAGGGTGCGGGTGCTTTCGGCATCGTCCTGGCCGGCGTAGAAGTCGGACATGCCCATGCAGCCCAGGCCCAGGGCCGATACGGTGAGGCCAGAGCGGCCCAGTTGGCGGGTTCTCATAAATCGAAAGTGCAGTTGAATGGTTTAGTAGAGAATGAGCAAGCTGGCAGCCGGAGCTTACGAACCCAAGGCCAGCGGAGCCGAGTTACCTATCAAGGTCGAGCTAGTTACCCTGGTTACGGCAAACTATGCCGTTATGATTAAATCCTGGACTCCACCGACCTTCGGTTCGCAGGCTCCGGCTGACAAACCCGCTAACCCCAGGGGTTGATTGCCCGCTTTTCTGAATTCTTACCCGGCTTTCGCTCTCCGGCCTCATCTGTCCCTCATGCCTTCCCGCCGTACCTTTGCCCCGTGAAAAGCATTCTCAAAAACGCCGTTTGCGTGGCCGCCGCGCCCTTCCTGCTGGCCGCCTGTTCCTCGCCCAACCAGCCCACCAGCGAAGGAGCCGCCCCGTCGCCGGCCTCGGCTGCCGAAATGGCCCTGATGGCCACCCACGACTCCCTCATGTTCCAGACCGACGAGCTGATGGCCCTCAAAGGCAAGCTCTCGGGCTACCACTCCGAGGCCCCCGCACCCTACATCCACGGCCTGGCCGCCGCCGACAACGCCATGATGGCCTGGATGCACCAGTATAAGGCCTCCGATAGCGCGGCCACCCCGGCCAGCCGGCTGGCTTATCTACAGCAGCAGCAGCAGGTGCTGGCCGGGGTGCGCCGCCTGTTCCGCTCGTCGCTCGATTCGGCCACGAAATTCCAGGCCCAGCACCCCGCCGCCGGCGACGTGCGGCCTCCCACTTCCAAATAATGCCCATGTTCATGTTGAAACGCCTGTTGTTGCTGCCGGCTCTGGCCGGCACGCTGTTCACCGCCGCCTGCACCGCCCCCCCCAAGGAGGCCGTCGAACTCCCTATCCTGGGCGAGCGCGACGTTCGCCCGCGCGCCGACGGCGGCCCCGCCGATACGCTGACCGTGCCCGTGCCGGCCTTCCGCCTCACCGACCAGGCTGGGCAGCCCGTGAGCAACGCCACCTTTGCCAACCGCGCCTACCTGGCCGATTTCTTCTTCGCCACTTGTCCCGGCATCTGCCCCAAGCTGCAAAGCGAGATGCTCTCGGTGTATAAGCTTTACCCCACCGACCCGCGCCTGGGTTTCCTGTCCATCACCATCGACCCGGCCCACGACTCCCTGGCCGTGCTGCGCGACTACGCCCAGCGCCTGGGCGTGGCCGATGCCAATCGCTGGCACTTCGCCACCCTCGGCGACCGCGCCGCCACCTTCACGCTGGCCAACCGCTTCCTCACCGGCGTGGTGCCCGACGCCCAGTCGCCCGGCGGCCTGGCCCACAATGGCACCCTGGCCCTAATTGACGACCGTGGCTACATTCGCGGGGCCTACGATGGCACCAGCGCCGAAGAAGTAGCCCGCCTCAAAGCCGAGCTCCCCCTGCTGCTGGCCGAGATTGACGCCCGAAAAAAGGGCGTGGCCGGGAAGTAGTTTTTATTGGTTGAACTGCCACAAACAAAAGCACGTCATGCTGAGCTTGCCAAAGCATGACGTGCTTTAATTCCAAAATCCTCACTCCTTCTTCCCCATGCCCCTCCGCCGCCTCCCCGGCTTTCTGCTGCTGCTGCTGGCCCTTCCCGGCTGCTTCAGCAACAACCGCCACCAGGGCGAGAAGCTATATGCCCTGCACTGCGCCAGCTGCCACGGCGAGCAGGGCCAGGGCCTGGCCCGCCTCATTCCGCCCCTGGCCGGGTCCGATTACCTGGTCGACCACCGCGCCGAGCTGGCCTGCCTGCTGCGCAACGGCCAGAACGAAGTCATCGTCGTCAACGGCATCGGCTACCACAATATCATGCCCGGCAACAAGGGCCTGAGCCCCGCCCAGCTCACCAACCTGCTCAACTACATCGAGAGCCATTGGGGCAACGAGGGCGCGCCCCGCACGATTAGCGACGTGCAGGCCCAGATTGACAAGTGCCACTGAGGGAGTAAATGAACTACTAATCAGCCCGTCATGCTGAGCGCAGTGAAGCACCTCTACCGCGCGGGTAATCCAATCGATGGTTTTACTTGCGCGGTAGAGCTGCTTCACTACGCTCAGCATGACGGGCTTTTTTTCGCCTTCCGCGTGAGCTCCAACCCGCCTTTTCCGCGCCTCAAACCCATTTTTCGCCGTAGATTGCGCCCCTTAACCCACTCGCATCCTAACTCATTATGGGCCTATTTGATTTTCTGAAAAATAAACCCGCCGACTCCCCGGCGACTCCTGCTCCCGCTACTCCCAATGCTATGCCGGCCCCGGCCGACAAGCCCGCCGGCGGCCCGCGCTACCAGGGCGCTAAATTCACGGCCCCCATCGAGCCCGAGCCCGTCGTGCCCACCTACCAGGTGCCCGAGCCGATGCCCCTTCCCTTCGAGCCTGAGAACGTGCTGGAGCAGCTGCTGCTGCTGGCTGCCACCGACGAAAACGCCCGTCCTGCCTTCTACCAGGCCTTGTTGCAGGAAGAAATCCTGATGATTCTGGCCCCGATGGAAGGCGTCGAAACCGGCGAGGTCGTTCTGGCCGAAGGCCAGGAAATCCAGCTCCAGGTGCTCTCCGATGGCAAGCTGCCCATTTTCAGCTCGCCCCCGCGCCTGAGCGATGGCGGCATTGATAACGGCCCGGTGAGCTACGTGCGCATCCCCGGTCACGCCTTCTTCTCGATGATTCAGGGCCAGGACTGCGTGTTGAACCCCTTTTCGCCGGCCGGCAAAATCCTACCCAAGGACGAGCTCGCGGCCCTGCTCAATGGCCAGCTCACCGGCCCGCTCTCGCCCGCCGGCGGCGATGCTCAGGTGCTCCTCAGCCAGCCCGCCGAAACGCCTCAGGCCGTGGCCGATGCCGTGGCCGAATGGGCCGCCACCCAGCCCCACCTCGAAGCTGCCTACCTGGCCCAGATGCAGGTAGCCACCAACCCCGACGTGCCCCGCCTGCTGCTCGCCTTCATCAGCAGCAGCCCCGACCCCAGCTTCATGCAGGAGCTTGGCCCGGTGCTGGAAGGCAAAACCGACGTGTTTCAGTTTGTCGATTTGATGCTGCTCAACCCGGAGTCGGAAGAGGGCGTAAACCCGTATTTCCGTACCATTGAGCCGTTTTATAAGGCAGGGTAAACAACTGGTTGGGCGATGCTTTCCAGCACGTCATGCTGAGCGAAGTCGAAGCATCTCTACCGCCACAGTAAATGAATTACTTGCGCGGTAGAGATGCTTCGACTTCGCTCAGCATGACGTTCTTTTTTTCTTTTTGTTCCCAACGCCCGCCCTACCTTCCCCCCATGAAACTCGCCGCCCTCCTCCTCGCCCTCGCGCCCTTCGCCGCCCTCGCCCAAACCAAGCCCGCCCCGCTCCTGCCGCCCGCCGACCCGGCCATTCAAAAGCTGGTGGATGAAATCTCGGCCAAAAACCTCGAAGCCGACGTCCGCAAGCTGGTTTCCTTTGGCACGCGCCACACCCTGAGCGACACGCAGAGCCCCACCCGCGGCATCGGCGCGGCCCGCAACTACGTGCGCGACGAGTTCCTGAAATACAGCAAAGCCGGCGGCGGCCGCATGACCGTCGAGATGGACACCTTCACGGTGAAGCCCGACGGCCGCCGCATCAACAAGCCCGTGCTGATGGCCAACGTGCTGGCCACCCTGCCCGGCACCGACCCCACCGACACCCGTATTATTCTGGTAAGTGGCCACATCGACTCCCGCGTCTCGGACGTGATGAACGCCACCGCCGACGCGCCCGGGGCCAACGACGACGGCTCGGGCACCGTGCTGGTGATGGAGCTGGCCCGCGTGCTGGCCGGCCAGAAATTCCCCTGCACCCTCAAATTCGTGGCCGTGCAGGGCGAAGAGCAGGGCCTCTACGGCTCGGGCCACCTTGCCGAACGCGCCAAAAAAGAGAATTGGAACTTGATTGCCATGCTCAACAACGACATCGTGGGCAACTCCCACGGCTTCGACCCGGTGATTAACGACGCCACCCAGGTGCGGGTGTTCAGCGAAGGTGTACCGGCCAACGAAACACCCGAACAGGCCAAGGTGCGCCGCCAGCTCAGCTCGGAGAACGATGCGCCCAGCCGCCAGCTGGCCCGCTACATTCAGCGCACCGCCCAGCTCTACGGCCGCGGCCATAAAGTGGCCCTCGAGTACCGTCCCGACCGGTTCCTGCGCGGCGGCGACCACACGCCCTTCAACCAGCAGGGCTTCGCCGCCGTCCGCTTCACCGAGATGAACGAGGACTACACCCACCAGCACCAGGACCTGCGCACCGAAAAAAGCCGCCCCTACGGCGACGTGATTGAGGGCATGGACTTCGCCTACCTGCGCCGGAACGCCGGCATTAACCTCGCCACCATGGCCAGCCTGGCCCTGGCTCCGGCCGCCCCGGCCAAGGTCGAAGTCCTCACCGCCGACCTCACCAACCGCACTCAGCTGCGCTGGCAGGCCCCGGCCACCGGCGCTAAGCCCAGCGGCTACGTGGTGCTGGTACGCGAAACCAGCGCTCCACAATGGCAGCAGCGCATTCCCGTATCGGGCCTAACCACCGACCTGAACATCAGCAAGGACAATTTCATCTTCGGCGTGGTGAGCGTGGATGCCGCCGGGCACGAGAGCGTGACCGTGCTGCCCGTGGTGGGGCGGTAAGCTGGCATTCTCGCCTACCGGTTTCCCGCAAAAAGAATCAGTGCCGTTTTTACCGGGACGAAAAAATATGACGCAGCCACTGAGAAAGATTTGCCGGTGGGGCTTCGTGATTGGCTGGCTGGCGCTGTTTCCTACTTTGGTATGGGGGCAATGCGATTTCTCCCCTTGGGTGACTGTTTGGCCTATTCAAGCCGAAATCATTCAGCCTAGGCAATTATTTCTGTTTTCCGGTAGTGGCTTAGGGGGCACGCAGTCGCTGGCGAGCAAGCTGCAACAGTTCACAGGTTCGATTCGGGTGTATTTGTGGTCGTCGCGCGATTCGGTTGACCTGATAATGCTCGACCGGTTGAATTTTCCGGGAGCAGGCACCTTCGAAGACCACACGCAACTCCTGTTGCAACCCAGCCGGCCGTTGCTCCCGGATACTGAATATGAGCTGCGGGCCTTGCGCGGCAGGGAGAACCTATTTTACCTGTTCGCACCAGGACGTCTAGCGCCCGGCCAACGCCGTGCTACTGCTTACCGCTGGAAAACAAGTTCCGTCCCCGATAGCAAGGCTCCCGTTTGGCTCGCTACCCCAACGGTACTGCAAAAAAAGTACGAGGCTAACAGCGAAGGCACTGACAATTATGTATTGTTCTCCAACCCGTTGCGCGACAGCTCGAAATGCCTTATCAAAGCAACTATCCGGGATGCCAACGATGGAGCGTCGGTCACTACCTATTTGCTACCGTGGCAAAATCAATTGCCGATTGGTTGGTTTACCTGTGGGGGCGATATACGCTTTAAGTCGGAAGAAGAGTATTCTGTCCGTTTTGAAGCCATTGATGCTGCGGGAAACCGTGCCTTCGCTAGTGGACAACCAATTCGATTTCGAGCCCCTAAAAAGGTGGCGTGTTGCTGGGGCAAGTAGGAATCTGTGGGTGCGAGAAGGACGGCGTGACCATTGAAGTGGACGCAGGGCGCGCTGGAAATGGAGAAAAGCCCCATCGCCCTGGAACTGCGCCGCATGCAGATGCTCGGGAAATCGGCATAGGCAACAATACCACGACGGTGGTGCTCATCCCGTCCGAGTTCGCCAACGCGGCCAAAAGATTCAGTCTAATGGTGCAGCAGGCCAAGCCGGCTGAGTAACCAAGTCTTATTCAAAAGAGCAGAACGTCATGCTGAGCGAAGTCGAAGCATCTCTACCGGGCAAGTAATTTATTTACTATCGCACGCGAGATGCTTCGACTTCGCTCAGCATGACGTTCTTTTACTGTAAGCGGAAAATTTCTTAGCGAAAAAAGACCCGACTATTTCTTCGCTCCGGCGGCGGCCAGCACCTCCTGGTTCAGGCGCATGTATTCGGCCTTCGACACCTCGTTCTTATCCTCCTTCACCAACTCCAGCGACTTGTTGGCGGCGGCAATGGCCTCCGGGTTTTTGCCCTGCTTTTGCAGCAGCTTGGCCTTCCAATAATAGCCGTAATATTCGGTGGGATTGGCTTTGATGAACTCATCGAGCCAGCCGATAGCGGGCGTCAGGTCCTTGCCGGTGCCGTAGTAATACTGCGCCGCTTGGACGTAGGGCTTCTTTTCACCCTTCATGGCCTGCGCAATCTGGCCCATTACAATCCGGTCGGGGTCGGCCACGATGGGCAGGGCCACCTGCGTGCGGTCCCAGGTCACGACGAGGTCGGCGGAGGCGGGCTTGAGGTTTTCCACGGTCAGCGACATGGTTTCGACGGGCGCGGCCAGCTTCGTTGGCTTGGCTTTCACGCGCAGCACGTCGAGGGCCTGCTTGTAGTCGTAGGTGCCCCACTGGGCGGTGTCGCGGTTCAGGATGAAGGTCCACTCCTTGGCATCGGGGATGGCGAGCAGCGCGTAGGCCCCGGCCGGCACCATCTGGCCGTTGATTTTCACTTCCTCGCCGAAGCGCACTTTGGTAATGGTGTTGGCCCCCGTGCGCCACACCGTGCCATTGGGCACCACGCCGCCGAAGGCCGTGCGGCCCCGCAGCGAAGGGCGCGAGTACGTCAGGTCGATGTAGGAGGTGGAAAAATTCTGGTGGATGCGGGTGGTCGGGCTCAGCGGTGGAATGCTGAGCTTGGTTTGGGCCTGGGCGGCGGTGGCCAGCAGCAGGCCGGCGGCGAGCAGTTGTAGGGCGTGTTTCATGGGGGCAAAGATGCAGCTTCGCGGCGTAGGTTGCGGCTGTTGCGCGCTGGCAGCCAGGGCCTGCGCGAACAACCCGGCGGCGGGGCCGTTCAACTAGTGCGGCTTCCGTTTCCGTCATGCTAAGCAGAGTCGAAGCATGACACCTGCTATTTAAAACTTCTCCCCCCTCCGCTGCATGAAAATTCTCCTTACCGGTGCCACGGGCTACATCGGCCAGCGCCTGCTGCCGCTGCTGGCCGCGGCGGGCCACGACGTGGTATGCCTCGTGCGCGACCCGCGCCGCTTCGCCCTGCCCGATACCTTACCCGAGGCCCTGCACTCGCGCGTGAGCACGGCCACCGGCGACCTGCTGCGGCCCAAAACGCTGGCCGGCCTGCCCACCGACATCGATGCGGCCTATTACCTCGTGCATTCGATGAGCAGCGGCAACGACGATTTTTTCGAGCAGGAGCAGCAGTCGGCCGCCCACTTCGTGGAGTATCTGAATACGACCACGGCCCGGCAGGTAATCTACCTTTCGGGCATTGCCAACGACCACGACCTGAGCCTGCATCTGCGCTCGCGCCGCGCCGTGGAGAACGTGCTGAGCCAGGCCACGCCGGCCAAAATCACGGTGCTGCGGGCCAGTATCATCATCGGCTCGGGGTCGGCCTCGTTCGAGATTATCCGCGATTTGGTGGAGAAGCTACCCGTGATGGTGACGCCGCGCTGGCTGAACTCGCGCTGCCAGCCCATTGGCATCCGCGACATCATGTTTTACCTCACCGAGGTGCTCGACAATCCGGCCTGCTTCGGGCGGGCTTTCGACGTGGGCGGGCCCGACGTACTCACCTACCGGCAGATGCTGCTGGGCCTGGCCGCCGAGCGCGGCTACAAGCGCTGGATTGTAACGGTGCCCGTGCTCACGCCCCGGCTGTCGTCGTGGTGGCTGTACCTGGTTACGAGCACCACGTTTTCGCTGGCCCAAAGCCTGGTCGAGAGCCTGAAAAACGATACCGTGTGCGACCCCGGCAAAAGCATTAATTCCGTGGTGCCGCACACGTCCATGAGCTACCGCGAAGCCCTGGCCCTGGCTTTCACCCGCATCGAGCAGAACGAAGTAGTGAGCAGTTGGAGCGATGCCCTGAGCAGCGGCGTCATGCGCCGAAACTACATGGATGCCATCCAAATCCCCAAAAACGGCATGTTCTTCGACCGGCAGCTGCGGCCCTTCACCCGGCCGGTGGCCGAGGTGCTGGATAATATCTGGCGCATCGGCGGCGACCGGGGCTGGTACAAGACGGACTTTCTCTGGCGCCTGCGTGGGCTGATGGATAAGGCCGTGGGCGGCGTGGGCCTGCGCCGGGGCCGCCGCTCGCCCTCGCGCCTGCGGGCCGGCGACCCGCTCGATTTCTGGCGCGTGCTGGTGGCCGATAAGCCCGGCCGCCGCCTGCTGCTGTACGCCGAAATGAAGCTACCCGGCGAGGCCTGGCTGCAGTTCCGCATCGTGGACCAGCCCGATGGCTCCCACGCCGTGGAGCAGCTGGCCGCCTACCGCCCGCGCGGCCTAGCCGGGCGCTTGTACTGGTACTCGGTGCTGCCCTTCCACGGCATCATTTTCAAAGGCATGGTGAAGAACCTGGTGGAGTACGGGGAAAGCGTAGTACTGCCTTCGCCCCGGCCTGAGCTGGCTCAATCAGGCACTTTGCAAACGGTCATAAAGCCTGAATAACGATGCTTTATTCGTTTATTTTCAGTCTATTAATTCCGAATTTACATTATTCAAAAGTCTGACAATGACGGAAGTTGGGTTGTAATACCTTTAGGTAAAGCGCTAGGTTTGGGGGCTGCTACTAGTCGTATTTGCTTCAACCCAATAGCCATGCTCCTTCCCTCCGCGCCAGACCACGATTATTACACGCCGTTCTACTTGCTGGCCACGCTCACCAACGTGGTGCTGCTGCTGTGGGAAGGCTGGCGGCGGGGCTTTCCGATGCGCCCCTGGCTCACGTTGGTAGCGGCCAGCAGCTTGGCGCTCATCCTGGGCAGCAAGCTCATCACCCACCCGATGGGCGAATGGAGCAGCCTGCTGTTCACCAACGCACCCACGGATACGGCCCGCTCCATTCTGGGCGGCGGGCTGGCAGCGGCGCTGGTGGCGGCGTCTTTACGGCGCTGGCTGGGCCTGAGCTGGGCCGTGCTCGATGCGCTGGCCCTACCTCTGTGCGCGGCCCTGCTGGTGCAATGCGTGGGCTGTGTGCTCACAGGCTGCTGTTTCGGGCTGCCTACTACCGGGGCCTGGGGGCTTACGTACGGGGCCGGCACGCTGCCGTGGTGGGCACAGGTGCAGGCCGGCCTGCTGCCGGCCACGGCCGGCCACAGCCTGCCGGTGGCTCCCACGCAAGTGCTGGCCTTGCTGCTGTGCGCGGCGGTGGGCGGTGTGCTGCTGGCCACCCGCAACCGGCGCTGGCCGGTGGGCTCGTGGCTGCTGCTGCAAACGGGGCTGTTACTGCTGGGCCGTTTTGCGCAGGCGTTCTGGCGCGACCCGGCCGGCGAGCCGGTGCTGGGCACCCTGCACGCCGGGCCGGGCGGGCACTGGCAGGCGCTGCAAGTTGCCTTGCTGCCGCTGGGCCTGCTGGCGCTGGGTATCTGGGCGTGGCGTGTGCGCCGGGGCCAAGCGGTACTGGCCGCCCGCCCGGTGCCGGTGCCCGCGCCTGTGGGAGCCGGCCGCACCCTGATAGTAGTACTCGTTATGCTCGTCCTGACGGCGCTGCTGGGCCACCAGGCCCTCACGCTGCCCGAGTCGCTGGCGGTGCGGGCCCTGCTGCTGACGGTGCTGGTGGCCGAGGCCCATGCGGCCCTCGCCCCGCTGCACCGCCTGGGACCGCGCCTGGTAGGCCTGCCGCTGAGCGTGTTGCTGGCGGGTATGATACTGCTGACCACCGCTCAGGCCCCGGCTCCCGAGCGAACCCCTGTTCCCGGCAGCGGCCCCGCCCGTACCGTGGTTGTGACCGGGGGGGTACTCGGCAACCAGCACGAGGCGAACCAGGATGTTCTGGTCAGCAACTCTGGCTGTAGTGGCGGGCAGCGGCTGGCCCTGCAACAGCAAGTAGCGGCCGTGGGCGGCGAGGTGGCTTTTGAAACCGCCGGTGCGGCCGATGAGCTGGGCCGGCCTTCCACCAAAACCAGCACCTGGGGCGGGGGCCTGTGGGTGGGCCAGCAGCGCATCAACGCTCAGCCCGTACCCGACCTCAACAGCCGCAATGCCATCACCGACCGGGACACTACGTTCCGCCCAGCCCTGTTCGACCTGCACATCTACAAGCAAATACACCGCGAAAACGGCTGGCGCACCGTCGACGCACGGTTCGGCCTCCACGTGGGCCAGCTGGGCTATTTCAGCTACTTTGGCGATGGCGAGTCGCGGGAAAGTGCCTTGCTGATGCCGGAAGTTATGGTGCGAATGGGCAAGCCATCGGTCCTGTTTGGGCAGGCCGACTTTTGCTACGGAGCCGAAAACGTGCTGGGAGCTTACACCTCGCGCCTGGGGCTGGGCTCCGGCTTGGGCATCAGCAACGGGCCGCAGCTGCTGGTGGGCTACGCGCATTCCGTGCACAACCCCAGTCCCGGAATGGGGTTTGCCAGCGCGCTGCTGCGCCTGCCCGGCCGCCCTGGCCTGAGCCTGGAACCCTACTACGCCACCGACCTGGGCCGGCACAACAGCTTCAGTTTGAAACTCAACTACCGGATTGGGCGCTAATCCCGCCACTGCCAACTTACCCGAACACTGGCACCATGCCGCCCCACGCAAAGGCCAACCGAAACTGGTAGCTTTAACGGAAACGACCGCAACGAAGCGCCGCGCTACCGAGCGGCCCGCGACCGGCAGCAGGTGGCCAAAGGAACCGCGCCAGCCTTAAAACTTAGCCGCCAACGTGGCGTAGAAGCTGCGCCCGATGCTGGGAATAATGCCGGGGCCGGGGTACTCGTCGGTGCGGCGGGTGAAGTAGCGGGCATCGGTGAGGTTGTTGACGCCGGCTTTCAGGTCGAAAATGGGGAAGTGGTAGGTAGCCGACACGTCCCAGACGCGGTAGGCGGGCACGAGGCCCCGTAGCGGGTTGTCGTTGTCGGGCGCGGCAATGTTGTTGGCTTCGCCGAACGAAGCGCCGGTGTAGCTGAACTGGCCCGTGGCCGAAAAAGGGCCGTAGCCGTAGGTCAGGCCCACGCGCTCAATCACGCGGGGCGCATATTCCACCCGCTTGCCGACGAATTCGCCGCTCACGTAGCGGGCGTCCACGTAGGCCAGCGAGTTGAAGGCGCTGAGGCGGTGGCGCGTGCCGGGGGCCAGCAGCTTCAGCGGGCTGGTCTCGAGGTAGGTTTCCAGGCCCTTGTGCTCCGAATCGGCCACGTTGGTGCGCAGCGAATAGCTGTCGCCGGTGCGCGGGTCGGTGGCTTCCACGGTGCCGATGCGGCGATTGTACTTGAGGAAAAATGCACCCACGTCGAAATTCAGCCACTCGCCCACCGTGCCCCGGTAGCCCAGGTCGGCGTTGTAGCCGTTGCTGTCTTTCAGATTAGGGTCGATGACGGACGTAACGCCGAAGGGCTGCAGCGCCGAGTAGTCGATGGGCCGGTACGCCTGCGAAATGTTGGCGTACAGCGCCGTGCTGCCCGTGGCCTTAAACTCGCTGCCCACCCCGAACAGCAAAAACGTGCGGCTGCGGGCATCGTCGGTGGTCAGCACGTCGCCGTCCACGTCCTTGTAGCCCTTGGCCTGCGAGCGCAGGTATTCGAAGCGCACGCCGGGCGTGAGGGAGAACCGGTTGCCGAAGCGCAAGATGGTTTCGGCGAAGGGCGCGATGTTCTGGGTGCGGAACTCGAAATCGTACTCGTAGCCCCCGCCGTACAGGTTCAGGTCGTAGTTGGAGGCCGTCGAGCCCGGCCCGCCGCCCTGCCGGTGCATGTAGCCGGTAAAGTAGCGCACGCCAGCCGCCAGGGTGTTATCCATCCCGAAAAGCGCATAATCTGTGCGCAGCCGCAGCTCGTTGGTGAGGCTGCGGAACCGCTCGTTCTCCACCTCGCGGGGCACAAATTGGCCGGTAGCGCGGTCCACGGTGTCGGGGGCGGCCGCGCCGCCGTCCTCGTTGCGCCACACCAGCGCCCGGCCGCTGAGGTTGCCCGAGGTTTTCAGGGCGAGCAAGGTGCGCGGCGACAGCTGGTAGTCGGCCGTGAACGTCAGCACGTTCCAGGGGCTGGTGAGCCAGTTGCGGGCGCGGGTGCTTTGGCGGCTGTTGGCGTTAAACTGCTCGTCGGTCAGGCCGCCGGGCATTTGCAGGCGGTTGCGCAGCAGCGAGTACTCCAGGCCCAGCTGCAGCTTGTCGGTGGCCTGGTAGCGCAGGCCGGCGTAGGCCGTGCCCTGGCGCACGGCCGAGTTGGGCCGCCAGCCATCCACGCGCCGGAACTGGCCGTAGGCGTAATAGTTCAGCTTGCCCACCTGCCCGCCCACGCTGGCCAGCGAGTTGAACAGCCCAAACGAGCCGCCCGTCTGGCGCAGGCCCAGCTCAAATTTTTTATCCTGCGGGCCCCGGCGCATCACGTAGTTTACCGTGCCGCCAAACTGCGGCCCGAACTGCAGCGATGCCGCTCCGCGCGTCACCTCAATGCGCTCCACGCCCTCCATGGCGGGCAGGTAATAAGTTTCGGGGTAGCCGTAGAGGTCGGCCGTGATGTTGGAGCCGTTCTGGCGCACGTTCATTTCCACGCTCTGCACCGGGTTGAGGCCGCGCAGACCAATGCCGTTGGCCGGAAAGCCCGAGCCCTCGGTTTCGGAGAAGTTCATGCCCGGAATGCGGCCCAGAATCTGGCGTGGGTTGTTCAGCGCCGTGTTGGCGTCGAGCGAGTCGAGCACCAGCACCTCGGTTTTCTTGCCGGCGTAAATCACCGCGCCGCCCACTTCGCCCAAATTGCCCAACCCGTTTTTCGACTTGAGCCCCAGCACCTGTACCTCGTCCAGCTTCTGGGTTTTCAAAACCGGCGTTTCCTGGGCCGCCGCGGCGAAGCCGGCGAGCAAGCCCGGCAACAATAAAGCAAAAGTGCGCATGCGCTTCTTATTTGGATTAATTCTAAACAGCCGCAAAGGTAGCGGCAGCCGCCCAACCGGGCAATGCTTGTTAAGAATTATTCTAAATAAGAGTTTATCCGGGAAAAAGCGACCTGCAAGAGCACGTCATGCTTCGACGAGCGGACGCTTGTCGAAGCATGACCTGCCAATATTTTTTGGATATGTCGTAACCACACATTTTACCCAAATACCGGCACCACGCGCCCTTCTTCCACTTTTAAGGCGGCGTCATACTTCTTGCCGGTTTTGGCCGAAAGAAACCCTTTGATAACTCCCGTTTCGCCCTTGCGCAGCAGCTGCTTGAGCTGGGTTTCGGTGAGCTGCTTGCCGCCCCACTCGAAGGCCACCCGAAACTGGCAGTCTTCGCGGAAGCGGGAGCAGCCGTAGGCCGCCTTGCCCTTGAGCATGGTGCCGAGCTTGCACACCGGGCACGGAATCAGGCCCGAATCGGGGGCGGCACCAGGCTTGCTGTCGGCCACTTGCAGCAGGATGGGCTGGAAGCTGGTATCGAGCCCGATAGCGGCGTCGAATTTCTGGCCGTCGGCTCCCACGAAACCTTTCATCACGGGCGTGCGGCCTTTGGCGAGCAGGGTTTTCACCTGCGGGTCGCTGAGCTTTTTGCCATGCACCTCAGCTGGCAGCCGGAAAGAGCAGCCCTCGCGGAAGCGCACGCAGCCGAAGGCCGTTTTGCCGCGCACCACGTGGCCGGTTTTACAGGCCGGGCAGTAGCCCAGGCCGTTGGCGCCGGGCAGCGTGGCGGTGCCAGCTGCTTTCGCGGCGTTGGCACCCGTCATGCCGGCGGGCACTTTGCTACTGCCCGCCTGGGCCTGCTGCACGGCCAGCTCGGCGCTGCCTGAAGTCACCATCCGGCCCCGGCCGTCGTTCTTCACCTCGGCCACCATCTCCTTCACGAGGCCCGAAAGCTCGCCCAAAAAGCCTTCCGATGACAGCTCGCCCCGCTCAATCTGGCGCAGCTTGTGCTCCCACTGGCCGGTGAGCTCCGCTGATTTTAGCGTAGGATTACGAATGAGACCAATCAATTCCACACCCGTGGGCGTGGGAATGATGCGCTTCTTTTCGCGCTTGATGTAGTTGCGCTTGAACAGCGTTTCGATGATGGCGGCGCGGGTGCTGGGGCGGCCGATGCCGTTTTCCTTCATGGCCTGGCGCAGCTCCTCGTCGTCGATGTTGCGGCCGGCGGTTTCCATGCCGCGCAGCAGCGTGGCCTCAGTGTAGTCCTTAGGGGGCTGGGTCATCTTGCTCTCCAACCGGGGCTCGTGGGGGCCGCTCTCGCCCTGCACAAAGTTGGGCAGCACGGTAGCAACCGTGTCGTCATCCGCTTCGGACGTGACGGCGGCGGCTCCGGGGGCAGGCGCGGGTTTGGGGGCGGCCTGCTGAGTAGGGTCGCCGTACACCACGCGCCAGCCGGGGTTCAGAATCTGGCGGCCCCGCACGCGAAAGGGCCGCTCGGCGGCTTCGGCGAGCACGGTGGTGTTGCTCACCTCACAGTCGGGATAGAAGGCGGCGATAAAGCGGCGCGTGATGATATCGTACACGCTGGTTTCCATGCCGCCGCCGGGGCCGGCTGCGCCCGTCGGAATGATGGCGTGGTGGTCGGTGACTTTGTTGTTGTTGAAAACCTTGGGCGTTTTTGGAATCTTGGCGGCCAGCAGCGGCTTGGTGAGGGCATCGTAGCCCGAAATGCCGCGCAGAATGCCGGGGATTTTCGGGTACTGGTCGTCGGGCAGAAAGGTGGTATCGACGCGGGGGTAGCTCACCGCCTTTTTCTCGTACAGGGCCTGCACGATTTTCAGCGTGTCCTCGGCCGAGAGACTGAGCTGGTTGTTGCATTGCACCTGCAGCGAAGTCAAATCGAAGAGGCGCGGCGGAGATTCGCGGCCTTTCTTAATCTCCACATCGGTCACGCGCAGCGGGGCGGGGCGCACGGCTTCCAGGGCTTCGCGGGCTTCTTCCTCGGTCACGAAATAGCCCAGGGCGCGCAGGCGCGACTTCGTGTCGGGCGCGGCGTCGGCGTCTTTGGCCTTGTCGGGAGCGGCCATGTGGCTGAAGAGGGTGCCCCGGTATTCGGTCTTCAGCACCCAGTACGGCTCGGAGCGGAAGTTCTGGATTTCGTGCCAGCGCTCGACCAACAGGGCCAGCGTAGGCGTTTGCACGCGGCCAATGCTCAGCAGCTGCTTATCCTGGTAGGTGGTGTATTTGAGGGTGAAGAGGCGCGTGGCGTTCAGGCCAAGCAGCCAGTCGCCCACGGCGCGGCTTTTGCCGGCCTGGTACAGCGAGTCGAACTCCTTGGCCTCGCGCAGGTTGGCAAAGCCCTGGCGAATAGCTTCTTCCGTCAGCGACGAAATCCAGAGCCGCTTCACGGGCTTGCGGCACTTGGCCTCCTGCAGCACCCAGCGCTGAATCACCTCTCCTTCCTGCCCGGCATCGCCGCAGTTGATGACCTCGGTGGCCTCATCAACCAGCTTTTTGATGGTGTTGAACTGCCGCACCACGCCGTCGTCGCGCCGCATGAGCTTGATGCCGAACTGCTCCGGAATCATGGGCAGGTTATGCAGGCTCCAACGCTTCCACTCGGGCTGGTAGTCGTCGGGCTCCTTCAGCTGGCAGAAGTGGCCGAAGGTCCAGGTTACCTGGTAGCCGTTGCCTTCCATGTAGCCGTCCATGCGGCGGGTGGCCCCCAGCACGTTGGCGATTTCACGGGCGACGCTGGGCTTTTCGGCGATGCAAACTATCACGGATTCTCGGTTGATTTGGGGACTGCGCCGAGGGGTTCACGGCGTGCGGAATCAACAAAAATACGCTGTAAAAAGGTCGTTTGCGCGACTAGTAGCAAGCAGTCTTTGCGGCGGGCTACTAGTTGCGGTACACTTCGGCCGGGGCACCCTGATACTCAAGTAAGCACCTTCGCAGCGGGCCGGGACGGGGGCCGTGAGGCGGTGCCAGCGGCTGGGAACGGGGGGCATCGGCTGTTCAACAGTTTTACTCGCTGCGGGCTACTAAACCGCTACGCCTTGCGGCTGCCATTCTGCCTTTAACACGGCCATCACGATTTTGTCGTGAAACACGCCTTGCCGAAATGCAGCCTGTCGTAGACGCCCTTCCACAACAAAGCCCGCTTTCGCATACGCTTTCAACCCGCCCGTGTTTGATTCGGAAACCGTGAGCATAACCCGATTGAGATGGTGGCTGGTGAAGGCGAGGTGCACGATTTGCTTCGTGACGGCCGTACCCACGCCCTGCCCCCACCAGGCTTTCTCACCGATAAAGATGAAGTATTCGCCCGATTGATTGGTTACGGAAATGCCCGAGAGGCCGGCATAGCCAATTAAGGCGTTGGTTTCCTCCAAATAGATACCCAAGTTCAGGGTGTTGGCCTGCTGTAAGGTGGCCGCAAACCACTGGTCAATCTGCTCCGTGGTCTTCAGGCGTTGGAAAGCCGAGAGCGAATACGCGATGACTTCGGGGTCGCGGACCCACGTGTAAAAGTGCGCAACGTGTTCCGGTTGCAAAGGCGCGAGCTTCACCATGGCCCTGTTCTATCAGTTACCTGCCGTGGAGTAGGCAGGCGCTAAAAGTAAGCAGGGTACAACCCCAAATTTGACGTTCGAACCAACGAACCATTATTATCGGGTGACTGCCATTTTTGACAGCTACTCATTTACCTTCTGCACCAATCTTTTAACCCCGGCTAACGACTAAACTCGCTGCGCTCGTGCACGAGCGAAAGCGCAGGCTACTTCTCCAGTACCCGCAGCAGCTCGCGGTGCAACGACTGGGCCAGGTAGCTGGCCTCGTCGAGGCGGGCGGCGGTGTAGCGGGCGGCATCAGTCGCGTCGGAGTCCACATCGTGGGTGCGGAGCTCGGCCAGAGTGTGCAGGCGGGTGAGCGACTGCTGCACCAGCCCATCGAGCCGCGCGCGCAGAGCGGGGTCGAAGGCCGCGTCGGAAGCGGCAACTGCTTGCAGGGTAAGCATATCCTGCGCCACAAGGCCGAGCTGGGTGAGCAGCTGGCCCTCGGCCGGGCTGAGCTGGCGGGGCTTGCGGTCGATAACGCAGAGGCTGCCCAGGGGCTGGCCGTCGGGCGCGCGCAGGGCCTGGCCGGCGTAGAAACCCAGGTGCTGCTGCTGGGCTATGTAGGGGCTGACGAGGGTGCAGGGCTGGGACGGAATGTTATCAAACACAGTGGGGCCGTCGTGTAGTATTGCCACCGAGCACATACTGTCTTCGCGGGGCACGACGGCGGCTTCGGGCAGGCCCGTGTTGCCGATGAACACCACGTCGTCGGCCCGCACCAGGCTCACGAGGGCAATGGGCACGTCGAAAAGTGTGGCCACCACGCTCACGAATTCATTGAACACGCCCTGGCCCGGGGTGCCCAGCACCTGGTAAGGCTGCAAAGCTGCCATCCGCTCGTGCTCGTAGGATGGGATGAGGTCGGGATACAGATTCAGGGCCATAAAATTTGGGAAAGCTGAGCGCACAACTATACTGGCTATTCAATAGTTTGGCGCGGCGGGGAAGGGTAAAGGTAAGTTAGGGAGGACGGGAAAAGACAATAAGGCATTAATTAAGCCCTATGGAATTCCGGCGCGCAGCCAGCCAGCTTCGGTTTATCTGAGGCATTGATATGCCCTTGGCTTGCTGTTCCAGCCCTTTCATTTCAATAAACCCACAGCCATCCGGTTGGCGCGCCCCTGCTGCGCATTGCTGGTTGGGGAGCGTGCCCGTTGCTTGGCTTGTGCATGGGGGGTGCAGTGTACTCATTCCCTGAGCTTCAGGCTCGAAGCCAACTGGCAGCGCGGCGCAGACGCGCGCCAGCAGGGGAAGCCGCCCCGGGCCGTACCCGAGAGCTGGCCGACGTGGGTGGCGCGGTGGCCACTCAGGGCCGGGTCGAGGGGTTCGGCCACGGCTTTGAAAGGGGTGCTGCCCGCTTACAATGCCTGCAGAATAGACGCGGCAATATCGGCAAACTAGGCGCGGTTGAGGCGCGTGTTGAGGAAGAAATTCTCGAACCAGGCAGCTTATTGGGGTGGGCCATGCGGTAGCTGGGGTTGATAGCTGGGTGGGCAAAAGGAAAAGCTAATTCGGCAATGCCCCAAGTGGCCCCAGCACAACCGCCGGCCAGAGCAGCCGTAGAATCGGGACACCTTCCCTCCCCTTGTTATGGTCCGCACCGTTGTCGGCTTATTCACCAGTCCTTCCGAAGCCGAGTTTGCTACCGCGCAGCTACGGGCGGCCGGCTTTGCCGAGTCCGCCGTGCAGCTGGCCACCCGCGAAACCCTGCGGGCCCAGCACCTGCCCGGCACCGAAACCCCCGAAGACTCCTTTCAGGACGGCCTCGCACGGTTTTTCAAGGATATTTTTAGCGGCAAGCCGCTCGACGATGCCGAGGCCCACATTTCTGCTACGGGTCCCGACCACGCTGTGGTGACAGTAGCCACCACCACCCCCGCCGAAGCCGAAAGTGCCCGCGAACTCCTGGACCGCAACGGGGCCATCGACGTGTACAAGCAGCGCCCCCTCACCCCGGCCACCGCCATCGGAGCAGGCGAGCTTGACCTCGAAGGCGACCTCGGCCGGGTGCGGGATGACGACGAGCTGGACGCCAACGGGCTCACTACGCACTAAAGAACGCCAGGCCGAGCGCCGCCGAGGCCTCTCGCGTGTGGCAGTAATTCAATCGACTGAGTTTACTACAGCACGCAAGATGCCTCGGCGGCGCTCGGCATAACGGACTTGTATGGCCCTTCTCACTCTTGACTATTCTCTGAAGCCAGGCGCAGCTTGCTGTGCTTTTTGCCGTAGCCGAAGTAGATAACCATGCCGATGGCCAGCCACACGATGAGGCGCAGCCACGTTTCCCAGGGCAGCGAGGCCATCATCACCACGCACACCACAATGCCCAGAATAGGCACCACCGGCACCCACGGCGTGCGGAACGAGCGCGGCGCATCGGGGTTGGTTTTGCGCATAATCATCACGCCCAGGCACACCATCACGAAGGCCAGCAGCGTACCGATGCTCGTCATCTCGCCCACGACCGCAATGGGCACGAAGCCCGCAAACAGCGCGATAAAGCACCCCAGCAGCAGCGTGGACTGCGACGGCGTATTGAACTTCGGGTGCAGCCGGGAGAATACCGGCGGCAGCAGCCCATCCTTCGACATGGAGAAAAACACCCGCGACTGCCCCAGCAAATCGACCAGAATAACCGACGTGTAGCCGATGAGAATGGCCATAATCACGGCCGACGACAGCCAGGCGTAGGGCGTTTTCTCAATGGCAATGGCCACCGGGGCGGCGCTGTTCTTGAACTCGGTGTAGTTGGCCAGGCCGGTGAGTACATGGCCGAACAGCACGAACAGCACCGTGCACACCGCCAGCGAGCCCAGGATGCCAATGGGCATGTTGCGCTGCGGATTCTTGGTTTCCTGCGCCATGGTGGCCACGATATCGAAACCGATGAAGACGAAGAAAATGACGCCCGCTCCGCGCAGAATTCCGCTCAGGCCGAACTCGCCAAACTTACCGGTATTGGCCGGGATGTAGGGCTGGTAATTGGCCGGGTCGATGTACTTCCAGCCCAGCGCGATGAACACCAGCACCACGGCCACCTTCAGGGCCACCACCAGCGCATTGAACCAGGCCGAGCCCTTGGTACCCCGCGTAACGATGGCCGTAATGGCCAGCACGATGAGCATGGCCGGCACGTTTACATAGCCGCTCACGGTGCTGCCATCGGCCAGCGTGGCCGACTCGAACGGCGACATCACCAGCCGCGCCGGAATGTGCAGCCCGTACTTACTGAGGAATTTGATGAGGTACTGCGACCAGCTGATGGCCACCGTAGCCGCCCCCACCGAGTACTCAAGCACCAAATCCCAGCCAATAATCCAGGCGAACAATTCGCCCATCGTGGCATACGAATAGGTGTAGGCCGAACCCGACACGGGTACCAGCGCCGCAAACTCGGCGTAGCACAGCGCCGAGAAAGCGCAGCCCACGGCCGCCACAATGAACGAAAGCGTAACCGCCGGCCCCGCGTTGTTCGCCGCCGCGATGCCGGTGAGCGAAAAAAGACCCGCTCCAATAATAACCCCGATACCGATGGCAATCAGGCTCACGCCATTCAGGCTGCGTTTGAGGGTATTGGCCCCGGTTTCAGCTGCTTCCGCTCGAAGCAGCTCTAATGATTTTTTAAGCATGAAAATGTTGAGGACGCACCAGTGGTGCAAACAAAAAAGAACGTCATGCTGAGCGTAGCCGAAGCATCTCTACCACGTAAGTAATTCATTTACTATTGCGGTAGAGATGCTTCGGCTGCGCTCAGCATGACGGTTACTGAAAGACGTGCACCTACGCCAGCACCTGAATAACGGCTTCCGAAAAGCGCTCCATTTCCTCCAGCTGCGGACTGGCCTGCAGCAGGAAAAAATCAACGCCCACGTTCTCGAACTCACCAATCCGGTCCTGCAGCTGCGCCGGGGTGCCGGTGAGGCCGGTGCGCAGGCCCCGGTTTGACACCGAGTAGTCCTGCAGCGACACCTGCTGCTCGAGCTGCGTGCCGGCCAGCCACTGCTGGTAGTTGCCATAGCCGGCCGACGAGGCTTTCACATTGGTAATACGGTCCAGCTCCTTTTTAACGTCCTGCTCGTTGTCGCGCACAATTGTGTAGCCGGCCACGCCAAACTTCATCGGGGGCAGGCCTTTCTGCTCGCGGCGGCGGCGCATGTCGGCAATGCGGGCCCCAATTTGCGCCGGCGAGTCGCCGTGCATCACGTAGCCGTCGCACTGGGTCGAAATCAGGTCTTTGGCCGCTTCCGACTCGCCGCCCGCGTACAGGAACGGGGCTTTGGCGGGCTTGGGCTGCAGCACATTGTCGGCCACCTGGTAGTACTTGCCATCGTAGCTGAAATGGTCCTGCTTCCACACGTTGGTCACCACGTCGAGCCACTCGCGGGTGCGGGCGTACCGGTCGTCGTGCTGCTCGAAGTGCAGGCCGTACTTGGTGGCCTCATCCTTCCACCAGCTCGACACCACGTTCAGCGACAAGCGCCCGGGGGCAATCAAATCAATGTTGGCGGCCTGCTTGGCCAGCAGCGCGGGGTTGTGAAACGTGGGCCGCACGGCCACCATAATTTCCAGCTGCTCCGTCACGGCAGCCAAAGCAGCGGCCGTGCTCCAGGCCTCCAGCGACGCCGCTTCGGTGCCCTTGATGTCGTTCAGGTACAGTTCCGCAATCAGCGTGAGGTCGTAGCCCAGGGCTTCGCTGCGCTGCGCCAGTTTCTTCACGTAGCTCCAGTCGGTGGGCATGTGCTCGTCTTCCACGTTGCGCAGCCAGCCCCCAAATACGGGCATCCAATATCCAAATTTCATGGCTTTTTTAATTAACAGAACGTCATGCTGAGCTAGCCGAAGCATCTCTACCGCAGTAGTAATCAATGCTGCCATAACGAAGCGGTAGAGATGCTTCGACAAGCTCAGCATGACGTTCATTTGTTAGTGAGATGGTTTATGCCGTGGCCAATTCAGCGGCTACGGGAGCCGCTGCCGACACGGCCGGCAGCTGCGTTTCGAGGTAGTCAACAAAACGCGCGTAAGGGTCGAAACCGACTACGTTCACGGCGTCGGCCACGAAGTTGGACAGGGCGTTGATGTCGTAATAGAGCACGTCGCCGGTGCGGTCGTCGATGAGGTATTCGATGCCGCCCACGTTAATTTTGGCGGCGGCCACAATGCGCTCCACGGCCGCAATTACCTCGGCCGGCGGCGTGAAGGCTTCCACCTGAATGCCTTTCTTGGGGGCTTCCGTCAGGCAGAATTCGGCCGACTGCTCCTCCGGAATCTGGCAGATTTCGGCCGGGCACAGGTTGAAGCTCTCGCCGGTCGTGAACACCTTCATGGCGTAGAGAAACTTGCCGTCCAGCATCTCCACCCGATGGATATTGCCGCCGCGAGGTGTCACGTATTCCTGCACCAGCGCGGTTTGGTCGATGCCGAGGTCAATCTGGTTGTTCTCGACGGCCGCCTGCAGGCCTTCCAGGGTGTCGAAGCGGATAATGCCCGCGCCGCTGCCCCCGATGTTCACCTTCACCACGATGGGAAAGCGTAGCTGCCGGGCCGCATCCACGGCCCGCGAGGCATGGTTTATCACCAGCGACTTTGGGTACTTCAGCCCCAGCGACTCGAATAGCGAAAGCTGCCGGGCCTTGTTGGTTTCAATGGCCGTGGCCGCCGAGCCGTTGATGATGCGCGTGCCGATGCGCTCGAGGTGCGTGGCGTAGCCGGCCGTGTGGAAAATACCCTGCCCGTGGCCCCGCAGGTAAGCCGAAGAACTCATGCGGTTCACGACCAGACTGTAGCCGCTCTCCTTCTCGGCGGGGTTGAAGAGGTGATGCGCGGCATCAATTTTTTCGTAGGGCAGGCCCCGGCGCTCCAGCTCCGCAAACAGCGGCTTGAACCATTCGGGGTGCTCGAAATAAATGCCAATGGGCTTTTGAGGGAGTGACATAAAACAGAAAAGTTAATTGAGTTAGTAGCAGGATGCGCCTTTGGCATTCGCCAAATAGCAGCGCTCGCCAAAGCATGAAAAACCAAAAAAATGAGGGATTGAGCTAGCAGTTCTCGGGCGAATTCAGCAGTCCGAAATTCAGGGTAAACACCGGAGGCGCAGGCCAGGCACAGTGCTAGCAAAGTGGACTCCAACGGGCGAAAACACGCCGTGCCGCAACCGAGCTATACCCTGAAAAAGAACTTACGAACGCCACCAGCAGGCATGCGAAGCCGGACGTGCGAAAGCCATCGGCCTTTCCTGCCTACCTACCCGCGAACATCGACTCGGGGAAGGCTAAGCCAGACAACAACAGCAACAACAGCCCAGCCCGGCCACCCGCATCGCAGCGGGCCGGGTAACGAGGGTGAGTGATTGCAAGGGGGAGTTGTTGGCAGTTTCCACGGCAACTTGTTTTTATATGTGCAGGAATTGGCACCTTGCCCGCAATTGCGGATGGTTGCCGGCGCTTCGTTGAGCCTGTCTCTCAGCGCCTCTGTATAAAAACAATCCTTCAGGAGAAAGAATTGATGGCACAAAGGTAGTCCGCAATTTCCACTCCCGCCACACCAACTTCTCCGAGCAACTTCACCACCCTGGCCCGCGTATGGAGGAGGCGTTTGGCTGGTGCGTACTTTTCGCCTTGCAGCAATTGTCCGAATACCACTTATTCATGTCTGATACCGTTGTACACGCCGAGCCTTACGGCAGCCTGCTTTTTGCCCCCGAGGTGCCCTGTTTTATCATCTCCTGGAGTGGCTTTGCCAACAGCGAGCAGTTCCGCTTCCTGATGAACCGCGGCCTGGAACTCTACGAAACCGAAGCCGCCCGCACCAAGCCCCTGGGCTGGCTCGCCGATACCCGCCAGGTACAGGCCGTGAAACCCACCGACCAGGAATGGATGCGCACCGACTGGAACATTCGCGCCCAGCGCGCCGGCATTCACCACGTCAGCTTCGTAGTACCCGAAACGGTGTTCGGCCAGATTTCAGTGCAGAACTATACCCACAACGTGGCTGAAGCCAACAACTACGAAATCGCAACTTCCCAGCACCGCACGCTAAAAGAAGCCAAGAAATGGCTGAAGGCGGCAATTGGTTAGCAGCAGCCAAAAAAAAGAACGTCATGCCGAGCATAGCTCAGCATGACGTTCCTGTGTTAGGGCGTTCTGGCAGTCTGAATGTCCTACCGCCGCAGAGCCAGGCGCACGCCGGCCATTAGCCAGCGGCCGGGCATCTGAGCGCCCAGCAGGTCCGAATAGTGGGCATTGAACAGGTTCTGGGCCTGGCCCACCACCCACAGACGCTCGGGCAGCAGGGCCACGTCGAGGCGGCCGTTGATGACCACGTAATCGGTTGAGAGGGTGAAGTCACCTACCGGGGGCAGGCCGGCACGCTGCTTATATACCCCGCCCAGGCTGGCGGTGAAGCGGCGATGCACCAGGCTCAGGTTGCCGCTCACCAGTTGCCGGGCCACGTTGCTCAAGTACTGCGACGTGATATTGCCGTCCACGTTCAGGTGGGTGTAGGTGTAGCCCAGGCTGCCGTCGAGGCGCAGGCCGGTGGTTAACTGCGCACGCGTAGTAGCTTCGAATTCGAGGCCCTGCGTGCTCACGGCAAACAGGTTCTGGGCGAAGCGGTAGGTGCTGGCCGGGTTCAGGTTGGTGAAGCCGGTGCCGGCCTGCACGGTGCTGCCGGGCGTGGCCACGTAGTCAATCAGGTTGCGGCCGTAGCGGTTGAAATAGGTACCGCGCAGCGTCAGGGCCGGGCAGAGCACGTAGTCGAGGCCACCTTCGTAGCTCCAGGTGCGCTCGGCTTCTAGGCCCGGATTGCCTACGTTGAAGCCATTGGGCACCGTGCCGGGCCGGATGGCCGAATTGTACTGCTCGGTAAAGTTGGCCGCCCGAATGGCCCGGCCCACGGCAGCGCGCACCGTCAGCTTGTCGCCCACCTGCTGGCTGGCCGTGAGCTGGGGCAGCACTTCGGTACCATAGGCCTGGTCGTGGTCGAGGCGCAGGGCGGCGGTCAGGTTCAGGCCGGCGCGGGGCGTGAGGCCGGCCACGGCGAATGCGCCCTGGTGCCACACGGCGTGGTTGCCACGGTCGTTGCTACGCACGCTCCGGCGGTCGGCCTGGCCACCGAGGGTCAATTGCACCTTATCCGAGAGGCGCAGCTGGTGCTGGCCCTGCAGGTTGAGGTAGTGCATGAGGTGGTCGCTGGCGACCGAGGTGGGGGTGTAGAGATAATAGTCGGTGCTGGACGTGCCCACCAGCTGCAACTCGGTGCGGGCGCGGGTGTTCCAGTCGTAGCGTAATTGGCCTTGGTACCAGTCGCGCGAAGTGGTTTCGCGGGCGCGGTCGCCGGCGTTGGTGGTGTAGAAGTTCTGGGCGTTGTAGTCGCGCCGGTCGAAGCTGGCGCGGGCGGCGGCGCTGAGTTTGGGGCTGATTTGGTACGCGCCCGAGAGCGAGTAGGTATTCAGCTTGAAGTCGTTGCGCCCCCCGCCGGGCAGGTTCAGCAGCTGGCCGCTGGCCGTGTTGTTGAGGATGCCGCCGGCCAGGCGCAGGCCCTTATCCTGGCCGTAGAAGCCGGCGTTGGTGGTTTTCAGGTCGTACTCGCCGGCCATGAACGTGCCGCCGATTTCCACGCCATCGGGCCGGTGGGTGGCGGCGAAGGTTTTGGTGACGATGTTGACGAAGCCGCCCACGGCATCGGGGCCGTAGAGGGCCGCGCCGGGGCCGCGAACCACTTCAATCTGCTCAATCTCGGCCGGGGTGATGGGCAGGTAGCCGGCGAAGTGGCCCGTGAGCGGGTCGTTCAGCCGCATGCCGTCGAGCAGGATAAGCACCTGGTTGAACGTGGAGCCGCGCAGGGTGATATCGGCCTGCGTACCGAAATTGCCCCGGCTCTGCATTTCGATGGCGGGCAGCAGCCGCAGCAGGTCGTCGAGCGAGGCTACGGGGTACTGGCTGAGGGCACGGCCGGGTACCACGGTCACGTAGCGGCCGGTCTGGCCGGCCACCTGGGCGAGCCGGGTGCCGTACACGGTCACTTCGTTCAAAGCGCGGGCACTGTCGGCCGGGGCGCTCTGGGCGAAAGCGTTAGCCGTGAAAAGCGTGCAAAAAAGCGGGGTAGTGTAGCGCGTAAGTCGCATTCATTGGTGAGTTGATTCGGGTGCAAACTTACGCCACCGGCATCCCAGGCCCCGCCCACAATACCAACCAGCTCGCCGAATAGAAAAGAGCGGCAGCCGGCAGCCGGCAGTCATCCTGCCTCGTACCGATTCAACTTACCCGCGGATGCAGCGAAGGGCCGTAATTTTGTCTCATTATGTCCTCTCCTTATCGGGAAGCGCTACTTCTGGCGCGCCCCTATTACCCGGCCCTCACTGGCGTGCGCGCCCTGGCGGCCTACCTGGTTTTCGTGCTGCACGCCCGCTCCCCCGCCATGCCACCGTGGCACCGTGGCTGGGCAGTACTGCCAGCCAGTTTTACGTAGGAGTCAGCCTGTTTTTTGTGCTCAGCGGCTTTGTTATTGCCACGCGCTACCAAGGCCGCGTTCAGTTCACATCCAATGTGGTGGCGAAAATACCTCTGGCGGCGCTTTGTCCGGATTTTCCCGCTCTATCTGCTGCTACACGGGCTGCTGCTGTTCATGCACTACGGGCAGTTTCCGCCCGGGCAGGGCAGGCATACGCTCGCGCTGGTGCTATTGAGCCAAAGCTTGTTGCGGGGCTTGTCGAGTACCCTTAAGTACGTAGGAATTCCGCAGGGCTGGTCGCTCACGGTCGAGGGCTGCTTTTACCTGGCTGCGCCGCTGCTGCTGGGGGCCTGGGCCAGGTACGGTAGCCGCGGAGCAGCAAGCTTTGTGGCCGTGGTGATGGGCAGCGGCCTGCTACTGACCTATCTGTGCACGGGGCACCCGGCGTTGCACGGCTTCTTTGGCTCCTATTATCATCTCATCAACTACACGTTTTTCGGGCGCGTGCTGGAGTTCGTTATCGGCGTAGGACTAGCGCGCTGGTGGGCCGGCCGGCCGGCTGCTACTGCCCCCCGCTGGCCGTGGCGCACGGTGGCGGGCGGGCTGCTCATGGGGCTAGCCATCGGGCTGCTGGTGAAACTAGAATCGCCCTCTACCTTCTACGACGGGCTGCTCGACCCAGCCGCCATCGCGGTTCACTTGCTGCTGTTTCCGGCCGGGGCCGTTGTGCTGTTGGCTGGCCTGCTGGCCGAGCACAGCTGGCCGAGCACAGCTGGCCGAGCACAGCTGGCTGCGCGCTTTCCTGAGTACGCGCCTTTTGGGCGTGCTGGGGCGCAGCTCTTACGCGTTTTACCTGCTCCACATTGGGGTTTTCAGCATCTGGTGGCACAGCTCGCGCTTCGAGGGCAGCTCCATGATTTGGCAGTTTCTGGCAGTCGTTGGGCTGTCGCTGGGTTGCCATTACTGGGTGGAAGAGCCACTGCGTCGGCTCCTGCTGCGCCGTGGGCGGCCGCATCCCGTAGCCGCGTACGCTCCGAGCGTTGACTAAACAGTAGTAGCGGGCTGCCGTACGCGCGGCCATATTCAGTCGAATTCCCAATGGTATGCGGCGCACGGCGGGCAGTCTGTTTTTTTCGCTGCTACTTTCGCCCTAGCGGAAGGCAACGTCGCCCCAACCGCCGCGTCCTTCGCGCGAAATTCATTTTCACTCACTCGAAGTTTTTCTATGAAGCACCTTTTCGCGCTGGGCCTGCTGGGTCTGGCGGCCACTACGCCGGCTTTCGCGCAGGCTCCCACCCCACCGGCTGCCAAGCCCGAATCTCCCTACCGCGCTTCGGCTACCAAGGTTAATGACCTGGTGCACACCAAGCTCGACGTGCGTTTCGACTACGCCAAGCGCCATATGCCGGGCAAGGCCTGGATAACCCTCAAGCCCCACGCCTACCCTACCGACTCGCTCCGGCTCGATGCCAAGGGCATGGAAATCAAAGCCGTAGCACTGATGAACGGCAGCCAGCAAACCCCGCTGAAGTACGACTACGCCGACGGGATGAACCTGCGCATCAACCTGGGCCGCACCTTCAAGCCGGGCGAGGAGTACACGGTGTACATCGACTACGTATCGAAGCCCGACGAGCTGAAGGTGAAGGGCTCGGCCGCTATCACCGACGCCAAGGGCCTGTATTTTATCAACCCCGACTCGACGGTGAAAGGCAAGCCGGTGCAAATCTGGACGCAGGGCGAGACCGAAGGCTCGTCGGCCTGGTTCCCCACCATCGACCGCCCCAACCAGAAAACCACCGAGGAAATCTCAATGACCGTGCCCGCCAAGTACGTCACGCTCAGCAACGGCCGCATGGTGAGCAGTACGCCCGCCGGCCCCGGCCTGCGCACCGACGTCTGGAAAATGGAGCTGCCCCACGCCCCCTACCTGTTCATGATGGCCGTGGGCGATTTCAAAATAACGAAGGATACCTGGCGCGGCAAGGAAGTCAATTACTACCTCGAACCCAAGTACGCGCCCTTCGCCAAGCAGATTTTCGGCAATACGCCCGACATGCTGGAGTTTTTCTCCAACCGCCTCGGCGTGGAGTATCCGTGGAATAAATACGCCCAGATTGTGGCCCGCGACTACGTGAGCGGGGCCATGGAAAACACCACCGCCACCCTGCACGGCGAGCAGGTGCAAATGACCGACCGCGAGCTGATTGACCGGGAGTACGGCAGCGAATCGGTGATTGCGCACGAGCTGTTCCACCAGTGGTTCGGCGACTATGTGACGGCCGAAAGCTGGGCCAACATCACCGTGAACGAGACGATGGCCGACTTTTCGGAAGGCCTCTACGCCGAGCACAAGTATGGCAAGGACGCCGCCGACTCTCATTACTACCGCTACCTGCGCCGCTACCTGAGCTCGCCGCGCGATGCCGCCAAAAACCTCGTGCGCTTTCATTACGACGAGCAGGAGGAGGTTTTTGACCTGGTGAGCTACCAAAAAGGCGGGGCCATCATGGACATGCTGCGCACCTACCTGGGCGACGACGTGTTCTTCGCCGGCCTCCAGAAATACCTCAAGGATAACGCCCTCGGCAACGGCGAGGCCCACCAGATGCGCCTGGCTTTCGAAGCCGTGTCGGGCCAGGATTTGAACTGGTTCTGGAACCAGTGGTATTTCGCCCCCGGCCATCCCGTCGTGAGCATCGACTACGCTTGGGACGCCGCCAAAAAGATGCAGTCCGTGACCGTGAAGCAGACCCAGGCCGGGCAGCCCTTCCAACTGCCCTTCACCATCGACTACTACGTGGGCGGCAAGGTGCTGCACCAGCCCGTGACCATGACGGAGGCCACCCAGACCTTCACCATGCCCCTTTCGGCCAAGCCCGACTTGGTGAACGTGGACGCTAACAAGAAAATGCTGTGGCTGAAAACCGACAGTAAGTCGGCCGCCGAGTATGCCTTCCAGTACGCCCACGCGCCATTGTTCGTGGACCGCCGCGAGGCCATCGACTTCGCGGCCAAGGACCAGGCCAACGCTGCCAACCGCGCCACGCTGCTGGCCGCCATCCACGACAAGTTCTACAACAACCGTCTGGCCGCCGTGGAGGCGCTAAAGCTCGATGACAAGGCCGTAGCCAAAGTTGCTGCCCAGGCCCTGCGCAAGCTGGCCGCGACCGAAAAAGAGCCCTGGGTACAGGCCTCGCTGCTCGGCGCACTAGCCAAGCTGAAGGACAAGAAGGATGAAGGGTATTTCAACAAACAGCTCAGCAGCCAGTCGTACAACGTGCAAGGGGCAGCCCTGCGCGCCCTGGCCATGGTGCAACCCGGCCAGGCCCTGAACCGCGCCAGAGCATACGAAGCCACCGCACAAGGGGCGCTGGCGCAGGCCGTAACGGAAGTGTATGCTAAAAACGGCGGCCAGGCCGAGTGGGCCTTCGTGCGCGACAAGTTCGACGCGGCCCGCCCTCAGGGTAAGTTCAACATGATGGAGCCGCTGGCCACCATCACCGGCCGCCTCGACAATGCCGCTGCCATCACCGAAGGCATTACCCGCTTGCAGGAAATGGGCATCAAGTATAAGTCCTACGGGGCCGACCGCCCCATCGTGAACCTGCTGCAAGGCGTGGCCAAAGCCCAGGCCGGCCGCCCGCAGGCCGCTGCTACCCAACAAGCTGTTGACCAGGCCGTGGCCGCCGTGCAGGCCGCCAAGTAGGCCCCAGTCCGGTCATACTGGCACCCACAAAAAAGCCCTGCCGCGTGACGCGGCAGGGCTTTTTTGTGGGTGATTAGCTGCTATTTAGGAAAAGCAGAATAGCGAGCTTACTTGCTTTCAACTACCTCTTCGGTGGCCGGGTCGTGCTTGGGCCCTTCGTAGGAATTGGCGTCTTCGTCTTTCTGGTCGCCGTCGGAGTCGATGGCTTCAGTGGCATAGATGTGCTCCATATCAGTCATCACATCTTCACTGTCAATTTTTAGGTCCTTCAGCACGCCATCGGCGATGTCGTACACGAGGCCGTGCAGGCGGGGCGGGTTGTCGCCGCGCATGGCGTTTTGAATGATGTTGGTTTTGGCCAGGTTGCGCACCTGCTCAATCACGTTCAGCTCCACGAGGCGGCGCAGGCGCGAGGTTTCGTCGCGCTCGCGCAGGTACTCGGTTTCGTGTAGACGGATGACATCGCGGATGTTCACCAGCCAGTTATCAATCAGGCCGTACTGCTTGTTGCTCGCCGCCGCCGCCACGCCGCCGCAGCCGTAGTGCCCGCACACCAGAATATCCTGCACCCCCAGCACTTCCACGGCGTACTGCAGCACGCTCAGCAGGTTCATGTCGCTGTGCACTACCAGGTTGGCAATGTTGCGGTGCACGAACATTTCGCCCGGGCCCGTGCCGGTGATACCGGAGGCCGGTACCCGCGAATCGGAACAGCCGATAAACAGGTACTTGGGCTTCTGTCCATTGGCCAGCCGCTGGAAAAATTCGGGGTCCTCGGCATTTTTGGACGATACCCACTGCTTGTTGTTTTCGAGAATCTCGCTGATACCAGCCATAAAAAAGTTGGGGGATAATGAGAATAAGGCACCGGCGCACCGGCCAGCGGCTATGGGCCAGCAAGGTAGCCCGGAATGAAAAAAAGAGACGATGGGCCACCCGCGACCCATCATTATACGTGAGGGGCCACGGCGGGCGTTTTACCGAAATTAGTGCGCCCCGAGCTGTACCTGGCGGATACCGCGCAGCTCCAACTCGATGCCCCGGGCCGGGGCCGCCTGCCGGAAAGCCTCAATGGCCTCCAGCACATCGTGGTCGATAACGTCGGAGCGGCTGCCGTCGAGGATAACGCGGCTGTTGGCGGGTAGCTGCTCCAGCGTGGTCACGATGCTGGCTTTGTTGAGGAAGGAGACGTGCTCGGGAAGGCGCAGGTGCAGCTGCCGGCCGTCCTCGCCTTCGGCAGCATCGGCGGCCTCGTCGCGGCGCAGGTAGGAGCCGGCCTTGGCGTTATCGCGCAGAATGAAGAAGAAGCCCAGCACCAGCCCGATGCTCACGCCCTTCAGCAAATCGGTAAACAGCACGGCCACAATGGTAATAATGAACGGCGTGAATTGCGCCCAGCCCAACTGCCACTGCTTGCGGTAGAGGGCCGGCGTGGTCAGCTTAAAGCCCACCAGCAGCAACACCGCCGCCAGCGCCGAGAGCGGAATCAGGTTCAGCACCGCGCCCAGAAACAGCAGGCTCGTGAGCAGCAGCAGGCCGTGGATGAAGGCCGAGAGCTTGCTCTGCGCCCCGGCCGCCACGTTGGCCGACGAGCGCACGATAACCGCCGTGAGGGGCAGGCCGCCCAGCAGGCCACTCACCAGGTTGCCCGCGCCTTGGGCCAGCAGCTCGCGGTTGGTGGGCGTATGGCGCTTCTGGGGGTCAAGGTTGTCCACGGCTTCCACGCTGAGCAGCGTTTCGAGCGAGGCCACAATGGCAATGGTGAAGGCCACGCCGTAGGTGGCCGGTTTGCGCAGGGCACTGAAATCGGGAAAAGTCATTTCGCCGGCCAGCTGGCCCAACGACGACAGCACGGGCAGCTTCACCAAGTGTTTGGGGAGCACCTGCAAATCGGGCGCAAAAGTTTTCAGCAGTTGATTGAGGCCGACGGCCACCACCACGGCCACCAGCGCGCCCGGCACCAGCCGTGCCCACGACTGCCGCCGCACGGGGGCAGTATTCCAAAGCAACAGCAGCAGCAGCGACGACACACCCACCAGCACCGAACCGGGGCTGAGTGCCCGCGCCGCCGCGGCAATGGCCGAGAACGTGTTCTGCCCATTGAACTGCAGGAAGTCCATATCCTCAAAATAGTCGGTATCGGCCCCGAGAAAGTGCGGTATTTGCTTCAAAATCAAAATAATGCCGATGGCAGCCAGCATACCGCGAATAACGGCCGCCGGAAAATACAGTGCAATGATGCCCGCCCGCGCCAGCCCCAACCCCATCTGAATAACGCCGGCCACGGCGGTAGCTGCCAGCACCGCCGGCCACGAGCCCAGCGACGAAATGGCCGACAGCACCACCACCGTGAGGCCGGCCGCCGGCCCGCTCACGCTCACCGCCGAGCCACTGAGTACGCTCACCACCAGGCCGCCCACGATGCCCGCAATCACGCCCGCCAGCAGCGGCGCGCCCGAGGCCAGCGAAATGCCCAGGCACAGCGGCAGCGCCACCAGAAATACGACTAGTCCTGCCGGCGCATCCTGCCCAATTGTGCTGAACAGCGAAGCTTTTGGCCGGGGCTCGCTGGGAGTCACCGGAGTTGCGATGGGCGTGCCGGTTTGGGCCGACGAAGAAATTACCTGGGTCATAACCTGATTGTTGGCAGTTCCCCGCCAGCCGCCGAAAATGTGGCTGCCAGAGAGTTCTGAATACAAGGTTACTGGAACACTATTAAGGTCGAATTAAAGGCGAATTAAAAGGAAATTAAAACCGGCAACCGTGCAGGAAAAACCCCGTACGGAGCGCTGCAGAGCATTTTTATCGCACTCACTCCTTAGCTCGGCCAACCATGCGCGGCACACGAATGATGTCCGGCAACGCGCTGCACCACGGTTGCTCAGTTGAGCCTAGGCCCGCCCGGGCACCGGCCATTCCAGCCACACCTGGGCACCCTGGCCGGGCTCGCTCTCCATGCGTACCGTGCCGCCGTGCAGCGCCATGATGCGGGCCGCCAGCGGCAGCCCGATGCCGTGCCCTGGCACTGCCCGGACCGCCGCGGCCCGAAAAAAAGGCACGAACACCTGCTGCAAATCTTCCGCCGACAGGCCGGGTCCTTCGTCGCTCACCAACAGCGACAGCTGCTTGCGGCTGCGAGCCAGCGTGGCCGTCACGGTACCGCCGGTTTGCCCCGAGAACTTGCAGGCATTGTCCAGAATGTTGAGCACCGCCGAGAGCAGCAGCGCCTCGTTGCCGCACACGATGAAAGACTCGGCCTCTCCAAAATCGAGGTCGACCCGGCAGGTAGGGTGGCGGCGCAGCAGCTGCTCGTGGGCCTGCAGCAGCAGCTCATCGAGGCGCACGGCGGCCATGGGCACCTGCGAGGGGTCGTCGGAGGCGCGGGCAATCTGCAGCAGGCCGTTGGTGAGGCTATTGAGCTGCCGGGCCGAATCGAGGGTGCTTTGCAATACGCGGCGGTACTCGGCGGGCGGGCGCTCGGCTTGCAGCAGGGCCACTTCCAGCTCGCCAATGAGGGCCGTGAGGGGCGTGCGCAGCTCGTGCGAGGCGTCGCGCACGAAGGTGCGCTGGCCCACAAAAGCCGCTTCCAGGCGGTCGAGCAGGCGGTTGAAACGCTGGGTGAGCCGGCCGATTTCGTCGGAGCTTTCGCCGGTGCGGGTCAGGCGCTGGCTCAGGTCAGTGGCCGTGATGCCGTCTACTTCGCGCACCATGCGGCGCAACGGAAGCAGGGCCTGGCCGGCAAAGAACCAGCTGCCCGCCCCCGCTGCCGCCACGGCCACTAGCAACCCTAGCGCCAGCAGCCGCCGCAGCTCGGCCAGCTGCTGGCGGCTATCCTCATCCAACGACGAAGCCACCACTACCAGAGGCCCCAGCCGGGCATCGCGGTAAAGCAGGCCCACGGTTTCGTGGTAGTTGGTTTCGGGCTCCAGCACGGCCTGACCGGTGCGGCGCACCTCGGCCAGCCAGGCGGGCGGCGCGGGCCGGGCCGCCCCCTGCCCTTCCCGGAAAACCAGCTGGTTTTTGGCATCGTACACCCGGCCCTGCTCGGCGGGCAGCGTGCGGTAGAGCTGGCGCAGGTAGCGGCGGTACGAGGCTTCGGAGCCGGCATCGGCGCGGTCGTCCTGCCCGGCCACGTAGGCGTGCCCCACCACCAGCGTACGCTTGAACAAGCTCTGGGTGAACTCATTCCGGCGCGACTGCTGCGTGGCAAAGTAGATAACCAGCGCAAATAGCAGCAGCGTCACGGCCAGAATGGACCCGAACTGCAACGCAAGACGGAGGCGAATGGACATGGTTAGAAACTGGATAAATAAGCGGAATGGAAGAACGTCATGCTGAGCGCAGCCGAAGCATCGCTACCGCGACAGTAAACCAATTGCTTGCGCAGTAGAGATGCTTCGGCTGCGCTCAGCACGACGTTCGATGGTTTCCGTTCCTGACCTATCAACTCACCCTTCGTTCTTCATCACGTACCCCATACCCACCAGCGTGTGAATCAGCTTGGGCTCAAATCCCTTGTCCACCTTCTTGCGCAGGAAATTGATGTACACGTCAATCACGTTCGAGCCCGTATCAAAGCTCAAATCCCAGACGTGCTCCAACAAATCGGCCCGCGAAACCACGCGGTTCTGGTTGCGCAGCAGGTATTCGAGCAGCGCAAACTCGCGGGCGGTGAGCTGGATGGCCTGACCAGCCCGCTCCACGCGCTTGGCCCCAGGGTCGAGGGTGAGGTCGGCGAGGTGCAGAATGGCTTTGGGGGCGGGGGCTTCGGTGCGGCGGCGCACGAGGGCGCGCAGACGGGCCAGCAGTTCATCGAAGGCAAAGGGCTTGACGAGGTAGTCGTCGGCCCCGGCGTCGAGGCCGCGGATTTTGTCGTCCGTCTCGCCCAGCGCGGTGAGCATGAGGATGGGCACGCCGGGGTCGTGGGCCCGCACCTGCCGGCACACTTCGAGGCCGCTGAGGCCGGGCAGCATCTGGTCCAGAATCAGGCAATCGTAGCGGTTCTCCTGGGCGCGGCGCAGGCCCAGCAGGCCGTCGGCGGCGAGGTCGACGGTGTAGTCCTGCTCCGTGAGGCCCTGGTGCAGGAAAGCGGCGACCGAGGGTTCGTCTTCAACTAAAAGGATTTTCATGGGGCGGGAAGGTAGCGCTACCGGCCCGAAAATCAGTCCGGCCCAGCCCGGCCGGGGGCTTGGCGCAAGGTCGTCAAATGCCGAATGAAGCCATCCGTTTACTCGATGGACAGTACCGCCCCGGCAGTCGCAGCCACCAGGCATCAGCCGCCTCTTTTATGCGAATCAAGCCAGTACAGAAAAGCAAAACGCCCGCTCATCATTGTCGTATAGCTATTTACACAGAATGAAGTTCTGATGATGTTGCGGGCGTTGCTATGCTGCACGCCATTACCCTATCCCATTCCACCTTATGAGACAACTTACCCAAGCCCCACTGGAAAGCCCGCCCGCAGCTCTGGCCCCCACCCAGCCCGTCAGCCTCCACATCAATGGCCAGGCGCATACCCTACAAATCGCGCCCTGGACCACCCTGCTCGACGCCCTGCGCGAGTACCTCGACCTGACGGGCACCAAGAAAGGCTGCGACCACGGCCAGTGCGGAGCCTGCACCGTGCTTGTCGACGGCAAGCGCATCAATTCCTGCCTGAGCTTAGCCGTGATGCACGAAGATTCTCAAATCACGACCATCGAAGGCTTGGGTGCGGAAGACAAATTGAGCCCGCTGCAACAAGCGTTTATCGACCACGACGCTTTCCAGTGCGGCTACTGCACGCCGGGCCAAATTTGCTCGGCCCAAGGGCTGATTAACGAAGGCAAGGCCAAAACCGAAGCCCAAGTGCGCGAGCTGATGAGTGGCAACGTGTGCCGCTGCGGGGCTTATGTGGGCATTCTGAACGCGGTGATGGAAGTGGTAGGAAGGGAATTAAAAATCGAGAATTAAAAATGACTGCCTGCATCGCAATGGCAACTCATTTTTTAGCATCCGAAATTTTTAATTTTTAATTCTCAATTTTTAATTCAAGCCTGATGAACAGCTTCACTTTTACTCAAGCTCCGGCCGTGGCGGCCGCCGTGCAGGACAAGGCCGCGTACGAAGGCGCAGCCTACATCGGGGGCGGCACCAACCTGATTGACCTGATGAAGGAAAACGTGGCCCGCCCCACGCATCTCATCGGCCTCAAAAAGTTGGGCCTCGATACCATCGAACCCCTGCCCGATGGCGGCCTGCGCCTCGGGGCCCTCGCCACCAACGCCGACACCGCCTGGCACCCCGAAGTGGAGAAGCGCTACCCGCTGCTGAACCAGGCCATTCTGGCCGGGGCCAGCCCGCAGCTGCGCAACATGGCCACCGACGGCGGCAACCTGATGCAGCGCACCCGCTGCTACTATTTCTACGACCTGGCCACACCCTGCAACAAGCGCGAGCCCGGCTCGGGCTGCTCGGCCATTGGCGGCTACAACCGCGTGTGCGGCATTCTGGGCACCAGCGACTCCTGCATCGCCACGCACCCGAGCGATATGTGCATAGCCTTGGCCGCCCTCGACACCACGGTGCGCGTGAGTGGCCCGAACGGCGAGCGCACCATCAAATTCGAGGATTTCCATCGCCTGCCCGGCGACCACCCCGAGCGCGACAATACCCTGGAGCCCGGCGAATTAATCACCGGCCTCGACCTGCCCGCCAAGGGCTTCGAGAAGAACTTCACCTACCTCAAGCTGCGCGACCGCAGCAGCTACGCCTTCGCCCTAGTGAGCGTGGCCGCAGGCCTGGAACTCGATGGCAACACCATTACGGATGCCCGCCTGGCGCTGGGCGGCGTGGCCCACAAGCCCTGGCGCGACCAGGAAGCCGAGGCCTTGCTCATCGGGCAGCCAGCCACGGCCGAAACCTTCGGCCGCGCCGCTGCCAAGGTCCTGGCCGGGGCCAAAGGATACGGGGCCAACACGTTCAAAATTGAGCTGGCCCGGCGCGCTATCGTGCGCGCCCTCAAGCAAGCCACCGAAATGAATGAGGCGGTCGACACCAACGCATTTCAGAACTCCAATCCGTGAACGAGGTAGAGACGCAATATTTTGCACCTCGTCGTTGAACGGCCGGAACCGCGCCGAACCACGCCGAACCACGCAGTTTAAACAACATCAGCAACGACGAGACTCCAACTGTTGCGTCTCTACCCAGTTCGCCAATCCTGAATTTGCCAATATTATGACTCTCCAAACCGACTACATCGGCAAACCCACCAGCCGCGTCGATGGCCCGGCTAAGGTGGCCGGCACCGCCAAGTACGCCGCCGAATACAACGTGCCCAACCTGCTCTACGGCTACGTGGTGAGCAGCCCGATTGCTAAGGGCAAAATTCTGAAAATCAATACCGCGCCCGTGCTGGCGCTGCCGGGCGTGCACCGGGTGTTCTCGCATGAAAACGTACCCACCCTGGCCCTGCTCGACCGCAGCTACAAGGACCTGCTGGCGCCCGGCGGCTCGCCGTTCCGGCCCCTGCACGATGCCGAAATAAAGTACAGCCAGCAGCCGGTGGCTCTGGTGGTGGCCGACACCTTCGAGCTGGCCCGCTACGCGGCCTCCATCCTCAAAATCACCTACGAAGAGGCCGCCCACCAAACCGAGCTGACCACCCAGCTCGACCAGACCTATCAGCCCGGCAAGGGCAAAATCGGCTTCGAGCCGCCCAAGTCGCGCGGCAACTTTGGGCGCGGCTGGGAGCAGGGCGTGGCCCACGTTGAAGGCCAGTATTCGAACCACGCCCAGCACCATAACCCCATGGAAAACTTCGCCACCACGGTGGAGTGGCTCGGCGATAAGAACCTGACTATCTACGACAAAACGCAGGGCGTTTTCAATAGCCAGCAGGTTGTCAAAAACATTTTCGGGCTAAGCAAGGAGCAGGCGCGGGTGATTTCGAAGTACACCGGCGGCGGTTTCGGCTCGGGGCTGCGGCCGCAGTACCAGCTGTTTCTGGCCGTGCTGGCCGCGCTGGAGCTGGAGCGCTCGGTGCGCGTGTCGCTCACGCGGCAGCAGATGTTCAGCTTTGGCCACCGGCCCGAAACCCTGCAGCACGTGGCCCTGGCCGCCAACGCCGACGGCTCGCTGGCGGGCATCAACCACGTGGCCGTGGCCGAAACCTCGCATTTTGAGGACTTTACCGAAAACGTGGTGGGCTGGAGCGGCATGCTCTACGACTGCCCCAATGTGAAGCTGGACTACCGCCTGGCCAAGCTCGATATTTACACGCCGCTCGACATGCGGGCGCCGGGCGCGGCCTTTGGCTCGGTGGCGCTGGAAATTGCGATGGATGAAATGGCCTACGCCGCCGGCCTCGACCCGCTCGAATTTCGCCTCCGCAACTACTCCGACCGCGACCAGGCGCAGGACCTCCCCTATTCCAGCAAGGCCTTGCGGAAATGCTACGCCGAAGGCGCGGCCAAGTTCGGCTGGGCAAAACGTACGCCCGAGCCCGGCTCGATGCGCGATGGTAACCTGCTGGTGGGCTGGGGCATGGGTGGTGGCGTGTGGGATGCCACCAAACTGCCCGCCACGGTCCGCGCCAGCCTTGATGCCGACGGCCACCTCACGGTGAGCAGCGGCACCAACGAAATCGGCACCGGCACCTATACCATTATGACGCAGATTGCGGCCGAAAGCATGGGCCTGCCCATCGAAGCCGTTACGTTCGTGCTGGGCGATACCACGCTGCCCGAGTCGCCCCTGCAAGGCGGCTCCTGGACGGCCGCCTCCGTGGGCAACTCCGTGGCCGAGGCTTGCACCGCGCTCGGCGAAGCCCTGCTGAAGCAAGCCCAAAAGATGGACCACCCGGCCTTCAAAGGCGTTAAAATTGAGGACGTGCAGTTCGCCAACGGCCAGATGCGCCTGCGCACCGACACCACCCAGGCCGCCGTGCTCCGCGACCTGGTGCAGGCCAGCGGCGAGCCCAGAATCGAAGCCGAAAACTCCACCCTCATGGCCAAGCTGGCACTGGTCAAACCGCCGAAATACTCCATGCACGCCCACAACGCGGTGTTTGTGGAAGTGAAAATGGACCCCGACCTTATGACCCTGCACGTCACCCGCGTGGTGAATGCCGTGGCCGCCGGCCGCATCCTCAACCCCAAAACGGCCCGCAGCCAGGTTCTCGGCTCGGTGGTCTGGGGCATCGGCTCAGCGCTGATGGAGGAATCAGTGATGGACCACCGCTTCGGCCGCTACATGAACCACTCGCTGGGCGAGTACCACGTCCCCGTCAACGCCGACATCCACGACATCGACGTGATTTTCGTGAGCGAGGAAGACGACAAAGTCAACCCCCTCGGCATCAAAGGCTTGGGCGAAGTGGGCATGCTCGGCGTAGCCGCCGCCGTGGCCAACGCCATCTACCACGCCACCGGCAAGCGCGTCCGCGACCTGCCCATCACGATTGACAAGCTGCTGTAGAAACTACAGCGGCCAGTGCCGCTGAAGTGATATGAAAACGCCCTGCAACTGATTGGTTGCGGGGCGTTTTTACGTTTGAAAAATTTTATCGCAAGCTACTTTAATTATCGTTTCAAAATAGCCGGATTATTCCTTACAAAGTCTGTGTATTTCAGTTCCCATTTTTCAATTGAAATCACCGTCTCTTCAGTCGAATCATCGAAAAAAATCCAGCGTTGGCTTCGGCTTTTTAGCATTTCAAGAGCAGTGATATCATCAGAAGAAATTTCATCATGCCCAAACCGTCGTGGTCCGGCCGTTAAGGCATTCCACAAAACATATTCCAAACCGTCATACCACCCAGCATAATAACAACGTTCTGATATACAGCTCATCGTATATGCAAGCAACCATTCATCTTCTGTCGTTTCTGGAAGCATCGTTAAGCTTTCACTTTCACCACTTTGCCGTTCTCGGAAACCACCACGTAAGAGTTGGTTTGGCGTTTTTTAATCAAGAGTCGCTCAATCGCCAGTTTGCCGCCTTGGAGCACCTTTTCCTTAATTTCGGTCTGGTTCATGAGTAGTAAATTGATGAATGGTTTGCCATTTGGGTAAATCTACAACCTTGCAGGAAATATTTCCCTGCCCTTCAGCAATCAGCGCGGGCTGCGTTTGGGAGTTATTGATGAGCAGCCAGTAATCTACCCGGCTTTTATAGAGGTGCAGAAAGTTGCGTAGTCCCGCCTGATAACGGCGGGCAACGACCTCGGCGGGAATGTTATGCCCACCCTCCGCCACGCGGGCTCGCACCCGCTCAACGGCCAGTTCAACACTGTCCAGCCAGTAATAAATAAGTGTAATGGTGTAGCCCAGCGCTTTGGCGCGGTCAATCAGCCCCACGAAACTGCGGGTTGCCAGCGTAGTTTCGAAAGCAAAATCCACTCCTTGCGCCATCAATTCCTGCAACCGACGCAACATGATTCTGCCTGCTTCAATCGAAACCTTTTCCGGTTGGAAGGGCGAAAGTCCTCGGGCGATTTCGTCGGCGTTAACAAATTCCTTCACTTGTAGCAACTCCGGCAGCACCGTAAATGAGGCGGTGGTTTTACCGGCTCCATTGCAGCCGGCAATGATATAGAGACTAGTCAATTTATTGAAGTGCTGGTTGAATACTGCGCAAAGAAACTGCTTTTACGCTACCGCCAGCGGATTTTCTCCCCCGACTTACCCGCGCGCAGCCGCTCTGGCACGCTGGCCAGAATCAACTCCCGCAGCGCGGTGAGCAACGTCGTTCGCACGAAGCTGTGGTGCACCACGAGGCTCACCTCGCGCACCGGGGCCGGGGCCACGAAGCGCTTGAGGAGCGGGTTGGTGTCGACCTCGTCCAGCATGGCCAACTCGGGCACCAGCGTGTAGCCGTGGTGGTGACGCACCAGCTCTTTCAACGTTTCGATGGAGCCGCTTTCGTAGGCAATGGCCCCGGTAGAGGTGGTGAGGCCGCACAGGTTCAGGACCTGGTTGCGGAAGCAGTGGCCCTCCTGCATCAGCCAGAGGCCGGGGCTGGAGAGGTCGGCCGGGCGCACGGCATCCCGGGCGGCCAGGGGGTGGCTTTCGGAGGCTAGTAATAGGAAAGGCTCGTCCAGCAGGGGCAGCTCGTGCAGCAGCCGGTCATCGAGCGGGGTTACCAGCAGGCCTACGTCCAAGCGGTAGTCCTTGAGCCGCGCCATAATTTCTTCCGAGCGCAGCTCCTCGATGTGGACGCGCAGGTTGGGGTAGGCCGTGCTGAGGCCTACCAGGAAACGCGGCACCAGGTACGGGGCCAGCGTGGAGATGACGCCCAGGCGCAGGTCGCCAACCACCTCGCCTTTGGCCACTTCCACCAGCTCGCGCAGCTGCTGGGCTTCGCGCAGCACGCGCCGGGCCTGGGCAATAACCTGCGCTCCGATTGCCGTGGGCTCCACCTTGCGCTGGGTGCGGTCGAAAAGCAGGACGCCCAGCTCTTCTTCCAGTTTTTGCACTTGTACGCTTAGCGCGGGCTGGCTCACGAAGCTTTTTTCGGCGGCCAGGCCGAACTGACGGTGCGTATCCAGGGCTACGAGGTAGCTAAGCTGTTGTAGATTCATGGAAGGGAAACCAGGCAATGATATAGGTTTTGATTATAAAGTTATAAACAAAATCGATTTTGATTATGGATTTGCTCGGATTAAATTTGTGGAACGCTGGTGCCCCTGGCACTGCTTTCTCCTCCCGAACTGCCTTCCCTGGTAAGCCCGCAAACTTTCTAACTCAAACCCGTCCCTAACCGGGGCGACTTAAAACACTTCCAACATGAGCGCCAATTTCCACGACCTCCCCCCGGAAAACTCCATCCTGTACGACCTGAACACGCCCGCTGCCCAATGCCCTTTCAGCGGCGGCGCGGTGAAGCAGTCGGCCGGTGGTGGCCGCACCAACCGCGAGTGGTGGCCCAACATGCTCAAGTTGAGCATTCTGCGTCAGCACTCCACCCTTGTCAACCCCATGGACAAGGACTTTAACTACGCCGAGGAATTCAAGAAGCTCGACCTGCATGCCGTGAAGCAGGACCTGTTCGAGTTGATGACCAACTCGCAGGACTGGTGGCCGGCCGACTACGGCCACTACGGCCCGTTCTTTATCCGGATGGCCTGGCACAGCGCCGGCACCTACCGCATTGCCGACGGCCGGGGCGGTGCCGGCTCGGGCGTGCAGCGCTTCGCGCCCCTCAACAGCTGGCCCGACAACGCCAACCTCGACAAGGCCCGGCTGCTGATGTGGCCCATCAAGCAGAAATACGGCAAGCAGCTATCCTGGGCCGACCTGCTGGTGCTGGCCGGCAACTGCGCCCTCGAATCGATGGATTTCAAAACCTTCGGCTTCGCCGGCGGCCGTGAGGACGTGTGGGAGCCGCAGGAAGACGTGTACTGGGGCCCCGAAACCGAGTGGCTCGGCGACAAGCGCTACGAGGGCGACCGGGAGCTGGAAAACCCCCTCGGGGCCGTGCAGATGGGCCTCATCTACGTGAACCCCGAAGGCCCCAACGGCGAGCCCGACCCCGTGCGCTCGGCCCGCGACATCCGCGAAACCTTCGGCCGCATGGCCATGAACGACGAAGAAACCGTGGCCCTTATTGCCGGCGGCCACACCTTCGGCAAAACCCACGGCGCGGCCGACCCCGCCGCCTACGTGGGCCGCGAGCCCGCCGGAGCCAACCTCGAAGAGATGAGCCAGGGCTGGCGCAACAGCTTCGGCAAAGGCCACTCGGAGCACACCATCACCAGCGGCCTCGAAGGTGCCTGGACGAGCACGCCCGCCAAATGGAGCAACGACTACTTCAACTTCCTGTTCGGCTACGAGTGGGAATTGACCCGGAGCCCCGCCGGCGCGCACCAGTGGCGCCCCGTAAACGGCGGCGGCGCGGGCACCATCCCCGATGCCCACGACCCGGCCGTAACGCACGCCCCCTTCATGCTCACGACGGACATCGCCCTGCGCGTCGACCCTCTGTATGAGGTCATTTCGCGTCGCTTTCAGGAGCACCCCGACCAGTTTGCGGATGCCTTCGCCCGCGCCTGGTTTAAGCTCACGCACCGCGACATGGGACCCAAGGAGCGCTACCTCGGCCCCGAGGTGCCCACCGAAGAGCTGCTCTGGCAAGACCCGATTCCGGCCATCACCTACCAGGTGATTGACGACCAGGACGTGGCCGCGCTGAAAGGCCAGATTGCCGCCGCCGGCCTCACGGTAGCGCAATTGGTGTCGACCGGCTGGGCTTCGGCCGTGACGTACCGCGGCTCCGACAAGCGCGGCGGTACCGACGGTGGCCGCCTGCGCTTGGCCCCGCAGCGATACTGGGAAGTAAACAACCCCGCCCAGCTGTCGACAGTGCTGAACAAGCTCGGCGGCATTCAGCAGGACTTCAACAACGCCCAGACCAGCGGCAAGCAGGTTTCGATGGCTGACCTCATCGTGCTGGCCGGCGTGGTCGGCATCGAGCAGGCCGCCAAAAATGCCGGCCACGACGTGACGGTGCCCTTCACCCCTGGCCGCGCCGATGCCACCCAGGAGCAAACCGACGTGTTGTCGTTCACGGCCCTGGAGCCGGCCGCCGATGGCTTCCGCAACTACTTGAAGACGCACCACCGCGCCGCCGCCGAGGAGTTGCTCATTGACCGCGCCCAACTGCTCAACCTGACCGCACCCGAGCTAACGGTGCTGTTCGGGGGCCTGCGTGCCATCAACATCAACTTCGATGGCGCAAACCACGGTGTGTTCACTGACCGCCCCGGCGCGCTCACCAACGACTACTTCCTGAACCTGCTCGACATGGGCACCACCTGGGCCAGCACGTCGGATTCGCAGAATGCCTTCCAGGGCCGCGACCGCAAAACCGGCCAGGTAAAGTGGACCGGCACCCGCGTCGACCTGATTTTCGGCTCGAACTCCGAGCTGCGCGCCTTGGCCGAAGTCTACGCCTGCTCCGATTCGCAGGAGAAGTTCGTGCAGGACTTCGTAGCCGTGTGGGCCAAGGTGATGAACCTCGGCCGCTTCAACCTGGCTACGGCTTAATGCCGCCCGCCAGCGCTGCCGCCCCGTAAGGTGCGGAAGGAGCTAGTGCCTCAAAAGCAACGCCCCGTAACGAATTCGTTGCGGGGCGTTGCTTTTTTTAATATCTGATATTACTAGTAGCCACAATAGAACTGCTGCCTGCTTTTTTCAAAGGCTTTTAGTTCATCTGAATTCAATTCTAATACAATGGACGAATAATCTGAATAATCATCACTTAATTTTTCTTTAAAATACTTTATAACAATTTCAAAAACTTGAGGATGATTCAAATCATCTATTTTAAATGAGGAGTATCGTTTTACAGATTTAGGATATTGCAATCTAAATATTGAATACTGCTCGTAATAAAAATCGGTGATTCTCTCGCTAACTTCTCTCAACAGCTCAGACGGTATTGCAGCATCGACTCTTTTATAATAGTAGTCGTAAATTACATTGAAAAAGTCTTGCTTACTATCCATAGTGCTGTCAGCAATAGGATTTCTCTTGTCGAAAAAAAACGCATAAAGACAACGTATTTAGTATAATTAGAAAAATTAGTTATAAATTAATCCATCGACAGCTTCAAATGCTTACCGAATATTTCCCACTCAATCCGCATGAGCGTGGAGAGGCGAATGTCGCTGGCGTTGTTCTCGATGCGGGAGATGTACGTTTTCATCGTGCCACACTTGGCGGCTAGCTGCTCCTGCGTCATGTTGTTTTCCTTGCGCATTTCCTGGAGCATTGCGCCGAGCTTGCAGGCTTCGTAGCCCTCCTCGAAGGTTTCGCGGGCGCTGGTACCGCGGTAACCGTATTGGTTGTCGATGAAGTCATCGAGGCTGACCAAATTATCATGAGTTGTTAGCTCATTCATTCTAAGCTATGGTAATTGTAACAGCAATTTGAGCCGGTTATTCAAATCACTGATTTCAGTTGCTGAAAGCTTCCCAAGCAGCCCTTTCGCAAGTGCCTTATCCAAAGTTGCGATTTTGCTGGTTCGAATAAGCGAAGGTTTACGGATGCCATTGCTTGCGCTGGGCGGGAGCAGCACGTCGGTATTCTCCTGCCAACCGAGTTGGGTAGTAACGAAGCACACCGTAATGTCCAGGTTTGTGCTGGCAAGTACAACCGCTGGCCGCAGCTTGCTGCCGCTCAAATCGGTGAATGGAAAGGTGATGAGTACAACGTCGCCTTTACCCATCGTAAACTTCTTTCAAATCGGATTCGGTGTATAGGTCTTCCTCCGCGTTCAGAAAGTCGAACGTTTTGCTTCCGGCGGCTAGCTGCTGGATTCCTTGGGCCAGCAATTGCTCTTCGTAGCGCTTGCTCACGAAGTCGGCGAAATCAGAAATCTCCTCGGCTTTGTCGGCGGGAAGCAGGTTAATGGCCTTGATGGTCCGGTCGATAATTGCTTGCTTGCTTATCGTCATGGCTTCAGTAGTTGGATGGATTAAAGGTAACAAAAAACGTACTCCTTTCTTCACCAACGCACCCCGCCTCCAACCCCTAAAGTGCCTCTGGAGGCAGCGGATGCGGGCGGGAAAATTAAAATCACTACGGGCGAGCTTCATTTACGCTTCATGCCGGTGGGGGCAAGTTTGTATTGTCAACCCACGACACAAGCTGCGTTGCCTCGCCCCTCCCACCCTTTGATGCGCGCTTTCGGCTTGGTTTGGCCCCGGCAGGTTTGTTGGTCGGCCAAAGGCGTTCTGCTGTTTGAGCGAAGCCTTCCGCGAAGTATGAATAAGCCCAAGCCGGCGACTCTGGCCCCGATGGATTTTGGGCGGCAGTTCCCGAATTCCCCTCGGACTGCCGGCAAGCCACGGCCCGGCCCCACTGCCTGATTCGCCGCCGGGCAGCCAGCGCTACCAACGCATCGAGGGTTAAGCCAGCCGCCCGGCGCATTTCTCTGAATTACAATCCTATGCAATACCACCCGCCTGTCACGTTACCCAAGGTTCTTATGAAAAGAGTATTCATGCTGCTGAGCTGCGGCGTTTTGTTCTACACCACCAGCTGCAAGGAAGAAAAGAGGGAAGTCGAGGAGCAAATTAAACTGGTCGCCACCAGCCCTTTGCAGAAGGACACCACCATTACCAAAGAGTACGTAGCGCAGGTACACTCCTACCAGCGCATCGAGTTGCGGGCCTTGGAAAAAGGCTACCTGGAGAAGATTTTCGTGGACGAAGGCCAGCACGTTTCGGCGGGCCAAACCATGTTTCAGATTAAGCCCACGATATACCAGGCCGAGCTGAAAAAGTCGCAGGCCGAGGCGCACTACGTGCAAATGGAATATCAGAACACCAAGAAGCTGGCCGACAAGAACATCGTATCCAACAGTGAGTTGGCGCTGGCGCAGGCCAAGTATGACAAGGCCAGCGCCGATGTATCGCTGGCCCAGACGCACCTGCAATTCACCACCGTGAAAGCCCCGTTCGGCGGCATCATGGACCACTTCCAGGGCCGCCTGGGCAGCTTGGTGGATGAGGGCGATTTGCTGACCACACTCTCCGACAACAGCAAAATGTGGGTGTACTATAACGTGCCCGAAGCTGAATACCTGGCTTATAAGGAGCACGCCAAAGCCAGCGACAAAGCGGCGCACGTGAAGCTGCGGATGGCCAACAACGAGGTATTCGACCAGACCGGCATCGTGCAAACCATTGAGGCTGATTTCAATAACGAAACCGGCAACATCGCTTTCCGCGCCACCTTCCCCAACCCCGACGGCCTGCTGCGCAACGGCGAAACCGGCAGCGTGCTGATGACCGTGCCGCTGCAACACGCCCTCATCATCCCGCAAAAAGCCACCTTCGAAATTCTGGAGAAGAAATACGTTTTCGTGGTGGATAAGAGCAACGTGGTGCACCAGCGCGAGGTGGGCATCGCCTCCGAAATGCCCGATTTATACGTCATCAAATCCGGCATCGCCGCCACCGACCGCATTCTGCTGGAAGGCCTGCGCAAGGTGAAGGATGGTGATAAAGTGAGCTATAGCTACCGGGCTCCGGAGTCGGTGATTTCTAATTTGAAGGTGTATAGCGAGTAACGTCCGCTGGTCCGACCGCCCTAGGCGGTCTGACCAGTTGCCGCACCAACGACTCGTTCGCCCTTTAACCGGTCGGACCGCCTAGGGCGGTCGGACCGGGGCAGGGGACACCTTTTCCTACTATCAAACCAGCCAGAAGAATATGTTTAGTAAATTCATTCGTAGGCCAGTATTTGCCATTGTTATTTCGGTTGTCATCCTGCTGATGGGCGGGCTGGCCATTATGAAGCTGCCCACGTCGCAGTTTCCGGAGATTTCGCCGCCCCTCGTGATGGTGAGCGCGGCTTACCCCGGTGCCAGCGCTAAGGTGCTCACCGAGTCGGTGTTGATTCCGCTGGAGCAGGCCGTGAACGGCGTACCGGGCATGAAGTACATGACCTCCGATGCCGTGAGTGCCGGTGAGGCCAACATTCAGATTGTCTTTAACTTGGGCACCGACCCCGACCAGGCCGTGGTGAACGTGAACACCCGCATTGCGCAGGTGCTCAACCGCCTGCCGATACTGGTGCAGCGCGAGGGCGTGATTGTGAACCGCGTGGTGCCTAACATGCTGATGTACGTGAATTTGTACTCGAAAGACAAGAACACGGACATGAAGTATCTGTTCAACTACGCCGGCGTGAACATGATACCCGAGCTGCAGCGCCTCGGCGGCATTGGCCGGGCCAGCATCCTGGGCAGCCGGCAGTACGCCATGCGTATCTGGCTGAAACCCGACCGGATGCGCGCCTACAGCATCTCGGTGGATGACGTGATGAAGTCGCTGGACGAGCAGAGCGTGATTGGCTCGCCGGGCCGTATCGGCCGCTCCGATGGCGGGCAGGCGCAGTCGCTGGAATACGTGCTTTCGTACCAAGGCCGATTCAACGACGTGGAGCAGTATAAGAACGTGATTCTGAAGGCCAACCCCAACGGGGAAAGCCTGCATTTAAAGGATGTGGCCAACGTGGAGCTGGGCTCGGAATTCTACGACATCTATTCCAACCTGAACCAGTACCCGTCGGCGGCCATCGTACTGAAGCAGACCTACGGCTCGAACGCCTCGGACGTAATTAAAGAGGTAAAAGTCAAGCTGGACGAGCTGAAGAAAACCTTCCCGCCCGGCATGGACTACAAAATCACTTACGACGTATCGAACTTCCTCGATGCCTCGATTGAGAACGTGATTCACACCCTGCGCGACGCCTTTATTCTGGTGGCGCTGGTGGTGTTCCTGTTCCTCGGCGACTGGCGCTCGACGCTGATTCCGGCGCTGGCCGTACCGGTATCGCTGGTGGGTTCGTTCATGGCGATGCAGGCGTTCGGCCTCACCATCAACATGATTACGCTGTTTGCGCTGGTACTTTCGATTGGTATTGTGGTCGATAACGCCATTGTGGTGATTGAGGCCGTGCACGCCAAGATGGACGAGCAGCACCTGTCGCCCTACAATGCGGTGCGCCAGGTGGTGGGTGAAATCAGCGGGGCCATCATCGGTATCACCATCATGATGACGGCCGTGTTCATCCCGGTATCGTTCATGAGTGGTCCGGTGGGCATTTTCTACCGCCAGTTCTCCATTACCATGGCCACGGCCATTGTGATTTCGGGCATCGTGGCCCTCACGCTGACGCCGGTGCTTTGCGCCATGATTCTGAAAAACCACCACGGCCAGCCCAAGAAACAAACTCCCTTGCAGCGCTTTTTCGACTGGTTCAACCGCGGTTTTGAGCGGCTGACTAATGCCTACACTGGCCTGCTGTCGCGCATTGTGGCCAACCGGCTCATCACCTTCGGGATGCTGATTGCCTTCGGGCTGGGCATCTGGGCCATTACGGCGAAGCTGCCGGCCGGCTTTATTCCGAGCGAAGACCAGGGCCTTATTTACGCCATCGTGCAGACGCCGCCCGGCACCACCCTGGAGCAAACCAACGCCGTATCGCAGCACCTGCGCGAGCTGGCCAAGGACATTCCCGGCGTGGCCAACATCTCCTCGCTGGCGGGCTACGAGGTACTGACCGAAGGCCGCGGCTCGAACGCCGGCACCCTGCTACTCGACCTAAAGCCGTGGTCGGAGCGCAAGGAATCCATCGCCGAAATCATCGAAAACCTGGAGAAGAAAGCCAAGCAGATTCCCGGCGCGACTATCGAATTCTTCGAGCCGCCGGCGGTGCCGGGCTACGGCGCAGCGGGTGGTTTCCAGCTGCAGCTGCTCGATAAAACCAACTCCGGCGACTACAAGGCGCTGGAAAAAGTGAACGAGGAGTTCATGGGCAAGCTGAAGAAGCGGCCGGAGCTGGCGGGCCTGTTCACCTTCTTCTCGGCCGATTATCCGCAGTACGAGCTGAAGATTGACAACGAGCTGGCCATGCAGAAAGGCGTGAGCATCGGCAACGCCATGAACACGCTCAGCATTATGGTGGGCTCGACTTATGAGTTGGGCTTCATCAAATACCAGCGCTTTTTCAAGGTGTACGTGCAGGCATCGCCCGAATACCGGAAGCTGCCGGAGGACATCCTGAACATGTGGGCCAAAAACGACAAGGGCGAAATGGTGCCGTTTTCGGCCTTCATGAAAATCGTGAAGTCGCAGGGAGCCAATGAAATCAACCGCTACAACATGTACACCACGGCCTCCATCCGGGGCGGGGCCGCCGCTGGCTTCAGCTCGGGCGAGGCCCTGAAAGCGGTGCAGGAAGTGGCCAAGGGCCTGCCCCACGGCTACGACATCGACTGGGGCGGCCTGTCGAAAGACGAAGTGGGCCGCGGCAACGAATCGACTGTGATTTTCCTGGTCGTACTGATATTCGTGTACCTGGTGCTGGCCGCGCAGTACGAAAGCTTCCTGCTGCCGCTGGCCGTTATTTTCTCGCTGGTGGCGGGCGTGTTCGGGTCGTTCCTGTTCATCAAGCTCACTGGCCTGGCCAACGACATCTACGCCCAGGTGGGCCTCGTAATGCTGGTGGGTCTGCTGGGTAAAAACGCGGTGCTTATCGTCGAATTCGCGGCCCTGAAACACGAGGAGGGCATGTCCGTCCGCGATGCGGCCATTGAAGGAGCCAAGGTGCGATTCCGCCCCATTCTCATGACGTCGTTCGCATTCATAGCCGGCCTGATTCCGCTGGTGGTGGCTACCGGCGCGGGGGCCATCGGCAACCGGACCATTGGTAGCTCGGCGCTCGGCGGCATGCTGTTCGGCACCGTGTTCGGGGTCATCATCATCCCCGGCCTATACTACTTCTTCGGCACCTTGGCCGGCGATAACAAACTGATTCGCGACGAAAACGAGTCGCCCATCCTCGAAGGCATTGAGCCCCGCGTGCAACTAGAAGAAATGGAGCCTTATGCTTAAGAAACGAATTTATCAATGCCTCGGCGCGGCCAGCCTGGCCCTCGCTGTGGGGGCCTGCAAAACGCCCGAGCTGGTGGTGAAGAACGAAAGCCGCAACGTGCCGGCCAGCTATTCGACCGCCACCGCCACCTCGTCGGCCACCCTGGACAGCACTAACACCGGCCAGCTCCAGTGGAAACAAGTTTTCACCGACCCCAATCTGCAGGCGCTCATCGAAACCGCCCTGCAAAACAACCAGGAGCTGAACATCACGCTCCAGGAAATCGAGATTGCCCGCAACGAAATTCGCGCCCGCCAGGGCGAGTACCTGCCCTTCGTGCGCCTCGGGGCCCGGGCCGACGTGGAGAAAGTGGGCAAATACACGCTGCAAGGCGCGACCGAGGAGAATATCGACATCAAGGAAGGCCGCCGCACGCCCGACCCGCTCACTAACTTTCAAGTAGGCGCGTTTGCTACCTGGGAGGTCGATATCTGGCACAAGCTGCGCAATGCCAAGAAGGCCGCCGCCATTCGCTACCTGGCCACCGTGGAGGGCAAAAACTTCATGGTTACCAACCTGATTGCCGAAATCGCCAACTCCTACTACGAGCTGCTGGCCTACGACAATCAGCTGGCCATCGTGCGGCAGACCATTGGCATCCAGAGCAATGCGCTGGAGCTGGTGAAACTCCAGAAGGAATCGGCCCGCGCCACCGAGCTGGCCGTGAAGCGCTTCGAGGCCCAGGTGCAGCACACCCGCGCCCTGCAGTTCAAGCTCCAGCAAAGCATCGTGGAGACCGAGAACCGGTTGAACTATCTGGCCGGCCGCTACCCGCAGCCGGTGGCTCGCAACGCGCAGTCGTTCAACGACCAGCTGCCGTTTGCCATTCAGTCGGGCTCACCCGCACAGCTGCTGGCCAATCGCCCCGATATCCGCCAGGCCGAGCAGCAGCTCACGGCCGCTAAAATCGACGTGCAGGTAGCCCGGGCCAACTTCTACCCCTCGCTGGGCCTCACCGGCGGCGTCGGGCTGGCGGCCTTCACGCCCGGCCTGCTGGTGTCCTCGCCCCAGTCGTTGCTCTATGCGCTGGGTGCTGACTTAGCCGGCCCGCTGTTCAACCGTAACGGCATCAAGGCCTTCTACTACAACGCCAACGCCCTGCAAACCCAGGCCGTGTACCGCTACGAAAAGAGCGTGCTGAACGCCTACATTGAAGTATCGAATCAGGTCGCCAGCATTAGCAACCTAGCCCAGAGCTACGATGCGAAAGCCAAGGAAGTGGCAGCCCTTAACCAGTCGGTGGAAATTTCCAACAGCCTCTTCCGCTACGCCCGCGCCGACTACACGGAAGTTCTTTTCACCCAGCGTGAGGCCCTGGAATCGAAATTTGACCTCATCGAAACCCGCATGCAGCAGCTCAACGCCTCGGTAAACGTGTACCGCGCCCTGGGCGGCGGCTGGAAGTAACCCAGCCCCTCAAGTAGCTGAAGCAGCTATTGCCGCAAAAAGAAACGCCCCGCAACTGGTTGATTGCGGGGCGTTTTGGGGTTTAGCTGGGACTTGTGCTTTATTTCAGGTTCCTCTATTAAAAAGGTTGTCCTACACTCTCATTAAATATTAAACAGAATGCTTCACCGGCTTGTCCATACAGCTTCTCATAACCCGTCAAGTTATTTATGTAGTCATTAAGTTGGTCGTTTTTCAATGTCGTAGTCAATTGTAAATCTGAAACCTTAAAAGGAAACTGACTATTGTTCGGATTTGGAGTGTGCAGAAATAATGCATCGCTTGAACTGTCATAGTCAACTAAAACGGCATACAACTGAAAATCCGGTTTTAAATTTTTGGTCTTATCAACCAGTATGTTGAAATGTCTGAACAACTTATCCAAGTGTGGCTTTCTCCTTTTGAAACTATCGTTACCATAGCCATACCAGTCGAAGTGCGTGTGCCATTTATCAAACCACGTATCCGGGCTGTCAAAGTCTAAACTCTTTGCTTTGTCAAAGTCGTTTTCAGTGGCCAGATTTCTATAGTACCTTTTGAGGCCTCTGTGTTTCTTAATCCCGTTCATTTCATTCGATTGAATTATATTTCTGGCAATTGATTTATCTGTTTTTACATTCAATCCTCAATCACCTCAATCCCCAGTTGCTTCAGTCGCCCAAGGTGCCCCTTTATGGCGTTGAGTTGCTCGGGAAGTGTCCCGTAGGTGACTTCCCCGGTTAACCGAAGCGGGCTTTTGGAAAGATAGGACTTGGTGGAATTGCCAGGGAGTTAGGTAAGCGCGGCAATTTATTCACCATCGGCTGAATAGCCCATGCTACAACCCAGAAAATACTAATCGATAGACAGCAAAAAGCAACGCTCCGCAACGAGTTAGTTGCGGAGCGTTGCTTTTTGATTCAGCATTACTTACCAAAATAATCCCCCTGCTCCAAATCAGCCAGCAGGTCCGGCTGGGTGGGTTGCCAGCCCAGCCGCTGCTGCGTGAGGGCGCTGGAGGCCGGCATGTCCAGTCCGACGAAGCGGGCCATCCAGCCGAAATGGTCGGCGGCCTCCTCGGGGGTTTTGGACACGACAGGCAGGTGCAAGTGCCGGCCGATGACGGCGGCGATGTCGTGCATGGGGGTGCCGTCGTCGGCCGCGCCGTGGTAGCGGGCCCCGGCCGTGCCCTGCTCCAGCGCCAGGCGGAAGAGGCGGGCCGCATCGAGCCGGTGCACGGCGGGCCAGCGGTTGCGGCCGTCGCCCATGTAGGCCGCCACGCCCTTTTCGCGGGCAATGTTAATGAGGGTGGGCACGAAGCCGTGGTCGCCGCGGTCGTGCACCGAGGGAGCCAGGCGCACCACCGACGCCCGCATGCCCTGCGCGGCCAGGGCCAGGGCGGCATCTTCCGACATGCGCGGCGATTCGGCCGGGCCATCGTCCTCCGTCACGGGGCGGCCCAGATTGAAGCCCGCCAGCCCGGCCGTGACGACAAGCGGGCGGTCGGAGCCGGCCAGCGCCCCGCCCAGGGCTTCGATGGCGTGCCGGTCGGTTTGGCCGGCGGCTTCGTATTCCACGAAATTGTGGTTGTAGGCCAAGTGGATGACGCCATCGGCGGCCGCCGCGCCGCGCCGCAGGCTGTCGAGGTCATCGAGCGAGCCCATGTGGGCTTCGGCCCCGGCGGCACGCAGCGCCTGGGCCGATTCTTCGGAGCGGGCGAGGCCGAGGACTTGGTGGCCCGCGCCGAGTAATTCCTGAACGACGGCCGAGCCGATAAAGCCCGAAGCGCCGGTTACAAAAACACGCATGTGATTTTCCTTTTAGAGTGCTGAATAATTACGACACAAAGGTCCGGGCAGTGGGCATCGGCGGCATTGCACGGGTCAAACCGTTTGCTGAACAATTCAAACAATAAACAGACATCAACAAAAAGCCCATCATACCGAGCGCTGCCGAGGCATCCCGCGTGTAGAAGTACTCCAATCGATTGAGTTATTACCCCACGCGAGATGCCTCGGCTACGCTCGGCATGACGGGCTTTTCAATTCATACTCCAGCGGTAACTAACCCCGGAAATCTCCCGGCGTTAGGCCACTCTGGCGCTTGAAGAAGTTGCAGAAATGCGCCGCGTCGGCGAAGCCCAGGCTGTCGGCGATTTCAGAGATATTCCAGCTGGTTTGCTTCAGCAATATCCTGGCTTCCTGCCCCACGCGGCTGCTAATGAGGGCGGTGGTAGTGTGGCCGGTGGTTTCCTTCAGCACGCGGTTGAGGTGGTTGACGTGCACGGCAAGTTGGGCGGCGAAGTCGGTGGCGGTGCGCAGGCGCAGGCGCTGCTGCGGCGATTCGAGGGGAAACTGGCGCTCCAGCAAGTCGGCAAACTGGGCCGTCAGGCGGGAAGCGGCAGTATGTGTGGGGGCCGGGGCCGGGGCGGGCTGGAGCTTCTGCACATAGTAAATCATCTCCAGCAGATAGGCGCGCAGCAGGTCGTACTTGTAGGCATAACTGGAGGCAATTTCCTGTTCCATCTTTTGAAAAATGGCGGCAATGGCTCCGAATTCGGCATCCGTTACCCGCACCACGGGGTACGCGCCGGGCTGGTAAAAGGGCAGGTCCTCCAGCGCCGTCCGGCCCTTGGTGGGCTGCAAAAACTCCTCAGTGAAGATGCAGAAATAGCCGGTCTGGTCCTGGTTGTGCGGCTGCCAGCGGTAGGGCACGCGCGAGGAGGCGAACCACAAGGCCCCATCTTCTACATCAACCGTCTGGTCGGCATACTCAATCCGGCTGCGGCCCCGAATCAGGCTGATTTTGTAGAAAGCCCGGCGGTCGAAGGTCATCGGTGGCCGGTCGCGGTTGGCGAGCATCAGGTCGGCCACGTTGAAAACGTTGAACTGGCCGACTTCGCGCTCCTGGTTTGTAGGCAATAGCGCCTCGGCCGCCTCGGGGGCTAGTTTAGTATATAGTTCGAAAAGCGGACGGGGCGGCATGGCGAATGACTGTAAAAATCAAAGGTAAGCCGACGTTCCAATTCGCTTCTAAATACCGTCATGCTGAGCGCAGCCGAAGCATCTCTATCGTGGAAGTAAATCATTTACTATTGCAGTAAAGATGCTTCGGCTGCGCTCAGCATGACAGTTATTAAATAAACAACTATAGCTAAAAAGCCGCCGCGAATTCCCGGGCAAAATCCTCCAGCTTCACCTGGCCCAGCGTGGGGCGGTGCTGCCAGTAGTCTTCGCCCAGTTTGCCGCTGTTGATGCTGGCGTAAATGTCGACGACTTCGTTGGCCCTCGCTGCTGGCACGCCGTGGCTGGTCATGTTTCCCCGCATTTGCTCATCGGTGAAAGCCACCCATTTCAGGTTGGGCTGGCCAATGGCGGTCCCAAATGCCTGCGCTACTTCATCGGCAGTGCGTTCGTCGCTGGCTACGTAGCGCACGTTTTGGCTGGTTGTCGTGGCTGGTTTGGTGAGCTCCTCGGCGGCGGCGGTGGCAATATCTCGCGGGTGTACAAAGGCAACTTTGACATCGCCCGCATAGTTGGCCCCCATCATGCCCGCGCCTTTTATCATCCCCACCGAGGTGTAAAAGTTGGTGTAAAAGGAGGTCGGCCGCAGGTGCGTGAGCCCGATGCCGGGCACCGCTCGCAGGATAACTTCCACATCGTGCGAGCCCAGGATGCCGCCGGTGCCTTCGGCCAGGTGCGCGCCCCAGCTGCTGAGCTGCACCACCCGCCGCACCCCCGATTGCTGGATGGCCTGGGCATAATTGCGCCCGATTTGCTGGTGGTACGCCCGCGAATCGGCCACGGCGAAATGGGGCGGCACCATCAGGTACACCGCGTCGGCCCCAGTGAAAGTGGCCGTGAGGAAATCGACGTCTTCCACTTTACCGATGGCGGCGGTGGCCCCCAGGGCTTCGATTTCCGCCTGCCGGTCCGGCTTGCTGCTGATGACCGTGACGGCGTGTCCCTGCTGCCCCAGCGCGATGGCCAGGGGTTTGCTGATGTTCCCGAGGGAACCGGTGAGGATTATTTTCATACCACAAAGCTCCGGTCCGGCAGCGCGGGCGGAAAGAGCAAAACGGCGGGAATATTGAGCCAAAAGGCGGGAAACATCAGGCCCAGCGCTGCCGGTAGGCGACGGGCGAAACGCCGGCGCTTTTCCGAAAAAACCGGCCGAACGTGGACTGGTCGGCAAAATGCAGCGTGTCGGCAATCTGGCCCACGGTCAGGGTCGGGTTTTGCAGCAACACGTGGGCTTCCAGCAGCACGGCCTCGGCCAGCCACTCCCCGGCGCGCCGGCCGGTGGCTTCCTTCACGGTTTCGGCTAGGTGCTTGGCGGTGATGCAGAGCTTGTCGGCGTAGAAGCCCAGGCCGCGCTCGGTGGCGTAATGGGTGTTGACCAACTGCTTGAATTCGGCGGCAATCAGCTGGCTGCGCGGCTGACCGGCCTTCGACGAGACGTGCTGCGAACTGTATATGGGCGCGATTTCGTGCAGCAAAATCTGCACGAGGCTGCGCAGAATCTCCTCCCGGTAAGCGTGCGGTTCCGCGTATTTCTGCTCAATGGAACGCAGCAGCGTAATAATTTTCTGGGCCTGGACGGGCGGCAACGAAAAAACGTGTTTGGCATCCCGCTCAAAAAAGGAGAAAGTATCGAGGTTCAGGCTGCTGCCCGCCGAAATAAATTCCCTGGTAAAAAAGATGCTCAACGCCTCCAGGTCAGCCGACATAAACGGCCACTGCTTGATGACGTAGGGCGACATCAGCATCACGAAATTGGGCCCGATTTCGTAAGTATCCAGGTTGACTTGCAGGCGGGCGCTGCCGCGCAGGCAAATGCCGATTTTATAGTAGCTGCTGCGGTATGGCAGCGCAATGGGCAGCTGGGGCTGCGTAGAGTCCGGCCCTAAAAAAAAGAACGCCGCCGGCTTTTCCTCGTTTTCGGTGAGACTGTTCAACTGGTAAACGGGGATGCTGGTGCTCATACGGTGTTCAAGGTACACACCCTTAATCGGGGGGGCGCTACCGCCCCAAAACCCCGCTTCCCCGCCAGTGGTTTACATAACCCCGCCCCGCTCCCGGGCGTATTTCCGACAGCCAACTATTGCCCCATGACTGAACTGCAACGCCTGCTTCTGGCCTACGACCGCCACCGCGCCGAGGCCCGCCCCTGCGCCCTGGCTACGGTGGTCGAGGTGCTGGGCTCGGCCTACCGCCGTCCCGGGGCCCGCATGCTCGTCACAGAAGACGGCGAGCTAACCGGGGCCATCAGCGGGGGCTGTCTGGAGGGGGATGCCCGCCAGCGGGCCCGCCAGGCCATTTTCCGGGGCCAACCCGCGTTGGTTACCTACGATACCCGCGACGAGGACGACCCGCGCCACGGTCTCGGTCCCGGCTGCCAGGGCGTGGTCCGCATCCTGCTGGAACCGCTGGATTTTGCCGCCGCTGATAATCCCGTGGAGCTATTGCGCGGCTTCGCCCAACACCCCGAGCCCGCCGTGCTGGCCACGGTGTTTGAAACCGATAATTCAGGCCTGAAGGCGGCCGTGGGGCAACGGGTGCTGCTCTCGGCCACCGGCGCGTTGCGTGGCACGCCGCTGCTGGCCGGCCCGCTGGCCGAGGCCGCCCGCGCCACGCTGGCGCAAGGCTTATCGCAGGTCCTCGATATTGAAACCGATGCCGGCTCGGTGCGGGCGCTGTTGGAGGTGTTGGTGCCGCCGCTGCGCCTCGTAGTGTACGGTGCGGGCAACGATGCCCAGCCGCTGGTGCATTTAGCCGCCTCCCTCGGCTGGCACATTACGGTGCTGGATGGCCGGCCCAATCTGGCGACCGCCGCCCGTTTTCCCGAAGCTGCCAATGTGCGTATTGTACCGGTGCGGGATTTGGAAACCCAGCATCCCGACGCGGGCGCTTACCACGTGCTGCTCAGCCACAACTACGCCTACGACCTGGCCGCACTGCAAACGCTGCTGCCCACGGCCGCGCCCTACATCGGCCTGCTCGGCCCCCGAGTCAAAGCCGGGCGGCTGCTGGAAGAGTTAGGGTTAACCGAAAGCGAAATGGCCGACGTGTTGCAGAACTACCTGCACAGCCCCATCGGCCTCGATTTAGGCAGCGAAACACCCGAAGAAATTGCGCTGGCCATCGTAGCCGAAATTCAGGCCCGGCGGCACCAACGCAATGGCCGGCCACTGCGCGAGCGGGCCGGCACGGTGCATGCCCCAATGATTGCCCTGATTAACGGCAGTTGAACAACCGGATTGGCTCAAAAAAAAGCGGCCCACGTCGGATGACGGGGGCCGCTTTTTTACCAGTGTTGTAGTCTGTTATTTCACGTTAACCAGCAAGCCCAGGTAAATCAGCCGGCCAATTTGCGGCCCGCCGAAAATCTGGATGTTGGTTGCGTTGAAGATGTTCGAGCCGCCTACTTGAAGCGTTGAAGCCAGCCGGGGGATGGTGTAGCCCACGTAGGCATCGGTGGTATGGTAGGTCTGGATTTCGCCGGCGGCAAAGGGCATTTCCTGCTGGTGGCCCTCAATCCAGCGATAGTTTACCGAGTAGGTCAGGTTTTTAAGCACCACGCCGTTGGCCCCCAGGTTGTATTTGTGCTTGGGGGTGTTGAAGTAGGTACGGAAGCCAACAGGCAGGTTGCTGCGGTCGAGCACGTTGAGCGAGTAGTTACCGGTCAGGTTCAGCCCTTTGTTCAGGTAGTAGGTGAGGGCGAAAGTCGCGCCCTGAGTGCGAACTACCTGGCTGTTATTCTGCGAGACAAAGATGATGCGGGCCTCCGGGGTAGTAAAACCAGTACCGTTGACAATCGCACCCTTCACCAGCGCTTCGCTCGGGCGGCTGCCGTTCACGTTGCCCACGAAAGCAATACCACCGATGAAGTCGTTGTAGCGACTATTGAAATAGCTGGCATCGACGTACACGTTGGGCAAAATCGCGCCTTTGTAGCCTACTTCAATCGTGTTCACGTGCTCGAGGCGGAGCTTATCGATGCTGACGGCAAAATCCGCCAGCTTCATCGTCGGGTCGTACGGGTTGTAGGCGCGGCCCTGTGCATCCGTGAAACCGTAGCCTTGGTAGCCATTGCCTACGTTGCCGAGCAGAATAAACGAATTCACGTCGGAATGCAGGTACTGGTCGGTTTGCGAAGGGCTGCGGAAGGCTTGCCCGTAGCTGGCGCGAAAACTGTGCTGGTTGCGGGCCCCCAGCGAGTAAACGGCGGCTACGCGCGGCGAGAACGACGGGCTGAAATTCTTGAAAAAGTCGACCCGGCCAGCGGCGGCCAGCTTCAGGTGGTCGTCGAGTAGGGCGTGCGTAATCTGCGAATACGCCCCATATTCATAATTCGGAATGCGGGAGCCGTCCAAATCCGCAAACAGGAGCCCGTCCGAGCCCAACAGGTACCGCCGGTAAGCCGCGCCCACGATAAGGCCGGTTTTGGGGCCACCCAACTCGAAGCTGCGCTGGGCGCTCACATCGCTCAGGCGCGAGTTGAAGTGCTGGCCGGCTCCGGTGGCCGGGCTGTTATCGCCCGCAACGCGGTTGCGCAGGGAGTTGAAAACCTCGCTCCCCGCCAACGGCTGCGTGGCATTAGCCGCGGCCTGCGCCGTAGCCAACGCCATTTCCACCGACTGCTTACCCACTTGGCGCGCGTTGGTGTAGGCCGCGTTGTACGTGCCGAAATACTGCTGAAAATAGGTTGGCGACTGCGGGTTGGCCGGGTCCACTTTCGATTGCAGAATCTTGGTACCCAGCTGGGTCAGCTCGTAGCTGCTGCCCGTAAAATCCTCGGTCGTGTAGGCTCGAATAAAGCCTTTCGAGCTTTTTAGCTCGAATCGGTACTGGTCGGTGCCCAGGTCTTTGATGCGGAAGCGGCTCAGGTTTTGGTAAGTCGACGTGCCCACTCCGCGCTTGGCCTCCAACGTCAGCTTCAGGTCGCTGTTGATGAGGTAGGAAACGGCTCCCTGCACGCGGTACGAACGGGTAGTGGTGTCGCCGGCTACCAGTTGGCGCTCCGTGTAGCCGGGCATATAGGCGCGCTTGCCGTATAGCTCCGGATTGGCACCCCGCACGTACGGCGCGAACGTCAAATCCAGCTCGCCATAGCGGTTCACGGCATCGTAGCCCAGCGGCGAGCCGGTCGGGTTAGTCGAAGATGTCTGGGCATTGAAGTTGCTGGCAATCCAGTCGTCGGCCCGGAAATAGCTGGCATTCACTTTAAAGGCCAGCTTATCCGTCACCTTCTTGGCGTAGCGCAGCTGCCCATCGAGCAGGTTGCGCTGGCCGCCGCGCAAGCGCACGCTCAGGCCCTCGTACACAAACGGGTCTTTCGAGTTGAAGAGCACCACGCCGCTCAGCGCATTCGAGCCGTACAGGGCCGAGGCGGGACCGTGCACGATTTCAATGCTTTCCATGTCGAGCTCCGGAATGCCCACCAGGTTGCCCGGGCTCAGGTTGAGCGAGGGCAGGGCCGTGTCCATGTAGTCGACCAGCTGAATTACCCGCTCCGACTTGGCCGTGTTGAAACCCCGCGTGCTGATGCTGGTAAACAGCATCGAAGCCGAGTTCACGTCGATGCCCGCCAGGTTGCCCAGGCCCGCCAGCACTTCCGGCGTGCTGATTCGCTCGACCTGCTTGGCCGATACCTTATCAATGGTTACCGGGGCCCGCATGATGTTCTCCTCCACCCGCGAGGCCGAAACCACCGTTTCGCTCAGCATCGTGGCGCTCGGCACCATCGATACACTGAGCTGGTCTTCGGGCTTTTGCAGCACAACCGACTGGGTTTCATAACCTACATAGGATACCACCAACTCCACCGGCCCATTGGCAAACGAGCCGTTTAGGTCGAACCGGCCGTCCTGGTTGGTACTGGTGCCAACGTAAGTGCCTTTGATAAAGACCGTAGCTCCGGGCAGCGGTTCGCCCGTATTCGTCAGCACGGCTCCCCCAATATGACTACCTGTCGGGTCAGTGGTCAGGCGTGCCTTTTTGGCCCTGGCTTTGGCCGGAATGTGCCGTGGTGACGGAGTAGCATCCGGGGCAGCCGTAGCTGCAACCGCCGGAGCCAGCGCAACCACCATTAAAGTACAGTAAATTTTACGCATGAGATAAGCGAACTCGGAATATTAGAAAAGTCAAAATTATATTCCCATCCAACCTTCATTGCCATTTTTCGACAGATGCGTAATCCGGCCGGGCAGACAACTCCCAAACAGGGACTAATCAGTATAATCAATCAGGAACCCATTTTGATTTTTAAATTAATCATGGATTTATTAGCCTGTAGTGGCAATTATCACAAAATACACCCCTAGTAAATTATTCCTTTATCATTGGTACCTAAGTAGTTTATTTTCCAAATTTTGGAATATGATTTTACCACGTAGTGAAATTACCTGCGATATCCGTAATTTAATTAGAGGTATAATGCAAATTTTTGCTCACCTCCTTTTCGAATTTCGCGAGCCGGCAAATCAAGTAACAAGCATAACAGCGCTGGGCCCGATACACCTACCGCCCCGGTAATAGCCCCTTTGCGGAACGACGACAATGGGCCGAGGCGCACAACAAGGCCGGGCGCACACCATAGCGCAAGAACTACGGTCGGAATGCATTATTCCAGCAATAAAATGCAAGCCGAAATCAGCAACAATTCCCGACTTTTCGCACATTTTTTGGCCGCGAACCGCTATAAACCACACGGCTCCCTGCCGGGAGGCAGGGAGCCGTGTGGTTTATAGCGGTTGGTCGATACATACGGGCTGCTTAAGCCTCCGTCGGGGCCACGGTTTCGCCCGAATAAAGGCGGGATTTGCCGGGAAGTGTTTTGTGGCGCTCCTTGCCGAGGGCGGCGCTGGGCTCGGGCACCCAGTGGTGGCGGCCACCGGCATTTTCGTCCTCAAAATTGGTGGGCGCGGTGCCGGCGGCGGTGCGTTCCTTCCAGGTGAGGTGCTGGGTGCCGTCGTCGGTGCGCTCCATGGTGATACACTGCTCGACCGGGCAGACCAGCGAGCACAGATTGCAACCCACGCAGTTTTCGTCGATGATTTCGGGCACACGGGTGCCGGCGTTCAGCCGGATGGCCTGGTGGGCACCATCTTCGCAGGCCGTGTAGCACAGCTGGCAGCCAATGCACTTAGCTTCGTTGATATTGGCGGTGACCTTATACTTCATGTTCAGGTCTTCCCAATGCAGCACATTGGGCAGGGCCTTGCCCACCATGTCGTAGATGGTGTTGAAGCCCTTCTCGACCATGTACTGCTCCAGGCCGGAGGTCATTTCACGAATGATGCCGAAGCCGTAGTGCATGGCGGCCGTGCACACCTGTACGCTGCTCGCGCCGAGCAAGATATGCTCCACTGCGTCGCGCCAGTTCTCGATGCCACCAATGCCCGAAATGGGCAGCTTGATGTCGGGGTGCTGGGCGCAGTTTTTCACCATGTTCAGGGCAATGGGCTTCACGGCCGGGCCGCAATAGCCGCCGTTGGTGCCCTTGCCGTCCACAATCGGGTACGGTGCGAACTGGTCCAAATCAACGCCCACGATGCTCTGAATCGTGTTGATGAGCGAGATGGCATCGGCCCCTCCGCGCCGAGCGGCCAGGGCCGGCTCGGTGATGTCGGAGATGTTGGGCGTGAGCTTGACGATAACGGGCTTGGTGGCCACTTCCATTACCCACTCCACAATCATCTGGAGCACCTTGGGCTCCTGCCCCACCGCCGAGCCCATGCCGCGCTCGCACATACCGTGCGGGCAGCCGAAATTCAGCTCGAAGCCGTCGGCCCCCGCGTCCTGGCTCTGACGCACAATGTCGTGCCACTCCTGGCGGCTCTGCACCATCAGCGAGGCGATGACGGCGTGGTTGGGAAAGCGCTTTTTCACCTCTTCAATCTCGCGCAGGTTGTGCGAGAGCGGCCGGTCCGAAATCAACTCGATATTATTGAACCCCACGAGGCGCTTATCGCGGTAGTTCAGGCCGCCGTAGCGGCTCGATACGTTCACGACGGGCACGCCCAGGGTCTTCCACACCGCGCCGCCCCAGCCGGCATCGAAGGCCTTCATAATCTGGTAGCCGGAATTGGTGGGCGGGGCCGAAGCCAGCCAGAACGGATTCGGCGACTTGATGCCGGCGAAATTGATGGAGAGGTCAGGCATAATTTTTTATTTTTCAGCACGTCATGCTGAGCATTCTGAGAATGTTCAAAGAAAAGCTACTTGCTCAGATAAGCGTGAATACCCCGCGCCGTGAGCTTAGCCTCAGCCGCTGCGTTCACTACCTCAGCCCCGCCATTCCAGGCATCGCCAGAGGCGAAGTATTTTGGGTTCGACGTCTGCCCGGTGTGGGCATTGGCGATGATGCGGCCTTTGCCGTCCAGCTTCAGGCCGGGAATCAGATTCAGGAACTCCGTCTGCTTGGCCTGGCCGGTGGCTTTAATCACCATGTCGCACGGCTCCACAAACTCCGAACCGGCAATTTCCAACACCTTACCATCTCTGGTTTCAGTGCGAATAAATTTCACGCCCGCCACGTAGCCGTTACCCGTAATTTCGATTGGAGCCACGTTGAACAAGCCCTTCACCCCCACTCCTTTAGCTAAGTCGTACTCGAACTCATACGCGCCCATTTCATCCTTAGCGCGTCGGTAAGCCAGAATCACATTCTGAGCTCCGAGACGTGATGACTCCGAAGCGGCGTCCATCGCCGTGTTGCCGCCGCCCAGCACAATTACCTTGCGTCCCACCGCTACTTTGTAGTGATGCTGACGTAATTCAGCAATAAATTCCACCGCGCCGGTGCAGTTAATTTTATCCTCACCCGGCAAACCCAGTTCATTCGTTTTACCAAGCCCGATACCCAGAAAAATAGCATCGTACTGCTCCTCCAATTTCTCCAATTCGGCCCGCGAAGAAATAGCCGAATTAAAATGAGTATGGTAGCCAAACTGTGCCTGCAAATACGCCATCTCCGCCAGCGTTTCTTCGTTGGTTATTTTATAGGGTGCCACGCCATAAACCGTCAGGCCCGAAGGTTGCGCTTTGGCCTCGAAGACGTCTACGCCATAACCCAGCGCCCGTAATTCACAGGCGGCCGAAATACCGGCCGGACCAGCCCCGATAACGGCTACTCGCTTCCCATTATCCGCTCCGGGGCTGAACAGTTTTTCACCACTCTTTATCACCTTGGTAGTGGCGAAACTCTGGAGTCGACCAATCTCAATTGGCTTCACCTCCTGCAGGTTATACACGCAGGCACCTTCGCACAGCACTTCCGTCGGGCACACTTTACCGCAGGCATTGCCGAAGTAGTTAGCTTCGTAAATAGTGCGCGCCGCGCCGGTATCATTGCCCGAATTTATCTGCCGGATAAACTGCGGAATATCAATACCCGACGGACATGCCTTAATACACGGCGCATCAAAGCAAAAGAGGCAGCGGGAGCTTTCATAAAGCGCCTCGGTGCGACTCATCACCGGCTTTAATTGCGCGAAGTTTTCGGCGAATTGCTGCTCAGTAGTAGGTGTAGAAAATTCGGCCATGAATGGGCGGGATTATTCGATGATATTTGGAAACAAATAGAACGTCATGCTGAGCGTAGCAAAGCGGAGTCGAAGCATCGCTACCGTGCAATTATCTAAATCAGTTGCGCGGTAGGGATGCTTCGGCAAGCTCAGCATGACGTTCTAAGTGCGACTTTTTTGCGTGCTACGTGGCCTACAGTTCCACCAGTTTCTCGTAGGTTTCGGGACGGCGGTCGCGGAAGAACTGCCAGGTGTTGCGCACTTCCTCAATCATGTCGAGGTCGAAGTCAGCAATTAGCAGCTCGTCTTTATATTCATCGGCCTGCGCGATAATCTGGCCGCGCGGGTCCACGAAATACGAGGTGCCGTAGAAGCGGCCCAGGTTCCAGGGCTTCTCCTCGCCTACGCGGTTGATGCAGCCCATGAAATAGCCATTGGCAGCCGCATGGGCGGGTTGCTCCAGCTTCCAGAGGTATTGCGAGAGGCCAGCTACGGTAGCCGAAGGATTGTACACGATTTCGGCCCCGTTCAGGCCCAGCACGCGGGCCCCATCGGGAAAGTGACGGTCGTAGCAGATGTAAACCCCAATTTTGGCGTATTTGGTCTGGAATACCGGATAGCCCAGGTTGCCGGGCTTGAAGAAGAACTTCTCCCAGAAGCCGGTGGTATGGGGAATGTGGTTTTTGCGGTATTTACCGAGGTAAGTGCCGTCGGCGTCAATCACGGCAGCCGTATTGTAGAGGAAGCCGGCGGCTTCGCGCTCGTACACGGGCACAATCATCACCATGTTATATTTTTTGGCGTATTCGGCCATGCGGTCCGTCGTCGGGCCGGGCACAGCTTCGGCCGAAGCGTACCAGGCTTTATCCTGGCCAGGACAGAAATACGGGGTATTAAATATTTCCTGCAGGCAAAGAATCTGCACGCCCTGGCGGCCAGCTTCCTCAATCAACGGAATATGCTTGGCTTCCATTGCTTGCATAATTTCGGCAATCGTGCCTTCGCCTTCGGTCATCGGCAGGCTCATCTGAATGAGGCCGGATTTAATCATTCTGGGCATTGGTGGAATGGTTAAGTATTAAGGGTTGAATGTTTGGTCGAGCGCGAATTTTCGCGAGGTTAAAAGTGGTTTCGCAATTTAAAAGACGCAACAACGGAAACAAACCTCGCGCAACCCCTTTTTACCTCGCGTAATTTTGCGCTCAAATGTTCGTTTTGCCGCGCTTAATAAACTGCCCGTAGCCTTTCGAAACTTTGGCTTGGCCGGCATCAACAGCTACTTTGCCGCGCAACAAAACCGTGTCAATTTTGCCGGTTACCTCCCAGCCTTCGTAGGCCGAATAGTCGCAATTCATGTGGTGCGTATTCGCAGAAATAACATGTGTTTTAGTCGGGTCGAAAATTACTAAATCCGCATCGGCCCCAATACTGATGGTGCCTTTGCGTGGGAACATGCCGAATATTTTTGCCGCGTTAGTGGACGTTACTTCCACAAATTTTTGGAGCGTGATGCGGCCCTTATTCACCCCTTCCGAAAACAGCAATTCCATGCGATGCTCGATGGCGGGGTGGCCGTTCGGAATTTTCGAGAAATCGTCCTTGCCCATCAGTTTCTGCTCCCACGTAAACGGGCAGTGGTCGGTACCGACGACGTTCACAAGGCCCTGATTCAGGCCGGCCCAGAGCGTGGCCTGGTCCTTTTTCTCGCGCAGCGGCGGCGACATCACCACTTTCGCGCCGTTGGCTTCGTCCTCGTACAGCCGCGCATCGAGCACCAGATACTGGATGCAGGTTTCGACCAGCACGCGCTGGTTGCGTTCGGTGGCGCGGCGCACCTGGTTGAGTGCGCCCTCACAGGTAAGGTGAACGATGTAGGCATTCACCCCCGTGTAGTTGGCGATGTCGGCGAAGCGGCCCGAGGCTTCTGCCTCCGTCACTTCGGGTTGCGAGAGGTAGTGGTAGAGCGGCGTGAGCTTGCCCTGCGCCCGGTGCTGGGCGATGAGCGTGTCAATCAGGTCGCCGTTGGTGGCGTGGGCCGTCACAAGGCCGCCGTGCGACTTCACCTCTGCCATCAGGCCCACCATCTGGGCATCGTCAATCATGAGCGCGCCCTTGTAGGCCATGAAGGTTTTGAATGAGGTGATGCCCTCGGCAATCATGTCCTTAATTTCCTCCTTGGTATTCGGGTTGAAATCGGTGACGGCCATGTGGAAGCTGTAGTCGCCCACGGCATTGCCGGTGGCGCGGCCACTCCACTCCTCGAAGGCCGAACGCAACGAGCTGCCCTGCTTTTGCAGGATGAAGTCGATGACGGTAGTAGTGCCGCCATGCAGGGCGGCGCGGGTGCCGGTTTCGTAAGTATCGCTGCTGAAGGTGCCCATAAATGGCATCTCCAAATGCACGTGCGGGTCGATGCCGCCGGGCATAATCAGCTTGCCGGTGCAGTCGATGACCTCCGCGCCGTCGGCCGACAGGTTGCGGCCAATAGAAGAGATGGTTTCGCCTTCAATCAGAATATCGCAGACGGCGTCCGAATCGGCGGTGACCACGCGGCCGTTTTTGAGGAGGATGGACATGGGAATTAATTAAAAATTAAAAATGAAGAATTAAAAATTGGAGGACGGGAAATAATAGCAATGCAGAAGCAATGCGGCAGTATATCCCGTTTTTAATTTTTAATTCTCAATTTTTAATCGACGTGCTTATCCGCAATTTCCAGCGCCTCGGAAATAATGGCCAGCCCCTCATCAATTTGCTCTTTCGTAATCGTGAGCGGGGGGCAGATGAAGATGTAGCTCCAGCGCACAAACGTGTACATGCCCAACTCACGGATTTTGGCCGCCACCTGGTTCATGATGGCCATTTGGTCGTTGGTGGCGTTCCAGGGGGCCATGGGCTCTTTGGTGTCGCGGTTTTTCACCAACTCCAGGCAGCCGAAAAGGCCGGTGTTGCGCCAGTCGCCGATGCTGGGGTGATGGCGCTTGAGCTGGGCCACTTGCTGGTCCATGTATTCGCCCATCTCAATGGTGTTTTCGATGAGGTTGTCCGACTCATAAATATCGAGCACGGCCACGGCGGCAGCGCAGGATACCGGGTGCGCCGAGTAGGTGAGGCCCAGCGGCAGGGGCTTGTCGTCGAAGGACTTGGCGATTTTCTCGTCCACCATCACCGCGCCCAGGGGCAGGTAGCCGGCGGTGATGCCCTTGGCCATGCACATCACATCGACTTTCACGCCGTGGTGGTCCGAGCCAAACCACTTGCCGGTGCGGCCGAAGCCCGACATCACTTCATCGGCAATGAGCAGGATGCCGTGCTGGTCGCAGATTTCGCGGATGCGCGTCCAGTAGCCGGGCGGGTACTTGATGCAGCCCGACGTACCCGACTCCCCTTCCAGGATAATGGCAGCCACGCTGCCGGGCCCCTCGTAGCCAATGATGCGCGCCATCGCATCGGCAGCGCGCTGGGCGCACTGCTCGGGCGAGTCGGAGTACCAGGGGCAGCGGTATGAATACGGGTTTTCGACGTGCACCACGCCCGGCATGGCCTGGCTATCAACGGCAAACTTGCGGGGGTCGCCGCCGGCGCTCATGGCCCCGTACGATGCGCCGTGAAACGACTGGTACAGCGTCACAATCTTGTGGCGGCCGGTGTACACCCGCGCCAGCTTGATAGCATTTTCGATGGCCTCGGCCCCGCCCAGCGTGAAGAAAGCCTTGGTGAGGTTAGGGGCGGTGATTTCCGCCAGCTTGCGGCCGAGGTCGCCGCGGGCCTTGGTAATCATGCCGGGGTACACGTAGCTGAGCTCGCGCATCTGGGCGGCCACGGCTTCGGTTACGCGCTGGTCGCCGTGACCAATGTTCACGTTCATCAGCTGCGCTGAGAAGTCGATGTAGCGCTTGCCGTCGCGGTCGTAGACGTACACGCCTTCGGCGCGCTCGGCGTTGATGGGGTTCAGGCCCGTTTGCTTCGACCACGAGAAGAGCGTGTGGTCGAGGTTGTCGTGCAGGATTTGAGTTGGGTCGGGAGCGAGGGTGGTTTCCATGTGGAGGTGCTTTGTATGTAAAACGTCATGCCGAGCGCAGCCGAAGCATCTCGCGTGCTGACGAGAGGAGCATTTCTAGCCGCTCCAGGTTTGTAAATCTATCGGCTCCCAAGTGGGATTAAGTGTGTTTACCAAAAATTCCTTTTGTGCCCGAGCCCATTTTTTAATTTGCTTTTCCCGCGCAATTGCTTGCTTGGCATCGGGACTAACTTCAAAGTAAATAAGCAGATTGAATTAGTAGCGCCCGGTAAATTTACCGGCTTCGCCCAAGCCTTCGCTATGCTGGTAGAGGCGGCGCTCAAAATTGTTGGTTACGCCGGTATAAAGAACGGTTCGGGCCGAGTTTGTGAGAATGTAGATGTAGAAGCTCACCTCGAAACGTCATGCCGAGCGCAGCCGAGGCATCTCGCGCGCATCATTGAACGATTTGATTACTACCACAAGCAAGATGCCTCGGCTGCGCTCGGCATGACGGCCTTTGCCCGACTACTTCCTAGCTCATCCAGTTCACCCGCGACTCGGGGTTCCACTTGGTCGTGGTCTTCTTCAACTGCGTCCAAAATTCAATCGAACTCTTCCCGGTAATATCGCAGGCACCGAACTTGGAGTCACCCCAGCCGCCGAAGGAGAAAGGCTCCCGCGGCACGGGCACACCGATGTTTACGCCAATCATGCCGGCCTGGGCGTGGTCCATCACGTAGCGGGCGCTGCTGCCGCTGCTGGTGAATACGGCGGCGGCGTTGCCGTAGGGATTGGCGTTTTCGATGGCCAGGGCCTCATCCAGCGTGTTGGTGCGCATGATGGCGAGCACCGGGCCGAAGACTTCTTCCTGGGCGATGCGCATATCGGGCGTCACGTAATCAATTACCGTGGCGCCCACGTAGTAACCTTCTTCGTGGCCGGCCACTACGGCATGGCGGCCATCGAGCAGCACTTTTGCCCCGGCCGCTTCGGCCTCGGTGATGTGCTGTTCAATGCGCTCCTTGGCGGCCTTACTGATGACGGAGCCGAGGTTCTGGCCGGCCACAATCTTGCGGGCTTCTTCCACAATTTTGGCCACGATGTCGTCCACGGCCCCCACGCCTACCATCGTGGAGCCGGCCATGCAGCGCTGGCCCGCGCAGCCCGACATCGAGGCGGCCACGTTCGAAGCCGTCATTTCGGGGTGGGCGTCGGGCAGCACCATCAGATGGTTTTTGGCCCCGCCCAAGGCTACGCAGCGCTTGAGGTTGCTGGTGGCGCGGATGTAGACGACTTTGGCAATTTTGGTGGAGCCCACAAAGCTCACGGCCTGAATGTCGGGGTGGTCGCAGATGGCTTCCACAATTTCGCGGTCGCCGTTCACGATGTTCAGCACGCCGTCGGGCAGGCCGGCTTCTTTCAGCAGCTCGGCGATGCGAACGGCGCTCAGCGGCACTTGCTCTGAGGGCTTCAGAACCATGGTATTGCCGAGCACAATGGCATTCGGGATGGTCCAGTGGGGTACCATGTTGGGGAAGTTGAACGGGGCGATGCTGGCCACCACGCCAAGCGGCTTGCGCTCGGCGCGGGCTTCCACGCCCTTGCTCACTTCCAGAAACTCGCCCTGAATGAGCTGCGGCAGTGAGCAGGCAAACTCGGTCAGCTCGATGGCTTTTTCGACTTCGGCGCGGGCTTCATCGAAGGTCTTGCCGTTTTCTTCGCGCACCAGGTCGGCCAGGGCCTTCATGTCGCGCTCCAACAGCGTTTTGTAGCGATAAAAAATCTGGACCCGCTCCTTGATTGGGGTGGCCGACCATGAGGGGAAGGCGGCCTTAGCGGCTTGCACGGCGGCATCGAGCGCGGCGGCGTTACTAAGCGGCAGGGTGGAAATTAATTGCCCATTGAGAGGGCTGAAAACGTCCATCGTGGGCGCAGAGGCGCTTTCTAACGACTGACCCGCCACGTAGTTGCGAATGGCCGGATACTTCAAGGTTTGAACTTCCATGTTACCGTAATGTTATGCGGGGTGCAAGCTAAGGGTTTTGCGGGAGATGGCACGGTTCCGCAATCGTTTCCGAGCGTATTTTTTTACATTATCCGGATGCTGAGCTAAAATAATGCTTTCGAGGCGTAAAGTAAAAGGCGCAGGCTGACATCGGAGTGATGCCGGTCCGCGCCTGGATTTTGTTTAGTTTGGTACCGGCTATGCGCCTTAGCGGGGCCGCAGCAGCACCCGGGCGGGCGCGCCGTCGCTGTCCACGATTTTCAGGGGCAGACACAGCATTTCGTATTCGCCCGGCGCGATGTGCTGCAAGGCCAGCCCTTCGATGACGCAGATGCCGGCATCGAGCAGCGTGTGGTGGGTATCGGGTTTGCCAACCGATAGGTAATCAACCCCCACGCACACCACGCCCAAGTCGCGCAGGTGGCGGGCCGCATCCGCATCGAGGGCCACGAAATCGGGCTGAAAAGGCAACGTACTCCACTCGCTATCGGAAATACGCGTGCGAAAAAGCAGGCGCGCGCCCGGCTCAATTACCAGCTGCTGCACCTCAGCCAGGCTGATGCTGTGCGGGTCGGTGATTGCCACCACGCGGGCCGGGCCCATGAGGCGGGCCAGGTCGATGGTGGTGCTGTCGCCGGCCCCGGCCGTGAAGTGCAGCGGGGCATCGACGTGGGTACCGGTGTGCGCGCTCATCGATACTTCCGTGACGTTGGCCGCCGCGCCGGTAGCAATGCTGAGCGTTTTTTTAACGTGGACCGGGGCGTTATCGGGCCAGTGTACCATGCCATCGCGGATGGGCGTGGTGGCATCAAGCCAGGGCGTGGGAATGGACATTGGAGAGTCATTTTTAAAAAGTGAAAGAACGTCATGCTTCGACTGCGCGGACGCAAGATGAAGCATGACGTTCAGTAAACTTCGGCAAGTACCTGTTACGCCCCGCTACGCGGATGGAGCAGCTTGGCAATCAGCCCGGTCCAGCCGGTTTGGTGGCTGGCCCCGAGGCCGTGGCCGTTGTCGCCGTGGAAATACTCGTGGAACCAGAGGTAGTCGCGGAAGTGGGGGTCGTTTTGCAGCTGCTTATCGTCGCCGAAGCAGGCGCGGCGGCCGGTGTCGGGGTCGCGCAGGAAGAGCTGGGTGAGGCGCTTGGTGAGGGCGTCGGCTACTTCGAGCAGCGTCGCGGTCTGGCCCGAATTGGTGGGATACTCCACCTTGAAATCGTCGCCGTAATAGTGGTGGAAGCGTTGCAGCGACTCGATGAGCAGGAAGTTCATGGGCATCCACACGGGGCCGCGCCAATTGCTGTTGCCGCCAAAGAGGCTGGTTTGCGACTCGGCCGGCTCGTAGTTCACGGTGAACTGGGTTTCGGTGCCCCGGAAGATGAACGGGTGGGCCAGGTGGTAGCGCGAGAGACTGCGCACCCCATAAGGCGAAAGAAATTCGGCCTCATCCAACATGCGGGCCAGCAGGCGTTTCACGCGGTGGCCGCGCAGCAGCGAGAGCAGGTGGCGGGCCCCCTTGCCGGGCTCCTGCCAGCGTGAAACCAGCGACGCCAGATGCGGCCGGTTATCCAGAAACCAGTTCATGCGGGCCAGAAACTGCGGGGCGCTGGCCAGCGTATCCTCGTCAATCACCTCCACCGCGAACAGCGGAATCAGCCCCACCAGGCTGCGTACTTTGAGGAGCTCGTGGCCGCGGTCGGGCGTGTTCAGCGCGTCGTAGTAGAACTCGTCCTCATCGTCCCAGAGGTCCATGTGCTCGTTGGCCACGTTGGTCATGGCCTCGGCGATGTACAGGAAGTGCTCGAAGAACTTGCTGGCCAGGTCCTGGTACACGGGGTTGGTTTTGCTGAGCTCCAGCGCGATGCGCATCATGTTGAGCGCGTACATGGCCACCCAGGCGGTGCCGTCGGCCTGCTCGAGGTAGCCGCCGAAGGGCAGCGGAGCCGAGCGGTCGAACACGCCGATGTTATCAAGCCCCAGAAAGCCACCTTCAAAAATATTGCGTCCGTCGCGGTCCTTGCGGTTCACCCACCAAGTAAAATTCAGTAGCAGTCGATGGAAAATGGTTTCCAGAAAATGCACGTCGCCGTGGCCGCCACGGGCCTTCTGGCACATCTTGAACACCCGCCAGGTGGCGTAGGCGTGCACCGGCGGGTTCACGTCGCTCAGCTTCCACTCGTAGGCCGGCAGCTGGCCGTTGGGGTGCATGTACCAGTCGCGGCACAGCAGCAGCAGCTGTTCCTTGGCAAACTCGGGGTCGAGCTGGGCCAGCGGCAGGCAATGAAAGGCCAGGTCCCAGGCCGCGTACCAGGGATACTCCCAGGTATCGGGCATGGAGATGACGTGGGCGTTGTTGAGGTGCATCCAGCCGGTGCCGTTGCGGCCGGCCAGGCGCTCGGGCGGCGGGGGCGGCAGGGCCGGGTCGCCAGCCAGCCACTGCGGCACGTCGTAATAATAGAACTGCTTGCCCCAAAGCATGCCCGCGAAGGCCTGGCGCTGCACGTTGCGGGCGTCGGGGTCGGCGATGCCGGCCTGCAGCTCGTGGTAGAACTGGTCGGCCTCGGCCAGCCGCAGCTTCAGGGTCTGGTCAAAATCAACAAAAGGGCTTATTTGGCCCGGCGCGGCCAGGCGCAGGCGCACCACGCGGGTCGCGCCCGGGCCAATGGCCAGCTCGTAGTGGGCGGCGGCCTTGGTACCGGTGCGGGCCGGGTTCACGGCCCCGGCCTGGCCGTGCAGCAGGTAGTCGTTGATGCCGTCCTTGAAGAAATGCTCGTCGGAGGGCGCGTGGTAAAGGCGGCCGCTATTGGTGGCATTCTCGCAGAAAAGCAGCCCCGGCGCTTCGTCGCAGTAGAGCGTGAGCGGCCCCAAATCCTGATGCTCGGCGTGGATGTGGCCCTCCGTCGTGGCCGACAGGGCCGGCCGGTAGGCGCTGTTGCCCCAGGCCCAGGTATTCCGAAACCAAAGCTGCGGTAGCAGGTGCAGCGTGGCCGCATCGGCTCCCCGGTTGATGATGGTGAGCTGAATGAGCACGTCCTCGGCGTCGGCCTTGGCAAACTCCACGAACACGTCGAAGTAACGGTTTTCGTGGAAAATGGCCGTATCCATCAGCTCGAACTCGGGCTTGAGCCGGTCGCGGCGGGCGTTTTCCTGCACCAGCCAGTCGTAGGGGAAAGCATGCTGCGGATACTTGTACAGCATGCGCTGGTAGGAGTGCGTGGGCGTGGCATCGAGGTAGTAATACACCTCCTTTACGTCCTCGCCGTGGTTTCCCTCCGTGCCGCTCAGGCCGAAGAAACGCTCTTTCAAAATCGCATCCTGCCCGTTCCAGAGGCCCAGGCCGAAGCAGAGCAGCTGCTGGTCGTCGCAGAAGCCGGCCAGGGCTTCCTCGCCCCAGCGGTAGGCGCGGCTGCGGGCCTGGTCGTGGGTGGTAAAGTTCCAAGCGTCGCCGTTGGCCGAGTAGTCTTCGCGCACGGTACCCCACTGGCGCTCGGCCACGTAGGGGCCAAATTTGCGCCAGGGTTTGGTACCGGCGTTGGCTTCGGCGAGGCGGGATTGTTCGGGATTCATTGATTGTCAGTTAACAGTTGCCAGTAAACAGTTACCGATTGTAGAGCCAACTTCTATTAACTGCTCACTGATAACTGTTAACTGACCTTCTCACCCGCCCGACGAGAACCCGGGGTACAGGGTCATGCCGCCATCCATAAAAATGGTTTGGCCGGTGATGTAGTCGGCTTCGTCCGAGGCTAGCCAGGCGGCGAGGTTGCCCACGTCGTCGGGGTCGCCCACGCGGTTGTAGGGAATGAGGGTGAGGAGGGCTTTTTCTTCCTCGGGCGTGTCGCGGGCCGAGAGGTTGATGGGCGTAGCAATGGCCCCCGGCCCAATGCTGTTGGCCCGGATTTTATGCGGGGCCAGCTCCTGGGCCACGCTTTTCATCAGCTGCATGATGCCGCCCTTACTGGCCGCGTAGTTCACGTGCCCACCCCACGGAATGACTTCGTGCACCGAGCTCATGCAGATAATCTTGCCGGCCGCCTTGCTGATTTCGGGCTGCACGCCGCGCCGGATAAACTCGCGGGCCGCCTCGCGCAGGCACAGAAACTGGCCGGTCAGGTTCACGTCAATCACCTTCTGCCACTGGGCCAGGGTCATGTCGATGAAGGCCGAATCCTGCTGAATACCGGAGTTGGCCACCACAATGTGAATGGTGCCGAAGTGCTCGATGGCCTGCTTGAACATGGCCTGCACCTGGTCTTCCTGGCTCACATCGGCCCGGATGGCCAGGGCCGTGCCACCGGCCGCCTCAATGGCGGCGACGGTGGCATTGGCCCCTTCTTCATCGTGGGCGTAGTTCACCACCACTTTGGCTCCGTGGGCGGCCAAGCCCTTGGCCACGGCCACGCCAATACCGGAGCTGGCCCCCGTAACAAGGGCAATTTGATTGGCGAGACGCCGGGGGTCGGGAGTGGGCATGGGCGAGGGGTTGGGGTTGAAAGAAATGCTGAGCCAATGATACGGGCCGCCGCTGTGGATTCGATGAAGCCACTCCGGCCCCACGGGTCGTTTCCGGTAACCGTACGCGCACGGCCGGGCTTGGTTTGGCCAGCGTGCCCCATCCCCGCTCGACCGGCTGGCAACGCCGGCCGTCGCGACTTGCCCACGGCTATTTCACTTCTTCCCCGCTCTTGTCAATCAGGAAGCTGCGGCCGTTCTGCGTCACGCGGGCTTTGCCGTCGGCGAAGTCGGCGGCCAGCTGGTAGCGGCCGAAGGGCGCGGTGCCGCTGGCCGGGTTCGCCAGGTAATCGGGGTTGATGAACGTGTAGCCGTCGGGTAGCCGCACCCGGGCTAGGCCATTAACAAACGAATAGGCTTCGCGGAAAATGGGCGATGATTCGGTTACCTCGGGGCCGCTGATATAGAACCAGCCGCGATGGTCGAGCACGGCGGCGTGGCCTTCGGCAAAGTCGAGAGCATTAAAAAAGAAGTGGTCAAATTCCTGCCCGCCTTCCTCGAGAAACGAGTAGGCCTCCCCCACCCGCACCCGGGCGTAGCCGCCGCGATAGGGGTTGATGGCATCGTAGGCCGGGGCTACCAGCGTTTTGCCGGCTTCATCCACCAGCCCAAAAGCCCCGTCCTGCTCCACCACTGCCTGCCCGCCCTCAAACGGCGCGGCCGAGGCAAACTGCGCCTTGATAACCGGCTCGCCACTGGCATTGGCGTAGCCCCAGCGGCCATTTTCCTGGTAGGGCACCGGTGCGGTGCTGCCCCGGTGGGCGAAAACCCAGATGCCAACAACCAGGGCTACCACTCCGGCTGCCCCCAGCAGCACCCGGGGCCGGGCCCGCGCCGCCGCGCCCAAGCGCTGCAAGTGGGGCCGCACCGTTGCCCCAGCCGCAAGGGCGCGCGCGCCAAAGGCCCGCAGCTGTTCCGCCACCGGGGTGGCTCCCCGCGAGCCCGCAGCAGCGGGCTGCCTTTCGGAAACCGGCGGCGTGGCACCGGGTGCCACCAGGCGCACGGCGGCCGCAGCGGGGGCAGGCGCAATAACACGCTCCGCAGCGACCGGAGGGGCAACCGGAGCCGGGGCCGGAGCGGCGGCCACCACGGGCGGAGCCAGCGGCAAAGCGGGCTGCACTTCGGGCAGGGCGACTTGCGGGCCCGGGGCCGGGGGCGGCGCACTGGCCATCGGGGCCGCGCTCAGCTGCCCGATGAGCTGGCTCAGCTGCTGGATTTTAGCATCGAGCTCCTGGTTGCGGGTGGCCAGCTCGGCCCGCGAGGCTTCCATTTCGGCTTCGAGGGCGGCTTTCTCGCGGGTTTCGGCCCCGAGGCGCGACACGAGGGCGGTGGCTTCGGCCGCCACGGGCGGGGCCTGGGCCAGCTCGGCGCGGAGCTGGGCAATGCTACGCTCCCGCTCGACCTCGCGGGCTTCGAGGGCATGCAGCTGGGCCTGCACGTCGGCCTGCATTTGCTGGCGGAGCTGCTCGAGGTGCTGCTTTTCCTCGTTGCGGGCCGTGAGGGCGGCATCCGCACCGTAGGGCAGGTCGTCGTCGGGCACGTCGTTGGCCCCCAGCCAGCCCCAGAGGGCGCGGGCTTTTTCACCTATAAAGCTGCTGGCGGCATCGGCGGCGGTTTCGGGCGAAGCAGCGGAGTGGCCCGCCGCGGGTGGGCCATTCGGCGCAGGCGGCGCGGTGGCCGCAAATTCATTCAGCTCGGCGGCCCACTCGGCCAGGTCGGCGGCGGTGAAGTCGATTTCGGGCGTGGCTAGCTGGCCCAGGCGGCGGGGCAGGTCGGCGGGGCCAGCCAGCAGCTGGAAGGCGGCCGGGGCCTCGTTCAGCGCCGCTTCTACGTCGGGGCCAAACGTGAGCGGGGCATCAAACATCACCACGCCACTGATAAACTGCAGGTTGGCCTGCGCGGCTGTGAAGCGCGGCCGCAGCCAGGCCACCAGCGCCGCCTTCTGCTGCCGGAACTGCTCGAAGGGATTGTCGAACGCCTCGCCCCCGGCCAGGGGTGTACCAGCCAGCTGCCAGCCACCGTAGCCCAGCGCCGGAATACTGAGCACCCCGCCGCGCGGCACCAGCACCAGCAGCGTAATGCCGTGCGGCCGCACCACCACGGCATCGAGCGGCGCGGCCCCGTCTTCGAGTACCAGGTTGCCCAGCAGCAGCGAATCGGTGCCGCTGTCGGCGGCCAGGGCAGCGCGCACGGCCGCAAACTGCGCGGCACGGGCGGCATCGACGAAAGGAGCGGCGAGAAAAAGATGAACCATGCAATAATTGACGAACAACAGAAGCAGCGGGCGGCGGCACGAGTTAGTCGTCCTTCCAGTGGCCGTGGCCTTTGCCGTGGTGCTTTTTAGCTTTTTTGAATTTGAAGAAGCCATTGCCCTCGTCGTCGTCGTCGGCGCGGCCGAAGACCTGCTCCAGCAGCGTGGCGGCGGGCACCGCCCGCGCCGGGGCAGCCGAAGCGCCCGGGCCGGCCAGAATCAGCGCGCCGTTGGGCCCGGCCAGCACCGGCACGGGACGGCCGCGCAGGTCGCAGCCCTGGCCCTCGCCCAACTCGGTACGCTGGCCGGTTGCGCTCACCACGAAGCCGTCTTTGGTGACGGTGGCCCCCGTGGGCAGGTGGGCGTCGCGCGTCATGGCGTAGGGCTTGCCGTTGCGGATAACTTCCATTTGGCCATTGCGGCGGCGGAAGCCGTCGTTGCCGGCCGGCTGCTGGGCGTGGGCGGCGGCAGCCAGCAGCAATCCAGCCACTAGCATCAGCCTGCTCCGGCGTAAACAATTCACTGAAAACAACATACGAGAAGCGGGGGGGGGGGGGGGGGCCGGGGGGGGGGGGGGGGGGGGCAAGAAAACGCACAGGGGGACGACGGGCGGGGGGTGTTTTTGGGTAGACGGGAAGGAGGCGGGGAGGGGGGGGTGAGGAGAAAAACACAGGAGGGGT